>NZ_CP149932.1:795000-1995000 GCF_037949795.1 Thioclava sp. GXIMD2076
GCCTGCCGCCAGCGTTCGTTCTGAGCCAGGATCAAACTCTCAAGTTGAAAGCGATTTGCATCGCTAACCTTGACGTATGAACCACTGCACATCGTCTATCCATAAAGAATAAACGCTTCTGCTTATCGTTCCACTTGCGTGATACCGACAAACAGTGAAGCTGACACTCACATCATCGAGCCGAAACCCTAGTGAGCCGATATACAGACGTTCATTTAGTCGATCATAGACCAAACCGCCCGCATATCTCTTCAGTAAAACCATCAATGTCAAAGAGCCGAAGACAAAAATCAACAGCAGCACCCAATCCCTCAGGTGCGAACCGCAAACCTCATCTTCCGAATGTCTATCGCCTCAGCCGCCCCAAACCGTCTCTCTCGATCCCGTCTGCCGCGGCCTCCGCGCCCCGCTGCGTCGTCTGCCGCTGCGGTGAAGCGGTATTTACGGACAACACCCAAACACCGCAACCCCTTTTTCAACGAAAATCATAAATTCATACAAAAATTCAAATAACTTACTGATATGTATATAGTTATTTCGATCAGTTTTATGACACAGCCACCATCCTGACACACCCGCAACACCGACACACCGGAATCACCACACACAAACATCAACGCAGATACGAGCAGGCGAACCTTCAGACCGTCTTGATCCGCCCTCCGTCTCGCCGATCACAGTTGGCCGCGCGCGCCGGTCTGCGCTTGCCAAGTGCCGCGGTCGATGCACATTGTGTCCTCATGAGCCAGATAGATGCCCCCATTCATGATCCTCAGGATCTGCCCCCCGCGCTCGAACGCTATTTCGAGAGAAGCCGGATCGCACTTGCCCTCTCCGAAGTTGGCGAGGATGTCCCGTTATGTCTGGTCAATGACGCCTTCTTGGCGCTCACCGGCTACACACGCGAAGAGGTGCTGGGGATCAACTGCCGCTTCCTGCAAGGGGAGAAGAGCGACGCGGAAGACAAGGCCGAACTGAGCCGCTTCGTCCATGACGATATGCGTGACAGTGGACGTTTCCATGTTCTCAACTACCGCAAGGATGGCTCGACCTTCCATAACCTCGTTTTCATGTCGCGCCTGCGTGACGAGGATGGCCTCACACGCTACATGCTTGCCTCGCAATTCGACATGTCACCCGTGCTTGACCGTGCGCGGCTTGATTCGAATGACGTGACACTGGCGCGGAACCTGTCCGATATCGACAAGATCGCCAAGGAATACGGGCTCGCCATGATAAGTTCTGCCCAGTTGATCGCGGATTCGATTTCGTTGATTGCCCGTTTGAGTGTTCCAAGGACCTGAAGAGCCGATGGCCGAACTTGATAAAGACCGGATTTGCGTTGTAGGCATCGGTGCCTCGGCGGGCGGGTTGGAAGCGATCCGTGAAATGCTGGCGCAGGCCTCGCCGGATGCCAACCTTGCCTATGTCGTGATCCAGCATCTCGACCCCAATCACGAGAGTCTGCTCGCGGAACTGCTCGGGCGCCAGACATCATTACAGGTTACCCAGGCCACAGATGGGGTGACCATCGAGCGTGGGCGTGTCTATATCATCCCCCCCGGACACGGGCTTACAGTGCATAACCGCGTGCTCCACCTCACCGATTTCGCGCAACCGCGCGGCTTGCGCAGACCGATCGACGATTTCTTCGAGAGCCTCGCCCGCGATCAGGGGCGCTATGCCTCCTGTGTGATCCTGTCCGGCACCGGCGCCGATGGCAGTGCCGGTTTGCGTGCCATCAAGGAATTTGGCGGGCTATGTATCGCGCAGGATCCGGAATCGGCCAAATATGATGGAATGCCGATGTCGGCCAAGGCCACCGGGCTTGTCGACTTCATCCGCCCGCCCGGTCGCATCATCGAGACCATCAGCCAGTTCTATTCCCATAGCTCCCTGCAGTTCGATGACGACAAGCTCGGCCGCTCTATCGAGGAGTTGGTCCCTGATATCTGCGCCGTCGTGCGCAAGACCTCGGGTCACGACTTCACGCTCTACAAGGTCTCGACACTGGTGCGCCGGATCGAGCGACGTATCCGCGTTCTGGGGCTGGCCGATGCCATAGACTATCTGCGCCGCCTGCGGGTCGATCCGAACGAATGCGACAAGCTCTTCCGCGAGCTGCTGATCAATGTCACACGGTTCTTCCGCGATCCGGAACAGTTCGAGATCCTGCGCCAGCGCGTGGTGGAACCTCTGGTGCAGGAAAGCACCCGCGACGAGATCCGGATCTGGGCACCGGGCTGCTCGAGCGGCGAGGAGGCCTATTCTCTGGCCATGCTGTTCCACGATGCCCAGGCCCGCGCCGGACGTCACCAGCAGCTGCAGATCTTCGCCACCGATATCGACGAGCAGATGCTGCGCCTCGCGCGGCAGGGCACCTATCCGCAGGCCGCCCTTGCCGATATTCCCGAGCATTTCCGCGAACTGTATACGGTGGGCCGTGACGGCAAGTTCCAGATCACCTCGCAGCTGCGTGATTGCGTGCGCTTCTCGCTACATAGCGTGGTCCGAGATCCGCCCTTCTCCAATATCGATCTCCTGTCCTGCCGCAACCTGCTGATCTATTTCGGCGACAAGCTGCAGGCCGAAGTCATGCCGATCTTCCATTTCGCCCTGCGTCCGGGAGGCACGCTGTTTCTGGGTCCTTCGGAAACGGTCGGCCAGTATGACAAGCATTTCACGCCCGCGACCGTGGGCGCGCGACTCTTTACCCGCGATGACAGCCGTTCGGGCTATCCGGGCATCATCAAGGGGCAAGTCGGCAATCCGCAAGCCGGCAAGACCGACATTACGAATTCCGATGACCGTCAGGCAACACGCAGCATCGACACCACCGATGCCGAGACCCGCCTTCTGGCTGCCTACACCAACCCCGCGATGGTGGTTGACCGGTCCGGCCAGATCCTGAAGACAACGGGCAAGCTGGGCAAATATGTCGATTTCGATCTGATGGACACGCATGTGCGTCATGCGCAGTCTGTGGCCCGTCCGGGTCTGAAAGAGGCAATCTCTGCAGCGATCCGGCATGTGTCCGAGACCGGTCGCAAAACAGTAAACAGGAATCTGTCGGCGCATTCCGAATTCGGGCTACAGAACCTGGAACTGGTCGGCGAACCCCTTCCCGACCACACGGTGTTGCTGATCTTCCGCGACGAAGGGCGTTTCAGCCCGATCGACGATCATGATTATGACGATGTCGAACCCTCCGACAGCCATGTGCAGAGCCTCGAGGAAGAGCTGCGCGCCACCCGCGCGCGCCTGCATACCACGGTCGAGGAGCTGGAAACCGCCAATGAGGAGCTGAAAAGCTCGAACGAAGAAATGATGTCGATGAACGAGGAGCTCCAATCGACAAACGAGGAGCTCTCTACGGTCAATGACGAACTGAAGAACAAGATCGAAGAGCTTTCGGTCGCCAATGCCGATCTGCAGAACTTCTTTGCTTCGACCGCTTTGCCACTGATCGTGGTGGACCAGCGCCTGCATATCCGCAACTATACGGAATCGATCCTGACGCTCTATCCGTTCCGCCATGGCGACCGTGGCCGACCGCTGACCGATGTGACGAGCTATCTCTCCGAGAACGAGGAGATCTTCCACGCAGTCGAGCATGTGATCCGCAATCAGGAAGTGCAGCAGCTGACCGTCACCCAGCGCGAGAGCGACAAGACATGGTCTCTGGTGATCAACCCCTACCGGATCCGCAATGGCGAGATCGACGGGGCGACGCTGGTCTTTACCGATATCTCGCAGGCCTTGACGCTGGAACAGGAGCTGGCCCGCGAGGGCGAGCGCCTGAAGCTGGCACTGGATGTGGCCGGGCTGGGCGTCTGGGAATATGACCGCCGCTCGAACCTGCTGGACATGGATGCACGCTGCCGCTCGATGTTCCGCCTGACCGAAGAGGACGATCTGTCCAAGCCGCGCACATTGCTGCGCCATGTGCTACGCGAGGATCGCGAGATCCTGCGGCAGGGCCTGCGCCAGATGGCGGGGCCGGAAGGCGCGATGGATATCACAATCCGGATCGATACCAAAGATCTCTCGCCCCCCACGCTGAGGCTTGTCGGGCGCAGGCTGAACCATGATGCGCTGGGACGGCGCGTCGGGGTCATCTTCGATGTGACCGATGCGCAGGAAGCCATGCAGATCCGCGAGGCGATGCTGCGCGAGATGAATCACCGCGTGAAGAACATGTTCTCGATCATTTCGGGCATGACGCGGATCGCGGGACGCAAAGCCAGCTCGGTGCGTGAGTTCACCACCGAACTCGAGCGCCGGATCGCCGCCCTCGCACGGTCGCATTCGCTCACCCAATCGGGCAGCAATGGCCATGGGCTGATGCTGCGCGAGGTGGTGAAGGTCGCCCTCGAACCCTACGAGAAACAGGCTGTTCTGCGGATCGAAGGGCCTGATGTCTATGTCCAGACCAAGGAAATTAATGCGCTGTCCCTACTTTTCCACGAATTGGCAACCAATGCAGCCAAATATGGGGTTCTGGGACCTGCGGATGGCACGCTACAAGTAACTTGGTCGGTGACCCGCCAAAACAAATTGATTCTTGAATGGAACGAACTCTACACATCGCGCGTTGAGCCCAGTGAATCGAAGATTGGAAACGGCTTCGGATCGACACTGATCAAACTGTCCGCCGCGCAACTGCATGGCGATATCGAGGTCGAAACGAGCGAAGAGAAACGAACCACTAGGCTAGGTTATGGGCTGTCAGACTAACGAGCATGTACAAAAAACGGTCCTGATCTGTGAAGACGAGCCCATTGTTGCAATGGATCTCGAGATGATGGTCGGGGATATGGGCTATCGGGTGATAGGCCCCTGCGCCTCGCGATCCGAGGCGCGGCTGATGATTATCAAGGAACGCCCCGATGCGGCGATCCTCGACGTTCAACTGCGCGATGGCGAGGTATTCCCGCTGGCAAAGCGCCTCCATGAATGCGGCACGCGGCTCGTGTTCCAGTCCGGTCATAGCCGTGCCGAAGAGATCGAGGACCGTTTTCCTGGTGCGATCTTCTGCGAGAAGCCCGTCTGGGGGCACCAACTGGAGGAAGCCCTGCGCCAGTTTCTCGATAGCGAGCCGAAAAACGACGCGACCAACTGAACCCGTTTTAGTGTTCCGTTCGTAAGAAAGACCCGCATTACGGGTCTTTTTCTTTTGCCAAAATGGTGCTGGACAAGAAAAGGGCGCCAGTGGCGCCCTTCCTTATCAGTCGAATTCCGAGAGTTTCGGTCTTTTACCAATGGTCACATGGTCGATATCCTCGGCCGCAAAGCCACGGATAAGCGACGGAATCATCATCGTCACGAGGATGAAAATCGGCAGCCCGACCACCGTGATCACCTGTTGCAGCGCGGTCAGACCGGCATCGCCCGCCAGAACGATCAGCATTACGGCCACCAGACCCTGTGCTACGCCCCAGAAGACGCGCTGAGGCACCGGGCCCGGTTCTGGCGTGCCGGTGCAGAGCATATCCACCACCAACGAGGCCGAATCCGCCGAAGTTGCAAAGAAAATCGCCACGATCACCACGCCGAAGCCCTGCAGGAACCCCGACCAGGGGAAATGCTCGAAGAAGGCGAACATCGCTAACGGGACAGAATTGGCCACCGCTTCGCTGATCTGGCCTGCCTGATCGCCCATCGCGGCCCGCGCCGCCGATCCGATCCCGTCGAACTCCATCGCCTGCCAGCCGAAAATGGCGAACCAGATGAGGGTGAAGAGCGAGGGCGCGGCCAGCACACCAAAAACGAACTCGCGGATCGTGCGCCCGCGCGAGATCCGCGCGACGAACAGACCGATGAAGGGCGACCATGTGACGGTCCATGCCCAGTAGAACACCGTCCAGCTACCCTGCCAGCCCCAACCGGGCGTGGCTGGGTTCTCGTCGGCCAGCATATCGTTCCAGAAGGCAAGCCGCGGCAGATTGTCGAAATAAAGCCCGAAGGTCTCGACGATCCCGCGCAGCAGGAACAATGTCGAGCCTGTCACCAGCACGAAGACCATCAGCGCCACGGCCATACCGATATTGAGATTCGACAGGAACTTTACGCCCTTGTCGAGCCCTGCGGTGATCGACAGAACGGCGACCGCCGTCAGGACGGTCAGGATGATGACCTTCAGCACCGTGCCATCTTCCAGTCCGAAGAGCGCCGAGAGGCCAGCCGCAATCTGGCTGGAGCCAAGCCCGAGCGAGACCGCCACACCGAACAACGTGCCTAGAATGGACGCAATATCGATAGCCTTGCCGATAGGGCCGTAGATCCGCTCTTTCAGGAGGGGATAGAAGACCGAACTTACGCGGATCGGAAGGTCGTAACGGTTGATGAAATAGGCAAATGCCAGCCCCGGAAGGGTGAAAATTGTCCATGTATGCAGACCGAGGTGATAGATCGCGATCGACATCGCGTCATCGGCGGCCTGCGCGCTATAGGGCTCGACCCCCGGAAGAGGCGGGTTCGAGAAATGGCTGATCGGTTCGGCCACACCCCAGAACATCAGCACCGTGCCGATACCACCGGCAAAGAGCATCGTGAACCAGCTGAGATTGGAATATTCGGGACGGGAATCGCGCGGCCCTAGCCGGATATGGCCGTGGCGCGACATGGCGGCCCAGATCAGGAACCCAAGCCAGACATTAACCCCGAGGATAAAGAACCACCCCAGATTAACGGTGATCCATTCGCGCCCCGCAGCGAAAGCATCGCCGATCGGGCCCGGTGCGATCACCAGAAGCAGAACAAAGACAACCGTGAAGATTGCCGAGATGAAGAAGATATAAGGATCGGTTCGCAAACCGAGCTTGCGCACAAGAGACTGCACGTCGTTCCCCCTGTTTCGGGCCTGCCGGAGATTACCGCACAGGCATTGCGTTTCTTGAACGTCGTCGTTCGTGGCCGGATGCGGGATCCGGTCCATGGCGCATCATTACCTAGCGCAGATTGCCCCCAAACCCAACCGCAGGCCAGAAAACCCGCAAAAACATTCAAAAAAGGCCGCATCCTTGCGGATACGGCCCTTTCCAGATGCGTTATCGCATGTCGTTTCCGTCAGACCGGCGGTTTGCCACGGACCGCACGGGCGACCATCGCAACCACGAACAGGATCAGGAAGACGACGAAGAGGATCTGAGCGATCCCGGCAGATGCGCCAGCAATGCCGCCAAAACCAAGAGCGGCAGCAATCAGCGCGATGATCAGAAATGTAAGAGCCCAGCCAAGCATAGGAGCCTCCATTGAGTGTTTCTAAGCAATTATCTTGCGTTCTGGCAGGTCAACGCCGGCTTTCCGGCCAAGGTTCCCTGAAAAGATCGCCGCTTCCTACTGGAACCCAATGGCCTCATCAGGCGTTCGCGCACGGTCTGTCTTTCCGCAGCCTTCGCCCCAGCACGCGCTAGCTTGACGGAAAATATCGCCGGACATGCCCTCGGGAGACGGGAACCTTCCTGCAGGACCGGCGTTGGGTATTCAGAAGCGGGTCGGATGACCGCGCCTCGAGATAGAGACGACCAGAAACGAGACGATTATGACCGAGCATAACCCCGAAAACACGTCCAGCGTCGGAACCGGCCTGACCGATACCGCGCTGCGTGCCTTCGAGAAAGGGCGCCAGCTTGGTCGTGACGAGATGGCCTTTGCCCGCGCCGAGATCGCGCAGGCCGGGTCCAATCTGCGCGTTGCTGCGATCTGCCTGGGTGTGGCTTTTGCCACGGCCATCGCATTGCTCGGCGCGCTGACGCAGACATTGATCTTTGCGATCCAGACCGCGGGCCTTGCGCCTGTCTGGGCGGCGCTGATCACCACTGCGATCCTCCTCGTTCTTGGTGGTCTTCTTGCGCTGCGGGCCTTTGTGCTTTTGCGCCGCGCGGCCGCCACCCCGCAAACCATCATTACCAAAATCTCTGCCGATCTGCAGAATCTCAAGGAGAGCCTGAAATGAGCGAGAAAACTACTCTTAAAGAAATCGAGAGCCGTCTGAACCAAGACAAGGCCGATCTGGCAGGCACGCTGGCCGATCTGACCGGCCGCGTTGCACCGGGCCTTCTGGCGGATCATGTGTCTGACTTCATCCGCGAGAACGCGACCCCCTATGCGAAACGTGCCGAAGCAACGATCCGCGAAAATCCGGTGGCCTTCGCGCTGGCGGGTGCCGGTCTGGCATGGTTCCTGCTGGGCCGCAAGAATGGCACCGAAGACAGCAAGACCGAAGAGGCCGTGCAGACCGCTGACGCCGTTGCCGAGGACTGGTCCGACGAGATCGACCGCCTGCGTGCCAGCGCGACCCTCCGTCTGCGCGAACTGGAGAACGAAGCCGCCGATGACAAGCAGTCGGGCCGCGATTTCGTGAAAGAACGCGCCGAAACCATCTCGAAATTCTCGGGAGATGTGCGGGCGAAGCTGTCGAAAGATCTCGACGAGCTTTCGGCGGAGACCCGTAAGCGAGTGATCGAAGCGCGCGAGCGCGCCTACGCCGCCAAGCTGAAAGCGCAGGAATACGGCACCCGCGCCGCAACCGAGACGCGCCAGTTTGTGGCCGACCATCCGGTCGTGATCGCAGTGCTCGGCCTGGCCGTAGGCGCAGCCGTGATCGCAGCGCTACCCAAGGACAGGCTGCGCAACTCGGCCGCTGGTCCCTATATCGACCGCGCAAAAGAGGAAGCCCTTTCCTTTTACCGCGAAGAGAAAAAGCGCGCCGAAGAACTCGCCGCCCGCCTGAAAAAGGAAGCTTATGACGCTGCGCGTGATGTTGCACGCGCAGCGGAGAAAGAGGGCTCCGATCTGGGCGACCGTCTGGCCGAGGAATTTTCCAAAGAGGCAAGCGCTTCGGTAAAGAACCTCCGCAGCCATCTGCACGCCAATGGCGTGGCGCATTGAGCGACGACATATCGTGAAACGGAAAGCCGGGATTTTCCCGGCTTTTCTATTGCCGGAAAACTACTCAACATACTGATATAACTATTGATATTGTCAGGAACAATTCCTGAAACCCGCGCGTTGGGCGCAAAACAGAGGATATCTTCATGAGTCGCCTAGAGACCCTGTCACGGATCGCCATCATCCTTATCGGAGCGATCGGCGTTGTCTTTGCGCTTGTGCAGGTGGAAAGCATCTTTGCCCCGATGATACTGGCTCTTGTCGCGGGCATCGTCCTTTCACCCGTTTCCGACACATGGGAGAGAATGGGGTTTTCGCAGGTCTGGGGTGCGATGACTTCGATACTGTTTTCACTACTGATTGTGGCGATGGTCTTCCTGATCTTCCAGCCACTGGTCTATCAGATCGTCGATCAGGCGCCTAAGGTCTGGCAGGATATGCGCTCAACCATCGACAGCTACAAGGATGCGATCCAGAACCTCAATTCCATGAGTGACCGCATTCAGGAAGCTGTCAGCGATACTGCGGCCAAGGCGGGCGAGGACAAGGGCGGCGTGCAGATGCCAACCCTTTCGGATGCGCTGATGCTGGCGCCATCATTTTTCGCACAGTTTCTGGTGTTTATCGGGACGCTCTTCTTCTTCCTGCTGACCCGCAACGAGATCTACGCATGGGCCGCGCGCCATCTGTCGGAACCCGCCGAGCGCGCCTCCACCGCCAAACGCCTGCGGGCCGCAGAGCGGAAAGTGTCGCGCTATTTCCTGACCATCACGGTGGTGAATGCGGGGCTGGGCGTCGCAACCGGTGTGGTGCTGACAGCGCTTGGTATGCCCGGTGCCATGCTCTGGGGGCTTGTGGCCTTCCTCATCAACTATGTCCTCTATATCGGCCCTGCCTGCCTGATCGTGGCACTCCTCTTTGCGGGTGTGGCGGCCTTTGACGGGTTCTATGCGGTGCTGCCTGCATTGCTCTATGCCTGCCTCAACGGATGTGAGGGCCAGTTTATTACCCCTGCCATGATCGGCAAACATATGCGCCTGAACCCGCTTCTGGTCTTCCTCGCGCTGATCTTCGGGATCTGGCTCTGGGGACCGGTGGGCGGTATCGTCGCCATTCCGCTACTGCTCTGGGGACTGGTGCTGACCAACAGCATGCCCGAAAGTCAGGCAGAGCGGCTGATGGCCACCAAGATTGCCGAATAAGACTTTCGTGAAGACCCTTGGGTTAGGCTGCATTTCGCGGTAGTGGCAGAGTTCCGGTCGCAGCCCACCCGGATGTCTTCAAAACAGGGAAGTCTTCATGAAAACCATCGTCATCTGTTCCGGCGGCCTCGATTCCGTCACCCTTGCCGACAAGATTTCCGCCGAGCATGAGCTTGTCGGGCTCGTTTCCTTCGATTACGGCCAGCGCCATCGCAAGGAGCTGGATTATGCCGCCCGTGCTGCAGAGCGTCTTGGTGTGAAACACGACATCATCGACATGCGCGGCATCGGCGCGTCCCTGACCGGATCCGCGCTGACCGATGATGTTGACGTGCCAGACGGCCATTATGCCGAAGAGACGATGCGTATTACCGTGGTCCCCAACCGCAATGCGATCATGTTGACCATCGCTTTCGGGATTGCGGCAGCGCGCCAAGCTGATGCCGTGGCAACGGCCGTGCATGGCGGTGACCATTTCATCTATCCCGACTGCCGCCCCGCCTTCACCGAGGCATTCGAGGCCATGCAGAAACAGGCACTGGATGGCTATGCCGATGTGTCACTTTACACGCCCTTCGTGCGGGTGCCGAAATCGGCAATCGTCGAGGAAGGCGCGCGGTTGGGCACGGATTTTGCGCAGACATGGTCCTGCTACAAGGGCGGCGCGCATCATTGCGGGCGTTGCGGCACATGCGTCGAACGGCGCGAGGCTTTCGATCTGGCGGGCGTCACCGATCCGACCGTCTATGACGATCCGGATTTCTGGAAAGCAGCGGTCGAAAAAGCGCGCTGATTACTTCGCCTTCGGGCGGAAGGCTTTGATCTTGGCGGGGTCTGTCTCGATATACCCCGCCCCGATCAGATCGAGGCAATAAGGCACCGCGGCAAAGACGCGGTTGAGACAGGTCGCAATCGCCGAGGGCTTGCCCGGCAGCGTGATGATCAGCGATTTGCCGGCAATGCCGGCGGTCTGGCGCGAGAGGATCGCAGTCGGCACCTCTTCGAGCGAGGCGCGGCGCATCTCCTCGCCAAAACCCAGAAGCTCTTTCTCCAGCACGTCGGCCACGCCTTCGGGCGTTTCGTCGCGCGGCGCAGGGCCGGTGCCGCCAGTCACAAGGATCAGGCAGGCTTCTTGAGCCACCAATTCGCGCAGCTTTTCTGCCACGCTCTCACGCCCATCGGGGATGATATGACGCGTAATGCTCAGCGGCGAGGTGACCACGCCGCCAAGCCAGTCCTCGCAGCCCGGACCGCCCTTGTCTTCGTATTCTCCCGCAAAGGCGCGGTCGGAGACGGTGACGATGGCGGCATGGGGCTGCGATTTGCTCATTTTGCCACGCGAGCGTTGCGGGTGGCGATCAGCTTCAGGCGCAGGGCGTTGAGGTTGATGAAGCCCGCCGCGTCTTTCTGGTCATAGGCGCCTGCGTCTTCCTCGAAGGTCACGTGCTTCTCGGAATACAGCGAATAGTCCGACCAGCGCGCCACGGTGCGCGACGCGCCCTTGAACAGCATCAGCTTCACAGTGCCGGTGACATATTCCTGCGTCTTGTCGATCAGCGCCTGCAGCGCCTCGCGCTCGGGCGAGAACCAGAAGCCGTTATAAATCAGCTCGGCATAGCGCGGCATGATCGAGTCTTTCAGGTGGCCTGCGCCGGAATCGAGCGTGATCTGCTCGATGCCACGGTGCGCTTCCAGCAGGATGGTGCCGCCGGGGGTCTCGTAGACGCCGCGCGACTTCATCCCGACAAAGCGGTTTTCCACGAAGTCAAGACGACCGATGCCGTGCTTCTTGCCCAGCTCGTTGAGTTTGGTCAGGATCGTCGCGGGGCTCATTGCCTCGCCATTGATCGAGACGGCATCGCCCTTCTCGAACCCGATCTCGATATATTCGGGCTCGTTGGGAGCGTCGAGAACCGGATCATTGGTGCGCTGATAGACGTAATCGGGCGCCATATCACCCGGATTTTCCAAAACCTTACCCTCGGAGGAGGTGTGCAGAAGGTTTGCATCCACTGAGAAGGGCGCCTCGCCACGCTTGTCTTTCGCAATCGGGATCTGGTTTTTCTCGGCGAAGTCCAGAAGTGCGGTGCGCGAATGCAGATCCCATTCACGCCAAGGGGCGATAACCTTGATCTTGGGGTTAAGCGCATAGGCCGAAAGCTCGAAACGCACCTGATCATTGCCCTTGCCGGTTGCGCCATGCGCCACAGCATCGGCGCCGGTCGCCTCGGCGATTTCCACCAGACGCTTGGAGATCAGCGGACGCGCAATCGAGGTGCCCAGAAGGTACAGACCCTCATACACGGCATTGGCGCGGAACATCGGGAAGACGAAATCGCGCACGAACTCTTCGCGCACGTCTTCGATGAAGATATTCTCGGGCTTGATGCCCAGCAGCTCGGCCTTCTTACGCGCGGGGTCCAGCTCTTCGCCCTGCCCCAGATCGGCGGTGAAGGTCACGACCTCACAGCCATATTCGGTTTGCAGCCATTTGAGGATGATCGAGGTATCGAGGCCGCCGGAATAGGCGAGCACGACTTTCTTGGGCGCGGACATTGACATCTCCCGAGGAACAGATTTTGACGTGGGGATAGAGCGTTTTTTTCTGTGCCACAAGGGGCGGGGCGGGTTTCCCCCCATCAAATGCGCTCTCTGGCGCCGATGTTTGCCGGAATGGCCTGAAAAGCGGCACCCGATTGCGCAGATCCCGTGCCAAGCCGATTGACAATCTGCCGCAGGCTTAGGATCACGGGGACCATATAGCCATAGGCGCACTCCTATCACCGATTTGGCTTGCCCCCTGACCAAACAAGCGATCCGATACGCCATGACCGATTTTGCCCTCAATGCCCAAGCCTCCGCCCGCGCGCTGCGCGATCTGTTTGAACCTACGCCGCTTTTGCGCAACGACTTTCTGTCGGAGCGCTACGGGGCGGAGATCTGGCTCAAGCGCGAGGATCTGACGCCCGTGCGCAGCTACAAGCTGCGCGGCGCCTTCACCGCCATGCGCAAGCTGCGGGCCGCAGATCCTACCGCGGATCATTTCGTCTGCGCGAGCGCGGGCAATCACGCGCAGGGTCTGGCCTATGCCTGCCGCCATTTCGGAGTGAAGGGCACGATCTTCATGCCGGTGACCACGCCACAGCAGAAGATCGACAAAACCCGCAGCTTTGGCGGCGAGAATGTCGAGATTGTCCTGACGGGCGATTATTTCGACGACACACTGGCCGCGAGCCAGACCTTCTGCACCGAGGCGGGCGCGCATTTTCTGGCGCCTTTCGACAATGGTGACGTGATCGAAGGTCAGGCCACCGTGGCCGTGGAAATGCTCGATCAGCTCGGCCATGCGCCCGATTTCGTGACGATCCCCGTGGGCGGTGGCGGCCTTTCGGCAGGTGTGACGCGTTATCTGGGCGCGGCGAGCCCTAGCACCCAATTCCGCTATGTCGAGCCGATGGGCGGGCGCAGCCTGCATGCCGCCCTAGAGGCGGGCAAGCTTGTGACACTGCCGCATGTCGATAGTTTCGTCGATGGCGCTGCCGTGGCGCGGATCGGCCAGACGCCTTTCGAAACATTGCGTGCCATTCCTGCCGATCACGTCCTCGGCGCACCGGAAGACCGGATCTGCCGGACCATGCTGGAATTGCTCAATGTCGAGGGCATCGTGCTCGAGCCCGCCGGGGCGATGTCGATCGATATGTTGCAAGACATGCGTGAGGAGATCGCAGGCAAGACGGTGGTCTGTATCGTCTCGGGCGGGAATTTCGATTTCGAGCGGCTTCCTGATGTGAAGGAGCGGGCGCAACGCTACTCGGGGCTTAAGAAATATTTCATCCTGCGTATGCCCCAACGCCCCGGCGCGCTGAAAGATTTCCTGCAAATGCTCGGACCGCAGGACGACATCGCGCGTTTCGAATATCTGAAGAAATCCGCGCGGAATTTCGGATCTGTGCTGATCGGGATTGAAACCCGTGATCCGACCAGCTTTGGCCGCCTGACGCAGCAGTTGGACGAGGCAGGCTTTTTCTATCGCGACATTACCGAAGACGCGATCCTCGCGGAGTTTTTGATCTAATCCCGCTCGGGGACTTCGGCATCGAAACATCGGCCGCTTTCGGGGCCGATGTTTTATGTCCAGCGGTTCAGGCCGCGCTCAGGAACTCGTTTACCCGCGCCATGAAATCCTTCTTCGATGCGGAATAGACATCGAGAACGGCCTGGATATCGACATCGCCGGAGCGGCCCATTGCCGCCAGACGCTCGCCTTCCTGACACATGACGCCGAACGCGCGGAACCCCAGATTCCATGCAGAGCCCTTGAGGAAATGCAGATCCTCCTCGAGCCTGTCCGGACGCGTTCCCAATTTCATAACAACGCCTTCGACTTCATCCATAAACAGCTCGACGACTTCGCCGAAGCCATCAGAACCGATTTCGGATTGCAACTCGGCAACCCGATCCCAATCAATCATCTCAACCTCCACCAAAGGGCATCACCACCTTGCTTGAGGCTAGGCAATAAAGCTTGCCAAAAACTTAAGCTCGGAAACTTACTCGGGTTTACCCCAAATTAAGACTGCCTGCGCCAAAGATGGCCAACAGTAGTGTTACGAGGAGCGGAATCGGCTTGCAGGATCCTCTGTATAAGCTTTCGACGGCAACACCCAAGCCGGACGAGACTGCGCGTCGCAGTGTGCTTGTTGTCGATGACAGCAAGATGCAGCGCCGCATTCTCTCGGCGCAGCTATCGCGGTCTGGATATGACGTGACAGAAGCGGCCTCTGCCGAAGAAGCCCTTGAAATATGTAACCAGTTCGAACCCGATATCGTCATCTCCGACTGGATGATGACAGGAATGTCCGGCGTCGACTTCTGCCGCAAATTCCGCGAGATGCAGCGGAGCAGCTATGGGTATTTCATCCTCCTGACCTCGAAATCCGAAAAAGCCGAGGTCGCTTTAGGTCTGCAAAGCGGGGCGGATGATTTCCTGTCCAAGCCCGTAAACGGGAATGAACTGCGCGCCCGTCTGCAAGCGGGCGACCGTATCTTGCGCATGGAACGGGAACTGACCCGCAAGAACCAGCTACTGAGTTCGACGCTGGATGAGCTGAAATCCGTCCATGACGGAATCAGGCGCGATCTGTCCGAGGCACGCCAGTTGCAACAGAGCCTCGTCAAGGAGCGCTACCGGAGCTTCGGGAGTTCCGAGGTGACCCTGATGCTACGCCCCTGCGGACAGGTCGGCGGCGATCTGGTGGGCTTTTTCCCGATCAACGCCCGTCGCGTCGGTCTCTACGGGATCGATGTCTCGGGCCACGGGATCACCTCGGCGCTGATGACGGCTCGTCTTGCGGGCTATCTCTCGGGCTCCTCGCCCGACCAGAATATCGCGCTCGTGCTGTCGGATTTCGGGATCTACGAAGGTATGGATCCGGGCGAGTTGGCAGGTTATCTCAACAAACTCGTGCTCGACGAGATGCAGACCGAGAGCTATTTCACGCTGGTCTATGCGGATGTCGACCTGGTCTCGGGCGAAGTCCAGATGGTGCAGGGCGGGCACCCCCATCCCGTGAAACAGAGGGTGGATGGTACGGTCGAACATCTCGGGCAAGGCGGCCTGCCCGTCGGCCTGATCGAGGAGGCGCAATACGAGACCTTCTCCACCATCCTCGCGCCGGGCGAGCGGCTCATCCTGATGTCGGATGGTATCACCGAAGCCACCGCACCTGACGGTCAGCTCCTGATGGAGAACGGGCTCGACGGGATGCTCCAAAAGCTCTCGGGCCTCAATGGCAATGCGTTTCTCGACGCGCTCTATTGGGAGGTCGAGAACTATGCCGATGGCAGCCTGACCGATGACGTCTCGGCGGTGTTCTTCGAATTCAATGGCGCGAAGCGTAACGCGGACTGAGCCTTACGGCTCCCGCAACGCTTCGCGCGACTTGTAGAGCGGCTTCAGAAGATATTGCAGGATCGTCTTCTCGCCCGTATGCAGCTCGACCGTGGCTTGCATACCGGGCCGGATTTCCAGATTGCGCTGGCGCTCCGTCAGATCATCCAGATCCACGCTCAGCGTCACCTTGTAATGCGGCTGGGCATTCGGATCCTTGTCATCCTTGAACGTATCGGCCGACACCACGACCACCTGCCCCTGAAGACTGCCATAAATCGTATAGTCATAAGCCGATAGCTTGATGGTCGCGTCCTGACCGGCACGGACATTGGCGATATCCTTGGGCGCGATCTCTGCATCGATATAAAGTTCTTCGCCCTCGGGAATGATCTGCATAATCTGCTGGCCGGGCTGGACGACACCGCCGATAGTGGTCACCGACAGCTGGTTGACGATGCCGCGCATCGGCGCCACCAGCGTCGTCCGTCCCAACTGGTCTTCGGACAGTTTCAGCTGCTGGCGCAGCGTCCCCAGCTTCGAGAGCGTATCGGAGTAATCCGAAGCGCGGTCCAGATCGGTCTTGGTCAGGATCTCGTTGAGCTGGTTCTGCGCATCCTCGAAAGCCTTGCGCGATTTCGTCACCTCGATCAGCGGCGCGACCTGTTTGTCATACATCCGCTCGACAAGATCCCGCTCGGCCTTGGCCTGCTTGATGACCGCTTTCGCACCCGAAACGCGGGCATGGTAATCCTCGAGCCGAGCCTCCAGCAGCCCCGATTCAGACGCAATCATATCCGGCACTAACTTGATCTGCTCCTTGGTCGGATTGAAGACGAGCGTGTCGTTCATCTCCGCTTCCAACCGCAACTGCCGCACCTCGAGCGCCGCGATCTGGTCGCGCAGATCATCGGTCTGGGTCTGGTATTGCGTGGCAAAAAGCTTGGCCAGAACCTGCCCTGCATCGACATGATCGCCCTCGGCCACATCCAGTTCGGCAAGGATACCGCCCTCGAGGTTCTGGATGATCTGCGGACGCGAAGAGGACACGATCTCACCCGGACCGCGCACGATCTGATCGACCCAGGCCATCGAGGCCCAGGCCAGAAACACCGCAAGCGCGATACCGACCAGCCAGACCGTCAGACTCATCCGCTTGGTGCGGGTGACAATCACGCTGGGATCGATCGTGGCCATTTATCAGCTTCCGGTTTTTGCTTTGGTGAGATGGGCAAGAACGGCGTCACGCGGGCCGTCCACTGCCAGTTTCCCATTCTGCAGGATAAGGGTGCGCGAGGTCAAAGTCAGGATCGGGACGCGGTGCGTCGCGATAATCGCAGTGCGACCTTCCAGCCACGTCTGCAACCGGCTGACCAGCGTGTTTTCAAGCGTCGTATCCAGTGCGGAGGTCGGCTCGTCGAGGATCACGACCGATGGATCCTGCAGCCAGAGCCGCGCCCAGCCGATCGACTGGCGTTGGCCGACCGACAGCCCCTCCCCGCCATCGCGCAACAGCAGATCCAGCCCCTTGGGATGGCTGCGCACGAACGGGCCGAGCCCTGCGAAGTCGAGCGCCTCGTAGAGGCGACTGTCATCGCGTTCGAGTTGGGTCAGGTTCAGGTTCTCGCGCAGCGTGCCCGCAAACAGCCGCACATCCTGACTGAGATAGCCCAGCGAGCGGCGCAGATCGCGCGGATGTAGCTGGCTGATCTCGATGCCATCCAGCAGAATGCGGCCCGATTGCGGATCATACAGCCCCGCCATCAGCTTCAGAAGCGTGGATTTACCCGATCCGTTGGTCCCCAGGACGGCAATTTTCTGGCCCGGCGGGATCTTCAGGTTGGGGATATCCAGAGTCAGCGAACTGTCCTGATCATACTGGAAGTTCACATGGCGCATCTCGTATTCACCGCGCACCTGCGAGGTCCGCAGATAGGACCGGTCATCGGCCTGCGCCTGATCGGATTCGATGATCGCATCCAGTCCGTTCAACGCATGTTTCACGTTCGACCAGCGCGACAGCGTGCCCGCAAGCTGCGTGAGCGGCGAGAGCGTGCGCGAGGTCAAAATGCCGATGGCAATGATCGAGCCCACAGTAAACTCGCCCGCAAAGACCTTATAGGCCCCGATTACCACGGCGGCGATATAGGTGCCCTGCTGGACCATCTGGGCCCAATAGGTCAGGGCTGCGGCCAGTTTGCGCTGCTCGGAGGATTTGACCGCCGACAGGGTGATCAGCTCCTCCCATACACGCTTGAACCGGTCCGCCCCGCGCGAGGTGGCCACGGTCTCGTGCTCGTAGATCGCCTCGTGCAAGAGGCGCGAGGCCCGCACCGAGGCGCCTTGGGTCGCCTCGGTCAGCCGGATCATCCTGCGCTGGAAAAAGAACCCCGGCAGCACCATGAGCACGGCCCCTGCAAGAAGCACCCAGAAGAGCGAGCCCCCGATGGAGGCCACAAGGAACAGGAACACAAAGATGAAGGGCACATCGGCGAGTGTTCCGATTGTGGAGGCGGTAAAGAACTCGCGCACCGAGGAGAATTCGCGCATCGCCGAGAACAGCTGGCTGGGCGATCGTTTACCCGGCGCGACCTTCATCCCCAGCAGGCGCTCCATCAGAAGCTGCTGGACCGAAAGCTCGATCTTGCGTCCCGCCATATCCATCAGCCCTGAGCGCGCCACCTTGAGCGCCATCTCAAGGCCCAAGGCCAGAAATGCCCCGATCGCCAGCACCCAGAGGGTCGCCGTGGACTGGTGCGGGATCACGCGGTCATAGACCTGCAGGCTGAAGAGCGCCACGGCCACCGCGAGCAGGTTGGCAAAGAGCGATCCCACGGCCACCTCGATAAAGGCGCGGCGCTGTTTGTGGAAAGCGCCCCAGAACCAGTGTTCACGCTCGGGAGTAACCTTGTGGCGCTCCTCGAGCTGTTTCAGCGAGGTCCGCGCGCGGATCACCGTCCCCGAGAAGAAGCTGAGGAAATCGCTGACCGGCACCTCGGCGCGCTGATCCTTGCAGGTCTTGTCATAGACGAAGAGGGTCTGTCCCTCCTGTCCGATCACCAGCACCATCTGGCCATTGGTCATCTGTGCCAGTGCAGGCCATTGATCGGGGGTGATCGAGGGGATCTTCTCGACCGAGGACACGAGCCCCGCCACGCGCAGAACGGCAGCGATATGCTCGGGCTTGATCTCGGCGGCCTCCTTGGCATCGCCGGTCAGCGCCGCCGTCGCCTCGCCCACCGCGCGCAACATCTGTTCGAGGATATCGAGAGCCGGAATGTCGGCCCCCAGAAGCCCCGCATAGATGGCCGCCAGTTCGGCGCGCGCCCGCGCCCGACCGGTCGCGGATTGCGCAGGGGCGGCTTGGGCCGTCTCGGCCTCGCTCCGCGTCGCGCGCACCTCTCCCTTCGCCCCATTCACATGGGACGCGTTGATATCAAAGGGGATGATGCGCTCTGCCAAATCTCTTTACCTTGTTAGATGACGCTCCCGTCGACGAGAAGTCCGTGTCGGCGGGCGATTTCCAGCCTTATCAACGCTATATCGTATTTCTGTCCAGCAAGGTCTTGCCGCATCTGGGCATAATTTTCAAACTGATTAACAAGCTCCATCAGGGTGCGGCCCCCAAGACGGTATTGTTCGGTATAAAGCGAGAGGCTCTTTTCCATCTCGGCCACCACGCCTGCATCGCGGCTCTGCTTGGCTTCGGCCATATCGAGCTTGGATTTCAGCGTCACATAGTCCTGGAAGGCTTCCTGACGGGTCTGGTCGACCTGCTGCTGCGCCGCCTGACGTGCGGCATCATAGGCCTTCAGCTGGTCGCCGGTGCCAAAACCGAAGCCTGCGCTCGTGCCGAGATCGACCCCGACATCGGGCTTGCCGGTACCGACAGAGGCGCTGGCCGAGAGGCCCGGCAGCAGACCGGCGCGATTGATCTTGGCCTGGGCCACGGTCAGGTTGCGGGTCCCCTGTGCGGTCTTGATGGCGAGCGCCTCAGGCAATGGCTCAGGAACCTTCAGCGGCTCGATCCCCTGTCCGCGCACCGACACGCCGCCTGTGAGGCTGTCGAGCTGCGCGGTCTCCGAGCGCACGGTATCGCGCAGGGTCGCCTCGGTCGCTTCCATATCGATCAGCTTCTGCGCCAGAACTCGGCGTTCAGACATGTCCGACAGACCGCCCTCCACGCGTTGACGCATGATGTCATCATATTCGGCCAGTTTGTTGGCGGCCTGCGTTGCAGCCACGCCCTCGGCTTCGGCCTGACGGGCCTTGATGTAATGCGACAGCGCCGTATAGACCTTGTCGTTGTAATCGGCCGAAAGGTTCACAGCAGCCAGCTCGACATCGGCTGCGGCATATTCGCGCTCGGCCCGCTTGGCGCCATTGTCGAACAGGACCTGATCTAGAACGATGGAGGTCGCCAGATCACCCAGCGAGGTCAGGCTGACCCCGGGTTTCAGCGACGGCAGCCAGTTCTTGGATTTGGCCTTGGCGGTCAGCTGCTTCACCAGAAGCTCGGACTGGGCCGCACTTTTCTGATAGGCCAGGACAGCCTTGGCGACCTGATCATAGGCCCCGCCCTGCGGCAGGATCGACCGCCGCGCCGCCAGATCGCCGATGATGGCGGAGCTTTGCGCCGTGGTGCCCGGCTGGGTTTCGGCAAAGCCGTTACCCGCGGGCGCATAGGCGGCCCGACCGGAGGGAAACGGCGTCCCCCCGCCCAGACAACCGGAAAGCGAGGTCATCACGACACTCAGAAGTGCCGCCCGGACGAGGACTGTCCGGGAATTGCACATTTTATCCATTGGCCAATGCCTTAGATGACGGTGGTTGAAATACTATTGTCGACATAGAGCTTGGCGTCTCCGTCATCGAGCGTATAGAGCGTATAGCCGTCCATATCCTGTGCGTCATCGGTCGCAACAGTCATACCGGACACATTCACGCTATCATCGCTATCCCCTTCGATCACCAGCGTATTCTCATGACCGGTCATGGCCATGATCTGGTCTGCCGAGATGGTCAGGTTCACATCCGCAAGGTCGAGATCGATCTTGGAGAAGTCGAACTGGTCCAGCCCGTCACGATCGAGGTTCAACGTGATTTCCGACTCGCTCGTTACTGTGAGGGTCGAGCTTTCATTGCCTGCCGCATCGACATCGGTCACCGCGAAATAGGTGCTCATCGCTTGCGAGTCGAAGGAGTAGATATCCTCGCCCGAACCGTCATCCGTAGCGGTCGCGGAGTTATCCAGCTCGGTCACAGTGCCATCGCTGTTGATACCGGACACGGTATAGCTGTCGGCTTCGCCGTCACTATCGGTATAGATCGCGCGGACCTTGCCCGATTGGATGGTGGCCCAGGTCACATCGGGCGAGTCCGGCGCTTCAAGATCATAGATAAAGCTGCCATTGGCCGCGCTGGCATTGGTGCCGTCAAGCACGTTGCCATGCACATCCGTCGCGCTGATCGAATAGGTCGCCGTGCCGGTGCCCTCGGGCAGATCATCCACGTCGAAGGCAGCAGACCATGTGCCATCCTCGCCCACCACGATCGTCTGGGTCGCGCCCGTCTGGTCGATGGTCACGGTGATGGTCGATCCTGCTTCCACCGTGCCGGAGATCGCGAAGCCTTCAGTCGCCTCCGCGCCGTTCACCGTATTGTCGGCGGTCACGGATGCGACCGAGAAATTCTCGACAACCGTGTCGAACACAACATCCAGTGTGGTCGAGCCGCTATTGCCATAGGCATCCACGGCAGTGACGGTCAGGGTTTCGGTGGCATCACCGCTATCGGGCAGATCCGCCGCATCGATGGTTGCGGTCCAGGTGCCGGCTTCGGCATCGACCGTTGCAATCACCGTGGTCCCGTCCGCCAGCGCAACCGTCACCGATTGCGCCCCGACTTCGACCGTGCCGGTCAGCAGCAAACCGCCCGAAGCTTCGCTCGCATTGACAACCCCATCCGCAAGCACGCTGTCCGGCGTGCCGGTTGCCACTGTCAGCGTATCAAGCACCGTATCGACCTTGATGGTCTGGTTGGTGGTCGCGGTATTGCCATAGCTGTCGGTTGCCGTTGCAGAAATCTCGGCCATATCGCTATCGGCAGGCACTTCGCTGGCGGCGAAATTCGCGCTCCATGTGCCATCTTCGCCCGCCACGACCGTGCGGGTGCCGGAGCCGAAGCTGATCGTCACGGTCGACAGCGCTTCCGCCGTCCCCGTCAGGATCACGCCCGTGGTTTCCGAGCCGCTGATCACATTATCGGCCATTTGCGTGCTATTGATTCCAACCGAGATCGAGCTGTCGACCGTCACGGCCTTGGTATCGGTGGCTACGTTGCCCGCGAAATCGGTTGCCGTAACGGTCGCCGTATAGGTGCCATCCGCAAGCGCGCTATCGGTGACAGTCGCCGTCCAGCTGCCATCTTCGGCCACAACCGCGTCATAGCTCTTGCCATTCAGCGTGACGGTGACCGAGGCCGCATCGGTATCGGTCGTGCCGCTTAGCGTGAAGCCCGCAGAGGCTTCGGCAGCATTCACGATATTGTCCGAGGTGACGCTGGCCGAAGAGAAGGCCACATCCATATCGGTATCGACGCTCACCGTATCGGTGATTGTCGAGACGTTGCCCGCCGCATCCGTCGCCGTGATGCTGACCGTGTAATCGCCCGTCACAAGGCTCGCGTCGTCGATGACCGCGCTCCAGCTGCCATCCTCGGCGATGACCGCCTCATAGCTCGCACCATTCAGCGTGACGCTCACCGAGGTGGCGTCCGTATCGGTCGTCCCGCTTAACGTGAAGCCCGAGGATACTTCCGCCTCGTTCACGATGTTATCCGAGGTGACGGCATCGGCGTCGAAGGTCACATTCAACTCGGTATCAACCACGAGCACATCGTTGAGAACGGTGACGTTGCCATTCACATCAGTCGCGGTCACAACCATTTCCACCGAATATTCACCACCGGCGAGCTGGTCCTGTGTGAAGGTCACGCTCCAGTTGCCATCCGGATCGACGGCAGTGCTCTGTTCCTCGCCATTAATGGTCACGGTGATGCTCGCGCCGATCTCGCCAGTGCCGCCCACCGAGATACCATCGGCATATTCCGCAAGATTCTCGACATCCGAGGTCGATTCCGCGCCGTAGGTTATCGTCACCTCGGGCGGGGTCATGTCGATGAGGAAATCGGGGCCGTCGAGCGTGTACTCGGTGCCGCCCGGCGCCGTGACAACAACCGTCGATGTCAGATCTCCGTCGGACGGGAAGGTCTCGTCCTCAAACACGACAGACCAGTCGCCGTTCTCGTCAACGGTCGTCTCGATTATCTGATCGCCCAGTATCACCTCGACGGTCGAACCCGTCTCACCCGTCCCGCTCACCTCGGCTTTGGGGTCTTCGGTATTGGTGGTCAGAGTATAATCCGCATCGGGATCGTTGACGGTCGGCGTAATGACAGGATCCGCGCCGAGATCTGTGTCATCATCCGGATCTTCATCATCAGGATCCTCGTCGTCTTCGTCGGTGGTGTCCTCGTCATCCGGCTCGTCATCGCCGTCATCCGTGGTGTCCTCGTCGTCCGGCTCGTCATCGCCGTCATCCGTGGTGTCATCATCGTCTTCGTCGGTGGTGTCCTCGTCATCCGGCTCGTCATCGCCGTCATCCGTGGTGTCATCATCGTCTTCGTCGGTGGTGTCCTCGTCGTCCGGCTCGTCATCGCCGTCATCCGTGGTGCCATCATCGTCTTCGTCGGTGGTGTCCTCGTCATCCGGCTCTTCATTGCCGTCATCCGTGGTGTCATCATCGTCTTCGTCGGTGGTGTCCTCGTCATCCGGCTCTTCATTGCCGTCATCCGTGGTGCCATCATCGTCTTCATCGGTGGTGTCATCGTCATCACCGCTCCCGCCGCCAAGAGCCGCAGCGCCAGCCAAGGCTGCACCGCCCGCGAGAAGCGGTCCGACCCCCATCAGGGGCGCGAATCCGGCCATACCGGCCGTATCTTCCTCTACAGGTGCCAGAATGTCGTCGCCATCAAGGAAGGCGAGTTCGTCATTCGGGCTCCATTTGCCGATAATTTCCGGCTCGGAATAATTGGCAAACAGGACACCTTCGCCACTGTCTTCCAGATTGACCTGCGTAATCTCGCCATCGGCGGAGATATAAAGCTTGTTGGAGGGCACATCGAAATAGCCCGTCAGCTCGACGACACGCCCATCGGTCAAGACAACATGCAGGTCGCTGCCCGCGCGTTCGTATTTGAGAATGTTGGTTTTGCGCAGGTTGAGCGAGATCGCGTCGCCATCACCCACCTGAATGAAATCACCGGCGCCGTCGCCGGCTACCGTACCACGAGAAACGCCGCCCGCAATATCACGGACAGCAAAGTCGACTGACTTCGCCATGATGTCTGCTCCGCCTCAAAGGATATGCGGCTCTTTTGACCGCTATTATTCTTGCTCGAGGTCATCGGTAGCGGAATTTTGCTGATACGCCTAGCTAAAAGTTTCTTAACGTCAATTAATAGCCATACTTATGACACAGGCGACACGCATGTGACAAAAATACGCCAAAATTCAGAGCCGGAATTTTAGGCTTTAAACGTGCCAAAAAATCGCTCCAGAAATACCTTATCCGCTTTGGATGAAAGAATTTTCATCGTATTACCAATAGTTTGCCAGATTGCCTGATGTCCGGCCTCGCTCGGCTGCCCATAGCAAATCGTTGGTCTGGCGGTGTGAATATGGCAGATTTTCTCAGCCCACATATCATAATCAGGCATATAGACGAACCGCCGATAGGTGCCGATACGGCGGATCTCCGCGATGCCCCATCCGGTCTCCTCGCGGACCTCGCGATGCAGTGCGGCGATCGCGCTTTCGCCCGGATCTATGCCCCCGCCGGGCAACTGGAATTCCGGCACCGGAGCAGCCTGATGGGTCAGCAGGACCTGATCACCACGACATAGCAACGCATAGGCTCCCGGTCGCATCCGGTATTTCTGCCCGCGGCGCGCCGCCTCCCCCAAACGTGGAATCATCTCTGGAATCCTTCTCCATATCCCGACAAAATAGCGCCAAACCCCTGCCCCCCTTGGGATCACGGGTTGTCGCGCCCATATGGGCAGGGTAATCCCGCCGCCAAGCCAAAGGCAAACCCCTCGAGGATCTATATGAGTACGCTATCCCAAATCGCCTGGGACGATACAGTTCTGCCATTCCAGCTCGACCGTTCCGACATCCGTGGACGTGTTGCACGGCTGGACGGGGTTCTGGAGAACGTCCTGATGCAGCATGACTACCCTGCCGTCGTCGAGGCGCTCGTGGCAGAGGTCGCCCTGCTGACCGCAATGATCGGCCAGACCATCAAGCTGCGCTGGAAACTGTCGCTGCAGGTGCGTGGTGACGGTCCGATCCGCATTATCGCGACCGATTACTATGCCCCCACCGCCGATGGCGAGCCTGCCCGTATCCGCGCATGGGCGAGCTTCGACAAGGAACGCCTCGACGAGGCGGGCCCCGGTTTCGAGCAGATCGGCAAAGGCTATTTCGCCGTTCTGATGGATCAGGGCGAAGGCACGACCCCCTATCAGGGCATCACGCCTCTGGCTGGTGGCTCGCTGACCGCCTGCGCGCAGGCCTATTTCGCGCAATCCGAACAGCTGCCGACCCGCTTCCAGCTGGCCTTCGGCCGCGCCACCCTGCCAGGCCAGTCCGAAGCATGGCGCGCCGGTGGTGTGATGCTGCAGCATATGCCGCCCGCCTCGCCCCTGCGCGCGCCCGAAGAGGGCGGCACCGAGAGCGAGGGCCTGCTGACCGCCGAGGACATCCTTGATGGCGAGGAAGGCGAGAACTGGAACCGCGCGAATATCCTTCTGGACACGGTCGACGAGATCGAGCTGATCGGGCCGCGCATCCATGCGACCGATCTTCTGGTGCGATTGTTTCACGAGGAACAACCGCGCGTCTTCGATCCGCAGCGCGTGGAATTTGGCTGCACCTGCTCGGCCGACAAGGTCCGCAACAGCCTGTCGATCTACTCGGCCCGCGATATCGGCACGATGACCACCGAAGCCGGCATTGTCACCGCCGATTGCCAGTTCTGCGGTGCGCATTACGAGTTCGACCCGAAATCGCTCGGCTTCGAGGCCACGATCAACCCCGATGGATCGTCCGTCGAGGCCAAGGATGAGTGACCTCTCGTCCCGGTTACAGGCCGCCTTGGCCCGACCGGGGCGGCCCTCTTCGGATTATGATCTGAACGAGGCGATGACTTTGCCTGCGGGGCGCGTCCTGCGCCCTGCGGCCGTGCTGGTGGCTTTCGAGGACACGGCTCGGGGACCGCAGCTTTATCTGACCAAGCGCTCCTCGCATCTCAAGCACCATCCCGGCCAGATCGCCTTTCCGGGCGGCAAGGTCGATGCCGGTGATGCCGATGTCGTGGCGACCGCTCTGCGCGAGGCGCGCGAGGAAATCGGCCTGCCCTCCGAGAATGTCGAGATTCTGGGCCAGCTCGACCCGCATGAGACGGTGACCAGCTTCTCGATGGTGCCGGTTCTGGCCCGCGTCACCACACCCTTCATCCCGAACCCCGAGCCGGGCGAGGTAGAGGAGGTCTTTACCGTGCCGTTCGCGCATATCACCCCCGCCAATTTCCGTATCGAGGGCCGGCGCTGGCGCGGCACATGGCGCAGTTATTATGCCGCGCCTTATGGACCCTATTATATATGGGGCGCGACGGGGCGGATCCTGCGGTCTCTGGCAGACAGGCTGGCGCAGGTATGAGGCTGAACGATGATTGGCTGAAGGCCCCCGCCACACGGGCCGTCATGCGCATGCTGGAAGAGGCTGGGCATCAGGCGCTGTTCGTCGGGGGATGTGTGCGCAACGCGGCCCTCGGTGCGGAGGTCAGTGATCTCGATATCGCCACCGACGCTCCGCCCGAACGGGTCATTCAACTGGCCGAACAAGCGGGGCTGAAGCCCATTCCCACAGGGATCGATCATGGCACGGTGACGGTGATCTCGGATCACATCCCGCACGAGATCACCACCTTCCGCCGCGACGAGGAAACCGATGGGCGCCATGCCGTCGTGGCCTTCTCGGACGATATTGCCGAAGATGCCGCGCGGCGCGATTTCACCATGAACGCACTTTATGCCCGTTCGGATGGCGAGATCCTCGATCCTCTGGGCAGCGGTCTGGCGGATCTGCAGGCCCGTCATCTGCGGTTTGTGGGCGTCCCCGAGGACCGTATCCGCGAGGATTACCTGCGCATTCTGCGGTTTTTCCGCTTCACCGCGTGGTATGGCGCGCCCGAGAACGGCCCCGATGCCGAGGGTCTGGCCGCCTGCGCCACCTTGGCCGAGGGCATCGACGAGCTGGCCCGCGAACGGATCGGGGCGGAGATGCGCAAACTACTGGCAGCCCCCGACCCTGCGCCTGTTCTTGCAACAATGGCCCGGAGCGGCATCCTGACCCGCATCCTGCCCGAGGCGGATCCCAAGGCCCTTCCGATCCTGATCTATCTCGAGGACGGCCTTCCCCCCGATCCGCTACGGCGGTTGGCCTGCCTCACCCCGGGACCTGCAACCGCATCTTTACGACTGTCCCGCGCCGAGGCCAAACGGCTGGCGCGCTTGCGCGAGGCCGCTCAGGAGATCGGCTCGGCCACCGAGATGGGCTACCGGCTCGGCGCCGGCGACGGGCGTGACGCATGGCTCATCCGCTCGGCTCTGCTGGAAATGCCGGTTGCACCGGACTGGGCCGCGCAAATCACCCATGGGGCCGCACAGGTCTTTCCCGTCAGCGCCAAAGACCTGCTGCCGCAGGTGCAGGGCAAGGCGCTGGGAGAAAAACTGGCCGAGCTCGAAACCCGCTGGATCGGCAGCGGGTTCACACTTGATCGTGCGCAACTGCTGGACTGATCGCACGCGCAGCCTCTTGCCATATGGGATGCGCAGTCTAGCCTAGCGCCAAAGGAGCCTGCTTATGATAAACCCCTTCCGCCATGCCAGTTCCGCGCCCCCCACCCGTCTGGGCCGCTTTCTCGTCTGGTGCCTGCGTGGTGCATGGGGCGTGATTACGCTCTCGGCGGTGCTTTCGGCTGCGGCAGGCGCGATGGAGGTTGTCTCCGCATGGCTTCTGGGCCGCGTGATCGACAGCCTGATCTCTACGACGGCTGGCAGTCTCTGGTCCGATCACGCGGTCATCCTAGGCGGCTTCGTGCTGTTCTATCTGGTGATCCGGCCGCTGGTCTTCGGCCTGTCCTCTGCGGCCAACCACCTGCTGTTACAACCTAATATCTTCCCTCAGGTGCTCTCGCGCCTGCACCGCCATACGATGGGCCAGTCCGTTACCTTCTTCGATAACGACTTCGCGGGCCGCATCGCGCAAAAGCAGATGCAAACGGCGCGCGCGGTCACGGATGTCGCGCAGGGCAGTATCGAGACCGGCATGTTCGCGCTCTCCTCTATCCTGGGCTCGGCTGCAATGTTGGCCGCAATCGACGGCTGGTCAGCGCTGGCGCTGCTGTTATGGATGATCGCGATGGTTCTGGTAATCCGCGCCTTCCTGCCCCGTGTGCGCGTGCGCTCGAAAGATCGCGCCTCGGCCCGCGCGATGGTTTCGGGTCAGGTGGTAGATACGATCACCAATATCAAGACCGTCAAACTGTTCGCCAATACCCAGCATGAGGACCGCGAAGCCCTGGAGGCGATGGAGAGCTTCCGCATGCGGGCCATTTCCTTCGGGCGCGTCTCGACCAGCTACCGCACCGCCCAGATGGCCCTATCGGGGCTCCTGCCGGTCATTCTGGTGGGGGGCACGGTGCTGTTATGGCGGCAGGGCGGGGCAAGTGCGGGGGATGTCGCTGCGGCCGGTGCCATCGCCATGCGTATCGCGCAGATGTCGGGCTGGGTCTCGATGTCGCTCATGCAGATCTATGGCTCGATCGGCGAGGCCGAGGACGGGATGAACACGCTCGCCGCCACCCATGGGCTGACCGACAGCCCTGACGCTGCGGATATCGAGCGTGCACAAGGGGCGCTCCGCTTCGATCATGTCAGCTTCACCTATGGTCGTGGCGAGGGCGGGCTGCAGGATGTCTATCTCGATATTCCCAAAGGCCAGCGCGTCGGCATCGTAGGGGCGTCGGGCGCGGGAAAATCCACGCTCGTGGCCCTCCTTCTGCGGCTATATGACACCGAAAAAGGGGCTGTCCGGCTGGATGATACCGATATCCGCACCCTCACCCAGGAGAGCCTGCGCCGCCAGATCGCGATGGTCACGCAGGAGACGGCCATGTTCAACCGCTCCGCGCGGGAGAACATTCTCTATGGCCGCCCCGATGCCAGCGAGGACGAGATTATCGCAGCCGCAAAAGCCGCAGAAGCCCATGAGTTCATCCTCGATCTCGAGGACCACAAGGGCAATCGCGGCTATGACGCGATGCTGGGCGAGCGCGGCGTGAAACTGTCGGGCGGACAGCGCCAGCGGATTGCCCTCGCACGCGCCTTCCTCAAGAACGCACCCATTCTGGTGCTGGACGAGGCCACATCCGCACTCGATTCCGAGGTGGAGGCACAAGTGCAGGAAGCGCTGACCAATGTCATGTCAGACAAGACCGTGCTGGCCATCGCCCACCGCCTGTCGACCATCGCCGAGATGGACCGGATCGTGGTCATGGATAAAGGCAGGATCGCCGAGGATGGCACCCATGACGAACTTCTTGGCCGGAACGGGCTCTATGCGCGATACTGGAACCGCCAGTCGGGAGGCTTCATCGGCGCAGAGGACGCGCTCGATGCGGCGCAATAGGCTTTGCGTTACGGCCAAGGGCTGCTAAAGCCCCCTCAGCCAAAGCCAGCCGGATAGCCATCATGACCGATCAGACCCATATCATCGACCGCCTCTCCATTCAGGCGGATGGCGTTATCCGCACCGAGGATGGCACGATCTACGCGCCCCTCACGCTGCCCGGCGAGGAGATTACCGGCGAGGTCGCTGCTGGCCGGATCGCACAACCGAAGATCGTCACGCCCTCGGCCAGCCGGGTCCGGCCTCCCTGTCCGCATTACCGCAGCTGCGGGGGCTGCAGCCTGCAACACGGCGCGGACGAGTTCGTCGCCAACTGGAAGGCCAGCGTGGTCGAGACCGCCCTTAGCGCTCGCGATATCCAGGCCAAGGTGACCGAGGTCATGACCTCGCCCGCCAACTCGCGCCGCCGCGCCACGCTGTCGGGGCGGCGCACCAAGAAGGGCGCGCAGGTAGGCTTCCACGGACGCGCCTCCGGCACGATCACCGAGATCTCCGGCTGCACGCTGCTGCGCCCCGAACTTCTGGCCCATCTCCCTACCGCCGAGGCCCTGACCATGGCGGGCGCCAGCCGCAAAGGCGAGCTGTCGATGACCCTCACCCTCTCGGAAGCAGGCGTCGAGATTGCCTGCTCGGGCGGCAAGGAGATCTCGGCCGACCTATTCACCACGCTCTCCGAGATCGCCCATAAGAACGGTTTGGCGCGGATTTCGTGGAATGGCGAGATGATCGCCGCGATCCGCCCCGCATGGCAGGCCATGGGCCGCGCGCAGGTCGCCCCGCCCCCCGGCGCCTTCCTGCAAGCCACGAAGGAGGGCGAGGCCGCTCTGACCGAATTTGTGCTCGAAAATCTCGGCAAGGCGGCGAAAGTGGTCGATCTCTTCTCGGGATCGGGCACCTTTACGCTGCCGCTGGCGAGCCATGCCGATGTGCATGCGGTCGAAGCCGAAGCGCCCATGCTCGAGGCGCTCGATCAGGGCTGGCGCAAGGCCCAAGGACTTCACCGCGTGACCCATGAGGTCCGCGATCTTTTCCGTCGCCCGCTTCTTCCCGACGAGCTGGACCGTTTTGACGTAATCGTGATCGACCCGCCACGGGCCGGTGCGGAGTCCCAGATTGCCGAAATTTGCAGCTCGAAGGCCAAGCGCATCGTGCATGTTTCCTGCAGCCCCATTACTTTCTCCCGTGATGCCAAGACCTTGCTGGAAGCAGGTTTCGTTATGGAAAAGCTGATTGCCGTCGATCAGTTCCGTTGGTCAGCCCATATCGAAATCGCAGCGCTGTTTACTCGTTGTTAACCACGAATAAAGCAGACTCGATTTAAAGGCAGATAAAGTCTACAAGGCCTATCGAGCAGACCTACCAAACAGGCAAAAAACAAATGCAACGCAGAATGCTTCTGACGGGCCTCAGCGCGCTGGCCCTTCTTTCCGCTTGTGGCGGGGATAGCACGAAATTCAAGAATTATAACGGGGCTCCCGTTACGCAGATCCAGGTCTTCAAGAAAGACCGCAAGATGTATCTGTTCTCGGGCGATCAGGTGGTGAAGACCTATGATATCGCTCTGGGCGGCCAGCCGGTCGGTCCCAAGCAGTTCGAAGGCGATGGCAGGACGCCGGAAGGCGTCTACTATATCGACGGGCGCAATCCGAATTCGGCCTATCACCTGTCGATCCGCGTGTCCTATCCGAATCCGCAGCAGGTCGCTTTTGCCGAGAGCAAAGGCCGGAACCCGGGCGGGGATATCTTCATCCATGGCGAGAATAACACGGATAAGCGCGGCAAGAAGGACTGGACCGCCGGTTGTATCGCCGTGACCGACGCACAGATCGAAGAGATCTATTCCATGGTGCTCAACGGCACCCCGATTTTCATCTATCCCTGAGCGCCAGACAGGCACCGGATGGATATGAAAAAGGCCCCTCCGCGGGGCCTTTTCTTTTGGCTTCTTATGGCAGGTCAGCGACCCGTCAGCATGGTCCACCAGATCTTGCCCGAAGGTTCCTGATACCATGCAAAGCCCATCTGCGTCGCCGCCGGGTTGAGGATCACGTCGCGCGTTTCCGGATCGGACATCCATGCCGAAAGCGTCTCGGTCTCGGTTTCGTAGGTCTCCGAGATATTTTCGCCCACGACCTCGCCATAGAACCCCGCACGTTTGGCGCGATCGAGCGGCGAGGAGCCATCCGAGCCCCAATGCCACGGACGGTTCTGTTTCGCCATATCCTTGCTATGCACGGTCGCGGCAATCGCCAACTGGGTGTTGAGCTGCATCGGGCCGGTGCCACGCGCGGCGCGCAGGCTGTTCACCGCTTCCAGCGCGCGGGTCGGGATGACCTCCGCATCACTCTTGGTGATCCGGTAGACCTGCGGCATCGGCTTGCCATCAGGTGCCAGCTGGACGTCGTTTGATGTGGTCGCGCAGGCCCCGAGTGCCATGAGCAGCGCAAAGAGAGGGAGTGCTTTCATACCATCCACCGTCGAATTCGTTGATCGCCAGCGATACACGCAGGCATACGGGCCTTCAAACCCACAGTTCCGTGATAATACCGAATGATCCGCCCCTGCGGCAAGAACGCCATGATCGCGGCTCAGATACGGTTGATCCAGCCTTGCAGGTTCTCCTCGATCACCTCGCTCAACAGCGCGATATGGGCATCGTCATCGTTGAGACAGGGAATATAGGTGAAGCTCTCGCCCCCCGCATGCTCGAAGGCCTCGCAGATCTCGCCCTTGATCTCCTCGAGCGTCTCGATGCAATCGGCCGAGAAAGCGGGCGAGATAACGGCGATGCGTTTCTTGCCCTCTTTCGCCAGTTCGGCCACATGCTCGACCGTGTAGGGCTTGAGCCATTCCTCGCGACCGAAAACGGACTGGAAGGTCGTATGGACGCGGTCTTTCTCCCAGCCAAGACGCTCGCGCAGAAGACGCGTCGTCTTCTGGCACTGGCAGTGGTAGGGGTCGCCTTCCATCAGATAGCGTTTCGGCATCCCGTGATAGGAGCAGACCAGAACATCGGGTTGCGCGCCGTCGGGATAGGCCTTGAGGACCGATTGCGCCAGGGCCTCGATATAGTTCGGACGGTCGAAATATTCGGGGGCGACACGAGCGGCGGGCTGGCGTTTCTGTTTCATCAGCGCCTTGAAGAACGCGTCATTGGCCGTGGCCGAGGTCGCGCCTGCGTAATGCGGATAGAGCGGGAAGAACAGGATCTTCTCGCAGCCGTTCTTCACCATCCGGTCCACCACGGATTGTGTCGAAGGATTGCCATAACGCATGCAGAAATCGATCTCGACCGCCTCGCCGAACAGGGCCGCCATAGACTGTTTCAGCTTGGCCACCTGCTGTTTGGTAATGGTCATCAACGGGCTTTCATCAGCCTCGTTATTCCAGATGGTCTTGTAATTGGCACCCGAGGTAAAGGGACGTTTGGACAGGATAATCAGCTGCAGAAGCGGTTGCCATTTCCAGTTCGGGATATCGATCACGCGCTTGTCGGACAGGAACTCCCCCAGATAGCGCCGCATCGACCAGTAATCCGTTCCATCCGGCGTACCGAGATTGGCCACCAGAACCCCGATCTTGGCCTGAGGCACCTTCGGGTGGTCTGCAGGCGCATGTGCGAGGCGGGAATTGGCGGGCATTGTCATCGAAAGATCCTGTCGCGTTTTCGGAACCAACCCGCAGATAACGCGTTCCGTGGAAGTGTCAAAGCGCAAATTGGCACAACCGCGTTCCGGCTCCGGCAGAACGCGCCACCCGTTTCTTTGACACATAAAGCATTCTGGACTTACTCTCAGGTATGGATATGACCGAACCACGCACCGAGGTGCCCCCGCTCGATTGCAGGACCAAAGCCCTGTTTCTGGATTTCGACGGGACATTGGTCGATATTGCGCCAACCCCCGATGCCGTGATCATTCCCGCGGATCTCGGGTCGCTCCTGGCGCGGCTGAACACCGCACTCGGCGGGGCGCTGGCCATTGTCTCGGGCCGTTCCCTGAAGGAGCTGGAAAGCTTCCTGCGCGGCTTTGACGGGATCATGGTCGGCTCGCATGGCTCCGAGGCGCGCGGGATGACGCCACCTCTGGACAGACTGCCCGAAGGTCTGGAAAGCGCGCAGACCGAAATGCGCGACTATGCCACCTCGCGCGGGCTCCTTTACGAGCATAAATCCATGGGTGGGGCGATCCATTTCCGCGCTCTTCCCGATGCGGGCCCCGAGGTCGAGGCTTTCATCGAACGCCTTGCCATCACCAATCCGCGTTTCGAGGTGCAGCCCGCCAAGATGGCGTTCGAGCTGCGTCCGGCCGGATTTTCCAAGGATGGCGCCTTGCAGATCCTGTCCGACCAGCCCGATTTCAGGAACCGCTCGCCGATCTATATCGGTGATGACACAACCGACGAGCCCGCACTGGCCTGGGCGGAAACGCATGGCGGTTTCGGCATCAAGGTGGGCGATGGCAAGACCCGCGCAAGTCAGCATCTGCCAGACCCAGCCGCTGTTCTGGACTGGCTGAGGGCGGGGCTGGAGCATTAAGATGGGACGTCTGATCTGTATCTCGAACCGCATTCCTTCGGGGCCGAACCCCTCGGGCGGGTTGGTCGTGGCCCTGCATGACACGATCAAGGAAACAGGAGGCATCTGGATCGGCACCTCGGGCGAGATCGTGGAAAATCCCGAGAACCGCCTGCGCGAGATCAATGACGGTCCTTTCCGGCGCATGGCCTTCGATCTTAGCGAGGCCGAACAGCAGAATTACTATTTCGGCTTTTCCAATCAGGTGCTGTGGCCGCTCTTCCACGGGCGCACCGATCTTCTTGAAATCCACGCCGAATATCTGGATGGCTACAAGGAGGTGAACCGCCGCTTCGCCAAGATGCTGATGGAAGTGATCAGGCCCGATGACCGGATCTGGGTGCATGATTACCACCTGATCCCTTTGGCGCTCTATCTGCGCCAGCTGGGTGCCTCGAACCGGATGGGATTTTTCCTACATACCCCCTTCCCCAATCCGATCACGCTCGAAGCGTTGCCCAATGCCGGGGATGTCTGCGAGTGGCTGGCCAATTACGAGGTTGTCGGCATGCAATCCGAACGCGATGCCCGCGCCGCGATTGCCTGCCTTACCGAGGTGGCCGAAGGAAGGGAAATGGCGGGTGGTTTCGTGCAGCTGGGCGCGCGGCAATGCCGGATCGCCGCCTTCCCGATCGCCATCGATGCGCAGGAATTCCGGTCTCTGGCCGAGGCACAGGTCGACCGTCTTCCATCTGGCGTCATCAAGCCCGAGCGGCAACTGATCATCGGGGTGGACCGTCTGGATTATACCAAAGGCGTGCCGCAGAGGTTCAAGGCGTTTGGCGAATTTCTGGCGCGCCATGACAACTGGCACCGCCACGTCTCCTATATCCAGATCAGTCCGCCCACCCGCGAAGGGGTTGAAGCCTATGACAATATCCGCGAGGAGACCGAACATCTTTCGGGCTGGGTGAACGGGCAATATGCCGATATCCAATGGGCGCCCATCCGGTTCATCAACCGCCCCGTGCCGCGCGAGACACTGGCGGGGCTCTACCGCGCGGCGCAGATCGCACTGGTGACACCCCTGATGGACGGGATGAACCTTGTGGCCAAGGAATTTGTGGCAGCCCAGAACCCCGAGGATCCTGGGGTGCTGATCCTGTCGCAATTCGCAGGGGCCGCCGAGCAGATGGAAGATGCGCTGATCGTCAATCCGCACGATATCGAGCAGATGGCCACCGCCATCATGACCGCGCTCGCCATGCCACTCCAGGACCGCAGACGCCGCCATGAAGCCCTGATGGACGTGCTGCTGAGCAAGGATGTTGCGTGGTGGTCGAAAGGGTTCCTGACCGCTCTGGGCTAAACCGGCCTGTCACCCGTAGGCAGCTCGAACGTGCCCAGAGCCTCGGCCAGCCTTGCGCGGGCCGAGCCCGGACGGAGCGGTTGCTGCTGGCTTGCATGGGGCTTCCATCCGGTCAGCCAGATGGTCTCGAAGGTTGCATGGAGGCGCCCCTCGTCATCGGCATAATTGGCCAGATAGGTCTCCAGCGCGCGCATCAGCACCGCACGGCGGGTGAAATGGCGCGGGCGGGCGGCTTGCGCATTGGTCTCGCCCATCGCGCGCAGATCCTCGAACAGGCGCATCGGATTGGCATAGGCCACATCACGGGTCACGCTATCGGCCACCGGCAGCGCCAGCCCGACCCGCTGTAACAGCGCCCCCAGATCACGCATCTCGCCCATCGGCACCACACGCGGGCTCAGGCCACCTGTGACAGCCACCTCGGCCTCGGCCAGAGAGGCGCGCAGCTCGTGCAGCGTCTGCCCGCCAAAAAGAATGCCGATGAATAGCCCATCCGCCTTCAGGGCGCGGGCGGCCTGCACGATCTGGCCCACCGGATCATTGGCCCAATGCAGCGCGAAAGCATGCACCACCAGATCATGCGCTCCCTCTTCCAGACCCAGCACATCGGTATCGGCCACAATCTTGGCATCCGGCAGCACGGGCGCGAAGATTTCGGGGAAAGGCGCGATGAGAGCGGGTGATGTAAAGGTTCTATTAACCTCGATCAGCCTCTCCTGAAGATCGCCCACCGCTTCCTCCTGCAGGAACAGGTCAAGCCCGCGCGCCCGTGCGCGCAGGCGTTGGCGGTCGAGGGCTTGGCGGTCGGTGAGAAGCGGAGGTGTCGTCATGATAGGGCCAGAAGATAGATCCGAAGATCCGCGAAGGCCAGAGGCGATTACAGGGCTCCACTTCCACGCGCGCCGTCATGCACGGGCGCTTCTACGCATGATCTACCCGCCGCTCTGCCTTGCCTGCCAGACCCCCGTGGTAGAAGAGGGCGCCCTGTGCAGCGCCTGCTGGCCCAGAACCCCTTTCATTCGCGGGCTCTCCTGTGAGACCTGCGGCGCACCTCTGCCCGGCCAGTCCGATCGCGCAGCACGTTGCGACACCTGCCTGCGCGATCCGCCGCCCTGGCCTAAGGCCCGCGCTGCCCTGCGCTATGACGACAATGCGCGGGCAATGATCCTCGGGTTCAAACATGGCGACCGCACCGAGCTTGCCCGCCCTTTCGGGCGCTGGATGGCACAGGCGGGGCGCGATATTCTGGGAAAAGATTGTGTGCTGGTTCCGGTGCCCTTGCATCCGTTCCGGCTCCTGAAGCGCAAATATAATCAGGCCGCCCTTCTGGCACGGGCCGTTTCACGCGAAACAGGCGTCGATCTCTGTGTCGATCTGCTCAAGCGGATCCGGTTCACGCCGCCGCAGGAGGGACTCGACCGCGCGGGCCGTGCCGAAAATGTCGCGGGGGTCTTCGCCCCCCATCCAAAACGCGCAGGCGTCGTGCAGGGGCGGACGATTGTTCTGGTGGATGATGTGATGACCTCGGGCGCGACGCTAAGGGCCGCCCATGAAGCCCTGCGACCATTAGATGCACGCAAGATATATGTCCTGTGCCTTGCCCGCGTTGCAAAAGATACCTAGATCGCGGTAAATCGCCTGTAACCGAAAGGAACCGCTATGAAACGCGTCGAGATCTACACGACCCGCACCTGCCCCTTCTGTGTGGCGGCTAAACGCCTTCTGGACAAGAAGGGCGTCTCTTACGAGGAAACCGATGTGGGTGCCGATCCGGGCCTGCGTCAGGCGATGACCGCGCGTGCGGGTGGCAAACGCTCGGTGCCCCAGATCTTCATCGGCGATATCCATGTGGGCGGCTGTGACGACCTCCATGCGCTGGAGGCGAAGGGCCATCTCGACCCGATGCTGGCCGACTGAAGGTAAATGCCGGTGAGCGAGCAATTCGACCCCCTTGCAGCGGCCCTGTTTTCCGAGGTCTTCATGGCCGACCAGCTGGCGCGCAACGTGGTCAGCCGAGTGCTGCCCAAGGGCATGGAACTGTCTCATTTCTCGGTGCTCAACCATCTGGCCTATCTGGCCGAAGAGCGCACACCGGCCCAGCTTGCCGCCACCTTCCATGTGACGCGCGGCGCGATGACCAACACCCTGTCCAAACTGGTTTGGGCAGGGCATGTCCATATCCGTCCCGACTGGGATGATGCGCGGCGCAAATTCGTGTCGATCAGCCCTGCGGGGAAATCCGCCCGCGATGCCGCCTTTGCGGCACTGATGCCGGTGATCACCGATATCGTGCGCGATATCGGCCCCGAGAAAATCCGTCAGGCCCTGCCGGTGATGCGCGAGCTGCGCGCCAAACTGGAAGCCGTGGGCCAGAGCGGCAGATAATCCGATACCCGGAATCAAAAAGACCCCGCCGGCAGTCGGCGGGGCAAGGTAGCGCCCAAATGGCAGTATACATGGGCGCTGGCGGTTAACGCCCTGCCGCCCGAAAGCCGCAGGGTCTCATTCCGTCATAATGCCCAGATCAGTTGGGACGATCGCCCATCTCCGCGCGGATCTGCTGGCGCAGCGTGTCGATCGGCACCAGTTTGCCATCGCGCTTGTAATGCCAGTAGGTCCAGCCATTGCAGGAGGGCGCACCCTCGAGCTGTGCGCCGACCTGATGGATCGAGCCTTTGATATCCTTGCCGATCAGCGTCCCATCGGCGCGCACCTTGGCAGTGTAGCGGTTGCCTTGGCTCACCAGTTCCTCGCCCGGACGCAGCATGCCACGCTCCACGAGCTGGCCGAAAGGCACACGCGGTTCTGCGCGTTTGGAGGTGGTGACCTCCAGCGCCTCGGCATCGAGCTTGCGGGTGCGGGCCAGACGCTTGGTCGCCGCCTCGCGATAGCTCTCCTCGCGCTCGATCCCGATATAGTTGCGGCCCAGCATCTTGGCCACGGCGCCGGTGGTGCCTGTGCCGAAGAACGGATCGAGGATCACATCGCCCGGATTGGTGGTGGCGATGATCACGCGGTGCAGAAGCGCCTCGGGTTTCTGGGTCGGGTGGGCCTTGTTGCCCATGTCGTCTTTCAGACGCTCGCCGCCGGTGCAGATCGGGATCACCCAGTCGGAGCGCATCTGCACGCCTTCATTGAGCGCCTTGAGCGCCTCGTAATTGAAGGTCGGCTTGGCTTTCTCGGATTTCGAGGCCCAGATCAGGGTCTCATGCGCATTGGTGAAACGCTTGCCGCGGAAATTCGGCATCGGGTTCGACTTGCGCCAGACCACATCGTTCATGATCCAGAAGCCCTGGTTCTGGAGCTCGGCGCCCATGCGGAAGACGTTGTGATAGGATCCGATCACCCAGATCGCCCCGTTGGGCTTGAGGATGCGGCGTGCAGCGGCCAGCCAATCGCGGGTGAACGCATCATAAGCGGCGAAGCTGTCGAACTGGTCCCATGCGTCATCGACGGCATCGACCTTGGAATTGTCGGGGCGGTGAAGCTCGCCCTTGAGCTGGAGATTGTAAGGCGGGTCTGCAAAGATCAGATCAACGCTGTTTTCCGGAAGGGCGTTCATCTGTGCGATGCAATCACCTGCCAAGATCTGATTGAGCGGGAGATCGGCCTTGGCCGCCCGCGTACCTGCTTTTGTCATACTTGCCTCATGCCTATCCTGTCCCGTGAAAGACAGGTTACCGCCGAATTTTATCGGTCTGATTTGACTGATTTTACTGCTCTTACCATGCCGGCATTTTTGCCGATCTTGTGGGACCAAACATGGCGGAACCGGCCGAGAGCGTCAATTTCTTTAATTGCTTCCGAGGCCTATATTTTGACTTGGCACAAGATATTGTGGACGGGCTTGAAGCTTTTGCGATGGACTGGGGTCACACCAAATTCCGCAAGTGCTGCAAGATGTTGTGCCGTAGGGTAACCGGCATTCTGCTCCCAGCCATACTGCGGATACTGTTGCGCCAGCGACACCATCAGCGCATCACGTTCTTCCTTGGCGAGGATCGAGGCGGCGGCAATGGAGACAGAACGTCCATCGCCTTTCACCAAAGGCTCGGAAGCGATCTGCAGATCCTTGGGCACGCGATTCCCGTCCACCAGTGCATAGTCCGCCTGACGCGAGAGGCCCGCCACCGCCCGCACCATCGCCAGATGCGAAGCGTGGTAGATATTGAGCGCATCGATCTCTTCGACGCTGGCATGGGCGACACACCATATAGAGTGTTCCTTGATCGCCTCGACGAGGCCGGCCCGCCGTTTCGCGCTAAGCTTTTTGGAATCGTTCAACCCCTGCGGGATATACGCCGGATCAAGAATGACCGCCGCTGCCGTTACAGGGCCACACAGCGGCCCGCGTCCAACCTCGTCAACACCGGCCACGGAGTGAAAGCCGCGGGCGTGTGCCGCGGCTTCGAAAGAATAATCGGGAGTGGTTTTTGTGCTCATATCCTGTCTTGGCATAAAAGGCCGCCTCCCGACAATGATCCGTTAGCGGCGACCCCTTAGCGACGACTCATGCGGAAGCCGCGATCCTCGAGGCAGTTCTGGCCGTAAACCTGCTGGCGGCGCCCGTCCTGACGGATGTCGATCACGCAATTCTGCGGCAGGCGGCGGTCGGCGGTATGGTCGGCACAGCGCTTGTCGACAACCTCGCTCCAGCCGCGCGGGGTGCGCACCTTCGAAACGCAGGATTGCGAATAGCTCGGGCCACGATCGAAACGGCTATCGCGGCGATCATCGCGGCGGTTATCATAACGGTCACGACTGAAATGGTTATCGCGGTTGTTCTCCCAGCCATAGACGGGGCGCTTCGGCTGATGGTCTTTCTTCTTGTCATCCTTGTCGTTCATCTTGTCGATCAGCACGGCGGCCGCGCCGATTCCGATAAGGATGCCGAGCGCCTTCTTCTGGTCGGCATCCATGGCGGCCGCGGGCGAGACGGCAGTGAGGCTGAGGGCCAGCGCGGTGGTGGCGGCGATGATGCGGGTCGCGAGGGACATGATCGAACTCCTGATAAAGAGGCTTCGGAAGGACCCCGAAGCGGATGGGACCAGATGCCCCTCTGGCTGCAAGACAGGCAATATCAGCCCCCTGTCATCGGATAACATAGGCAGAATGGCGCGGATCGGGCCTCTGTCATCGGATAACGTCCGCGCAAAAAGCCTTTGCTATTGAATGGCAAAGCACAGTTGCGCAAGATCCGGCCTATGAAACATCTCTTTCTGATCCTCGCGCTCATATGCGCTATAGCAGCACCGGCGCAGGCGGACTGTTATGCCGATTACAAGGCCAAGCAGGACGATCCCTTGCGGCTGCATTACGGGGTTGCGAAACTCCCTGACACTGCCTGCAGCCGTGACGCGGCGCGGGCCGAGCTGGCTCCGCGCCTCAAGCGTGGCGGCTGGACGCTTTTGAATATCGTCTCCACCTTCGGGGACGAGGGGTTGGAAAAAAGGAAGCAAAGTGCGGGAAGCTATTTCCTCCGTTACTGAAGGGCTCAGGGCGGGCCAGCGCGCGCTGGTCTGGGGTGTCGTGGCGATCACCGCGATTCTGGGTCTGGCGGCGGCGTTGCTGTTTCTGGCGCTGCCGGATGCGGATGCCTTCAACACGCGGGTCGAGCAGATTTTTGTTGCCAATGACGCACTGACCCAACCCACCCAGCTGCGGCTTCTGGAGGTGCTGGCGCAATCGGGCACCGCATTTTCCGAAGTGCTGCAAAGCTACCGAATGATCATTTTCATCCTTCTGGTCTTTGCCACAGCGCTTCTGGTCGTGGCGCTGGTCTTTCTGATCATGATCATCGCCCAGAACAAGCGCATGGCCGAGATCAGCCGTCAGGGGATCGAGGTGCAATCGCTACGCATCCTGCGAGCGGAAAACATGGTGATGCTCAATGATATGGGATTCACCCTCACTCCCGCCGCGATCGAGACGCTGGCCGTGCTGGCCGAGGCGCGGCTGGATGACGACATCCTGACAGGCACCCAGATCGAGGCGATGATTACCGGCAAGCCCGAAACCGATTGCGAGGAATCCGCCGGCGCCACGCGGATCAAGCGCCTGCGCGACAGTCTGGGCAACCAGCTGGTGGCCGAGCTATTGGTGCGCAATATCGCCCGCAAGGGGTATACGCTGGCGGTCGAGCCTGCCCGCCTGAGGGTCGATTAGGGCGCTGCTTCGGTGCCTTCGTTACAAAGGCTTCGCTTGCGGGCGGGTCGCATCGGCCCTATATGGCCAAACGACTGTCCCGTAGCCGGAGATGCCCTATGCAAACGCCTTTCTATCTGCTTGATCGCGCGAAGCTGGTCCAGAACATGGAAAAGGTTGCCCGCCTGAGGGAGCTGTCGGGCGCCAAGGCGCTTCTGGCGCTCAAGTGCTTTGCCACCTGGTCGGTCTTCGACACGATGCGCGACCATATGGATGGCACGACGTCCTCCTCGCTTTACGAGCTGCATCTGGGGCACGAGAAATTCGGCAAGGAAACCCATGCCTATTCCGTGGCTTGGGCCGATCACGAGATCGACGAGGCGATTTCCTATGCCGACAAGATCATTTTCAACTCACTGAGCCAGCTCGACCGCTTTGCCGCCAAGGCGCAGGCCAAGGGCATCCAGTCCGGTCTGCGGCTGAATCCGCGGTTTTCGACCTCGGGATTCGATCTTGCGGACCCCGCACGGCAGTTCTCGCGCCTGGGCGAATGGGATCTGGAGCGGCTGGAAAGCGCGCTTGACCGAATTTCCGGCGTGATGATCCATTACAATTGCGAAAACGGCGATTTCGACCTTTTCGACCGCCAGCTGACGCGGATCGAGACCGAATTCGGCTCCTTCCTGAAAAAGCTTGATTGGGTCAGCCTTGGCGGTGGCATCCATTTCACCGGCGAGGGCTATCCGCTTGAAAAGCTGGCCGCGCGTCTGAAGGCGTTTTCCGAAAACCTCAGCGTGCAAGTCTATCTCGAGCCGGGCGAGGCGTCGATCACCAAGACCGCAAGCCTTGAAGTGACGGTGCTGGACATTGTCGATAACGGCAAGAAGGTCGCCATTGTCGACAGCTCGATCGAGGCGCATATGCTGGACCTGCTGATCTATCGCGAAACGGCGAAACTGCCGCAGGGCGGCACGCATGACTATCAGATCGCGGGCAAGACCTGCCTGGCCGGCGATATCTTTGGCGATGCGCGTTTTGACAAGCCGCTGGAAATTGGCGACCGTATCAGCATTGCCGATGCGGCAGGCTATACGATGGTCAAGAAGAACTGGTTCAACGGTGTGGCCATGCCCGCCATTGCCATCCGCGAAGAGGACGGCTCCATCACGCCGGTCCGTGAATTCACCTACGAAGACTACCGGTCTTCGTTGTCCTGAGGGTTAAAAGCCCCCTTCCCCTGTCCAAGAGAAAAAGGAGACAGCCGAAGTGAAAAAGAACGTGCTCATCATCGGTGCCGGTGGCGTGGCGCAGGTCGTGGCGCATAAATGCGCCCAGAACAACGATGTTTTCGGAGATCTGCATATCGCATCGCGCACCAAGTCGAAATGCGACGCGATCGTTGCCAGCGTTCGCGAGAAGAACGCGATGAAGCTCGACGGCACGTTCGGCACCCATGAGGTCAATGCGCGCGATACCGCCGCCGTGGCCGAGCTGATCCGCAAGGTGGATGCGCAGATCGTTATCAATGTGGGCTCCGCCTTCGTGAATATGTATGTGCTCGATGCCTGCATCGAGACCGGTGCCGCCTATATCGACACCGCCATCCATGAAGAACCCGAGAAGATCTGCGAAACCCCGCCGTGGTATGCCAATTACGAGTGGAAGCGCCGCGACGCCTGCACCGAAAAAGGCATCACCGCCATTCTGGGCGCAGGTTTCGACCCGGGTGTTGTGAATGCCTTTGCGCGGTTTGCCATCGACCAGATGGACGAGGTGAAATCGATCGATATCGTCGATATCAACGCGGGCTCGCATGGCAAATATTTCGCGACCAATTTCGACCCCGAGATCAATTTCCGCGAATTTACCGGCACCGTCTATTACTGGGAAGACCAGAAATGGAAGGAAACCTCGATGTTTGCCTCCGGCAAGACGTGGGATCTTCCGGTGGTCGGTCCGTCCAAGGCCTATCAGTCGGGTCATGACGAGGTGCACTCGCTGGCGACTAACTATCCGCAGGCCGATGTGCGCTTTTGGATGGGCTTCGGCGACCACTATATCAATGTCTTCACGGTTCTGAACTCGCTGGGTCTCTTGTCCGAACAGCCGGTGAAAACCGCCGAAGGTCAGGACGTCGTGCCGCTGAAACTGGTGAAGGCCGTGCTGCCCGATCCGTCGTCGCTGGCACCCGACTATACCGGCAAGACCTGCATCGGCGATCTGGTAAAGGGCACGAAAGACGGCAAGGATGTGGAGCTGTTCGTCTATAACGTCGCCGATCACAAGGAAGCCTATGAGGAAGTGGGCTCGCAGGGCATCTCCTATACCGCGGGTGTGCCGCCAGTGGCGGCCGCTATGCTGGTCGCCTCGGGTGAATGGGATGCCAAGACGATGAAGAACGTCGAGGAGCTGGATCCCAAACCCTTCTTCACGATCCTCGACCGGATCGGTCTGCCGACCCGCGTGCAGATCGGCGGTATCGGTGGCGAGGACAAAGCGTGGAACGCGTGAGTCTCGCTCTTTAAGTGTATTCTGGAAACCCGCCTCTCTCAGGGCGGGTTTTTCTCTTGAAAACTGCCAGAACATATAAAGAAAATACAGGTTTGATCACTTATTCCCCAGAGCGGAAAGGAAGGATTCATATCTGAGCATTAAGACTACTCCCGACGATTTCAGGAGTGTTGTCATGACGTTTGTTTCGAATCTGCGAATCTCGACGCGGATTTATTCGATTATTGGGTTCTCCGTCCTGACGAGTCTGGCCATCGCCGTGACGATGTTCAGCTTCATGGTCAGCAATACCTATGACATGCGTGAGGCCCATCTGCGCGATGTCGTGGATAGCAGTGTCAGCCAGCTTGCCGCATTGCAGACCGAGGTCACCGCCGGAAAACGGACGCTTGAAGAGGCCAAGACTGAGGGCGCGCGTATCTTGAATGCAGCGCGTTACGACGATGGCAACTATCTGTTCGCGTTCAGCAAGGACCTGAAACTCGTCGCGCATGGACGCGACCCGCAACGTGCAGGCGAGGACCAGAGCCAGTTCAAGGATCCGAACGGCGTGTTTGTCTACCGCGATCTGGGTAAGCTCGCCGCAGAGGGTGGTGGCCTGCTACATTACAGCTCCAAACGGACTGGCGGCGATGGTGCGGACGAACAGATCCCGAAAATCAGCTATTCCCGTGCTTTCGAGCCTTGGGGTTGGGTCGTCGCGACAGGCTCCTACATCGCGGATATTCAGGCGCAGATTGCGCAGATCCGCAACATCGCGGCCGCAATTTTCATTGCCGGTTTCCTTCTTGTCGGAGCGGTCTGCTGGCTTATCGCGCGGTCCATTACGTCCCCGATCCGTGGCCTCAAGGAGCGTATGGGCGCCCTGTCCGATGGTGACGTCGATAATGCCATTCCCTTTACCCATCAGAAAGACGAAATCGGAGAGATGGCCCGGGCTGTCGAAACCTTCCAGCTTTCCATCCGCCGTGGCGCGGAGATGGAGGAAGAGGCCAACCGACAGAAAGCCGAACAGGAAGCGGTGAAGGCTCAGGCCGAAGCCGACCGCCGTGCTCATGAACAGGAAGCCATCGAAGCCGAACGCCGCGAGATGGAGCGCAAAGCTGCTGATCAAGCCGAGCGCGAACGCATGCGGGCCGAAACCGAAGCCGAGCGTGAAGCCCATGCCGAGAAGCAACGCAAGGTCGTGTCCGAACTGGCAATCGCCCTTACTGCGTTGGCTGAAGGGGATCTGACCCAACGCATCGACACCGTATTCCCCTCCGAATATGAGGCCCTCCGCAACGACTTCAACCGGACAGTGACGAAACTGGAAGGTCTGATTGGAACGATTAGTGCAACAGCGGCAGTGATCGAGCGCCAGGGCCATGATATCACGGTTTCCTCGGAAGATGTTGCCCGTAAAACCGAAACCACGGCAGCAACGCTGGAAGAAACCGCTGCAGCCCTGCAGGAGCTGACATCTTCGGTGCAGCAGGCGGCTCAGGGTGCCAATGAGGCGGACAAGGTCGTGCAGGAAGCACGCGGCGAGGCCGAACGCAGTGGGGACGTGGTTTCACAGGCCGTAGATGCCATGCAACAGATCCAGGACAGCTCGAGCCGGATTTCCCGCATCATCGATGTCATCGACGATATCGCCTTCCAGACCAACCTTCTGGCACTTAATGCCGGTGTCGAAGCTGCCCGCGCGGGCGAAGCGGGACGTGGTTTCGCAGTCGTGGCCTCCGAAGTGCGGGCACTGGCCCAGCGATCCTCCGAGGCAGCGCGTGAGATCAACACCCTGATTTCCGAAAGTGGCGATCATGTGTCAAAGGGTGCTACCATGGTGAACGAAGCAGGGAGTGCATTACAGCGCATCGCCGCCTCTGTGTCGCGGATCTCGCATCACGTCTCCGATATTGCCCGTTCCGCGACCGAGCAATCCTCTGGAGTGACCGAGATCAATAACTCTGTGGCCCATCTTGATGCCAATAGCCAACAGAATACTGCCCTGTTCCAGGATACCCTGATGGCCAGCAAAGAGCTAACCGCAGCAGCCGTGGATCTGCGCAGCTCGACGGCACAATTCAAATTGCGATCCACGACTGCAAGTAGCACCGATCGCAGTGGTTCTTGGAAAAGCGCGCCGGCTGCGCCAAAACCCGCGTCCAAGCCCGCTGCCCCGCCGCGCGCCCAAAAGCCGATGGCACCTCCGGCACCCAAACCCCAACCGGCGCCCGTGACCAAGAAGCAGGTGAACGGACCGGATTTAAATGACGATTGGGAAGATTTCTAAGGCCGATACTAACCGAAGCCGCCCTCAGGGCGGCTTCATTCTGGTCTCTCGACACCAGATTTCAAGCCGATTATAGATATGATATATCATTACTAAAATGGGCTTGAAAATGGCAGGAAACCTGGGATCGACAAAGCTTAAAAGGCCGAACAAATCCAACGCGATGCAGAATTATGACGCCCTACCCGCCGCTTTGCGGCGATGGGTTGCACAAGCGGCTTTACCGTGGTCTGCCAAATCCTGCCACAAGATCTGGTCACGCAGTCATGCACGCGGAGAAACGCTTCAGAATATTCTCATTCGGCTTGATCGCGCCGAGCAGCGCGCACTGGCACGGGATCGCCGCCTACGGCAGATTTGAGCCTGTTTTGCTTGTAGTAAGGAATTTGCGCCTACCAAAGTTGAGATTTCTATCCGCAGATGCTATTTTGACAATATGCCTAGCGTCGGGGCTTGGACGGCGTGCAACTTTCGGAGGACTATGTCCTGTCTCATCCTGAACTCGCAGCGGTCGACACCGGTGCAATGGTGGTGCCTATGACTGCTGATACCGTGGCCAATACCAACCTGAAAAGCGATCAAATCCTTCAATGCGTCCTGACCTCGCTCGACGATGACAAGGCTGAGGAAGTCGTCACGATCAGCCTAGCAGGCCGTTCGTCGATTTCGGACCATATGGTGATTTGCTCGGGCCGTTCCAGCCGTCAGGTCGGCGCTATTGCGGAAAAGCTGAGCGAGCGCCTGAAAGAAGAATTCGGCGTTTTCTGCAAGATCGAAGGCAAGGATGCGGGCGACTGGGTTCTGGTCGATGCGGGCGATGTGATCGTGCATGTCTTCCGTCCCGAGGTGCGAGAGTTCTACCAGCTCGAAAAAATGTGGGTGCCGACCAGCGACGCCAGCTGATCCGGTAACATCATGAAACTGACTGTTCTTGCAGTGGGCCGGCTTCGTAAAAGCCCCGAGCTGACACTGATTACGGACTATCTCGACCGTTTCAACAAAGCGGGCCGTAGCCTCGGGTTAGGGTCCGCTTCTGTCGTTGAGGTTGAAGACAAGCGCAATCTGGGCATGGCCGAGGAAGCCAAACTGCTGGAGCGGGCCATTCCCGATGGCGCCGCCATCGTCACGTTGGACGAACGTGGGCAGATCATCTCTTCTCCCGACTTCGCCGATAAGCTCGGGAATTGGCGCGATCAGGCCCGCGATGTCTGCTTCATCATCGGTGGCGCCGACGGGATCGACCCATCGCTCCGGCAGCGCGCGGACTTCTCGATCAGCTTCGGACAGATGGTCTGGCCCCATATGCTGGTGCGCGTCATGCTGACCGAGCAGATCTATCGTGCGGGCCAGATTCTGGCAGGCACCCCCTATCATCGCGCCTGATCAGACAGATGGCGGGCGATCCCGAGTTCCAGACGATTTCGGACAAGGCGCTCTCGCCGCGCGGCATGGCGCTTCTGGGCTATCAGCGCACCAAGCATATCTCGAAACAAGCACAGAAGGCTTGGGCTGAAGGAAATCCTACGCCCCTGATCCTAGAGACCTCCGCCAATCGCCGCGAAATTTTCGAAGCGATCTTGGCCGAGATCAAAGCGGATTACGATCCGCTTTCCGAAGCGCTTGCCAAGGCCGAGATCGTCCCGAAATCCATCATCGATATCGGATGCGGGCAGGCGCTGGGGGATCTGTTCTTCCTGATCGAATTCGATCCCGCTTTCATTCTGGTCGATATCGAGGAAACCCGTGAGCAGTATCACTTCTGGGCCGAAAGCGGTGCGGGCTATGCCTCGCTTGCAGAAGCCTCCGGCCTTCTTCGGGAAAACGGTGCACGGCTGGTGCGCGCTATCAACCCGCGCAAAACGCCCGAGCAACTTGCAGGCCTCCATGCTGATCTTGTAATATCAACTATATCTTGTGGGTTCCACTACCCTATTACGCCTTATATTGACTTATTCCAAAATACATTGCGGAAGGGCGGCGCGATCATTCTCGACTTGCGCCGGTCTTATGCAGATGCGCCCGACAAAGCGTTGGAGACCCTGTTCGAGATGTCTCTGCTGACCGAAATCCCCTGCTCCGAGCCAAAATCCGCGCGGCTGCTTTTTACCCCTGCCTGACGCGACAATATGAATGATCCGCATCGATAAACTTGCCGCATGGCGGTAGAACGCTTATGCAGAACCTGCTGATTTGAAAGAGGCCGCCATGACCCATCCCAAACCCGTTGTTCTTTGCATTCTTGACGGTTGGGGCGAACGCGCCGAGACGACCGGTAACGCTCCTGCCCTTGCCAAGACCCCGAATATCGACCGGATCTGGGCGGAGAGCCCGAAATCGACGCTGATCACCTTCGGTCCCGATGTCGGCCTACCGACCGGCCAGATGGGTAATTCGGAAGTGGGGCATACCAATATCGGCGCGGGTCGTGTGGTGGCAATGGATCTGGGCCAGATCGATCTGGCGATCGAGGACGGGTCTTTCTTCAAGAATGAGGCGCTTCTGGATTTCACCCAGAAGATGAAGGCCTCGGGCGGGAGCGCGCATCTGTTCGGCGTGGTATCCGATGGCGGTGTGCATGGCCATATCGAGCATGTGCTGGCAGGCTGCCGCGCATTGACCGAGGCGGGCGTGCCGGTTGTGCTCCATGCGATCACCGATGGCCGCGATGTCGCTCCCGACAGCGCCGCACGGTTCATGGATGACCTGATGGACCGCCTTCCCGAAGGTGCCACCGTGGGTACCGTGATCGGCCGTTATTGGGCGATGGACCGCGATAACCGCTGGGAGCGCGTGGGCCGTGCCTATGACGCGATCACTAAAGCTTCGGGCGATGTGTCCCATGCCGAGACGCCGCAGGCGGCAGTCAAACAGAGCTATGACGCGGGCAAGATGGATGAATTCATCGCGCCGACCGTCATTGGCGATTACAAGGGCACAAAATCCGGCGACGGGTTCTTCTGCCTGAACTTCCGCGCCGACCGCGCACGCGAGATCCTGAAGGCGCTGGCCGAACCCGAGTTTGCGGAAGAAGGCATCGATACCTCGGCACGTCCCGAATGGGCGGCCCTGCTGGGCATGGTGGAGTATTCGGATAGCCATAACGCCTATATGACCACCGCCTATCCAAAGGCGAAGATCGTCAATACGCTGGGCGAATGGGTCTCGAAACAGGGCAAGACGCAGTTCCATCTGGCCGAGACCGAGAAATATCCGCATGTGACCTTCTTCCTCAATGGCGGCAAGGAAGAGCCGTGGGAGGGTGAGGACCGCTTCATGCCGAAATCGCCGAAAGTGGCGACCTATGACCTGCAGCCCGAGATGTCCGCCCCCGAGGTGACCGACAAATTCGTGGAAGCCATCGAGAAGGGCTATGACCTGATCGTGGTGAATTATGCCAATGGCGATATGGTGGGCCATACCGGCTCGCTCGAGGCGGCGATGGCGGCCTGCGAGGAGATCGACCGCGATATCGGGCGCGTGCGCGAGGCGCTCGAAAAGGCGGGTGGCGCGATGATCATCACCGCCGATCACGGCAATTGCGAGACGATGATCGACCCCGAAACCGGCGGTCCGCATACCGCGCACACCACCAATCTGGTGCCGGTGGCACTGGTGGGCGGGCCGGAAGGTGCCAAGCTGCATGAAGGCCGTCTGGCCGATCTGGCGCCAACGCTGCTGGGCCTGATGGGTCTGCCTGTGCCGGAAGAGATGACCGGCCAGAGCCTGATCGACCTCTGATGAAGTTCGGCTTCCGGTTTCTTGCCACGGTTCTTCTGTCCGGCCTCCTGTCTCAGGGGGCCGGTGCCGCGACCAATCCGGCGATGGATAATGCGTTGCAGGCGGCTGAAAACCTGCGCGGCGCGATTGCGGCGATGGATGGGGCAAAGACCAAAGCCGAGCGGATCGAGAGCCTGACCGCCACGATCAATGCCTATGAGCACGGGTTGAGCGCGCTGCGCGACGGGCTCAGGCGGCTGGCGATCCGCGAGGCGGAGATCAAGCAGAGCTTCGATGGCAAGCGCGACGAGATCGGCAGGCTGCTGGGTGTGATGACCACGATGCAGCAGACCGACGGCCGATGCTTCTGTTACACCCGTCAGGACCGGTGGGCACCGCGCGGTCGGGGATGATCCTCGGTGCGGTGACACCGGCCTTGCAGGAACAGGCCAAGGATCTCTCGGTAAAGCTCAACGAGATCAAGCAGATGCGCGATATCCAGCAGGGCGCGATCGACGTGCTGGCCAAAGGCATGGAGTCGGTCCAGACCGCCCGCACCCAGCTGGCCGAGGCGATTGCCAAGCGCGAGGCCCTGCCCGGTCGTTATCTGGAAACGCCCGAGGACCTGCAGCAGCTGGTGCAGAGCGCCGATACGCTGGAAAGCTTTGCCAGCGGCATTCTCGATCTGGATAGCGATATCGGTGCGCCGATGACCAATTTCCAGTCGGCGATGGGCACCCTACCGCTACCGGTGATCGGGTCGGTCCTGCGCAAGTATAACGAGGCCGATGCCGCAGGCATCCGTCGCGCCGGGTGGGTGATCGCCACCGCCCCATCGGCGCTGGTTACCGCGCCCTGGCCCGCAACTATTCGTTACCTCGGCCCACTTCTCGACTACGGAAATGTGATGGTGATCGAACCATCCGACGGATATCTTTTGGTTCTGGCGGGCCTTGGAACCGTGTATGGAGAAACGGGTGACGTTGTGCCGCAAGGCGGTGCATTGGGCATGATGGGTGGCAAAGAGCCAAGCGCCCGTGAATTCGGTGTCGATTTTGTCGACAGCGCCGTCAAAGGCAGTAGCGCCGACCGAACGGAAACGCTTTATATGGAATTACGCAAGGGCGATGAGCCGATTGATCCTGCTGATTGGTTTGTTCATGGTTCGAAATGACAGGACGGGATTGAGGTTAGGATGAGAAAACTGGTCATGGCGGCTCTGGGCGGAACGGTCGCAGGGGTCCTGCTCTCCACGCAGATTGCCGCGCCCCTGATGGCGCAGGAAGCGGATGACTCGGCCGCCACTTACGAGCAACTGGACCTGTTCGGCGATATTTTCGACCGTATCCGCAAGGACTATGTCGAGAAGGTCGACTCCAAGAAGCTGATCGAAGCGGCCATCAACGGCATGCTCAGCTCGCTTGATCCGCACTCGAGCTATATGCCGCCCGATGATTATCAGGATATGCAGGTCCAGACCCGCGGCAGCTTCGGCGGTCTCGGGATCGAGGTCACGCAGGAAGATGGCTTCGTGAAGGTCGTCTCGCCGATGGATGGCACGCCTGCGGCCGAAGCGGGCCTGAAGACCGGCGATTTCATCACCCATGTCAATGGCGAGAGCCTGCTTGGCCTGACGCTCGATCAGGCGGTTGACCTGATGCGCGGCCCCGTCGGTTCCGAGATCACCGTGACCATCGCGCGCAAGGGCGAGCAGGACCCCTTCGATGTGACGATGACCCGCGACACCATCAAAATGGCGGCCGTGAAAGGACGTCTGGAAGGCTCGACCGTAGTTCTGCGGATCTCGACCTTCAACGACCAGACCTATCCGAACCTCAAAGACCAGCTCGACAAGATGGTCGAGGAAGCTGGCGGTATGGACAAGGTCTCGGGCTTCGTGCTGGATCTGCGCAACAACCCGGGTGGTCTGCTGACGCAGGCGATCAAGGTGTCTGACGCGTTCATCGACAAGGGCGAAATCGTTTCGACCCGTGGCCGTAACCCCGAGGATAGCGAGCGCTTCAACGCCACGCCGGGCGATCTGGCTGATGGCAAGCCGATCGTGATCCTGATCAATGGCGGCTCGGCCTCTGCTTCCGAGATTGTGACCGGTGCGCTTCAGGACCACCGCCGTGCCATCGTGGTGGGCGAGAAGAGCTTCGGCAAGGGCTCGGTCCAGACCGTCATGCCGATCAAGAATGAAGGCGCGATGCGTCTGACCACCGCGCGCTATTACACGCCATCGGGGCGCTCTATCCAGTCGCTGGGCATTGCGCCCGATATCGTCGTGGCACAGCCCACGCCGGTCGCGAATGCGGATGATGAGGCCAATACCGACAGCAACCAGATGCGGTCGGAAGCGGATCTGCGCGGCGTGCTGAGCAATGACTCGATGACCGATGACGAGAAGAAGCAGGCCGAGGAAGAGATGAAGCGGGCCGAGGATGCGGCGGAGCTGCGCAAGGAAGACTACCAGCTTGCCTACGCCATCGACATTCTCAAGGGTCTGAGCGCCATCGCACCGGAAGTGGCAACCAAAGCCGCCGAAGATGCGACCGAGGCGCCGGCCGCAACACCCGAAAAGGCCGATGCCAAAAAATGACCAATCGGGGCCCTGCGGGGCCCCTTTTCTTTCAAGGACGACGGATATGCAGGATTATAGCACTCTCCCCTATCGCCCCTGTGTCGGCATCGTGCTGATCAATAAGGACGGGTTGATCTGGGCGGGCAAGCGCATCGATAGCAAGGCAGACGCATGGCAGATGCCGCAAGGCGGTATCGACGATGGCGAGAAACCCAAGGAAGCCGGTCTGCGCGAGCTCTGGGAAGAGACCGGCGTAACGGCGGATCTGGTCGAGAAGCTGGCCAAGACCGAAGACTGGGTGACCTATGACTTGCCCGAAGAACTGTTGGGCAAAGCATGGGGCGGTAAATATCGCGGCCAGAAACAGAAATGGTTCGCCTTCCGCTATCTGGGCGACGATAGCGTCTTCAACATCGCAACCGAACATCCCGAATTCTCGGAATGGGGCTGGAAAAGCTCGGCCGAGCTGATCGCCTCGATCGTGCCGTTCAAACGCGGGGTCTATGAGGCCGTGCTGGGCGAGTTCAAATATCTCGTGAAATGATCACGCGGGTTGCTGCGCGAGGGTGATTGCATCGCGCAGCGCCTCCGCTTGGGCAAGCGTCATCAGACTGCGATTGGCCTGCGCCGGATCGGGCTGCGGGTAATCCGCGCGGAAATGCCCGCCACGGCTCTCGCGGCGCCCGTGAGCGGCACAGGCGATCAGGGTTGCCGTGGCCAGCATATTGCGCAAAGCGGTATTCTCTTCTCCCTGCGAGAGCATCTGAAGCGTCCTGATTGTCGCCTCTAGCCCCTCGCGGTTCCGCACGACCCCTACCCCATCGGTCATTGCCTGCCGCAATCGGGCGATTTTCGCCATATCGGGCTGGCTGCCGCCTTGCGGAAACTCGAGCACCAGCTCCGGCGCGGAGCGGGCAGAGAGCCCTTCTACGATATCATCGGCACAGATCCGGCCGTAGACGAGCGCCTCCAGAAGCCCGTTCGAGGCCAGACGGTTGGCACCATGTAAACCGGTGGAAGAAGCCTCGCCGCAGACCCAGAGCCCGTCAAGGCTACTGCGCCCCTGCGCATCGACCGCAATCCCGCCCATATGGTAATGGGCGGCCGGTGCCACCGGAATGGGCTGCACTGCAGGATCGATCCCCGCCGCCATACAGGCCTGCGCCACAGCCGGAAACCGCGCATGGATCTCGGCGCCCAGCACCTGCCGCGTGTCCAGAACGGGCACGCGCCCTGCCTGATATTCACGGTAGACGGCCCGCGCCACGATATCGCGCGGTGCAAGCTCGGCATCGGGATGTTCACCCAGCATGAAGCGCTGACCGAGCGAATTCACAAGGATTGCGCCTTCGCCGCGCAGGGCCTCGGTTGCCAGCGGCGCAGGGTCCAGCCCGACCGCGATGGCGGTAGGATGGAACTGCACGAATTCGGCATCGGCAATCACCGCCCCTGCCCGCGCGGCCATGCCGATCACCTGCCCTCGGATTCGTGCCGGATTGGTGGTGACCGCGTAAAGACCGCCGGAACCTCCCCCTGCCAGCAGGGTCGCAGGCGCATGGATAGCGAGGCTCCCCGAAGGCTGGTCCGCGCGGGTCAGGCGCACCCCCGTTACCCGCTTCCCCGTCGTCAGAAGATCGACTGCCATCACACCTTCAAGCACCTGAATCGACGGCGTGGCGCGCACCTTGGCAATCAGGCTCTGCATTATTTCGCGCCCTGCCTGATCGCCTTTCACGCGCACCACGCGCGCCGCCGAATGGGCCGCCTCGCGCGACATGACATAGCCGCCCTGTGCGTCGCGGTCGAAGGGCGCACCGATATCGGTCAGCTGGAGGATATGACGCGCGGCTTCTGCCGTCACCATGTTCGCGATCTCGGGCAAGACGGTCCCTGCCCCAGCGATTTCAGTATCGCGGGCATGGGCTTCAGGGCTGTCGGAGGCATCCATCGCCGCCGCAACTCCACCTTGTGCCCAAGCGGAAGATGCCCCCTCGCCCAATTTTTCGGGCGAAATCAACACCACCGGCTGCGGTGCCAAACGCAAGGCCGCATAAAGCGCGCCAAGCCCCGCACCGACGATCACGACGCGGTCCGTCCGATGGATGGTCACTTCGTGACAGCCCTGGACAGCTCGATCATCCGCTCGACTGCGATGCGCGCCTTACCGGCCACCAGCGGATCGACCTCGACCGCCTCGCTGCCCGTATGCAGAGCCCAGAGAATTTTCTCTAGCGTGATCTTCTTCATATAGGGGCACATATTGCACGGGCCGGTAAATTCGATCTCGGGCAGGGCATCCGATATATTGGATGCCATCGAGCATTCGGTCACCAGCATTGCCTTGGCCGGCTTATGGGTGGTGACATAGTCGATGATCCCGCTGGTCGAACCGGAATAATCGCAAGCATCGACCACGTCAGGCGGGCATTCAGGATGCGCGATGATCGTGGTGTCGGGATTCATAGCGCGGAATTCATTGATATCTTCCGGTGTATATTGCTCGTGCACGATGCAGGAGCCCTCCCACCAGACGATATTTTTCTGCGGCACCATATTGGCCACGTTCTGCGCCAGATACTGATCCGGCGTCATGATGATCGTGTCTCCAGGAAGAGCTGCCACGATCTGCGCGGCATTGGATGAAGTGCAGCAGATATCGGAGGCGGCCTTCACCTCGGCGGTGGTGTTCACATAGGACACGACAGGCGCACCCGGATATTTTGCGCGCATCTGCGCGATACCGTCGGCAGTAATGCTTTCCGCCAGCGAACAGCCCGCCTCGACATCGGGGATCAGCACGGTCTTGGCCGGATTGAGGATCTTCGAGGTTTCGGCCATGAAATGCACGCCGCACTGGACAATGATCTCAGCCTCGACCTTGGTGGCCTCGATGGCCAGTTGCAGGCTGTCACCCACAACATCTGCCACTCCGTGATAGATCTCCGGCGTCATATAGTTATGCGCCAGAATGACCGCATTTTTCTCGGCTTTCAGCTTGTTGATCGCGGCGATATAGGGCGCGTAGCGCACGAAATCCGGAAACGGGATCACCCGATCCATCTTCGCGTGAATATCGGACATGGATTGCGCCAGCTCGACCGAGGGTGTCAGATCGTAAACCTCGGCAAGCTGCGCGCGCATCGCGGTAAAATCAAGCATGGCTTCCTCCCAGACCCCTCACTCGGGCTGGGCTTTACGCTATTTCCTCTCTGAATTGAACGAAAAAATAACGATCAGCCAATGTTTTACCAAATAGTCAGCGTTTCCAGATCGCGTTCTCGCCCAGTTTGGCGATGAAGGCGGCGTGGGCCGCAGCCTCTTCATCGGTCAGCCGCGAGGGCAGAACATGAGGGCGCGGCGAGGGTCGCCAGATCTCGGAGGGGCCGCTTGTTTGGCCACCCTGTTCGAGGTTCAGACCGAAGCCTGGCTGGCGGCCACCGATCAGTTCGAGATAGACCTCGGCCAGAATTTCACTATCGAGAAGCGCGCCGTGCAGCGTCCGCGAGGAGTTGTCGATCGAAAACCGGCGGCAGAGCGCATCGAGCGTCGCAGGCGAGCCCGGGAACTTGCGCCGCGCCATGGCAAGCGTGTCGACCGCGCGGTCATCAGCGATCAACGGTTTTTTGACCCAGCCCAGTTCGGCATTGAGAAAACGCATATCGAACTTCGCATTATGGATCACGAGCTTTGAATCCGGTCCAATGAAATCCAGAAAATCCTGAGCAATCTCGATGAATTTGGGCTTGTCGGACAAGAATTCCTCACCCAGCCCATGAACCTGGAATGCCTCGGTCGGCATATCGCGCTCGGGATTGATATATTGATGATAGGTCTTGCCCGTCGGCATATGGTTGAAAAGCTCCACCGCGCCGATCTCGACGATCCGGTGGCCTTCATTCGGCTCGAACCCCGTGGTTTCGGTATCGAGAACGATCTCACGCATGCGGCTTCTCCCTGATCTGGTCTATGAGGCGTCGCACATCTCGGGCCGTGGTTTCAAGGTCCAGCGTCTCGATGACATAATCGGCGCGGGCGCGTTTTTCGGCATCCGGCAGCTGTTTGGCACGGATCATCTCGAATTGCTCGGGTGACATTGTTCCACGTGAAAGAACACGCGCGCGCTGGATCTCGGGCGGGGCCGTGACCACCAGAACGGCGTCACAGACCTGATCCGCGCCGGTCTCGAACAGGAGCGGAATATCAAGAAGCAGGATCGGTGCATTTGCATGGTCCGCGATAAACCCCGTGCGCGAGGCCGCCGTGAGCGGATGGACGATAGCCTCGATACGGGCAAGGGCAGCGGGATCGGCCTTCAGCACTTCCCTGAGAGCACCGCGATCCACCATCCCGTCAACTACTGCTTGCGGATAAAGAGCGGCAATAGGCGCCACTGCGGCGCCGTGCTTGCCATAGAGCTGATGCACGGTGGCATCCGCATCCCAAACAGGCACACCGTTATTCATAAAAAAGGATGACGTCGTCGATTTTCCCATCCCGATGGAGCCGGTTAACCCCAAGATGAAGGGACGGCTCATTTGCCCAGCACTTCCGCGCGCAGGGCATCTGTCACCTCGGGTGTCTGGCCGAACCAGCGCTCGAATCCCGGACGGCCCTGATGCAGCAACATGCCCAGACCATCAACGATCTTGCAGCCCCGCGCCTGCGCCTTCTGCAGGAAGGCCGTCACCAGAGGCACATAGACGATATCGGTGGCCAGAGCAGTACCTGGCAGCAGATCAAGAGAGATATCAAAAGGTGGCTGGCCTGCCATACCCAGAGATGTGGTGTTGATCGCTGTAGCCACTCCGTCGAAAATCGACGCGGAATCAGCCCAATCATAGACCTTCACCTTGGGACCGAAGGCTTCGGCAAGCGCTTCGGCACGCGCCCTTGTGCGGTTACACAGACGGATTTCCGGTGCGCCCGCCTCCAGAAGCGAGACAATGATCGCCCGTGATGCCCCACCCGCGCCGAGAACAGCCGCCGGACCCGCGCCAGGCTCCCACTCAGGGGCGGATTGCTTCAGATTGGCGATGAACCCGAACCCGTCGGTGTTATCGGCATGGATGCGGCCATCCGCGCCCAGAACCAGCGTATTGGCCGACCCGATCAGTCGCGCGCGTTCGGTGACCTCATCGGCGAGCGCAAGCGCGGCCTCCTTATGCGGAATGGTGATGTTGCAGCCCACAAACCCCGCCTTGTGTAGACCGCGCAGCACGGGTTCGAGATCCTCCGGTGCCACATCCATCGGCACATAATGTCCTGCCAGCCCGTATTGGCGCAGCCAGTAGCCATGCAAGGCCGGTGACAGCGAATGCGAGATCGGATGTCCGATCACCCCTGCAAGCGGGATCTTTTTATGGCTCATGTCGTCAGCTCCCCCCGCGCACGCAGCCAGTTCAGAAGCTCCATCAATGGCAGCCCCAGAACATGGAAGTAATCGCCTTCCACCTTGGAAAACAAGCGCACGCCTTCCTCTTCGAGCTTGTAGCAGCCCACCGCATGGCGGATCGAGTCCCAATTTCGAGTGACATAATCCTTGATGAAGGCCTCGGACAGCTCGTGCATCGTCAGCCGCACCACACCGATATGCCGCCACAGGGGCTCGTTGTCGCGCACGATGACAGCGGCGGAGAGAAGTTTATGCGTTTTGCCCGAGAGCGCCGCCAGATGCGCCATCGCCTCTTCGGGCGTCTCCGGCTTGGAAAAGGTCCGGCCATCGAGATCAAGAACCTGATCAGCGCCCAGAACCATAACCCCTGCCAGATTGCGTGAGAGCTTCTTGGCTTTCATCTCGGCGAGAAAATCCGCGATATCGCGCGGCGGTGCGCCTTCGGCCTCCATCGAGGCACGGATCATCTCCTCATCGATACGGGCGGGTTTGGCCACAATTTCCAGCCCCGCATTGCGCAGCAATTGAGCCCGGATTTCGGATTGGGATGCCAAGAGAATGGGGATAGTCATGTGGATAAGCCTCTCGGTAACCGTCTGTATAAAACGGGGGATAACCCCGACCTCGGGTTTTCTCCACAATTTATGGCCGGTTCTGTCAAGTCTCAGGGTGAGTCTTCCACCTGTGAATTGAGTCTTCCCCTTGCTGTGAGCGACTCATTGGGGCAAAGTTTTCCCACCATATTATCCACAGCCCGAATCGGGGTTTGCAAACTTTGCAAAGTCTTGAAAATATAAAGAATTTCTCAATTGGGGCTTGGTTTATTCGCAATGTGGGTAAATAGCTTATCCACTGTGGATAAATCAGGGAATATCCGTGGATCCACAGTATCCACAGGGCCTATAATCAACTTCTATTCTTTCTTAATATTACTTTTATATTTAGAGAGGGGTCGGCGCCTAACACCGGAGACCGGACCATGCTGACAGCCGTGCAGGATTTTCTCGCAATCCATTATCCATGGATCAAAGCGTTCCACGTGATCTCGGTTCTGGCGTGGATGGCCGGTCTGTTCTATCTGCCGCGGCTCTATGTTTATCACGTCGAAGGGCTAAGAAAGCAGGGCGTCACCCGAGGGTCTGATATGGACCAGCTGTTCCAGCATCAGGAACGGCTTCTTCTGAAGGCGATCATGACCCCGGCGATGATCGCATCGTGGTTTTTCGGGCTCTGCTTGGTAATGATCCCCGGAGTGGTCGATTGGACGATGGCATGGTCTTGGGTGAAAGCCGCATCCGTGATCGGGATGACGGGGTTCCATCACTGGCTGTCAGGACGCCGCATAGATTTCGTGAAAGGGCAGAACCGGCATAGCGGCCGGACCTATCGATTGATGAACGAGCTGCCGACGCTCTTCATGGTCCTGATCGTGTTGGCTGTGATCGTGAAATTCTAGGCAATCGTTGACTCGAGGCGCAATTTGATCTAGCGGATGACAAAACCCCGCTCGTCCTGAGCGGGAGTCACTCCTGTTTACATCGAGATTTCTTTCCGGCTGGTCCGGAAACGAGGGGAATTCATGACCGAAGAACGTCCGCATCCCGAAGATGAGCGTTTGAACCTGTTCGATCTGAAGGCGAAAAGCCCGAAGGCGCTTCTGGCCATGGCCGAGGAGTGGGAGATCGAGAACGCTTCGACGATGCGTAAGGGCGAGATGATGTTCGCGCTGCTGAAGGCGCATGCGGAAGATGATATCACCATTGGTGGGGACGGGGTTCTGGAAGTTCTGCAGGACGGTTTCGGCTTCCTGCGCTCGACCGAGGCAAACTATCTGCCGGGTCCGGACGATATCTATGTCTCGCCCGACATGATCCGCCAGCACGCGCTGCGCACGGGTGATACCGTTGAGGGCATTATCCGCTCTCCGGGCGAGAACGAGCGGTATTTCGTGCTGACCAAAGTCGAGCAGATCAATTATGAAGCGCCCGAAAAGGCGCGCCACAAGGTTGCCTTCGACAACTTGACGCCGCTCTATCCCGATGAGCGCCTGAAAATGGAGATCGAAGATCCGACGATCAAGGACCGCTCGGCACGGATCATCGATCTGGTGGCGCCGATCGGGAAGGGGCAGCGTTCGCTTATCGTGGCGCCGCCGCGTACCGGTAAGACCGTCCTGCTGCAGAATATCGCGACCTCGATCGCGAGAAACCATCCCGAATGCTATCTGATCGTTCTTCTGATCGACGAACGTCCGGAAGAGGTGACCGATATGCAGCGTTCCGTGAAGGGTGAGGTTGTGTCCTCCACCTTCGACGAACCGGCAACGCGCCACGTCGCAGTCTCCGAGATGGTGATGGAAAAGGCCAAGCGCCTCGTTGAACACAAGCGTGACGTGGTGATCCTGCTCGATTCGATCACGCGTCTGGGCCGTGCGTTCAACACCGTTGTGCCGAGCTCGGGCAAGGTTTTGACAGGTGGTGTCGATGCCAACGCGCTGCAACGTCCGAAGCGTTTCTTCGGCGCGGCACGAAATATTGAAGAGGGCGGGTCGCTGACCATCATTGCCACCGCGCTGATCGATACCGGTTCGCGCATGGACGAGGTCATCTTCGAGGAATTCAAAGGGACGGGGAACTCCGAGATCGTTCTTGACCGCAAGGTTGCGGATAAACGCGTCTTCCCGGCCATGGATATTCTCAAATCGGGCACCCGGAAAGAGGATCTGCTCGTCGAGCAGAAGGATCTGCAGAAGACCTATCTGTTGCGCCGTATCCTCAATCCGATGGGCACAACCGATGCGATCGAGTTCCTGAATTCGAAGCTCAAACAGACCAAAACCAATTCGGAATTCTTCGACTCTATGAACGGCTAAGCTGTTCCCGAGAGGGATATGATGGATACGATCTTTGCACTGGCCACTGCCCGCGGAAAAGCGGGGGTGGCCGTTATTCGTATTTCCGGGCCGAAAGCCTGGCAGGCTGCCTCGCGTCTTTGCGGGTCGCTACCGGCTGCGCGACAGACGGCCTTGAGGGTTCTGCGTCTTGACGGCGAGGTGCTGGACGAGGCGGTGGTGCTGCCTTTCGCTAAAGGGCATAGCTTTACTGGTGAAGAAGTCGTCGAATTTCATATCCATGGTGCGATCGCGACGGTGAGTGCTGTTCTGCGGGCCTTGGGTGAGGATCCGGATTTACGTATGGCTGAGGCAGGCGAATTTACCCGCCGCGCAATGGAGAATGAAAGGCTGGATCTTTCTCAGGTCGAGGGACTGGCTGATCTCATTGAGGCCGAAACAGAATCCCAGAGAAAACAGGCACTTAAGGTTCTCTCTGGTTCGGTTGGCAAGGTCGTTGAAGGCTGGCGGGAGCGGCTGGTGCGTGCCGCGGCGCTGCTGGAAGTCACGATCGATTTCGCCGATGAAGAGGTTCCCGTTGATGTAACACCGGAGGTCATGGCCGAGATTGATGCCGTTCAGATCAGTCTTGGAGACGAGATCAAGCGCTTTGGCGCGGCGGAGCGCATCCGTGACGGGTTCGAAATCGCTATCGTTGGCCGCCCTAATGCCGGAAAATCTACGCTTCTCAATGCTTTAGCAGGGCGTGAAGCCGCTATTACGTCGGAAATTGCGGGTACGACACGTGATGTGATCGAAGTGCGCATGGACCTCGCAGGATTGGCGGTCACATTGCTGGACACGGCAGGTCTTCGCGAAACCGACGATGTTGTCGAGGCTATCGGGGTAGATCGGGCGATTTCACGCGCCAATGAGGCAGATCTGCGGGTATTCCTTCTTGATGGCCAAGACCTTCCGCTCCTGACGCCTGAGGATGATGATCTGATCGTCTATGGCAAGGCCGATATTTTCGAGGGGCAGGGGCTTCGTGTCTCGGGAAAAACAGGCGCGGGCATTGACGAGCTGGTTGCGAAGATCACCGCCAAATTATTACGGCAGGCACAAGGCGCCGGGGTTATGACGCGGGAACGACATCGTGATGCGCTGATAAACGCAAACCGGGCTTTGGATTCGGCCCGAAATGAGGTAATGAGCGGTCTAGATCGCCCCGAGCTTTCCGCTATCTATCTTCGTGAGGCCGCGCGGTCGTTGGAATCCCTGTTGGGCAGGGTAGATGTCGAGAATCTCTTGGATGAGATATTCTTGAGTTTTTGCATCGGGAAATAGGAGTGTTTCACGTGAAACATTTTGACGTTATTGTCGTTGGCGGTGGTCACGCCGGTACGGAAGCGGCCCATGCATCCGCCCGCATGGGAGCAAAGACTGCTTTGGTAACGCTTCGGCGCGATGCCATCGGGGTTATGTCTTGCAATCCTGCTATTGGTGGGCTCGGCAAAGGACACCTCGTTCGGGAGATCGACGCCATGGACGGTGTCATGGGGGTTGTCGCCGACCGTGCCGGGATTCAATTCAGGCTCTTGAACCGCCGTAAAGGACCTGCGGTACAGGGGCCGCGTGCTCAGGCGGATCGAAAGCTCTATCGCGAGGCTATGCTCGAACTTACCGAACTGCAGGAAAACCTTTCGATCATTGAAGGGGAAGCCGTCGACTTGCTTACCCTTGACGGGCGCGTCAGCGGGGTAACGCTCGCAGACGGATCCGAGGTCCGCTGCCGGTCGGTAATTTTGACAACAGGGACCTTCTTGCGCGGCGTAATCCATATCGGTGATAAAAGCTATCCGGGCGGACGGATGGGGGATCGCCCTTCGGTTCCGCTCGCGGATCGACTGGACTCGCTCGCCTTACCGCTTGGACGTCTTAAGACGGGCACACCGCCAAGGCTTAATGGGAAAACTATTGATTGGTCTATCCTCGAGAGCCAGCCCGGGGACGACGATCCTGTGGTCTTCAGCTTTATGAATACGAAGCCATTCGCGAAACAGATTTCCTGCGGGATTACGCATACTAATGAAGCGACCCATCAAATCATCCGTGATAATCTTTCCCGTTCGGCTATGTATGGCGGTCATATCGAGGGGGTAGGGCCCCGTTACTGCCCGTCGATCGAAGACAAAATTGTCAGGTTTGCCGATAAGACATCTCATCAGATTTTCCTCGAGCCCGAGGGGCTTGATGACGATACCGTCTACCCAAATGGTATTTCCACCTCGCTACCTGAAGATGTTCAGACCGATTATGTTCGGTCTATTCGTGGCTTGGAGCAGGTCGAGATTCTACAGCCGGGCTACGCTATAGAATATGATTACGTCGATCCGCGTAGCCTCGATGCGTATCTTCAGGTTCGTAATCAGCCAGGGCTATATCTCGCTGGTCAGATTAATGGCACCACTGGCTATGAGGAGGCAGCTGCACAGGGTCTGGTTGCCGGACTTAATGCGGCAGCTTCGGCGCTAGAGAAGGAGGCTGTCGAGTTTTCACGCACACAGAGTTATATCGGAGTGATGGTCGATGATCTCATTACTCGCGGAGTAACCGAACCCTATCGGATGTTTACCTCGCGGGCCGAGTTCCGACTTTCCCTTCGCGCCGATAACGCGGATCAACGCCTTACGCCCTTGGCAATGCGGATTGGCTGCGTATCTGATAAGCGTATTACGCAATTCTCTATTAAGCAGGAAGCGCTAGTGCATGGGCGTGGAAAGCTTGACGCATTGTCGCTTACCCCGAAAGAGGCCATTGAAGCGGGCTTTAAAGTAAATCAAGATGGGCAGCGTCGTTCTGCATTCTCGTTCCTGTCATTCCCTGACATAACATTCGAAGATCTCAAAGCGGTCTTCCCAGAATTGTCCGAGATTGAATCCCCGATTGCGGATCAGCTTTCAAAAGATGCGCTATATGCCAATTATCTGGTTCGACAGGATCGCGATATTGCAGCGATGCAGAGAGATGAAGCTTGGAAGATTCCTTCCGATTTCGAATATGGTTCGCTTTCGGGGCTTTCTAACGAGCTTCGTTTAAAGCTCAGTAAAGCGCAGCCAAGCACGTTAGGGCAGGCGGGGCGTGTCGACGGGGTAACGCCCGCAGCCCTTGCTCTCATTCTTGCGAAGCTTCGGCAATCGCGTAAAATCAAAACGGCTTGACGTCTATGTCTATACACCAATTCCCTGCCGATGTTTCACGTGAAACAATTGAGCGCTTCGATCTCTACGAAGCGCTCGTCTCAAAGTGGAATCCTGTAATCAATCTGGTTGCAAAATCTACGGTCTCGGATTTTAAGCATCGGCATCTCCAAGACTCCATTCAGGTATATCAAAACGATGTGAGCTGGACGCGGTGGGTTGATATGGGGTCCGGTGGCGGATTGCCTGGTATTGTCGTTGGCATTATCGCAGCTCAAAATAAACCAGATGCCGAGATCCACTTGATCGAGAGTGATCAGAGAAAATGTGCATTTCTTCTGACATGCGTGCGCGAATTGGGGTTGAATATAAAGGTTCATAGTCAACGTATCCTCGAAATTCCCTCCTTGGCCGCAGATATTGTCTCTGCTCGCGCGCTTGCGTCGCTTGATATGCTTCTCGAGTTCGGGTGTCATCACGGAAATAAGACGGCTACTTTTCTGTTTCCGAAGGGCGCAAACTGGAAAAGTGAAGTGGCAGAAGCTCAAAAGACATGGACCTTCGAGTATGAAGCACTTAAAAGCGTCACAGATCCGGATGCAACAATACTGAAAATCGCAGGAGCACAGCGTGTCTGAGCAGTCCTTTATGAAGGCACCACGCATTATTGCCGTTACCAACCAGAAGGGTGGGGTTGGTAAAACAACCACAGCGATTAATTTAGCTTGCGCTTTGATTGAACAAGGGTGCCGGGTCTTGGTGGTTGACCTCGATCCTCAGGGCAATGCATCGACAGGTCTTGGTGTCGAGCTAGAAGATCGGGACTTCAGCACCTACGACCTACTCACAGCGGATGCAGAACCCGCCGATATAATCCGGAAAACGGAGTGGGATGGACTATGGTTGAGCCCCGCGACCACAGATCTTTCCTCCGCAGACATGGAACTCCATGATGTGGATCAGCGGAGCTTCCTCCTTCAGAAAGCGCTACGCTCGGAGCATATAAACGACTTCGAGTTTGACTATATTCTTATTGATTGCCCGCCATCTCTTAGTCTTCTGACCGTTAATGCGATGGTTGCGGCGGATTCCGTTTTGGTTCCGCTACAAGCGGAGTTCTTTGCTCTTGAAGGCCTCTCGCAGCTCATGCTTTCGGTGCGAGAAGTGCGGCAAGGCGCCAATCCTTCACTTCGTATTGAGGGGGTTGTGCTGACGATGTATGACGTTCGCAATAATCTCTCCCAGCTTGTAGAGGCGGACGCCCGCGCAACGCTTGGAGAAATCGTGTTCAAGACAATGATTCCGCGGAATGTGCGGATCTCCGAAGCGCCATCCTATGCCCAATCCGTACTGCATTACGATAGTAGCTCGCGAGGGGCGAAGGCCTATCGCGCACTTGCCAAAGAATTATTGGAACGCCATGAAAGCGTTAAGCCGCAGGGGGCCGTATGAGCAAGAAGCCTGAACGCCGTGGACTTGGGCGCGGATTAAGCGCCTTGATGGCTGATGTAAATCTAGAACCCAATCAGGATAATACGGTGCCGCGTCGTCCCGAAAGCTTCATTCCGATCGAGAAAATCGAGCCTAATCCCGAGCAGCCGCGCCGTCATTTTGACGAGCAGGCTCTTCAGGAACTCGCGGATTCCATCCGTGAGAAAGGGGTCATTCAGCCTCTGATCGTGCGGGCACATCCCAAAACGGCCGATATGTACGAGATTGTTGCGGGGGAGCGCCGCTGGCGCGCGTCGCAACTCGCGCAGCTACATGAAGTTCCGGTTATCATTCGCGAGTTTAACGATACCGAAGTTCTGGAAGTCGCGATTATCGAGAATATCCAGCGCGCCGATCTTAACCCGCTGGAAGAAGCTCTCAGCTATCGGCAGTTGATGGACCGGTTCGGACATACTCAGGAAAAGGTCGCAGAAGCGCTCTCGAAGAGCCGTAGTCATATCGCAAACCTTCTTCGCCTGCTCAACTTGCCGAATGAAGTTCAGGATTATCTCCGCGATGGACGTCTGACGGCAGGTCATGCGCGTGCGATGATTACCGCAGATGACCCGGTGGCATTGGCCAAAGAGGCCGTCGCAAAAGGTCTTTCGGTGCGGGAAGTCGAGCGCAAAGCAAAAGCACCTGTGGGGGAGAAAAAGCCTAAGGCCCGTATCGCCCCCGAGAAGGATGCAGATACACGGGCGCTGGAAGCAGATCTCTCGGCCACTATTGGCATGAAAGTCGAGATCAACCATAAAGGTGAGGAAGGTGGAACAGTTGTTCTGACCTATAAAGACCTCGAACAGCTTGATGCGATCTGTCAGGCGCTAACCAAGATCTAATCGGGCAACAGCTCTCTGATCACGGCGTTCAATACCGCGCGTCCCTCACGGGTCGCGCGTATTTTGTTGTCATCTGCCTCTATCATACCAATGCTGGTAAGATGAGCGAGACGTTCTTCGTTGAAATCAGCGCGGCTCAGAGCAATGTAGCGTTGCCGGTCGAGCCCTTCGGCAAGACGCATACCGAATAGAAGGAACTCCGTTACCTCCTCGTCGCGACGCAATGCTTCGCGAAACGCCTCGCCGGAACCCGTTTTCTTCACCTGGCTCAGCCACGCACCGGGTTGTTTCAGGGTGTCCGTGGCATGACGGATACCGTTGCGGGTCAGGCGGCCATGCGCCCCTGGACCAATGCCGAGATAATCGCCATAGCGCCAATAGATGAGGTTATGGCGACTTTCAGAGCCTGATTTGGCATGGTTAGACACTTCATATGCCGGAAACCCTGCAGCTTCTGCCAGATCTTGTGTAAGCAGATACATATCGGCCGCACTGTCATCGTCGGGTATGCCTTTCAGCAAGCCGCGCTCTGCCCGTGCGCCGAACACGGTCCCGTCTTCAACGGTAAGTTGATAAAGAGACAGGTGATCAATCGCCATCGAGAGGGCTTCATTCAGCTCCTGTCGCCAATGATCGAGCGTCTGGTCCTGTCGCGCGTAGATAAGGTCGAAGCTCACACGGTCAAAGACGGAGCGCGCGATATCAAAGGCTTTGCGTCCTTCCGCGGCCGAATGCATTCGGCCCAGCTTGCGTAGATCGGCATCATTGAAGGCCTGCATCCCCATTGACACACGGTTCACACCGGCCTCGGAATAGGCACGAAAGCGTCCAGCCTCGATACTGGTCGGGTTCGCCTCAAGGGTGATCTCCAAGTCATTGGACAGCCGCCAGCTGGAGCGCACTTTTGTCAGGATGGCATCGACTATGTCAGGGTCCATTAGCGAGGGTGTGCCACCGCCAAAAAACACTGTGTTGAGCACACGGCCTTCGGTTTCACGCGAAACACGGTCGATTTCTGAAAGATAGGCCTCTGCCCAGACGTGTTGGTCAATCTTTGCGCTGACATGCGAGTTGAAATCGCAATAGGGGCATTTGGCGGCGCAGAACGGCCAATGGATATAGAGCCCGAAGCCTCCGGCGCGCCAGTCTTCATCGTGATGGGTCATCGGAGCTCCGGAGGCTGGTGCCACGGGAGGCCGTGGCACGATGGGGTCAGGCAGGCTCGAACGCTGCGGTCAGTTTCCTGAACGCATCCGCGCGATGCGACAATTGGTTCTTACGCTCATGGGTCATCTCGGCGAAGGTCTTGTTCGACCCTTTGGGCTGGAACATCGGATCGTATCCGTGACCTTCCTCGCCGCGCATCGGCCAGACGAGGAAACCTTGGCATTCGCCCTCGAAAACCTCCTCATGCCCGTCCGGCCATGCCAGAACCAGCGTCGAGCAGAAGCGAGCGGTGCGCGGACGGTCGGCGCCGACCTTCTCGCATTCGTTCCACGTCTTCTCCATAGCCATCTTGAAATCGCGGCCATTGGGGGTTTCGGCCCAATCGGCGGTGTAGACACCCGGAGCCCCGCCAAGACAATCCACCTCGATGCCGCTATCATCGGACAGGGCGGGCAGGCCGGTGGCCTTAGCGGCGGCATGCGCCTTGATGCGGGCGTTGCCCACGAAGGTGGTCTCGGTCTCCGCGGGAACCGCCAGATCCAGCTCCTTGGCCCCCACACATTCGATGCCATAAGGCTTCAGCAGCTCGGAAATCTCTTCCAGTTTGCCTGCATTATGGGTCGCAACCAGCAGCTTCTTCTCGGTGAACTTTCTCACTTAACAGCCTCCTTCTGTGCGTTTACCAGCTCTGCGATCCCGTTTTCGGCAAGATCCATCAGCTGGTTCATCTGTTCGCGCGTATAGGTAGAGCCTTCTGCCGACATTTGTATCTCGATGAGCTTACCTTTGCCGGTCATGATGAAATTGCCGTCGACGCCGGCTTCGCTATCCTCGGCATAATCGAGGTCGCAGACATTCTGGCCGGCATAGATCCCGCAGGACACAGCCGCCACATTGTCGATCAGCGGATCGGAGGTGATGATCCCTTTGGCCATCAGCTTGTTCACCGCCAGACGCAGCGCGACCCAGCCACCGGTGATTGCGGCACAGCGGGTGCCACCATCGGCCTGAATGACATCGCAATCCACGACGATCTGACGTTCGCCCAAAGCGCTGCGGTCCAGGCCCGCCCGCAGGGCACGACCGATCAGACGCTGGATCTCGACGGTGCGGCCGCCTTGTTTGCCCGTGGCTGCCTCGCGACGGGTGCGTGAATGAGTGGCGCGGGGCAGCATACCGTATTCGGCGGTGACCCAGCCGAGGCCCGTGTTTTTCAGGAAGGAGGGCGCGCGGTCTTCAATCGTGGCTGTGCACAGCACATGCGTGTCGCCCACTTTGATCAGGCAGGAGCCTTCGGCATGTTTGGTGACGCCCGTCTCGATCGAGATCTTGCGCATTTCATTGAGGTTCCGTCCTGAGGGCCGCATATCCGCTCCTATTCGCAAACTGTATCGCCCCATTTGCGCGTGTGACGCAGCCGATGCAAGAGCTCAGGACCGATTGACGATCCCTCTCGCAACCCGTTTACTGTGAAACAGGAGTTTCGAGACCATGATTGAGCCAAAACAGAGCCTGACAGAGCTGAATGATCGCTCGCGCGAGGTCTTTCGCCGCGTGGTCGAGGGCTATCTGGAGACCGGTGATCCGGTGGGCTCGCGCAGCCTGACCCGCATGATGAGCGAGAAGCTCTCAGCGGCCACCATCCGTAATGTGATGAACGATCTCGAATATCTGGGGCTGCTCGACAGCCCGCATGTCTCGGCAGGGCGCGTGCCCACGCAGATGGGGCTCAGGATGTTCGTGGACGGCTTTATGGAGGTGGGGCAGCTGGGGGCCGATGACCGCGCAGCCCTTGATGCCACGGTGGGCGGGAATGATCCCGATCTGGGCACGCTGATGGACCGTGTGGGCTCGGCCCTCTCTGGCATGACCCATGGCGCGAGCCTTGTGCTCTCGCCCAAGCAGGAAGCGCCGATCAAGCATATCGAATTCGTGGGGCTCGCGCCCGACCGTGCTCTGGTGGTGCTGGTGCTGGCCGATGGTCAGGTGGAGAACCGTGTGTTCACGCCGCCCCCCGGACAGACGCCGTCCTCGCTGCGGGAGGCCGCGAATTTCATCAATTCGCTGGCCGAGGGCCGCACGTTGACTGAGCTGCGCAGTGTTATGGCCGAGGAGATCAGGCATCGTCGCGCCGAACTGGATACGCTGGCCGCCGATCTGGTGGAGCAGGGGCTGGCCGAGTGGGAAGACAAGGGCACTTCCTACGAGCGGCTGATCGTGCGCGGGCAATCGAATCTGCTCGAGCAGATCTCCGATCTCGACCGCATCCGCACGCTTTTCGATGATCTCGAACGCAAGCGCGACATCGCCGAATTCCTCGATCTGGCGCAGGATGGCGACGGTGTGCGCATTTTTATTGGTTCCGAGAACAAGCTTTTTTCACTTTCGGGTTCCTCTCTGGTCGTAAGTCCCTATATGAACGCTGATCGTAAGATAATCGGTGCGATCGGCGTCATCGGGCCAACACGGCTCAATTACGGGCGGATCGTGCCGATCGTGGACTATACAGCGCAACTGGTCGGACGGATGCTGTCGGGCCGGGGCAAAGGATGAAACGCATGAGCGACAAGAAAGACGAAATGAGCGAAGATCAGGTTCATCTCGACGAGACGTTCGAAGACATCATGGACGAGGGCGCAGACGAGCTGGAAGCCCTGCGTGCCGAACGCGACGAAATGCGCGACCGCTGGATGCGCGCGCTGGCCGATGCCGAGAATTCGCGCAAGCGCGCCGATAAAGAGCGCCGCGACGCCGAGAATTACGGTGGCTCGCGTCTGGCCCGCGACATGCTGCCGGTCTATGACAATATGCAGCGCGCGCTGAACGCCATTTCGGAAGAGCTGCGCGAGAAGGCCGAAGCCCTGATCGAGGGCGTCGAGCTGACGCAGCGCGAACTGGTGAACGTGTTCGAGAAGCACGGCATCAGCCAGATCGCGCCGCAGGTGGGCGACAAGTTCGATCCGACCCATCACGAGGCGATGTTCGAAGCCCCTGTGCCGAACACGGTTGCGGGCGACATCATCCAAGTGATGGATGTGGGCTTCATGATCCATGACCGTCTGCTGCGTCCGGCCAAGGTGGGCGTGAGCTCGACGCCGAAGTGATGTTTCACGGGAAGCATTGAAAAGGGGGCCGCTTGGCCCCCTTTGTCATTTCAGCATCTCGCGCAGGTCATAAAGCGCTTGAAGTGCCTCACGCGGGGACAGGTCATCGGGGTTGATCGCGCCCAGACGTTCCTCCAGCGGGCTCGGGCCCAGCGGCGCCACGGGCTGGGGCGGCGGCGCAGAGGCAAAGAGCGGCAGATCATCGATCAGCATCTGTTTCTTGGCGCCGCTGTCACGGTCGCCTTTCTCCAGCATATCCAGCACGGACTTCGCCCGCGCCACCACGCTATCGGGCAGCCCCGCCAGACGCGCGACCTGCACCCCGTAGGAGCGGTCGGCCGCGCCCTTTTTTACCTCATGCAGGAAGATCACATCGCCCGCATGTTCCTTCACGCTGACGGTGGCATTCTCCACCCCGTCGAGCTTGGCCGAAAGCGCGGTCATCTCGTGGTAATGGGTGGCAAAGAGTGCACGGCAGCGGTTGGTGGCATGTAGATGCTCCATCACCGCCCATGCAATCGACAGCCCGTCATAGGTAGCGGTCCCGCGCCCGATCTCGTCGAGGATAACCAGTGCGCGGTCATCGGCCTGATTGAGGATTGCGGCGGTTTCGACCATTTCGACCATGAAGGTCGACCGGCCTCGGGCCAGATCATCTGCCGCGCCCACGCGCGAGAACAGCTGGCTCACCAGCCCGATATGGGCGCGGGTGGCCGGCACGAAGCTCCCCGCTTGCGCCAGGAGCGCGATGATCGCATTCTGCCGCAGGAAGGTCGATTTACCCGCCATATTGGGGCCTGTCAGCAGCCAGATCGCTGGCGTGCTCTCCTTGGTCAGCCCGCAATCATTGGCGATGAACGGCGTGCCCGAGCGTTTGAGCGCATGTTCCACGACCGGATGCCGCCCTGCCGTGATTTCAAACGCGCGGGAGTTGTCGATCTCGGGGCGCACCCAGTCGCCCGCCCGCGCCAGATCGGCGAAGGCACAGGCCAGATCGATTTCGGCCAGCGCCCGCGACGCCTCGCCAATCGGGCCTGCCTTATCCATGATGCCCGCCTTCAGCCTGTCATAGAGCCGTTTTTCGATCTCGAGCGCCCGCGCACCGGCATTATGGATGCGCGTTTCCAACTCCGAGAGATCGACGGTGGTGAAGCGCACCTGATTGGCCGTGGTCTGGCGATGGATGAATTTCTCGGACAAAGGCGCCGAGAGCATCTTCTCGGCATGGGTCGAGGTGCATTCGATGAAATAGCCCAGCACATTGTTATGCTTGATTTTCAGGCTCGAAATACCGGTTTCCTCAATAAATCCGGCCTGCATCCCCGCAATCACGCCACGCCCCTCGTCGCGCAGGCGGCGGGTCTCGTCCAGCTCCTCGTCGTAGCCCTGCGCGATAAATCCGCCATCACGGGCAAGAAGCGGCGGTTCGGCAATCAGGGCCGCATCCAGCAGGGCTACCAATTCGTCATGGCCTTGCAGCGCCTGTGCGGCGTCCTGTAACAGGCGCGGTGCCTCGGACCCCGTGATCACATCATGCAGTCCGCCTGCCTGACCCAGCGCATTGCGGATCGCGGCCATGTCACGCGGACCGCCACGATCCAGCGCCAGCCGCGACAGGGCGCGGTCCATATCGGGGCAGCGCTTCAGATCGGCGCGCAGATCCTCGGTAAAACGGCTCTGTTCCACGAGAAACGCCACCGTATCATGACGCGCATGGATCTGGGCCAGATCGCGCGAGGGCGCGGAGACCCGACGTTCCAGCAGACGTGCACCGCCCGCCGTCACGGTCCGGTCGATCACATTCAGCAGCGACCCCTCACGCCCGCCCGAAAGCGCCTGCGTCAGTTCCAGATTGCGGCGTGTGGAGGCGTCGATCTGCACGATCGTGCCCGCTTCCTCGCGCAGGGGGCGGCGCAAGAGGGGCAGTTTGCCGCGCTGGGTCAGGTCGAGATAATCGACAATCGCGCCCATTGCCGAAAGCTCGGCGCGGCTGAAGCTGCCGAAGGCTTCCAGCGAGCCCACCTGATAGAGATCTCGCAGTTTCTGCTCGCCCGAGGCACTGTCGAAGACGGCCCGTGCCAAAGGGGTCACCGCCGCTTTCACATCCTCGATCACCTCGCGGAATGCGTCCTCGTTGGTATCCGAGACCAGCACCTCACGCGGTGTCAGGCGGGCCAGTTCCGGTCCCAGACGCGCGGGGGCGCAGGGCATCACGCGGAACTCGCCGGTCGAGATATCGACCCAGGCCAGCGCGCCCTCGTCGCGCAGGGCGGAATAGGCCGCAAGGAAGTTATGCCGCCGCGCCTCCAGCAGGCTCTCCTCGGTCAGCGTGCCCGGTGTCACCAGCCGCACGACATCGCGTTTGACCACGGCCTTATAGCCGCGCTTCTTGGCCTCGGCGGGATCTTCGAGCTGTTCGGCAATTGCCACGCGGAAGCCCTTGCGGATCAGCGTCAGCAGGTAGCCCTCGGCGGCATGGACCGGCACGCCGCACATCGGGATATCCTCGCCCTCATGGCTGCCGCGCTTGGTCAGCGCGATATCGAGCGCCGCTGCCGCCTCGACCGCATCCTGAAAGAACATCTCGTAGAAATCGCCCATGCGGTAGAACAAAAGCGCACCCGGATTGGCGTCCTTGATACCCAGATATTGTTCCATCATCGGTGTGACGGTCGGCTTTGCCATGGATGCCCCCTGTTTGCTCAAGCGGACCCTACAAAAACAGCCCGCCGCCCGCAATCTGTTGGGCGGGTTGTTGAACGGGGTGTCGGGTGGTCCCGAGGGGAGCGGCGAACTACCGCGCCCGTGTCTATTGAGGCAGCCGCGACAAGCCGTTAAGAAGTCTGAGACCAAAAAGAAGGATATCGGCCCACATGTCCGGAAAGAACAAGATTACCCGCGAAGAAGCGTTGAATTACCATCTCGAGCCCATTCCGGGAAAATACGAGATTACGCCCACAACGCCCATGACCACCCAGCGCGATCTGTCGCTGGCCTATAGCCCGGGTGTGGCTGTTCCGGTCGAGGCGATCGCCGAGAACCCCGAAACCGCTTATGACTACACCGTCAAAGGCAATATGGTTGCCGTGATCTCGAACGGCTCGGCCATTCTGGGGCTGGGCAATCTTGGTGCGCTGGCCTCCAAGCCCGTGATGGAAGGCAAGGCGGTTCTGTTCAAGAAATTCGCCGACGTGAATGCTGTCGATATCGAGCTCGATACGATGGATGCCGACGAGATCATCAAGGCCGTCAAGCTGATGGAGCCGACCTTCGGCGGCATCAACCTCGAAGATATCAAGGCGCCCGAATGCTTTATCATCGAGCAGGCGCTGAAGGAACAGATGGATATTCCGGTGTTCCATGATGATCAGCACGGCACGGCGGTGATCTGTGCGGCAGGTCTTCTGAACGCACTCGAGATCTCGGGCAAGAAGATCGAGGATTGCAAGATCGTGCTCAATGGTGCCGGCGCCGCCGGTATCGCCTGTCTCGAGCTGATCAAGGCGATGGGCGCACGCAACGAGAACTGCATCATGTGCGACACCAAGGGTGTGATCTATCAGGGCCGCACCGAGGGGATGAACCAGTGGAAATCGGCCCATGCGGTCGAGACCACGGCGCGGTCGCTCGATGATGCGATGAATGGCGCGGATGTGTTCCTTGGCGTGTCGGCCAAGGGCGCGGTCACGCAGGAGATGGTAAAGTCGATGGCCGATAATCCGGTCATCTTCGCCATGGCCAACCCCGATCCCGAAATCACCCCCGAAGAGGCCCATGAGGTCCGCGAGGATGCGATCGTGGCAACGGGCCGGTCGGATTATCCGAACCAGGTCAATAACGTGCTTGGTTTCCCCTATCTGTTCCGTGGCGCGCTCGATATCCATGCCCGCGCGATCAATGACGAGATGAAGATTGCCTGTGCCGAGGCGCTGGCGAAACTCGCCCGTGAGGATGTGCCGGATGAGGTGGCGATGGCCTATGGCCGCAAGCTGTCTTTCGGGCGCGATTATATCATCCCGACACCTTTCGATCCGCGCCTGATCCATGTGATCCCGCCGGCGGTGGCCAAGGCCGGTATGGATACGGGCGTGGCGCGGCGCCCGATCATCGATATGGATGCCTATGTCCACAGCCTCAAGGCGCGCATGGACCCGACCGCGACGATCCTGCAGTCGATCCATGCCCGTGCCCGCAAGGCGCAGGCCCGCATGATCTTTGCCGAGGGCGATGACCTGCGCGTGCTGCGCGCGGCGGTGCAATACCAGCGTTCGGGCACCGGCACCTCTATCGTGGTGGGCCGCGAGAACGACGTGCGCGAGAAGCTCGAAAGTGCCGGCCTTGGCGATGCGTTCCGCGAGCTGACCGTGGTCAACGCGGCCAATACCAAGCATCTCGAGACCTATCGCGATTTCCTCTACAAGCGCCTGCAGCGCAAGGGTGTGGACCGCGAGGATGCCTATAAGATGGCCGCCCGCGACCGCCATGTCTTTGCCGCCCTCATGCTGGTGCATGGCCATGGTGATGCACTGGTGACGGGTGTCACCCGCAAATCGGCCCATGTGCTGGAGCGGATCAACAAGGTCGTCGATGCCACTGCCGAAAGCGGGGCCGTCGGCATTACCGCCGTGCTGAACAAGGGCAAGATCGTGCTCTTGGGCGATACGCTGGTGCATGAATGGCCCGACGAGAACGATCTCGCCGATATCGCCACCGCAGGGGCCGAGGTGGCACGTTCGCTGGGTCTCGACCCGCGCGTGGCCTTCTGCTCCTTCTCGACCTTCGGCTATCCGGTGTCGGAGCGCGCGCAGAAGATGCATGTCGCGCCGAAGGTGCTCGATAAGCGTGGCGTCGATTTCGAATATGATGGCGAGATGGCCGTTGATGTGGCGCTCAATGCGTCGGTCATGAAGAAATACGACTTCTGCCGTCTGTCGGGTCCGGCCAATATTCTGGTGATGCCCGCGCGTCACTCGGCCTCGATCTCGATCAAGCTCTTGCAGGAAATGGGCGGCGCGACTGTGATCGGCCCGATCCTGACCGGTGTCGAGCATCCGATCCAGGTCTGCTCGACCACCGCGACCGTGTCCGATATCGTCAATATGGCAGCGCTGGCGGCCTGTAACGCGAAGTAATCGCGACACATCACGGAAAGGTCTGGCGTAGGGAAACTTGCGCCAGACCTTGTTATATCCGCCTGTCCAAGGCTAGCCTGCGCACAACTGGCGCCATTCGAGGTCTTCATGAAAATTTTCAATCTCGGCTCGATCAATGCGGATTACTTCTACCGGCTGCCCCATCTGCCGCAGGCGGGCGAAACGCTGGCCTCGATAGGCTATGACCGTGGGCTTGGCGGAAAAGGGGCCAACCAGTCCGTTGCCTGCGCCCGCGCGGGGGCCGAGATCCGGCATCTGGGGGCGATCGGGTCCGAAGGGCGCTGGATGGTCGAGCGGATGGAGGATGCGGGCGTCGATTGCACGCAGGTAGTCATCGTGCGCGAGGCCTCGGGCCATGCGATCATCTATGTCGATCAGGCAGCCGAGAATACGATCGTCATCCATCCCGGTGCCAATCGGGCGATCCCCGATACGGTGCTCGACGATGCGCTCGATCAGGCGGAAGACGGCGACCTGCTGATCTTGCAGAACGAAACCTGCCTGCAGGTCGAGGCCGCGCAACTGGCCGCCGAGCGCGGGGTGTTCGTGATCTATTCGGCGGCTCCCTTCGACGAGGCGGCGGTGCGCGCCGTGCTCCCCTATGTCTCGCTTCTGATCGTCAATGAGGGCGAGGCTAAGGCCCTATGCGAAAGCTTCGGTGTGGCACTGCCCGAACTGCCCGTGAAACAGATCGTGGTGACCAAAGGCGCGCAGGGTGCGACCTGGCACAATCTGGACACCGGCGGGCTGATTGTGATGCCGGCCTTTCCTGTGAAACCGGTCGATACAACAGGGGCGGGCGATACATTTGCGGGCTATCTGGCGGCCGGTCTGGCCGAAGGCGCCTCGCGCGAGCGGGCGATGCGTCTGGCCGCCGCGGCGGCTGCCGTGAAAGTGACGCGGGCCGGAACAGCCGATGCCATTCCCGCCCGTCAGGAAGTCGAGGATTTTCTGGAAAATCAGCCCAAGCTGTAACCGGTGCCGCGCACCGTGCGCACCGGATCATCACCGCCATGCGCCATCAGCGCCTTGCGCAACCGGCCCACATGCACGTCGATGGTGCGGGTGTCGACGTAGATGTCCCGCCCCCAGACACGGTCCAGAAGCTGGTCACGGGTCCAGACCCGGCCAGGCTTTTCCATCAGTGTCGACAGTAGACGGAACTCGGTCGGGCCGAGTTTGAGCGCCTGCCCATCGCGGAAAACGCGGTGCTCGGCGCTGTCGAGGACGATATCCTCGTAGTTCAGCCGCTCGCCCATGGTGGCAGGGCGGGTGCGGCGCAGCTGGGTGCGCAGCCGCGCCATCAGTTCGACCACCGAATAGGGTTTGACGACATAATCATCCGCGCCCGTCTCGAGCCCGCGCACGCGATCCGTCTCTTCGGAGCGCGCCGAGAGCATGATGATCGGGATATGGCGGGTGTCGCCCGAGGCTTTCACGCGGCGGCAGATCTCGATCCCTGACACATTGGGCAGCATCCAGTCCAGCACCATCAGGTCGGGTTTCTCTTCCTTGACCATCAACAGCGCTTCCTCGCCATTGACCGCCATCACAACGCGAAAGCCTTCGGCTTCGAGGTTATACTGGAGAACTTCACGCTGGGCCGATTCATCCTCGACCACCAGGACACAGGGCTGTTGTGCCGGGGACATCTTACTTCTCCGTGCTGTCCATCGAGATCACGCTCGACTGTTTCGGGCGCTCTTCGTCGGGGGTCTCGCCGGTGACGAGATAGATCACCTGCTCGGCGATCGAGGTGGCATGGTCGCCCATACGCTCGATATTCTTGGCGATGAAATGCAGGTGCATGCAGGGGGTGATGTTGCGCGGGTCTTCCATCATATAGGTCAGAAACTCGCGGAAGAGCGCGTTATACATCTGGTCGACTTCCACATCACGGTCGCGCACATCGCGGGCGAGCTGCGGATCGCGCTGGATATAGGCATCGAGCACGTCCTTAAGCATCCCCTCGACCGCTTGCGCCATCCGGCGGATCGCCTTGGGCGAGCCTTCGACGGCGGGGGCATCCATCAGGATCTGGGTGCGCTTGGCGATGTTCTTTGCGTAATCGCCCGCGCGTTCGAGACTGGCGGCGATCTTGATGACCGAGAGTGTCAGCCGCAGATCGCGCGAGACGGGGGCACGCAGCGCGATGATGCGGGCGGCTTCCTCGTTGATCTGCTCCTCGAGCGCGTCGATGGCCTTATCCTGCTTGCGCACACGCTGGGCCAGTTCCTCGTCACGGCTTTCAAGGGCTTCGGCGGCATCGAGGATCTGCTGTTCGACCATGCCGCCCATCTTGACGACAAGCGCCTGCACGGCTTCCAGATCGCGGTCGAAGGCGGAGGAGATATGTTGTTGGCTCATGCTATGTCCTTCCTCAGCCGATCCGGCCGGTGATATAGGCCTCGGTGCGTGGGTCCTTGGGATTGGTGAAGATGTCACCCGTCTCGCCATATTCCACCAGATTGCCGAGGTGGAAGAAGGCGGTGCGCTGCGACACGCGCGCGGCCTGCTGCATCGAGTGGGTCACGATCACCACCGAGAACTGCGTGCGGAGTTCATCGATCAGCTCTTCGACCTGACCGGTGGCAATGGGGTCGAGCGCCGAGCAGGGCTCGTCCATCAGGAGCACTTCCGGCGAGGTCGCCACGGCGCGGGCGATGCACAGGCGTTGCTGCTGGCCACCCGAGAGGCCGGTGCCCGGTGCCTGAAGGCGGTCTTTCACCTCGTTCCAGATCGCCGCACCGCGCAGGGCGCGTTCCACGATCTCGTCCAGATCGGCCTTGTTCTTGGCAAGGCCATGGATGCGCGGGCCGTAGGCCACGTTGTCATAGATCGACTTGGGGAAGGGGTTGGGCTTCTGGAACACCATTCCTACCTTGGCGCGCAGCTGCACGGGGTCCACGCGGCGATCGTAGATATCCTCGCCATCGAGCAGGATCTCGCCCTTTACCTTGCAGATGTCGATCGTGTCATTCATCCGGTTGAGCGTGCGCAGGAAGGTCGATTTCCCGCAGCCCGAGGGGCCGATAAAGGCGGTGACGGTCTTGTCGAGGATATCGACATCGACGTCCTTGATGGCATGGGTGTCACCGTAATAGACCTGCACCTTGCGGGCCTGGATCTTCATTTCCTTGGTGTCCACTTTTCTCTCCGTCAATCTCATGTCGTTCATGATTTTGGGTCCCTTACCAGCGGCGCTCGAATCTGCGGCGCAGGATGATTGCAATGATGTTCATCGTCAGCAGGAACACCAGGAGGATGATGATGCCCCCCCAAGCCCGTTCATAATAGGCGGGGTCGGCGCGTTTTGCCCATTCATAGATCTGTGCGGGCATCGCGGAGTTGGGCGAGAGGAAGCCCGCGATAATGCCATCGGGCGGGTTGGAGGCGATATAGCCGATCATCCCGATCAGCAGGAGCGGCGCGGTCTCGCCCAAGGCCTGTGCTAAGCCGATGATCGTGCCGGTCAGGATACCGGGCATGGCCAGCGGCAGCACATGGTGGAAGACCGATTGCATCTTGGAAGCGCCGATCCCCAGCGCTGCATCGCGGATCGAGGGCGGCACGGCTTTGAGCGAGGCACGGGTCGAGATGATGATCGTGGGCAGGGTCATCAGCGTCAGCACCAGACCACCGACCAGCGGCGCCGATTGCGGCAGATGCATGAACTGGATGAAGACCGCGAGGCCGAGGATACCGAAAACGATCGACGGCACAGCGGCGAGGTTCGAGATATTCACCTCGATCAGGTCGGTCCATTTGTTCTGCGGCGCGAATTCCTCGAGATAGATCGAGGCCGCCACACCGATCGGTAGCGACAGGAACAGCACCACCAGCATCATGAAGAGCGACCCGATCATCGAGGTGCCAAGGCCCGCCTGTTCCGCACGGCTCTCGGAGGCATCCGAACCGGTGATGAAGTCCCAGTTGAACTGCTTCTTCACGATGCCGGCCTCGACAAGCCCGTCGGTCAGGTCCAGCTGCGCCACGGTGATATTCTTGTCGAGTGCGATCTCGTCACGGTGGACGCGGCCCTTGAGATAGCCGTCTACGCGCGAGGAGGCGAGGATCTTGAACGTCACGGTCTGGCCGATCAGCGCGGGGTCACTGATCACGTCCTGACGCACCACATTGGCGGCAGAAGCCGAGATCAGGTTCTTCATATCCTTGGCTTTGGTCAGCTCGGTCTCGATCCCTGCTTTCTGGACGGTTTCCAGAAGCGCGTTCTCGATCAGCGGGCCGTAGCCGAAGGTCGAGACCTTGGCGATATCGGCGGGGTCGCGATTGCCCTTCTTGTCGAGCTTGGCGGGGTCCAGATAGACCGGCACATTGATGAAGCTCTGCTGGAAGGCCGAGACGCCATTGCTGAGGATTGTGCTCAGCAGGATCACCAGAAAGACCATGCCCAGCCCGATCGCCGCGATCCCCATGGCGCGGAAGCGTTTTTCCTGCGCATTGCGTTTGCGGGTGCGGGCATCGGGTTGGTGGATCGAACGGGTGCCGGGGGTGTTTGCTGCGGCGTCGGTCATTCGTATTGCTCCCGATACTTGCGCACGATGTAGAGTGCGACAATGTTCAGCGCGAGGGTCATGACGAAGAGCGTCATGCCCAGAGAGAAGGCCACCAGCGCCTCGGGTGAGGCGAAATCGGCGTCACCGGTCAGCTGGCTGACGATCTTGGCGGTGACGGTGGTCATCGCCTCGAAGGGGTTGAGGCTGAGGCGGGCGGCGGCACCGGCGCCCAGAACCACGATCATCGTCTCGCCGATGGCGCGGGAAGCGGCCAGCAGGATCGCCCCGATGATGCCCGGAAGGGCGGCGGGGAAGACCACCTGTTTGATGGTCTCGGATTTGGTGGCACCGAGGCCGTAGGAGCCGTCGCGCAGCGATTGCGGCACGGCATTGATGATGTCATCGGAGAGCGAGGACACGAAGGGGATCAGCATGATGCCCATCACGAGGCCCGCGGTCATGACCGAGCTTGCCGCCCCCATCCAGTCGAGCCCGTCGCGGCCGAACACCGTCTGCAGGGCAGGGCCCACGGTCAGCAGCGCAAACAGACCGTAGACGATGGTCGGGATACCGGCGAGGATTTCCAGCGCGGGTTTGGCGATGGCGCGGACGGGTTTGGTTGCATATTCCGAGAGGTAGATCGCGGCAAAGAGCCCGATCGGCACGGCCACGGCCAGCGCGATGAAGCTGATATAGAGCGTGCCCCACAGAAGCGGCAGAATGCCCAGCTGCGAGCCGCCACCAAAGGACGGCGTCCAGTTGGTGCCAAAGAAGAAATCCGTCGCCGGATAGAGGCGGAAGAAATGCACCGTGTTGAAGATCAGCGATAGCACGATCCCGATGGTGGTCAGGATAGCGATGGAAGCGGCGAGGATCAGCAGCGCCTTGATGCCGCGCTCGACGATATTGCGGGCACGAAGATCCTTATGGGTGGATTTCAACGTCAGCAGGAAGAAGACGATGGCCACGCCCAGAACCACCGCCATACGGAAGGTGTTTCCGGTGGCGTTCAGGCTGCGGTAATGCTGTGCCGCGTCGAGCGTGGGGGTATCCACCTCGGAGCCGAGCGCGACGCCATAGTCCGCCATCTGGGCACGCAGCCCGTCGCCCGCCTGCAGGCCGCTGGCCTCGGAGGCGGTCAGGGTGCCTTTTGCGACCGCGTCATCGAGCCCTTGGGCGAGGCGCGTCACATCCGACATCATCAGGCTGAGATTGCCATGCTCTTCGACCGTGGCCTGCGGAATGGCGCCGGTGACCTGCATATCGATGATGAAAGGCTGCACGATCAGCCAGACGGCCAGAACCAGAAGGGACGGCACGAGGGTCATCATCGCGACATTGCTGCCATAATAACTGGTCAGCGAATGGAGGATGCGGCTGTCGCCCCCTGCGGAAGACAGGGCGCGGGACCGGCCGAGAACGAAGCCCAAGGCTGCGAGCACGAGCACGATAACCAGAAGCCAGATTGCAGGCATGTCAGCTCCGTTTTGTAATGGGTGCCATTATGGAGGCGTCGAAACAAAGAAGGGGGCGGCATTGGATCTGCCGCCCCCCGTATTGGCCGGGTAGGGCAGATTACATGCCCGAGCCCATGGTCTGTTCGTCAGCAACCAGCTCTTGGGTCGCTGCCAGTTCCGGATCGGAAACCAGACCGTATTGCGCCAGCGGGCCGTCCGAACCTGCGATCTCGTCGGAGACGAAGAACTCTGCATATTCTTTCAGGCCGGGGATCACACCGATATGCGCCTTCTTGATGTAGAAGTAGAGCGGACGCGAGACCGGATAGTCACCCGAGGCGATGGTTTCGGTCGACGGCTCGACGCCGCCCATCGTTGCCACTTTCAGCTTGTCGGTGTTGTTCTCGTAGAAGGCCAGACCGAAGACGCCGACGCCATCGGGGTTCGAGGCGATACGGGCGAGGGTCTCGGTGTAATCGCCGTCGATATCGACCGATTTGCCATCGGTGCGGACATTCATACAGGCTTTCTCGGCGTCTTTCTCGGTCATGCCGCCCGACACCATCGCATCAAGCGCGCCGGTGTCCTTGCAGCCCTGAACGAGGACTTTCTCTTCGAAGACCTCGCGGGTGCCGTGCTTGGTGCCCGGAATATAGGCGGCGATCTCGACATCCGGCAGATCGGCGTTGAAATCCGACCACTTGGCATAGGTGTTGTCGACCAGCGCGCCGTCTTTCACGACCTTGGCGCCGAGGGCGTTATAGAGGTCTGCCGGTTGGAAGGCGGTGAATTCGGGGCCGGTTTTCTGGCTGGCAAAGACGATCCCGTCATAGCCGATGCGGACCTGGATAATGTCGTTCACGCCGTTTGCGTGGCAGGTCTCGATTTCCGAGTCCTTGATGGCGCGCGAGGCGTTCGCGATGTCGATGGTGTTCTCGCCCACGCCTTCGCAGAAGCGCTTCAGACCCGAGGACGAGCCGCCCGATTCCACGACCGGCGTCGGGTAGTCGAAGTTCTCGCCGAAGGCCTCTGCCACGATCGAGGCATAGGGCAGCACGGTCGAGGAGCCGGCAACCTGGATGTTGTCGCGGGCGAAGGCGCCTGCGGTGGAGGCAACGGTGATGGCAAGTGCAGATGCCGTCAGCTTAACAGTGTTCATGGTTCTCTCCCAGAAGGTCTGAATGGCCGCTACGGGCTCATCGCTTGTGCTAGAGGTCTGTCGTGACGCTTATGCGAACATTGTGTAACACATATATGACAAAGCGTCATTCTCGGAGAAAACCCTGCGAAAAAGTTAATTTTCGCAATACTGCTTGAGGGCGCGCGCGATCAGCGCGGGAATTTCGGGATGCTCACCAATGGGCGGCAGGCGCGGGCCGGAGAATCCCGCATTGTCGAGCGCCTCGGGGATATCGCCATCGACATGACCTGCCCGCAGCGCGAAAAATGGCAGGCAGACGCCCTGATTGGAGGTCCTGGCGACGTCCTCAAGGAAGGGCGGCTCCTCGATCAGCCCGACCCGCACGCGCCAGAATGCGCCCGAGCGGCGCAGCTTCTCGGCCATTGCATAGGCGCTGTCTTTCGATTTGCGCGCGATCTTGGACCCGTGGGCACAAAGGATGAGGTCGGTTGCCCTGCTATCGAGCCCCGCCTGTGCCGCCGCAGCGAGGCACTCATCGAGAATCAGCTTTTCCAAGGCGGGATCGATGCCGAACGGGTCCATATGCTGTGCCTTGCAGCCCAGCTCCTTCAGCCTGCGCGGGATCTCGCGTTTGGTAAACCACCCTTCGGCCATAAAAAATGGATAGATTACAGGGGCCTCGCAGTCATTGACTGCCTTTGCGAGGGCATCGTCCTTGGCCAGCGTCGCCGCCAGAACGCGGATCTCCGGGCAGAGCGGACGGATCTTTTCGGCCAGCGCCTCAAGGGCTGCCTGTTTGGTATCGGGGTCCGAAGGCGACCCGTGTGCAACGATGATGACTGTTTTCATGGGGGCTATGATAGCGCCTCGGGCGGCGGCGGCAATCCTCGGGCGAAATGGTCAAGACCATGTGCCTGCTCAGAGTTTATACGCTTTAACTCCCTCTAAATACTCTATTTTTAAGGGCTATTCTTTTGCGTCAGGTGACGTTCTGACATATACACATAGAGACCGGCCAGGAAGGCCAGGACCAGATAGAGTTTCACGTGTGGTGCGTAGGGGTGCACGTGGGGTGGTGAGGGTTCTGGTAGGGGTGCCGGAACCCTCATTTTTATGTCAGACCTTGGGTTTGCGGTCAGTCGGGATCGGTCTCTGCCATCGCGCAGACGATACGCCATTCCTCCTCGGTCACCGGCTGCACCGAGAGCCGCATCGAGGTCACCAGAGACATGTTCGACAGGCGCGGCTCGGCCTTCACATCGGCCAGTGTCACCGGCTTTTTCACCGGACGCACGGCACGCAAATGCACGCAGTCCCAGCGTGGATCATCGGTGGTGCTATCGGGCGCGCTTTCGGCGCTGACCTCGCAGATACCCACGACTTCCTTACCGATATTGGAATGGTAGAACAGCCCGCGATCGCCGATCTTCATCTCGCGCATATTATTACGCGCCAGATAGTTACGGATCCCGTCCCATTCCTCGCCCGCCTCGCCTTTTTCAACGAGCTGGTCCCATGAGAACTTGTTGGGCTCGGATTTGAACAGCCAGTAGCGCATCAGATGACCTTCTTCCATTCGGTGATCGACACGCTGTCGAACAGCCCTGCCTTGCCATAGGGCTCGTTATCGACCCAGGCCTGTGCGGCATCCATACTGTCGGTATCGAGGATCACCAGAGACCCGCACATATCGCCATTCTCGATGAAGGGGCCGGCCTGGGCTACGATGCCCGTCTCTTTCATATAGACCAGATGGGCCTCGCGGTTATCGAGACGGGTTTGCAGATGGCCCGCTTTGTCGCGGCAGATCACGGCGTAGAACATTCATTCCTCCTTCAAAGGGCGCGACAGAAGCGCCAGAGTGGCCTGGGCCACGGTCATCCGGTTATCGCAGAGCGCGGCGATCATCACCGCAATGGGCATTTCGATGCCGCCCCTTTCGGCCATCCGCGCGACGGCATGGGCGGTGGCCACACCTTCGACCGTCACATTGGGGTCGATGGTCTCGCCCGCACCCAGCGCGAAGCCATGGCGGAAATTGCGCGACTGGCTGGAGGTGCAGGTGAGCACCAGGTCACCGAAGCCTGCAAGCCCCGAAAGCGTCTCGGCGCGCGCGCCACGGGTCACGGCCAAGCGGGTCATCTCGGCAAAACCGCGGGTCATCAGCGCAGCGCGGGTGGAATCGCCCATACCTGCGCCCATGACGACGCCTGCGCCAATCGCGATGACGTTTTTCAAGGCGCCGCCAAGCTCGGCCCCCGTGGTGTCGGAGCTGCGGTAGAGCCGCAGGGTGGGCGTCGAGAGTTGTTCCTGTAGCGCCTCGGCCCCGTCCTCGCAGGCCAGTGTCAGGGCCGTGGGTAGGCCGCGCCCGATATCGGCGGCAAAGCTGGGGCCGGTCAGGATCGCCGCGCGCGCCTCCGGCACGCTGGAGCGGATCAGCGCGGTCGGGCCGAGGCCGGTGCTCAGGTCGATCCCCTTCGAGCAGCTGACCAGTGTCTTGCCTTTCAGGTGCTGGGCATGAAGGGCCAGAAACGCGCCCGTCTGCTGCATCGGCAGCGCCAGCAGAATGGTCTGAGCCGCACAGGCGGTCTCGAGATTCGCGGTCACGGTAATCGCCTCGGGCAGGGTCAGGCCCTTCAGCCGTTTGGAATTCTCGCGCGTTGTCTGCAGCAGTTGCGCCTGCTCCGCGTCGCGTGACCAGAGCGTGACGGGCCCATTTTGCGACAGGCTGATGGCCAGCGCGGTGCCGAATGCGCCCGATCCCAGAACGGAAATCATGCTTTGGCCCCTTTTTTGCCGGAGCCCAGAAGCGGTGCGGCCTTGCGGTCCAGAGGCCAGCGCGGACGCGCGACCAGATCCATCTGGTCGGTATGTCCGAGGCGGAAACGTTCTATCCCCGCCCAAGCGATCATTGCGGCATTATCGGTGCATAGCCGCAGAGGCGGCGCCACGAAACGGGCGCCGGATTCGGCAGCCACAGATTCGAGCCCCGCGCGGATGGCGCGGTTCGCGGCCACGCCACCGGCCACCGCAAACCCGGGGGTCTCGGGGGCGAGCGCCATATATTCGGCCAGAGCACGGCGGGATTTCTTGACCAGCACATCCGTGACCGCGGCCTGAAAACTGGCGCAGATATCGCGGCGGATCGCGCGGGGCAAGCCGCCATGCCGGGCCACGACCTCGTCACGGGTGCGCAGAAGGGCCGTCTTCAGCCCCGAGAAGGACATATCGCAATTGGGCCGGTCCAGCAGCGGCCGCGGGAAGGCGAAGGCTTTCGGATCCCCGCCCTCTGCCTCGACCTCCACATTCGGGCCGCCGGGTTGCGGCAGGGCCAGCAGCTTGGCGGTCTTGTCGAACGCCTCACCCGGTGCATCGTCGATCGTGCCACCTAAGCGGGTGAATTCCTCGGGGCCATGCGCGATCAGGAATTGGCAATGCCCCCCCGAGACCAGCAACATCAGATAGGGATAGGCCATATCATCGGTCAGGCGCGGGGTCAGCGCGTGACCGGCCAGATGGTTGACCCCCACAAGCGGCAGGCCGGTGCCTGCGGCGATCCCCTTGGCACACATCACCCCCGACATCACGCCGCCAATCAGCCCCGGTCCTGCGGTCACTGCGATCCCGTCCAGATCGCTCAGCTCCACGCCGGACTGTTCCAGCGCCTGCTCGACACAGAGATCAAGCTTTTCGGCATGGGCACGGGCCGCGATCTCGGGGACCACGCCGCCGAAGGCTGCATGCAGGTCGGTCTGGCCCGACACGACGCTCGCCAGAATCTCGGTTCTGGTTTCGTTGGTGCCCGTCCCACTCTGGCGCACGATGGCGGCAGCCGTATCGTCACAGCTGGATTCGATCCCAAGGAAGGTAAGTGTACGGGCCATGGTGCCTCGATTGCGAATGGGTTATGGCTCAGGTATCACTGCGGGCGGCGTGAGACAATCCATAGCCGCCCTATCCGCACTCTGCATAGAGGATGCCGATGCCTGCACCGCCCGTATTGCTGCTGACCCGTCCCGCAGAGGCGAATCTCCGCTTTCTGGGCGAGCTGCGGCAGGCGGGGGTGGAGATGCGCGCTATCTGCTCTGCGCTCCTGCGGATCGAGCCGGTTGTCCCCGAAGATGCGCCCGATGGCGATCTGGTCTTTACCTCGCAACAGGCGGTGGCGCCGTTCGTTGCGGCCTTCGGGGCCCGGGGACATGCGTGGTGTGTGGGCGCGCGGACGGCAGCAGTGGCACAGGCGGCGGGCTTTACGGTGACCTGCGCCGAAGGCACGGCCCGCGCGCTGGAGGCGCGGATACTGGCCGAGGGCGGGCAGGGTCCCTTTACCCATATCTGTGGGGACCAACTGGCCTATGATCTGGTCGCAGGTCTGCGCGCGCGCGGGCGTGCAGCAAAGGCGCTGCAGATCTACAGGCAGCTGGAACAGGCTCCGACCCCCGAGGCGATGGCGGTTCTTTCAGGAGAAGCCCCTGTTTTGGTGCCACTTTTTTCACCGCGTAGCGCGGCGATCTTCACGAAATATTTGCCGAAACCGCACGCCCCCCTATACCTTGGCGCAATCAGCACTACTGTATCACGGCAGCTCACTGCGGTGTCAGGCGCCTATATCGGGGTTTCACGGGAAACACATGCGGCCGCTATGGTCGCGCTGGTCAAGGCTTTGGCATCCCGCAGTGTTGCGTCTTGAAGATCTGTGGATGCGGGGGCTAGAGTGGCCTCGGCCCACTTTAGGAATTGCGTAGGAGGAGTTGCCGTGGCTGCACCCGGGAAGAAGAAATCGGCGAAGACTGATGCAGCTAAGGATGAAAGCATAACGCCCGCATCCGGAACGGCACCGAACACGGAGACACCCGCAACGGGTGCGCCCAAGGCGGATGAGGCGGTTGATCAGGCCCTTCCTGCCGACAAGGACGATACCGCGCCGGTTGACACTCCCGTGACTGATGCGCCCGAGGCAGACATATCCGCGCCGGAGACGCCCGAAGAGGCACCAGCTGTGACCGGCACCGGGGCGGATACCGTAGACGCATCTGACGAGACCGACCCGCTTGAGGGCCATAAGGAGAGTCTCGCCTCGGAGACGGCTTTCGGCACCGATGATGTGGTGGATGCCGAGCAGAAAGACTTGGATCAAAAGGACTGGTCTTCCGACGCAGAGCCTGAAACGCCTATCGCCGAGGAGAAGAAGCCCGAACCCGTGGCCTCGGTTGCAGCACCGGCTCCTAGCGCTGGCCCTGTGATCGAGAAGCGTGGCGGTTTCGGCCCTGTTCTGGCGGGTGGAGTGATTGCGGCCGTGATCGGCGCGGCGGCGGCGCTCTGGGTTCTTCCGCAGCTGCCCGAGAATATTCAGGCCAGGTTCTTCCCGGCCCCTGCGGCTCCCGATAATTCGGCGATGGAAAACCAAGTGGCGGATCTATCCTCACAGCTGAGCGCGATCACGCAAAGCGTCTCGGCCTTGCAGGACAATATCGCCTCGCTTGGTCAGGCGGGCGATACCTCGGGTCTGCAAAGCCAGCTCGACGCGCTGCAATCCAAGCTCGATGGTCTGACCGGCCCCGATGCCGACGCCGCCAAGGAGGCCGAGCGTCAGGCCCGTGCCCGTGCCGCGATCGCCGAACTACAGGCGGCGCTCACCAACGGCACTCCAATTGCCGATCCGGTGGCTATGGCGCGGGACGCCCAGCTTGATGTCCCCGCGGCGCTGGGCACGGAACCCGAAAGCGTCAAGGCGCTGCAGGAGGCCTTTCCCGCACCGGCGCGCCAAGCGCTTGATGCGGCGCGGCGTGCCGATGCCGGTGACAGTCTGGGTGCCAAGCTCGAGACGTTCCTGCTGACACAGACAGGCGCACGGTCGGTTGCGCCCAAAGAGGGGAACACCCCCGATGCCATCCTGTCGCGCGCGCAGGCCGCCGTCGACAAGGCCGATTTCAAAACCGCCATCACCGAGATTTCCGCCCTGCCGCAGGTGTCGCAAGACGCGCTGTCGGGCTGGGTCGATCAGGCACAGACCCGTGTCGCCGCTGAGGAGGCAGTCTCGTCGCTTGCCTCGCAGGTCCAATAAGGAGGGACGGCCATGCTTTGGTCATTCATCAAAATCGCTGTCTTTCTGATCGCGGTCACTGCTGTCACCTATGGCGCGATGACGCTGGCAAGTTCTGCTGATGGGGTGCAGGTCGTGCTGGCGGGGGTCGAGTATAATCTTGGTCCGGTGCAGGCGATCATTGCCGTTCTCGTGCTGATCGTCGCGGTCTTCGTCTTCCTGAAGGTTGTGGGCTTTGTGGTGGCGCTCCTGCGGTTCCTCGTGGGCGACGAGACCGCGCTGACCCGCTATTTCGACCGCTCGCGCGAGCGCCGCGGTTACAAGGCGTTGGCGGATGGTATGATCTCGGTCGCCTCGGGAGAAGGCCGTCTGGCGTATAATCAGGCCAAGAAGGCGCAGAAATTGCTTGGCCGCCCCGAGCTGACCAATCTTCTGGTGGCACAGGCCGCCGAGACCAAGGGTGACACCAAGAAAGCGACCGAGGCCTATAAGCTCCTGCTGTCCGACCAGCGCACCCGTTTCATCGGTGTGCGTGGGCTGATGCGCCAGAAGCTGGCCGAGGGCGATACAGACACCGCGCTGGCACTGGCGCAGAAAGCATATGCACTGAAGCCCTCGCATCAGGACACGCAGGATACGCTTCTGAAGCTGTCCACGGAAAAAGGCGCATGGGGCGACGCCCGCAAGGTCATCAGCTACAAACGTCATAGCGGTCTGCTCCCGAAGGATGTCGCCAAACGCCGCGACGCTGTTCTGGCGCTGCAGGAAGCCAAGGGCATTCTGGATGAGGGGGCGAGCATCGAGGCACAGGAAGCCGCGATTGCCGCCAACAAATCCTCGCCCGATCTGATTCCTGCAGCCGCGATGGCCGCGCGCTCCTATATCGGGAAGGGCAAACCCAAAAATGCAGAGCGGGTGATCCGCAAGGCATGGGAAGCCCAGCCGCATCCCGATCTGGCGGCCGCCTATGCCGCCATCGCGCCCGAGGAGACGCCGCAGGCCCGCCTCAAGCGCTTCCAGAAGCTTCTGGTCCTGCGTCCCGATCACGAAGAAACCCGTCTTCTGCGCGCCGAGCTGAACATTGCCGCCGAGAACTTCCCCGAGGCGCGCCGTGCGCTGGGGCATCTGGCCGATACCCATCCCACCTCGCGCGTGCTGGCCATCATGGCGGCGGTCGAGCGGGGCGAGGGCTCGGATGATGCGGTGGTGCGCGGCTGGCTGGCTCGGGCGCTGACTGCGCCGCGTGGCCCGCAATGGTGCTGTGATGCCTGCCAGAACATCCAGAGTGACTGGACGCCGGTCTGTGACAATTGCGGTGGTTTCGATACGCTCAGCTGGCGCGAGCCGCCGAAATCGGACCAGCCCCTGCCGCATGGCGCGGAGATGCTGCCGCTGATCGTGGGCGCACCTGCGGTGATGCCGGAATCGGAAGCCGCACGGAAGGCGGAAGAGGCCGGTGTCGAGGTCGAGGAAGCGGAGATCGTGACGGGGGCTACCGAGGAGACCGTCATCGTGACCAAACCCGAAACGGAGGGCGACATAGCCCCCGAAGTCACTGAAACCGAAGAAGTTCAAAAGAAATCTGCTTTGGGATAAATTAGGGGCTACACATCCCCGACGCGGCATGCTAATTGCCGCGCCACAGTGTGCCGCTGTAGCTCAGCTGGTAGAGCACGTCATTCGTAATGATGGGGTCGGGGGTTCGAGTCCCTTCAGCGGCACCACGCTATTCAGAAAACCCGTCTGGCTCAGGTCAGGCGGGTTTTTCTTTTGTGCGTTATTTCTGGAGCGCCGGTCCCAGCAGGATGACCGCCATCCCGATCACGCATAGCGTGCCGCCGATCAGGTCCCAGCGGGTCGGGATCTGGCGCTCGATAAGCCACAGCCACAGGATCGACGCGCCAATATAGATGCCGCCATAGGCGGCATAGGCGCGGCCTGCGAACTCCGCCTGCGAGCGTGTCAGCAGATAGGCGAAAAGCGCGAGACAGAGCGCACCTGCCACCAGCCAGAGCGGGCTTTTGCCCAGACGCAGCCATGCCCAGACCGCGAAACATCCGCCGATCTCGGCAAAGGCGGCAAGCAGATAGAGACCGAGGGTGGGCAGAAGGAGGGGCATCATGGACAGGTCTTCGCATCTGAGGAGCGCCCGTAGCATAGGCGATCTTCTCTATTCGTCAAAATGCCCGTTTATTCAACGCTTTCATGAGGCTGGTGCCGTTAATCTCCGATCCGGCATTGAACTGTCACCTGCGCGCGATACACTTCCATGAAACATAAGGGTAGCGCATGACGATATTGGTTTTCACGGATCTCGACGGAACGCTTCTGGACCATGAAACCTATAGTTTTGCGCCCGCGCTTCCCGCGATCAGAGCCCTGAAGGAACGCGGTGCGATCATTGTGCTTGCCAGCTCCAAGACCGCGCCCGAGATTGCCGACCTGCATGATGCGCTCGGGCTCGGCGATATGCCAATCATCGCGGAAAACGGTGCCGCGCTGATGACGCGGGACCAGATCACCACACAGAGCGATGCCTATCGCGATCTGCGCCATGCGCTGGACGGGCTGCCCGGGGAATTGCGCCGTTGTTTCACGGGGTTTGGCGATATGGATGTGGCTGGAGTTGCGGCCTCGACCGGATTGCCGCTCGCACAGGCCGCGAAAGCCAGGGTCCGGGCCTTTTCCGAACCGGGGATCTGGACGGGCAGCGAGGCGCAGGAAGAGGCGTTTGTTGCCGCTTTGTCCCGTAGCGGGATTTCGGCACGGCGGGGCGGGCGCTATCTGACGCTATCTTTTGGGGGCACCAAAGCGGGGCAGATGCAGGCGGTCATCGACCGCTACCGGCCAGATCTGACGATTGCTCTGGGGGATGCGCCCAATGACCGCGAGATGATCGAGACGGCCGATATCGGGGTGGTGATCCACAATACCCATGGCACCGGTCTGCCCGCGCTTGCCGGAGAAAAAGACGGGACCATAAGGCGAACACAGGCCGAAGGCCCTGCCGGATGGAACGAGGCGATACTGGCGATTCTTGCCGATTACGAGAAAGAGGAGGGCTGACATGGCCGATTTCCAACAAAACGGGAACATCACCCATTTCCATAATCTGCGGAGCCGCTCGAACGAGGAGCTGGTCTACGAGATCAGCACCTATGCGCAGAGCCGGAAGATCTCGCTGATCCTGCCGAGCCTCTATTCCGAACTGGAGGGGCCGGCACTGGCCAATATCGTTCAGGAACTGTCCAAGGTTTCCTATCTCAACCGGATCATCATTGGGCTCGACCGTGCAGACGAGGCGCAATACCGCCATGCGCGCAGCTTCTTTGCGGATCTGCCGCAGAAGACTACCGTGATCTGGAATGACAGCCCGCGGATGAAGGCGCTGTTCGAGCGGCTGGAGGTGCTGGGCTTGGCGCCACAGGAGCCGGGCAAGGGCAAGAATGTCTGGGGCTGTATCGGCTATCTGATCGGTTGTGCCGATAGCGCGGTGATGGCGATCCATGATTGCGATATCGTCACCTATAACCGCGAGCTTCTTGATAGGCTTGTCTATCCGGTGGCCAACCCGTCTTTCCCCTATCAACTGTCCAAGGGCTATTATGCGCGGATCGGCAATGACAAGCTGAACGGGCGGGTCACGCGGCTTCTGGTCAGCCCGATCCTGATCGCGCTGAAACGGGTGGTGGGAGATCGTGATTACCTCGATTACCTGCGGGCCTTCCGCTATATCCTGTCGGGCGAGTTTGCCATGCGCACGCAGATGCTGCCCGATCTGCGTATCCCGTCGGACTGGGGGTTGGAGATTGGTGTGCTGTCCGAAGCATGGCGCAATCTGGGACGGGGTGCGATCTGTCAGGTGGAGATCGCCGACGCCTATGACCACAAGCATCAGGAGACGAGTCCCGAGGATGCGAGTGCCGGTCTGAATCGCATGTCCTCGGATATCTGCAAGGCGCTCTATCGCAAGCTGGCCGCCGATGGCACGGTCTTTACGCCGGAGATGTTCCGCACGCTGAAGGCCACCTATTACCGCCGCGCGCTGGATCTGCTGGAGGCCTATTACAATGATGCCAAGATGAACGGGCTGCGCGTGGACCGCCATGGCGAGGAGCAGCATATCGAGCTGTTTGCCGAGAATATCGTGAAGGCGGGGCAGGTGTTTCTGGAAAATCCCGAGGAGCGCCCCTTCATCCCCACATGGAACCGCGTGAATGCTGCCGATCCGACCTTCATCGCCGATTTCCATAAGGCCGTGGCGGAGGACGAGGCCGAGTTTGCCCCTGCCTGATCCGAAATGGATGCCGGGCTCTGGCGCCCGGCTTTCAGCTTATGCGCGGTTGGTGATCCAGCGACACTGATAGGGCGCCATGGTGAGCGTGGTCTCCGGTCCGCCATCGATCAACTCGCCTGACAGGATATCGAACCAGCGCTGTCCGTCGATCAGATTGAGATCGCCGGTTCTGACCGTCACCTCTTCATCGCTGACATTATGGATCGCGAAGATAGACTGTGCCCGATCCAGCGACTGGCGCCAGATGCCGAACAAACGGGGATCGAGATGCAGGGTAAACTGCGTGGCATTGGGGTGGAGCGCGGGCTGGCGGGCGCGCAGGCGCAGACGCTCGGACAGGGCGCTAAGAACGCGGCTCTGGTTGCTCTCGTAATCGGCCAGCTTGGCGCGGAGTTCGGGATAGAACCATTTGTGACGGTTGATCGCGCGGTTCATGCCGCGCCGTTCCACGGCTTCATGGTCATTGGGGGTGGCCAGCATCGAGTGGATGTAGAAGGCGGGAATACCCTCAAGCGACATCACGATGGTCTGCGAGCACAGGAAACGCTTGATATGGAACTCGTCCTCGCCCTTGAAAGTGCGGCCCATCGCCTCGAAGAAACCGCAGTTCAGCTCGTAGGGGCTTTCCGACCCGTCGGGTAGCGAGCGCATCGACACCAGGCCGCCGATTTCGCGGATCGTGTCGATGACCTTCTCCTTCTCGGCCTCGGGCAGAACCCCTTCGGCGGGGCGCATGCCGATCCCGTCATGGCTGGCGGTGAAGTTGAGATAGGCACAGCCCAGAGGTGCGGGAGGCATGGTGCGCTGCCATTCGAGCAGATAACGGGCGGTGCCCGACATCATGGCATGCAGGATTAGCGGTGGCAGCGGGAAGTTATAGACCGCATGCGCCTCATCCCGATCCCCGAAATAGCTAAGGTTCTCGGCCTTGGGGACGTTGGTCTCGGTCAGAAGGATGACGTTCTCGGCGGCATAGTCGCATAGCAGGCGCATCAGTTGGATGATCGCATGGGTCTGGGGCAGGTGGATACAGTTGGTCCCAACCTCCTTCCACAGGAAGGCCACCGCATCGAGCCGCAGGATCTGCACGCCCGCATCCACATGAAGGCGGATGATGCGCAGGATCTCGAGCAGGACCTCGGGGTTGCGGAAATCGAGATCGACCTGATCATGGCTGAAGGTGCACCAGACATGACGTTTGCCATTGGGCGTATCCACGGCCTGCAGCAGCGGCGTGGTGCGCGGGCGGGTCACCTGGCTCAGGTCATCCGAAGGCCGCGCCTCGTAGAAGAACTTGTCGAACGGGGCCTGCCCTTGCCGGTAGGCATTGAACCACACTCCCTGACTGGACACATGGTTGAGCACCAGATCGGACATCAGGTGGAACTCGGACCCGATCCGGCTGATATCAGGCCAGTCTCCCAAAGCCGAATTCACCTTGCGATAATCGGTGACCGCGAAGCCGTCATCGGAGGTATAGGGGAAGAAGGGCAGGATATGGACGCCATTCACCACGCCCTTCATATAGCTCAGAAGGAAGTCATTGAGGAGATCCAGCGGTTTATGGGCACCATCGGTGATCGAGTCGCCATAGGTGATGAGCACCGCATCCGATTGGGACCACAGGTTGTTGCCCGGAACACGAGGCCGTTTGCGCCGGTGCGTGCCTTCGGGCCAGAACGCGTCAATGACCTGACTTGCCATAATATCGGGATCGAAATCGGGATAGACATCTTCGAGAAGGTCGGCAATGCGGGCGCTCAGGGAACCGTTGGTCTTGGACATACGCGGGTGTTGCTCCGGGAAATGACTGGAAAAACCGTTGTTTTCCTGATCCTAGGGCAGTCTGGCCGGAGAGGTCCAGCAGAGAGCGCGCTTCACCCGTTCTTCCATCAGGGGGGCTGCTGAAATTTTGGGCTCGCGCGACGCAGGGGCCTTGTCCATCACAAGAAAAAGCCGCCCCGAAAGGACCGGAGCGGCAGTGCCAAAGGATTAGGTGCTTAAAACCATCGGCCTATGGCCGTTAGCCTGATTATGCCTCCATCGGTAAGGGACTGGTATGACATGGCCGTAACGCTGCAGCCTGTCACCGCGGCGGGACCATGCCCCATCCATGTGCCGGAGGTGGCGATACTGCCAGTGATGACAGGGGCCGTGCTGAAGGCTGCCGGATAGGTCCAAGGCAGGGCGGCGGACTGGAAGAGGCTGCCTGCAGCGATAGAGACCGCGCCGATCGTGATCTCGGGGGAGAGGCAGAGCATCAATCCGCTCGCCAGTTTGTAATAGCTGCCATCCGTGGTCTCGCCGCGCTCGAACAGTGCGCCTGCCGTCTGGGAGACCGTGCCAAGAATGGCCGAACCGCTCAGGGCTGTATCGATGACGGCCCCCTGTGGCAGGCGGGCCTGCCCGCTTGCGGCCCCGAGTGACAGCGCTGTGGCCCAGCTTGAACCATCCGCGCTGACCTTGATGGCGAAATCATCGCTGCCCGCGCAGCCCATCTCGGCCCGTCCCGACCAGCCGGTCTGGAACAGCAGGCTGCCGGTGTTCTCCGCCATCGCCTTGTTGATCTTCAGCTGGTGGCTGGTGCCGGCATGCGTCAGCAGCGTGGCCTCCGACGCCACCGCCAGCCGGTTTGTGTCATCGGCTGCCGTGCTTATACCAAGGCGCTCGACCTCCAGCGTGCCGGAAAACAGCCCAGCCCATTGCGTGCCCGTCCAGATCAGCGATTGCGCCTCATCCGCGATATAGGTTTGCCATCCCGTGCGGGGCGGATAAAAGCGCCAGGCCTCACCACCCCATTGCGCCACCGCCCCCTCATTGCCTGCCCATGCGCCGGTCGCGCCAACGGGGAGGATATAACGTGCGCCTGTCTCGGGGGTGGCGGGCGGGGTCATTATGCTACGGCTCGTCACAGAGAGTTGGACGAGCGCATCCAGAATATCGATCGCCTCGTTATGGGTGACATGTTTCTGGGCTTGGGACGCCTGGATGAAGGGCAGGGACAGGTTTGCGGAAATATCGGACATCGGGTTCCTCACATGCCGGAATGCGTTATCCGAAGCTTAGGTGGCAAAATGTGACCCGTTCTTTATCCCCGCGTACGCTAGATGTTGCGCTGGGCATTGCGCTTGTGCTCTGTGGCTATCGCAGGCGCAACGTGTTACCACCTGCGCGAATTTGACTGCGGAGTGCCCTTATGGCCCAATCCATCAACGCATCCGAGAGCCTGCGGGTCGCGCGAGAGGTTCTGACCATCGAAGCTGACGCCCTGCGCGATCTTGCTTCCGAGATGCCTGCCGATTTTGTGCCGGCGCTCGAGAGGATCATGAAGATCAATGGGCGTGTCATCGTCTGCGGGATCGGTAAGTCGGGCCATGTCGGGCGCAAGATTGCGGCAACGCTGGCCTCCACCGGCACCCCCTCGTTCTTCGTACATGCGGCAGAGGCCAGCCATGGTGATCTGGGCATGGTGACCGAGGCCGATATCTGCCTGCTGATCTCCAACTCGGGCGAGACTTCCGAGCTGCGCGATATGATCTACCATACCCAGCGGTTCTCGATCCCGCTGATCGCGATCTCGTCGAACCCCGAGAGCACGCTGATGAAAGCGGCCGATTACAGGCTGACGCTGCCCAAACTGCCCGAGGCCTGTCCGATGGGCATGGCGCCGACCACCTCGACCACGCTGACACTGGCGCTGGGCGACGCGCTGGCGGTGGCGCTGATGGAGCTGCGCGGGTTCAAAGATACCGATTTTGGCGTCTTCCACCCGGGTGGCAAACTGGGGGCGCAGATGCGTCGCGTCTCCGAGATGATGCATGCCGATGCCGCGCTTCCCTTTGTAGATTACACAGCGCCGATGTCCGATGTGCTTCTGGAAATGAGTGCGAAGGGCTTCGGCGTTGCCATCGTCATGAAGGACGGCAAGCTCTTCGGTGTGATCTCCGATGGGGATTTGCGGCGCAATATGGACGGGCTGATGCAGGCCGATGCCGCGAAGGTCGCAAACAAGACACCGGTCACAATTGCGCCGGATACTCTTGCAGCCGAGGGGCTGGCAATTCTAAATCAGAAAAAGATCTCGGTGCTTCTGGTCGTCGAGAATGAAAAGCCGGTAGGTCTGCTGCATGTGCATGATTTCCTGCGCGGCGGCGTGATGTAGGCCATTGGTCGGAAGGGACGAATGATGAGCGTAGATAAAATCGTCACCATCGGTGATATCGAAATCGGCGGGACTAATCCCTTTGCCCTCATCGCGGGGCCTTGCCAGCTCGAGAGCCTCGACCATAGCCGTATGATGGCCGAAAAGATTGCCGAGGCCTGCGCTGCGACCGGCACGAAATTCATCTTCAAAGGCAGCTACGACAAGGCGAACCGGTCGTCGATCAGCACCCAGCGCGGGATCGGCATCGATGAGGGTCTCGGGATACTGTCGAAGATCCGTGAGGAATTTGGCTGTCCGGTGATTACGGATGTGCATGACGCACACCAATGTGCACCCGTGGGCGAGGCCGTTGACGTGTTGCAGATCCCCGCATTCCTCTGCCGTCAGACGGATCTTCTACTCGCAGCAGGCGAGACCGGTCGGGCCATCAACGTGAAGAAGGGCCAATTTCTGGCGCCTTGGGATATGGAAAACGTCGCCAAGAAGATCGCGTCGACCGGCAACGAGCGGATCATGCTTTGCGATCGCGGCACGTCCTTCGGATATAACACGCTGGTGACCGATTTCCGCGGTCTGCCGATCATGTCGCGCACGGGCTATCCGGTCGTCTTCGATGCGACCCATTCCGTGCAGCAGCCGGGCGGGCAGGGCACCACTTCGGGTGGCCAGCGGGAATTTGCGCCGGTTCTGGCGCGCGCGGCCTGTGCGGTTGGCGTTTCGGCACTGTTTATCGAGACCCATCAGGATCCCGACAACGCCCCCTCCGACGGACCGAATATGATCCCGATTACCCAGATGGCTGATCTTATCGGTGAACTTTCCGCCTTCGATCGGGTGCGTAAGGGGCTGTAAACCAGCCCCTTAGGCCTCCTGCTCGAAGAAGATGAAGCTGTCAGCGCTTTCGAAGCTGAGGGCCGCGTCATCATACTGATCGAGCGGATCCAGTTCTGGCATGCTGTCAAGCGCACCCTCTGCGACCAGATTGTAGTCGTAATCTTCGGCGGCAGTTGCTCCAGCACCGGCGCTCGGCATCCAGTCAAAATCCGCAGCGTCTGCGAGTGCGGTGGCGCCGGTTGTGCTGGGATCTGCTGTAAAAGCATGGTTATCGTCGAGCAGGACACTGATATCTGCCGTGTAGAAGTCGTCTCCGGCTTCCATCATCATGAGTATTTCAGCCGTTGTAATGGGCGCTTCTTCGACATCATCGATGATGATCGGCTGTTCGACCTGAATCGTCTCGGGATAGTCGATACTGACAGTTGTCGGAACCGACACGAACGCGCCGAGGCTGAAGGCCGCTTGGGCCGTATTGCCGAGTTCTGCTTGGAAAAGGCCGATCAGGCCACCCAGATTGGGCGATGCGGAAGCAGCATGCCCCGTCATCCCCGGACTAATAACAGTGCTTTCCATCCTTCACTCCCTGAATAAATTCCGTAGCGTCAGGATGCGCGTTATGGGTTTATGAAATACTTATGAGGCAAGCTTAGGTTGAGTTAGGATAGATAAACTTTGCAAGGCACTGGGAGCGGGGCGTTCTTACGTTCCAAAGTTTTCCGTAATTAAATGCCATCTGCGTGAAACTTGTGCCCATTGCATGACGTATCTTGTAGCATGAGGCGTAAATCACCGGAGAAACAATGTCCCTAGATGTATCTGCGAATCCTCTCCTGAGGCCGCGAGTCGCCGTTATCGGAGGCGGGATTTCGGGGCTTTCGGCCGCTTGGGCGCTGAGCGGGAGCTATGACGTAACACTCTTCGAGGCCGAGACGCGGCTTGGTGGCCATGCGCGCACGGTGATGGCGGGCCGATCGGGGCAGCAACCCGTTGATACCGGTTTTATCGTGTTCAATTATGCCAATTACCCGCATCTGACGCGGCTCTTCGATACGCTTGATGTGCCGGTGATCCGGTCGGATATGAGCTTCGGAGCCTCGATCGACGAAGGGCGCATCGAATATGCCTTGAAGGATCTGCGCGGACTTACCGCCCAGCGGCGCAACCTCCTGCGTCCCGGCTTTCTGCGCATGGTACGCGATATTCTGGCCTTCAATGCACGCGCGCCCGAAGTCGCGGCCCGCGATGATCTGACGGTGGACGAACTCATCGGGCAGATGGGGCTCGGGCAATGGTTCCGCGACTATTATCTCCTGCCGATCTCCGGAGCGATCTGGTCCACCCCCTCGCAGGAGATCGGTGCCTTTCCTGCCCGCTCTCTGGTCCGGTTCTTTGAAAACCACGCGCTGCTTTCGGCTACGGGACAGCACCAGTGGTGGACTGTGAAGGGTGGTTCTACACAATATGTAGAGCGCCTGTTGCGGGCTCTGCATTTGCGGGGCGTGGATCTGCGACCCAAGACGCCAGTCACGTCCGTCAAACGGCATAGCGAGGGCGTGACGGTCAGCAGTGCGGGCATGCTTCCCGAAGATTTCGATCAGGTGGTCATGGCTTGCCATTCGGATCAGGCGATGCGGCTTCTGGCTGATATGGATCCTGTCGAACACCGGCTCCTTTCGGCGATCCGATACCGGCCCAATGATATGGTCCTGCATTGTGACGAGGCGGCGATGCCCAAGCGGCGCGCCTGTTGGTCATCCTGGGTCTATCAGGCCGATCACCGTCATGAGGAAGCAAAGCTCGGCGTCAGCTACTGGATGAACCGGTTGCAGCAGATCCCCGAGAGCGATCCGCTTTTTGTCAGCCTCAATCCGCAATTCGCGATCGACGAGCGCAAGATTTACGATAGCAAGACATTCTATCATCCGGTGTTCGACCGCGAGGCGGTGGCGGCGCAAGCGGGCATTGCCGCGCGTCAGGGTCTGCGCAATACATGGTTTGCAGGCGCATGGCTGCGTCATGGCTTCCATGAGGACGGGATCGCCTCTGCCATGAGGGTGGCCCGCGGGCTTCTGCCGCTGGCGCAGCAGTCTCCACTCCTACCCGCAGGGATGGGGCGACCGGAAATCGGGGCAGTTGCATGACCGACTATTTGCCAGGTGAAACGATGCATGTGCGTCGCGGCGCCATCGGTCACCGTTTCCGCTATCCGGTCGAGTATCTGTTTCTCGATCCCGAGGCCCCTGCTGGGCCGCGTTTTTTCTCGTATAACCGCTTCAACCTCTTTGCCTTCCATGACCGCGATCATGGCGGGGAGCGTGGCGCAGGCCAAGGAGCGGCGTGGGCACGACACGCCTTTGCGCAGGAGGGGCTGAGCGGCCCCTACCGGCTGCGCCTACTGGCCCAGCCGCGCATTCTGGGCCGTGTCTTCAACCCCGTCTGTTTCTGGATGGCCTTCCGTGGGGATGACCTGATCGCCGTGATTGCCGAGGTCAACAACACCTTCGGCGACCGGCATAGCTATCTGTGTGCAAATGCCGGTTTTTCGCCCATCCGGCCCGCCGATGTGTTGGAGGCGCGCAAGATCTTTCATGTTTCCCCTTTTCAGGACATCGGCGGGGGCTATCATTTCCAATATGCAATTACGGCCACCCATGTGGTGATCCGGATCGATTTCCGTAACGGCGAGGAGGGGCTCATTGCGACCTATCGCGCGCCGAGGGTCGAGCTGACCAATCGCCGGATCGTCGGCGCCGTGCTGCGTCGCCCTTGGGCACCTGTGCGGATTATGGCGCTGATCCTGTGGGAGGCGCTCCGGTTGAAACTCAAAGGCGCGCGCTATCGCGATAGACCCGCCCCACCAAAGGAAGAACTGACCCGATGATGCCTTTCCTGAGTAACCGCCTGCGTCGCGAGTTTCTGGATACATGTCAGGCCATTACCCAAGGCAGCCTCACTCTGCGTACGCCCGAGGGCGACATCCATCGCTTCGGTCAGGGTGGGCCCGAGGCCGATCTGGTGCTGCATGACTGGTCGGTGGTGGCGGCCATCGCCTCGCGCGGTGATATCGGTCTGGGCGAGACCTATGTGGCGGGGCTGTGGGATACGGCTTCCATCGAGAACCTGCTCACCGTGGCGCTCCTGAATTTCTCGGCGCTCGAGAATTACGCCTTTGCCAGCCCGTGGCAGAACCTGAAATTCCGCCTGATCGACCGGATCGTGCGGGCCAATTCGGTGAAGGGGGCCGCGCGCAATATCCGGGCGCATTACGATGTGGGCAACGAGTTCTACCAGCTCTGGCTCGACGAGGGCATGAGTTATTCCTCGGCGTTATTCACGCCCGAGGATAATGATCTGGCCCGTGCGCAAAACCGCAAGCTGGACCGAATCCTCGGTGGTTTGGGTAATGGCGAGCGGGTGCTGGAGATCGGCTGTGGCTGGGGCCATTTTGCCGAGCGTGCTGCCGAAAGCGGGCGCCATGTGACCGGCATCACCATCTCGCCGTCGCAGAAGGGCTATGCCGATGCGCGTCTGGATGGCCGCGCCGATATCAAGCTGCAGGATTACCGCAAGACCGAGGGACGTTTCGATAATATCGTTTCCATCGAGATGATCGAGGCTGTGGGCGAAAAATACTGGCCGACCTATTTCGGCACGATCCGCGACCGGCTGAACGAAGGGGGCCGCGCGATGATTCAGGCGATCACCGTGTCGGATGCCTATTTCCCGAAATATCAGGCCAGCTCCGACTATATCCGCCAATACGCGTTTCCGGGCGGCATGCTTTTGTCGGATGGCAAGATCCGCGAACAGGCGGCCAAGGCAGGCATGAGGGTGCAGGAGGTCTTTGCTTTCGGTGAGGATTACGCCCAGACCTGCCGGATGTGGTCCGAGCGGCTGCGGGAGCGTGCGGCCAAGGCCACTGAGTTGGGTTACGGGCAGGAATTCCTGCGCGGCTGGCATTATTACCTCGAGGCCTGCGCCGCAGCCTTCCGCACCCAGCAATGCGATGTGGTGCAGGTGCAGATGGTGCGCGTCTAACGCTCGAAACATTCCGCGCGGCCGTCACGCTCGATCGTGGCGGCCCCGTCCATGATCGCATTCGCACGACGCGACAGGAAGGCCGAAGGATGGGCTGCATCGCGCTCCTTGGGGTTTGGCAGCACAGCCGCCAGCAACGCCGCCTGACGGGCTGTCAGCTTGTCGGGCGTGGTGCGGAAATAGCGGAAAGCCGCGGCATCGATCCCGAAGACGCCTTCATCGAACTCGGCCACGTTCAGATAGACCTCGAGGATGCGGCGCTTGTTCCAGATGAACTCGATAGCAGGGGTCAGGGCCGCCTCCATCGCCTTTCGCAGCCACGAACGCCCTTGCCAGAGGAAGACGTTCTTGGCGGTTTGCTGACTGATTGTGGAGGCGCCGCGCGAGGAGCCCTCATCGATCACCTTGCGGATCGCGCGCATGTCGAACCCCCAGTGACGGCAGAAATTCGCATCTTCGGCCGCCACGGCCGAGCGGGCCATGACCGGTGCGATATCGTCCATCGCGGCCCATTCATGGTCGATGCCACCCAGCCGGCGCGCTTCGCTGAACATGGTGATGGTCGTCGGCGGGTTGATGAACTTGTAAAGCACCACCACCGCCAACACCACCGCCAGAAGAAACAGCACGCCACGCAGGACATGGGCGCGCAGCCACGCTACGGTGGTCGCACGCGAGAGGGGCACCGATGCCTTCTTGGAGGCCGGTTTCTTCTTTGCCGCTCTGGCGGTCTTGGAGGTGGAGCTTTTCGGTTTCGCCATGTCGCCATAAGTCCCTGAGCCTGCGGACAGGTCAAGCCTTCTGCCACGAAACGTGGGCAGATGCAGCCCCAAGGCCGCAGTTACCCACATGAAATTTGCATGGAAAAACGGGGCCGCTCGGGCCCCGTTCCAGTCTGTTACTCTGCCGGAACCGCTTCGGGTTCATCCGAGAGCGGATAGGGCAGGGTCTGCAGCATCTCTTTCGGGCAGACCTGCAGGAAGTTGAGACGCTCGGTCTCCCAGTTCTGCAGGATATCCGCCGCCTTGACCGAGCGGGTTTCCTCGTAATGACGCTCGATGAGGCCCTTCAGCTGGGATTCCCAGTGGCTGTGGCCGATACCGCAGGTCACGAGCGATTCCGGGTTGATCAGGTTCTCGGCCACGCCTTCCGGATCGTAGAGATAGGCCATACCGCCCGTCATCCCCGCGCCGAAGTTCGCACCGATCGAGCCAAGGATCACTGCCACACCGCCGGTCATGTATTCACAACCATTGGTGCCACAGCCCTCGATCACCACCCGCGCGCCGGAGTTGCGCACGGCGAAACGCTCGCCCGCACGGCCTGCCGCGAACAGGTAGCCATCGGTCGCACCGTAAAGCACGGTATTGCCGATGATGGTGTTCTCGGAGGCTTTCAGCGGCGAGATCATCGGCGGACGCACCACGATGATACCGCCCGACAGACCCTTGCCGACATAGTCGTTCGCGTCGCCCGACACCTCGATCTTGAGGCCCGGAGCCGCGAAGGCGCCCAGCGACTGGCCGGCAGACCCCGTGAGCTTCACCGTCAGATGGTCGGGCTGGAGCGCGTTGCGCATCCCGAAGTTCTGCACGATGTGGCTCGAGGCGCGCGTCCCGATGGTGCGGTGCGTGTTGCGCACCGCATAGGAGAGCTGCATCTTCTCGCCTTCGTCGAAGAAGCGCGCACCGTCGCGGATGATTTCGGCATCCAGCGTATCGGGCACATAGTTGCGCGGCTTCGAGCGGTCATAGACGATCTTTTCCCAGCCATCCACGGTCAGCAGAAGCGGGTTGAGATCGAGATCATCCAGATGCGCCGACCCACGCGAGACCTGCGTCAGAAGGTCGGCACGACCGATCACCTCATCGAGCGACCGTGCGCCGATGGAGGCGAGGATCTCGCGGACTTCCTGTGCGTAGAAGGTGATCAGGTTGACGACCTTATCCGCCGTGCCGGTGAACTTCTTGCGCATCTCGGGGTCTTGGGTGCAGACGCCGACAGGGCAGGTGTTCGACTGGCACTGACGCACCATGATACAGCCCATCGCGATCAGGGCGGCGGTGCCGATACCGTATTCCTCGGCGCCCATCATGGCGGCCATGACGATGTCACGCCCCGTGCGCAGACCGCCATCGGTCCGCAGCGTGACGCGGCCACGCAGGTTGTTCATCGCCAGAACCTGATGCGCTTCGGTCAGACCCATCTCCCACGGCAGACCCGCGAATTTGATCGAGGTCGCCGGAGACGCGCCGGTGCCGCCATTATGACCGGACACGAGGATAACATCGGCCTTGGCCTTGGCCACGCCAGCGGCAATCGTGCCAACGCCCGAAGACGCCACCAGCTTCACCGTCACCTTGCAGCGCGGGTTGATCTGCTTGAGATCGTAGATCAGCTGCGCCAGATCCTCGATCGAGTAGATATCGTGGTGCGGCGGCGGCGATATCAGCGTGACACCCTTGGTCGAGTGACGCAGACGCGCGATCAGGTCGGTGACCTTCATGCCCGGAAGCTGGCCACCTTCACCCGGTTTCGCACCTTGGGCGACCTTGATCTCCAGCTCTTCGCAGTGGTTGAGATATTCGGCGGTCACACCGAAACGGCCCGAGGCCACCTGCTTGATCTTGGCGGACGGATTGTCGCCATTCGGCTCCGGCACGAAGTGGGCCGGATCCTCGCCGCCCTCACCGCTATCGGATTTCGCACCGATACGGTTCATCGCGACGTTCAGGAGTTTGTGCGCCTCGGGCGAGAGCGCCCCCAGCGACATGCCCGGCGTCACGAACCGCTTACGAATCGAGGTGATCGATTCCACTTCCTCGATCGGGACGGGCTTGCCCAGCGGCTTCACGTCCAGAAGGTCGCGGATATGGATCGGCGGGTTGGCCCGCATCATGGTGCTATACTGCTTCCACAGGTCATAGCTGGCGCGGTCACAGGCGGCTTGCAGCATATGCATACCCTGCGCACCCCATGCGTGGGTCTCGCCCGAACGGCGCGATTTGTAGAAGCCGCCGATCGGCAGAACGTCCTGACCACCCAGCCAGCCCAACTTGTGGACCTCTTCCAGCTTGTGCTGGATGCCGTGCAGACCGATGCCCGAAATACGCGAATGCATGCCGGGGAAATACTCGGCCACCATGGCGCGCGACAGACCCACGGCCTCGAAGTTCAGACCACCGCGATAGGAGGAAATCACCGAAATCCCCATCTTCGCCATGATCTTCAGCAGGCCCGCATCCACCGCATCGCGGAACTTGCGCACGGCGTCGAGCAGGGTGCCTTCGATCAGGCCACGGTCAATACGGTCGGCCAGCGTATCCTCGGCCAGATAGGCGTTGACCGTGGTTGCCCCCGAGCCCACCAGAACCGCGAAGTAATGCGGGTCCATGCATTCTGCCGAACGGACATTGATCGAGCAGAACGTGCGCAGGCCCTTGCGGGTCAGCCAGCTATGCACGGCCGAAGTCGCGAGGATCATCGGCATCGCGATCTTGTCTTCGGACTGGTTCTCGTCGGTCAGAACGATGTGGCCGGCACCCGAGCGCACGGCATCTTCCGCCTCGTTGCGGATACGGGCCAGACCGTCACGCAGCGCTTCCTGATCCGCACCGGCAGGGAAGGTGCAGTCGATGATCGAGATATGCTCGCCGAAGATCTCCGCCATCTTGTTGAACTCTTCATTCGCGATGAAGGGCGTATCAAGAATGAGGATCTCGGTCTGGGCGCTATCTTCGTCCAGCACGTTCTTGAGGTTACCGAATCGCGTCTTGAGCGACATCACGCGGTTCTCGCGCAGCGAGTCGATCGGCGGGTTGGTCACCTGGCTGAAGTTCTGGCGGAAGAAATGGCTCAGGGGGCGGTATTTCTTGGACAGAACGGCAGGCGGCGTGTCATCGCCCATCGAGGCGATGGCTTCTTTGCCATCCTCGGCCATCGGGCTCAGGACCTGCTCGATATCTTCGACCGTGTAGCCTGCCGCCATCTGGCGCTTACGCAGCTCGGCGCCGGTATATTTTGCAGCCTCGGGCAGGTCGCGCATCAGCTCGGACAGGTCGGTGACCTTCTGGATCCAGTCACCGAAGGGGCGCGAGGCGGCCAGTTTGTCTTTCAGGTCGGTATCGTGGTAAAGCTTGCCCTCGGTCATATCGACGGCAATCATCTGCCCCGGACCAAGTGCGCCTTTTTCCACAACAGTGGCCTCGTCGGTCGGCACCATGCCGACTTCCGAACCGGCAATCAGCATGCCATCGCCGGTCACCACATAGCGCAGCGGGCGCAGTCCGTTCCGGTCCAGACCACCGCAGACCCAGCGGCCATCGGTCATCGCCAGCGCGGCAGGGCCGTCCCACGGCTCCATCACGGCGTTGCAATAGCCATACATGTCCTGCCATGCCTTGGGCATCTCGTCGGTCGCTTTCGACCAGGCTTCGGGCACCAGCATGGTTTTCACCATGGGCGCGATACGGCCCGAACGAACCATCAGCTCGAACACCGAATCCAGCGCACCCGAGTCGGACGACGCGGCGGGGATCACCGGCTTGATGTCTTCGGCCATATCGCCAAAGGTCGCCGAGGCCATGCGGATCTCGTGCGATTTCATCCAGTTGATGTTGCCCTTGATCGTGTTGATCTCGCCGTTATGCGCCAGCATACGGAAGGGCTGTGCCAGCCACCATTCGGGGAAGGTGTTGGTGGAATAGCGCTGGTGGTAAATCGCAAAGGACGACTCAAAGCGGTCATCCTTGAGGTCGGGATAGAATTCCGCAACCTGCTCGGCCAGCATCATGCCCTTGTAGATGATCGAACGCGTCGAGAGCGAGCAGATATAGAGGCCCTTCAGCTGGGCCGCGATGGCCGCTTTCTCGATCCGGCGGCGGATGATGTACAGCTCGCGCTCGAACTGCTCCTCGTCGATATCCTTCTCGTTGCGGATCAGGATCTGCTCGATCTCGGGGCGGGTGGCGTTGGCCTTGTCGCCCAGGCAGGAAGTGTCCACCGGAACGTGGCGCCAGCCATAGATATAATGGCCCATGCGCAGAACTTCGGATTCGACGATGGTCCGGCAATGTTCCTGTGCGCCAAAGTCGGTGCGCGGCAGGAAGACCTGACCAACGGCGATACGCTTGTCCATATCCGGCTCGTGGCCGGTGCGGCGGATCTGGTCGTGGAAGAAGGGGGCAGGGATCTGCACATGGATACCCGCGCCGTCACCGGTCTTGCCGTCCGCATCCACGGCACCGCGGTGCCAGATGGCTTTTAGCGCGTCGATGCCGTTTTCCACGACGCGACGCGAGGCTTTCCCGTCGATCGAGACAACAAGCCCCACACCGCAGGACGATTTCTCGTCATCCGCCTTGTAGAGCGAGTTTTCCGACATCCATTTACGCTTGGCTTCCTCGTGGGCGACCCAGGCTTCATCATATTTGGTCATGTCTGCCTCCTTGGGAGAACGTAGTGCACCGGCGGTAAAGCGCGGCGAATTCAGGGATGGCTTGCGCCAAGGGGTTCGTTTGGGGCTGCGCCGGTCAGTACAAATCTTCGGGGCGCAGCGCCGTCATCATCATGTCGCAGTCAAAGAGCGGCTTAGCCGCGCCGAAGCCCTCATCGCCCTTGCGGGAAAAGGTGACCGGCGCATCATTGGTCTCTATGTTGTCGCCTTGCGGGTTCTGGAAGCTCTCGCGCCCCGAGAAGAAGACGCGCAGATCGCGGTCGATATACTGGATGCCGGAGCGGCGGGCGATCACATTGCCCTCGCCGTCCTGCGTCTCCAGCGTGAAATCGGCGCGTTCCATACTCTTGCCGTCGATCGTCACCGTCTCGCCGGTCAGCCAGTCGCGGCCGATCTGGCGGCGGGTCTCGCCGAAATTGTTCCGCGTGACGAAGTCGTAATCATCCTCGCCCGTTTCCAGAAGCGCGCTGAAAGAAGCGTTGTCTTTCGATGCAGCTTCATCCAGCTCGGCGATTTCCCCGCTTTCGAGGCTGATCGAGCGGAGCCAGCGGGTCTCGTGATCGATCAGCGACAGGAAATATTCGCCCTCGCCATCGGCATAGGAGATCCAGCGATCGCCCTCGGCGTCCCCCGCGCAGTGATAGAGATTGGCGACCTGACAGCTATGCATCTGAACCGTCAGATCCAGCGTGCAGTTCTCAGGCACGGCGAACGTATCGTCCGCCGATTGGGCCTGAGCGCTGGCGCCGCTCATCAGAAGTGCAAAAACTGCCACCCATTTCATGGGTCCGGTCCTTTCCGTCTCTTCGCGCCGGTCCCTCTGGTTTGCTTTAAGGAACCGGCCTGCGTGGATAGGGTTACTCGGCGGCGACGGCCGTCACGCCATCGAGGTAGCGGATGATCTCGGCACCGGCCTCGCGGCCGTCACGGATCGCCCAGACCACCAGCGAGGCCCCGCGCACGATATCGCCTACTGCGTAAACGCCGGGGATATTGGTCGCATGGGTGCCGAACTCGGCCTTGACGGTCCCCCAACGGGTCACTTCAAGCTCTTTGGTGTCCCATTGGTCCTGCAGGTCTTCCGGCTCGAAACCGAGGGCCTTGATGACCAGATCGGCTTTCTCCTCGTAGATCCCGCCCTCGATCGGCTCGGGCGACTGACGGCCCGAAGCATCGGGCTGGCCCAGCTTCATCTTCTGGATGGTGATCGAGGAGACCGGATTGCCGCTGAAGCCTTTCGGCGCTGCCAGCCAAACGAATTCCGCGCCTTCTTCCTCGGCGTTCTGCACTTCGCGCTGCGAGCCGGGCATATTGGCACGGTCACGGCGGTAGAGACATTTGACCGAGGTCGCGCCCTGACGGATGGCGGTGCGCACGCAGTCCATCGCGGTGTCGCCACCACCGATGACCACGACATTCTTGCCCGCCGCGTTCAGCGTGCCATCCTCGAACTCGGCAACCTCGTCGCCGAAGGAGAGCTTGTTCGAGCAGGTCAGATAGTCGATGGCGCGCACGATACCGGAGGCATCCGAACCCGGATCACGCAGATCGCGGGTCTTGTAGACGCCGGTTGCGATCAGGACCGCATCATGCTTGCCGCGGATCGCGTCAAAGGTGATGTCGGTGCCGACGTTGCAGTTCAGCACGAACTCGACGCCCGCTTCCTCGAGCTGGGTCACGCGGCGCATGACGATATCCTTCTCCAGCTTGAAGCCGGGGATACCGTAGGTCAGCAGCCCGCCTGCGCGGTCGTGACGGTCATAGACAGTGACCTTGCAGCCCGCACGGCGCAGCACATCCGCCGCCGCCAGGCCACCGGGGCCCGCGCCGATGATGCCAATGCTCTCTTCGCGCTCTTTCTTCGGTTTGATCGAGGGGACCCAACCGTTCTCGAAGGCGGTGTCGGTGATGTATTTCTCGACCGAGCCGATGGTCACGGTGCCGTGGCCAGATTGCTCGATGACGCAATTTCCTTCGCACAGACGGTCCTGCGGGCAAATGCGGCCGCAGATTTCGGGGAAGGTATTGGTCGCCTGAGAAATCTGGTAGGCTTCCTCCAGACGGCCCTCCGCCGTCAGGCGCAGCCAGTCGGGAATGTTGTTATGCAGCGGGCAATGTGTATGGCAATAAGGCACACCACATTGCGAACAGCGCCCTGCCTGCTCGGCAGCTTTCTGTTCGGCATATTCCGCGTAGATTTCGTTGAAGTCCTGGGCGCGTTGCTTTGCATCGCGCTTCGCCGGCATTTCCTTTGCCGTCGAGACGAACTTCAGCATGCGTTGCTTGGCCATGGCTAGCGCCTCCCTAGCGTTTCTTTGGGACTTTGCTACACGCTCGGGAAAGGCATTAAAAGTAAGAGGTGCTGACCTAAATATAGCTTTTTTTCGGATTTACGCAGTTTCGTGAGAAAAATTGCTCCAAAATAGGTCAGCTATTAATACCTATCTAGCGGAGAAGCCCGAAATAGCCAAAGATCGCAAGGCCGACAAGGATGCGCCAATAGCCGAAAACCGCGTAGCCGTGACGGGAAATGAAGTCGAGCAGGTGGCGCACGACGATCACTGCCGAGATAAAGGCCATAACGAAGCCGATCACGATCAGCATCATGTCGTCAGCGTTCAGCACATCGTAGTTCTTGTAAAGGTCATAGGCGAAGGCACCTGCCATAGTGGGCATGGACAGGAAAAAGCTGAATTCGGCCGCCGCGCGTTTCGAGACCCCCATCAACATGGCGCCGACGATGGTCGAACCCGACCGCGATGTGCCCGGGATCATTGCCAGACACTGGATGAAACCAATCGCAAGGGCCTTACCCAGCGGGATCTTCATGGCGTCATCATGTTTGGGATGCAGATCCATCTTGTCGATAACGATCAGGATAATCCCGCCCAGAACGAGTGTGGTGGCGATGATAAGCGGCGAATCGAAGAGCACGCGCTTGATGAAATCATGTGCCGCGATCCCGATAAATACAGCGGGCAGGAAGGCCAGCAGCACCGAGAAGATAAACCGTCTTGCCTGCGGATCATGCGGGGCGGAGGAGAACACCTCGTAGAGCTTCTTGGCATAGACGCCCAGAATCGCGAGGATTGCGCCCAGCTGGATCACCACTTCAAAGGCATGGCCGGTGGAGTGGAAGCCGAGCATCTCGCCCACGATCAGCACATGGCCGGTGGACGAGACGGGAAGGAACTCTGTGAGACCCTCTACAAATCCAAGTATCGCGGCGGAGAGGGTATCATTCATCAGATCAGGACCGTTTTAGATTTTTGGCAGAAGCTTGGATATCTTCATACTGCCCATGCGGGCGGAAGCGCCAGAGGTAACCCGGCATGATCGCTCCCATTGCCATAGGTGTGATGCCGAGTTGAGCAAAGCCCCGCGCATCTGCCGAAACGATGTTGTCTTTCTTGAGGTTTTTCACCTGATCTCGGGTCAGGAGCGTGTTGTTGAAGAGCCCGCCGGTCGCGCCCTGCAACCCATCGAAGACGCTGGCCATCAGCGAGGCTAGACCGAAGGGCATATTGAAGATCGCGCGCTTACGGTTGATGACGCCCAGCATGGTTTTCATCAGCTCGGTGAGGCTTGCCTGATCGGGGCCGCCCAGCTCGAACGTGCCCTTGGCCTTGCCCTCGACGCCCATGACAGCGGCGGCGGCCACATCATCCACCCAGACCGGCTGGAATTTCGAGCCCCCACCGGTGATCGGCAGGACCGGAGTGAAGCGGCTCATCGCGGCAAATTTGTTGAAGAACCCGTCTTCGGTGCCAAACAGGACCGAGGGGCGCAGGATCATCGCATCGGGGAAGTGCTGCAGTATTCCCGCCTCACCCTTGGCCTTGGAGCGCGCATAGGCGCTGGCCGAATTGGCATCGGCACCGATGGCCGATAGATGGACCATGGTCTTCACGCCCAGCTCGGCGGCGATGCGGGCGATTCGCTCCGCGCCATCGGCCTGCACGGCGTCGAAACCATTCTTGCCGGCGACATTCAGGATACCTACGCAGTTCACAACCGCATCCGCCCCCATCATGGCCATGCGCACAGAGGCGTCATCACGGATATTGCAGAACACGGGCTCGACCTGACCGACCGCGCCATAGGGTTTGGTGAAAAGCGCCTCGTTCGGACGGCGAACGGCGATCCGGATGCGCCAGCCATCCTTCGCAAGCCGGCGGGCGATATAACGCCCCACAAAACCGGAACCACCATAGATCGTGACAAGTTTCGACATCGGCTGGGCCTCCCCCTTGCAGATTTTCCCTTCCTGATTACCGATTTACACCCCTCCGGACAAGAGGCCAGCGGCAATGCAAATTTTCTACGACAAAAATGAAAATTTCCTATTGACGGTTTCGGGCGCTCCCCGTAGAAGGCCCTCACACCAGCTGAGCTGCCTCGCAGCAAGGTCGGAACGCCCAGATGGCGGAATTGGTAGACGCGCACGGTTCAGGTCCGTGTGCCGCAAGGCGTGGAGGTTCGAGTCCTCTTCTGGGCACCAATTTCAAAAAGCCGCGGATCGCAAGATCTGCGGCTTTTGACTTTTGGGCCGCCCGAACGTCCCCCTTCGGCTTCACAGTCCCGCAACCTTCCCCCCAAATTGTTATTCGAGCCTTGTCTGCAAGGGGTTCCCTGCCTAAACCGCGGGTAAACCGCAGGAGGCCTTATAGTGCGAAGATCCAAGACGAGTACCGAAGATCGCCCGACCACCAAGAAGATCGGTGCGCTGAAAGGCCTCTGGCCATTCCTGCGACCCTATCGCGGCCTTGCGCTGTGTGCGCTCCTCGCGCTGGTGCTGACCGCTTCCGTTTCGCTGATCCTGCCGATTGCGGTCCGCCGCGTGGTGGACGGGTTCAATAGCGGTGCGGCGCTTCTTGACCAGTATTTCGGTGCGGCGCTGGTAATCACGGCGCTTCTCGCGATAGGGACGGGCGCGCGCTATTATCTTGTAACGCGCTTCGGTGAACGGGTCGTGGCCGATATCCGCATGGCGGTGTTCGATCGTGTGATTTCCATGTCGCCCGCCTTCTACGAGCGAATCCTCACTGGCGAGATCATCTCGCGTATCACGACCGATACCACGCTGATCCTGTCGGTGATCGGATCCTCCGTCTCGGTGGCACTGCGCAATTTCATGATCTTTGCAGGCGGGATGGTGATGCTACTGGTGACCTCGGCCAAGCTCACGGGGCTGGTGCTGCTGATCGTGCCGGCGGTGATCGTGCCGATCGTGGTTCTGGGGCGCCGTCTGCGCGGCCTCTCGCGCGAGAATCAGGACTGGATCGCCAGTTCCTCCGGTTCGGCCTCCGAGGCGCTCCTGTCGGCGCAGACCATCCAGGCCTTTACCCATGAGGTCCGCACCCGCCTGCGCTTCCGCGATGTAACGGAAAAGAGCTACAGCGCCGCCAATCGCCGGATCCGCACGCGCTCGCTGATGACGATGATTGTCATCTTCCTGATCTTTTCTGGCGTAGTGGGTGTGCTGTGGATCGGCGCGCGGGATGTGCGCAATGGCCTGATGTCGGTGGGCGAGCTGGTGCAGTTCGTTATCTATGCGGTGATGGTCGCGGGCTCTGTCGGCGCTCTGTCGGAGATCTGGAGCGAGCTGCAGCGTGCGGCAGGGGCGACCGAGCGTCTGATCGAACTGCTGCAGACCAAGGACACGATCGAGGATCCGGCCCAGCCGATGGCTCTGCCGCGTCCGGCGAAGGGGGCGATCAGCTTCACCGATGTCAGCTTCCATTACCCCTCGCGTCCCGACACTTCGGCATTGGATCATGTGACACTCGATATCGCCGCCGGTGAAACCGTGGCGCTTGTCGGGCCTTCGGGCGCAGGCAAGACCACGATTATCCAGCTGATCCAGCGATTCTGGGACCCGGAGACGGGGCGCGTCAGCATCGACGGGATCGATCTGCGCCAGATGGCCCGGCCCGATTTCCGTCAGGCGATTGCGCTGGTCCCTCAGGATCCGGTGATCTTTGCCGCCTCTGCCCGCGAGAATATCCGCTTCGGTCGCCCTGATGCCTCCGATGCTGAGGTGGAGGCCGCCGCCGAGGCGGCCCACGCGCTCGATTTCCTGCAGGCTTTGCCCGAGGGGCTCGATACCTATGTGGGCGAACGCGGTGTGATGCTGTCGGGCGGACAGAAACAGCGGGTGGCCATTGCGCGTGCCATGTTGCGTGATGCGCCGATCCTGCTGCTCGACGAGGCGACCTCGGCGCTTGATGCTTCCTCCGAGCGTGCGGTGCAGTCCGCGGTCGAGAAGCTCTCGCAGGACCGCACCACCATTATTATCGCGCACCGCCTGGCGACGGTGAAGAAGGCCGACCGGATTGTGGTCTTCGATCAGGGCCGGATCGTGGCACAGGGCACCCATGAGAGCCTCGTGGCCGAAGGCGGGCTCTATGCCGAGCTCGCGCGTCTGCAATTCACCGAAGGGGAGTGAGCCTCCCGTCCCTTACGCATAAAAAAAGAGGCCCCGTGGGGCCTCTTTTTCTTACCTTCTGACCTTTCAAGGCATCGACCGGACCGGCACGCCCTCCCCTGCGCGCCGTGGGACGCCTCTGGCGATCAGCGGGTAACCGGACGTCCGGTATAGAGTTCCTCACCAACGCGGACGGTGATTTTGCCGTCTGCAAGTTTGCTGTGGTAGATGCCCTGGATCGAAACCGAGCTGCCAACGGTGATAGTGCGAAGCATAGGGACCTCCCTTACAAGGTGCTACGGATCCTGATTAATCCGATATCTTTATAAAACAGGATTGTCATAAAATTGCAAAGAAAAAAGGCGCGGATGGGTGAATTATTTCTTAATCGTGGGCAGTTTTGAAACTTTGTCGACAATCGCGCGGCGAAACTGCCTATATTGCCGCCATTGAATGTGAAGGGCGCCCAGTTAGGGCGCCCAAAACACGAATCAAGAAGTTTTTCCTACAGCCAGTCCCGCAGCATCGGGATCAGCGGAATGTCGGCGGGCGGCATCGGATAGGTGGTCAGATCCTTGGCCTGCGCCCATTCCAGCGTCTGTCCCTCGCGCGGGGAGGGGATGCCCTCCCATTTGCGGCAGGCAAAGAGCGGCATCAGCAGATGGAAGTCGTCATAGCTGTGGCTGGCGAATGTCAGTGGTGCAAGGCAGCTCGCCCACGTATCGATGCCAAGCTCTTCCTTCAGCTCGCGGATCAGGCAGGCCTCGGGCGTCTCGCCCGGCTCGACCTTGCCCCCCGGAAACTCCCACAGACCCGCCATCGACTTGCCTTCGGGGCGCTGTGCCAGAAGCACGCGCCCGTCGGCATCGATCAGGGCGACGGCCGAGACGAGGATGATCTTCTTCGTCACGAACGGTAATCCGCGTTGATGTCGATATAGCGGTGGGTCAGATCACAGGTCCATACGGTCTTCGACGCCTCGCCTAGACCCAGATCCACGCCGATCACCAGCTCGGACTGTTTCATATAGGCCGATGTTTCCTCTTCGGAATATTCGGGATTGCGCCAGCCCTTTTCGGCCACCACGATATCGCCGAAGCGGATGGTCAGCAGGTCGCGCTCGGCATAGGCGCCGGATTTACCGACAGCCGCCACGATCCGGCCCCAGTTGGCATCCTCGCCCGCAATCGCGGTTTTCACCAGCGGCGAGTTGGCGATGGACATGGCGATGGTATGGGCATCGGCGGGGGTCTGTGCGCCGGTTACCTGCACTTCGACGAATTTGGTGGCGCCCTCGCCATCCATCACAACCTGTTTGGCCAGATCGGTCATCACGGCGCGCAGAGCTTTCTCGAAGGCGATCGAGGCGTCGGTGCCCTCGATCAGTTCGGCTGCAGGCGATTTGCCGGTCGCGGCAAGGATCAGCGCATCCGAGGTCGAGGTGTCGCTATCGACAGTGATCGCGTTGAACGTATCATCCACCTGCCACGACAGCAGTTTTTGCAGCAGCGCGGGGGCGATGGTCGCATCGGTGAAGATATAGACCAGCATCGTCGCCATATTCGGCGCGATCATCCCCGAGCCCTTGGCGATACCGGCGATCTTGATCTCGCCGCCTTCGCCTACGATGGTCGCGCATGCGCCTTTGGGGAAGGTGTCGGTGGTCATGATGGCGCGGGCCGCGTCGGAGATCGAGGCGGGGCTGAGTTTGGCCTTCAGCTCGCCCAGAACATTGGTGATCCGGTCATGCGGCAGCGGCTCGCCGATTACACCCGTCGAGGAGGTGAACACGCGCGAGGCGGGAAGATCCAGCGTCTCGGCCACTTTGCCCGAGATCGCATCGACCGAGGCCTGACCATTGGCGCCGGTAAAGGCGTTGGCATTGCCCGAGTTCACCAGAATGGCCGCGCCCTGATCGGAAGCCGGAGTGCCCGCAAGCTTGGCCTGATTGTCCAGCACACAGGCCGCACGGGTCGAGGATTTGGTGAACACACCCGCAATCGCGGAACCTGGGCAAATCTCGGCCAGCATCACATCGGTGCGGCCTGCATATTTGACGCCCGCTGCGGCAGATGCGAAGCGGACGCCCTCGATTTCGGGCAGGTCGGGGAAGGATGCCGGTGCAAAGGGCGAAATCAGCGAGACCTTCGCCGGAGCGATTTCGGCCTCGACCGCGCTGGCCTTCAGCTTCTTCTTGAGCTTCGTGACCTTGCTTTCAAGCTTGTCCACGCGCTTTGCGTAGCGCTTGATCGTCTTTTTCTTACCAGGCATATGCCATCCCCTTCCAGGTTTCGGCCTTATTGACCGAACAACTTATCGTTCTTCAGGATAGCAGGATCAATATCGTCGTCCATCCGCTTCACATCTGCGGCATCAACCGTGTCTTTCACGCGGCTCTCGACAGCTTTCTGGCGCAGATCGCCTTCAAGTTCGTCGCGGACATCTGCAAGTTTCGGCGCATCGGCGATACGCGATCCCTCACGTTTGATGATGTGCCAGCCATATTGCGTCTGGACGGGTTCGGAGATCTGTCCATCCTTCATATCGGCCACGGCCGCGCCGAAGGGTTCGACCATCTGGTCGAGAGAGAACCATCCCAGATCGCCGCCATTGGCCGCCGCACCATCTTGGCTATTGGCTTTGGCGAGTTCGGCGAAGTCGGCACCGTCATCGAGCTGCTTCTTCAGCTCTTCGGCCTTTTCCTTGGTCGGCACGATGATATGGGCCGCGTGATATTCCGTCACCGGATCGGCGGCCTTGTATTTGGCATCATAGGCCTTTTGCACGGCATCGTCGGAAACGGCACGATTTGCACTATATTCCAGCATGGAACCCGCCAGATAGGCGCGGCGCTGCACTTCCAGTGCCACATCATCACGCTTGGTCTTGCGGCCTTCGCCCAGCTCGGAAAGCGCGGTCTGCTGCACCAGTTGATCAAGGATCCCCTTGAACAGCGTCGCATCATCCATCTGCAGATATTGCGCGGGCAGGCTGTCGCGGACGATCTGCATCTGGCCCACGGTAATGTCCTTGCCATTCACGGTGGCGACCACCGTATCGGCGTTCACATCCTTGCGGTAATCTTTCTTGGCAGGCGTGGATGCTGCTGTATCGGCCGCCGGCGCTGAGGGCGTGCTGTCTTGCGCATACGCACCGGCAGCCATCATCGCGACCACTGCAGCGGTTCCCAAAAGTTTCGTCAGTTTCGGCATCTTGGCCACTCCTTCATTGCCGCGTTTGTCCGCGGCGTTGACACTCTGACAGTCGACCCTTACATCGCCAAGGGTCAAAAAGGCTATCCGAGCCCTTTCTCACATGCTTCTTAGGGGGCGCCAGAAAGCGCGGCAAGGGTAGCTCCACACACGATTTGGTCAGTCCAATTGCGGAGAAGTCATGCTCGGGCTCGGAACACTCGCGAAAAAGGTTTTCGGCACGCCGAATGACCGCAAGGTAAAATCCGTTCGTCCGCTTGTGGCGAAAATCAACGCGCTCGAGGAAGAGTTCGCGGCTCTGACCGATGAGGGTCTCATCGGGAAGACGCGCGAATTCCAGAAGCGGGTGCAGGAGCAGGGCGAGAGCCTTGACGACCTGCTGCCCGAAGCTTTTGCCAACTGCCGCGAGGGTGCGCGCCGTGCACTCGGCCTGCGTGCTTTCGATGTCCAGCTGATGGCGGGGATCTTCCTGCATCAGGGCCAGATCGCCGAAATGAAGACCGGTGAGGGCAAGACGCTCATGGCGACTTTCCCCGTCTATCTCAATGCGCTGGCCGGTAAGGGCGTGCATGTGGTGACGGTGAACGATTATCTCGCGCGTCGTGACGCGGAGTGGATGTCGAAGGTCTATGGCGCGCTGGGTCTGACCACCGGCGTCGTCGTGCCTTTCCAGCCCGATGCCGAGAAAAAGGCCGCCTATCAGGCCGATATCACCTATGCGACCAATAACGAGCTGGGCTTCGACTATCTTCGTGACAACATGAAGAACTCGGTCGAGGAAATGGCGCAGCGCGGTCATTTCTTCGCCATCGTGGACGAGGTCGACTCGATCCTGATCGACGAGGCCCGCACGCCGCTGATCATTTCGGGTCCTTCCGAAGACCGTTCGGACCTCTATATCAAGCTCAACGCCTATATCCCCGAGCTGACCGAAGAGCATTACTCGATTGACGAGAAGGCCCGCAACGCGACCTTCACCGAGGAGGGGAACGAATTCCTCGAGCGTCGTCTGCAGGAAGACGGTATCCTCCCCGAGGGCCAGTCGCTCTACGACCCCGAGTCTACCACTATCGTTCACCATGCCACGCAGGCGATGCGCGCGCATAAGCTGTTCAACAAAGACGATAATTACGTAGTGGCCAATGGCGAGATCGTGTTGATCGACGAACATACCGGCCGCGCCATGAAGGGCCGCCGCCTGTCGGACGGTCTGCATCAGGCGATCGAGGCGAAAGAGGGCGTGACGGTCCAGCCCGAGAACGTGACGCTGGCTTCGGTGACGTTCCAGAACTACTTCCGTCTTTACGAGAAACTGGGTGGCATGACCGGTACGGCCTCAACCGAGGCCGAGGAATTTGCCGAGATCTACAAGCTGGGCGTGGTCGAGGTTCCGACCAACCGTCCCGTGCAGCGGATTGACGAGCATGACCGTGTCTACCGCACTGCTATCGAGAAATATCAGGCGGTGATCGAGGCGATCCGCGAGGCCAATGCCAAGGGCCAGCCGATCCTCGTGGGCACCACCTCCATCGAGAAATCCGAGATGCTCTCGCAGCTGCTGACGCAGGCCGGCATCCAGCACAACGTTCTCAACGCTCGCCAGCACGAGCAGGAAGCCCAGATCGTGGGTGACGCTGGCCGTCTGGGTGCAGTGACCATCGCCACCAACATGGCCGGTCGCGGGACCGATATCCAGCTCGGCGGCAACGTCGAAATGCGCGTGCAGGAGGCGCTGAGCCAGGATCCCGAAGCCGATCCCGAAGAGGTCCGCGCCCGTATCGAGGCCGCGACCGCGGAGGAGAAACAGAAAGTGCTCGAGGCCGGTGGTCTCTTCGTTCTGGCCACTGAACGCCACGAGTCGCGCCGGATCGACAACCAGTTGCGTGGCCGTTCGGGCCGTCAGGGTGATCCGGGCCGCTCTCTGTTCTTCCTGTCGCTGGAAGATGACCTGATGCGCATCTTCGGTTCGGACAAGCTGGAGAACGTTCTGTCCAAGCTCGGCATGAAAGAGGGCGAGGCGATCATCCACCCGTGGGTGAACAAATCGCTCGAGCGTGCGCAGGCGAAGGTCGAGGGCCGCAACTTCGACATCCGCAAACAGCTGCTGAAGTTCGACGATGTGATGAACGATCAGCGGAAGGCGATCTTCAATCAGCGCCGCGAGATCATGGATAGCGACGAGGTGGGAGAGATCGCGGCCGATATGCGCCATCAGGTCCTCGATGACCTGGTCGACCAATATCTGCCGCCGAAATCCTATGCTGATCAGTGGGATATCGAGGGCTTCTCGGCCGCGATCCTCGAGCATCTCAACCTGACCCTGCCGCTGGCAGACTGGGCGCAGGAAGAGGGCGTGGATCAGGAAGTTATGCTGGAGCGGATCGAGGAAGCCTCGGACGCCTATATGGCCGAAAAGGAAGCCGCCTTCGGCCCCGACGTCATGCGCACCATCGAGAAGCAGGTCCTGCTGCAGACCGTTGATGCCAAATGGCGCGAGCATCTGGTGAAACTCGAGCATCTGCGTTCGGTGATCGGTTTCCGTGGCTATGCGCAGCGCGATCCGCTGTCGGAATACAAGACCGAGAGCTTCCAGCTGTTCGAGGCCCTTCTCGAAGGTCTGCGCCTCGATGTGACCCAGCGTCTGAGCCAGATCCGTCCGCTGACGGAAGAGGAGCGCGAGGCGCTTCAGGCCCAGATGTATAACGCCCGCAATGACGAGCCCGAAGAGCCCGAGCCGCAAACGGTGTCCGAAGAGCTTCCGCGGGTCGAGATCGGTGGCATCGCGAAAGAAGGCTTCGACGAGAACGATCCCTCGACCTGGGGCGAGCCGGGCCGCAACGATCCGTGCCCCTGCGGGTCGGGTTTGAAATTCAAGCATTGCCACGGCAAGCTCTGAATTCACTGGATACAAGCGGAGAGAGGGTGGCAATTTTGCCGCCCTCTTTTCATTTGCGCCATGCTCCCGCCATATCCGTGCCTTTCAGAGAACGCGTTTTGGTTATATCTTGTTAAGTAAGCATTAAGCGCCAAAGAGCGGATGGCCAAAGAGCGAGCAGGCAGAGCGAGATGAAACAGAAGATGCGCGAGATTTCGTTGATTCTGGGCACCGGTATAACAGCCGTGGCTTGCAGCCAGTTCATGCAGCATGCCGACCAGATCTTTGCCCAGCTGGGCGTTTCCACCGCCGATGCAGCCGTGCCCCATATCGCGCGTCCCGTCAGTGACGGGCATCTGGCCAGCGCTCTGGGCACGCGGCCCGTTCTGACGATGGCACCCACGCGGACGCCGGTCTCCGATCTCCCTCTGCCGGAGATGCCGGAGGATCGGATCTACTCGGCCAGTTTCTCGGGGGAGGGCGGTCTTGACCAACCCGCCCAAGCGCGTCTGCAGCTTGCGCAGGCAACCAGCTGCGCGGCGCCTGTTCTCAAGCTCGAGCCCTCGGAAAACGGTATGATTTCGGTGGAGTATACCGACGCCTGCAATGGGGGTGTCGTGGCCAGCCTGACCCAGCCCGGCCTGCAATTCGACGTAAAACTGGACGCGCAGGGCCAGTGGCGCGGGCTTGTGCCTGCGATGCTGGCTCAGACCCGTCTGACGGTGGCCAGCGCGGGGGGCGTGGCCTCGGCGGGGGTCGAGCAGCCCGAGGCGGAGGACTGGAACCGTGTGGTCCTGTCATGGGCGCGTCCCGTTGCCATGCATCTTTCTGCCAGGAAGGGCGATACGGAGGGCACTCCGGATGGGTATGTCACGCGGTTTTCCGCGGTCGGGGATGGCCAGCAGGCGGAGGTCTATTCGACCCGTCTTGCGCTTGGCGAGACCCGCCTGAGTGTGGATGCGCCGGTCACCGGCGAGAGCTGCGGCCAGACACTCGAAGGCGGTATCGCATGGGCGGACCGGAGCAAGCTACATCCGGTCACAGCCGTCAATCTCATGATGCCCGAATGCGACCAGCAGGGCGGTTCGGTGGTCATGGATCTTCCGGATCTGAGCAAGGCCGGCCAGTAAGATAGGCCTGTAACCGGAGTCCCGCTTACAGAAAGCCTTCCGCGCGGAAGCTCAGCTCGCGGCTTTTGCCGATGATCAGATGGTCGTGCAGCACGATCCCCAGAACACCTGCCGCACGATTGATCTGGTCGGTCATCGAGATATCGGCCTCCGAGGGCGTCGGGTCGCCCGAAGGGTGGTTATGCACCAGAATGAGCGCCGAGGCATTCAGCTCCAGCGCCCGTTTCACGACCTCGCGCGGGTAGACCGGGACATGATCGACCGTTCCGCGCGACTGCTCCTCATCGGCGACCAGCGTATTCTTGCGGTCCAGATAGAGCACGCGGAACTGTTCGGTCTCGCGATGGGCCATCGCGGTGTGGCAGTAATCCAGCAGCGCATCCCATGAGGAGAGCACCGGCTGGTGCATCACCTTGGCGCGGGCCAGCCGATGGGCTGCGGCCTCGACCACCTTCAGTTCGATAATGACCGCCTCGCCAACGCCCTCGATCTCTGCAAGCCGCGAGGGCGGGGCTGCCAGCACCCGTCCGAAATCGCCGAAAGCCTGCATAAGCCGATGCGCCAGAGGTTTCACATCCTGCCGCGGGATCGCGCGGAACAGCACCAGCTCCAGCATCTCGTAATCGGGCAGGGCCTGCGCCCCCCCTTCCATGAAACGTGTGCGCAACCGCTTGCGGTGATCCTTGATATAGGAGGGCAGGCGCACCGATTGGCGCCCCTCCGGCGCTCGCCCTGCGGGGTGCGGTGGGATGGCCTCATCGGGATGGCCGAATAGCGGCATCGGGGCTTCGTTGAAGTGGCGGGGCGACTGTTTCATAGCTCCAGAATGCCGTGCGTATGGTGAACAAATCCTTAACCCGTTCACCATCTTCGAACTCTGCTTGCCATTCCTTACACATTCTTCACCACAAACCGCGATCATGGCAGCGGGGTGTAAGGAGCGGTGTGATGATCGGTCTCTATTCGGGTGTTGGAACCCATATTCGCGGCTACCAGACGCAGTCTGGCCGCGTGCAGGACGTGGCTGTCGTCACGCTCTCCGAATCGTCGGTGCGGACGCCCGAGATCACGGTGGCGGAGTCTAAGCTCGCTCGCCCTGTTTCGGCCTCCGAGATGGAACTGGACCTGATGACGAATATCCGCAGCCAGCTGCAATCCGAGATCTCCTCGGCGCAGGCGATGCTGGAGGGCGATAGCGAGGCCGTGCTGACCAAGGAGGCACAGAAAGTCTGGGACAAGGGTGGAGCCGAAGCACTGTCCGCCTATGTCGGGACGCTGCAGCAGGCTGATACCATTCTCGGAAGCCAGCAAGATTTCCGCACCGCGATGCTGGAAGCCGAAACCGAGGCCGAGACACAGAGCCTGATCGATCAGGCTTTGGGCGACCGCGCGGAGCAGATGATCGATGCCAGCCAGAGCAAGGCCGAATGGGGGCGCCAGCGCGCGCTTCTACGCCTGTTCGCCATGACGGGGCAGGATACCGAAGCCGCTATGGCCTTCCTCGAGAAGGGCAAGGAAATGGCGCGGGCGGGTCAGAAAGCCGCGCGTGTGGCCGACATGAAGGACCAGATCGCCAGTGGCGAGCTGAATGTATCGGTGACAACCGAAACCGCTTGGTCGCATGAGGCGGTGGGTGTCGAGAAGGTCGAGAGCAAGAACCAGACCTCGATGGTCTACACCAAAGAGCATTACCAGACCGTCTCTGCCTTCGCGCTCTCTTCCGGCTTGTCAGGAAGCTATTCCCGCAGCTATTGAAAAAGCCGCCCCGAGGGGCGGCTTTTCTTATCCGGTCATCCCGTCCCAGAAGCTTTTCACCTTCCGGAAGAAGGACGCCCCTTGCGGGTTGTTCTCTGCCTCGATCTTCTCGAACTCACGCAGAATTTCCTTCTGGCGCGTGGTCAGGTTGACCGGCGTTTCAACCGCCAGTTCGATCAGCATATCACCGACCGCGCCACCGCGCAGTGCGGGCATCCCCTTGGCGCGCAGCCGCATCTGCCGACCCGATTGGCTGCCTGCGGGAATTTTCACCCGCGAGCGACCGCCGTCGATTGTCGGCACCTCGACTTCGCCGCCCAAAGCCGCGCTGGCCATGGAAACGGGGATCTGACAGAAGAGTGTCGATCCGTCGCGCTGGAACAGCTCGTGTTCCTTGACCTCGATGAAGATATAAAGATCTCCGGACGGCCCGCCGCGTAGACCTGCCTCGCCCTCACCGGCCAGACGGATCCGCGTGCCGGTCTCGACCCCCGCAGGGATATTGACCGAAAGCGTGCGGTCTTTCTCGATCCGGCCCGCGCCATGGCATTTGCGGCAGGGGTTTTTCACCACCTGACCTTGGCCGCCACAGGTGGGGCAGGTGCGTTCCACGGTGAAGAAACCGTTTTGTGCCCGGACCTTACCCATGCCACCGCAGGTGGGGCAAGTTTGCGGCTCGGCGCCGCCCTCGGCACCCGTGCCATGGCAGCTGTCGCAGCTCTCGGAACCCGGAACATTGATCTGTTTCTGGGCGCCCTTGAACGCCTCTTCCAGCGTCACACGCAGGTTATAGCGCAGATCCGAGCCGCGGGTTGCGCGCGAACGCCCGCCACCACCGGCACGACCACCGCCGCCACCCATGAAATCGCCAAAGAGATCCTCGAACACATCCGAGAAAGCGGAGGCGAAATCGCCCTGCTGGCCGTAGCCCGCACCGGGACGACCGCCACCCATGCCACCATCGAAGGCCGCATGGCCATAACGGTCATAGGCCGCTTTCTTCTCGGGGTCTTTCAGAACGTCATGCGCCTCGTTCACTTCCTTGAACATGGCTTCGGCGTTCGGATTATCCGAATTCCGGTCGGGGTGAAGCTCTTTCGCTTTCGTGCGATAGGCCTTCTTGATCTCTTCGGCCGAGGCACCTTTCTGGATGCCCAGAACCTCGTAGAAATCCTTTTTTGCCATTCTATAGCTCCCTTCGGAGAACATGAAAACGGGCCCGCCCTAGCAGCGGGCCCGTCCACATTGTTCCAAGCCGATCAGTTGCGCTTACGATCTTCGCCGAGATCCTCGAAATCAGCGTCGACGATGTCGTCATCGCTCGGCGAGCGATTGTCGTCTGCTTCTTCCGCGTCCTCTTCCGCCGAAGCCTTCTCCTGCTCGGCCTTGTAGATGGCCTCACCGAGTTTCATCGCAGCGTCCTGCAGGTTGGCGATCGCGCCCTTGATCTTGGCACCATCATCCGACTTGAGAGCTTCTTCCAGCGCGTTGGCCGCCAGCTCGATCACCTCGACGGTCGAACCATCGACCTTGTCGCCGTGATCCTCGAGCGATTTGCGGGTCGAGTGCAGCAGGCTCTCGCCTTGGTTGGTCGCCTCGACCAGTTCCTTGCGCTTTTTATCCGACTCAGCGTTTTCTTCCGCGTCACGCACCATGCGATCGATATCCTCGTCGGACAGGCCGCCCGATGCCTGGATGGTGATCTTTTGCTCTTTATTCGTGCCTTTGTCTTTGGCCGAAACAGAGACGATACCGTTGGCGTCGATATCGAAGGTCACTTCGATCTGCGGCATACCGCGCGGTGCCGGCGGGATATCCTCGAGATTGAACTGGCCGAGCATCTTGTTATCGGCAGCCATCTCGCGTTCACCCTGGAACACGCGGATCGTCACAGCGTTCTGATTGTCTTCCGCGGTCGAGAAGATCTGGGATTTCTTGGTCGGGATCGTCGTGTTGCGGTCGATCAGACGGGTGAACACGCCCCCCAGCGTTTCGATACCAAGCGACAGCGGGGTCACGTCCAGAAGAACAACGTCTTTCACATCGCCTTGCAGAACACCGGCCTGGATCGCCGCGCCAAGAGCCACAACCTCATCGGGGTTCACGCCTTTATGGGGCTCTTTCCCGAAGAATTTGGTCACTTCCTCAACGACTTTGGGCATACGGGTCATACCGCCGACCAGAACGACCTCGTCGATCTCGTCCTTGGAGATGCCTGCATCCTTCAGCGCTGCCTGACAGGGCTTGAGCGAGTTCTTGATCAGGTCGCCCACGAGGGTTTCCAGCTTCGAACGGGTCAGCTTCATGACCATGTGCAGCGGCGTGCCGGTTTTTGCGTCCATCGAGATGAAGGGCTGGTTGACCTCGGTCGACTGGCTCGACGACAGTTCGATCTTCGCTTTTTCAGCCGCTTCTTTCAGACGCTGCAGCGCCATCTTGTCTTTGGTCAGATCAACGCCGTGCTCTTTCTTGAACTCGTCGGCGAGGAAGTTGACAATGCGCATATCGAAGTCTTCACCGCCAAGGAACGTGTCCCCGTTGGTGGATTTCACTTCGAACAGACCGTCGTCGATTTCCAGAATGGTGATATCGAAGGTGCCGCCACCAAGGTCATAAACAGCGATGGTCTTGCTGTCTTTCTTGTCCAGACCATAGGCCAGTGCGGCGGCGGTCGGCTCGTTGATGATACGCAGAACCTCGAGGCCCGCGATCTTGCCGGCATCTTTGGTGGCCTGACGCTGAGCATCGTTGAAATAGGCCGGAACGGTGATGACGGCCTGCGTCACTTCCTCGCCCAGATAGGATTCAGCGGTCTCTTTCATCTTCTGCAGGGTCACGGCAGAAACCTGAGCGGGGGAGTATTTCTCACCCTTCACTTCGACCCATGCGTCGCCATTGCCACCGTCAACGATGGAATAGGGCACGAGATCCTTGTCCTTTTGCACTTCGGCATCGGTGGTCCGACGGCCGATCAGGCGTTTCACGGCAAAGATCGTGTTGGTGGGGTTGGTAACCGCTTGGCGCTTTGCCGGCTGGCCGACCAGACGTTCTTCGTCGGTATAGGCCACGATCGACGGCGTGGTGCGTGCGCCTTCGGAGTTTTCAACGACTTTCGGCTGTGCGCCGTCCATGATGGCGACGCAGGAGTTGGTGGTCCCGAGGTCAATCCCGATGACTTTACCCATATCAATACCTCTTCTTTTGGCGATGTCGGGAAACAGGTCCGTCAAGGCCCCTGCCTCCCATCCCAGGGTTTGCAGTTTTAGCTTCCGATAACATTGCACGACCTTTGGCGCGGGCTCTGCAATCGGCTTCGGAAGCTATATAAGGAGGGCAAAATGCTGCTGCAAGGTTTCGAGATGCCCGAAGATGACAAGAATCGAACAGATTTTTCGAACCCGCCTGCAAATCTCCCGCCTGACCCGTCTCTGGTGCGGCCCGAAGCGCGGGAGTTGCGTGGTTTTAGGGTCTATGAGGGCTGGCTCACGCCCGAAGAGCAGGCCGGATTGGTGACGGATCTGCGCGAAATCCTGCGCAAGGCCCCGCTTTTCTCGCCGGTTACGCCCTCGGGCGCGCAGATGTCGGTGCGCATGAGTTCGGCGGGGAATTTCGGCTGGATGTCGGATGCGAAAGGCTACCGCTATGCGCCGCACCACCCGCAAGGGAGCGCGTGGCCGCCGATCCCGCCTGTCCTTACGGCGCTTTGGGGCGCGTTGGTGCCGCAAGCCCGCCCGCCCGAGACCTGCCTGATCAACTATTACGGGCCGGAGGCGAAAATGGGCATGCATCAGGACCGCGACGAGGGCGATCTGAGCCAGCCGGTCGTGTCGGTCTCGCTGGGGGACGAGGCGCTCTTCCGCATCGGCAATCTGGAGCGCGGCGGCAAGACCGAAAGCCTCTGGCTACGCTCGGGCGATGTGGTGGTGATGGAGGGCGCGGCCCGCCTGCGTTATCACGGCGTGGACCGGATCGCAGCGGGCACCAGCCTGCTTCTCAAACAGCCCGGCCGGATCAATCTGACGATGCGCGTGGTCACACCGAGCCGCGTGGATTAGGGAAAAGCCCCATGTTATAGGGCGACCAATCCTCGATATCGGGGTAGAACTGCGACCGCCATGCCCGCACCCGCGGGTTCATCCGTCGCCGCCAGAGGGGGGGGAACATCGCCAGCGTGGTCATTGCCGGATAGCCCAAGGGAAGCTGCGGCGCTTCCGATTTGGCATAGGTCTGCAAAAGCGGGAAACGGCGGCTGGGCTTGTAATGATGGTCGGAATGGCGCTGCAGGTTGATCAGCAGCCAGTTCGAGGCAGTATGCGAGGCGTTCCAGCTGTGATGCGGTTGGACATGCTCGTATTTGCCCTCACCTAGATAGCGCCGTGTCAGCCCGTAATGCTCGATATAATTGGTCAGCTCCAGCTGCCAGATCGCAAAAATCGCCTGAAGTGCAAAGAGGATCACGCCAAAGATCCCGCCCACCATGAAGGCCAGCAGAAGTGCCGCCAGCTGCAGCCCCGCATAGCGCCAGAACGGGTTCGACAGATCCCAATGCGGGCGGCCCGCGCGGTCGAGCCGGCGGCATTCGGCCTCGAGCGCCGAGGTCGGACAGTCTTTCAACACGCGCAGGAAATAGCGGTGGAAGCCCTCGTTATAGCGCGCCGTCACCGCATCGCGCGGGGTGCCCACCCATGAATGATGGACCAGCAGATGCTCGCTGCGGAAATGCGAATAGAGCACCGAGGCCAGCAGCAGGTCGGCCAGCCAGCGTTCCACGGGGTCTTTCTGGTGCATCAGCTCATGCGCATAGACCATGCCGATCGTGCCCGAGATTACGCCTACCCCGAAGAAAAGCCCCACGATTTCAATAAGGTTCATCCCGCTGTCATGGGTCGCGAAATAGATCGTGCCATAGATCACGCAGAGCTGGAGCGGCAGCCATGCCATGGTGATCGCGCGATACCAGAACAGATCCTCCTCGGGCGTGTCCACATCCGGCTGGTCGGTATTCTTGCCAAGGATCTTGTCGAGAAGCGTCACCACCCACCACGCATAGAGCGGCAGTAGGATCAGCGTCCAGCCGCCGAACATCATCTCGATCAGTACCAGCGGAATCGTCCCCAGAGACAGCCAGAAAGGCAGGGCGCGTTCCGGCTGGGCCAGCTCTTCGCGTGTGGACATATCGGGCCTCCGTTATTCGCCGCCAGCATAGACATGATGGGCGCGGGGGTGCAATCGGGCTTGCGCGGCGGCTACTTGGCAGGAGCAGTCTGCGCCGCCTCCCAGACCTTTCGCATCAGCGTGGGCAGATCCTCGGGCGAGAACGCGTTATCGCCCAGCATCCCTTCCATATGGCCGGTTGCGCGATGAACGGTCAGAACCAGATGGAAATGGGTGAATGTATGGCGCACGTCGGTGGGGGCTTGCGTCCAGTCAGCCGTGACGGGGGGCGCGAAAGCGGGGAGCGTCTCGGCCCAGTCGCTGGTCGGAAAGCCCAGCGTGCCGCCCAGAAGCCCGCGATCGGGGCGGCGCTCGACCAGCACCTCGCCGGAGGGGCCAGTGAGCACATAGGCATGGCCCAAGCGTGTGGGCTTCACCTTTTTGGGCGCCTTGACCGGAAGGGTCGCGGCGATACCCTGCGCATGGCCCTCGCAGGCCGTATCGAGCGGACACAACGCACAGACCGGATTGCGCGGGGTGCAGATCGTAGCGCCCAGATCCATCATCGCTTGCGCATGATCGCCCGCACGGTGCGTGGGCGTAACCAACCCCGCCAGCCGTGCGATTTCAGGGCGTGTGCCGGGCAGCGGATCGGTCAGCGCGAAGACGCGCGAGATCACACGTTCCACGTTGCCATCCACCACGGTGGCGGGCTCGTCAAAGGCGATGGAGGCAATGGCCGCCGCTGTATAGGGGCCAATACCGGGCAATGCCTGCAACTCGCGTGCGGTCTGCGGGAACTCTCCGCCCAACTCGAACGCCACAACACGGGCGCATTTCAACAGGTTGCGCGCACGGGCATAATAGCCGAGCCCCGCCCAAGCCGCCATGACATCACCATCCTCCGCCTGCGCCAGATCGGTGACGGTCGGCCAGCGGGTGGTGAAGGCGCGGAAATAGTCGCGCACGGCGGCCACGGTGGTCTGTTGCAGCATCACCTCCGACAGCCAGACGCGATAGGGCGCGGTCCGCAGCCCCTTTGCATGGTCCGCAGGCCCTGTGCGCCATGGCAGAACGCGGGCATTTCGGTCATACCATGCCAGTAGGGCGGGGCTGATATCGGCTACGTCACGCAATATTTATGCTCTCTTATCGGCAAGTGGTTGGTATCGGGCCTCGGAGTGCCTAAAATAACAGTTGAACGCGAGATTGACAGATGGCCGCAAAGAAAACGACGACCAGCGATACGGGGAAAGCGAAACGGGGCAAAGGCTCCGGCTATAACCCTATGTCCTCGCGCCGGATGCGGGGGTTCGAATCCGCCTCCGGCCTGCTGAAAGACCGCATCCGCTCGGTGGGCGAGACGCGGGGCTTTGCCGTGACGCGGCTTCTGACCCATTGGTCCGAGATCGTGGGCGAGGAAATCGCCGCCCAGTGCCGCCCCGTGAAAATCGGCTATGCGCGGGATGGGATGGGGGCCACCCTGACCCTGCTGACGCTCGGCGCCGCGGGTCCGATGATGCAGATGGAGATCCCGCGGATCCGCGAGAAGGTGAATGCCTGCTATGGCTATAATGCGATCTCGCGGATCACACTGACCCAGACCGCGCCCACAGGCTTTGCCGATGGGCAGGCGCAGTTTACCGCAGCCCCCAAGGCGCGGCCCGAACCCACTCCCGAAATCCGTGCTCAGGCCCAAGCGACAGCGGCCGATTGCAAGGATCCGGGGCTCAAATCCGCGCTGGAGATGCTGGCGCAGAATGTGTTGATGAAGTCGGCCAAGCGGTCTGACCAGAAGAAAGGCTAACTTATGAACAGACGTTCCTTCCTGCTCGGGATTTCCGGTGCCGCCGTTGTGGCTGCATTGGGGGGCTGGATCAGCAGCCGCGGCCAGAGCGCCATGACCGGCTTTGCAACGCCTGCCGCCGCCGAAGATGCTGCTGACACGCCCAAGGCGGAAATCCTGCCCGATATCCCGATCGGTCAGGCAGATGCACCGGTGACGATCATCGAATATGCCTCCTTCACCTGCCCGCATTGCGCGCATTGGCACGAGACCTCGTGGGCGAAGCTGAAGAAGGAATATATCGACACCGGCAAGGTGCGTTTCATCATGCGCGAGGTCTATTTCGACAAGTTCGGCCTCTGGGCAGGGCTGCTGGCGCAATGCGGCGGCGAGATGAAATATTACGCCGTGGCGGATATGATCTTCGACGAGCAGAAAGACTGGATCGGCGACGGCCAGCAGGCCACGATTGCCGCCAACCTGCGCGCGCTGGGGCTTAAGGCCGGTCTGGACAAGGACGCGATCGAGAATTGCCTCAATGACCAGACCCGCGCCCGCAACATGGTTGCGACCTTCCAGAAACATGCCGAAGAAGACAAGGTGGATGGCACGCCGACCTTCTTCATCAATGGCAAGAAATATTCCAACATGGCTTGGGATGATTTCAAGAAAGCCGTGGATGAAGCACTTGGCGCCTGAGCGCTGTTTCATGTGAAGCAATGAAAAGGGCCGCCCCGAGAGGCGGCCCCTTTCATTTGGGATCGGCGGGGGGAAGCCCCCTGCCTGAGACCTGCCCGTTCAGACCCACGGGCGCGATTGCGCGGCCTGTGCCTCGAAGCTGTCGATGGCGGAGGCCTTGTTCAGTGTCAGGCCGATATCATCGAGGCCTTCCAGCAGGCAGTGCTTCTTGAAAGGATCGACGTCGAACTTGACCACGGTGCCTTCGGAGGTGGTGATCTCCTGCGCTTCGAGATCCACCGTCATGCGCGCATTGGCGCCTTTTTCCGCGTCTTTCATCAGCGTATCAACGGCGTCCTGCGGCAGCACAATCGGCAGCATCCCGTTCTTGAACGAGTTGTTGAAGAAGATATCGGCGAAGGAGGTCGAGATGACCACCTTGATGCCGAAATCCGCCAGCGCCCACGGCGCGTGCTCGCGCGAGGAACCGCAACCGAAATTGTCGCCCGCGATCAGGATCTGGCTCTCGCGATAGGCGGGTTTGTTGAGAATGAAATCGGGGTTCTCGCTGCCATCGCGGTTGTAGCGCATCTCGGCGAAGGCATGCACGCCGAGGCCGGTCCGTTTGATCGTCTTCAGGAAGCCCTTGGGGATGATCATATCGGTGTCGATATTGACCAGCGGCATGGGGGCGGCGATACCGGTAACTTTTTCGAATTTTTCCATTGTCGTCGCTCCTTATGCGTCCGCCAGTTCCATGAACTTGCGCACATCGGTCAGTTTGCCGGTCACAGCGGCACAGGCGGCCATTGCCGGGCTCATCAGATGGGTGCGGCCCTTGTAGCCCTGACGACCCTCGAAGTTACGGTTCGAGGTGGAGGCGCAGCGCTCGCCCTCGGCCAGCTGGTCGGGGTTCATGGCGAGGCACATCGAGCAGCCTGCCATACGCCATTCCATGCCTGCATCCAGGAAGATCTTGTCCAGACCCTCTTCCTCGGCCTGCGCACGGACCAGTCCCGAGCCGGGGACGACCATCGCGCGCACGCCTTCGGCGACCTTACGGCCTTTGAGCACTTCTGCGGCAGCGCGCAGATCCTCGATACGGCCATTTGTGCAGGACCCGATAAACACCACGTCGATCGCGATATCCTCAAGCTTGGTGCCCGGTTCGAGGCCCATATAGTCGAGCGAGCGTTTGGCCGCCTCGACCTTGCCGCCCTTGAACGAGTCCGGTGCCGGAACCTCGCCAGAAATCGGCAGAACGTCTTCGGGCGAGGTGCCCCAGGTCACAACCGGCTCGATCTCTTCGCCTTTCAGCGTGACGACCTTGTCGAAATGCGCGCCCTCATCGGTGAAGAGAGTCTTCCACCAGTTCAGAGCGGCTTCGAACTGCGCACCCTTGGGCGCGTGCGGACGGCCTTTGACATACTCGAAAGTCGTCTCGTCGGGCGCAATCAGACCCGCGCGGGCACCGCCTTCGATGGCCATGTTACACACGGTCATCCGGCCTTCCATCGACAGGCTCTGAATCGCCTCGCCGCAATACTCGATGACATGGCCGGTGCCGCCGCCGGTGCCGGTGGCGCCGATCACGGCCAGCGTGATGTCCTTGGCGGTCACGCCCGGCTTCAGCTTGCCGGTGATCTCGACCTTCATGTTCTTGGATTTTTTCTGGATCAGTGTCTGCGTGGCCAGAACGTGTTCGACTTCCGAGGTGCCGATCCCGTGCGCAAGCGCGCCGAACGCCCCATGGGTCGCAGTGTGGCTATCGCCGCAGACGACGGTCATGCCCGGCAGCGTCCAGCCGTTCTCGGGACCGACGATATGCACGATGCCCTGACGGACATCCGATACCGGGTAGTAGTTCACGCCGAAATCCTTGGCGTTCTTGTCGAGTGCCTCGACCTGAATGCGGGATTCCTCGTTCTCGATCACGCCGGAGGCGCGGTCCAACGTGGTAGGGACGTTATGATCCGGAACAGCAATGGTCTTCTCTGGCGCGCGCACCTTGCGACCCGCCATGCGCAGGCCCTCGAAGGCTTGCGGGCTTGTCACTTCATGGACGAGATGGCGGTCGATATACAGCAGGCAGGTGCCGTCTTCGTCTTCGGACACAACATGGGCGTCCCAGATTTTGTCATAAAGGGTCTTCGGAGCAGACATGGCTCTCACTTTCATAGGGATAGCTGTGGAATTACTCAGGGGGGTTCAGGCATGACACAAGGCCGCCCGAACAGGCGGCGCATCAAAGTCGTGCGAGGACCGAGCGGCTTTCGCCGTAGAAGCGTTCGCGCAGGCGAACACGTTCCATGATGTCAAAAATCCGAGTCATACCCTGCCTATACTCTCCTGCCCCGTATGCCGCAAGAAAATCTCGGGGCAGGGATGTTGACGTAGTTTCGGCCGAGGACCTATTCGAATTCGCGCGAAATCAGGGCGCGGTTGATTTCCTGCCGCACCAGACGGCGCACCTTGCGGGTGATCTGCTCGCCCAGAGCGCCCTGCAACTCGGCGCGGATCATACGCCCGACCATCTGGCGCAGGGCGTCCTCGTCAAAGACCGGTGCGCCATCGGAGGGGCTCTGCCGTGCAACGCCTTGCCGGGCGCTCTCGGCCGTCAGCTCGGTTGCGGGGCGGGTAAGATGCAGCCTGCGGGTGGCTTCGCGCAGGACATCGACCTCAGCCGCTGCGACAACGGATCCGGCTAGCGCCTCGGCTGCGGTTTCCAGCTCGGGGGGAAGGTCCTCTTCGGGATGCCAGTCTGCTTCCGGCGAGGCTCCGTCCGGCTCGGCGGCCCAGTCCTGCGAGGCGAGATCGGGGTCTTCGCTGTCCGGCTCCTCCACAGCATTGATCCCGGCAGGCTCCGCCTCCGCTGGACCATCATCATCTCCGCCCTCAAAAGCAGGGAAGGCCGTGCCGGTCTCGTCTTCCGGCTCCGTGGCGCCGAATGCCGTCGTTACGGGAGAGGTTGTCGTGCCGGTTGCGGTGCCGCCATGACCGAATGCGTTCAGCGCGCCCGCCAGAGGGGCTGGATCGCCTTCCTCCGGCTCGAAATCCTCCCCGACCGAGGGAAGGAGCGGTGTTTGAGCCGGAGATGGGAAAGGGCTGGCTGGCCGGGTCTGCATATGCGGTTCCAGCTGCAGCACATCATCGGTCATCTCCGGTGCATCGGGGCTGGTGTGATCCATCTCTGCAGCGTCGAAGGCGGCTGTTTCGGACAAATCGGCTTCAGTGTCGGAAATATCGGTCTCCTCGCTCTCGGGCCAGTCATGGGCGGGAGCGGTCTGGTTGACCGCTTCCCATTCCTGATCGAGGCTTTCCTCGGTATCGGCGGAGGCCCCGAAGTCAGTCTCGGCATCCGCGTCCGTCATGGCGCTTTCGGTCTGCGGGGCTTCATCCGTAAAGGGGGCGTCGTCTCCCGCCATCGCGAAGGTTGTGGCTGGGTCATAGGCCTCTGCCGCCTCATCCTCTTCCGCAAAGGAGGGGGCAGGCGCGTCCTCTACCCGATCCGATGCCGTCAGCACAAGAGCCTCTTCCGGCTCGGGATCGGGGCTTTCCGGAGATATGCGCGTGTTGGAACGAAGTGGATCTTGCGCGACAAGACGGCGAATGGAGGACAGGACGTCCTCGATTTCGATCATTTTCTCGGGCTCGGCCATAGGCTCTCCAATCCGGCAGGCGACCCGGAGAGAGACAGTGCCACCCGGATCCGAACATTCACACAAGGCGGGCCCGGTGGCGGGCCCGCGGAACGGTGGAGGCGCTTATTTCTGGCCGATCGCCTTCAGAACGCGATCGAGCTTCTCGCCCCGGATGCTGGTCAGCGGCGCATTATGCACAACGTTATAATATGCGGCCGGATCGTAGGTCGGGATCCCCAGCTTCAGGTTTTCCACCGTTAGCAAACCCATATTAGATAATAGTTGATAATACGCTACCTGCAAATCGGCCTCGGCGGTGATACGCGAGGCGCGGGCATCCAGAAGATCCTGTTCTGCATCGAGAACATCCAGCGTGGTGCGGGCACCGAGGGTGGCCTCTTCCTTCACGCCGTCATAGGCGACATTGGCGGCGCGGATCTGCTCGTCATAGGAGCGGATCTGGGCGCGATAGACGTCGATGGAGGAATAGGACGACAGCACGGCCTGCGCCACATCCACGGCTTCCTGACGCAGTTCCGCACGGGCTGAATCCCGGTTTGCCACGGCCTGACGATAGGCCGAATCCAGTGCACCACCCGAATAGAGTGTCTGGCTCAGCCCGATGCTGGCGGATTGGCCGACATAGCCGCCCTCGTCATTGGAGAGCGACAGCGAACCGGTGACTTCCGGCAGCTTGTTCGCTTTGGCCGATTGGATCGCGATTTCCGAGATCGTCACCGAATGCTGCAGCGATTTGATGCTGGGATGGTTGCGCTGTGCGGTGCTTGCGGCCTCGTCGCGCGATTTCGGTAGATTGGGAGCCTTGGGCAGCGGTGCCAGCTGACCCGGATAATGGCCAGTTGCGGCCTTGTAATCCTCGCGCGCGGTCACGAGCGAGCCCTGCGCGCTTACCAGCGAGGCCTTAGCCGAGGCAAGCTGGGCTTCGGCCAGCGACACGTCCGTGCGGGTGACTTCGCCCACATCGAAACGGTCATTGGTGGCGTTGAGTTCTTCTTGCAGCACACGGACCGAGTTCTGGTTAATCGAGACCTGTTCCTGCGCGCTCTTCACATCAGAATAGGCCTGAACGGTGGCCAGAAGCACCTGTTGCTCGATCGAGCGCAGGGTCTCACGGGTGGCCAGGACGGCTTCTTTCTGCGAGCTGACGGTCAGGCGGTTGCGCCCGAAATCGAATAGCGTGATCGAGGCGCTCAGTGCGGTCGAGGCGGAGGAGCCTTCGGTGGTCACTTCGCGGCCCGTCGAGGACGACACGCCTTCCGACTTGCTCCAGCCATAATCCGCAGTCCATTGCACGACAGGACGCAGCGCGGCAACCGCCTGTGCAACATTCTCGTCTGCGGCCCGCAGCGTGGCGCGGTTCTGCTCCAGAAGGTTGGAGTTCTTATATGCGGAGATCATGGCATCGGCGAGCGTCTCTGCGCTTGCCATCGCCGATCCGATTGCCATGAACCCTACAGTTCCTGCGGCCAATACAAGTGATTTGAACATTTTGCCCGTCATGCCTCTGCTATGTTATCTGCCCGGCCTGACGGCGAGGGCTTTGGATAGACATCCTGCGATATGCCCGATGGGGCGCGTTACAGGCTGAAACTTTTTACTTTGCGGAAGCCCTCGAGAACCGGCGCTGCTGCGTTGAACACATCCCGCCAGTTCACCACACCATCGGTCTTGGTGCCGATACGCGCGATCCCGAGATTGTTTTCCATGAAGACCGCACCGATCCGGCCGCCTTCCTTGAGGGAGTCGATAATGGCCGGGGGGACCTCCTCGACGGCGCCCTCGATAATGATCGCATCGAAGGGGCCGTGTTGCGGCGCGCCCTGTTCGAGCGCGTTTTGCACCACTGCGATATTGTCGACTTCGGCAGCACCCAGGGTTGCTTCGGCCTGTTTGGCCAGCGGATCTTCCTCTACCGCAACGACAGCTTCGGCCAGATGCGCGATCACGGCGGAGGAATATCCGTATCCGCAACCCAGATCGAGCACGAGGTCGGTTGCGGTGATGTTCAGGGCATCCAGCAGCTTGGAAAAAATGCGCGGCTCGAGCAGAACGCGGCCGGGCGCGAGTTCGAGATTTTCGCCCAGATAGGCGACCTCGCGCAGGGAATCGGGCACATAGCTTTCCCGCGGGACATTCAGCATGGCCTCGATGATCGGAAATTTCGTTACATCATTGGGCCGGACTTGGGTGTCCACCATGACCACGCGGCGCGTTTCGAAGTCCTGCATTTTGCTAAACTCTTCAGTCTGGATTGTTGTGCCATTACTTACATAGAAAGCTTTTCGGGGCAAGTTAGGCATTGTCTCAGGGTGAAGATGTGAAAATCAATGCTGCTTGGGTGTCACACCCTCTTGCGCGACCTTGCACAATCGGTTAGACCGCGCCTCACCACTGGCTGGCGAGTTGGCGGAGTGGTGACGCAGCGGATTGCAAATCCGTGTACAGGAGTTCGATTCTCCTACTCGCCTCCAATATTTTCAATGACATAGCTGGTTCCTCTTCTTAGGGGTATCACTGTGGGTATCAGGTTCTTTCTCTGATCCCCGTTCGTTCCCCGTGTCATTTCGCTTCTCTGCCGCCTGCCGCGCCCGCATGATTTGACGCGCCTCACCGGCATATTTCCGGACCATCGCGTCGGTCGCGTGGCCGCTGAAAGATTTGATCTCGTCGTCCGAGCAGCCCGCCCAGGCCAACTCCTTGATTCCGCGATAGCGCAGAGCGTGCAGGTCAAACTGCTCCAGATGCATGCGCCGCCGCGCCTTGAGCATGATCTGCGCCATGTAGCGGTAGCTCATCTTACCGCCGGTCTGCGTGCGCAAGATCGGTCCCTCCGCACCATCTTCAAATCGTGCCTGAGCATCGAGCAGCGCGGCCTTCAGCTCCGCTGTGCAGGGCAATTGAAGCGCGTAGCCGGTCTTGTTTTGGCGAACCGCCAGCGTCTCGCCGTCAAAATCCGCCCAAGTAAAATCCACCCAGTCCCCGGGCCGCTGCACTGTGCCGACGCCAATCTCGAAGATAAGCCGCTCGGTGACCGTCGCCTTCTCGCGGAAAGTTGCCACGGCCTGATCGGTCCACGGCAGGTGGACCTGCTTCTTGTCGTCAGGCGTCGGCAAATGGCGGACACCCTTTGCCGGGTTCTGCAAAAGCCAGCCAAGATCAATCGCGTGCTCGCACAGGATAACCAGCATCTGCGGGATATAATTGGCAAAGCGGACACGGTGCGCGTTGGCGCGCTGCGCTTTGATGACATCCTGCCGCGACAACAGCTTCACGTCCCGCTCGCCGATCTTCTCTTCGAGGTAGGTTAAGACCTTTTCGTAATCTTGACGGGTACGTGGCTTCAGCGATGTCCAGCGATCCGAGACCCGATAATCCTTCATCAAGGTCGACCAGCTGGTCTTGGCCTGCATCCTCTTACCGGTCAGGATCTCCCAATATTCGAGATCGAACTCGGGCGTCCCCTGCTTCGCGGAAATCCGATGGTAACGGCCCTGAACACGCACATACCAACGGCCGCTGGGGTGCCGCCAAAGGAATTTCTTCTTCACCATTCGACGTCCTCCAGCCCTTGCACGGCTTTGCCTGAGACAAAGGCCGAAAGCTCCTCAACGCTCCAGCGTGTCAGGCCCGGCGCTAGCTCTCGCCCACGCGGGACGCTGCCATGGGCGACGAGGCTGCGGAATTCGTCGATCCGGACGCTTAGTAGATGTGCTGCGCCTCTCTCAGAGACGACCAATGGGCGAAGGTTGCTCATCAGAGGCCTCCTCGTCGGTCTGATCGTTGCGAAGGGCCTGGACCGTATGCGCATCCAGAAACTCGTTGAGGGCGCTCTCAGGAACGAGGAAGCGGCGCCCCACGCGGACGTGCCGTAGGCGGCGATCACCAAGCAGGGATCGGACATGCCGCACGGACAATGACAGTCGCTCGGCCACGTCCTTCGGCTCTAACATCATCTCGGACATGGCTTTCCTTTCTTCTGGTACATCGGTAGACCTCTTGGTGTCGAAACAAGCAATCCACGGACGATATGTCCATATATGGCCACTTATGGCCAATTAAGGTCACTCATGTCCAGTACCTTTTCGGAGATCGGGGGGCGTCTCAGGGAGTTGAGGGCACGAACGGGCCTGAATCAGCAGGATTTTGCTGAAACGATCGACACATCGTTCCGCTCCTACCGAGCCTATGAGAACGGACAGCGCGAGCTGCCAACCGCTGTCGTGCTGCGCATTCATGAGATCATGAACGTGTCGCCCCATTGGCTTCTGCTTGGGGAAAAGGAGCCGACCGACGACCGCAGCATGCAGATCATCGAGCAGGTCGCGAAGGCTTGCCTGGATGCGATGGATCAGTCACCAACTGAGCGCGACAATGCCGAAAAGGCCAAGAAGCTACGGCTCTTGGTCAAACTCAGCCTGGGCCAAGGCGAGTGCCTGCCGGAAACGGATATCAGGGAACTGCTAGGTTGAGCGCCGATGTCGAACGTGAGGAAGAGGAGGCCGCCCTTGACGCATCTACCTGATCTTGCAACTGCACGGTTATTAAAGCTCGTGCGAAACCTTAAGTTTCTGGCAGCAGGCTTGTTCTTGACTGGACTGGGCTTCGGCGGCTTCTTTGTTAGTCTGCAAGGGAGCGCTGAAGCTAAAATCTCGAATTTAGCGGCCTGTATAGCTTTCTTGATAGCGGCCATAATGGCTCAGAGAGCAAAAGTCGAAGCTGCCCGCGCGTTACTCGGATTGACGATCCGGAATTAGTCTAGAAACCAGCGAATAAAGATCAGAAACTGAATTGGGCAGGACGTCCGACTGTCGTCGACGGAAAGAAAAAGACTGCATCCAAGAAACCTACAACCTGGCACCACGACGCATTCCAAATTATCCATTTCGCTCAGCCGGAAATGTGACTTTACTTTCAGCCTAAAAAACTCTTGATCGCATCAGTCGGGACCACTTAGGGGCTGAATTGGCGAACCCGCAGCAGTATGTTCAATTTCGTAGCTCTGCGCGGATGTGACAAAAGTAAACCAAAGTTTAAGATAACAGCATCAATGATCCACTGCTACATGGGACATGGAGAAAAGATCGGGCTCAAGGTCTTCCATGACATCTGAATAAAGTCTTCTCATTGTTGAAAGAAACTCTTTCTGCCCGCCATAACTGGGGTGACGAACCTTTGAGACGTCCCTGCACGACACCGCTGAGGAAACTACATTAAAGGCGTCGTTACCAATGGCAACAATGCGCTTTGGCTTCAAATAATCCACAATCTGAACAAGGATGTCCGTCCCAGCTCTTCGCTCCTGCGCATTATGGGCGCGATTAGTGAATGGCTTGCTGCCTTCAAAAGGATGGAGCGGAAAGACATTCCACAAAAAAATCGGCGCCTGAACCTGGAGCAAAATATTCCAAATCACAGAAGCGGTCCGCTCTGACACCGGCTCGCCATATGTAGGCCGCTCAGGCTTCAAACCCCAGCGACTCAAATGGCTTGAAAAATGGACATCATCTGTGAGAGCCAGTCCGGTTCTTCTGCCGCCACGATAACCGAGATCGCGTCCGACCCAGATAGCATCAAGATCAGCTGCGGCTGCGCGCTCCAACATTGCGTGCAGATAAAACCGTCTTATTTCGGGGGCTTCTTGTGCATCATAGACCGGGCATCGCTCGAAATATGGGTTGAAAGTGTTGTCAAACTCTAGGCGTTCTAAGGCCTTGAGTATATCGCCCGCGCTCACTGCTACGCCCCTTTCAGCGGCCTGTATTCGATCGTCCTCTTATCTCGATTCCCGACCACGATACCACCGTTATTCTTACGCATCTGACGGAAGACCTCATACCCTTGTAGGATAGCAGTTTCCCATAGATTAAGCGGACATCGCTCCACCTCGTAGCCGCGAACGAAATTGCTCACAGCCTTTAGCAAATCGAAAGAAACCGAAGTTTGACTCTCAAAGAAGTTCAATGCCTTAGCCTCCGAAAATATGTAGGCAGACACCCCTTCATCGACAACGATCGCACGGCCACTGTCCTGCGCTTCATCGACCCTAGGATCACTCTTTCGCTTATGTTTGATCAGTGCCCTGAACGTCGGGGACCAGTGCAGGATGGCAGCGTTTGCGAAGTGGAAAACATCATGAAAGCGATAACCATCGGGGTCTGCAATATTATCCGTAAGCGGGTCCCCGATAAAAACCCCATTCCATCTCAAGTAGCTTCTTCCATTCGATCTTTGCGTGATCTCTATCTCAAACTGACGCGGAAGTTGCTCTTCTGCCGGAAAGCTAGCATCGAAGTCGGGAAGGCAATCTGGAGATGGCTTCAAGAAGCGCCCCGTTGATTTGCGAATATTTGATTTTAAAACTTCAGAGAAGGACACTCCTGAAGACTGCACGGCCTGAATGTAGGCGCGCACAAATTCAATCATTATCGGCTTGGCAGTTTTTTCATCAACTTTGACACCAAGAAGACGGGCGGAATCTTCTCCCAGCTTTAATAATACGTTATCTAGTGGCCCAAGGCCTTTTGCCGTCATCACACGTGCTATGGGTGCGCTTGGATCGGAATTTGCAGTGATATTTGCGACAAACTGATCGCCCGAGGTCGCCTCTACAAAAAGCTCGGACAAGCTGAGTTTGAGCCTTCGGCAAAGTGCAGCAGCATACCATAGCGTATCACCCAGCTCTTCCTCAACGTCGCGTCGATACCCAGATTCAAAGGCACCCTTTTCCCGATGAAGCTTCTTGGACGTGCTCATAACACTGCCGACTTCACCAAAGAGACCGAGCAATATCGGCGTAATCTCATCGTCTGCAAATCGATCGGTAGGCGTAACGGCTTTCTCATAATCAGAAATTGAAATCTGGGGCGTGCTTGCTGAGTTACTCATTTTCTCCGTCGCGCCTCTTCTATCATATCATATGGCCGCCCTTGATAGCCCTGAACACCAAGGCCGGCTAACCAATTCTCAAAACCTTCTATCGTATTTTGATCGGAAACTTTCTTCCGCCCGATACCAGAGTGGACGAGACCAGCATCGCGAAATTCTACAGGAATAAGCGGCCCCTCGGCCCCGAAATAGATGAATTCGGAGGAAATCAAAACACGGTTCACTGAGGTGTCGCGATTAATATGCTTCTGTAAGGGTTTTCCCTCTGCGGTGCTGTGGTAAGAATTGAGTTGACTCCAACTGCCGTTGCCTGGGTCAGGATTGTATATATTATCGCCGCATGCCTTCCGGTAACTGCTGTGCAAATTTGGCTTTTTGCCCGCAAAGCGTGGATCATTCCAGTATTCGGAAAATTTTAGTACTTCCTGCACCCGCATCGCGTGAACGAGATGCCCGCCACGTCGCACCCCTTTGCGATTACTGCCGGTGCCAACGACCCAGTCTCCAATAGCGGCATGACGCCTAATGCTAGGCTTACAGGTTGCCAAAGTGCAAAACCCATAAAATGGATTGGGTGCAAACCCACTATCGAAGCGCACAACGTAACTGTGGAGGGTCTTCATTCTATACCCTCATGCGCACGGATGGCGGCGAATAGCGCGGGGTGGGAGAGGCTGACCTTTCGGGTCCTCAAAGCGCTCATATTCACCGTTAATCGCTTCGATAATCCTATCTGCATTCCAGCCAACGATCGCGTCGCCGTACTCATCAAGCGCTTCCGGAACTTCACAACCGTTCGATCCTTGCTCCCAAACTCCGACGATGGTCTTGCCTTTTTCACGAGCTCGCTCGATTTCCCAGTCCACCCACTCACTGTTTTTTGTTTCCGGAGTAATATAAACGATAAGTGTGCTGGCCCAGTCAATTCTGGGCGCAAGGATCTGAGACTTAATATAGTCTGGAGATTTTGCGTTGTTGGGTTTTTCTGAATTTATGGAACCGTCCCTGACCTCCATCCCCTTACTTTTTAGAAGATTTTTCAGATCGGCTAATCCTGCATCGTCTTCGTGGATGTGGCTAATAAAAACGTTTTTGCTGCCCTTGCTCATTGATGCTATCCTCTGCTTCACACTACATGCTGGCGTCAGCGCAGTCACTTCCGCGACATCATGTGTCCGGCGCGCACTCAGATCAAGTCCGATAGTCAAGGAAATCGATGCTACCGCCAATCCTCGAAATTTTCATCGTTTGGCATCCGCAGGATACGTCGGGTCTCCAGACGGCTGATGCGATATTCAAACACTTCATGCATGGCCCGACATTCTCAGGTGTCATTGGGGGAGGGATTCAGGTCTCCTTTCGCAGTACGCCTTGGGGTGGGGCCGGAACCGCACCAAGGCCGATCTACAACAGCGCTCATCCTGCTCCGAACGGCATCCGACCGGCCAGGTTCACTGTGATCGTTCCTCTACTTGGCACAGAACTCGCCGCTAGCGTCGAGGACGGAACGTCGAGTTGGTCCCGATACATCGCCGCGCTTCAAGAAGATCAGGCGCGATCACCAGATGAAATCGGAATCTACCCCTTTTTGTTGTCAGACGGCGCCACGAATGGTACGAAGTTAGGCGATATTTTGGGGCGCCATCAGTTCGTCGCTGCCGGGAAGCCTGAGCAGCTTGGCGAAAGCGAAGTGAGCATGCTGTGCCGCGATCTAACGCAAGGGATAGCTCAACTGATCTCGCCGGATGAGATGGATCGATTGACGACCTTCATTAGCCACACCAAGCGTCATAGCAGCTCGGAAGGTGAAGATGTTGACGCCTTGGTCGATTTGGTGCGTGACGTCATTGGGAATACGCGGCTACGCGAGTATTTCGACGCCAGTGACCTTCAACCAGGCTCTGACTGGGATGCCGAGCTCAGAGGGAATGCTAGTCAGAGCGCGATGCTGGCCATTCGTACCGATCTCTACGCTAGCCGCTCTTGGTGTCAGCGCGAAATTGCCTTGGCGAAAACCAATGGCATGCCGGTGATAATGATGGACGCGATTGGCTTTGGTGAGGAACGCGGCTCCTTCTTGATGGATCATGTCCCGCGAGTGGCGGTTCGAAAAGTCGATGGCCGCTGGCAGAAGAAGGATGTCTATCGTGCCCTCAACCTGCTCGTAGACGAGTGCCTTAAGAGGGCGCTCTGGCTACACCAAAAAGAACTATCCGGCGAGCGCCCGGAGCTGGATATAGCCTGGTGGGCACCTCATGCGCCCGAGCCGCTAACTTTACTCCATTGGATCGGCTCTCAGCTCGCGTCCGGAAACCCAAGCGAGGCGGAGGGTTCCTTGCGCATACTGCATCCTGATCCGCCCCTCGGAGAAGCTGAGCGGGAGGTACTACAAGAATATGCAAAGAGCACACAGCTGGGCCGTGATATCGACATAATGACCCCACGCCAGCTTGCGACCAGAGGAGGCTGAAGTGGCTGACGAAAAGCAAAGGGCTGAACTGCTGCCTGCTGATGCCTTGAAAGGCAAGCGCTTAGGAATTTCTGTCTCGAACAGTCCGGACCTAGATCGGCTAGGCCTCACTGAGACCCACTTCCGCATGACCTTGGGGGAACTCGTGCGTTCCGTAGTCATCGCGGGCGGCGACCTCTATTACGGTGGCCACTTGCAGCCCGAAGGTATCACGACTTTTCTCATCGAAGAACTTCATCGCTATGGTCGCCGTGACAGGCCTTTGAAGGTTTGCTTGGCTTGGAGCATTCATCGATCTATGAGCAAGGAACAGATCGCCGAACAGAAAGACTTCCTTGGTCTCTTTGGTGAGATTCACTTCTTGGACAGCAATGGGGATCGCTTGGAGGGCCCTCTTAATGAGGAGCCAGTAAGCGAGTTCTCTTCCGAAGAAAGGGCCGGAGCACTCAGCGGCTTACGCAACTACATGGCAAAAAACACCGACGCCCGCATTGTGATTGGTGGAAAACGCGATGGTTTTGAAGGCGCTATGCCTGGCATCGTAGAAGAGGTCTTGCTCTCTCTCGAAAGTAAACAGCCTGTCTTCTTGGCGGGTGGGTTCGGCGGCGCTGCGGTGGACATTATTCGCGTTCTCCGTCCTGGAAGTGCAGAATGGTTTCCTTTGAGCCCAGAGACAAGAAATGACTCCCGCTTACTGGATAGTCTCGAACGGGTTTCCGAAGTTGCCAGCCGGATGGAATGGGATGGTTTAAAAAACGGCCTGAGCGAAGAGGAGAATAGCCTCCTTGCAGCCTCATACCGCCCAAGCGAAATCGCCGCTCTAGTGGGGCGCGGCCTCGGAAGAATTCTGTAGCTCTGATGTTCTAATAATTTTCCGACATGCTTCGGAGGATAAGCCATATAGAAACGCCTCCCGTGCGCTACTCCCCGATACAGGTTTAGCTACACTTGCATTGACATTCACCTGAAGCAGACATCTAAGTCTCTCAACAACACCCCCCAGGCGACCGGCAGAAAGGCCGAGCTCAATACCGGGGGGTTGCTTGTTCTCAGGGGGTTGTTCGTCACCCGGAGGTCCACGAATAGTCCCTTTCATATCTATGCAGCTTCGTTACCTGCTGGCGTCTAACCGATCATGTTTGCACCCGCCTCAGTGCCCAGTGTGGCCCCGGACCACATTTTCGATCCGACCAGCCGTAGTGCTTCGGCGTTGCCCCCGCCCCCTCAGGGGCAATCACGGTAACTAGATACCATCAAAACCCAAGCGCTCCGACAGACAATTACGTCGGTTTACGTTTGTTTTCGGTAGTTTCGTGCAGTTTCCTGCACTACCAATAGGGTAACTACGCCGAGGCCCTTGATGAATCCTACTGAAATTTATGACGCATTGGCGGAAATTGCTGCCGAACCGTTTGATGCCACCGAATTCCCCTTTGCCTTTGCCGCCGCCACCGATGGCGCTAAGGCGGCGATCTCCAAGCTGCGGAGCGGGTCGACCAATAAGTCCGACCTGCCCGGCGGTGTGCTGTTCGGCAAGAAGTTCCACTTTGCCCCCGTGCTCGCGGGCTCGACCGATGCCATGCTGGACCAGCTGCGCAGCTCGAAGAAGACCAAGACCTCGAAGCCCGCGATCCTGATCGCGACGGATGGCGAGATGATCTCGGCAGAGCATCCGGCTTCGGGCGATACGCTCCACTGTCGCTTCGCGGAGCTTGGCGATAACTTCGGTTTCTTCCTGCCCGCAGCGGGCAAGGAACGCTACCGCGCGGTCGAAGAAAACCCCGTCGACGTCAAGGCGACCGGCAAGCTGGCCCGCCTCTATGACGCGCTGACCAGGGCCAACCCCGATTGGGGCAGCGACGAGCGTCGGCATGAGATGAACCAGCTGATGATGCGGCTGATCTTCTGCATGTTCGCCGAGGACGTCGGCATCTTCCCCGACAATCAGTTCTCGCGCCTGCTGTTCACCCACGCGGGCGACAAGGGCGAGGAGGCGCGCGAAACCATCATCGCGGCCTTCCAGGCGATGAACCTGCCCAAGACCAAGCGTGAGGGCCTGCCCGCCTGGACGGGCGAGCTGGAATACGTCAACGGCGGGCTCTTTGCGGGCACCATCGACGCGCCGCGCTTTGATGCCGTGGCCTTCCGCTATCTGCGCGAGGCCTGCGACCTGAACTGGCGCGAGATCAACCCCGACATCTTCGGTTCGATGATCCAGTCGGTCGCGGACCCGAAGCAGCGCTCGGAGCTGGGGATGCACTACACCTCGGTGCCGAACATCATGAAGGTGATCGGGCCGCTGTTCCTTGATGATCTCGATGCCGAGATCCAAAAGACGTGGGACCGTAGCCGCGGGCTGCAACAGGTGCTGGACCGGATGTCGCGCATCCGCGTGTTCGACCCGGCCTGCGGATCGGGCAACTTCCTTGTCGTGTCCTACCGTGAGCTGCGGGCGCGCGAGACGCGCATCCTGCGGCGGCTGGAAGAGCTGAACGGCCCCGGGTCGCTGACCATGTTCTCGGCCATCCCGATCAGCCATTTCTACGGCATCGAGATCGCGGATTTCGCCGCCGAAACCGCCAAGCTGGCGCTATTCATCGCCGAATATCAGGCGAATGCCAGCTTTGCCGAGGTTTTTGGCCGCCGCCCTGCCGCGCTGCCCCTGAAGGATGCGGCGCATATTCGCACCGGGAATTCGCTACGTATCGACTGGGAGGAGGTCTGCCCGCCACCTGGAGATGGTGAGGAAGTGTTCATCGCGGGCAATCCGCCGTTCGCCGGTTCGACCTATCAGACGGCAGATCAAAAGAACGATATGCGAGAGCTTCTCGCGGGTAACTTCAAGACGTTCAAAGATCTGGACTACGTCATATGCTGGTTCTTCGTGGCTGCTCGATACATCGGCACGAGAAATGTTTCTGCGGCCTTTGTCGCCACGAACTCCATTTGCCAAGGTCAATCGGTGCCGATGTTCTGGGGAAATACCCTGTCTGAGCAGTGTCAGATTCAGTTTGCACACCAGCCATTCAAATGGACCAACAACGCCACAAAAAATGCGGCGGTGTTGTGTGTTGTCGTGGGTATCTCTGCCGCTAATAGCCGAAAAAAAATTCTTTATGACGGCGACCTTCGTGAAGAAGTCACATCGATAAACGGCTACTTGGTTGAAGGTCCGAATGTAGCTGTTTCAGCCTCCAACACAGCGATTTTTGACTTGCCGAAGATGTACCGCGGTAGCGCCGCTACAGAGGGTGGGCACTTGATCCTGACTGAATCTGAAGCCCAAGATCTTTCAGAGGATTACCCTGAGGGAACGAAATTTGTTCGCAAATTTCTCGGCTCTAAGGAGGTTGTGCGCGGGGAGACGAGATGGTGTCTTTGGATCAAGGATGAGGACGTTGAACTTGCATGGAGCATCCCGCCAATCGCTGAAAGACTGGAAGCGGTGGCAAAGTTCCGTGCTGCGAGCAAGAACGCTGTAACGCGCCCAGCTGCCGCGACGCCCCACCGATTTTGGTTCATCAGCGGCGAGGCTGAAAGCCACTCGATACTTGTTCCCCGCGTTACATCCGAACGTCGCCCATACCTTGCCGTCGAACGGGTTGGGGCCGATGTGATTTCATCAGACCTCAATCAAGTGCTCTACGACGCGCCTGAATGGTGCATCGCGCTCATTGCATCGCGACTCCATATTGTCTGGATCGGTACCGTTTGTGGCAGGTTGGAGAGCCGCTACCGGTACTCCAACACCCTGGGCTGGAACACCTTCCCTGTGCCGAAATTCACTGAAGACCAGCTGGAGGCGCTCTCGGCCTCGGCCCGCAAAATCCTGCGTTGTCGCTATTCCCATTACCCCGCCACGATTGCCGAGCTCTACGACCCCGACAAGATGCCCGACGACCTGCGCGCCGTGCATCGGGAAAACGACGAGCTGCTGGAAGGCATGTATATCGGCCGCCCCTTCCGCAATGACACCGAACGGCTGGAGAAGCTCTTCAAGCTCTATGCCGCCAAGGTGAAGTCGCTGGAGTCCGCGCCAAAGAAAAAGAGGGCCTGACACATGGTTCAGATGGTTAATGTCACCTACGGCACCTCCAAGGCGACCACGAATGCTCTTGGTCAGCGCCCGATGCAGGCCCGCACCTATGCCGCCCGCGCCGCGCAGTTCCTGCTGCTGAAGGCACCGCCCGCGGCAGGCAAGAGCCGCGCGCTGATGTTCGTGGCGCTCGACAAGCTGCGCCATCAGGGGCTGGAAAAGGTGATCGTCTGCGTGCCCGAAACCTCGATCGGCGGGTCGTTTCGCTCGACCGATCTGACCAGCTATGGGTTCGAGGCGGATTGGGAGGTCGATGACCGCTGGAACCTCTGCCTGACCGGCGAGGATGCCGACAAGCAGAAGGTAAAGGCCTTCCAGACCTTTATGGACAGCGACGCATCGGTGCTGGTCTGCACCCATGCCACCTTCCGCTTCGGCTTTGACGAGGTGATCAAGACCAAGGGGATCGAGGCCTTTGACAGCTGCTTCATCGCCATCGACGAGTTCCACCATGTCTCGGCCTCGGACAACAACCGGCTGGGGGTGATCCTGCGCAGCCTGATCAATCGCGCCGAGTGCCATGTCATGGCGATGACCGGCAGCTATTTCCGGGGCGATGCCGACCCGGTGCTGCGCCCCGAGGACGAAGATCGCTTCACCAAGATCACCTACAGCTATTACGAGCAGCTGGAGGGCTATGCCTGGCTCAAGGCGCTCGGGATCAATTACGAGTTCTACAAGGGCAATTACGTCAACGGGCTGCCGGGGGTACTGAACCCCGACCAGAAGACGATCATCCACATCCCGCATCGTGGTTCGTCCGAGGCGTTTGATGACAAGTTCAATGAGGTGGGCAAGATCATCGACCTGCTGGGCACCCATGAAGGGCGTGATCCCGAGACAGGGTTCGATCTGGTGCGCAAGCCTGATGGCGCGGTGCTGAAGGTCGCGGACCTAGTGGATGACGGGCCGGGGCGCGATATCGTCAAGGCAGCGCTGTCGCGCGAGATCAAGGGGCGGGACGGCAAGCGCGATGACGTGGCAGACCGGGCCAAGGTCGACATTATCATCGCGCTCGGGATGGCCAAGGAAGGCTTCGACTGGGTCTGGTGTGAACATGCGCTGACCATCGGCTATCGCTCGTCGCTGACCGAGATCGTGCAGATCATCGGGCGCGCCACCCGTGATGCACCGGGCAAGCCCCGCGCGCTGTTCACGAACCTTGTTGCCGAACCCGGTGTGGAAACTGGCGTCGTGACCGATGCTGTGAACGACATGCTCAAGGCGATCTCCGGGTCCCTGCTGATGGAGCAAGTTCTGGCTCCGAACTTCAAGTTTTACCGCCGCGAAGATGGCGACGTGCGCGCGCCGATGGGCTCCGATGACGAGGGCAATATCACCATCGGCATCAAGGGGCTGGTCGAGCCGCCCACGGATCGCTCGCGCGAGATCTGCGAGAAGGACATGAACGACCTGATGGCGACAGCCTATCAGGAGATGGACCGGCGCGTGCTATCGCCAGACACTGCCCCCGAGGTTGCCACGCAGATGGTGCTGACCGATATCATCGAGAAGCGGTATGAGACGCTGGATGCTGAGGAAGCGGAGTCTGTTCGTCAGCATCTCGCGGCGCATATGAACGTGCTGACGCTGGCGCGGAAGGAAGCGGAACGTGGTTTTGCCGAGGGTCAGTCGCCCCTGAGCGGCACGCCCCCGAAGCCGAGCGGTGATGACGATGACGGCGACCCCGCCAGCGCGCCGAATACTCTGCTGGAGATGGTTCGGAAGTTTATCAACGTCCGGGACATCGACATCGAGCTGATCGACAGCGTGAACACCTTCCAGGAACGCTTCGAGGTCGCGTCGAAATCGCTGAACTCCGAGCTGCTGTCGCATGTGCAGTCTGCGATGGTTGCCCTGCGCGTGAACATGACCGGCGATGAGGCCAGGACGCTTTGGCCGCGCATCAAGGCCTTCCGCGCCACCGAAGGACGTGAGCCGAATGTCCATTCCGCCAATCCGCTTGAAAAGCGCATGGCAGAGGCGCTTGCCTGGCTGAAGGCTGAAAAGGCCAAACGTCTTCGTGAGGGGGCTCTGTGATGTCGCGCCCAAGCCTGGAAGACATTTTCGCGGAAGACGACGAATTCGGCCTGTTGGATGTCAAACCTCGCGCGGGGCGCAGTGGTCCAGCGCAGGATCGTGGCGTCGCCGCCTTGCTCGAAGTCACAGCCTTCCATGAGCGTCATTCGCGCCTCCCTGATCCAGATGCCGTGGATCACGACGAGATGCGCCTTGGCGCGATCTGGGACACCGTGAAGCTGGCTCCCACCGATCAGATGCGGGCCGTCGATCGGTTGGGACTGCTTAGCGAAGACGCAGTTCCCACGCCGCGCTCATGGCACGATGACCCCGCCGACGCTGATATTCCCGATAGCTTGGATGACATCTTCGCAGATGACGATCTTGATGTTGATGTGTCACTGGTCAGCCTCAAGCACACCACGCCCTCCGCAGAAAGGCATGTTCCGGATCATCGCGCTGACTTCGTGCCCTGTCAGGATTTCGAGCAGTTCCGGGAGCGTTTCGAAACCGTCCAGCGCGGCCTGGAGGCTGGTGAACGCAAAGCAAGCCCGGTGCGGAAATGGTCGGTCATCGAGCCTATCGAAGGGGACTTCTTCATCAGGAACGGCTTGCTGGCCATGATTGCCGAGAAGTCGGAAATGACTGTCCGTGGCGGTGCGCGTGACCATCGGCTCCGCGTCATCTTTTCAAACGGCACGGAGAGCGACCCGCTCATGTCATCATTCCGTAAATCCCTGAATGACGACAAGACGGCCCGTATGGTCCAAAAGGTTGGCTTCGGGCCGCTTGATCCTGAATGGGAGAGCGATCAGCTCGAACTCTCGGGAACGGTCTATGTTGCCCGCTCCCGATCCGAAAACCCCGAAATCAAAGGGCAGCGCATGATCTTGCACAAGATCGGTGTCACTAGTCAGGACGTCGCCCGCCGCGTTGCTGACGCCAAAAACGATCCGACGTTCCTTCTTGCTCCAGTGGAGATTGTCGCGACCTACAGTCTGCAAAACCTATCGCGCAGTAAGGTCGAAAACTTGCTCCATCGCTTCTTCGCAGCGGCGCGTCCGGCCGAGCTCTTCGTCACCGATCGATTTGGGAAAAAGGTGTTCCCGAAGGAATGGTTCTATGTCCTGCCCGACCATGTCGGCCAAGCGGCCAAGCTGATCGAGGACGGCACCTTACACCAGTATAGATACGACCCCGCGTCACAGAGGATAGTCCCCAAAAATTGAAGGCGTCGCCGCTCCCAGTATGGAGCGTAGCTACTTGCTCCGCTTCGCCTCGATGATCTGGAGACCCGCTTTCATAACGTCTTCATGCGCATAAGAGGCCCGTTTGCCTTTCACGGCAGCCTCAAGGCGCGCCCGAAACCAACGTTCATAGTCTTCGGGATCGGGCTCCAGCCAGCTGGGCAAACCGCCTTCGCGGATCACCACTTTCAGGAAAAGCTCTACTGCTGCCGCAAAAGGGATGCCTGCCTCGTTGAGAACGCCTCTAGCTGCCTCGGCGGTGCCTGTGTCAATCGAGACATTGAGGGTGGAGCCTGTCTTGAGGTGCATCGCTCGTCCTTCGCTTTGGATCATCCGCCGTTGATCAATGACATAAAAAGGTGGCCTACCTGCCGGCGCTTAGCCTATCCTACATTAGCGCCAACCCCACGGGAAAATGTGGTCCGGGACCACATTTCCGGACCACATTCGCATTGCTGAGTTCATCACGTTTTCTGTCTTCATCAGCCACTTCTCGTTGCGCTGCCTTCGTAGCTGCTGGAGTTCTTTGAAGGGATGCCTAGCCGTCGCTCGACGGCGCGCTGGACCATGCATGTCGATGCGCCTGCGCTTGGCCTCGCTTGCCTGCCCGATCTCGCAGTCGGACAAGGTTTCTGAGCGATTGCGCACAGGGCTCGATCAGAGTTCCGAGCACGATGCAGAGCAGCGCACCGGAACGGAACCGGTGCAAGTCCACTTCGCCAAACTGGCCGCGGGTTCGAATACCTTCGGGGCTAATCCATCAACGCTCGAAGTCCGACCCGGTATTGAAGCCCGTCATGGCTGATCGTCGTCCCCCAGCCCTGTCTGGACCTTGAAGCGACCCTCGGCATAAGTGCTCAAAGCCTTCCGCAGATCGGAAATGTCGGCGCGCAGCATCTCGACTTCGGCCTTGGTCAACTCATTCCCCACCCCCGTCAGGACGCCGCGATTGAGGGCATGGGCGATCTGGTTCGCGTTGACAGCGAGGCCACGAAGCTGCCGGTAGGCTGCACGCACGCCGCGCCGCTCACCTCCCACCATCTGAGGAGCTTTCCGCATGCGGGCCGAGAGAAGAGCCGCAGCCCAGGTAGATGGCGGTACACCTTGCGCCTGTGCTTCGGCCGCGAGTCTTTCCCTGACATCTTCCGCAAGGCGCACCGTAACCTTTCCTTCCCGGCGCGCCCGCGTTGGCAAGGGCCGATGCGTTTCGGGCTGGTCCTCCTCATCGAGAACCAATCTTATGATATTCCCGAGAAGCCCGGAAACTGTCTGCCCCTGATTTTGTGCTATGGCCGCCAGAAGCGCGTGCTGCTCGGCGGTCAGATATGTGATTGCGGATTTCTTTTTTGTAGGCATTGAGATCAAAAGTAAATTACTCGCTGGCGCGTCGCCTATCCTGCATTAGTGAAAGTCCGAGCCCAGAGTGTGGTCCGGGACCACATTTGCGGGCCTCGTCGGTTAGCAGGTAGGATCGGGTTTCAGATGCAGAATGTGGTCCCGGACCACATCCCCGCCACGAAGATGGCGGCTATGGGTTAGGGCGAAGACGGGCAAGCACATCCGGGACCTCCGAAAGCTGTGCCGGGATCGGCATCTCTGCATTCCAGCTTCGCTCTTCATCAGCCACTTCTCGTTGCGCTGCCTTCGTAGCTGCTGGAGCTCGAAGTGGGGATGCCTAGCCGCCGCTCGACCGCGCGCTGGACCATGCCTGTCGACGCGCCTGCGCCTGCACTCAGCGCCGATGCCATCGAGGGCAGCAGGAAGAACAGGAAGAAGCTCGTTGCGACGATGCCCAGGAAGTAGAACAGCCCGATGACCACCCCGAGCTTGGAATTGGCCGTAAGCGCATTCTCCAACATCGCCAGAATGACGATCGCCATCACGTAGAGCAGGACCTTGTAAATCGCGAAATTGACCAACTGCCCCAGCCAGCTGAAGAACCAGCCTCGGGAGAAGTTGAACAAGGCGAAAGAGATGAAAAGAGGCCCGATCGCCGCCAGCAGGGTGAAGCCCAAGGTGACCAAAAGCGAGAAGCCGAAAGCGATGGCGCTCAGCAGGACGCCTGCTGCCATCGTGAAGAAGTAGTAGATGGGCCCTGCTACCCGGCTGCTCATTCCGCCCTTCTGCGCATAGAACTCCAGCACATCCTGGGCGACGCTGTTGGTTTTCGCGAAAATGGAATCCGATGGCAGGGCATTTCCTGATCCGCCGCCGGTCAGCTGGTCAACGAATTCGGGCAGCCCCTCGGTGATGGTACTGCCGACCCACGCCGTGTAGGAGCCTGCCTGCACGACCAGTGTCCAGATCACGAAAAGCTTCATAGCCCGGAAGAGGAAGTCCATGAGCGGCTCTTGGATGCTGCCTCGGATGATCGCCCAGCCGTAGACGATCAGGTAGGTCGTCATCGCGGCGGTCAGGGGCACGGTGAGCGTCCCGGACATCGAGCTAGAGATGCTGCTTGCCGCCTCCGTGGTGGTGGTCAGGAAGTCGCTGTAGAGGGACTGCCAGAGTTTCTCCGCCATCTGTCACTCCCCAAAATACTGTTCGACGACGCTGCGGTCATCTTGGCTTTCGACGATGTCTTGGGCGGTACGAGCATTCCGGCAGTTAGCCTTGCTTGCCTGTCCGATCTCGCAGTCGGACAAGGTTTCTGCCCGCGCTTCCGGGGAGGATTTAAAAAAGTCGACTGTCTGCGCCTCTTCCTTGCATGCGCTTAGGGTGATCAGCAGGGTCGTCAGGAATATCATTCTCATCACTCAGTCCCCGAAATATTGGTCGACGATGTCGCGGTTCTGTTGGCTTTCCTGCAGCGTGATCTCGGTCGTGCGGCGTTCCTCGGCCTCGTCCTGCGCATCTTGCAGCATGGCCATGCCCTGCACGCGGACGACGTCGTTTTGCAGCATGGCCTGCTCGATGCCGATCCGGGCATTCAGGGCGTCAACTTCCTTTTGCGTGCTGACGCTGCCGATCTGCTGGCGAAGCCGTTCGAGGCCCTCAAGACGATCATCGGAGAGGTCGATCGTCCGTTCGCCAATCGCCCCCTTTCGGCTGGTCGAGCTGCGGATGCGGGCAAGCTCTTGCGCGTAAAAATCGTCGGCGGTGATGTCGCCGTCTTCGAGGGACGTAAACTGCTCGAACTGCTGCGCTGTCCCGGCCATGGAGCCCGAGAGATCATCAAGATCGAAATCGAAAGCAGCCGCAACCTTCTGTGCGTCCTGTCCGAGTATTTCGCGTACATCCGGGTCATTCAGAAGATCCACGACATCGCCCATGTTGGTCGCGCCGTTGATCGAGCTGTAGAGCTGCACCGCCTGCTCATACTCTTTCACCAGCTGAGCGATTTCCTGGGCGAACTGCTGCTTTTGATTTGCCAGCGCCGATGCATCGATGACCGGCACGCCCTGGGCAAAGGCCCCGCTGGATGCTGCGACACCTGCTGCCGACAGCACGATTGCAAATAGTGTTTTCATGACAGTCTCCGTGAGGCTGGTGTCAGTGGGAGGTGTGATTGGAGGCGCGTGAGCGTGCCCGCCAATGTATGGCTTGCGCATCGGCGCCCGCACGGGCGTAGAGGTCAGCCAAGATGCGGGCCGTATTGCGGTGCCTACGCCCGTGCCGCAGCAACGCGGGGCTGAGCTTGAGCGATTGCGCACAGGGCGCGACCAGAGTGCCGAACAGGATGCAGAGCAGCGCCCCGGTGCAGCCGATGCCGATCCAAACATTCGGCAGGGATGAATGCGCGAGACAGGCTTCGACCGGCTCTGCGCAGGTCGGACGAAGAACCAGCCAACTCAGGGACGCAACGGCTGCGACAGAGGCCCCACTGATCGTGATCCTCAGCGTCATCCGGGCCGTGAAGTCCGGGGCAAGACTGCCGAACGGAAGACAGGCCCGATAGCATGCGATTTGCAGGCGAACGGGGGAAAACGGCAAATCCCGATTTCTCAGCATTTTTGAAATCCGCATCACAGACCACCTCGGGCGCTTTGGGGCGGATGAGCGGAAACATGGCGCGTAAGCCGTTTCACAGCTTCGATCTGGGCCGCCAACTGGTCACTACCACGCGGCGCGGGGTGGAGGTCTGGCAACCAGAAGCCGCGCTTGCCGTCATGTCGTTCCTCGGGAAGCAGGCGCCCTAATGGTGGCAAGCCTGCTTCTTCGAGCCTGTCGCTCCACTCCCTCGCGAAGCAGATGCTGGTAGGGACGAAGCGCAGGCGCAGCTCCGACACCCGCGATCCGGCCCTGCCAGCCCCTATTTCCTTGTTTTGTTTCTTGGCTTTAGTTGGAGGACAATCCTGTCCCTCTTCGGCGGACGGGTTTGTCTCCCTTTCAGGACAGGATTGTCCCCCTTTGGCGGGGCGAAGGGAGACAATATTGTCCCGCTTTCTCTCCTCCTGCTCCTCGCGTAGCTTCTGAGCAGCAGCGTGTGATTGCTTGGACGGCACATACTCTGTCGAATGCCTCAGACCGTTCCCGTGCGTGATCTCGAACCACTTGCCCTTGAGTTCGGAGATCGCGCGCTGGACGGTCTTTTTCGTGATCCCCAAAGCCTTGGAAATCCGATCGAATGAGGGCCATGCCTTGGCCAGCCGATGGTTGTAATGTTCCAGCACAATATAGGCGGCGACCTGGATCGTGCGGGGGCTCAGCTCCTGATCTTGAACGAGCTGCGACAGCCACTGAAGCTGGATTTCGCGGAAGGGACGCAGCGCACTCATGCTGCGATTCCCGTGGAAATCTCAGGGGTATCATGTTCCCACGCGGTTCGGGCTTTGTCCTGATACTCGGGAAGACCTAAGGCGTTGATTTCGCGTGAAAGAGAGACGGCTTGCAAATCCGTGTACAGGAGTTCGATTCTCCTACTCGCCTCCAAATTCTTCATTCAATTTAGACAGCAAGAAAGATCGTAGCGGTCCGGTATCTGCTGGTTTGCGTTTGATCGGCGTAAAAATCCTGTTGCGATTGTTCGCCGGCGGGCGGCTGCGCTCAGTGCCGGTTTTTCGCGCGGTCCGACGCCGCTTGCGATCGGGGCGGATGCGCCAAGGCTGTCTGTCACGGATAGCGAAAAGGTAGAAAAACAAAAGCCTCGCTTTGGGCGAGGCTTTTTGCTTCTAGAGTGAAAGTGGTGAGCCGTGCAGGATTCGAACCTGCGACCCACTGATTAAAAGTCAGTTGCTCTACCAACTGAGCTAACGGCCCACTTTCTTTCGTTTCCAACCGGTTCGCTGTGTGCTTCCCTGCTGGTGTGGGCGCCTTCTACGGTCCTAGACGGGGGGCGTCAACAGCGAAATTCAAAAAAAATGAGATCTCTGGAAAAAACTTCTCGGGCAGCGTATATCGCGCCCATGGAAAACGCGTCTTTACCCCAGTCCTCACTGGCCTTCATGAAAATGCATGGTCTTGGAAACGATTTCGTCGTGATCGATGCCCGTAATGGTGCCGATCCGGTGACCCCTGCCTTGGCCGAGGCCCTTGCAGACCGGCATCGCGGGGTGGGCTTTGACCAGCTCGCCCTGATCGGCCCCTCGCAAGAGGCCGATTTCCATCTGAAATTCTATAATTCGGATGGCTCTCTCTCGGGCGCCTGTGGCAATGCCTCGCGCTGTGTTTCCGACTGGATGATGAAAGAACTGGGCAAGGACCATGTGCGTTTCACTACCGATCGTGGTCAGCTGGAGGCGAAGCGTGCAGCCAATGGACTGGTCTCGGTCAATATGGGGGCGCCGATTCTGGACGCTGCGATGATTCCCTTTGACGGCGATCCGCAAGCGACGGGGATAGAGGGCGATCCGGTGGCTGTGGGTATGGGCAATCCGCATTGCGTTTTCTTTGTCGAGGATGCCGAAAAGGTCGCGCTGGAAAGCTGGGGCGCCGAGATGGAGCATCACCCGGGCTTCCCGGAGCGCACCAATGTCGAGTTTGCCTCCGTCACCGGCCCCGACCATCTGCGGATGCGGGTCTGGGAGCGCGGGGCAGGGGTGACGCTTGCCTGCGGCTCGGGCACCTGTGCGACTGCCGTGGCGGCGCATCTGCGTGGTCTTACGGGGCGTCGGGTGATCGTTGATGTCGATGGCGGCCGCCTCGAGATCGACTGGCGCGAGGATGGCGTCTGGATGACCGGCCCCACCGCTTTCGTGTTCCGCGCCGAACTGACCTCTGATTTCCTGGGTGCCCTATGAAACCGCCTGTCTTTGCCACGCTTGGTTGCCGCCTGAACGCCTATGAGAGCGAGGCGATGAAGGAACTCGCGGCCGCGGCAGGCGTCGAGGGCGCTGTTGTGGTGAATACCTGTGCGGTCACGGCCGAGGCCGTGCGCAAGGCCAAGCAGGAAATCCGCCGTCTGGCGCGCGAGAATCCCGACGCGCCGATCATTGTGACCGGCTGTGCCGCGCAGACCGAGCCCGAGACATTTGCCGGTATGGCAGAGGTGACCAAGGTCATCGGCAATCACGAGAAGATGCTGCCCGAGACATGGGCGCAGATGCGTGTGCCCAACCTGATCGGCGAGACCGAGAAGGTGCAGGTCGATGATATCATGTCGGTCAAGGAGACAGCGGGTCATCTGATTGACGGCTTCGGCCGCCACCGCGCCTATGTGCAGGTCCAGAACGGCTGCGATCACCGCTGCACCTTCTGTATCATCCCCTATGGCCGCGGCAATTCGCGCTCCGTGCCTGCGGGGGTCGTGGTCGAGCAGATCAAGCGTCTGCGTGACCGCGGATTCAACGAGGTGGTGCTGACCGGTGTCGATCTGACCTCATGGGGGGCAGATCTGCCGGGAGAGCCGCGCCTGGGCGATCTGGTGATGCGCATCCTCAAACTTGTGCCGGATCTGCCGCGTCTGCGGATTTCCTCGATCGATTCCATCGAGGCCGACGAGAACCTGATGCTGGCGATTGCCACCGAGCCGCGCCTGATGCCGCATCTGCATCTGTCGCTGCAGGCGGGCGATGACATGGTGCTCAAACGCATGAAGCGCCGCCATCTGCGTGACGATGCCATTGCATTTTGCGAAGAGGCGCGCAGGCTGCGCCCCGGTATCGTTTTTGGTGCAGATATTATCGCCGGTTTCCCCACCGAGACCGAGGAGATGTTCCAGAACTCGTTGAAACTGGTCGAGGAATGCGGGCTCACCTTCCTGCATGTCTTCCCCTATTCGGCGCGCAAGGGCACGCCTGCGGCGCGGATGCCCGCAGTGAATGGCACGGCGATCAAGGATCGTGCGCGGCGTCTGCGCGAGGCGGGGGACCATGCACTCGGGGCGCATCTTCAGGCGCAGGTCGGGCGCGAGCTGGTGATCCTGACCGAGGGGCCGCAGGCCGGACGTACCGAGACTTTCACCGAGGTGCATTTCGACACCGATCAACCCGAGGGCACCATCCTGACCGCAACAATCCGCGGCCATGACGGAAAACGCCTGCTCGTATGACGCCTTATCTCCCCGCTGCCCCCTCGCGCCGGTCAAGAAAGCGTGTTCTGCCGCAGCGATAGCTTGGCGGCGTGGCACGGCTCATTGCGTATGGTGTCCTACGCGGCTAGGATTTGGGGAACACGAGAGAGGACATATCCATGCCGTTTCGAATGACGCCGGTTCGCGCGTTGGCCTTTTCAATCGCCGCGCTGCAGGCGCCGATGGCTTTTGCCGCCGATGCACCCGATGCCGCAGGTGCCTATCTCGCCGCGCGGGCTGCTACTGCGGATAATGATTACCAGACTGCAACGAGCTATTATGCCCAGCTGTTGCAGAAGGGGATCATCGATCGCGGTGTGGCGGAATCCTCGATGACGGCGCAACTGGTGCTGGGGGATTTCGACAAGGCCGTCGAGATCGCCAATCAGGTTGCGGCAACGGATGCCGATGCGGCCGATAGCCAGCCGGTCTTTCTGGTGCGTCTGGCGGATGCCGTGCGCAATGATCGTTTCGACGAGGCGTTGAAACTGGTCGATAGCACCCAGAATATCGGGCCGCTCTTCACCCAGCTTTACCGCGCATGGGTCTATGTGGGCCAAGGCAAGATGACGGATGCGTTCGATGCTTTCGATCAGGTTGCCAAATTGCCGGGCCTGCAGGGCTTTGCCGAGTATCATAAGGCGCTGGCCATGGCGCAGGTGGGCGATTTCGAGAGCGCCGACAAGATCCTCTCGGGCGAGGCATCCGATGCGATCCACGCGACCCGCCGCGGCGTGATGGCCCATGTCGAGGTGCTGTCCAATCTCGACCGTAACGCGGATGCGGTAGCGCTTCTGAAATCGGTCTTCGGGGATGCGCTCGATCCGCAGCTTGCCGCGCTGAGTAAACGTCTGGAGGATGGCGAGACGCTGCCCTTCGATGTGGCCACCAATGCGCAGGAAGGTGTGGGCGAGCTTTACTATTCCATCGGTGCGGCGCTTTCGGGCGGCGATGTCGAGGATGCGGTGCCGCTTCTGCATGCGCGGATCGCGCAATGGCTGAACCCGCGCAATGCCGATGCCACGCTGCTGGCGGCCTCGGTGCTGGACCAGCAGGAACAATATGATCTGGCGATTGCCACCTATGACCAGATCGATGCCGCGAGCCAGCTGCATTACGCCGCCGAGCTTGGCAAGGCCGAGACCATGATGCGCGCCGGCCAAGCCGACGAGGCGATCAAGACCGTGCAGGCCGTGGCCGAAGCCGATCCCGAACTGCGCGGGGTCTGGGTCTCGCTGGGCGATATGCTGCGCCGCGAGGAGCGGTTCGGCGAGGCTGCCGAGGCCTATCAAAAGGCGCTCTCGCGCATCCAGACGCCCGAGCCGCGCGACTGGTTTGTCTATTATGCCGCCGGTATCTCGGATGAGCGGTCGGACAAATGGGACCGTGCCGAAGGCGAGTTCCGCAAGGCGCTCGAGCTCAATCCGGGCCAGCCTTCGGTGCTGAACTATCTCGGGTATTCCTATGTGGAAAAAGGCGAGAACCTCGAAGAGGCGCTGAAGATGATCCGCGAGGCGGTGAAAAACTCGCCCGATTCCGGTTATATCATCGACAGTCTCGGCTGGGCGCTCTTCCGTCTGGGCCGTTACGACGAGGCGGTGACCGAGATGGAGAAGGCCGCCACGCTGGAATCCGTCGATCCGCTGGTCAATGACCACTTGGGCGATGTCTACTGGGCCGTGGGCCGCAAGCGCGAGGCACGGTTCCAGTGGAAGCGCGCCATTGCCTTCGGTCCGGGCGAGGATGTGGATATGGACCGTGTGCAGCGCAAGCTGGATATGGGGCTTGATGCGGTGCTCAAAGAAGAGGGCGCAGCGCCCCTGAAGGCACAACCGGCGGTCCAATGACCCTGTCCGGTATCGCGCCTGCCAAGGTCAATCTGTCGCTTGCGGTGACGGGGCGTCGGGCGGATGGCTATCATACGCTCGAGAGCCTCGTTGTTTTTGCAGGGTTTGGCGACCGGCTGGAGGTGGCGCCGCATGAGGCGCTGGTGCTTGAGGTCGATGGCCCCTTTGCCAGAGGTGTGCCGGTCGACGGGCGCAATCTGGTGCTGAAGGCCGCGCATCTGTTGCAGGAAAGAACGGGCTGCCGGAAGGGTGCGCGGATCACGCTGACCAAGACCCTGCCGCATGGTGGCGGGATCGGGGGAGGGTCATCCGATGCGGCGCTGGCGCTGAAGCTCTTGGCCGAGCTGTGGGATGTGCCGCCGCTAAGCGCCGGGGAGGCGCTGGCCCTTGGGGCGGATGTGCCCGTGTGCATGCAGGCGCCGCAGCCCCAGATCATGCGCGGCATCGGCGAGTTGCTGGTGCCCGCACCGGTTCTGCCCGATAGCTGGCTGGTGCTGGTCAACCCGCAGATCGAGACGCCGACAGGGGCGATGTTCAGGGCTCTGGCGCGCGAGACGGGCGTCGCCCCCGCGCCTGTCCTTCATGTGCCGCCGGGGATGGGGTATGAGGATTTCGCGCTCTGGCTGGCCGCGCATGGCAACGATTTCGCAGATGTCCTGACGGACGCGCAGGGGCCGGAGCATATGCCCCAGATCGCCCTGATCCTCGAGGCGCTGTCATTGCAACCGGGCTGCCTGATGCAGAACCTTTCGGGCTCCGGCAGCACTTGCTGGGGGCTCTTTGCTACGCGGACGCAGGCCGAGACCGCAGCAGAGACGCTGGCAAATGAAAAGGCCGGCTGGTGGGTCCAGCCGGCGCAGATGTTGTCCTGAAGGCGGCGCCTTAGCGCACGCGGGCCACGACGTAATCGGCCAGATCATCCAGCATGGCGCGCAGCGGATGGTCGGGCAGAGCGCCGAGTGCGGCGCGGGCGCGGTCGGCCCAGACGATCGCGGCATCGCGGGTGGCCGCCAATGTGCCATGTTTGGCCATCAGCGCCATCGCCTGCTCCAGATCACCGTCCTGCTGGTCACCTTTCTCGATGACACGGCTCCAGAAGGCGCGCTCGGTCTGATCGGCGGCCGCCACGGCCTTGATGACCGGCAGGGTCAGCTTGCGCTCGCGGAAATCATCGCCGGTATTCTTGCCGATAACATCGGTCACCCCGCCATAATCGAGCAGGTCATCGACCATCTGGAAGGCAATACCCAGCGCATCGCCATAATCGAACAGCGCCTTTTCCGAGGCCGGATCGGCTTCGGCCAGAACACCGCCCACCTGGGTCGCTGCCGAGAACAGCGCCGCGGTCTTGCCACGGATGACCTGCAGGTAGATGTCCTCGGTGGTCGCCAGATCCTGCGCCGCCGTCAGCTGCAGCACCTCGCCCTCGGCAATCACGGCCGAGGCATTCGACAGGATGCCCAGCACACGCATATTGTCGGGCTCGGTCATCAGCTGGAACGCACGGGCAAAGAGATAATCGCCGACCAAGACGCTGGATTTGTTATCCCAGAGAAGGTTCGCGGTCGGGCGGCCACGACGCTGCGCGCTTTCATCGACCACATCGTCATGCAGAAGTGTCGCGGTGTGGATGAACTCGACGGTGGCGGCCAGATGGACGTGATAGGGGCCGTCATAGCCGCAGATCCGCGCGGCAGCCAGTGTCAGCATCGGGCGCAGGCGCTTGCCGCCCGCCTCGACCAGATGCGCGGTCACTTCCGGAATGCGCGGTGCGTGTTTCGAGGCCATCTTGGTGCGGATCAGGGCATTCACCGCCTCCATATCGCCGGCGAGAGCCTGCGCAAGCCGGTCATGCGGTTTTACTGCCTTGTCGTCGAGGCTCATCTTCCTTGTCCTTCCCGCTCTCCCCATCTCGACAGGCACGGGGCCGGACGGTAATGAGGATGGATGAAAGAGCTTCTGCGCACGACAAATCCCGTGAAATTGGCCTTGGCCAAAGCCCTTCTTACCGGCGAGGGTATAAACAGCTTTGAAATGGACGTCCATATGAGCGTGCTCGAAGGCAGCATAGGTATTTTGCCGCGTCGTCTTATGGTCACGGATGGGGATCTGGCGCGGGCAAGGGTGGTGCTGGACGATAACGAGATCGGCTCGGACTGATGTTTGCCCCCGAAGATCTGAGCTGCGATGATTTCATCGGTGGGGCGCTGCGAATCTACCAGCCGCGTTTCGGCTATCGCGCGGCAATGGACCCGGTGCTGCTGGCGGCGGCCTGTGGCGCGCAGGCGGGCGAGAGCGTGTTGGAGCTGGGCTGCGGGGCAGGGGTGGCAAGCCTGTGTCTGGGGCGGCGTGTGGCGGGGCTCGATCTGCACGGGCTGGAATTGCAGCCCGTCTATGCCGATCTGGCGCGCCGCAATGCGCAGGCCAATGATCTGGAGTTTACCGTGCATGAGGGCGATCTGGAGCAGATGCCCGCTGCGCTGCGGCAGATGAGCTTCGATCATGTCATCGCCAACCCGCCCTATTTTGCACCGCAGAACGGGACCGCGGCGCGAGATGCAGGTCGCGAGACGGCCCAACGCGAGGCGACTCCGCTTTCCGAATGGATCCGCCAAGGGCTGAAACGCCTGAAACCCTCGGGCCATCTGGTGCTGATCCAGAATGCCGACCGGCTCGATGACATCCTGTGTGCCCTGCATGGGCGGTCTGGGGCGATTCGGATTCTGCCGATTGCGGCGCGTCAGGGGCGTGATGCGGGGCGGGTGATCGTGATCTCACGAAAAGGTGCGAAAACGCCACTGAAGCTGCTGGCGCCTCTGGTTCTGCATGCACGCGCACATCACACGGGGGATGCCGAGGACTTGAGCGAAGTTGCGCAGTCCATACTGCGTATGGGGCAAAAATTGCCGATATGACTTTAACATTTTCGCAATAATTCGCCACTCAATCTGGAGGTAAGCCCACAAGCACGACAAACTCGTGACAGAAACGAAAAAACGTGCTGAACTGTAAGGGCTCAAACAGAGAGGAGACTGCCCATGTCGCTCAGTTCGCATATCACCGAACTCCGCAAGAAGCACCAGGCTCTGTCCGCCGAGGTTGAGCGCGCGACTCGAAATCCTGGCTTCCCCGGGCTGCAAATTGCCCAGATGAAGAAGCAGAAACTGCATATCAAGCAGGAGATCGTGCGTCTCGAACAGGCGTGACCTCACTGTTGTAGCCCGATCCTTGGGCTGCAGCGCAGCACGTTAGCGAGGACACACGGGATCCGCAGGATCAGCTGGCCAGCACCGTGGACCTCAACCCCAGACCCTATCCATGATGGCCCGTAGACACGGGTCGGGATGTCAACGACAGTGATCGGCAGCAGCGTTTGCCGAGCAGCCCCTCTGTGCCTTCCGGTCGAGAACGGGCCGGAGCTTCCGAGGGACCCCAAAAGGAAAAGGCCCGCGCGTGACGGGCCTTTTTCATGTGCGGTATCCAAGGCTTCAGGACAGATACTGACCGCCATTCGCGGAGAGCGTCGAGCCGGTGATGAAGCTTGCCTCGTCGGAGGCGAGGAAGACCACGGCTCGCGCGATATCTTCCGGCTCGCCCAGACGGCCCACAGGGATGGTGCCGATGATGGCCTCGCGCACCTTTTCCGGCACGGCCATAACCATCTCGGTCGCGATATAGCCCGGGCAGATGACGTTGACGGTGATGTTGTTGCGCGCGCCTTCCTGTGCAAGTGCTTTGGTGAAGCCGATATCGCCCGCCTTCGCCGCCGAGTAATTGGCTTGCCCGAACTGGCCTTTCTGGCCATTGATCGACGAGATGTTGATCACGCGCCCGAATTTGCGCTCGCGCATGCCCGGCCAGAGCGGATGGGTCATGTTGAACGCGCCCGACAGGTTGGTCCCGATGACCTGATCCCATTGATCTTTGGTCATTTTATGGAACGGTGCGTCACGCGTGATGCCCGCATTGTTGACGAGGATATCCACGGGACCCAAATCGGCCTCGACCTTGGCGATCCCTGCGGCGCAGGCATCGTAATCGGCAACTGACCATTTATAGGTCGGGATGCCGGTCTCTTCGGTAAATTTGGCAGCGGCCTCGTCGTTACCGGCATAATTGGCGGCAACGGTATAGCCTGCGGCTTTCAGAGCCTTGGCGATCGCCGCGCCGATACCGCGGGATCCGCCGGTCACGAGTGCAACTCTGGGCATTCTTTTCCTCCTGGGCCGGTTCTGGCCCTTATAGTCTGTCCGTTATAATTCGTAGTGCGGTTGAGGGCTCATAGCCCTTCAAGGCACATTGCCACGCCCATGCCGCCGCCGATGCACAGCGTGGCGAGGCCTTTTTTGGCTTTGCTGCGCTTCATCTCGAACAGCAGGGTGTTCAGGATACGGGCCCCGCTTGCACCGATCGGGTGACCGATTGCGATTGCGCCGCCATTGACGTTCACCTTGGAGGTGTCCCAGCCCATATCCTTGTTCACGGCACAAGCTTGGGCGGCAAACGCCTCATTGGCTTCAATCAGGTCCAGATCTGCGGCCGACCACCCTGCCTTTTCGAGCGCCTTGCGCGACGACGGAATCGGACCACAGCCCATGATCGAGGGATCCAGGCCAGCCGTTGCATAGGAGGCAATTCGCGCCATCGGGGTAAGTCCACGTTTCTCGGCCTCTTCCTCGGTCATCAGTAGAACCGCAGCGGCGCCGTCGTTGATTCCCGAAGCATTCCCGGCCGTGACCGTACCGCCGTCGCGCATGAACGCGGGGCGTAGCTTCTGCATGCTCTCGATGGTGGCACCGTGGCGGATATATTCGTCGGCATCGACGATGATCTCGCCTTTACGGGTCGAGATCGTGAAGGGGATGATCTCGTCCTTGAACTTGCCGGCCTTCTGCGCAGCTTCAGCTTTCTGCTGTGAGGCGAGGGCAAATTCGTCCTGCATCTCGCGGCTGATCTTCCATTGGGCGGCGACGTTCTCCGCTGTCTGGCCCATATGGTAGCCGTTGAATGCGTCCCACAGGCCATCCTTGATCATGGAGTCGATCATTTTCATGTCGCCCATCTTGGTGCCCGAGCGTAGATGGGCGACGTGGGGCGACATTGACATGTTTTCCTGTCCGCCCGCGATGACAATGGAGGCATCGCCCAGCATGATATGTTGTGCCGCCAGCGCGACCGAGCGAAGGCCGGAGCCGCAGACCTGATTGATGCTCCATGCCGCCGACTCGATCGGCAGACCGGCGTTAATATGCGCCTGACGCGCAGGGTTCTGGCCCTGGCCGGCCGTGAGGACCTGTCCCAAAATCGTCTCGCTGACATCCGCCTTGTCGATGCCTGCACGCTCGACGACGGCCTCGAGGACAGATTTGCCAAGGTCTTGGGCTGGAACGTCTGCGAGCGATCCGTTGAAGCTGCCAACTGCGGTGCGTGCAGCCGAAACGATGACGACATTGGTCATTATTCTTTCCTCCTGAGAAGCGATTTCTATCGCGCTTGCATCGCAGGATGCCGTCTCGCAGGAGGAGGTCAAGTGTCAATCGTAAAGATTTCAATGATTTTTTGAAATATTGTTTTTCAGATGATGGCAAGAACGATCTGCTCGGTAAACCTTGCCACACAAGGACCGCGTCAGAGAAAATATCTGCAACAATGCAATTTCAGGACAAATACGAGTTAAACCGTTCACGCACGCATTCTGCCCGCCGGGGGCGTCTTCCAAGGTGGCATAATTGTTGGCGCTCCGAAATAGTAACCTTGCATGCAATCGACACCCAATGAGGTCAAAAATGCGGCATCGTCGCAGTTCTCGACAGCTTCGGCGACGGTGAACATCTCGAAATGCCGCGCAACCGACATCAGCGCCTCGGTCAGAACCTGATTATCGGGGCTTTCGGCGATGCCTTTGATGAACTGGCCATCAATCTTGAGAATATCGAAATAGAACTCGCGCAGGTAACGGAAAGACGTGTAGCCCGCGCCGAAATCATCCAGTGCAAAGGCAACGCCACGCGCCTGTAGATCCTGCATGAAGACGGTGACCAGTTCCGGCATCTGCATCGCCGAGCTTTCGGTTATTTCCAGAATCAACCGCTCGGCAACCGTTTCATCGGCGGCCAGCCCTTTGTTCAGCGTCTTCATCCAGTTCGGATAGCCGATCGAACGCGCCGACATATTGATGGACAGGCGAAGCCCGTCATTCTCACGCAAGGCGATCAGGCCTGCCTCAAGCGCGAGGCAGTCCAGCTTGCGCCCGAGCGAGGTATTCTCGACCGTTTCGATGAAATCTTTGGCCGGAATGACACGGCCACGCTCGTCCAGAACACGGATCAGGCCTTCGTAAAATGCTATCTGATCGGGCCGCGAGGTCTGGACGACGGGCTGGAACGCGAGCACGACGTCGTGCCGTTCGACTGCACGCTCCACCATAGCTATGGTATTCTTGTCACGCTGGGCAATCGCGAAGGAAAGCGGGCTTTCGGACGAATGGTCGGTATCGAGATCGAGATTAGAATCGCTTTTCATCTTTTGCGCTCCGTCAGTGGACCGTGTGAGATTGCAACTTTAGGGCTAAGATTTTGTAAATAGGAATTTTCTCTTACCTTTATGGTAAACGGATCCTGAATGTCTGTGTGCTCAGCGGCGTAAACCAAACCGTAACCGCAATCGGCATATGGTGCCTGCAGATCCACGCAAAAGGGCATTGGTTTATGAACGCGCAGACCGGTTTTTCGACGACTCACGAGAGTGAGGCCCCGTTCGGTTTTGATGAACTGTTTTATTCTCGCACCGATACGCGCGGTGTCATTCAGGCGGGGAACGATGTCTTCCAGCGCGTCGCTGGTTTCTCGTGGGACGAGCTGATCAACGCCCCCCATAAGGTTGTTCGCCATAAGGATGTGCCCAAGGGCGTGTTCTGCATCATGTGGGACTCGATCCAGAAGGGAAACCCGATCGGGGCCTATGTGAAGAACCGTTGTAAAAATGGTGATTATTACTGGGTTCTGGCTGTAATTCTCCCAATTGAGGGGGGGTATCTCAGTGTGCGTCTCAAGCCGTCGAGTGATGTGTTCCAGCGGATCAAGGAGATCTATCCGCAAATCGTGGAGCGGGAGCAACGTGAGGGGCTGACAGCGGAAGACTCGGCAGATCTGCTGCGCGAAGAGGCCGCCACTCAGGGGTTCTCGAGCTATACGAGCTTTATCGCCTATGCTCTGGGGCAGGAGCTTGCAAAGCGTGATGACCGGCTGAAACGTACCGCAGACCGCCGTACCCGTATACTTGCCGAGATGAACCATGCGCTTGAGAAGGCGACCGAACAGCAGGTGAAGCTGCTGCGCAGCTTCGAGGCGCTGCAATCCGTTCCGAACAATATGCGAATCGTCGCTTCGCGGATGGAGCCTTCGGGCGGGCCGGTATCGGCGATTTCCGAGAATTACAAAGCGAGTTCTCAGGTTATTTCGCAGCGTCTGGCAAGTTTCGTCGGCGGTAGCGACAATATGTGCGAGCGGCTGTCCCGCGAGGTCGCGCGTGTCCTCTTCCTGATCGGTTGTAACCGTGTCATGTCCGAGATGGTCGTGAATATCGATAAAAGCGTTCCGGTCCCGCAGATTGACTGGATGGAGGAGCAGGCACTTCTGAACCGCCTCGAGGCGAAATGCACCGATGATGCTCGGGCAGCCATGTCACGCGCCGTCGGTTACGCGGCCGAACTCAATCGCGCCAGTGCCGATATTCGGCGCCAGATGCTGGGCCTCGACACGATCCGCGTGCTCGGGCGCGTGGAATGCGGCCGGATGCGGGATGTCGGTGGTCTTTCGACAACGATCGACCAGCTTGATTCCTTCCATGCCGATATCAAGGAACGGCTCGAGGCGATCATGCAGCTTTCCGAGGTCATCGAAAATGCGATGTCCTCCTATATGCGCAGCACCGCCTGATACAACCCCTTAGATCTACTCTGAAACAACGGCGCGCAGAAATGCCTGCGCGTCCGTGCCGGACCAGTCGGCGCCGCCGATGAGCCGTGCTACTTCCTGCCCCTCGCGATTGATGATAATCGTTACCGGCAGGCCCAGCACCCCTAAGGACCGTGCGGCCCGTTGGGAGCGGTCGGTATATTTCGGCAGGCTTTCGACCCCGATATCGGCAAAGAACCGGTCGATCTTCTGCGCCGAATTTCGTCCGCTCGCAACCGTGACCACCGACAGATCATCCCCACCCACCGATCTCTGCAGGTTTTCCAGTGCCGGCATTTCCTCGCGGCAGGGAACGCACCATGTGGCCCAGAAATTCAGCACGACCACCTTTCCCCGGTAGTCTGCGAGATGGTGCGCTTGGCCCCCTTCATCCTCGAACGCCACATCCGGCAGGCTGATCGGCGCGTCATAGGTCACCAGTTTCTGCATCTCGCCGGTTTTGTACTGATCGAGCTCCGCAGCCATCGCCGCATTTGCACCAAGCGCGAGGGCCGTATAAAGGACGAGGGACCGCAGCATTTTGCCTCCAGATGACAGGGCCGAAAGATGACCGAACAGACCAGCGAACCGAAATCCTCCAACGCAATGTGGGGCGGGCGTTTCGCCGCAGGTCCCGACGCGATCATGGAGGCGATCAATGCCTCGATCGGGTTTGACCAGCGTCTTGCCGCACAGGATATCCGGGGTAGCCGGGCCCATGCCGCGATGTTGGCCGCGCAGGGTATCATCACTGATAACGATGCAAGCGCCATCAGGGAAGGTCTTCTCACCGTTTTGTCAGAGATCGAAGAGGGGAAGTTCACCTTCTCCACAGCGCTCGAAGATATCCACATGAATGTCGAGGCGCGGCTGAAAGAGATCATTGGCGAACCAGCGGGCCGCCTGCACACCGCGCGTTCGCGCAATGATCAGGTTGCGACCGATTTCCGCCTTTGGGTGCGCGATCAATGCGACGCAGCAATCAACGGGCTTGACGGGCTGATCAAATCGCTGATCGGTCAGGCCGAAGCTGGCGCCGATTGGGTTATGCCGGGCTTCACCCATCTGCAGACCGCGCAGCCGGTCACCTGGGGCCATCACATGATGGCCTATGTGGAGATGTTCGCGCGGGATCTGGGCCGGTTCACCGATGCCCGCAAACGTATGAACGAATCACCTCTGGGGGCGGCGGCGCTGGCTGGCACCGGGTTCGATATCGATCGCCATGCGACCGCGAAGGCGCTCGATTTCGACCGTCCGATGGCCAATAGCCTCGATGCGGTATCGGATCGTGACTTCGCGCTCGAATTCCTCTCGGCGTCCTCGATCTGCGCCGTGCATATGAGCCGTCTGGCCGAGGAGTTGGTGATCTGGTCCTCCGCGCAGTTCCGTTTTGTCGCAATGTCGGACAAATGGTCGACGGGTTCCTCGATCATGCCGCAAAAGCGCAATCCCGATGCGGCCGAGTTGATCCGCGCCAAGATCGGCCGTATCCTCGGTGCGACAGTGGCCCTCTTTACCATCATGAAGGGCCTGCCGCTCGCCTATTCCAAGGATATGCAGGAAGACAAGGAGCAGGTGTTTGATGCCGCCGACAACCTCATGCTGTCGCTGGCGGCGATGGCGGGCATGATCTCCGATCTGACCGTCAAGACCGACAAGCTCGAAGCGGCGGCATCGAGCGGCTTTTCCACCGCGACCGATCTGGCCGACTGGCTCGTGCGCGAGGCGGGTCTGCCCTTCCGCGACGCCCACCATGTGACCGGCACTCTGGTTGCAATGGCCGAGGACAAGGGCTGCGATCTGCCGGATCTGACGCTTGCCGATATGCAGTCGGTCAATGCAGCTATCACCGAGGACATTTTCACGGTGCTGGGTGTGCATAACTCTGTTGCCTCGCGGATGTCATATGGTGGCACCGCGCCCGCGCAGGTGCGCGCCCAGATCACCCGTTGGAAAGAGGCGCTGGCATGAAGGCTGCACTTGTCCTAGCGCTTCTGGCGCTGGCGGCCTGCGGGGTCGAAGGTCCGCCGGTCTCGCCTGCCGAAGCACAGCAGAACCAATAATATCAGGCCGCCCGGCACGGGCGGTCCTCTTACAGGGTATCGGAAAGACCTCATGGATCACTTCACATATAAAGATGGTGCGTTGCATGCCGAGGATGTGCCCGTATCGGAGATCGCCAAATCGGTCGGCACGCCGGTCTATATCTATTCGGCCGCCACGCTGGAACGTCACTTCAAGCTGTTCCAGGAGGCGCTTGGCTGGACCGATCATCTGATCTGTTTCGCGATCAAATCGAACAGCAATCTGGCGGTGCTGAAACTGCTGGGCGATCTGGGCGCGGGTATGGATGTGGTCTCGGGTGGGGAATATCGTCGCGCCAAGGCTGCGGGCGTCCCCGGCGAGCGGATCGTGTTCTCGGGCGTGGGTAAGACCCGCGAGGAGATCGCGCTGGTGCTTGACGGTGGTATCCGCCAGTTCAACGTGGAATCCGAGCCTGAATTGCTGGCCATTTCGGACATCGCGGCGGCCAAGGGGCTCAAGGCCCCCATCGCCATCCGCGTGAACCCCGATGTGGATGCCAAGACCCATGAGAAGATCGCCACCGGCAAATCCGAGAATAAATTCGGGATTCCGATCGCTAAGGCGCAGGCTGTCTATGCGATGGCGGCAAAGCTGCCGGGGATCGATGTCGTGGGTATTGACGTGCATATTGGCTCGCAACTGACCGATCTCGAACCCTTCGAAGCCGCTTTCAACAAGGTGGCCGAACTGACACGCGCCCTGCGCGCCGACGGTCACGATATCCGTCGTCTCGATCTGGGTGGCGGTCTGGGCATTCCCTATCAGCGCGATAATAACGCACCGCCCCTGCCGATCGAATATGGCGATGTCATCCGCCGTGCGGTGGGTGATTTGGGCTGCGAGATCGAGATCGAGCCGGGCCGTCTAATCTCGGGCAATGCCGGTATTCTGGTCTCCGAGGTGATTTATCTGAAAGAGGGCGAGGGCCGGAACTTCCTGATTCTCGACGCGGCGATGAATGATCTGGTGCGCCCGTCGATGTATGGCGCGCATCACGACATCATTCCGGTGGTCGAGGCACAAGCCGGCGTCGAGCAGGAGTCCTTCGATATTGTGGGCCCTGTCTGCGAGACCGGCGACACTTTCGCCAAGGCCCGCAACCTTCCACCCGTAGGTGCCGGAGATCTTGTAGCTTTCCGCTCGGCAGGGGCGTATGGTGCGGTCATGGCCTCCGAATATAACTCGCGCCCGCTGATCCCCGAGGTTCTGGTGCGTGGTGATCACTTCGCTGTTATCCGCCAACGACCAAGCTTTGAGGAAATGCTTTCTCGCGATAGCATTCCAGAGTGGCTCTAAGCACGACCCTGTTTCGGGCGTGTCCGACACGCCCGGAAAGGACCGATGACAAAGCGCAAGCCTGATCCCGTCCTCTCATCCACCGATCCCGCTCTGCGGAAGGTGTCCCGCAAGATTTCGCAGACCCGCCTCGGGCTTGTGGTCGAACGTGGTTTGCGTGCCTTCTGGCCCGCGCTTTCGCTCTTGGCCGTTGCGGTGGCGGCGCTTGCCTTCGGGATGGCTGAACTGCCTGCGGGTGTGTTCTGGGGGATCGTGCTCCTCTGGGCGTTGGCGCTTTGTGCCACATTAGCCATTGGTTTCAGAGCGTTCCATTGGCCCAGCCGTGCCGAGGCCCTCGCGCGGGTTGATGAAACCCTCCCAGGTCGTCCACTGACCGCTTTGGGTGATGGTATGGCTCTGGGCGGGGACGATCCGGCCACCGCGGCCTTGTGGCAGGCCCATATGACCCGCATGGCCGAGCGTGCCAAGGCGGCCAAGGCAGTACGCCCCGATCCCGATCTCGCACCGCGCGACCCTTACGCGCTCAGAATGACGGCGATCCTGTTGCTGGTTGTTGCGCTCGTCTTTGGCGCGCCCGCGCGGATGTTCAATCCGGGCGCTGTGCCGGGCGGCACCGCGCCCGCCCTCGCCGCGATGGGCCCCAGCTGGGAAGGTTGGGCCGAGCCGCCGCGCTATACCGGCCAGCCCGGCCTCTACCTGAACAATCTCAAGACCGATACGCTCACGTTGCCAGAGGGCACGCGGTTTTCTTTCCGCTTCTATGGCGATGCAAGCGCGATCGGTTTTACCGAAAGCGTGTCCAGTCCTGCGGCGGTCCCGCAATCCGAGGCCACCACCGATGTCTCGCGCCGCGATTTCGAGGCGGTGCAGAACGGGATCGTCGAGATATCTGCCAATGGCGGGCGCAAGTTCGACATCACAATTGCCCCTGATAACGCCCCCGAAGTGGCGCTGACGGGCAGCGTGGAACGCCGTGCCGATGGCACGATGGTTCTGCCCTTCCATGCCTCCGATGATTATGCCGTGACCAGTGGGCAGGCGAAGATCAAGCTGGATCTGGCGGCCATCCCGCGCAAATTCGGGCTGAAAATCGATCCCGAACCGCGCGAGACCCTGATTTTCGATCTGCCGATGCCCTATACCGGTTCGCGCAGCGATTTCGATGGTTCACTGGTCGAGCAGGCCGAGAAGCACCCTTGGGCCAACCTGCCGGTGAAGCTCGAGCTGGATGTGACCGACGGGCGCGGCCAGACCGGCAGCAGCGGCTGGCAGGAGATCACCCTACCGGGGCGGCGCTTCTTCGATCCGTTGGCCTCGGCGCTGATCGAGATGCGGCAGGACCTGCTGTGGAACCGCGAGAATGGCCCCTATGTCGCCGAGATCCTGAAGGCCCTGAACAATCGCGCCACCGATCTGATCCGCTCGACCGAGGTGCGGGTTCTGCTGCGGGGCGTGATCGGGCGGCTCGATCAGGGGCTCGAGACGCCCGGGGTGCGCGATGAGCTGGCCGATATGCTTTGGCAGATGGCCGAGCTGGTCGAGGATGGCGGGCTGTCCAATGCGCTCGAACGGATGCAGCGCGCGCAGGAGCGTCTGTCGGAGGCCATGCGCAACGGCGCCTCGCAGGACGAGATCGACAAGCTGATGCAGGAGCTGAAAGAGGCGACCGACGACTATATCCGCATGCTGGCCGAGCGGAACAAGGATCAGGGCGACCAGCCGCCGCAGGACGGTCAGCAGCAGGGCCAGCAGATCACCGGTGACCAGCTCCAGCAGATGATGGACGAGATCCAGCGCCTGATGAAGGAAGGCCGCATGGCCGAGGCGCAGGAGCTTCTGGAACAGTTCAACCGCATGATGGAGAACATGCAGGTCACGCAGGGCCAGGGCGAGGGCAACCAACAGATGCAGAGCCTGCGCGACACTTTGCGCGACCAGCAGGAACTGTCCGACGAAGCCTTCCGCGATCTGCAGAATGGCGAACAGGGCCAAGGTCAGCAGGGTCAGCAGAATGGGCAGGGCCAGCAGAGCGGAGAGGGTCAACCCGGCCAGGGCAATGGCAGCTCCGGTCAGAGCCTGTCCGAGCGCCAGCGCGCGCTGCGGCAGGAACTCGACCGCCAGAAGGGCCTGCTACCCGATCTGGGCTCGGAAGAAAGCGACCGCGCGCAGAAGCGTCTCAATGACGCTGGCGAGGCGATGGAACGTGCCGAGGAGGCGCTGCGCGAGGGGGATAATGGCCGTGCGCTCGATAATCAGGCCGAGGCGATCCAGTCCCTTCGCGACGGGATGCAGGCGCTGAACAATGCACAAAACGGCGAGGAACGCCGTCAGGCGGGCCAGCAGGGCGAACAGGGCGAGGCACGCGGCGGCGAGGGCGGACAGAATGGCCAGCGCGAGGTGCCGAGGGATCCACTCGGCCGCTCGGCGGGCGATGGCAACCGCGTGGGCACCGACGAGAATATGCTCCAAGGGGAGAACCCCTATGGCCGCGCGCGCGATCTGCTGGACGAAATCCGCCGCCGTCAGGCCGAACGCGACCGCAGCGCGGACGAGCGCGATTATCTCGACCGGCTGTTGGACCGGTTCTGACGGGCGGGATTTGGCGGCGCGGCGTTCAGTTCGTGCCGCCCAGCCAGACAATCAGCTTCTCAAGCTGTATATCAAGTGCCAGACGCGCCTGATCGACAGCCGCGACATAGCCTGCCAGAGGCACCTGCAGTGCGGGGATCGTGGCCGAGATTTGGTCCGAGGCCAGATAGAGCGCCGCCATGATCACTGCCAACCCTACCACCAGCCCGAAGCCCAGCCGGAACCCGCTGCGCTGGCGTGCCAGTGTCTGCGGCGCATCGAACGCGGCGGCATGACGACCGCGATCAGAAGTGGCGCGCAGCGTGGAGTTGATCTCCTCGATATCGGGCAACTGGTCGCGACGGCTGAAATGGTTGACCTTGTCGACCGGATGGAGAGGCGGCGCAGGCGGCACGAGGACTGGCTCGACATGCAGGAGTTCGGTTTCTTCCTCCGGCGTTTCCGGTTCGGGCTCTTGTGGCGCTTCGGGCTCGGTCGCGGTGTTTCCGGTATAGCTGACCGAGACATGGGCCTTGTCCTTGGCAGCTTCCTCGGGCTTTTGGGGTTCGGAAGCTTCGGGTTCCGGCTCTTCGGAACCAAGAAAATCATCCTCGTCCAGCGTCGCGCCGATATGGTAATCGGGATCCTCGTTCGCAAATTCCTCGGGGCTCAGCGGTTCTGCATAGGCCGCCACGACGGGAATGTCCTCGGGGTCGTCCTGCGAGAATTCGGGTGCGGGAAGGACGGCCTCGAATGCGTCCTCCCCAAAGGATAGCTCGTCCTCGGGGATCGCCTCGTCGGGCTCGTATTCCGCGGATCTGTCTTCCAAGCCGTCCTCGGTTTCGGCACATGGCGTGCCCTCTGGCCAGAAGTTATCCTCCTCTCCGGAGACGGTGTCCGCCGGGCTACCTTCCTCGACGGTCCTGTCCTCGACCGGCTGCGCGGTTTCGGCTTCCTGTGTCTGGCGCAGAAGAGCCAGCTTGGCCTGCACACGGCTGGCGGCGGCCTTGGCGACCGGCTCGAGGTTCATTTCTTCTTGCGTCTGCAGCAGACTGCCCTCGGCACGGCGGGCTTGCGCCTCGCGCTCTGCCTCTTCGCGAAGGATCGCCAGAAGCCCGTCATCAAGCTTGCGGCGCGGCATCAGGCCCGGTTGGGGTGCGGGGCGAAGCTCCTCCCCGATCTCGTTGTCCGGATCGCCAGAGAGCTCCTCGGGCTCGGAGCTCTCTGCCATCACGGGCTCTTCCGGCAGGGCCTTGTTATCCTCGAGCGCCTTGGCGATTTCGGCGGCAATGGCATCGTCGTGGAGATCCTGCGCGCGGTCGGCATCGGCCAGATTGCGGATCGTGCCGCCCGGTTGCCACTCGGATTGTGGGGCCTCGCTGAAACCCGGGGCCCTGGCATAACGGGGATCCTCGGCCGGATGGGGCATGGCCAGCATGCGCGCCGACGGCTGGAACCACATCGTCTGGCAGTTCGCGCATTGCACATCGCGCCCGCCATCGGGAATGACCTTGTCGCTGACTTCGTATTGGGCTGCGCATTTGGGGCAGGTCAATCGCATTGGGGATATGCCTCGGTCACTATATATGGGCCCAATGTCCGCTCGGGACGTTACCGCCAATCTGGCAATTCATTTTACGATGTTGTAGCAAGCAGCCAATCAATATCCAAGTATTAGCATCGATCAGAGCAAAAATGACGATGCGAGGGGGCCTTTGGTGATCGAATTAGAAAATGTCGCGATTGGCTATAACGGGATCGAGCTTCTGTCGGAGGTCTCTCTCAGGCTCGTCCCCGGATCGTTCCATTTTCTGACGGGCCCGTCCGGCGCAGGGAAAACCTCGTTTCTGAAGATGTGCTATGCCGAACTGTTGCCGGTGGCGGGCCATATCAGCCTGATGGGGCAGGATGTGCGCGCCATGACCCGCGATGACCGCGCGATGATGCGCCAGCGGATCGGCGTGGTGCATCAGGACTGCCAGTTTCTCGACCATCTGCCGTTGATCGAGAATGTCGCGCTGCCGCTGACCGTCTCGGGGCGGCCCGCGCATCCGCAGGAAATCGGCGAGCTTCTGGCCTGGGTCGGGCTGAAGGCGCAGGCCAATGCCCTGCCGCCCCAGCTTTCGGGCGGCGAGCGTCAGCGTGCGGCGCTGGCCCGCGCGGTGATGATGAGCCCCGATGTCATTCTGGCTGACGAGCCTACCGGCAACCTCGATTGGGAAATGTCGCTCAGGCTGCTGGGGCTGTTGGTGGAGCTGAACCGGATGGGCAAGACGGTGGTGATTGCCACCCATGATCTCAACCTGATCCGGCAGGCCAAGGCGCAGGTGCAGGCGCGGGTTTTGCGGATTTCGGGGCGGCGGTTGCAATTGGCGGGGGCGGACCTGTGATGATGAATTTCCTCAAGATCGAGCAGGGCACGGCGGGGCGGGTCGTCCCGCCCACCGGCTTTACCGCACGGCTGACGTTGATCACGGCCGCCGCAATGGCCTTTCTGGCGGTCTTCGCGCTGGCGCTGTCGCTGGCGACGAACCGGCTGGCGCATCGCTGGGCCGATGCCTTGGCGCGCACCGCCACGGTGCGGATCTCGGCGCCCGAGGACCAGATGCAGACGCAGGTCGATGCGGTTCTCAAGGTGCTGGGCGAGACGCCGGGTATCTCGGACTACAAGGCGCTGGATGATGACCAGATGCTGAAGCTGTTGAAGCCGTGGTTCGGCTCCGACCTGCCGGTGGATACGCTGCCGCTGCCGCGCCTTGTCGAGATTACCGAAAGCGGGCAGGGGATCGATGTGGAAGGGCTGCGGCTCAGGCTACAGGCCGAGGCCCCCGGTGCGGTGCTCGATGACCATACCCGCTGGCGGCGTCCGCTGGTGCAGGCGGCCGGCCGGCTGCGGATGCTGGGGCTGGTGTCGCTTGTCCTGATCGGCGGGGCGATGGCAGGGATGATCACGCTGGCGGCGCAAGCGGCGCTGGCGGCCAATGGTCAGGTGATCCGCACGCTGCGCCTTGTGGGCGCGCGCGACCAGTTCATCGCCCGCGCCTTTGTGCGCCGCTTCACCGCCCGCGGGCTGGCGGGAGCGGTGATCGGGACGCTTCTGGGCATGGCCGCTGTGGCGATGCTGCCCGATGCGAGCCCCGCAGGCGCCTTCCTCACGGGGCTCGGCTTCACGGGGGCGGGCTGGCTCTGGCCGCTCCTCATTCCGGTGCTTGCCGCCTTCGTGGCCTTCGGGGCCACGCAATTTGCCGCAATGCGCATGCTGAAAGGGATCCGCTGATGCAATATCTCCGCTCTATCGTCTTTATCGTCCAGATGTATCTGGTGATGGCCGTGATGACGGTCTGCCTGTTTCCGTTCGCGCTGATCGGCGGGCGGAATGTGGCGGTGATGATCTGCCGGACCTATTGCCACTGGATCCGCTTTACCGCGCGCTGGCTCGTGGGGCTGCGCACCGAGGTGCGTGGCACGGTGCCCGAAGGTGATGTGCTGATCTGCGCCAAACACCAGAGCTTCATGGATATCCTGATAATCTATTCGGCCCTGCCGAAGGGCAAGTTCATCATGAAGCGCGAGCTGGCCTATATGCCGTTTCTGGGGTGGTTCGCCTGGGCCATCGGCTGCATTCCGGTCAACCGTGGCAAGGGCGGCGCGGCGGTGAAGGCGATGCTGAAAGCCGCCAAGAAAGGGCAGGAAAAGGGCGGCCAGCTGGTGATCTTCCCGCAAGGCACCCGTGTCGCGCCCGGCGATGTCAGGCCCTACAAGATCGGGGCGGGGGCGCTCTATTCCACGCTCAAGACGGCGGCAGTGCCGGTGGCGGTGAATGTGGGGCTATTCTGGCCCAAACATGCGATCCTGCGCAAACCCGGACTGGCGGTGATCGAGTTCCTGCCCGCCATCGAGCCCGGCCTCAAGGTCGATGCCTTCATGGCCGAGATCGAGAGCCAGATCGAGACGCGGTCCAATATGCTGATGGCCGAAGCCGGGATGCCGATCGTGGCCGCGCTCGACCCGAAGGGCTGATCCCGCTCCGCGCCAAAAGAAAAGCCCCCGCTCAGCAGGACTGGCGGGGGCTTTTGACTGTCCGGTATCTGTCAGGCCGGCAGGGATCAGGCCGCGAGGCCCTTGGACCCCATATCGAGGAATTTCTTGCGGCGGGATTTGACCAGCGCGGCACCGTCACGGCCCGAAAGCTCTTTCAGCATCGCGGTGATTTCTTTCGATACGGCGTCAAAAGTGGCCGCGCGGTCGCGTTGGGCACCGCCCATCGGTTCCTTGATGATCCGGTCAATCACCTCGAGCTTTTTCAGATCCTGCGCGGTCAGGCGCAGCGCCTCGGCGGCTTCGCGCATCTTCTCGGCATCCTTCCACAGGATCGAGGCGCAGCCCTCGGGCGAGATCACCGAATAGATCGAATGTTCGAGCATCGCGACGCGGTCGCCTGCGGCAAAGCCCACGGCCCCGCCCGAACCACCTTCACCGATTACGATGGAGATCATCGGAACCTTGATGTTGAGGCAGGTCTGGGTCGAACGTGCAATCGCTTCCGATTGGCCGCGCTCTTCCGCGCCCTTGCCCGGATAGGCACCGGGGGTGTCGATCAGAGAGATTACCGGCAGGCCGAACTTATCAGCCATTTCCATCAGGCGGATCGCCTTACGGTAGCCCTCGGGGCGCGCCATGCCGAAATTGCGCGCGATGCGCGAGGCGGTGTCATGGCCCTTCTCGTGGCCGATCACCACCACCGGCTGGTCGTTGAAGCGCGCAAGGCCACCCATGACGGCATGGTCATCGGCAAAGTTGCGGTCGCCTGCAAGCGGCGTGAATTCGGTGAAGAGCGTCTCGATATAGTCTTTGCAATGCGGACGCTCGGGGTGACGGGCGACCTGACATTTGCGCCAGGGCGAGAGATCCTTATACAGGTCTTTCAGCATCTGCGCGGCTTTCTTGTCCAGCGCGGCTGCTTCCTTCTCTACATCCATCTCATCGTTTGCCCGTGCCAAGGCGCGCAGCTCTTCGGCTTTGCCCTCGATCTCGGCAAGGGGCTTTTCGAATTCGAGATAGCTGATCATCGTGACCCTCCGGTTGGCTCGATGGCGCCTATATGACCTCGTGCGCATGGAAATGCAACGGTAGGGCTGTGACGATGTGAAACCTATGCTACATGAGCCTCAGGTGGTGAGGAGAGCAGGATGATTGGCGAGGTCACTATTCGGGATGTGGCGGCCGTCCGGTTGGCGGCGATCGCGCATCGCGGAGCCTATGAGGATCTGGAGGCGGCGTTCGGGCGCTTGGTCAATGTCTTCGAGGAGGGGCTGTTGTGGCGCCATGTTCTGGGGGCGGCGGCTATAGGTTACGACAATCCGCGTGTGACCCCTGTGGACAAGCTGCGTTCGGATGCCTGTTTCATCGTGTCCGAGGGCTGTCCCATCGTCGCCCCCCTCAGGGAAATCCATTATCCCGAGGGCCGTTATGCGGTGTTGGAAGTGACAGGCTCCTACCGGCAACTACCGCAGGCCTATGCCAAGCTGGGCGACGAATGGTATCCGGCCTCGGGCGAGACCCATCGCGGGTTGGTGGCCTATGAGGTCTATCTCAACAATCCCGAAGAAGTGCCCGAGCGGGAGCTGCGGACAGAGATCCGGCTCCCGCTGACGTAATCACACGCCGATCATCTCGGCCTGCCGCACGATGACCTCGGCTTGACGCATCGAGGCAATATCGACAAGACGGCCCTTATAGACCGCCGCGCCAGCGCCTTCGGATTTTGCCTGTTCCATCGCCGCCAGAATCTCGCGCGCCTCTGTCACCGCTGCCTCGGAGGGCGTGAAGACCTCGTTGGCGAGCGCGATCTGTTTGGGATGGATCGCCCATTTGCCGACCATGCCCAGCGTGGCCGAGCGCAGCGCCTGTGCGCGGAAGCCCTCGTCGTCGGAGAAGTCGCCGAATGGCCCGTCCACCGGCAGGAGCCCATGGGTGCGGCAGGCCGCCACAATCGCCGTTTGCGCCCAATGCCAGGGGTCGGACCAGTATTTCGCGCCCTCATGCAGCATATAGTAGTTTTCCTGCGTGCCCCCGATACCGGTGGTCGCCATCCCCATCGAGGCGGCAAAATCAGCAGCACCGAGACTCATCGCCTGCAGGCGGGGCGAGGAGGCCGCGATCTCCTCGACATGGGCGATACCGGCGGCAGATTCGATGATCACCTCGAGGCTGACCTTTTTCTGGCGGCCCTTGGCGGCTTCGATCGCGGTAATCAGCGCATCCACCGCATAGACATCCGCTGCGCAGCCGACCTTGGGGATCATGATCTGGTCGATGCGCTCCGAGCCTTCCTCCAAAAGCTCGACCACATCGCGATACCAGTAGGGCGTATCGAGCGCGTTGATCCGCACCGAGAGATACTTGGTGTTCCAGTCGATCTCGTGGCTGGCGGCGATGATGTTTTTGCGGGCAACCGCCTTATCATTGGGCGCGACGCTATCTTCGAGGTCCAAATTGATGACATCCGCCGCAGAGGCTGCCATCTTGGCGAAGAGCTTCGTGTTGGAACCGGGGCCAAAGAGCTGGCACCGGTTCGGGCGGGCAGGCGGGGTGGGCTGGATGCGGAAACTCATCGGTCCTCCGGTAATGATGTTTCTATCCTGATGCTTCGTTTGGTATATTGTTGCGCGCCGATTTTCAATGATTTTCTGCATTGCAGAATGAACGACTCGTTTATGCGGCACAGTCTTGCTTGAATCATTAAAATCACCGCTCAATCTCCGACGAATTTCCGGCATCGTGCAAATAAAATCGGCCAAATGGCCTTTTGACGAAATATATTTCAGAATTATCATTCGAATGATCCCCAAATACCAAAGAAATTTCATCGAAAAGAGCCTAGCTTAGGATCAACGACTAATTTGGAGGCCTTGTTATGGCGCTTATCGAAACCCCGTATCTGCTTTTCCTTGGTGACGCGCCGGACTCTCTGGCCGCGAAAGTGGCGCAAGGTATCAAGGACTGGCGTCCCGAGTTCGCCGTGGGCCAGTTCCGTATGGACGGGTGCAAGGCCGATATGGGTCTGACCGACATGACGCTGGAAGAGGCTGTTGCGGCAGGCTGCAAGACGCTGGTGATCGGCGTGGCCAACCGTGGTGGCGTAATTTCCGCTGCATGGAAAGAAGTTCTGATCAAGGCGCTTGAAGCCGGTATGGATCTGGCCTCGGGCCTCCATAACCTGCTGCGCGAAGAAGCCGATCTGGTGGCCGCTGCCGAGAAACACGGCCGTCAGCTGCATGACGTGCGTATTCCTTCGGTGAAATATCCGATCGCCAATGGCGAGAAGCGCCGCGGCAAGCGCATGCTGGCCGTGGGCACCGATTGCTCGGTCGGCAAGATGTATACCGCGCTCTGCGTGGAAAAAGAGATGCGCGAGCGCGGCATGAAAGCCAGCTTCCGTGCCACCGGCCAGACCGGTATCCTGATCACCGGTGACGGTGTGCCGCTCGATGCCGTGATCGCCGATTTCATGGCCGGCTCGGTCGAATATCTGACCCCCGATAACGACGATGATCACTGGGATCTGATCGAGGGTCAGGGCTCGCTGTTCCATGTGTCCTATTCGGGCGTGACCATGGCGCTGATCCATGGCGGCCAACCCGATGCGCTGGTGATCTGCCACGAGCCGACCCGTGCGCATATGCGTGGTCTGCCGGGCTACCAGCTGCCGTCGATCCAGGCCGTGGCCGATCTGGCGCTGCAACTGGCGCAGGTCGCGAACTCCGACTGTAAGGTTGTCGGTGTCTCGGTGAACACCAAGGATATGCCGGAAGCCGAAGCCAAAGCCTATCTGGCCAAGGTCGAAGCCGAAATGGGCCTTCCCGCAACCGACCCCTTCCGCTTCGGTGCCGGTCCGCTGGTTGATGCGCTCGAAGCTCTCGACGCCGTCGCCGCCGAGTAAGCCCTATACCCGCCGGGATCACGTCTCGGCGGGTTTTTACTGACACTCTCGCAAAAAGTCTTAGCTTGCCGGTCGAAGGGCCGTCAGAACGCATGGCCAGAGCCAGAGTGAGGAAGATATCATGATCAAAGTTACCCCCGACAGTTTCAAACTCGCCGAGGCATTCACCATCTCGCGCGGCTCGCGCACGCAATCCGACGTGCTGACCGTGCGGATCGACCGCGATGGCCTGACCGGCTGGGGCGAGTGCCTGCCCTATGCCCGCTACGCCGAGACGCTCGATAGTGTGACCGCGCAGATCAATTCGCTGCCCGCCGGTATCACCCGTATGGAGCTGCAGGAGGCACTGCCCGCCGGTGCCGCGCGCAATGCCGTGGATTGCGCGCTGTGGGATCTGGAGGCCAAGAAGGCCGGCAAGCGCGTCTGGGAGCTGGCGGGGCTTGCTGCACCCAAGCCGGAAGTGACCGCCTATACGCTCTCGCTCGATACAGTCGAGACGATGCGCGAGAAGGCCGCGAAAAACGCCCATCGCCCCGTGTTGAAGATCAAGCTCGGCACACCTGACGATATTCCGCGTCTCGAGGCCGTGCGCGAAGGTGCGCCCAAGGCCAAGATCATCCTTGATGCCAATGAAGGCTGGGAGATGGAGACATTCCTCGATATCCAGAAACATCTGGTGCGCCTCAATATCGCGATGGTCGAGCAGCCCCTGCCTGCCGCCGCTGATGAGGGCCTGATGGGCGTCGAGCGTCTGGTGCCGATCTGCGCCGATGAAGCCTGCCATGACCGCGCCTCGATGGCGCATCTGCGCGGCAAATACGATATGATCAACATCAAGCTCGACAAGACCGGCGGCCTGACCGAGGCGCTTGCGCTGCGCGATCTGGCTCTGTCCGAAGGCTATAAGGTAATGGTCGGGTGTATGCTGGGCTCGTCTCTGGGCATGGCGCCCGCGACGCTCGTGGCGCAGGGGGCGGACATCGTCGATCTTGACGCCCCGCTGCTTCTGGCAGAAGACCGTGACCAGCCGCTGCATTACGAAGACGGTAAAGTTTATCCGCCCGAAGCGTCGCTTTGGGGCTGAGGGAAGAAGGAGTAAGGCCGATGAGCCGTATTGTTTATCTCAACGGTGAGTATATCCCCGAAGAAGAGGCCAAGGTTTCGATCTTCGACCGTGGTTTTGTCATGGGCGATGCCGTCTATGAGGTGACTGCCGTGATCGGCGGCAAGCTGTGGGATTTCGAGGGCCATGTGAAGCGTCTTGCCCGTTCGCTGAACGAGCTGGAGATGCAGAACCCGCTCAGCCGCGAAGAGCTTCTGGAGATCCACCGCGAGCTGATCGCACGCAATCCCGAGTTCATCGACGGCGGCATCTACCTGCAGATCTCGCGCGGCAATGCCGGTGACCGCGACTTCGCCTTCCCGCCCGCCGATGTGAAGCCGACCGTAGTGCTTTATACCCAAGCCAAGAACGGCCTGCTGGATGACCCCAAGGCCAAGAAAGGCATCAAGGTCATTTCCGTGCCGGATCTGCGTTGGCACCGTCGCGACATCAAGACCGTGCAGCTGCTCTACCCGTCGCTGGCCAAGATGGCGGCCAAGAAAGCGCATGTCGATGATGCTTGGTTTGTCGAGGACGGTTTCGTGACCGAAGGCTCGTCGAATAACGTCTATATCGTGAAAAACGGCAATATCATCACGCGCCCGCTCTCCAATGACATCCTGCACGGGATCACTCGTGCGGCGCTGCTGCGCTATGCGAGCGAAGCGCAGATGACCATCGAGGAGCGCCCCTTCACCATCGAGGAAGCACAAGCCGCCGATGAGGCCTTCTTCACCTCGGCCTCGGCCTTCGTGACGCCGGTCGTCGAAGTGGATGGCAAGCCGGTTGCGAGCGGCAAGCCCGGCCCCGTCGCCGTGCGCCTGCGCGAGATCTATCTGGAAGAAAGCGCCAAATCGGCGATCTGATCCTTTGCGATCCGCATATCTTCAGACAAAAGAAAACCCCGGCCGCAAGACCGGGGTTTTTGCATTGCTGCGCGGGGTCAGATGGCCGAGGTCACTTCGATTGTCGGCGAGTAATACTCGTCCGCTGTGACGCTGTAGAGCGAGATCTGCTGGCTCAGCGTTTCGAGGTCTTCCGTCACGCCATCCAGATAGACCACGGTCTCGCCATCGATCTTCACGCTTGTGCCGTTCGAATCCGCCGAGATCGTGAAGCCGTTCGGCGCCTCATCGGACACGAGTTCCAGAGCTTCGGGGTCATCCCCGCTGGCAGCCGTGCCGAAATCGGTAATGGTCACAGGGTCGCCGCCGCCCGTGACGGTGCTGACGATATACGCGTCGTTGCCAGCCCCGCCGGTCATCTCGTCCCCGTCATCGCCCACAAGCAGATCATCGCCCGCGCCACCTTCCAGCGTATCGGACTGGCCAGCCTGCTGATCGAGCGCGACCAGAAGATCATCGTTATAGCCGCCATTGAGGGAGTCCTCGCCGCTCGTGTCGACCAGAACGTCACTGCCGATATTGCCGCGCAGTGTGTCATCGCCATCCCCGCCCAGAATGGCGTCATTCCCCGCGCCGCCATCGATATAGTCGTCGCCATCTCCGCCCGAGCCGCCGAAGAAGCCCTCGTCCTCGAGCGAATTGACCAGATCCCCGAGCGCATCGCCCACGGCATCCGGATCACCGGGGTCGACCGAGTCGAGATCGAGCGCGTCGAGATCGAGCGTGTCGAGCGCGTCCGCATTGCTGTCATCGCCGCCTTCGAGCATGAGCGTGTCGTCACCATCATTGCCCAGGATCGTGTCGCTGCCATCGCTGCCGTGGATCCGGTCGCGCCCCGCAGTGCCTTGCGTGACCTCACCGGAGGCGCTCACCTGCAGGACGGGGCTCGTGTCCTCGACGGTTTCTTCAGCGGCGGTGTTGTCGCCGGTGCCATCATCCACGGCCACGCTGTCGTCATCATCGGTAGCTGTGTCGTCCGTATCGCTCGCATCCTCGTCCGAGCTGTCGTCACCTGTGGTGCTGTCATCCACGGCCACGCTGTCGTCATCGGTCACGTCATCATCGGTGGCTGTGTCGTCCGCATCGCTCGCATCCTCGTCCGAGCTGTCGTTACCAGTGGTGCTGTCATCCACGGCTACGCTGTCGTCATCGGTCGCGTCATCATCGGAGGTTGTGTCTTCCGCGTCGCTCGCATCCCCGTCGGAGCTGTCGTCACCAGTGGTGCTGTCATCCACGGCTACGCTGTCGTCATCGGTCGCATCATCGTCGGAGGTTGTGTCTTCCGCGTCGCTCGCATCCCCGTCGGAGCTGTCGTCACCTGTGGTGCTGTCATCCACGGCTACGCTGTCGTCGTCAGTCACGTCATCATCGGTGGCTGTGTCGTCCGCGTCGCTTGCGTCCCCGTCCGAGCTGTCTGCGCCGGAGCTGTCGGTATCTGTCGTAGTATCATTCGCGACTACGTTGTCGTCGGACTCATCCGCGCCTGAATCGAGCTGCTGATGATGGTCGTCATCGTCCTCATCATCCTTGAAGTGATCGTAAACGCCCCAGGTGAATGCCATCGGAAGAAGCGAGAGAAGTAAAAGCGCGCCCATAACCTGTTCCACAAACTATAATGGAACCTTTTGGAGCACTTCGTTTATGGTTTAGTCAATCTTAATCGAATACAGGGGTAAAAATCGCAGCTTATGGAAACAGTTGGGTGCTTCGGGTATGATTGTTATGGGTTCTGGAGGCTGTCCAATGCCTGTGTCAGAAGCGGAGCAAGCCGCGCGGCCCAACCCTTCTGCTGCTCTTCCGTTACAATCAGGTCCTGCCGCAGTTCGATCAGCGTATTGAGGCGTCCCGATTGCAGCGCATGGCGGTCGATGGAGTCGCCCGCGAGATGGCCTTTATAGGGTTCGTTATCGCCGGTCGGGATATGTTGGGCATGTAGCGCCGCGATCAGCGGTTCGGCCAGACGGCGGTCGCGCGGGTCCGACAGGATCCCCACCTGCCACGGCCGCGGCGGGCGTCCGCGCAGCTGCGGTGTGAAGGAATGGATCGCGCAGATCACGGTATCCTCGCGTCGCGCGGCAAGTGTCTCCAGCGCCGCGTGATAGGGGCGGTGCAGGCGCTCCAGACGGCGGGCCTTCTCGGTGCGGTCGGCATGGCGGTTGGCGGGGATGATCGTCCCGTCATAAAGCTTCATCAGGAGCGTGGGGTCGGCCTCGCCGCGGTTCGGGTCGATGACGAGCCGCGAGAAATCCGAACTGATCATCGGCGCGCCCATGAGATCGGCCAGTGCACGGGCCACCCCCAGCGCGCCCGGATCATAGGCGATATGGCGCCCCATATCTTCGGGCGGCAGCCCCAGATCGCCGCCATTGATCCAGTCGGGCACATGGTTGGTGGCGTGATCACAGGTAATCAGCCAGCGCGACGCTCGGTCGATGCCGTGGATAAGGAAGGCAGGGTTGGTCGGGGGTGCGGTCATGGGGAAGCGTCCGATGTCACGTATTCTTAGTTTTATTACTGCATTGACGTGAATAAGCGAGCCTGCCCCGAAGTGCCAGTTGATCCTGCGACAAAATTGCGCAATACCTTGGGCCGGCCCACGACTAAATTGTAATTCCTAGCCAACGAGGTCGCATGAGACGCCTTCGCAAAGTAAAGATCGTCGCCACTCTGGGCCCTGCATCTTCCGATTATGAAACCATTCGCGGTCTGTTCGAAGCCGGAGCCGATGTGTTCCGCCTGAACATGAGCCACGGGACGCATGACGAGCAGCGCGCGCGCTACGACATCATCCGTCAGGTTGAAGAAGATCTGGGGCGCCCGATCGCCGTGCTGGCGGACCTTCAGGGTCCCAAGCTCCGCGTCGGGGTGTTCGCAGAGGGGTCGGAAGATCTCGTGGAGGGCGATGCCTTCCGTCTAGATCTCGACGAGACCGCCGGGGACAAGACCCGCGTCTGTCTGCCCCATCCCGAAATTTTTGCAGCTCTCGAGGCTGGCACCACGCTTTTGGTCAATGACGGCAAGATCCGCCTGAAGGTCGAGAAATGCGGTCCGGATTTCGCCGATTGCACCGTGACAGTGGGAGGGACCATCTCCAACCGCAAGGGCGTGAACGTGCCGGATGTGGTTCTGCCGATCCCCGCATTGTCGCCCAAGGACAAGAAAGATCTGGAATTCGCCTGCCAGCTGGGCGCCGACTGGCTCGCGCTCAGCTTCGTGCAGCGTGCCGATGACGTGCTCGAGGCGAGAGCCATGGCGCAGGGCCGTGCTCTCATTCTGTCCAAGATCGAGAAACCGGCCGCCGTGAAAGCCTATGACGAGATCCTTGAGGTCTCCGACGGGATCATGGTCGCGCGGGGTGACCTTGGCGTCGAACTGCCTGTGCAGAACGTGCCGCCAATCCAGAAGAAGCTGGTGCGCAAGGCGCGTGCGGCAGCCAAGCCCGTGATCGTCGCGACGCAGATGCTGGAATCGATGATCGAGAGCCCGATGCCGACCCGCGCCGAGGTCTCCGATGTGGCGACCGCCATCTACGAAGGTGCGGATGCGGTGATGCTGTCGGCGGAATCTGCGGCGGGCCGCTATCCCATCGAAGCGGTCAAGACGATGAACAATGTCGCCGAGCAGGTCGAAGGCGATTCGACCTATCGAGAGGTCATCAATTCCAGCCGGACCTTCACCGCTGCGCGTCGTCAGACCGTTGCGGACGGGATCGTGGCCGCAGCCCGCGAGATCGCGGAGACCACCGATATCGCGGCGATCAGCTGCTACACCCAGACGGGGACCTCGGTGCGTCTGGTGGCGCGCGAGCGTCCGCAGGTGCCGATCGTCGCACTGTCTCCGGTGACGAAGACACTGCGCAAGATCTGCCTCACCTGGGGTGTGCATGCGATCAAATCCGAAGAGGTTGGTCGCTTCAAGATGGCCGTGGTCAATGCGGTCCGCGCGGTGCGCGATGTGGGGCTGGCCGAAGAAACCGACCAGATCGTCGTGGTGGCGGGTGTGCCCTTCAATGTCGAAGGCACGACCAACATCCTGCGCGTGGCGCCCTGCGACGAGCGCCAGATATTCCGCACCGAGCCGGAATAAGGCCACCATTGTCGCCCGGCGCGCCTGACGGCGCGTCCGCGGCGCGCGAAACCCTCTAGCCTAATCCCCACCCCGGACATACGCTGTCCGGGGTGGGTCTCTTTTACAGGGACGGTCGTGAGGGTGCGTCGATGCTGGCGGATATATGTCTGACCTTCGGTCTGCTGGTTCTGGTCTTTGCTGCTCCAGCGGGGGTTTCGGCCTATTCCGAGATGCAGCCGCCCAGATTTGCGGCGGTTACGGCGGTGTTGGGCGGCGTTCTGGTTCTTGTGGCATTCCTCATCGCGCCTGAGGGTTATGGCTGGGGCGATATCCCCGATGCCGTGGCCCGTGTGGTGGCGCAGGTTCTTTCGGGAGTAGGCTCCTGAAGGGGCGGAGGGCTTGAAATAAGGCTTGCAATAGATCCCGAACCTTTCTAGAAGGCGCGTTCTAGACGGCCGCGCGGCCGGCCACGAGGCATGCCGAGTCGCGCGTAAACCCCTCTTACGTTAAGGAGACGGAAATGCCCAAGATGAAGACCAAATCCGCTGCCAAGAAGCGGTTCAAGTTCACCGCGAACGGCCATGTCAAAGTCGGTCACGCAGGTAAGCGCCACGGCATGATCAAGCGGACCACGAAGTTCATTCGTAACACCGCTGGCACCATGGTCCTGTGCGACTCCGACGAGAAAATCGTCAAAAAATACATGCCGTACAACCGCTGATACTGGGAGACTTGAACTATGGCACGCGTTAAATCCGGTAAGGTCACCCACGCCCGTCACAAGAAGGTCCTGAAGGCCGCAAAAGGTTACTACAGCTCGCGCTCGCGTAACTTCCGCACCGCCACTCAGGCCGTCGACAAGGCAAACCAGTACGCAACCCGCGACCGTAAGGCGCGCAAGCGTAATTTCCGCTCGCTCTGGATCCAGCGTATCAACGCAGGTGTCCGCGCAATCGACGCCGAAATGACCTACTCGAAATTCATCAACCTGCTCGCAGTTGCCGGTATCGAAGTGGACCGCAAGGTTCTCGCCGATCTGGCCGTCCACGAGCCGGAAGCCTTCGCTGCAATCGTTGCACAGGCAAAAGCAGCAGCCTGATCGCTGCCGCACCGATGAGTTCTTGAAAGCCCGTACCGAAAGGTGCGGGCTTTTGCATGTGTTAAGCGTCGTTTCCGACAGAAGCTTGCTGCAGCGCAGCAAACGTGCTTTATTTAATTTTAATTTATTTTCTCCATTTCAGCCCCGCAGGAGTGATTATGCTCGCTAGTGGTCTAGGCCGGAAAAATTTCCTTGCAGCCGGCAATTCGGAAACGACGAAGCTGGCTTCTTACCCGATGTTCGACTGGCTGCGTTTTGTATTGGCGTCGCTGGTGGTCATGGTCCATGCGCATCTGCCAGGTATACCGGGACACGCCGGAGGCCTGTCGGTGGGGGTGTTCTTTGCGCTGAGCGGCTGGCTGATCGGGTCGATCCTGCTTCGGATCTCGGTGACGGATCTGCCACATTTCTTCTTCAATCGCGCGACGCGGATCTGGCTGCCCTACGCTGCGGCAGTCGCACTGCTTTACACCGCCGCCGCTGTGCGCGAGGGCACCGGCTTTTTCTGGCTGAAATATCTGGTGATGGATCTGACCTTCACCCACCAGATTTTCACCATTTTCCCCGTGGCGAAATTCGAAATGCCGCTCGACGGGTCCGGTAACCAGTTCTGGAGCCTTGCCGTCGAAGAGCAATTCTATCTTTGGGCGCCCTTGGTGATCATTGGCCTGCCATGGGGGCGTAAAGCACTGACTTGGGTTGTGGTCTCGGCGGTGCTTTTGTCGGTCTACCCCTATTTCGGAAATATTGCTCTGGGCGTTCTGGCTGCCATCTTGCAGCGCGACTATGACCTCACGGAGCGTCCGTGGGTGCGGCGACTGACAGTGTTAGTGGCTCTCGGGCTTGGTTTCCTGTTGTTTGGACCTGTGGATGTCTCTGTGCCGCCCGCAGTGCAGGCATTGTTCTGTGTATCGGTTGTGCTGGCGCTGTCGCAAAGCGGCCCGCGGTCTTCTGTGGGTAAGTTCTTGGGCGGGATTTCTTTTCCGCTGTATCTGAACCACTGGCTGGGGCTGGCGCTCTGCCACGGGATTGCCAATCAGTTCGGGCAGGGGGATGCGCTCTGGCTGCCCTTCGTGCAATATGCAGCGGCTTTCGCGATTACGCTGCCAATGTATCTGATGATCGATTGCGTGGTCATGAAGCGCCGGTCGGGCTGGTATAATGCAGTGGTCGGACGTCGCGTGATGCTTGCGGCCTACGCGCTTTTTGCCGTTGGAATGCTTTCGGGCGTGCTGATGTATACTTATGGTCCGCATGCCGAGCTTCCCCAGACCATCGCCTCGGCAGAGTGAATGCGGCTTCGGGCGGGGTTCTGCGCGAGAGCCGCTTGAATTTCGCCCCTGACAGGGCTAGCAACGGCCCCGACATTATGGAGAGGCAGATGAACGATCTCGACCAGCTTCGCACGAAGTATCTTTCCGGCGTGGCGGATGCCGCGGATGAGGCAGCTCTGGAAGAGCTGCGTCTGGCTGGGCTTGGCAAAAAGGGCGAAATCAGCCTGATGATGCGCGAGCTGGGCAAGATGAGTCCGGAAGAAAAGCAGACCTTCGGCAAGGCCCTCAACGAGCTGAAAAACGAGATTGACGCCGCTCTGCGCGAGAAGAAACAGGCGCTGGCCGATGCGGCTCTCGAGGCGCGCCTGCAAGACGAGTGGCTCGATGTTACCCTGCCGGGCCGTCCGCGCCGCCAGGGCACCATCCACCCTGTCTCTCAGGTGATGGATGAGGTGACCGCGATCTTCGCGGATATGGGCTTCTCGGTGGCCGAAGGACCGCAGGTCGAAGATGACTGGCATAATTTCGACGCGCTCAACATCGCGCCCGAGCACCCCGCCCGCCAAGAGCATGACACCTTCTTCATGCATCGCGACGAGGGCGATGACCGCCCGCCGCATGTGCTGCGCACCCATACTAGCCCCGTGCAGATCCGCGCGATGCAGGAAAAAGGCGCGCCGATCCGCGTGATCGCGCCGGGCCGTGTCTACCGCATGGATATGGACCAGACCCATACGCCGATGTTCCACCAGATCGAGGGGCTGGCGATCGGCCGCGACATCTCGATGGCGAACCTGAAATGGGTGCTGGAAGAGTTCTGCAAGGCCTTCTTCGAGGTCGATAATGTCGAGCTGCGCTTCCGCGCCTCGCATTTCCCGTTCACCGAGCCCTCGGCCGAGGTCGATATCCGGTGCTCGTGGGAAGGCAAACAGCTGAAGATCGGCGAAGGCGACGGCTGGATGGAAATCTTGGGCTCCGGCATGGTCCACCCCAAGGTTCTCGAGGCTGCTGGCGTGGATTCTACCCAATATCAGGGCTTTGCCTTCGGGATCGGGATCGACCGTCTGGCGATGCTGAAATACGGTATCCCCGATCTGCGCGCATTCTTCGATAGCGATCTGCGCTGGCTGAAACATTACGGCTTTGCGCCGCAGGATATGCCCAGCGTTCTGGGCGGCCTGAGCCGCTGATCTTCCTTACGCTTTCGCACAATGCCGCGCCTTCGGGAGCGGCATTGCGCATTTCTACCCAGGCGAAAGCTCTGCCCAAGAAATGGGCAACGAGCAGCATCCCGCCGACGGTTTGCCCCGATATTAACAGCTTGGTCATCAACTTCACGCCAAGTGGCTAGCCGCACCGCCATGGCCCGCTATGGTCGATGGAAACGCAAATTGACGAACCGGAGGGATCTCATGAGCTGGGGTGGTTTGATATTTCTGATGGTGCTGGGCTGTGTCGTCAGCCTCGCGGGCCAGCTATATGTCTGGGGCAAGGGCCCGACGCGCACGCGCGACGCGGAGTATGAGGCGGGGATCACCCGCATCGGTGCGGCAAGCCTTGGCGGGGTAATCCTGTTCATCTTCCTGCTGGCCATTGGGGTGGATAACATCTCGCCGCTGGCAAGCTATATGGCCTTCGCTACCGGTATCTGTGTCACGCTGGTCATTGCCTGGGCCGATACACGCCAGACGATGAACGAGCGCAACTATGATCTGGGCATGAAATATGACGCCGTGATGTTTGTCGTGGCCGCGATGCATGTGGTCTTCGGGATCATGATGGGGTCGTTCGGCTGGAATTTCGATATGCTCAGCCTAATCTTTGTCGAGCTGGTGATCGTTCTGGTCAGCGTGATCTTCCGCTCGGTCTTCAAGGCCGCTGCCAGCGAGGCGGGAGAGCACGCCCACTAACGGGTGCTCGATGAAAATATCCGGAAAGCCACTGTTTCACCGCGATCAACGCGGTGATTCACATGAAAAACGCAAGCTCTATGCCGCCTATGAACTCGCCTATACGCTGGTCGATTTCGGGGCGGCATTCTGCTTTGTTGTGGGGTCGGTCATGTTCTTCTCCGAGGCATGGATGACACCCGGCACTTGGCTGTTCCTGATCGGCTCGATCCTGTTTGCCGCCAAGCCGACGATCCGTCTGGTCCGCGAAATCCGGCTTTTGCAGATGGGCGATGCAAAGGATGTCGCGAAGCGGCAGGACTGACCTTCCCATCGGGTCCCTTATCGGCTAGGACAGGCCCGCATCCCGTACGGGGAATAGACGAAGGGTTGACCCATGAAATTCACGCTGAGCTGGCTGAAAGAGCATCTGGACACCGAGGCAAGCCTTGACGAGATCCTCTATGCACTGACCGATCTGGGACTCGAGGTGGAAGAGGTCATCGACCCCGCCTCCAAGCTGGCCAGCTTTACCATCGCCAAAGTGGTCCATGCCGAGCAGCACCCTGATGCCGACCGCCTGCGTGTGTGCCGAGTGGCCACCGACGAGGGCGAGACACAGATCGTCTGTGGCGCGCCCAATGCCCGCGAAGGTATCACCGTTGTTCTGGCCAAGCCTGGCGATTACGTGCCCGGCCTCGATGTGACCCTGTCGGTCGGCAAGATCCGTGGCGTGGAGAGCTTCGGCATGATGGCCTCCGAGCGCGAGCTGGAGCTGTCGGACGAGCATAACGGCATCATCGAACTGCCCTCGGGCGAGGTCGGCCAGAAATTCGTCGACTGGCTGGCGGTGAACAATCCCGCGGCGGTCGATCCGGTGATCGATATCGCGATCACCCCGAACCGCCCCGATGCACTCGGCGTGCGCGGGATCGCACGCGATCTGGCCGCGCGCGGCTTGGGCAAGCTGAAGCCGCTGGTGGTGACGCCGGTTGCGGGCAGCTTCGACAGCCCCGTCTCCGTGTCGATCGACGCGGGACTGAAATCCAAGGGCTGCCCCTATTTCGCAGGTCGCGTGATCCGTGGCGTGAAAAACGGCGAGAGCCCCGACTGGCTGAAAAAGCGCCTCGAGGCGATCGGGTTGCGTCCGATCTCGGCGCTGGTCGATATCACCAACTATTTCACCTTCGACCTGAACCGCCCGCTGCATGTATTCGATGCCGCCAAAGTGGTCGGTGGCCTGCGTATCGAGCCCGCCAAGGGGGGCGAGAGCTTTGCCGCGCTCGACGAGAAAACCTATACCCTGCGCGAAGGCCAGATGGTGATCGTTGATGACAATGGCGTCGAGAGCCTTGCCGGTGTGATGGGCGGAGCGGCCTCGGGCGCAGAGTTCGAGACCGTCGATGTGTTCCTCGAATCCGCCTATTGGGACCCGATCACCGTGGCGGCCACGGGCCGTGCGCTGAAGATCAATTCCGATGCGCGCTACCGGTTCGAGCGCGGCGTCGATCCGGCCTTCACGCTGGACGGGCTGGAGCTGGCCACGCAGATGGTGCTCGACCTGTGCGGCGGCGAGGCGAGCCATGTGGTGTTCGATGGCGCGATGCCGCAGGTGGAGCGCGCTTACAAGCTCGACCCCGCCCGCGTGATCAGCCTTGTGGGCATGGAAATCCCCGAGGCGACCCAACGCGCAACGCTCGAGGCGCTCGGTTTCACGCTGGATGGTGATATGGCGACCCCGCCCAGCTGGCGTCCCGATATTCTTGGCGAGGCCGATCTGGTCGAGGAAGTGGCGCGTATCGCCTCGCTCTCGCAGCTGGAAGGCAAGCCGATGGCGCGCGAGACCGCAGGTGTCCCCGAGGCCATTCTCACGCCGCTCCAGCGCCGCGAGAAGATGGCACGTCGCACCATTGCGGGCGCGGGTTACAATGAATGCGTGACCTATAGCTTCATCGATGCGGCCTCCGCCACGCTGTTCGGCGGCGGTCAGGACGCGACGAAGCTGCAGAACCCGATTTCCTCCGAAATGACCCATCTGCGCCCCGACCTGTTGCCGGGTCTGCTGCAGGCCGCATCCCGCAACCAGGCGCGCGGAGCGGGCGATCTGGCGCTCTTCGAGGTTGGCCCCGCCTTCACCGGCGGCGAGCCGGGTGAGCAGCATCTGCAGGTAGCGGGGCTTCTGGTGGGCCAAGCAGGCCCGCGTGACCCCTTCGGCTCGCGCCGTCCGGTGGATCTTTACGATACCAAAGCCGATGCCGAGACCGTGTTGGCGGCCATCGGTGCGCCCGCGCGGGTGCAGATCAACCGCAAGCTCGCTGGCTGGTGGCACCCCGGACGGTCGGGTGTGATGGCGCTCGGTCCGAACGCGCTCTGCGCCTTTGGCGAGATCCATCCCAAGGTCCTGCGCGAAATGGACGTGAAAGGTCCGGCGGTGGCCTTCACCATCTGGCTGGAAAATGTGCCCTTCCCGAAAGCCAAGGGCCCCTCGCGTCCGGCGCTCGAAATGTCCGACCTGCAGGCGGTCGAACGTGACTTCGCCTTTGTCGTGGATGCCAAGACCGAGGTTCTGACGGCGGTAAATGCGGCCTTGGGCGCGGATAAGGTACTGATCGAGGCGGTGAATGTCTTCGACCAGTTCACCGGTTCGAAAGCGGAAGAACAGATGGGGGCGGGCAAGAAGTCCATCGCTCTCAGCGTCCGCCTGCAGCCGCGCGAGAAGACCCTGACCGATAAGGATATCGAGGCGGTCTCCGCCAAGATCATCGACAAGGTCACCAAAGCGACCAAAGGCAGCCTGCGCAGCTGATCCTTTTTGCAACATTGATCGACGCCCCTGCCTTTGGCGGGGGCATTTTTATGTCGATATTCGAACATCGGGTGTCTGCCGCAGGCCTGCGCCCTTGAGCCACGCCCCTATCCTGACCATCTTGAGTGCAGGAGGTATCCGCCATGGCAGGAGGATGGGCCCGCGACGGGGCCGTGAACGAACAGATCGAGGCGTCGGTTCAGGACGAACTGGCCCGCATGCGCCAGCGCCGCGGTCCTGTGGGCGAGAGCGCCGAATTCTGCGTGGAATGCGACGAGCCGATCCCCGAGGCGCGGCGCAAGGCCATTGCGGGTGTGAAGCTCTGCGTCGACTGTCAGGGCGGGCATGATACCCGTCGGGCAAATCGCGGCGGGATGAACCGCCGCGCGTCGAAGGACAGCCTGCTGAAGTGATCAGGCGGCCAGCGCATAGGGCCGCAGACGGTGGCCATCCGGATCGGCGATCATGAAACTGCGGCCAAAGGGCAGGTCTGTCGGTGCCATCAGGACAGGGCCGAGCGTCTGCCAGCGGAGGAACTCTCCCTCGAGATCCCCGGCCTCGCATCTGAAGCCGATCTCGCAGCCTCCGGTCTGACCATTGGGGGCAGGCATGACATTGCCCGTCTGCCAAAGCCCCAGCGTCTGTCCGTCGGGCAGGAGGAACAGCGCGAAAAGATCGCGTTGCTCGACGGGCTTCTGGCCGAAAACCGCCTCGTAAAAAGCGCAGGACCGCGCGATATCGCTGACATAGAGAAAGAGGGTGGTTCGCATGATGTGCTCCTTGTGAATAAAGCCTTCCTAGCGCGTCCCTGTGTCAGTTTCTGTCAGCAGCCATCAGCCCATGTGCGCGGCGCCAGTCATCGAACAGTTTCTTGCGCGGCGGGCGGTAGGTCGCGCCCGTGGCGGTTGCCGCCATGATCCGGTCGGTGCGGAAACTGCGGAAATCCCCGCGCAGCTCGCACCAGCCGAGGAGCACGCGCGACTGGTCGAAAAACGCCAGAGCGACCGGCCAGATCACCCGCTCGGAGAGGGCGCCCTCGCCCGTGCGATAGGTGATGTGCAGCTTCTGCTGCTGGCGGATCGCCTGACGCAGCGCGTCCGATCTGACCTGATCGGGGGCAGGGCGCGGGCCACCCACCACCAATGTGGTGAGGTCCATCTCGGTGCGCAGCGCAGGCGGCACCACGGCGCGCAGCCGCGCGAGCGCGCTTTCGGCCGCGCGTGCCATATCTTCGTCGCCCTTGGTCGCAAGCCAGCGCGCGCCCATTACTAGCGCCTCCAGTTCCTCGACCGGAAATGTCAGCGGCGGCAACAGGAACCCTTCACGCAGAACATAGCCGAGGCCCGCCTCGCCTTCGATCGGCGCGCCTTGGCCCTGAAGGCTTGCAATATCACGGTAAAGCGTGCGCAGGCTGATGCCCAATTCCTGCGCCATAGCGACGCCCGTGACGGGATGGCGATGGCGGCGCAGGATATCCAGAAGCTGGAGCAGCCGCTCGGAGCGGGTCATCTGTCAGAGGGATGATTGATGCCGTCCACCCACGGGATCGGCTCCCAGTCGCGCGGGTTCACGCCCTCGATCGCGCCAAGGTTCACCCCATATTGCGTGGGGTCCGACCGGCGGCGGTGATGGGTGTAGACCCCGCAGGTCTTGCAGAAATAATGCACCGCCGTGTTGGTGTTGAACTGGTAGACGGTCAGGTTGTCCTCGCCCTGCGTGACCGTCAAATCATCGAGCTTCACCGACACGGCCGCGGCGCCGCGTCTGAGGCAGAACGAGCAGTCGCAGCGCCGGGCGGTGTTCAATCCGTCAGCCAGCACGATGTCGAGTGTCACGGCGCCACAATGGCAGCTGACGGTTTGCGGGGCTTTGGGGTCGATGATCATGGGTGGCTCCTCCGGTTCGGTCCAGAGTAGCCCGCATCAGGGGGGCTGCAAGTAAAATGGCCTCCCGCGAGGGGAGGCCATCTGTGGTTATTTGGCGCCTGCCGAGGCCAGAAGCTGGGCATTGCCGCCCGCTGCCGTGGTGTCGATGCAGATATGGCGCTCGTGCCAGACATGGCCCACATCGGGATGGCCGGTGATCAGCGCGAGGATCGGGCCGTCACGACGGGCGAGCGCCTGCGCATATTTGCGCGCCTCTTCCGGCTTGCCCCAATAAAGCGCGCCCGAGATGCCGCGTTTCGCGGTCAGCCCGTCAGGCGTCACATTGGTCGCGACCTCGGCCACACCGCCAAGCGCCTCGACGGCGGCTTTCTGGTTGCGGGCATCCTCGGCGCTGGGGCCCATGCACAGAAGCGGCGCGCGGGCATGCAGCGTCAGGCGGTTCGACTCGCCTGTCGGGCCCGGAAGCGAGCGCGCCTCTTGTGGCTTGTCCGAGGGCGCCGAGGTGGTGAAGCGCCACAGATAGTCGGGGCCGCCCGCCTTGGGGCCGGTGCCCGACAGGCCCTCGCCGCCGAAAGGCTGGCTGCCCACGACCGCGCCCACTTGGTTGCGGTTGACGTAGATATTGCCGCAATGGATGCGGGTGGTGACTTCCTGCACGCGATTGTCGATGCGGGTATGCAGCCCGAAGGTCAGCCCGTAGCCCGTGGCATTGACCGCGTCGATCACCTTATGCAGGTCGGCGGATTTGAAGGTCGCGATATGTAGCACCGGGCCGAAGATCTCGCGCGTCATCTCTTCGATGCCGTTCACACGAATGGCGACAGGCGCGCAGAAATGACCTTGGGCGGGGGCGCTGATTTCCTTCAGCACGCGGTTCTCGGCGCGGGCTTGTGCCACATGGGCGCGGATGATGCCTGCGGCCTCATCGTCGATGACGGGGCCCACATCGGTGTCCAGATCCCACGGGTTCTCCACCGACAGCTCGTCCATCGCGCCAAACAGCATCTCTTGGATGGTCGGCGCGATATCTTCCTGCACATAGAGGCAGCGCAGGGCGGAACACCGTTGACCCGCCGATTGGAAGGCTGAGACCAGGATATCGCGCACCGCCTGTTCGGGCAGGGCGGTGGAATCCACGATCATCGCATTCAGCCCGCCGGTTTCCGCGATCAGCGGAGCACCGGGGTCCATCGTATCGGCCATAGCCTTGCGGATGATCTTGGCGGTCTCGGTGGAGCCGGTGAAGGCCACGCCATTGATCCGCGCGTCCGAGGTCAGGCGCGCGCCCACCGTGGCACCATCGCCGGGCAGAAGTTGCAGCGCCTCGCGCGGCACACCGGCCTCATGCAGGAGTTTCACGGCGAGGGTCGCGATGATCGGCGTTTGCTCGGCGGGTTTGGCCAGCACGGCATTGCCGGTGGCCAGAGCAGCCGCCACTTGCCCGGTGAAGATCGCCAGCGGGAAGTTCCACGGGCTGATGCAGGTGAAGATGCCACGCGCCTGCGCATTCATCGGGATGTTATGGGCATAGAAGTGCAGGAAATCGACCGCTTCGCGCAGTTCGGCCACAGCATCGAGCTGGATCTTGCCGGCCTCGCGGGCGAGTGCCGCAAACAGCTCGCCGTAATGCGCCTCGTAAAGCGCTGCGGCACGGTTGAGCACCTCGGCACGCTCGGTCTCGGAGGCGGTCCAAGGCTGGGCTGCGGCAAGGGCGGTCTCGACATCGGCCTCCGAGGCATTAAGCACCTGACCGATCACCTCGCCGCTTGCGGGGTTGCGCGCGGCCACGGCGGCCAGCGGCTGGGCGGTGCCTGCGATCAGCGGGTGAGCCTCGAAACGGGCGGTCTTGAAGGGCGCACGGGCGGCATCAATGGTGGCCAGAGCCTCGCGCTCGGTCAGATCGAAGCCCGTCGAGTTCTTGCGGGTGCCGAACAGGGCCTCGGGCTTGCGCAGGATCGGGTTTTCCACATGGCGGGTGGTCTCGACCTGCGCGAAGGGGCAGGCGGCCACTTCCTCGGGGGTCACATCCTCATCGACGATCTGGTTCACGAAGCTGGAATTCGCGCCGTTTTCCAGCAGACGACGCACCAGATAGGCCAGCAGGTCGCGATGCGCGCCGCAGGGTGCATAGATCCGGCAACGGGTCTTCAGATCGCCCAGCACGATATCATGCAGACGCTCGCCCATGCCATGCAGGCGCTGGAACTCGAAATTGCGGCGGTCTTCGCCCTCGGTCATTTCCAGAACGGCGGACACGGTATGCGCGTTATGGCCGGCAAATTGCGGATAGATGCGGTCGCGCAGGCTCAGCAGCTTGCGGGCATTGGCGATATAGCTGACATCGGTCGAGGCCTTACGCGTGAAAACGGGGAAATCCCTGAGCCCCATCACCTGCGCGCGCTTCACCTCGGCATCCCAATAGGCGCCCTTCACCAGACGGACCATGATCTTGCGGTCGTGGCGGCCCGCCAGATCGTATAGCCAATCGAGCGCCTGTGCGCAGCGGCGGCCATAGGCCTGCACCACCACGGCAAAGCCGTCCCAACCCGCAAGAGAGGGATCGGCCAGAACCGCCTCGATCACCTTGAAGGACAGCGTCATGCGGTCGACTTCTTCGGCGTCGACGGTGAAGCTCATATCGGCGGCGGCGGCCTTTTGCGCCAGACGCAGCACGACCGGCACCAGCTCGGCCATCACGCGCTCTTCCTTGGCGATCTCGTAGCGCGGATGCAGCGCCGAGAATTTCACCGAGATGCCCGGGTTGTCATAGAGGTGACCCTTGCGGCAGTTGGTGGCGATGGCGTCGATGGCGTTCGAGTAATCTTCCTCGTAGCGCTTGGCGTCCTTCATGGTGCGGGCGGCCTCGCCCAGCATGTCATAGCTGTAGGAATAGCCCTTGGCTTCCTGTTTCTTGGCGCGTTCCATCGCGGAATGGATGGTCTCGCCCAGCACGAACTGGCGGCCCATCTCCTTCATCGCGCGGCCCACGGCCTTGCGGATCACCGGCTCGCCCAGACGGCGGATCGCGCCGCGCAGATGGCCTGCCATCCCCGGCGGGCGGTCGTCGAGCACCTTGCCCGTCAGCATCAGCCCCCAAGTCGAGGCATTGACCAGCGGCGAAGCGGAATGGCCCAAGTGCTTGCCCCAATCCGAGGGCGCGATCTTGTCTTCGATCAGCGCATCCATCGTATCGGCATCGGGCACGCGCAACAGCGCCTCGGCCAGACACATCAGCGCGATGCCTTCCTCGGTCGAGAGACCATATTCCGCCAGAAACACTTCCATCAGGCCCGGACGGCTATCGGCGCGGATGCGGCGCACCAGCTCGGCCCCGCGTGCGGTGATCTTGGCCCGTGCGGCCTCGTCCAGCGCGGCCTGTGCGATCAGACGGTCCAGAAGGGGTTCTTCGGGTTGCAGGGTCAGAGCGTCGATCTGGCGCAGATCCAGTGCCGGTTCGGCGAGGGGAGATGAAATTTTGGTCATGGCGGGCCTCGAACAAGGGATTTGATCCACAGTAGCGCGAATATGCCTTTTGTTTTGCCTATTGATTGGTGATTATTGGACGAAGAAACCAAAGATAAGCAAATTGACATGCCAAATGATCTGCCGGATCTCGATAATTACGACCAGAAGATTCTCGCGGCCCTTTCCGAGGAGGGCCGGATCTCGGTGACCGAACTGGCCCGCCGTGTCGGGCTGACCAAAACGCCAGTGCAGGCACGGATGAAACGGCTCGAGGAACTGGGCGTGATCAAGGGCTATCGCGCCGTGCTCAGCCCGATCCGGATGGGGCTGAGCCATGTGGCTTTTGTCGAGGTGCGGCTTCTGGATACGCGCGAGGTCTCGCTGGCGGCCTTCAACCGCGCGGTGCGTGCGCTGCCCGAGGTGGAGGAGTGCCACATGATCGCGGGCGGGTTCGATTACCTGCTGAAGGTCCGCACCCGTGATATCTCCGATTACCGGCGCGTGATGGGCGAGAAGATCTCGGCCTTGCCGCATGTGTCCTCGACCACGACCTATGTCGCGATGGAGACGGTGATGGACGCTTCGGCGATCAGCCCGCAGGTCTGACTGCGGCCATCACCGTTTCACCATCCGCCTGAAGGGCGATTCCGTCCGCCGTAGGGAGGACCCCATCCACACGGCCAAGAGCCGTATGGAACGCCTGTTCGATCTGCATCTGCGGGGCGGGGCACATCATGCGGGTGCCAACAAGCGCCCCGATATGCAGCTTGCCCGCGCGGGCCTCGACCGGCGCGCTGTAGCGGTTGCATCCCGAACGCCCCGCGATCTGTCCCGTCTCGGCGCGCAGGAGCGTGACGTCGGCGCTCTCCGGCACGGGGCTCCCGCCGATCTGCGTGATCTGCCATGTTTCTCCCACGACCAGCGGCGCGAGCGGATCGGCGGCAGGCGTGCTCTGGCAGGCGGCGAGAGGGAGGAGGAGAAGGGCGGTCAGGACAGGGCGCATGGAGGCTCACTCCGGTTGAACAAGACGGGTCGGGGCAGGCTAGATCCGGCAGCGGGGGAGGGGAAGAGAATTAGCTTGCTTAATGCTCGTAAATTCAGCAGATACGCCGCGTAAGAAGCCCTGCTTGTGCAAGGACAGCCCGCGAATGCGGTGTCTGTTGCAAAATCCATAAGACCCCGAGGTGGTTCATGAAAGGTGAGAGCGTCCATACGGATCCGCTCGACGAGACGGATCGTCGTCTGATTGCGGCACTGCGTCGCGATGGTCGCGCGGCGGTGTCCGAACTGGCGATCCAGCTCAATCTGTCGCGTGCCACGGTGCGCTCGAGGATCGAGAAGATGGTCGCGCGCGGCGAGATCACCGGTTTTTCGGTGACCACCCGTTCGGATGCGCCGCAGGCGGCGGTGCGGGGCATCATGATGCTGGAGATCGATGGCCGCCAGACCGATCAGATCGTGCAGAATCTGCTGGGCCTGCCATTGGTGCAGGCGGTGCATACCACCAATGGCCAATGGGATCTTCTGGTCGAAGTCGGAGCGCCCGCTCTGCCGGAATTCGATGACCTTCTGCTGGTGATCCGCGCCTTTGACGGGGTGCGCCGCAGCGAGACCAGCCTGCTTCTGGGGACGCATCGCCCGACCGCCCTCGGATAGGCGGCGCGTATTTCAACCCTGCATTCGCGGTTGTGATCTGTCGGGTGCTTTCCCTGACCATGCGTGAGCGGTAAGGTGCCCGCGCAATAGGAGGCCCCCGCGTATGATTGCCGAGCTCGGTCATTTCACCCTCATTCTGGCGCTGTTCGTCGCCATTATCCAATCCGTCGTGCCGATGATCGGGGCGCAGAAGAACTGGCGCGGCTGGATGGCGGTGGCTGGGCCGGCGGCGACCGTGCAGTTTTTGCTGATCGCGACCTCGTTTTTCGCGCTGACCTATGCCTTTGTCGTGTCGGATTTCTCGGTCTCGCTGGTCTACCAGAACAGCCATACCGACAAGCCGATGCTCTATAAGATCTCGGGCGTCTGGGGGAACCACGAGGGCTCGATGCTGCTATGGGTGCTGATCCTGTCGCTCTTCGGGGCGGCGGCGGCATGGTTTGGCGGCAACCTGCCCGCGCAGCTGCGCTCGCGGGTGCTGTCGGTGCAGGGGCTTATCGGGGTGGCCTTCCTGATCTTCATCCTCTTCACCTCCAACCCCTTCCTGCGCATGGCCAATCCGCCGATGAACGGGCGCGGCATGAACCCGCTCCTGCAAGATCCGGGCTTGGCCTTCCACCCGCCCTTCCTCTATCTGGGCTATGTCGGGCTCTCGATGGCCTTCTCCTTTGCGGTGGCGGCCCTGATCGAGGGGCGCGTGGATGCGGCATGGGCGCGTTGGGTGCGCCCGTGGACGCTGGCGGCGTGGATTTTCCTGACTGTCGGTATCGCGCTTGGCTCCATGTGGGCCTATTACGAGCTGGGCTGGGGCGGTTTCTGGTTCTGGGACCCTGTGGAAAACGCCTCCTTCATGCCGTGGCTTCTGGCGGCGGCGCTTCTGCATTGTGCCATCGTGGTGGAAAAGCGCGAGGCGCTGAAAAGCTGGACGATCCTTCTGGCGATTCTGGCCTTCGGCTTCTCGCTGATCGGGACCTTCATCGTCCGCTCGGGTGTCATCACCTCTGTGCATAGCTTTGCCAATGACCCGCAGCGCGGCATCTATATCCTCATCATTCTGGGCATCTTCATCGGCGGGGCGCTCACGCTTTATGCCTTCCGTGCGGGGGCGATGCAGGCGCGCGGCGTGTTCTCCCTGCTCTCGCGCGAGAATGTGCTGGTGCTCAACAATATCCTTCTGGCGATTGCCGCGCTCGTGGTCTTTGTGGGCACGATCTGGCCTCTGGTGGCCGAAATGTTCTGGGGCCGCAAGCTGTCGGTGGGCGCGCCCTTCTTCGACAAGAGCTTCACGCCCTTCTTCATCGCGCTGGCGCTGATCCTGCCGGTGGGGGCGATGATGCCGTGGAAACGCGCCAAGATGGGTCGGGTGCTGCGGCCGCTGATCCCCGTGCTCGTGCTGGCACTGGCGATTGCGGGGCTGGCCTGGACCTTCGAGACCGGACGCTCGATGATGGCGCTGATCGCGACCTTCCTTGGCGCATGGATCATTCTGGGGGCTATGGCCGAGCTGTGGCAACGCGCGGGCCGCACGCCCGCCCGCCTGACCCGCCTGCCGCGCGCCGATTGGGGAAAATCGCTGGCGCATTCGGGGCTTGCCGTCACCATCATGGGCGTTGGTCTTCTGACCGCGGGCCAGACCGAGGATATCCGCGTGGCCCAGATCGGCCAGCCTTTCGAGGTCTCGGGCTACCAGATCTCGCTCGACGAGGTGCACCGCCGCCAAGGCCCCAACTATACCGCGACCACCGCCACCATGACCGTCAAACGCGGCGGCGATATCGTGACCGTGCTGCATCCCGAGAAGCGGGTCTTCCCGACCGAGGGCATGCCCACCACCGAGGCCGCGATCCATACCGGCTTCCTGCGCGATATCTATCTGGTGATCGGTGATCCGCAGGAGGATGGCGGCTGGGCAGTGCGCACCTATATCAAACCCTTCGCGATCTGGATCTGGGGCGGCGCGATCATCATGGCGCTTGGCGGGCTTCTCAGCCTGTCGGACCGCCGCTACCGCGTGGCGGTGGGTGCGCGCAAACAGGCCGTGGCAGCCACTCCGGCGGAATGAGGTAGAGCGATGATCCGTAAGGTCTTTCTGGTTCTTTCCCTGATCCTAGTGCAATCTGTGTCGGCCCTGGCCGTCCAGCCCGACGAGATGCTGTCCGATCCGGCGCTCGAGGCGCGTGCCCGCGATCTCAGCGCCGAGCTGCGCTGCCCCGTCTGTCAGGGCGAGAATATCGACGATTCCAATGCCGCCGTGGCGCGCGATCTGCGCGTTCTGGTGCGCGAGCGTCTGGTGGCGGGGGATACCGACCAGCAGGTGCTCGATTATGTCGAGGCGCGCTATGGCGAATATGTCCTGTTCTCGCCACAGGCGACGGGGGTCAACCTGATCCTCTATTTCGCAGCTCCCGTAATCTTCCTGCTGGCGCTTGGCGGGGTATTCGTCTGGGTGCGCCGTCGCAACCGCGCAAAGGACGCCGGACCCGAGGCGCTCAGTGTCGAGGAAAAGGCACGTCTGGACGAAATTCTGCGGGGGTAACCGCGCCTGCCTCTTGCGCGGGGTGGGCGTTTCGCTTAGCGAAGGCGTCGTTGCGGGCGTGGCGGAATGGTAGACGCATGGGACTTAAACTCCCTGGGGCCTAGGCCCATACCGGTTCGAGTCCGGTCGCCCGTACGGTTTCCCCACGATATGCAAAAGACGATGCGCCTGCCGTCTTCCCCCTTGTGCGTCCAGCCTTTCGCCTTGCGCCCGATCCCCGTTATCGCCACTATCCGCGCGCGTTAAACGGAGACGATCATGAGTTTTACCCTTGCCACCTGGAACATCAATTCGGTCCGCCTGCGCGAGGGGCTGGTCTCTCGTCTGATGCAGGAGGAGGCACCCGATGTGCTGTGTCTGCAGGAGTGCAAGAGCCCTGTGGACAAGATCCCCTTCGAGACCTTCCGTGCGCTGGGATACGAGCACATGGTTGCCCGTGGCCAGAAAGGCTATAACGGCGTCGCAATCTTCTCGAAGATCCCGATGGAGGAAGCGGGCGCCGAGGATTACGCCAATCTGGGCCATGCCCGCCATATCGCGGGACGACTGGCCAACGGCGTGACGGTGCATAATTTCTATGTGCCGGCAGGGGGCGATGTGCCCGACCGCAGTGTGAACGAGAAATTCGGCCAGAAACTCGATTTCCTGACCCATATGCGCGACGAATTTGCCGCCCGCGCGCCCGAGCGCGCCATTCTGGTGGGCGATCTCAACATCGCGCCGCGCGAGGATGATGTCTGGTCGCACAAGCAGCTTCTCAAGATCGTCAGCCACACGCCCGTCGAGGTCGAGCATCTGGCCGATGTGATGCAGGCGGGCAACTGGGTGGATGTGACCCGCAAGGATATTCCCGACGGGCTTCTTTACAGCTGGTGGAGCTACCGCGCGAAGGACTGGGATGCCGCCGACAAGGGACGCCGTCTGGACCATATCTGGGCCACCGCCGATATCGCGGGCGCGGCGTCCGGCTCGCGGATCCTGCGCGATGTGCGCGGCTGGGAGCAGCCCTCCGATCACGCGCCGGTCTTCGCGACCTTCGATCTTTAATTTCGTTCCGGCGGCAAGCGCCCCTTGGCGGGACGCTGCCTTGGACGCATATAGAAACCGACAGAACTCCGAAAGGAAGACAGCATGCTCGGCAATGACATTATCGGGGGCGGAACCGCTCCGGCCACAGACCTGATCAAAGACGTAACCGAAGCCGATTTCATGGCAGAGGTGATCGAGAAATCGCAGACCGTTCCGGTGATCGTCGATTTCTGGGCGCCGTGGTGCGGGCCGTGCAAAACGCTCGGTCCGGCGCTGGAGGCGGCGGTAACCAAGGCCAAGGGCGCTGTGGTCATGGCCAAGGTCAATGTGGACGAGAACCAGATGATCGCCAGCCAGCTGCGCATCCAGTCGATCCCGACGGTCTATGCCTTCTATCAGGGCCAGCCGGTTGACGGCTTCCACGGCGCGCTTCCCGGCTCGGAGATCGAGAAATTCGTGACCAAGATCGCAGAGATGGGGCCGGGCGCCGATAACGGTCTGGCCGATGCGATTGCGGCCGCCGAAGAGATGCTGTCCGAGGGGGCAGCGGAAGACGCGGCCGAGACCTTTGCCGCCATTCTCGAAGAAGAGCCCGAGAATGCCGAGGCCTTTGGCGGGCTGATCCGCGCGCATGTTGCGGCAGGTCAGCTGGATCAGGCGCAGGCCGTGGCCGAAGGTGCCTCGCCCGCACTGGCCAAGGCCGCGCCCGTCGAGGCCGCAATCGCCCAGCTGGCACTGGCGCGGCAATCGGCCAATGCCGGTCCGCAGGCCGAGCTGCAGGCGCAGGTCGATGCCGATCCGTCCGACCATCAGGCGCGGTTCGATCTGGCGCAAGCCCTGTTTGCGGCAGGCAATGCCGAAGGCGCGATCGACCAGCTTCTGGAGCTGTTCCGCCGTGACCGCGAATGGAACGAGGGGGCGGCCAAAACCCAGCTTCAAACCATTTTCGAGGCGCTCAAACCCAATGATCCGCTGGTCTCCAAAGGCCGCCGGAAACTCGCATCGATGATATTTGCTTGATGCGCGTTTCGGCCTAACTGGTGGCTCATGTATAACCTCATCGACCTGCCCGATGCCATTCCGCTCTTCCCGTTGCCCGGGGCGCTTCTGCTGCCTCGGGGAACCTTGCCCCTGCATATCTTCGAGCCGCGCTATCTGCAGATGATCGAGGATTGCCTCAAGACGCCCGAGCGGCTGATCGGAATGATCCTGCCGCGCGAGCATGGCGAGGAGGCCGAGCTGGCGCCCATCGGCTGCGCTGGCCGTTTGACCGGATTCTCGGAGACCGAGGACGGGCGTTACCTGATCACGCTGACAGGTGTGTCACGCTTCCGTCTGATGGGCGCGCGGGACGGCTTTACCCCTTATGTGGTGGGCGAGGTCGACTGGGAGGAATTTGCTGGCGACCTGCGCGGGCCCGAACATGATGCCGGGCTCGAACGCGAGAGCTTCTTCCGGATCCTGAGCCGTTTCTTCGAGGCCAATGGCATGGAGACGGATTGGGACAGTCTCGAGGATGCCGAGGACGAGCTGCTGATCAACTCGCTCTCGATGCTGATGCCGCTTTCGCCCGAAGACAAGCAGGCGCTTCTGGAGACGCCCAACCTGACGGTGCGTCGCGAAACCCTGCTGACGCTGATCGATTTCGCCCTGCGTAGCGGGGATGGCGAGGAAAGCCTGCAGTGAGCGAGCCCGAGGACAATCCCGACCGCGTTGCCCCCGAACGTCCGGCCTTTGATCGCCGGATGCTCGAGGTGCTGGTCTGTCCGCTGACCCATGCGATCCTGCTTTATGATGCGCAGGCGCAAGAGTTGATCTCGAAACCGGCCAAGCTGGCCTTCCCGATCCGTGGCGGTATCCCGATCCTCATTCCGTCCGAGGCGCGCGAACTCGAGGCCGATTAAAGCGGCTCGCCTTTCAGAAGGCGCGGCAATGGCCCGCCTAGGCCCGCCGCCTGTGCCATGAACCCGCGACGCAGGCCGGGGAGGGCCTGAACGACCCCCATTCCCAGCTGACGCCCGAGTTTCAGGATCGGATTATGGTTGGAAAACAGTCTGTTGACCGTATCCATCCCCAAGGCGAGCGAGGTGGAATCGAACCGCCGCCAGCTTTGATAATCCTCGAGCACATTCAGCGCTCCGATATCGTCGCCACGCCGGTGCGCATCCACCAGCACCTGTGCCAGCGCTGCCACATCGCGCAGCCCGAGGTTCAGCCCCTGTCCCGCAATCGGATGCACGCCATGTGCCGCGTCCCCCACCAGCGCGATCCGCGTCTGGACATAGGATTTGGCAAGCGTCAGGTTCAGCGGATAGCTGAAGCGCGGCCCCGCGAGCGAAATCTGGCCCAGAAAATCCCCGAACCGTGGGCGCAGGAGGCCCAGAAAATCGCCATCTGACAGCCCGTTGAGCGTCTCGGCATTCTCGCGTGTCTCGCTCCACACGATGGAGGAGCGGTTGCCGGTCAGCGGCAGGATCGCCAGAGGACCCGTCGGCATGAAATACTGGTGCGCGATACCGTGATGCGGTTTTTCATGGGCAATGGCGGCCACCAGCGCGGTCTGGCCGTAATCCCATCCCTCGCGGGCAATTCCCGCACGCTCGGCCACGCCGGATTTGCGGCCATCCGCCCCCACGAGAACGCGGGCGGTGAGGCTCCGGCCATCCGACAGGGTCGCGGTGACATGGCCCGCGTCGACCTCCTGTCCGGTGACCGAGGTCGCGGGGATCAGGGTAATATCGGGTTCCGCCTCCATCGCGTCGTGCAACGCGCGCGACAGGTAGCGGTCCTCGAGCATCCAGCCCACGGGGGATTGGTCCGTCTCGCGCGAGTCGAAATGCAGGAAGAAGGGGGCGGCCCCTTCGCCGGCATGACCGTCCGAGGCCTTTACATCCATCATCGGCTGCGCATCGGGCGCCAGCCCTGCCCAGAGACCCAGCCCCTTCAGCAGGCGCTGCGAGGCTGTAGCCAGCGCATAGGCCCGCCCGTCAAAGCCCAGATCGGCCCGCGCCCGTGCAGGCGTCGCATCGACCACAGTCACGCGCAGCCCCGCTTGGGCGAGGGCCAGCGCCAAGGTGGGGCCGTTGAGCCCGCCACCGGAGATCAGGATATCGCAATCGGTTTTCATGCCGCTAAATATGGCGTTTTCGCGCGGCTTGTCCATTCCCTGTGCATGATTGATCTAAGCCCCATTGTCAGAACGATAAAATCGGGGCTAGCCTTGCGGGGTTGATGATTGGAGAGCCAGTGTGATGACCTCGACACGTTATCTGCCTGCTGCGGAACAGGGCCGTCTGATTGCGGCGGGTATGCTGGATCCGGTGGCACAGGTGGAGTTGTATCTTGAAACCGCGGCAGGGCGCGACGGGCGGATGGCCTTTACCCGCCTGACCCCCAATCGGGCGCGGTTCGAGGCGATGGCCGCGCGCACCCGCACCAAGGTAGGGCAGGGGCGCTCCCGGCTCGACGGGGTGGCGATCAGCTGGATGGACAGTTTCGATAGCGCGGGGCGGGTGAGCGAGGCTGGCACGCGGCTGTTTGCAGGGCGGGTGCCCGAGCGTGATGCCGCTGTTCTGGCGCAGGCAAGTGCTGCGGGCGGCGTCTGTCTGGGCAAGACCCAGATGACCGAGCTGGGGATTGATCTTCTGGGGGTAAATTCCATCGGGGTGACCCCGCCCAACCGCCATGATCCGGCGCGGGTAACGGGGGGCGGGGCCTCGGGGGCGGCGCTTTCGGTCAATCTGGGGCTTTGTGCGATGGCTGTGGGTTTGGATGGTGGCGGTGGTGTGCTTGTGCCTGCGGCATGGAACGATCTGGTCGGGTTCCGGCCCAGCGTCGGGCGGTTGCCGCAAGCGGGAATGGTCTGCGCCACGCAGTTCGACACGCCCGCGCTCATGGCGCGTCGCGTGGAGGACTGCGCCGAGGGGCTGGCTTTGATCGAAGGCGGGCGCGCGCCGGATCTGCGCGGGGCCACCCTGTCGGGCGCGCATTTCCTGCTGCTGGAGGGGCCGGTCTATGATGATGCCGACCCCGCCTGCCTCGAGGCGACCAGCAAGGCGCTCGGGGTCCTGTCGCGGGCGGGGGCACGGATTACGGCGCAAAGCCCGCCGGTCGTCGAGGCGCTGATGGGGCTGTGTTTTCTGATCGAAACCGAGATCCATGCCTGCTGGCAGGCACTGGCGAGTGCGAATCCGCTGAAAGTCACGCCGGATCTGATGCGTGTCTTCGAGAAGGCAGGCGGGGTCACGGCGGAGCGCTATCTACAGGGAATGCGCCAGCTTCAGGAGCTGCGGCGGGTTTGGGGTAGGCTGGTTTCGGGCTATGACGGCGTGATCATGCCGAGTGTCGCGCAGCTGCCGCCCACCTATGATAGCCTTTTGATAGATCACGATTTATTCACGACGCAACGGAAGCTGGCCTGCCGGAATGCCCGTTTGGCCGCGCTCTCGGGCGGACCAGCCATCACCTTGCCGACAGGGCAGGACATGGTCGGGCTAAGCCTGCTTGGACAAAATGGGCATGACGAAAAACTTCTCTGCGTCGCGGCGGCGGTGGAATCGGCTCTTGGCTGAAATGCCACAATCCTGAGGCGACCGCGCCCCTCTCTTGCCATGATCTAGACAGGTGATGTGGTTTTTGGGTAACGTCGTCCCGAACGGGGCGATAAATGACTCCGGCAGATGAGGCACATAATGGATTATCCCGAGCGGTTCTCGAACCTGCCCGAATACGCGTTTCCGCGTTTGCGGACGCTGCTCGATTCCCACCAGCCGGGCGGGGAAGTGATCAACATGACCATCGGCGAGCCACGGCATGCAATGCCTGGGTTTGTGGGGGATGTGCTGGCAGCCTCTGTGGCCGAGTTCGGCAAATACCCTGCCAATAATGGCACGCCCGAGCTGTTGTCGGCGATTTCCGCATGGATCAAGCGCCGCTATGGCGTGGAGGTCGGGGACGACCGGATCATGGCGCTCAATGGCACGCGCGAGGGGCTGTTCAACGCGCTTCTGGCGCTTTGCCCCGAAACGAAGGGCGGCAAGCGACCCGCCGTGCTGATCCCGAACCCGTTCTATCAGGTCTATGCCATCGCCACGATGATGGTCGGCGCAGAGCCGGTGTTTGTGCCCGCGACCAAGGAAACGGGCTATATGCCCGATTACCGTTCGCTGCCGCCCGAGGTGCTGGATCGCACGGCGATCGCCTTCATCTGTTCGCCGGCCAACCCGCAGGGCGCCGTGGCCTCGCGCGCGTATCTGGCCGATCTTCTGGCGCTGGCCGAGAAACACGATTTCCGCGTCTTCGCCGATGAGTGCTATTCCGAGCTTTACCGCCACGATCCGCCCCCCGGTCTGATCGAGGTGGCGCAGGAGGTGGGGGCCGATCCCGAGCGGGTGGTGATCTTCCATTCGCTCTCCAAGCGCTCGAGCCTGCCGGGACTGCGGTCGGGATTTGTGGCCGCAGGGCCCAAAAGCATGTCCTATATCCGCCAGCTTCGGGCCTATTCGGGCGCGCCGCTGCCGCAGCCGCTCCAGCGGGTGGCGGAAAAGGTCTGGGTCGACGAGGACCATGTGGTCGAGAACCGCAGGCTCTACCAAGAGAAATTTGACGATGCGGCCGTGGTGTTTGACGGTATCAATTCGGTCGCCATGCCGGAGGCGGGGTTCTTCCTGTGGCTTCCGGTCGAGGATGGCGAGGCCGCCGCTATGAAACTTTGGCGCGAGACGGGCGTCCGGGTGCTTCCGGGCGGCTATCTTTCGCGTGACGTCGCGGGCGAAAATCCCGGCAGATCCTATATCCGGGTGGCTCTGGTCGCCCCGAGAGAAGAAACGCAGCGGGGGCTGATCAGGCTCCGCGATTGCCTTTACCTTTGAGGACGAGCAGCAGATGGCATTGTATCAGATGAGACAGCGCGACCCCCTTCTCGACCAGAATACGCAGGCTCTTCTCGAGCGTCGCGGTAAGGAACTCGCCGGAGCGGGCCTGATCGTTCTGGCGGCGCTGCTGACCATGATGCTTGCCAGCTATTCGCCAGAAGATCCCAGCTGGATGGCCGCCACAGATGGCGAGGTCCATAACTGGCTGGGCCGGATCGGTGCGGGCCTTGCCTCGCCGCTCTATGTGATCTTCGGGCGCGGTGCGTGGCTGCTGCCGGTTTCGGCGGCGCTCTGGGGGGTGCGGTTCATGACCCATCGTGGCGAGGAACGCGCTCTGCCACGGCTGATCTTCCTGCCGATTGCCATTGCGGTCTCCTCGGTCCATGCGGCGCTTCTAGTGCCCGGCGCCGAATGGACGGCGAATTTCGGGCTTGGCGGCCATTTCGGCGATATGATCGCGGGAATGATGCTGGGCATCGTCGGGGCCTCGGCGTTTGTTGTGAAATTCCTGTCGCTGGTCTTTGTGGCGCTGAGCATCGCGATGACGCTGTTTGTCACCGGTTTCATCAAGCCGGAGCTGCAGAATATCCTGCGGTTCCTGCTGCTGGGGTTGCTGGCGATCTATGACACGATCATGCGGATGGTCGGGCAGGGGGCTTCGGCCTCCGTGCTGGCGGCACGGGGTGCCGCCGAGCGCCACCGTTCGCGCCGCGCCGAAGCGCAGGCCCATGCCGAGGAGCTGGCCGCATGGGAGGCGCAGCAGGAATATCAGGCCGAAGCGGTGGCCCGCCCTGCGCGCCGCGTGGCATATCAGGAACCCGTATTCGAGGAAGAGGACGAGGTTCTTTATGACGAGGAACCCTATCAGGAGCCGCCACGCGGCAATTTCCTGACGCGGATTATCCGCCCCACGGACACGATGCCCGAGCCGCAGTTGGAGCCCGAGATTGTCGATTTCGGGTATGACGACCTGCGTGCCGAACCTGCCGAAGCTCCGAGCCCCGACAGGATCAAGGCGCGTATCGCCGAGGCAGTGCACCAGCGCCGTCAGGCCCCGCCTGCGCCGCGCGTGCAGCGCAGCGCCCCGCAGCGTTATGCGGAGCCCGAACTGGAAGAGGTCGAATCCTATGAGCCGGCACGTCCCGAGGCCCCGCGCTCGGTGATGGCCGCCGTTGCCCGCCGTCTGGCACGTGGGCCTAAACCGCGCGAGCGTGTCGAACCGCAGCTGAAGGCAGAACCTGCGCGGATCGAGCCGCCGCTTCGCGCCGAACCGCGCTATATGCCGCGCTTCGGCGGGGCACATGCCGGTGCCGAGGCGCCCGTTTATGCCGCGCGGCCCGAGGAGGTCTCGCAGGCTCGCTCCCGTCTGATGGCCGAGCCGCGCAATGAGTTCGCGAAGCAAGATCAATGGCTTGATCAGGGCTACCATATGGACGAAGTCGAAGAGGCCGAGCCGCAAGGATTCGAGCCCTTCGATGTGGATGCCTTTGGCGAGCTGGATGAGAGCTATGGCAGCGCCCGCGTGTCGCCCGAGCCGGAAGAGGCGCCGCGTGCGCGTTTCTCGGCTCCTGTCGAGCCCTATGACGCCCCCCAGGATGAGCCAGAAGAGACCGATATGTCTGCGGCCACCTATCGCACCATCCAGCGCGGTGAGGCCTATGCCGAAGATGCGACGCTCAGCGGCGACGATCATGACGAGATGGAGGATCTTGCCCCGATCGCAGCCGAACCCGCCCGTCCTGTGGCAGCCGAGGCGCCGATGGCCAATGCCCGAACTGTGGCACAGGGCGAGAGCCTGAACCGCAGCGCGATCCAGAAGCCTGCGAAAATGCCGCCTGCGACCCATGCGAATTACGAGATGCCGCCGATCAACCTGCTGACCGATCCGGCCTCGATCCCGCGTCACCAGCTGCCCGACGAGCAGCTGGAAGAAAATGCCCGTCAGCTGGAAAACGTGCTGGAGGATTATGGAGTGAAGGGCGAGATCGTGTCGGTCCGTCCGGGCCCTGTGGTTACCATGTACGAGCTGGAACCGGCGCCGGGCCTGAAGGCCAGCCGCGTGATCGGTCTGGCTGATGATATCGCGCGTTCCATGTCGGCGCTCTCGGCGCGTGTGTCCACCGTGCCGGGCCGGACGGTGATCGGGATCGAACTGCCCAATGACCATCGCGAGAAGGTCGTGCTGCGCGAGATCCTGACGGCGCGTGATTTCTCGGATGGTAATATGCGCCTGCCGCTGGCGCTGGGTAAGGATATCGGCGGCGAGCCGGTTGTAGCAAATCTTGCCAAGATGCCCCACCTGCTGATCGCGGGGACCACGGGGTCGGGGAAATCTGTGGCGATCAACACGATGATCCTGTCACTCCTCTACCGCCTGACGCCGGATGAGTGCCGTCTGATCATGATCGACCCGAAGATGCTGGAACTGTCGGTCTATGACGGCATTCCGCATCTGCTGTCTCCGGTCGTGACCGACCCCAAGAAGGCCGTAGTGGCACTGAAATGGGTCGTGGGCGAGATGGAAGACCGCTATCGCAAGATGTCCAAGATGGGCGTGCGCAATATCGAGGGCTATAACGGCCGCGTGAAAGAGACGCTGGCCAAAGGCGAGATGTTCAAGCGCACCGTGCAGACCGGCTTTGACGAAGAAACCGGCGAGCCGATCTTCGAGACCGACGAGTTCCAGCCCGAGCCCTTCCCCTATATCGTCGTCATCGTCGACGAGATGGCCGACCTGATGATGGTCGCGGGCAAGGAGATCGAGGCCTGCATCCAGCGTCTGGCGCAGATGGCGCGGGCCTCGGGCATCCACCTGATCATGGCCACCCAGCGCCCCTCGGTGGATGTGATCACCGGCACGATCAAGGCAAACTTCCCCACGCGGATCTCCTTCCAGGTGACCTCGAAAATCGACAGCCGCACCATTCTGGGCGAGCAGGGCGCCGAGCAGCTGCTGGGCATGGGCGATATGCTCTATATGGGCACCGGCTCGCGTCTGAACCGCGTCCACGGCCCGTTCTGCTCGGATGAAGAGGTCGAGGAGGTGGTCAACCACCTGAAATCCTTCGGGCCGCCCAGCTATATGTCGGGTGTGGTCGAGGGGCCGGAAGATGATAAAGCCTCCGATATTGACGCGGTGCTGGGCCTCAACACCGGTGGCAATACCGGCAATGAGGATGCGCTTTACGATCAGGCGGTGCAGATTGTGGCGAAGGATCGCAAATGCTCGACCTCCTATATCCAGCGCAAACTGGGCATCGGCTACAATAAGGCCGCGCGTCTGGTGGAGCAGATGGAGGAAAATCATGTGGTCTCCTCGGCCAACCATGTCGGCAAACGCGAGATCCTGATCCCCGAGGCCTGAGCGGCTTTCTGCTGAACTGTGATGAACGCCCCGCGCAAGTTGATTGCGTGGGGCTTTTCCTTTTTCAAAAAGCGCCTAAATTCTCGTCTATGAACATACTTCGCTTCGCGCTTGCGCCCGTCCTCGCCCTGTCTCTTGCCGTGCCGGCATTTGCCGATGCGATCCCGCTTGGGACTTTGTCCAGTTATCTCAACAGCCTGCAATCGGCGTCGTCCAAGTTTACACAGGTGAACTCCGACGGCTCGATCTCGACGGGCACGATCTATATCCGCCGTCCGAATCGCGTGCGGTTCGAATATGACAATGACAACACGCTGGTGCTGGCTTCGGCCGGTCAGGTGGCGATCTTCGATCCGAAGTCGAATATGGGCCGGCCAGAACAGTATCCGCTGTCCAAAACGCCTCTGAGCCTTATTCTGGCGGCGGATGTAAATCTGGCGAAATCGGGTATGGTGACCAGCCACACCTCCGATGGCACAAAGACCACTGTCACCGCACATGATCCGCAGCATCCGGAATATGGCAATATCCAGATGGTTTTCACGGATGGCCCGACGCAGCTGCGCCAATGGGTGATCACCGATAATGCGGGAGCGAAGACCACCGTTATCCTCAACGGGCTTCAGAACGGTAAGGCGCTGGCGCCGTCGGTCTTCTCGATCAATCAGGAAATCAGCCGCCGAGGCGGCTGAGCTCTTTCGTTACAGTCGACCACAAGAAGCAAGCTGCGCGCGATACATCAGCGCGCGGCTTTGCACTTTTCGGGCCACGGCCAGAAGCCACGGCTTGGATTTGTGGCTGCCACGCGAATAGCCGCCACGCCCTTCATGATAGGCGAGATACTGGTTCATCGCATCGGTCTTCGGAATACCGAGGCTCTTTGTCGTGCCGTCCATATACCAACCGATGAAATCGGTCGCGTCCTGGATACGGTTGCGTCTTGCACCGCGGCTGCCGCCCTGCGCGCGATATTCCTCCCAAGTGGCATCAAGGGCCTGGCTATAACCATAGGCCGAACTCTGACGGCCGAGGGGAATCACACCCAGAGCGTATTTGAACGGGGTTTTTGCATTGCCGACGAACCGCGATTCCTGATGGATCGTGGCCATCTGCACATAGACGGGAACACCCCAGCGCGATTCGGTGCGTTTCATGGCCCGGAAATAGGCAGGCCGCTCACGCGACAGGGCGCATGCGTCGTCTAGATTTTGTGGCGCCTGGTAGTTGCCCCCACCACAGGAGGCGACCAGAAGGGCCAGCGCCAGAAAGGCGAATTTCTTCATACTGCTCTTGCCTGATTTTTGCTCTCGTTTTGTCGTTAATTGTATCTGAAAATGCCCCAAACGAAAATCACAAAGCCTATCAGCGAGCCTTCTGCACCAATAATACAGATTGTTTCCTGCGAATTTGTGGAAAAAGCCCTAGTTTCTTTGTAGAAGCATTAAGAAATCGAAAAGACTAGGGAAGGGCGAACATGTTTGCCACTCAAGCCAAATTCCATATCGGGCAGGTTTTGCGCCACCGTAAGGACTCGTTCCGTGGTGTGGTCTTCGATGTCGATCCGACTTTTGCGAATTCGCAGGAGTTCTATGACGCAATCCCCGAAGACAGCAGGCCGACAAAGAATCAGCCCTACTACCATTTGCTTGCAGAGACGGATGATGATTATTACATCGCCTATGTCTCCGAACAGAACCTTCTGGCGGATCAGACTGGCGAGCCTGTGGAGCATCCGGACCTGCCGGATCTCTTTGGCGAGTTTGCCGATGGGGCCTATCCTCTGCAATTCCAGATGAACTGAGCCGGATCAGCCGTCCTGTTTCAGAGGCAGGCGGAAAGCGAGCATGTTGCGACCATCCTCGCGCCTGTAGCCCAGATCTTCTGCAAGATCACGGATCAGGAACCAGCCGAATCCTCCCTCCGGAAGCTCCTCGGTATCCAGCGTCTGAAGGGCGTTTTCTACCGTGTCGAATGTCGCGGGGTCCTCGAGAACGAAGGCAGGAAGTTCGAGGCCGTCATCGGTCACCGAACAGTTAAGCCCGCGCTTATCCATCACCATGGAGAGGGTAATCGTGCCGACCCCGCTATCCTGATAGCTGTGTTCGACGATATTGTTCAGGATCTCGGCCAGTAACAGCTCGAGCGTTCCGGCCTCGTCCTGACTCATATGCAGCACGAATCTCGCGAGCGCATTGCGCAGGGCTTCGCGCACGGCCAGCGGAGTGGCCGGAAAACTATGATGGAAGATCCTTGGCTGCCGTTCACCACGCGGAACAGCCGTGCCACTTTTCAACGCATGTGCGTCGTGGTTAGCCAGCATTCCGCACCTCCGGTAGGAAGGCATCCTCTAGGGTCGGGTGGATCTTGAAGATCGTGTCCATGCGGGTCAGCCGGAACACCTTCGCGACGTTCATGTTCAGCGCGGCCAGTTCCAGCTTCCGGTCCTTGGGCAGGGCTTTCATGACGGCGACAATCGCCCCCAATCCCGAGCTATCGAGGAAGGTGACAGATTCCAGATCGAGAATGACGCGTTGTGACGGCTGCATGCAGACTTCGCGCATCTGGTCCTTGAAGCGGATGGCAATGGCTGCATCGAGTCGATTCTCGTCGACGCGGACCCACAGTGCATCCTGGCGGGCTTCGGCATAGAGGTTCATCTGCGGTCTCCGGCTCGTCACTCAATTTTCTCTAGGAGTAGGGGCTAAAACTTACCAAACCGTAATTCCGAATCGATTTCGCTCCATTCCCCAACGGAAGTGGCCGAGATGTCTATTTTAACCCCTCATGCGCAAGGAAGACTTGACCGGCTGGCACATCGCGGGCAATCGGTGGCGATGATGTATCGCTATGATCCGCCCTCCGACCCGCCCAAGATCCTGCATGCCGATCACGAGATTCTCGTGGTCGACAAACCGTCAGGGCTGCTTTCGGTGCCGGGGAAGGGGCCGGAGAAAGCGGATTGCCTGATCGCGCGGTTGCGCCAGTCCTATCCGGAGGTGCTGCTGGTGCACCGGCTGGATTGCGACACCTCGGGGGTGATGGTCTTCGCGCTGACGCCTCATGCGCAGCGCCATCTGGGACTGCAATTCGAGCATCGCCAGACCAAGAAGACCTATCTCGCGCGTCTCTGGGGGCATCTGGAGCCCAAGACGGGCCGGGTGGACCTGCCGCTGATCGTGGACTGGCCCAACCGTCCGCGCCAGCATGTGAACCATGAAACCGGCAAGCCCGCCCAGACCGACTGGAAGGTGCTGCAGCATGATCCCGATGGAACGACGCGTGTGCGGCTTATGCCGGTGACCGGGCGTAGCCATCAGTTGCGGGTGCATTGCCAAGCGCTAGGGCATCCGATTCTCGGAGACCCGCTCTATGCCGAGGGCGCGGCGCAGGACTTTCCACGGCTGATGCTGCATGCCCACACGCTGCGGCTGCGCCATCCCGATGGCGGCGAGCCTCTGGCATTTACCGCCGATACGCCCTTCTGAGGGGCTTCAGGCGGCCACAGCCTCGGTCAGGGCATAACCCCTGCGGGCGGCCTTGAGGCGCCATGTATCGGCCGCCTGCACGGCGTCGCGAAGGTTGGTGAACAGCACGTTGCGCATGCCACGGGCGCGGCCATCGCGACCCCATTCGCGCTGCACTGTATATTCGCCGAAGAGATTGTCACTCACCTCGACGCGGTAGAACTCTTGCGCCGAGGGGCGGTGGAGAAGAAGGGTCAGCATGGCAGTGCCTTCCGAAACGCTACAAATCCATAGAATCAGAACTTTGTGCCGCAGGCTACAGAAATCCAGTCTGACCGCAGGGTAATCCGGCATGGTGATCGCCCAATAAGAAAGACCGCAAGGTTTCCCTTGCGGTCTTGTCTTTGCCGATGGCTCGGTCGAATCAGCCCTGACGGGCTTTGAAACGACGCTGCGTCTTGTTGATTACGTAGACGCGGCCCTTGCGGCGCACGATCTGGCAATCGCGATGACGCTGCTTGAGCGAGCGGAGCGAGTTGCGAACCTTCATGGTCGTATCTCCTTGTCGCGGCGCGCGTGCGCCTTGAAAGCAAAAAGCCCCGACAGCCAGGCCGAAGGGGCGGCGGAATAGAATGGTGGGCGGTACTGGGATCGAACCAGTGGCCACTACGATGTCAACGTAGTGCTCTACCGCTGAGCTAACCGCCCACGCTCCGAAATGATTTGCCTTGGATTGCGTTTGGTCTCAAGCTGTTGCTTGATCCGGTCTGCAACCTTTCGGTTCACCTCCTCGGTGTGGAGGGGTCTATAAAAGGTGTTCGCACGACGCGCAAGGGGGTTTTGACGAGAAAATGCATTGCGCTACACTGAGGTCATCACAAAGGAGGTTCATGACCGTCCATGAAACATGATCGACCGGCTTTCCGGCTCTGCGAACCCGATCCAGTCCGGACCTCTGTTATTTTCTCATCCCCCCATTCTGGAAGTTACTATCCAACTGATTTTCAACAAAATACTGTTCTGGATCTGGCGCGCCTGCGGTCATCCGAGGACGCGTTTGTCGATGATTTCATGCATCTGGGGGCGCAGCTCGGGGCCTATTGCATCGCCGCAACATATCCGCGCGCCTATCTCGACCTCAATCGAGCGCGTGACGAACTCGACCCGGGAATCGTCGAAGGACTGCGTCAGCGCGGCAGTGGCAGCCGTGTTGCAGCCGGTCTGGGCGTGATTCCCCGCGTGGTCTCTGGCGGGCGGGCGATCTTGCGCGGGAAAATAAGTCTCGCGGAGGCCGAGACCCGTCTCGATGACATCTGGACCCCATGGCACCGTCAGATCGATCTGCTGATGGAGGCCAATAAAAAACGGTTCGGGGAGGCGATTCTCGTCGATCTGCATTCCATGCCCAGCGAGGCGATCGAGGCATTCGGCCTTAAACGACCGGAAATCGTGATCGGCGATCGCTACGGCAGTTCCGCCTCGGAGCATATCGTCGAAAAGATCGAGGCCGCTTTTGCCGCGACAGGCCTCTCGGTGAGCCGCAATACCCCTTTCGCAGGAGCCTATATCACCAAGACCTATGGCCAGCCTGCCAATCATCGCCACGCCATCCAGATCGAGATCAACCGAGCGCTTTATATGGATGAAGCGCGAATTGAACGGCGTGCGGATTTCGCCGAGTTCCAGTCCCTGATGGATGGGGTTCTGGCGCGGATTGCGGCCATCGGGCGGTCGGACCAGCCAGATACCATGGCAGCGGAGTAGGTCAGTCTTTCCGGAACCCCCGCCCCATCCGGATCGCATCCACGCCGAATTTGGCCCTGATGGCATCCATCGCGCGCTCCTGCTTGGCGCGCCGCCCCGCATCGGGGTCCAGCAGATCGCCCACCGGATCGCCCTCGCGTGCGGGCCTTAGCCCCGAATAACCGATACCGATCAACCGATAGGGCGTGCCTGCGGGCAGGGTGTCAAACAGCCGCTTTCCGACCTGAAAAAGCGTATCTGCCAGCTGGCTCGGATCTGTGAGCTGCGACTGGCGGGTCAGGGTGGAGAAATCCGATTTCTTCAATTTCAGAGTGACGATACTCCCCGATAGGTCCTTTGCCTTCATACGCGCTGCCGTCTTCTCCGCCATATGCCATAGCTGTGCCAGAAGCGCCTCGCGGTCGCTGAGATCCTGCGAGAAGGTCGTCTCGTTCGAAACGCTTTTGACCGGCGCATCCGGGGTTACACGGCGATCATCCTCGCCCATCGCCAGCGACCAGAGCCGCAGGCCCTGTCCACCGAAGCGGCGGATCATATCGTCGCGCCCGATCCGTAGGATGTCGGTGAGCGTGCGGATGCCTGCCTGCCCTAGGGCCTGTCGTGTTGCTGCCCCTACGCCCCACAGAATGCCTACCGGCTTGTCGCGTAGAAAATCGCGCGTCTCGGCCCGACCGATCACGGAAAATCCACGTGGCTTATCAAGGTCGGAGGCGATTTTCGCCAAAAACTTGTTATGGCTGAGCCCGACTGAAACAGTTACTCCGATATCGCTCTCGATTTCGGCGGCCAGCCGCACAAGGCTTTCGGCGGGTGGCATGCCATGCAACGTATCGGTTCCACGAAGGTCCAGAAAGGCTTCGTCCAGCGATAGCGGCTCGATCAAGGGCGTCAGACGCGCCATCTTCGCGCGGATCTCGCGAGAGACTTCGGCGTAATAGCCGATACGCGGCGGTAGGATCACCGCATCGGGGCAGAGCTTGCGGGCTTGGAACATCGGCATTGCCGAGCGCACACCGTAGATCCGGGCGACATAACAACAGGTCGTCACCACCCCGCGTGCGCCCCCCCCAACGATCAGCGGCAGCGAGGCCAACTCGGGATTGTCGCGCTTCTCGACCGAGGCATAGAAACTGTCACAGTCGATATGGGCAAGGCCCAGCTGGAGCAGTTCGTTATGGCTCACCAGCCCGTCATGCCTGCACCGCGGGCACCGTCGCTTTGGAGCCTCGGCGAAGGAGGCGAAACAGGATCTGCAAAGACTGGCCATACCTCTTTCCGATAGCGAGACAGAAAGGGGCGCTCGCGCCCCTCTTGGCACGTCGTGCCAATTCACCCCTGAGGATATTTATGGACACTGGAAGTGGGAGAATGGCTTCCAGTGTCCATAAATATCCCGGGGGGCTGCCGCAAGGCAGTGGGGGCAGAGCCCCCTCCATGCGTCGTATCAGCGGGCGGTGGCCGGAGCCGCCGCCCGCTTGCATTCAGTGCAAAGCCGCGCCGAGGGGCGTGGCTTCCGAAGGCGGGACGATATGCCCGCCGACAGACAGACCGTCCGGCCCTGCCGTGACCGTAACCGTTGATCCGTCCAGCACATCGCCCGACAGGATCAGATTGGCGAGCGGGTCCTGTAGATAGCGCTGGATCACCCGTTTCAGCGGGCGTGCGCCATAGACCGGATCATAGCCCTTGTCGGCGAGCCATGTGCGGGCCGCATCATCAAGCGCAAGCCCGATTTTGCGATGACCCAGACGCGTCTCCAGACGTGCCAGCTGCACGGTAACGATCCCGTCCATATTGTCGCGCGACAGGCGGTCGAAGATCACCATCTCGTCCAGACGGTTCAGGAATTCGGGGCGGAAATGTGCCCGCACCGCTTCCATGACCTGCGCCTTGGCCTGTGCTCCATCCGTGCCATCGGGCAAGGTGCTGAGCGCCTGAGACCCCAGATTGGAGGTCAGGATGATCAGCGTCTGCTTGAAGTCCACCGTCCGGCCCTGACCATCGGTCAGAACACCATCATCAAGCACCTGCAGCAGCACGTTGAACACATCGGGATGCGCCTTCTCGACTTCGTCGAACAGCACCACCTGATAGGGGCGGCGGCGCACGGCTTCGGTCAGTACTCCGCCCTCGTCATAGCCGACATAGCCCGGAGGGGCGCCGATCAGCCGCGAGACGGCATGTTTCTCCATGAATTCCGACATGTCGATCCGCACCATCGCCTGATCATCGTCGAAGAGATATTCGGCGACAGCCTTGGTCAGCTCGGTTTTGCCCACGCCGGTCGGGCCGAGGAAGAGGAACGAGCCCAGTGGACGGTTCTCGTCATTGAGACCCGCACGCGCACGCCGCACCGCATTGGCCACCGCCTTCACTGCGGCATCCTGCCCGATCACCCGCTTATGGAGCTCTTCCTCCATTTTCAGCAGCTTCTCGCGCTCGCCCTCGAGCATTTTCGAGGTCGGGATACCGGTCCAGCGCTCGACCACCTCGGCGATCTGTTCGGGACGCACGGCCTCTTCGACCATGACATCCTCTGCCGATTCCGCCTGTTCGAGCTGCTTTTCAAGATCCGGAATGCGGCCATATTGCAACTCGCCCGCTTTTGCGAAATTGCCTTCGCGTTTGGCGGTTTCCAATTCGGCGCGCGCGCGGTCCAGCTGTTCTTTCAGCACGCGGCTGCTCTCCAGCTTGTCGCGTTCGGCCTGCCATTTGGCGGTCATCTCGGCGGAGCGTTCCTGCAGTTCCGACAGTTCCTTCTCGAGTTTCTCGAGACGGTCCTGACTTGCGACGTCGTCTTCTTTCTTCAGCGCCTCGGCCTCGATCTGCGCCTGCAGGATCTGGCGATCCAGCGCATCCAGTTCCTCTGGCTTCGAATCGACTTCCATCCGCAAGCGCGAGGCGGCCTCGTCCACGAGATCGATCGCCTTGTCGGGCAGGAAGCGGTCGGTAATATAGCGATGCGAGAGCGTCGCCGCCGACACGAGCGCCGAATCGGAGATCCGAACCCCGTGATGGAGCTCGTATTTCTCCTTGATGCCACGCAGGATCGAGATCGTATCCTCGACGGTGGGCTCTTCGACCATTACCGGCTGGAAGCGCCGGGCCAGAGCCGCGTCTTTCTCGACATATTTGCGATATTCATCAAGCGTGGTGGCGCCAACACAATGCAACTCGCCTCGCGCCAGCGCCGGCTTGATCAGGTTGGCCGCATCCATCGCACCATCGGATTTGCCCGCGCCCACAAGCGTGTGCATCTCGTCGATAAAGAGAATGATCTCACCGGCTGCGGTTTCGATCTCCTTGAGGATGGATTTCAGCCGCTCCTCGAACTCGCCGCGATATTTCGCCCCTGCGATCAGCGCGCCCATATCGAGCGCCAGAAGCCGCTTGTCGCGCAGGCTCTCCGGCACATCGCCATTGACGATGCGCAGCGCAAGCCCTTCGGCGATCGCGGTTTTCCCAACGCCCGGCTCCCCGATAAGGACGGGGTTGTTCTTGGTGCGGCGCGAGAGCACCTGCATCGTGCGGCGGATCTCGTCGTCACGACCGATGATCGGGTCGATCTTGCCTTGCTCGGCGGCCTCGGTCAGGTCGCGGGCATATTTTTTCAGCGCCTCATAGCCGTCCTCGGCGGAGGCGCTATCGGCGGTGCGGCCCTTGCGCAGATCGTTGATGGCCGTGTTCAGCTTCTGCGCGGTCACGGCACCTGCATCAAGCGCGTCTTTCGCACGGGTATTGACCACGGCCAGCGCCATCAGGATACGCTCCACCGGCACGAAACTGTCACCGGCTTTCTTGGCGATCTTCTCTGCCTCGTCGAGCACGCGCACGAGCGACTGGTCGATATAGGTCTGGCTATCCGTGCCGGACACTTTGGGAAGTTTGCCGACGGCTTGGGTGACGGCATCGGCCACGCGGGCGGCATCGCCACCGGCGCGATTGATCAGGTTGGACGAAAGTCCCTGATCGTCATCCATCAATGCTTTGAGCAGATGTTCGGGGACCACGCGCTGATGGCCTTCCCGCATTGCGATTGTCTGCGCGGATTGAAGGAAGCCGCGCGAACGCTCCGTGAACTTTTCCATGTTCATCGGGTATCTCCTTTTCTAAAGCCCCCGCAAATCGACATGCCCGTAAGCGGCACATGTCTGGTCGGGTCTTATCGAATAATTGGGTAGGTGGGTCAGGCTATTCAAGATGTCAGACCACGCCTGAAACGAAAATCTTGGCTTTTGCGAAGCGCCTAGGGAACTCGCAGGCACCGTGCAAGGTTCCGTAAATGTCTCGCCTGTAAGGTGAGACCCCAAGGAACAGGAGAGACGCCATGACTGTGCTGCATTATCTGCCCTTCCTCGCTGCTTTGACCCTTCTGGGCATCGTCATGATGCACCGTGCGCGTGTGCGTGCCTTGATACCGGTCAAATCTCGGGATTGAAGACCTGTCCGCGGGGCTGCCGATACCGGAGTGATTGCGGGAAAGTTCCCCCTGTGGTTCCTCAGGGGTTGATTTTTCGTGCCGTCTTGCGCATCGGGGTGCAAACCACAGGAGATGCTGCATGACCGCCCTTTTGCCCGCCGATGACCGCCTGATCGTTGCCATGGATGTGCCCGACGCGCTGGCCGCGCTCGAGCTGGCCCAGAAACTGGGCGATAGCGTTTCTTTCTACAAGATCGGTCTGGGGATGCTCACGGGGGGCGGTCTGGCCGTTGCCAACGAGCTGAAACAGGAGCATGGGAAGCGCATCTTCCTCGATATGAAATTCTTCGATATCGGCGCCACGGTCGAGGCTGCGGTGCGCGGGATCGCACAATTCGATCTGGACTTCCTGACCGTGCATGGCGACCCCCATGTGGTGCGCGCCGCGAAGGAAGGCGCCTCGGGTAAGGATCTCAAAATCCTCGCTGTGACCATCCTCACCTCGCTTGATCGCGCCGATCTGGATGCCGCGCTGATCCAGCCGGGCGATATTGCGGATCTGGTGACAGAGCGCGCCGCGCGCGCGCTCGAGGCCGGAGCTGATGGCGTTATTGCCTCGCCGCGTGAGGCCGCGATGATCCGGGCACTGCCGCAGGCCGAGGGCAAGCTGATCGTCACGCCGGGTGTGCGGCCCGCAGGGGCCGCATTGGGAGACCAGAAGCGTGTGGAAACACCCGCATCGGCGCTGTCGGCGGGGGCGGATCACCTTGTCGTTGGCCGCCCGATCTGGCAGGCGGCGGATCCGCAGGCGGCCGCGCAGGCCATTCTGGCGGAGATCAAAGCGATCTGAGTGTTTCACGAGAAACGTGTCATGTAAAAGGCCCGCCAACTGGCGGGCCTTTTACATTACTGCTGGGGGGCAGGGGCGTCATCGGCTCCCGGAGCCACCTCGACCTCGGCCGGTGCGTCCGACGCAGGCTCTTGGGCCGGCTCGGAGGCAGGGGCCTCGTTGGTGATCGACACCTCGTTGCCCGCAGGTGCAGGGGTTGTGGTGTCACCGGGCGAGCCCATCACATACCAGACCAGCACGCCAAGCGCGACGACGATCGCCCCCAGAACGAAATAGAGGCCGTTGTCGCGGCGCGGCGGAGGCGTGTTATTCTCGGTCATCTTCGTCTCCTTCGACATTCGATTTGAAGAGAGAACGCGGGGATGACGGGGCTGTTCCCTGAGCGGTGGCGCCGCTCGCCCGCATGGGCGGGAGCCTGCCGATAGAGCCGGCGCGGCCACTTACGGCGCGGGCGGCTCAAGCCCTTTCTTGCATTGCTCGGGGCCGTCATAGCGGGCTGAATAGGCCACCGCGCCGCAGGTCTTGCATCGGAATTCCTTCAGTGCGCCCTTGCCGCCGATACGTTCCCACCGGCAGGGATTGCGCTTGCGATACCACAGGAGACCGATGAAAACGGCGATAACGAGAATGATGGCAATGGGCATGATCCGCTCCTTTGGCTCCGACTTAACGCGAAGCAGGCGCGGTGACAGGGGGCGGGGAGGTCACTTCGGAGTGAGTGTCGGGCTCGGGCAGCAGCTTCACCCCCACAAGAACCAGCACCACCAGCACCGCCCAGCCGCCCGGTCGCGACAGCAGCCAGATCGCCACGACCAGCATCATGCCGATCAGGCGGGAGGTCATGGTGGTCAGGGGCGCGATCAGGAGGCCGAACATGGAATCAGTCGAGGCGCTCGGGCAGGGTCAGGGCCTGCAAGACCTGCGCGGCTGCCATCGGCTTCTTGCCCGCGCGCTGCGCCTCCAGCACCTGCACGGCGCCTGCTCCGCAGGCAATGGTGAACCCGCCCAGAACATCTCCGGCAGCGCCATGACCGTCGGTCTGGCGGGCGCGCAAAAGCTTTACCCGTTCCCCCGCAATCTCGCACCACGCTCCGGGGAAGGGCGACAAGCCGTTGATCTTGCGGGTTACATCGGCTGCAGGGGCAGTCCAGTCGATCCGCGCCTCGGCCTTGTCGATCTTGGCGGCATAGGTCACGCCCTCGTCGGGCTGGGCCTCGCTGGGGAGCGTATCAAGATGCGCCAGCGCCTCGATGATCATCGAGGCCCCCATGACGGACAGCCGGTCATGCAGCTCTCCGGTGGTCTCGGTCGCGCCGATCTCGGTCGCGCGACGCAGGCGCACGGGGCCGGTATCGAGCCCCGCTTCCATCTGCATGATACAAATTCCCGTTTCGGCATCGCCTGCCATGATCGCACGGTGGATGGGCGCCGCCCCGCGCCAGCGCGGCAGCAGCGAGGCATGGATATTCAGGCAGCCCTTTTCGGGCGCATCAAGGATCGCTTGTGGCAGGATCAGCCCGTAGGCCACTACCACAGCCACATCGGCCTTCAGATCGGCAAAGGCCTGACGGTCGGTCTCATCCTTGAAATTCAGCGGGGTGCGCGTCTCTATCCCCAGTTCCTCGGCGCGGGCCTGAACGGGGGAGGGGCGCAGATGTTTGCCACGACCTGCAGGGCGCGGCGGCTGCGAATAGGCCGCCACGACCTCGTGCTCGCGCGCCAGTGCCTCGAGCACCGGGACTGAAAACTCGGGGGTGCCCATGAAGACGACGCGCATGACCTTAGCCTTTGTTCAGTTTTTTCGATTTCTGGATCAGCATCTTGCGCCGCAGGGGCGAGAGATGGTCCACATAGGTCTTGCCGTTGAGATGGTCGATCTGGTGCTGGACCGAGGTCGCCCAGAGCCCGACGAAATCACGTTCTTCCATCTCGCCATCGGCATTGAGGAACCGCACGGTAACCGCCCGCGGACGCTCGACCGGTGCCCAGACGCCCGGAAGATTGGGGCTTGCCTCATCATGTTTGCGCATCTTGACGCTGGCATGGAGCACTTCGGGATTGGCCATGCGGATGGCCTCGCCACGCTTGTCGGAGGCATCCACCACCGCCAGACGCATCATGATCCCGATCTGCGGGGCGGCCAGACCGACCCCCGGCATCGCATCCATCGTCTCGATCATGTCATCCCAGATCATCCGCACCGTCTCGGTGATCTCGGCCACAGGCTCGGCCGCTGTGCGCAGACGCTTGTCGTCAAAGGGGATGAACTTGCGCACGGTCATCAGATGATCCCGTCGGATTTCGGCGCGCGGGCGCGCTCGCGTTTGAGCTTCTGCATCTTCGAGGTGATCATCTTGCGTTTCATCGGTCCGAGATAGTCGATGAACAGCTTGCCATCGAGGTGATCCAGCTCGTGCTGGGCGCAGGTGGCCCAGAGCCCGTCGAATTCCTCTTCCATGACCTTGCCATCCACGCTCAGCCATTTCATCCGCACCAGTTTCGGGCGGGTGACTTCGGCATATTGATCGGGGATCGACAGGCAGCCCTCCTCATAGGTGTTGGTCTCTTCCGAGGACCATGTGATCTCGGGATTGATCATCACCGTTGGCTGGGGCGCTGCGTTCTCTTCCTTCACGCAATCCATCACGAAGACACGCTGTAGCACGCCAATCTGTGGCGCGGCAAGGCCGACACCGGGGGCGTCATACATCGTGGCCAGCATATCGTCAGCCAGCTTGCGGATTTCGGCATCGACCGAGACGACCGGATCACAGGTCTTCTTCAGTCGCGGGTCGGGGTGAATGAGGATCGGGCGTAGGGTCATAAGGCCGATTTAGGCGATGGTTGGTTCCAAGGCAATGGGGCAGCGGCTTGGCGGTGCATTATAAGGATACAATCAGGCATTTGTATCCCGCCGCCAGAGGTGATCTGATGCGCGCAAAGACGCAGGAGACATCTGATGAGCAAAGCGCCCGATTTCGACGAGATCATTGACCGCACCGGCACCCATTCCGCCAAATGGGACAGCATGGAAGACATCTATGGCGTGCCCGCCGCGACGGGTATCCCGATGTGGGTGGCCGATATGGATTTCCGTCCGCCCGCCTGTGTGCAGGAGGCGCTGGAGGAGATGACCCGTCAGGGCGTCTACGGCTATTGGGGCGGCAATGCGGAATACAACGCCGCAATCCGCTGGTGGATGAAGACGCGCCACGATTGGGAGGTGCAGGACGACTGGATCTTTACGACCCATGGTCTGGTAAATGGCACGGCGCTGTGCGTGGATGCGTTCACGGCGGAAGGCGACGGGGTAATGCTCATGACGCCAGTCTATCACGCCTTCGCCCGCGTGATCAAAGCGGCGGGGCGCGATGTGGTGGAATGCCCGCTGAAGCTGGTGGATGGCGGCTACCAGATGGATTTCGACGCATGGGATAGCATTGTGGATGAAAAGACCCGCATGCTGGTGCTCTGTTCGCCCCATAATCCGGGCGGGCGTGTCTGGAGCCGCGCCGAGCTGGAAGGTGTTGTGGAGTTTGCCCGCAAGCATGACCTGGTGCTGGTCTCGGACGAGATCCACCATGACCTGGTCATGCCGGGGCAGGTGCATACTCCCATGGCCAATGTTGCGGGCAACTACCCTGTGGTCATGATGACCGCCACCACCAAGACCTTCAATATCGCGGGCACGCATTCGGGCAATGTGATCATCGCCGATCCTGCGCTGCGCGCCAAGTTTTCCGCGCGGATGAATGCGCTGGGGATTTCGCCCAATAGTTTCGGCATGGCGATGGCGACGGCGGCTTACAGCCCCGAGGGGGCCGACTGGGTGGACGCGCTTTGTGCCTATCTGGATGGCAACCGCAAGATTTTCGACGCGGGCGTCAATGCCATTCCGGGCCTGAAATCGATGCCACTGGAGGCGACCTATCTGGCATGGGTCGATTTTTCCGGCGCGGGGATGGAGCGGGCCGAATTTACCCGTCGGGTGGAAAAAGAGGCGCTGATCGCCGCGAATTACGGCACGACCTTCGGCACGGGCGGCGAAACCTATCTTCGTTTCAATCTGGCCACGCCGCGGACACGGGTCGAAGAGGCTGTGGCGCGGTTGAAAAAGGCTTTTGAAGATCTGCAGTAATAGAAAAGGCCCCGAATGCGGGGCCTTTTTGACTTTGTGCCATCAGGCGCTTGGCAGATAGCCCACTGGCGCATCGGGATCGCGCACAAAATCCACAGGCGCGCGGTCTCTGACCGGCGTTTCCCGTTTGATCGCACATATCAGCTCGCCATTCTCGACCTCGGAGGCAATGATCAGCCCCGTCGCCACATGGCGGATGCCGTCATAGAGATAGACCTCACCTCTGAGATGATCGATCTCGTCGGCATTGAGCGCAAGCCCGCCTTCCCAGCGGCGCAGGATCGGCCAGTTCTTGTCGCCCGATCTAAGGCTGAGCTTCGTGCGTTTGCCCGCTGTCTTGATTTGCGCATCGCGCATCGCCTGGGCGATATCTTTCGGCAAGAACTCCATCAGGTCCTCCTTCCAGATGAGTCTTCTCATTCACAATTCTGTTCTCTTAATCATGAAAATCAAGTGAAACCCCGAGAGGATTTGAGAAGATATTTGTGGTGTGGGTGACTCTCCAGTCAGAAGATAGGGGAGTTTTTCCGAAGACAATGGTAGCCTTACCCATGCGATGCACCTGCGCGCGGTCGGAGCGCGCCCTTTGATCCGCGTGCAGAAATTTCGCGCCGGACCACGCACCCTGTTTGCGCTCAAACCGTCCGAGAAATGTTTCAGCGGCGCCACTGCACGGCAATCACTGGCCAGACGCATGGTTGGATTAGATGAATCCCGATTAGAGATGGTTCTGGCGAGAGGGCGAGGATCGGATGCGTGTCGGATATCGGGGCGGCGTTCAGAACGGCGTTGGATAAGCTGGCCATGGTAACGACGGGATGAGCCTGCCGTTGGCATGCGACACTCCGGATGGATCGGCACATTCCGCTGTCGTGTTCTTCGGACGGGCCCCCATCGCTCTTGTAAGGTAAAGACTGCTGCCCTGTCGGAAAGATTCTGTCAGACAGAATGCGCCAGCGAGTGACGCATTTAGCTGTTCCGCGACTTGGGACGCGCACTGGGCGGGGCGGTGCCTCAAGCGTTGTTGCGCCGTAAGGCCAATGAGTGCTCGATGCCCTTGGCCGGTGGTCGCCTTGCCCTCTGGGTCTGCGGTAATGACGTTATGAGCATCCGCGATGGCGAGGTCATTGCCCGGCCTCCGCGTCTCTTGATGGATGGATGTGGTCTGAAAGCCGGATGCCGAGTTTCTGTCCGAGACCAGCGTCTGCGGGAGATCTTTTGCAACATCAGACACCTCCATTGGACGTTTTGTGGAGCATGATCAACAGGCAGGCTATGCGCCAGAAAAAACTCTTCCGCGAAATGCGGGGGCACTTCAGAAGGCCTGGGCGGTGGGGCGCCCGACAGACGGCTGGCGTGTTATATCTGCGCAGGATCTAGCTTTCGCGGAAGGCGTGGTCGAGATAGCTCAGGAAGGGCGCAAGGATATAGGTCAGCGGGGTGCGATCGGTCGTACGCAGATAGGCTTCGACGGGCATGCCTGGCAATAGCGGCATCTGCGCCATAATCGCTTCGGTTCTGGCATCCGGCATCACCTCTGCGCGGTAATATGCGGTCGCTGTGACAGGGTCGATCGAGGCATCCGGCGAGATCCTCTGGATCGATCCGGTCAGCTCCTGCACATCGCGCGCAGCGAGGCCCGGCAGGCGGAGGGTCGCCAGCTGACCCTGCCGGATCTCGTCGATATTCATGGGCGGGATGCGGATCTCGATCATCATAGGTCGATCCTGCGGAATGAGATAGAGAACCGGATCCGCGGGGCGCAGCACGGAAAGACGGGTGGTGGTGGCCATCTCGTGTACGATGCCGTCGATCGGTGCGCGGATGTCGAGAAGTTTGATCTTGTTGCGTAGATTCCGTACCTGCTCCATCTGCTGCAGTTCCTGCCGATCTATGTCATGCAGTTCGCTTTCGAGTTCGACCTGCCTCTGTGACAGGATCTGCAATTTCTGCAACTCGATCGTGGTGATATCCTCTCGTGTCTCCGCCTGTTTGGCGATCAGCTGGCCGTTCTGCCCGTAAAGCACGGCCAGTTCGCGCTCGAAGGAAAGCCGGCGGGCGCGTTGCTGGGAGGTCGTATCCGCGATCCCGCCCTGTGTTTGTAATTCTTCCGCCAGAAGAACCTGCTGTTGTTGAACGGATTTGATCTGCGCATCGATGCCGATGATCCGGTCCTCGGCCTGAATGGCCTTGCGGTCGAGTTGCATCAGCATCTGCGCGAAGGCGGTATTGCGCGCCTCGAACAGCGTTGTCTGGCCGGACAGGATCTGCTGCAGGCCGGGCTTGCTCTCGGCGCGCTGGGTTAGTGTCTCGGGATATGTCAGCTGGTCTTGCCGCAACCGTTCGGCATTCAGCCGCGCCCGCCGCGCCTGAAGCGCAAAGAGCTGGTCCTGGAGAATGGTCAGTTCGGGCTGGAGATCCTGCCCGTCGAGCTTGATCAGGATGTCGCCCGCCGAGACCTTATCCCCATTATTCACGAAAATCTCCTCGACACGCCCGCCTTCCGGATGCTGTACGACCTGCCGGTTGGTATCGAATTCAAGCCGCCCCGAGACGATGACGGCCCCCGCGATCTTTGTCAGGCTCGCCCAGCTGCCGAAAATGACCACCAGAACGAAGAGGGCCGCATAGCCCAGGACCAGCAGATTATAGGTCGTGCGGTCCTTGGCCGCGATCTGGGGCTGCGGGCGGGGAGTTTGCGCGCCTCCAGAATGCGCCTTGGCACCGATTCTTCTGGTCAGATCTGCCGCGCGCAGTGGCGGGCGGGAATTGTTGCGAAGCATCAGGGCGCCTCCTTCCTCTGGGTGGCACCCGACATACCGGTCTTACCGATATGGCTAATATCCTTGGCATTGCGGACGGTCTTGGCAAGCACCTCCTGACGCGGACCGTAGGCGCGGCATTGCCCGTTCTCCAGCATCAGAAGGGTCTCGCATTCGGAGATGGCCGCGGGCCTGTGCGCCATGACGATAACGGCCCCACGCCGGTCTTTCATCTCGCGGATGGCGCGGTTGAGAGCGGCATTCCCGTCGGCATCGAGATTGGCATTGGGCTCGTCGAGAATCAGTAGCAGCGGGTCGCCAAACAAGGCTCGCGCCAGGCCGATCCGCTGGATCTGCCCGCCCGAAAGCGGCCCCGATGTACTGTGGATTCGGGTATCATACCCGTCGGGCAGATCGAGAATCATGTCATGTGCATCGGCCCGTTTCGCCGCCTCGATTACGGATTCGGGGGAGGGGTTGGCTTTCATGCGTGCGATGTTCTCGGCAATGGTGCCCTGAAAAAGGGTCACGTTCTGCGGCAGATAGCCCAAGAGTTGGCCCAATGTGTCGCTCGGGAAGCGGTGCAGGTCACTCTGGTCGAGGCGCAGGCTGCCATCGGCAAGGGGGCGCACCCCGCAGAGGGCACGGGCCAGCGTGGTCTTGCCGCACCCCGAGGGGCCGATCACGCCCAGAGCCTGTCCGGGTTCCAGCCGGAAGCTCAACGCACGCAGCGCGGGCCTGCGGGTCCCTGGAAGGACCACCGTGATGTTCTTGGCGATGACCCGTGCAGCGGGGCGCGAGGGGGTGATATGTATCTCGTCGGTCTGGCTGTCGAGCAGGTCGGGGAGCCTCAGCCAGCCATCGCGGGCACGGGCGATCACGCTCCAGCCACCGATGACGGTCTCGATCGGGCTGAGCGCACGGCCCATCAGGATCGAGCCCGCAATCATCGCACCGGCGCTCATCTCTCCGCGCAGCACTACCCATGCACCAAGGGCCAGCATGGCCGATTGCAGCAACTGGCGGAAACTGCGGGTGAAGGTGGTAAATCCTGTCGTCCGGTCTGCCGCGCGCGCCTCGGCGCGGAGCGCCGTTCCGCGGCTCTCGCGCCAGCGGTTGAAGGCGGCGCCCTGCATGCCGAGCGCCTGCAAAAGCTCGGCCTCGTCGCGCAGGTAATCCCCCAGCCTGCCGGAGACCGTCTGGGCCTGCGCCGCCTCGCGCGAAAGGCTGCGGGTGGCCACGCGGTTGAGCAGGGTCACCGCGATCAGCACCGCCCCGCCGCCCAAAGCCAAGAGCCCCAGCAGCGGGTGGAAGATGAAGATTGCCAGAAAGAACAGCGGGGACCACGGCATATCGAACAGGGCCAGCACTACCCGCGAGTTCAGGAGCTTCTGCACCGCGTCCAGGTCGGACAAGCCGAGGCTCGAGACGAGATCCTCGGGATTGAGGGCATTGCGGCGCAGGACGGCTGCGAAGACCCGCTCCTCGAGCCGGCCCATCAGACGTTTGGCCACGCGCGACATCAGGCGGGAGCGGACAAAATCCAGAAGGCCCATGACGGTGAAAAGAAAGACCACCAGCAGAAACAGGCTGGCAAGGGTCTCCTCGGCGCGTGATGCCAGAACCCTGTCATAGACCTGCAGCATGAACATCGGGCCGGTCATCATCAGGATGTTCACAAAAGCCGAGAACAGGCCGACGCTCAGGAACAGGCCCCATTCGCGCTTGCTTTCGTCATTCAGTCTTTTCTTGCCCAAAGGGGAGCGGCGGTCCGGCATGGGATACTCTCAGACAGTCGGAAACGAAAAACCGGCCCCACCAAAGATGAGGCCGGTTTTCATTTTTACCGCGAGGTGTTTCGGAACCTTTACCGTTAGGGTTGATCTAGATAAAAATCTAGCGGTTTCCGGTAATTGCCCCCAAGACATCGTTGATGATCTTCTCGGCGATATTGGGTTCACGCCGTTGCTGGACCGGGGCGTTCTGCGCATTCCACCCCGATGTCGTCGTGCCGTCGCTATTATAGGTCTGGCCGGCATAGGGCTGCGTCTGGGCCTGCCATTCGGACGGGTTGGCCATCGGCAACGGTTTCGCGGGCTGGCCTTTCTCGACCCGGGTCATGACCTCGTGCCAGATCTCGGCGGGCAGGCCGCCGCCGGTCACGCCGGTCAGGGGCTTGTTGTCGTCATTGCCCATCCAGACACCGGTCACATAGTCGTCGGTGAAGCCGATAAACCACGCATCGCGCGCCGACTGGGTGGTACCGGTCTTGCCCGCAACCTCATAGCCATCAAGCTTCGCGCGGTGGCCCGTACCCTGTTCTACCACGTTATGCATCATATAGATCAGCTTGCGTGCGGCATCTTCCGAGATCACCCGCTCGCCGATACCGCCACCCGAGGTGAAGATCGGCTCTTTGTCGCCTTTGATCCGCAGATCGGTCAGGCCGTAGGGCTTCACCGAAGAGCCCCCATTCAGGATGCCCGCATAGGCGCCGGTCATGTCGATCAGCGTCGATTCGGAGACCCCGAGCGCCAGTGCCGGACCTTTGGCGAGGTTATGCCCGAAGCCGAAATCCTCGGCCACTTTGCGCACCGCATCGCGGCCCACCTCTTCCTGCAGGCGTACCGTCGCCACATTGACCGAATGGGTCAGTGCGGTGGTCAACGTGATCGGACCGCGGAAGACACCTTTCTCGTAATTCTGGGGCGACCAGGGGCCGGAGCCCGGGACATTGATCGTCAGGGGCGTATCCTCGACGATGGTATCGGGCGTCATCCCCATATCCATCGCTGCCGCGTAGACGAAGGGCTTGAAGGTGGAGCCCGGTTGGCGCAACGCCATTGTCGCGCGGTTGAACGCGCCCGAGACTTTGGTCTGGCGTCCGCCGACCATGGCCCGCACCGCACCATCGGCGCTCATGACGATGACCGCAGCCTCGGCCGTCGAGCCGTCTTTTACCTTGGTGTCGAACACATCCTTCAGCGCCGTCTCGGCAGCGGTCTGGATGCGCTGGTCGAAGGTGGTATGGATGATCACATCCTCGGTCGTGTCATTCGACAGGAAGGGCGGGATGTCATCCATGACCCAATCGGCAAAGTAACCGCCCGCGCGTTTCTGTGCAGCTTCCGACAGGGTCGCGGGGTTGGCTTTGGCTTCCTTGTATTCCGCATCCGTCAGGAATTTCTGCTCGTGCATGAGCGACAGGACGGTGTCGGCCCGTGCCTGCGACCGCGCGAGATTATTGGTGGGGGCATAGCGGGTCGGGGCCTTCAATAGCCCTGCCAGCATCGCCGCCTGCTGCGGGTTCACATTGGCCGCCGAAATCCCGAAATACCGCTGGGCAGCGGCTTCGAAGCCGCGCGCGCCCGCACCGAGATAGGCGCGGTTGAGGTAGATCGTCAGGATATCGGATTTTGTATATTTGGCCTCGAGCGCCAGCGCATAGGGCACTTCCTTGATCTTGCGGGTCAGACCGCCCGACCGGCAGTCATCCTCGTATTCGCCTTCGTTCTTCCACGTCTTAGGATCATAGGGCACACCGAGGCACAGGAGCTTGGCAACCTGCTGGGTGATGGTCGAGCCACCATTGCCCGAGAAGGGGCCGCGCCCCTCGCTGAGGTTGATGCGGATGGCCGAAGCGATGCCGCGCGGGCTGACCCCGAAATGGTGATAGAAGCGGCGGTCCTCGGTGGCGACCACGGCCTCGCGCAGATAGGGCGAGACGTTTTGGGCGGTGATCTGCCCGCCAAAGGTCTCACCGCGCCATGCAAAGACGTCGTTATTTCGGTCGAGCATGGTAACCGAGCCGCGTGTGCGACCGTCCAGAAGCTGGGTCAGCGGGGGGAGGGTGCTGTAATAATAATAGACCGAAATCCCGAGAATGATGGCAATCACCGCCAGCACGCGCCATGTCGCCTTGAAGATCAGGCGACCGAAGAAGCCAAGGATGCCAAGAATGAACCCCAGGATCGGTCCATGCTTGCGCGGGGGCCGTTTGCGCGCCACTTTGGCGGGCTTTTTCGGAGGGGTTTTCTTCGGTCCAGGTTTGCCGCCGCCTGTGTAGCGTCGCTCCGCTACCAGCGGTTTGCGCGGGCCGCCATTATTTGCCATCTGCTCGTATCCGTTCTTGATCGTTCTGGCCAATTTACACGGATTGTTGGTCTTTGTGGAGGTTAGGGTTCTCACGATTCGGTATATTGCGTGATTAAAAAATATACTTACTGTCCAAAAAGTGTGCTTTGCCGGTTCGCTGGGCCACGGGAATGTGAGGCTGACGGCAAGGTTGCCTTGTAACATGCCTAAGTATTGGGCTTTGTGGCGGCATGCCGCCTATCGGTTCCGATAAGCGGAGCTGAGGAGACAGGAAGGAATCGAACGTGAAACTGATTATTGCAGCAATCAAGCCTTTCAAGCTCGAAGAGGTGCGTGAAGCGCTGACCTCCATCGGCGTGCGTGGCATGATGGTGACCGAAATCAAGGGTTTCGGCGCACAGTCCGGCCATACGGAAATCTATCGCGGTGCTGAATATGCGGTGAATTTCGTGCCGAAAGTGAAACTGGAAATCGTCGTGACGGATGGTCTTGCAGACGAGGTCGTTGATACGATTCTCAAGGCTGCAAAAACCGACAAGATCGGTGACGGCAAGATCTTCGTGCTCGACGTCGAACAATCGGTTCGCGTTCGTACCGGCGAAACCAACGAAGACGCTCTCTAAAGCGTCCGTGGGACAGGGGAATTACTGATGAAAAACTTCGGAAGACTTACCGGCCTTGCGGCCGCGGCCGCGCTGGTGGCTATGCCCGCGCTGGCTCAGGATGCACCGGCGGCTCCCTCCGCAGTGCCGACCGACAGCGTCTGGATCCTGAACACGCTGCTGTTCCTCGTGGGCGGCTTCCTCGTGTTCTTCATGGCGGCAGGTTTCGCCATGCTCGAAGCGGGCCTTGTTCGCTCGAAAAACGTGGCGATGCAGTGCCTCAAGAACATCGCGCTCTTTTCGATCGCCTGCATCATGTACTACCTGATCGGCTACAACCTGATGTATCCGCTGGGCAATTGGTCGATCGGCTCCGATGAGACCGGCGGCTATCTGGGCGCGTTCGCGACCGCAGTTCTCGAAGCCGTTGGCGTTGGTGCGGATGCGGTTGACGACTATTCCTATGCCTCGACCGGCTCGGACTTCTTCTTCCAGGTCATGTTCTGTGGCGCAACCGCCTCGATCGTGTCGGGGGCTCTGGCCGAGCGTATCAAGCTGTGGCCCTTCCTGATCTTCACCGCGATCCTGACCGGCGTGATCTATCCGATCCAGGCATCGTGGAAATGGGGCGGCGGCTTCCTCGACAGCCAGTTCGGCTTCCTCGATTTCGCAGGTTCGACCGTCGTGCACTCCGTCGGTGGCTGGGCAGCTCTTGCTGGCTGTCTGATCCTCGGCCCGCGTATCGGTAAATACAAAGACGGCCGCGTGACCCCCTTCCCGGGCTCCAACCTGACCCTTGCCACGCTCGGTACCTTCATCCTATGGCTCGGCTGGTTCGGCTTCAACGGTGGCTCGCAGCTGGCGCTCGGTTCGATCGGTAACGCAGCCGACGTGTCGCGTATCTTCGTAAACACCAACATGGCCGCCTGTGCCGGTGCTTTCGCGGCAATGGTTCTGACCCAGATCCTCTACAAGAAGCCCGACCTTACCATGGTGCTTAACGGTGCGCTGGCCGGCCTCGTGTCGATCACCGCAGAGCCGCTGACCCCGGGTCTCGGCTGGGCCTGCATCATCGGTGCCATCGGCGGTATCATCGTGGTCTTCGCGGTTCCGTTCCTCGACAAGCTGAAGATCGATGACGTTGTCGGCGCGATCCCGGTCCACCTGTTCTGCGGTATCTGGGGCACCCTGGCTGTCTGCATCACCAACCCCGATGCGACGTTCATGGGCCAGCTGATCTCGATCATCATCGTCGGCGTCTTCGTCTTCGTGGTCTCGGCGATCCTGTGGCTGATCCTCAAAGCTGTAATGGGTATCCGCGTCTCCGCCGAAGACGAGACCATGGGTCTCGACAAGGCCGAGCTGGGCATGGAAGCCTATCCGGAATTCCGCTCCTGATTTCAGGTGCAGTGTGAACAAGAAAGGCCCGGATCATCGATCCGGGCCTTTTGCATTGGACAAAGGATGGCAGAACCCGAGGTCCCTCCCGCCACCGCCTCAGCGGTTCTGGTTGTTGAGCGTATTGAGATTCTTGATCAGCGTCTCGAGGATGTCGGTCAGCTGTTCATAGGTGCCCTCCGGCATGCCGGTCATCGATTCGGCATAGACCTTATCGGCGGCGCTGCGGGCATCGGCAAAGGTGCTCTGGGCTTTTTCGGTGGGTGCCACGAGGCGCACGCGCCGGTCATTGGGCGAGGGCGCACGTTCGACCCAGTTGCCCTGTTCCATCCGGTCGACAAGGCGCGAGACCGAGATCGGCTCGATTTCCATCAGTTCGGCGAGCCGCGCCTGTGGCAACGGGCCTTCCCGCATCAGGATCGACATCAGACGCCATTGCGAGGAAGTCAGCCCGATTTCGGCAGTATGGGTTTCGAAGCGGCTACGCACGGCGCGCGACGCATCATGAAGAAGATAGGCTAGGCGGGCTTTGGGCATAGTGGACCTCTGTTGTACAACGCCAATCTAGGGCGAAATTGTTATGATTTTATAAGTCCGCTCAAATTAACTTCAACATATTCTGGTTACAATATGCGAAAAGGCAGCCCGGAGGCTGCCTTTCATGTTTGCGGAGCCTATACGCGGTTAAACGCCGGCGGCAACAATCGCCTTGGCCAGAAGCGGCACGGAGGTCTTGTTCAGGCCCGCGATATTCAGGCGGCTATCGCCGACCATGTAGATCGCATTGTCCTCACGCATCTTCAGAACCTGCTCTTCGGTCGCGCCCAGGCGCGAGAACATCCCGCGGTGATGGGCCAGGAAGTCGAACCGGTCCGAATTGGTCAGCTGGCGCAGTTCCGAGGCGAGTTGCTCGCGCAGGCCCAGCATGCCGTTGCGCACGGCTTCCAGCTCGTCTTCCCATTCTTGACGCAGGGTCGGGTCGGTGAGGACCTTGGCCACCAGCGCCTGCCCGTGGAAGGGCGGGAAGGAATAGGCCAGACGGTTGAGTTTGCTGAGGTTGTCCTGCGTGACGGCGGTATTGGCCGCATCGCCCAGCACCATCAGGCAGCCGGTGCGCTCGCGGTAGATGCCGAAATTCTTCGAGCAGGAGGCCGCAATCATCAGTTCGGGCATTTTTTCGGCCATCAGGCGAGTGCCGGCGGCATCAGCCTCGAGACCGTCACCGAAGCCCTGATAGGCCAGATCGATCATCGGGGTCGCGCCGGTTTCGAGCAGGGTCTCTGCAACCACGGCCCATTGCTCCAGCGTCAGGTTGGCGCCGGTCGGGTTATGGCAGCAGCCATGCAGCAGGACGACATCGCCCTTCTTGGCCTGCTTGAGGTCCTCGATCATCGCATCGAAAGCCACCGCGCGGGCGTCATTGTCGAAATAGCGATAGGGTTTGACCTCGACACCCATGAAATTCAGGATGGTGATATGGTTCGGCCAGGTGGGGTCCGACACCCAGACCTTCATGTCGGGATTGGCCACGCGTGCCAGTTCGAACGCCTGACGGCAGGCACCGGTGCCGCCCACGGTCGACAGGAAGGCCAGACGGTCGGCGGGATAGCCCTCGCCCAGAACCATCGAGGCCATCGCCGCGTGGAAGTCGGGCTGGCCCGCAAGGCCTGCATAGCTTTTGGTGGTCTCGGTCTCGTGCAGGATCTTTTCTGCCTTCGAGATCGCGGTCATGATCGGGGTCTTGCCTTCAGCAGTCTTATAGACGCCGACGCCGAGGTCGATCTTGTCCTCGCGCGGATCCGCGCGATAGAGGCCGGACAGGGCAAGGATCTTGTCTGCCGGTTGCGGTTTGAGATTGCTGAACATCATGCTTCTCCGGTTGCGACCCTGAGGTCGTTATACATGCCCCATTCGGACCAGCTGCCGTCATAGAGCGACCAGTCGGTTTTGCCCATCGATTCGAGCGCCAGCGCCAACACCGACGCGGTGACACCCGATCCACAGGACGTAATGGCGGGTTTCGCCAGATCGACGCCTGCCGCCTCGAAAACGGCGCGCAGTTCGTCGGGGGATTTCATCGTGCCATTGCCGGTGAGCACCTCGCCAAAGGGCACATTGCGCGCATTGGGGATATGGCCCGCCCTCAGGCCGGGGCGCGGCTCGGGCTGGATGCCGGCAAAGCGCGCGGGTGCGCGGGCGTCGATGATCACGGCATCACCCAGTTTCGAGCTATGCGCCACCTGCGTCACATCCTTCACCAGCTGCGCCTGACGCTGCACGGTCATATGGCGCTCGCGCAAGACGGGGGGCAGATCTTCGGTCGGGCGTCCCTCGGCCAGCCATTTCGGCAGGCCGCCATCGAGCACGGCCACATCCGTTTTGCCAAAGAGGCGGAACAGCCACCACACGCGCGGTGCCGAGAAGATGCCGCTCTGGTCATAGATCACTACCTGATGGCCGTCGCCCACACCCATCGCCCGCATCCGCGAGATGAACTTCTCGGCGGGCGGGGCCATATGCGGCAGATCGGAGCGGTGATCGGAAATCTCGTCGATATCGAAGAACCGCGCATTGGGGATATGGCAGGCCTCATAGGCCGCTTTGGCGTCCCTGTCGGAGCCGGGCATGAACCAGGACGCGTCGATCACCCGCAGGTCGGGGTTCTTCAGATGGTTCTCGAGCCACTCGGTCGATACCAGAGTCTTGGGATTATCCATCGTGCCACGTCCTCCCTTGCGGTCATTGCCTTGATTAAACGGAAGGGGCTCGGCGGTGCAAGTAGGGATAGGGCAGGGCGGGGATCTAGGGCCCGCCCCGACTCACATATTCTGCTTGAGCAGGCGCTGTTTCTGGCGGTTCCAGTCGCGCTTGGCTTCGGTGGCGCGCTTGTCGGCCACTTTCTTACCCTTGGCGATACCGATCAGGAGCTTCACGAAGCCCTTGTCGTTGAAGTACATCTTCAGCGGCACAATGGTCATGCCCTCGCGCTGGGTCGCGTTCCACAGGCGCGAGAGTTCCCGCTTGGACACCAGCAGCTTGCGCTTGCGGCGTTCCTCGTGGCCGAAGGTCTTGGCCTGGGCATATTTCTCGATATTGCCATTGATCAGCCAAAGCTCGGCCTCCTCGACCGAGGCGTAGCTCTCGGCGATGTTGGCGCGGCCATTGCGCAGGGACTTGACCTCGGAGCCCGTCAGCACGATGCCCGCCTCGAGCGTATCCTCGACTGCGTAATGGTAGCGTGCCTGACGGTTTTCGGCGATCAGGCCGTTATTTTCTGAACTCGGTTTCTTTGCCATGGTCGCGCAGAGATAGGGCGGGCGGGCGTCTGAGTAAAGATCCCCAATCGTCCTGTCTGACCAAAACGTGAGGCTTTTTTGCGGAAACGCTGAAACTTCTCCCCGCTTCTGCCCGTATACTCTCCAAAGGCCGCAATCCCGGAGGACCGAGTATGACGCGCAGAGAGTGGGATATCTACAAGGATAGGGACGTCACCCCCAAGGAGATGTTCCTCAAGCGCCGCCAGATCATGGCAGGAGGGCTGGGGGCGGGGCTCGTGGCGGCGCTGCCCAAGGGCGCGCGGGCCGAGGAGGCGCTCAAGCCCAACACATTCGAGGAGATCACCTCCTACAACAACTTCTATGAATTCGGTTGGGATAAATCCGACCCCGCCAAATATGCCAGCGCGCTGACGACCTCGCCATGGCCGGTCGAGATCGACGGTCTGGTCGACAAGCCCGGCACCTATGCTTTCGATGATCTGATGAAGATGGTCACCGTGGAAGAGCGTATCTACCGCTTCCGCTGTGTGGAGGCGTGGTCGATGGTAATCCCATGGTCGGGCTTCCAGCTGTCCGAGCTGCTGAAAAGGGTCGGCGTGCAGCCGGAGGCGAAATATGTGGCCTTCACCTCGGTCCTGCGCCCCGAGGAGATGCCCGGCCAGAAAGGCTATTCCGGTATCGACTGGCCCTATCAGGAGGGGCTGCGCATGGATGAGGCGATGAATCCCCTGACCCTGATGGCGACGGGGCTCTATGGCGAGGATCTCCCCAAACAGAACGGCGCGCCCATGCGACTGGTCGTGCCATGGAAATACGGGTTCAAATCCGCCAAGAGCATCGTGAAGATCTCGCTGGTGAAGGATCAGCCGCTCAATACCTGGCAGGCGCTGCAGCCCAGCGAATATGGCTTCTATGCCAATGTGAACCCGCAGGTGGATCACCCGCGCTGGTCGCAGGCGACGGAGCGCGTCATCGGCGCAGGCCTGTTCGGTGGCCGCAAGGAGACACTGATGTTCAACGGCTATGGAGATCAGGTCGCCGCCATGTATGACGGTATGGATCTCCGGAAGTTCTATTGATGCAACTGGCTATCGCATCCCCGATCAATCGCGCGACGCGGCATCTGCCGACCTGGGTCGTCTACCTTGCGGGGCTGATCCCGCTGGCCTGGGTCGTCTGGCTGGTTCTCTCGGGCGGGATCGGCGTCGATCCGGTCAAGGGAATCGAGCACCGTCTGGGCAAGATCGCGTTGTGGTTCCTGATTGGCGGTTTGGTGATCTCGCCCCTGCGGCGGATCACGGGCGTGAACCTTCTGCGCTACCGTCGTGCGGCCGGTCTTCTGGGCTTCTTCTATGTGGCGCTTCACCTCATGGCGTGGATCGTTCTCGATATGGCGCTTCTCTGGAGCCAGCTGCTGCCTGACCTCTACCGCAGGCCCTATCTCTTGTTCGGGATCGCTGCATTCGCGTTGCTGATTCCGTTGGCAGTGACGTCGAACAACGCCTCGATCCGGCGTTTGGGGAAAAATTGGCGCCGCCTGCATTGGCTCGTTTATCCTGCGGTGGGATTGGGGCTCCTGCACTATCTCTGGCAGATGAAGGTCATCTCTGGCGAGGGCTGGATCTGGACTTTGGTGTTTGTGGCCTTGCTGGGCGCGCGCCTCTTCTGGCGGTTTCGGGGACGCTGAGCCCCTTATCGGCTCTGACGGGGGAAGGATGAGAGATCGGGAGATCTGGCTGTGATCCATCGGCGCCGTTTCTTCGCTGGCAGCGGTCGTTCGCAAGGCTCTCGATGGGGTGCTTTAAAATAAATACATAAATTTCAGTATGTTATTTGAATTTTTGTATGAATTTATGATTTTCGTTGAAAAAGGGGTTGCGGTGTTTGGGTGTTGTCCGTAAATACCGCTTCACCGCAGCGGCAGACGACGCAGCGGGGCGCGGAGGCCGCGGCAGACGGGATCGAGAGAGACGGTTTGGGGTGGTTAAAGCGATAGACATTCGGAAGATGAGGTTTGCGGTTCGCACCTGAGGGATTGGGTGCTGCTGTTGATTTTTGTCTTCGGCTCTTTGACATTGATGGTTTTACTGAAGAGATATGCGGGCGGTTTGGTCTATGATCGACTAAATGAACGTCTGTATATCGGCTCACTAGGGTTTCGGCTCGATGATGTGAGTGTCAGCTTCACTGTTTGTCGGTATCACGCAAGTGGAACGATAAGCAGAAGCGTTTATTCTTTATGGATAGACGATGTGCAGTGGTTCATACGTCAAGGTTAGCGATGCAAATCGCTTTCAACTTGAGAGTTTGATCCTGGCTCAGAACGAACGCTGGCGGCAGGCCTAACACATGCAAGTCGAGCGAGATCTTCGGATCTAGCGGCGGACGGGTTAGTAACGCGTGGGAACGTACCCTTTGCTACGGAATAGTCCCGGGAAACTGGGTTTAATACCGTATACGCCCTTCGGGGGAAAGATTTATCGGCAAAGGATCGGCCCGCGTTAGATTAGATAGTTGGTGGGGTAATGGCCTACCAAGTCTACGATCTATAGCTGGTTTGAGAGGATGATCAGCAACACTGGGACTGAGACACGGCCCAGACTCCTACGGGAGGCAGCAGTGGGGAATCTTAGACAATGGGCGCAAGCCTGATCTAGCCATGCCGCGTGAGCGATGAAGGCCTTAGGGTTGTAAAGCTCTTTCAGTCGTGAAGATAATGACGGTAGCGACAGAAGAAGCCCCGGCTAACTCCGTGCCAGCAGCCGCGGTAATACGGAGGGGGCTAGCGTTGTTCGGAATTACTGGGCGTAAAGCGCACGTAGGCGGACTATTAAGTCAGGGGTGAAATCCCGGGGCTCAACCCCGGAACGGCCTCTGATACTGGTAGTCTTGAGTTCGAGAGAGGTAAGTGGAATTCCGAGTGTAGAGGTGAAATTCGTAGATATTCGGAGGAACACCAGTGGCGAAGGCGGCTTACTGGCTCGATACTGACGCTGAGGTGCGAAAGTGTGGGGAGCAAACAGGATTAGATACCCTGGTAGTCCACACCGTAAACGATGAATGCCAGTCGTCGGCAAGCATGCTTGTCGGTGACACACCTAACGGATTAAGCATTCCGCCTGGGGAGTACGGTCGCAAGATTAAAACTCAAAGGAATTGACGGGGGCCCGCACAAGCGGTGGAGCATGTGGTTTAATTCGAAGCAACGCGCAGAACCTTACCAACCCTTGACATCCTGATCGCGGTTAGTGGAGACACTTTCCTTCAGTTCGGCTGGATCAGTGACAGGTGCTGCATGGCTGTCGTCAGCTCGTGTCGTGAGATGTTCGGTTAAGTCCGGCAACGAGCGCAACCCACGTCCTTAGTTGCCATCAGTTCGGCTGGGCACTCTAGGGAAACTGCCGATGATAAGTCGGAGGAAGGTGTGGATGACGTCAAGTCCTCATGGCCCTTACGGGTTGGGCTACACACGTGCTACAATGGCGATGACAATGGGCTAATCCCAAAAAGTCGTCTCAGTTCGGATTGGGGTCTGCAACTCGACCCCATGAAGTCGGAATCGCTAGTAATCGCGTAACAGCATGACGCGGTGAATACGTTCCCGGGCCTTGTACACACCGCCCGTCACACCATGGGAGTTGGGTCTACCCGACGGCCGTGCGCCAACCAGCAATGGAGGCAGCGGACCACGGTAGGCTCAGCGACTGGGGTGAAGTCGTAACAAGGTAGCCGTAGGGGAACCTGCGGCTGGATCACCTCCTTTCTAAGGATGTTTCTAGTAGCTTGGCTTGCCTTGCTCGTGAAACACTTAGCATGAGGCTCAGTCAGAGCCTCGCAAAATACGGCCAGGCCGTCCTCATATCTCTTCAGTAGTCGGAAAAATGCCAAGGGCTTCGGTCCAGGAATGGGTCGGTAGCTCAGGTGGTTAGAGCGCACGCCTGATAAGCGTGAGGTCGGAGGTTCAAGTCCTCCTCGACCCACCACTTTCCACAGTTTATGGGGCCTTAGCTCAGCTGGGAGAGCGCCTGATTTGCATTCAGGAGGTCAGGAGTTCGATCCTCCTAGGCTCCACCATAACTCGCTACGCTTTGTTATGATGAAGCCTAAGAGTTATGCTTCGCCAATCGTCAAGACGATTGGACGGATGGCTCCACCATAACTTCCGACGCAAGAAACCAGAAAATGGCCTGGATCCAATCAGATCAGCAAGACGTTCAGCTTGAACGGTTTGCTCGTCCGATTGGACGGTTTGATATCGTATATAGAGATGAAATTAAACATCAGCATCGTGGGTCGCCCAAGTACGGGTGACAGCAGTTTGATCTGCAAGCAACGATGTTGTTCAAGTCAAGTACACTAACCAATGTTGATGATCTTTCGGGATCGTCAGCGGGATATAGTATGCATGCTTTTGATACAGGAAGAAGTCTATCTTCTTCTGGATCAAATCAAGCGCGAGAAGGGCGTTTGGTGGATGCCTTGGCAGTAAGAGGCGATGAAGGACGTGATACTCTGCGATAAGCCATGGGGAGCTGAGAATAAGCTTTGATCCATGGATCTCCGAATGGGGAAACCCACCTGAATGTTCGTTGTAATTACTTCGGTAGCTTACAACTTGCATAACCAGGGACTTATTACCTGAATACATAGGGTTTTAAGAGCGAACCCGGGGAACTGAAACATCTAAGTACCCGGAGGAAAGGAAATCAATATGATACTCCGCTAGTAGTGGCGAGCGAACGCGGATCAGCCGAGCCTTGAGAGTGAGTAGAATGGTCTGGAATGTCCAGCAATATGGGTGATAGCCCCGTATACGAAGCTCAACGGGACGAATTAAGTAGGGCGGGACACGTGAAATCCTGTCTGAAGATCGGAGGACCACCTTCGAAGGCTAAGTACTCCTTACTGACCGATAGCGAACCAGTACCGTGAGGGAAAGGTGAAAAGCACCCCGACGAGGGGAGTGAAACAGTTTCTGAAACCGGACGCCTACAAGCAGTCGGAGGAGCCTCGAGCTCTGACGGCGTACCTTTTGTATAATGGGTCAACGACTTGGTCTTACGAGCAAGCTTAAGCCGATAGGTGTAGGCGCAGCGAAAGCGAGTCTTAACAGGGCGTCGAGTTCGTGGGATCAGACCCGAAACCGAGTGATCTAGCCATGTGCAGGATGAAGGTTGGGTAACACCAACTGGAGGTCCGAACCGACACCCGTTGAAAAGGGTCCGGATGACGTGTGGCTAGGGGTGAAAGGCCAATCAAACTCGGAGATAGCTGGTTCTCCGCGAAAGCTATTTAGGTAGCGCGTCGATTGTATTCTCCCGGGGGTAGAGCACTGCATGGATGATGGGGGCCCACAGCCTTACTGAGTCTAAGCAAACTCCGAATACCGGGAAGAACTGATCGGCAGACACACGGCGGGTGCTAACGTCCGTCGTGGAGAGGGAAACAACCCTGACCAACAGCTAAGGCCCCCAATTCGTGGCTAAGTGGGAAAGCATGTGGGACTTCCAAAACAACCAGGAGGTTGGCTTAGAAGCAGCCATCCTTTAAAGATAGCGTAACAGCTCACTGGTCTAGTTAAGAGGTCCTGCGGCGAAGATGTAACGGGGCTCAAGCCACGAGCCGAAGCTTTGGATGCACTGTGAAGTGCGTGGTAGCGGAGCGTTCTGTGATATAGAACGCTGCCTCCTTATCTCCTTCGGGAGTATTGGAGGCAATGTTCTGACTGTGAAGCCGGGCTGTAAGGCATCCGGTGGAGTGATCAGAAGTGAGAATGTTGACATGAGTAGCGACAAACAGGGTGAGAGACCCTGTCGCCGAAAGTCCAAGGGTTCCTGCTTAAAGCTAATCTGAGCAGGGTAAGCCGGCCCCTAAGGCGAGGCCGAAAGGCGTAGTCGATGGGAACCAGGTTAATATTCCTGGGCCGTGAGATGGTGACGGATCTGAACCGTTGTTCGACCTTATCGGATTGGTCGGGCAGCCTACAGGTCCCTGGAAATAGCCTCTCTATAAGACCGTACCCGAAACCGACACAGGTGGACTGGTAGAGAATACCAAGGCGCTTGAGAGAACCACGTTTAAGGAACTCGGCAAAATGCCTCCGTAAGTTCGCGAGAAGGAGGCCCCATCTGTAGGCAACTATAGGTGGGGGGCACAAACTAGGGGGTGGCGACTGTTTACTTAAAACACAGGGCTGTGCGAAGCCGTAAGGCGACGTATACAGTCTGACGCCTGCCCGGTGCCGGAAGGTTAAAAGGAGGGGTGCAAGCTCTGAATTGAAGCCCCGGTAAACGGCGGCCGTAACTATAACGGTCCTAAGGTAGCGAAATTCCTTGTCGGGTAAGTTCCGACCTGCACGAATGGCGTAACGATCTCCCCGCTGTCTCAAACGTGGACTCAGCGAAATTGAACTGTGTGTCAAGATGCACACTACCCGCGGTTAGACGGAAAGACCCCATGAACCTTTACTACAGCTTCACACTGGCATCAGGATTGTGATGTGCAGGATAGGTGGTAGCCTTTGAAGCCGGAACGCTAGTTCCGGTGGAGGCATCCTTGAGATACCACCCTTCGCACTCTTGATGTCTAACCGCGGTCCGTTATCCGGATCCGGGACCCTGTGTGGCGGGTAGTTTGACTGGGGCGGTCGCCTCCCAAAGAGTAACGGAGGCGCGCGAAGGTGGGCTCAGACCGGTCGGAAATCGGTCGTTGAGTGCAATGGCAAAAGCCTGCCTGACTGCGAGACTGACAAGTCGAGCAGAGACGAAAGTCGGCCATAGTGATCCGGTGGTCCCAAGTGGGAGGGCCATCGCTCAACGGATAAAAGGTACTCTGGGGATAACAGGCTGATGGTGCCCAAGAGTCCATATCGACGGCACCGTTTGGCACCTCGATGTCGGCTCATCTCATCCTGGGGCTGGAGCAGGTCCCAAGGGTACGGCTGTTCGCCGTTTAAAGAGGTACGTGAGCTGGGTTTAGAACGTCGTGAGACAGTTCGGTCCCTATCTGCCGTGGGTGTAGGATACTTGAGAAGAGTTGCCCCTAGTACGAGAGGACCGGGGTGAACGGACCACTGGTGGACCAGTTATCGTGCCAACGGTAGTGCTGGGTAGCTATGTCCGGACAGGATAACCGCTGAAAGCATCTAAGCGGGAAGCCCCCTTCAAAACTAGGTATCCCTTGAGGGCCGTGGAAGACCACCACGTCGATAGGCTGGAGATGTAAGTGCAGTAATGCATTCAGTTGACCAGTACTAATTGCCCGATTGGCTTGATTTGATCCAGTAGTAGACAGACACTCCTACAGATCAAAATCATGCATACGAACACAACTTGACTTGGACGCTCTTTATTCGGTTTGGTGGTCATAGCGCTGGCTATACACCCGGTCCCATTCCGAACCCGGCCGTTAAGGGCCAACACGCCAATGGTACTGCGTCTCAAGACGTGGGAGAGTAGGTCACCGCCAAACCTAATAAAGAGCGTCAATCATCTCTATAACGATACCCCCCCAATCAGACACATCCTTACGCGGGATGGAGCAGCCCGGTAGCTCGTCAGGCTCATAACCTGAAGGTCGTAGGTTCAAATCCTACTCCCGCAACCAAATAAAAAGCCGTCTCATCAGAGGCGGCTTCGCGCATTCTTGACACAGCAAAAATAGACCGGAAAATCCGCTCAGAAGAGCGAATGAAGACGGGCATCAAGAGCCTCCGCCTGCAAAATCTCCAGACGCACAGGCAATGTCAGCACCTCACCACGCAAGGATGAAGGCAAACGCGCAGCGTCCTTCTCCGTCGTCACAAGCTGTAAACCATCCGCCTGCGCATCATGCAAAAGACGCGACAACAGCGCAGCCGTGAAAGGCTGGTGGTCACCAAGTGACTCCGTCCGAACAACCGACGCACCCAAGCCTCGTAGCGTATCGAAAAACTTCTCTGGATAACCAATCCCCGCAAACGCCAAACACCGCAATCCACGCCAGTCCATACCCGTCGGCAACGGGGCCAGGTGGCCAGTAAAATGAGGGCAGGGAAGATAAGCGCCCCAGCGCGACGCAAAACGCTCTTGCGCCGCAGCCTCCCCGATCGAAACAACAAGATCAGCCCGCGAAAGACCCGCAGATACAGGCTCCCGCAACGGACCCGCTGGAAGGCAAAGCCCGTTCCCAAAACCTCGACCCGCATCCACAACCACAATGCTCAGATCCTTCACAAGCGCAGGGTTCTGGTGACCGTCATCAAGCACAATCACATCCGCCCCCGCAGCACAGGCCGCAACACCGCCCGCCGCACGGTCCTTCGACACCCAGACAGGCGCGAAGGACGACAACAAAAGGGGCTCATCCCCGACAGCCGAGGCATCATGCACACGCGCATCAACCCGCACAGGACCAATCAACCGCCCACCATGCCCGCGAGAAACAATATGCGGTGCGTGACCGAGCGCCTGAAGGAGCTGCACAACCGCCATAACCGTCGGCGTCTTCCCCGTCCCGCCCGCATTGATGTTACCAACGCAGATAACCGGAATATTCAAACGCAACCCCTCACGACAAACGCGACGAGAAGTCGCATAGGCCGTAACCAAACCAAGCGGGGACAAAGCAAGTGACAATAGGGAGCGCTTGGACTCCCAGAATAACGGAGCACGCATCAGAATGATCGCAAGCTGTTGCACGCTGTGCAGTGCGGGACGTAAAGAATTGGCGCCATGTTACTTTACCCGCAGGACAATCTTGCCGATATGGGTCGAGCTTTCCATATGCGCATGTGCCTTGGCCGCCTCTGTCAGCTCGAAGGTCGAATCCAACAGCACCTTCAGCTTGCCGGTCTCGACCATCGGCCAGACCTTCTCGCGCAGCTCCGCAGCAATGGCGGCCTTTTGCGCGTCTGTCTGCGGGCGCAGGGTTGAGCCGGTGATCGTCAGGCGGCGGGTCATCACCTGCGCGAAGTTGATCTCGGCTTTGGGGCCTTGCAGGAAGGCGATGAAAACCAGACGGCCATCCATCGCAAGCGCCTTCAGATCGCGCTTGATATAGTCGCCCCCCACCATATCGAGGATCAGATCGGCACCGCCATCCGCCGCCAGAACCTTCACGAAATCCTCTTCGCGGTAGTTGATGGCCTTGGCGCCCAATGCCGCGCAGGCCTCGCATTTGGCCTCCGAACCTGCCGTGGCATAAACGGTCGCGCCGAGGGCGCGCGCGATCTGGATCGCGGTCGTGCCGATACCGGACGAGCCGCCATGCACCAGAAACCGCTCGCCGCCCTTTAGTCCGCCGCGCATCACCACATTGGACCAGACCGTGAAACAGGTCTCGGGCAGGCAGGCCGCGAGCTGGAGGTCCAGACCCGCAGGCACCGGCAGCGCATGGGCGGCAGGGCAGGTGACATATTCGGCATAGCCACCACCCGGCACGAGTGCGCAGACCGTATCTCCTACCGTCCAGTCGCTGACCCCCGGTCCGCAGGCCGCCACGCGGCCCGAGACCTCGAGGCCGGGCAGGTCGGAGGCACCGGGCGGCGGGTCGTAGAGACCGGCCCGTTGCAGCGCATCGGGACGGTTGACGCCCGCATAGGCCACCTCGATCAGGATCTCGCCATAGCCCGGAACGGGCACCGCGCGATGGGCGGGTTTCAGCACCTCGGGAGCGCCGGATTGGGTGATCTCCATCACCTGCATTTCATGCGGGAGGCTCATTCGTTTGTCCTTTCCGTGCGGCCGGGCAGGTCGTCGCAACCCTTGGGCGCGCGGATGCCCGACAGCATCGTCTTGAGGAAGGGGAGTTTCATGACGCTGCCCTTCACTTTCTCGAATTGCATGACATCGCCAATGCGGTGGTCGATGAAGGCCCATGTCTCGGCATGGTCTTCGCTTTCATCGCCCATCCAGAACAGCACGGAGGCCGAGTAGACGCCGGTCAGGGTCATGCGCTTGGTGTACCAGTTATAATCCGTGGAGCTGTCGCCAAGGGCGGTCCAGATCAGATCGCAGGTATTCCAGACGAGTTTGGTGCCGGTGGCGGCATTTTGCGGCAGTGCAAAAAGCGCCGCCCCGCGGCGCACCAGTTCGGGGTCAACTGCCTCCAGCCTTGCACGCAGCGCAAAAGCAACCTTCTCGCGGAATTTCATCTCGCCAAGGTCGGCCTCTTGCAGCGCCTTCACCATCGCGCGATCGCCTTGGCGATGATATTCCACCGCCAGATCCATCGCGCCGCGCGGGCAGATCAGCTTCGCCACACCCGCATCCATACCCGAATCACTTACCGCCATATCGAAGGCGGGTTTGGCCCAACCATCGAAGGGAACATGCGGCAGGATGGCCTCCAGCAGCTCTGCCTTGGCGCGATCGACGTCGAGATGATCGTTTTTCATGGCCTTTCCCTTTCGGGCCCCCTTTCAGGTGGTAGACAAATGGAAGGTTTATAGCTATATGAAGCGCTCCTGCAAACCGATGCAACTCTAACTTAGGAAGGTGGTGACACCATGCAGGTCAGCGTTCGCGATAACAACGTCGATCAGGCGCTTCGTGCCCTGAAGAAGAAACTTCAACGTGAAGGCGTTTTCCGTGAAATGAAGCTTCGGCAACATTTCGAGAAGCCGTCCGTGAAGAAAGCGCGCGAGAAGGCGGAAGCCGTTCGCCGTGCCCGTAAACTGGCGCGTAAAAAAGCACAGCGTGAAGGGGCTCTCTGAGTTTCGACGTGTTGAGAAAGCTGGCGGGTTTGCCCGCACCTTGAACCCCCTCGGTTTCCTTGGGGGTTTTTTGGTGTCTCGGGCTCAGCGGATCCCGTCCATCTGCGCATCCGTCAGGGTGCAATCGCGGATTACATCGGCACCGCAGCTGCGCGGCGAGAGATCCTTATCCAGACAGATGCGGACCTCCTGAATGCGGTTTGCCTGACAGGTCACCGTCACGCCATTCGCGGTGAGCGCGGGATTGGCTTCGAGGAAGGCCTCCTCCACCACATGGGCGGGCAGGGTGACATCCTTGGTAAGCTTTTCGAACACATCGGGGATTTCCACGCCGTCATAGGCGCGGCGTGCCAGATCCAGATAGGCCTGCGCCCCGAGCCCCGAACAGCGCCCGTGCTTTTTCCACTGATACCATGCGGCCCCTGTTGTGCCCATGATATCGGCCATCGCGGCTGTCTGGCGCTTGGACGGATCGCGGGCGGGTGTGGTGCAATAGCTGGGCCAGCCCTGTTCGTTTTGCGGCCAGAGCCCGTGCAGGACGAAATCATGCGCTCCGTTGCGGGCCGTGTCGCATTGGGGCGAGTTGCGGGCATCGCCGGTCAGCGCACACCATGTAGGGGACCAGCTGAGCGCGAGCACATAATAATCGAATTGCCCCGCCTTCTCGCCCTCGGCCCGTGCGGGCAGAGCCAGCCCCGACAGGGCCATGATCATCAGGAATGCGCGAAGTTTCGTCATTTTCTCTTTTCCCGAGCTGTGGATTTGAGTATATACGGCTCCAATTCCCCACCAGAAATGGATCGCGGCGCAGGGAATCCCCGCCCGCAGCCGATTTCTCGGCACGGGAGAGATTTGTAAAGGATGGCTGAGATGACCAACAAGCCCCTGATGGCAAGAGCGACCGCCGTGTGGCTCGTGGACAATACCACGCTGAGCTTCAAGCAGATCGGTGACTTCACCGGTATGCACGAGCTGGAGATCCAGGGCATCGCCGATGGTGATGTGGCGGTAGGCGTGAAGGGTCAGGACCCGGTGGCGCATGGCCAGCTGGATGCCAGCGAGATCGAGAAGGGCGAGAAAGACGCGCTCTACAAGCTGAAGCTGAAATTCAACAAGGCGGCCGTTGGCGAGGACAAGCGCCGTGGCCCGCGCTACACGCCGCTATCCAAGCGTCAGGACCGTCCGAACGCGATCCTGTGGCTGGTGAAATTCCACCCCGAGCTGGCGGATGCCCAGATCGCGCGCCTCGTGGGAACCACCAAGCCGACGATTGCCTCGATCCGCGAGCGCACGCACTGGAACATCCAGAACATGACCGCCATCGATCCGGTGGCGCTGGGGCTCTGCCGCCAGACCGAGCTGGATATGGAAGTGCAGAAGGCCGCGAAGAAGGCCGCTGCGATGGGCGTCATGACCGATGACGAGCGCCGCAAGCTGGTGTCGACCGAGCAATCGCTCGAGATGTCGGACGAGCCGCGTCTGCCCTCGTCGATCGCGGGCCTCGAGAACTTCTCGCTGTCGAAATCGGACGAGACCGAAGACGATAAATCGCCCGCCGATTATTCGGACGCCGACAGCTTCTTCAACCTGCCGCATGGCGAGGATGATGATGAGGATGAGGACGAGCGCCGTTAATTCCGCGCTGCCTCTTCGGGATATGAAAACCGCCACATCTTCTGTGGCGGTTTTTTTTATATGGCCTCCTAGAGACGGGGCAGCGTGATCGAGAGTTCCCGCGCCAGCGCCTGCAGGACCATCCCTTGCGCATTGCGCATCCGCAGCAAAGGCTTCGCCGGCGTGGGGGCCTGCCCCATGATCCGCTTGATGCGCCGCGCAACCAACCCCGGCAAAAGCGAGAGCGCGACCGGGCCGGGCCAGAAGCTCTCGCAGGGCAGGCCATTCGCGACGATCAGGGAATGGCACCGCAGCACGATATGGACATAGGGCTCTGACAGCGGGGCGATCCGGCCGACCCTGGGGCGCGGCAGAAACGCGACCGCCGGAGCGAGCGCATCGGCGTCGGTGAGATAGATACGGTGCTGGGCCGAAAGGATCAGCGCCTGTCGGGGGAGCCCCTCTCCGAGCGCGTTTGCCTGAATGCGGATCGGGCGCTTGTTACCGCCCGCTTCCAGCGGAACGCGCGCGCGCAGGACCATGATCACCGGCGCCACCGATCCATCGGCCAGCCGCAGCCTGTCGCCGGATCTGAGCGCCTCGGCCGGTCGTTCGCGCCCATCGGCCATCAGGATGCGTGTTTTGGGCCCGAAACAGGAGGGCGTGGAGGTGGAGTAGGCATAGCTGCCATAGGTCATGTCCTGTCGCCCGACAACCGTCAGCGCCTCGCCATAGGGGGGCGGCGTCCCCTGAATGATGAAGCCCTGGATGTTCCACGCATCATTGTTGAGCGAGACAAATTGCAGCACATAGTTATTGCCGAAACTGTCCTGCACCGTCACTTCATATTCGGATTCGATCTCGGTGCCAGCGGCGTAGAATATGCCGTTCAGAGTGTAGTCATTGGCGAGAGTCTGAGTGGTGTTATCATCGTCGAAGGTCGTGTTGTCGACATCATCGACTTGCACAAGCGAACTGGTCGATGACGGAGAGAGGGTAATCGTGTCAACGCCCAGATTGAACTGATAGCCGCCATTATCCGCAAAGGTCGCCGCAGTGGTGGACGCATAACTGAGGTCAAAAAAGTTGAGGTCGAAAATGGCCATGGCATGCTCGGTTTGCGGATTGTCGCCCAGTATCTGCCAGATTGTTTTAGGTAAGGTTTATTCCGGCTGAGCGGATGGCTTCACGGAAACGTCACGCTCGGGTCGCGCGGGCGTTACCTTTCCGTTGGAAAGCAGGGGGAAATATCTGGGGAGATTTCCATGCTGCGACTATCGCTGGGTGCTGTTCTGGCACTGACCACCGCTCTGCCTGCTCTGGCCGAGATGACCTTCAACCGTATTGCCGCCTTTCCGGTCATGTCGAATGCCGACAATACCGATGAGGAGACCTCTGCCGAGATCATCGCGGCGAGTGCCGATGGCAATACGCTCGTCTATACCGACAGCCCGCTAGGCGTGATCGGGCTGATCGATATTACCGACCCTGCCAATCCCGCGCCCAAAGGCACGATCGCGATGGAGGGCGAACCCACCTCGGTCGCAGTCGTCGGCCAGACGGCGTTTGTGGGCGTGAACACCTCCGAAAGCTACACCAAACCCTCGGGCAAGATGCATGTGATCGACATGGCGCAAGGCACGCAGCTTGCGACCTGCGATCTGGGCGGCCAGCCGGATTCGGTGGCGGTGGCCAAGGATGGCAGCTTTGTCACCGTGGCGATCGAGAACGAACGCGACGAGGAATTGGGCGATGGCGATCTGCCGCAGATGCCCGCCGGTTTCGTGGTGAAGATCCCCGTGCGGGATGGCACTCTGGCCTGCGACGGCCTGCAGAAGATCGACCTGACCGGTCTGGCGGAGGTGGGCGGCACCGATCCCGAACCGGAATTCGTCGATGTGAACAGAGCGGGCGAGATCGTGGTCACGCTACAGGAAAACAACCATCTCGTCGTGATCGGCGCGGATGGCAAGGTGGCCAGCCATTTCTCGGCGGGCAAGGTCTCACTCGATGGCGTCGATACCAAGAAAGACGGAAAACTGGAGTTTACCGGCACGCTGAGCGATATCCCACGGGAGCCCGATGCCGTGAAATGGATCGACGACGATCATTTCGCGACCGCCAACGAGGGCGACTGGAAGGGTGGCTCGCGCGGCTTCACAATTTTCAGGAAAGACGGCACCATCGTCTATGACAGCGGCAACAGCTTCGAGCGCGCTGTCGCCGCCATCGGCCATTTCCCCGATAAACGCGCGGGCAAGAAGGGCGTCGAGCCTGAATCGGTCGAATTCAACATTTATGGCGGCACGCCGCTTCTGTTCATCGGGTCCGAGCGGGGCTCGGTTGTGGGGGTCTATGACGTGACCGATCCCGCAGCGCCCGAGCTGTTGCAGATGCTGCCCTCGGGGATCGGGCCGGAGGGCTATGTCTCGATCCCGCAGCGCAATCTGCTGGTCTCGGCCAACGAGACCGATGCGCGCGAGGATGGTAACGCCCCCGCCCATGTGATGATCTACGAGCGCAGTGACAAGCCCGCCGCCTATCCGATGATCACCTCCGCAGGCACCGACCCGCTGATCGGCTGGGGTGCGCTTTCGGGGCTGGCCGCAGGCGGGCAGGGGCAGCTCTTTGCCGTGGCTGACAGCTTCTACGGGGCCGCGCCGCGGATCTTTACCATCGATGTCCGCCAGCAGCCCGCGCAGATCACTGGCGCAATCGATATCAACCTTAACGGGGCGCCGGCGCAGCTCACCGATCTCGAAGGGATCACGCTGGATGGGGCGGGCGGCTTCTGGCTCGCCTCCGAGGGTAACGCGGCCAAGATGGTCCCGCATGGTTTGCTACATGTGGATGCCAAGGGCGAGATCGAGGAACAGATCGGTCTGCCGCCGGAACTGGCCACGCAGGCGACCCGCTACGGCTTTGAAGGCGTGGCGAAAGTCGGTGATACGCTCTGGATGGCGACCCAGCGTGAATGGGGCGATGACCCTGCGGGGCTGGTGAAACTGGTGGCCTATAACACCGAGACCGAGGAGTGGGGCGCGGTGCATTACCCGCTCGACCCCAAGGGCAAGGGCTGGGTCGGCCTTTCGGAAATCACCGTGCATGGAGATTACGCCTATTTCATCGAGCGTGATAACCAGATCGCGCAAGACGCCAGAATCAAGAAAATCACCCGCGTTGCGCTGGACCAGCTGCAGCCCGCACCCTTGGGCGGGGAGCTGCCGGTCGTGACCAAGGAAGAGGTCCGTGATCTGATCCCCGATCTGCGGTCTACGGGTGGCTTTGTCGTTGATAAGGTGGAAGGGATGGCCATGGATGCGCAGGGGCTGACCTATATCGTGACCGATAATGACGGTGTCGATGATAGCTCTGGCGAGACCCTGTTCCTGCCTCTGGGGCAGATCGACCCGCAGGGCTGAACATAAAAAACCGTTCTCTCTATTTCGTGACCCCAACAGCACCGGATTTCCGGTGCTGTTGTCGTTTATTCGCAATCTGGCTTATTTTTTCTCGTGGAACAGGGAACCGACTTGAGGTTTCGCGCCTTGTCAGCTTACTGGAGCTTTGAAAACTGGTTTCAGTCTGCCCGACGCTTGCCGATCTGCCCGGTAAAGTGAGGGTATATAGAGAAGTTCCGAAAGGATTTGCTGTCGTGTCGACTACACTTGTTCGTTTTCGTTTGCCGGTAATCGCGGCTGCGGGTTTGATTGCTTTGGCCGGTTGTGCGGCACAACCACATGATGGCATGTCCCCGACGCCTACCGTATCGACGGCCTCTGTGCCCGCCGTCTACCGCGCCCGCAAGGACGAGCTGGAACCCGACATTACCGTACCTGCGATTTCCGCCAAATATCTCAACGATCGCAATCGGCGCCAATGGGTGGATTACAACGGTCCCGAACCCGTCGGCACCATTGTGATCGACCCCTATGCGCGCTTTGCCTATCACATCAAGGAACCCGGCCGCGCGATGCGCATGGGTGTGGCCGTCGGCAAGGCCGGCAAGGGCTTCTCCGGGACCGCAACGATTCGCCGTAAGGAAGTCTATCCCAGCTGGACGCCCACAAATAACATGATCCGTACCGATCCCGATCTTTACGGTCCGCTGGCCGGTGGTCTGAAGGGTGGTCTGGAAAACCCGCTCGGTGCGCGCGCGCTCTATCTCTACAAGAATGGCCGCGATACCTATTACCGCCTGCATGGAACGATGGACCCATCCTCCATCGGTAAGGCGACCTCCGCGGGCTGTATCCGGTTCTTCAATCAGGACATCATGGACATGTTCGACGAGACCGAGATCGGCACCAAGGTGAAGGTCCGCACCCTCGCCGAGAGCCTCGAATATGAAGGCCCCGTCACACAGCTGCATTCGGGCTATGTGGTATCGTCCTCCAACACTGCCGCCATCGAGGCGGATGCCAAGGCATGGGACGAGGGCAAGATCGAGGATCCCGCGATCTCGGATGCCGAGGCGCATGACCGCGCAGTAGCCGCCGCCAAGGCGCAGGCGGCAGGCGAGGACCCTGTTGCGGCTGCCGAGGCTGCCGAGGAAGCTGACGCGCAGATCTACCCTGCGACCACCACCGAGGCCGAGCGCGACGCGGCGTTGTCCGGCAACTGAATCTCCAAATAGGAATTTCCCTTGGGTGGGGAAGGCGAAGCGCGGTAGGCCAGATGGTCTGCCGCGCTTTGGTTTGCGCGGGCAGAGTTGTCCTCTTTTCTTTGCAATTGCGCAACTTGGGGGCTATTGCTCTGGCACCTGCGCCAAAGGATGCGCAGGGCAAAGGAGGATCGCCCATGAGCGCCGCTGCAAAGATCTCGCGCAAGATGCCAAGCGATATCGCTGCAATGAAGGGCAAAAGCCCTATCGTTTGTCTGACAGCCTATACCACGCCGATGGCCCGTATCATGGATCCGCATTGCGATCTGGTGCTGGTTGGCGATAGCCTCGGCATGGTGGTGCACGGGCTCGAGAGCACTCTGGGCGTGACCATGGAGATGATGATCCTGCATGGGCAGGCCGTGATGCGCGGGTCCGATGCGGCCTGTGTCGTGGTCGATATGCCCTTCGGATCCTATGAGGAAAGCCCCGCGCAGGCCTTCCGCAACGCGGCCCGTATCCTTGCCGAGACCGGCGCACAGGCGGTGAAACTGGAAGGCGGCGTGCATATGGCCGAAACGATCGGCTTCCTCGTGGCGCGCGGCGTTCCGGTGGTGGCCCATATCGGGCTGACGCCGCAATCGGTGAATGTGTTTGGTGGCTACAAGGTGCAGGGGCGCGGAGATGCCGGCACGCGGCTGATGGCCGATGCGAAGGCCGTTGCAGAGGCAGGGGCCTTTGCCGTCACGCTCGAAAAAGTGCCGCAGGGGCTGTCCGAGCGGATCACCCGGGAAATCGCCGTGCCGACGATCGGGATCGGTGCCAGCGTGAACTGCGACGGGCAGGTTCTGGTGGTGGATGACATGCTGGGCCTCTTCACCGCGTTCAAGCCGAAATTCGTCAAACGCTATGCGCAACTGGGCGATGATGCGGGCCAAGCCGTGGCTGCCTATGCGGCAGAGGTGCGCGCGCGCCAGTTTCCCGCACCCGAACATATGTTTGCCGATGAGGTGAAGAAATGACGCTGGTCATCCGTAACTCCACGGAATTACAGGAGAAAGTGGCCGCGTGGAAGCGCTCGGGGATGCTGGTTGGCGTGGTGCCTACCATGGGTGCGCTGCATGATGGCCATCTGAGCCTTGTGAAAACCGCACGGGCGCAGTCGGACCGTGTGATCGTGACGATTTTCGTGAACCCGATGCAGTTCAACAATACCGACGATCTGGCAAAATATCCCCGCCATGAGGAGCGCGATCTGGCGCTTCTGGAGGCGGCAGGGGTCGATGTGCTCTTTGCGCCTGATGTGACCGAGGTCTATCCGGACGGGTTTGCCACGACCGTTTCTGTCAGCGGTGTGACCGCTCCGATGGAGGGCGAGCATCGTCCGGGCCATTTCGACGGAATGGCCACGGTGGTGGCCAAGCTGTTCGGAATGACACAGGCAGGGTCTGCCTTCTTCGGCGAGAAGGACTGGCAACAATTGCAGGTGGTCAAACGCATGGTGCGCGATCTCAATCTGCCGATCAACGTTGTGGGCTGTCCGACCATCCGCGAGGAGGACGGGCTCGCGATGTCCTCGCGCAATGTCCGCCTGAGCGCCGAGGAACGCGCGCTTGCCCCAGAGTTGCACCGGATATTGCAGGAGGTTGCTGCCAAACTACGCGCGGGACATGCCGTGGAAAGCGCGCTCGCCGAAGCGCGCGCCGAACTCGCCGCGAAAGGTTTCGGTGCGGTAGATTATCTTGATTTCCGGTCGGGCGAGAGCCTTGCGCCGCTTGAGGCATTTGCCGAGAACGGGCGGCTGCTGGTGGCTCTGTCGCTTGGTCAGGTGCGCATGATCGACAATATCGCCGTGTAACCCGAGGAATGACCTGATGAATTTCTTTCTGATTTTCGGCCTGATCCTGTGCATCGCGATGGGCGGCTGGCTGTCCAAACGTCCCTTTGCCACGCTTTTGATGCTGGTGCCGCTGGCTACGCTGGTGCCGGTCTTCTACGGGGCAGGGACCCTGTGTGGCGCGGGCTTTCCGCTGCATCTGGCCGACCCTACCTATATGTGCAAGAACAACCATAGCGCAGCGCAGACCTTTGCGGGTGCCTATGTGGTCGCGCTGATCCCCGTGCTCCTGTCGGGGCTGGTCCTGCGGGCCCTCAAGCTGTGGCGCGGTTCGCGCGCGTCCTGAGGGGGGGCGCAGTTTACCCAAGTGATTGCTGGTGCTGGTCTCTATTCTGCCGGTGCGCGTGGTCATCTCTATCGTCTATCTGATGAACGACACATGAGGCTTTGATGCGGTATTTCAAATGGGGCTTTTTCGCAGTGCTGGCGCTGCTGGGTTTCGCCTTCTTCCACTACACCCTGCCGCAGCACGATATCGTCCGCATCGTCGGCACCGAGAACCGCCGTATCGATTATGGCGAGCACTCGATCTTCTGGGCGTCACCCAGCCAGACCGCGCTGGCCGCAGGCAGCCGCGATGTGTTCTTCATCCAAACCCAGCGCCCGAATGGCAGGCCGATGGTCTATCGTAACGAGGATACCGGCTGGCGCTGGCCGCCCTATTTCAAGTTTGACAGCTCGAACCTGCAGGCGGTGGCACAGGATCTGATCTCGACCAAGGCCGATCCGGTCTGGGTGTCGATCACCCATTACGGCTGGCGGAATGAATGGATCTCGATCTACCCGAATGCGGTCGCAATCAAGGTCGTCTCGGGGCCGGATGCAACGATCATCCCGTGGGCGAACATCATCATCCTGGTTTTCCTCGTGGTCGTGATCCTGTTCCTGCGCGCGTTGTGGAAGCAGTTCCGCCGCCGTTCAATCGATCCGGTGCTGGAGGATATGGAGGAGGCCTGGGATGGTGTCGAGGATCGTGCCGAAGGGCTCTGGACGCGGCTGAGGCGGCGTCGGGGCGGGAAATAACCCGCCCTTCCGGTCTCAGTTGCCGCGCATTGCCCCGCGCGACTGGCAGATCAGGTTGTGGGTCAGGGCGAGCAGGATGGCCGCAAGGCTTGCCGCGGTCACCGCGCCATCGGTATGGCGCGTCAAGGCCTCGGCCCAGACCAGCTTGGTCGTCAGCGCCGCGCAAATGAACGTAGTGCGCCAGCAATCGGCTCGCAGCGGGGCGGCCACGGTCTCGCGCAAATTGGCGATAAAACCACGCAGGGCACAGGCGGCCGCGGTGGACAGCAGCACCAGTTCCGGCGGCGTCAACTGGCCGGCGCCGCGTGCGGCCTGAAAGATGATCATGGCGAAAATGGCGGTGAACAGGCCGAGCGCGAGTTCACGGGCTTGGGGAATATAGGGCATTTTTCTGCTCATATGGGGCTGTGGTCCCAGTTGAATAGCAGAAAAGGGTTTTCAAATAAACAATACCAACTGGCTCGAACGATCACAAAGTCCAGAACTTTCTTTCTACGACGTTGCGGACATAATCTGATATGATGGTGCCGTTAACGGTATGGCGGGTAGATGAAAGACGATTCGGCATTGGGAACAGAAAGTGTCGCAGAACAGATGCCCGACAGGCTTCTGGCCTATGCTCTGGATGCGTTGCTGACCCGTGAAGCCGGATGGGTCGGGCTGGTGCCCGAACTCGCGCAGCTGGGCCCAGAAGCGGACCCGACCGATATCGCGATCGCCCTGACTCGTGCCGCCACCGAAATCGAGCAGAGTTTTGTCCCGAGTAGCCCCTCGATGGATGCAGCGCGCCATGGCTACAAGCTGGCAGCGCTTCTGCTTTTGGAGATGAAGGCATTGGCCCTCCAAGGGATACCTGTTGTCACCTGCGCAGAGCTCCTGGCGATTTGGCGCGAGACCCCGTTTCTGGATCCCGCCTGACACGAAAAAGCCCCGCGGGACAGGCGGGGCTCTCTTATGATTTTGCTGCTGGATCAGGCGTTTGCAGCGCGGATCTGGTCTGCTGCGTCCTTGTTATAGGCTATGCCTTTATCGGCGAAGAGCTGGTCCAGCTCGCCCGAGAGGGTCATTTCGGTCACGATATCGCAGCCGCCGACAAATTCGCCTTTGACGTAAAGCTGCGGGATGGTCGGCCAGTCGGAGAAGTCCTTGATGCCTTGACGGATCTCGGCATCGGCGAGGACGTTGATGTCCTTATAGCTCACCCCCATGAAGTTCAGCACGCCAGCGACACGGCTGGAGAAACCGCATTGGGGCATTTCCTTGGTGCCTTTCATGAAAAGCACCACGTCGTTTTCGGTGACGTCTTTCTGGATCTGGTCTTGCGCGCTCATGGCGAAGGTCCTTTCTGGGGCGCTGCGGAGGGGCAGGCCATGTCTGAGTTTTGCCAAGGTTCTGGCATGGCGCCCATGGGGAGGGCGGTCCGGTCTAAGATTGCCGGTAGAATGCCATAAAACCCGTGTCCCGCGCCATCCATAAACCCGTGATGGCGCAAGGGATGCGATCAGTCCGGCGCTTTGGTCGTCAGCGCCAGCGCATGCAGAGCGCCATTCGGGCCGTCCATCGCGCCCTTCAGGGCGGCATAGACGGCACGTTGCTGTTGCACACGGTTCTTGCCGCGGAAGGATTCGTCGATCACCTCGGCGGCCCAGTGGTTCCCGTCACCGGCAAGGTCGGTAATGGTGATCTGGGCCTCGGGGAACGACGCGCGGATCAGGTGTTCGATGTCCTGGGCTTCCATGGGCATAAAATAGGCACTCCTACTGCTTCCCTTGTAAACTAAGCCTTGGGTTGGGCCGCTGCAAGGGGCATCCCCCATTCAGCTTAGCGCGGATTTACCCTCGCGGTCGCGCAGCGAGGCGATCAGATGCAGCACACCTGCCACCAGAAGGTTGCCCGCAATCAACCCGCACGCGCCATAGGCGGTCAGCTCGAAGGAATGCCCGACCGCCCCTGCCTCGCCCGCCAGCAGGAAGCACATATTGATATCGAGCCCCGGTGCAGCCGTCTTGGGATGGGCGCGGATCAGGCTGCCGATGGCGATGAAAATGATCGCGAGGATGTAGATCTGGGTGTGATCCAGCCCGAACTGGCTGATGATGAACCGGTAGAGGATGGCGGCGCAGACGCCCATGAAAACGCCGGGCACCAGCCAGCGGATGATCGGGCGCGGGTCGTTCATCGAACCGATCACCGCGCAGAAGACCGAGGTCGCAAGCCCAGCCGACATCACGGCAAAATGCGGGGCAAGACCGGTGGCGGTGGTGGTGAGCGTGCAGAGCCCGCCGACAAAGGCCATGCGCATCAGCATCTGGCGCGTCGAGTGGGGCACGGGGCGCGGTGGAACTGGCCCGTTGCGGCTCGGGGTGAAATACCACGAAACCAGCGTGATGGAGGCCACCCCGATCAGGGTGGACCACAACCGCTCGAGCGCCAGGGTGACGCCGTCTGCGCCCAGCCCGAGTGAGGGCATCACGATCACCCCGCAGCTGAAGGCCATGAGCGTGAAGCCGTAGCTATAGGTCGTGCCGATCCGATAGGCGATGCCGGTGCCTATGGCGACTGTCGCACCGACGGCCAGCCCGATGGAGAGCGGGTTATGCAGATAGAGTAGGGTCAGAATGCCAATGGCCGCACCGGCGATCGTTCCCGCCACACGCAAGAGCCCGCGGATCAGCATATCCTCACGGACAGGTTGGGCGATGACGAAGACCGGCATTGCCGCCCAGTAGGTATTGTGAAAGCCCAGAAGCTCGGAGAGGCTCAGTGCGATCAGAGCGGCGATGAACAGTCTGAACGCTTTGGGAAGGACGCTATCTGCGGTGAGTTGGGGCATGGAAGATCAGTGCTTTGCTTGTGTTTAGGGCATCATAGCGGTGGTGGGTGGCGGGCAAAAGGCAGGCATGGGTATTCGGCTGTGCGTTGGTGTCGCACCCTCGCCGATCTGGCGCGCAGAACTATGAACATGCAAAAGGCCGCCCGAAGGCGGCCTTTTTGTCAGCTCTGTTGTAAGGCTCAGCCGTTGATCGCTGCGGCAAAGGTGCTGCGATAGAGCTTGGCCAGATCGGCAAGCGGGGCTTTGTCGCCGCCGAAGCTGACCGTATCACCTCCAAAGCGGCCGACGCGGGCGATGGTCACGCCTGCGCTGGCAGCGGCGGCCTCAAGGGCGCTTGCGCCGGCTTCGGTCGCGGTGACCAGATAGCGCGCCTGATCCTCGCCGAAGAGCAGGCCGATCTCGGCGCTGTCCAGCGAGACGCCCAGAGCGGCACTTTCGGCCATCTCGAAGGCTGCCAGAGCCACGCCACCATCCGAAAGGTCGGTCGCCGAGGTCAGCGATTTGCGGTTGGCGCGCAGGAAGGTGCCGTTTTTCAGCTCTTCGTCCAGATCGACTTCCGGTGCCTGACCGGCTTCGATACCAAAGGCCTCGAAGGCAAGCGCGGATTGGTCCAGATGGCCTTTGGTGGCTCCGATCACCAGTGCGATATCGCCCTCCGACGGAAGACCCGCGATCAGCTCGTCCTCGAGGTTTTCCAAGAGCCCCACGGCGCAGATCGTCGGCGTCGGCAGGATGCCCTGACCGTCGGTCTCGTTATAAAGCGAGACGTTGCCCGACACGATCGGCATGTCGAGCGCTTTCACGGCTGCGTCGATGCCTTTGATCGCGCCCACGAACTGACCCATGATCTCGGGCTTCTCGGGGTTGCCGAAGTTGAGGTTGTCGGTGGTGGCCAAGGGGCGTGCGCCCACGGCACAGAGATTGCGGAAGTTTTCCGCGACCGCTTGTTTGCCACCCTCGAACGGATCGGCCTTGACATAGCGCGGGGTCACATCGGCGGTGAAGGCCACGGCTTTCGGTGTGCCATGGATGCGCACCACGCCTGCGCCCATGCCGGGGCGGCGGACGGTGTCGCCCATCACCTGCGTGTCATACTGCTCGAAGACCCAATCCTTGGCCGCGTAGTTCGGCGAGCCGATCAGCGCCTTGAGCGCATCCATTGCGCCGATTGCGGGCAGGGCGGCGGCCGGAGCAGGTTTCGGGGTCTCGACCCACGGACGGTCATATTCGGGCGCGGTCGAGGACAGTTTCGACAGCGGCAGATCGGCTTTGATCGCGCCGTTATGCTCGATCAGGAAGCGATCTTCGGCGATGGTCTCGCCCACGATGGCAAAGTCCAGATCCCATTTCTCGAAGATGGCGCGGGCCTCGGCCTCTTTCTCGGGCTTGAGCACCATGAGCATCCGCTCCTGGCTTTCCGAGAGCATCATCTCGTAGGCGGTCATATTGGTCTCGCGCTGGGGAACGTTTTCCAGCTTGAGGTGGATACCGAGGCCGCCCTTGTCGCCCATTTCCACAGCCGAGCAGGTGAGGCCGGCAGCCCCCATATCCTGAATCGAGATCACCGACCCCGACGCCATCAGCTCGAGGCAGGCTTCCATCAGGCATTTCTCGACGAAGGGGTCGCCGACTTGCACGGTCGGGCGCTTGTCCTCGATTGTGTCGTCGAATTCGGCGGAGGCCATGGTTGCGCCACCCACACCGTCACGGCCGGTCTTGGCGCCCAGATAGACGACGGGCATGCCGATGCCGGATGCGGCCGAGTAGAAGATCTTGTCGGCATCCGCGAGACCCGCAGCAAAAGCGTTCACGAGGCAGTTGCCGTTATAGGAGGGGTGGAAGCGGACTTCGCCGCCCACATTCGGCACGCCAAAGCAGTTGCCATAGGAGCCCACGCCTTCGACCACGCCCTTGACGATATGGTTGGTCTTGGGGTGCGAGGGCATGCCAAACGACAGGCTGTCCATCGCGGCAATCGGGCGCGCACCCATGGTGAAGACATCGCGCAGGATGCCGCCCACGCCGGTCGCCGCGCCTTGGTGCGGCTCGATATAGGAGGGGTGATTGTGGCTTTCCATCTTGAAAACGATCGCCTGACCGTCGCCAATGTCCACAACGCCTGCATTCTCGCCCGGACCGCAGATGACCTGCGGGCCTTTGGTATGCAGTGTGCGCAGCCATTTCTTGGATGATTTATACGAGCAGTGCTCGTTCCACATGGCCGAGAAGATGCCAAGTTCTGTGAAGCTCGGTTCACGCCCGATAATTTCCAGAATACGCTCATATTCGTCGGGCGAGAGCCCGTGAGCGGCGATCAGGTCGGGGGTGAGTGCGGGTTCGGTCATAAATGTTCTCCGGCGGGCGCATCGGTTGCGCATGCATTAGAACATTGAGCGGCTTGGGGGAAGGCCTCTTCTGCCGCAAGTGCCGCCCGAAATGCGGTGTTCGGGGACGAAATACGAAAAGAGCCAGCGCGTGGCTGGCTCTTTCTAGGGATGAGTCTGCCGAAATCAGGCGTCCTGTTGCTCTTCAAGCGAGCTGAGGAGACCGGTAAGGGTCCATGGCAGGGTCACGATGCCATCCTCGAGATCCGACGAGGGAACGGTGACTTTGAACATCGAAACAGGCGTATCAAGCTTGTCCGAGATGCGAATGTAGACGGTGTCGCTTGCGTCGCCTTTTTCAACGCGCTCGATCTGGCCGATATTCTCGCCATCGCTCGACATGGCCGACCCCATGTCCATCGCGGCGGTCTTGCTCTCGGCGATACCGAGGCCGTTCTTGTATTCATACTCGGCAGGCACCGAGGCTTCGGTGTTGTTGTCTTCCATGGTGCCCATGGTGCCTGCATTGGCCGTCGTTACACCGGAATTGGCTTCGGTTTTGATCTCGGCCAGACCCTTGCGACCATCGGGACCACCGGTCTGGTTGATGCTCGCGGTCGCGGCTGCGGCGGCATCTGCCGAGGTCGAGCCGTCTTGCATTTCGACGATACCCATTTTATAGTCGATCAAGCCTGCAGGGCTATCGGCCTGCGTATCTGCAGCATCCGGCGCGGACTGGGCGAATGCGCCCATCGGCAATGCCATAGTTGCGGTCAGAATGGTGCCGGTCAGGAATTTGTTAGTGGTTTTCATAGCGTGGCTCCTATCGGAAGTCGTGTTTTTCAACCGTTGCGGTTCATGGCTAATCAACTTAGAGAGCCGCCTGATAGTTCCGGAAAATCCGTGATTTTTTGCCAGTCGCCTGACGTGACGGCGCTAACCCTTTGACGCAGTGTCGGTTTTTTCAGGCTGGTTAGCCCTCTGGACTCTGGCATATTCCATAGTCTGGAATTTTGGCCCAAAAAAAAGGCCGAGCAGAGCTCGGCCATAGTCCAACAGGGAGGTAGAAGCTGATGAGCGTTTCCGCAAATCATCTGCTTCTGCGCCTCAAATATGTGCAGTTTATAAACCGTTCAAGGGATTTCTGAGAAAGTTTTTGCAGAGCCGCTATGCGCCCAAGGCATGTGTCGGCGAGAGCGCCTGAACATGTGCTTTATTTCAGCAGTTTAGCTTTGGTTGTCGTTTGCCTGTATGCGGCGATAGGCTTGGATCTCTTCCTGAATGAAGTCACGGAAGGCCGTCACGCGGCGTGATTGGCGTAGTTCTTCCGGATAGGCGAGGAAGACCGGCACCTCATTCGAATCGATATCGGGCAGCACGCGTTCGATATTATTATCGACGGTAAGGTAATCGGGCAGGATACCAATGCCTACATGATTGAGAACCGCCTGAAGGATTCCAAAATAGTTGTTCACTGTCAGGGTGTTGGGCATCTCATGGGCAAGTGCGCGCTGTGCCAAGGCGGCTCCTGCCGCGACTTGCGGCACAGACGGGCTCTGACAGATCAGCCGATGGTTCTTCAGGTCTTCCAGCGTTTGCGGATGACCGTGCTGCTCCAGATATTGCGGGGTCGCGTAGAAACGCATCCGGATATTGAGCAGGCGCTTGCGGACCAGGTCGGCCTGTGCGGGTTCTTTCATGCGGATCGCCACATCGGCTTCACGCATCGGCAGATCGAGCACGCGCTCCTCGAGCATCAGGTCGATCTTCAGTTCGGGATACTTATCGTAAAGCTTGTTAAGCCGCGGCGCGAGCCACATCGTGCCGAAACCGGTCGTCGCGGTGACACGCAGATCGCCATAGACCTCTTCCTCCGAATCGCGGATGCGGGCGGAGGCGGCGTCGAGTTTCTTGGCCATGGTGGACGTGGCATCAAACAGAAGCTCGCCCTGTTCGGTCAGGATCAGCCCTCGCGCATGTCGATGGAAAAGGGTCGTGCCGAGCATTTCCTCGAGCGACCGGATCTGGCGGCTGACGGCCGATTGCGACAGATGCAGCGCATCGCCTGCATGGGTCAGCGACCCTGCATCCGCAACCGCGTGAAAGATTCGCAGTTTGTCCCAGTCCATCGCGCCCTCTGCCTTCTTGGTCCGTCTTACTATATACGCATAACAGCTATGCTTTTAAAGGCAGGGCAGGGGGTTCTCCAAGGGAAACGATGCCGCAGCTGCAAACTATCGAAAAACCGTGTCCTTTAGGTCGGTTCCGTTAATTGGTCGATTGTCGGTGCCTTGCATGATTACGTCTTTTCATCCGGGCTTGCGCAGGCGTAAAACAACTGCAAGACGCAGCGGGCAGAGCGGGAGGAATATCAATGGCGGTCGGCATTTTCGATAGTGGTCTTGGCGGGCTGACGGTTCTGGACGCGGTCTCGCGGCGCCTGCCCGACGTGCCCTTCGTCTATCTGGGTGATAACGCCAATGCGCCTTACGGGGTGCGTGATGCCGATAACATCTACGAGCTGACCACCGCAGCGGTCGAGCGTCTCTGGGCCGAAGGATGTGATCTGGTCATTCTGGCGTGCAATACGGCGTCCGCCGCGGCACTCAAGCGGATGCAGGAGACATGGCTGCCCAAGGACAAGCGTGTTCTGGGGGTTTTTGTCCCGCTGATCGAGGCTCTGACCGAGCGCCAGTGGGGCGATAATTCGCCGCCGCGCGAGGTCGAGGTGAAACATGTGGCGCTCTTTGCCACGCCCGCGACCGTTGCAAGCCGCGCCTTCCAGCGCGAGCTGGCCTTCCGTGCGATCGGTGTCGATGTCGAGGCGCAGCCCTGTGGCGGCGTGGTTGATGCGATCGAGGATGGCGATGACATTCTGGCCGAGGCGCTGGTGAAATCCCATGTGGAGGCACTGCGCCGCCGGATGCCGCGCCCCGATGCGGCGATTCTGGGCTGCACCCATTACCCGATCATGCAGAAAGCCTTCCAGGAAGGGCTGGGACCGGATGTGAAGGTCTATAGTCAGGCCAATCTGGTCGCCGAAAGTCTGGCCGATTACCTGGAGCGTCGTCCCGAATTTATCGGCGCGGGCACGGAGACGAAATTCCTGACCACCGGTGATCCGGCGCATGTAGCCAATAACGCGACCCGTTTCTTGCGCCGCAAGGTGGTGTTCGAGCGGGCCTGAGGCCCACCCGCGCTGGTAAATTTCCCGCGTGGCAGCTTGACGCGAGGGGCCCGAGCGCAGAAAACAGCATCAAACCGCGCGGATGTGCCGCTCGGGGTGTCTTCGTGGCTTGTTGCCTGCATGGATCACCTGCTGAAAGGATCGCATATGACCCAGAAAATCGCCATCCTCGGAGCCTCGGGCTATACCGGTGCCGAGCTTGTCCGCCTGATCGCTACCCATCCAAGCATGGAGATCGTGGCGCTGTCGGGCGAGCGCAAGGCAGGCATGGCGATGGGGGATGTGTTCCCGCATCTGCGCCATCTGAATCTTCCGGCTCTCGTGAAAATCGAGGAGATCGATTTCTCCGGCGTCGATCTGGCCTTCTGCGCGCTGCCGCATGCCACCTCGCAGGAGGTGATCCGCGAGTTGCCGCTCGATCTGAAAGTGGTCGATCTCTCGGCCGATTTCCGTCTGCGCGATCCGGCGGAATACGAGAAATGGTATGGCAAACCGCATTGCGCCGTGGAGATGCAGAAAGAGGCGGTCTATGGCCTGACCGAATTCTACCGCGACGAGATCCGCAACGCGCGGCTTTGCGCGGGCACGGGCTGTAACGCGGCGGCAGGACAGTATGCGATCCGTCCGCTGATCGAGGCGGGAGTGATCGATCTCGATGACATTCTGCTGGATCTGAAAAACGGTGTGTCGGGGGCAGGGCGCTCGCTGAAGGAGAACCTTCTGCATGCCGAGCTGTCGGGCGGCACCTATCCCTACTCGGCGGGCGGTAAACACCGCCACTTAGGCGAATTCGATCAGGAATTCTCGAAGCTGGCCGGTCGTCCGGTGCTGGTGCAATTCACCCCGCATTTGGCACCGATGAACCGCGGTATTCTGGCTTCGGCCTATGTGAAAGGCGATCCGCAGGCGGTCTATAAGGCGCTCTCTGACCGTTATGCATCCGAGGCGTTCATCGAGGTTCTGCCCTTTGGTGGCCTGCCCTCGACCCGCTCGATCGCCGGTTCGAACTATGTGCATGTCGGTGTGAGTGCGGACCGTATTCCGGGCCGCGCGATGGTGGTCGTGGCGCTCGACAACCTGTGCAAAGGCTCTTCGGGGCAGGCGATGCAGAACGCCAACCTCATGCTTGGTAACGATGAAATGGCCGGCCTGACGCTGGCACCGCTCTTCCCGTAAGGGGAGCGGAGAAACGGGGACGCGATGAAAAGCCTCAAGAAGAAACGCCGCATTCAGGTTCTGGTTGCCGCCGCTGTCGCGCTTGTCGTGGCGGTCGCGATGATCGGCTATGCGTTCCGCGACGGGATCAATTATTTCCGTGCGCCTTCGCAGCTGGCCAGCGAGCCGGTCAAGCCGGGGGAGGTGTTTCGTCTGGGCGGGCTGGTCGCCGACGGGTCGATCAAGCGCGATCCCGATGGCACCATCCATTTCGAGGTGACCGATGGGGGGGCCACGGTGCCCGCACGTTTCAACGGCGTCCTGCCCGATCTCTTCAAGGAAGGGCAGGGCATGGTCGGCACCGGCGAGATGGAAGACGGTGTCTTCGTGGCCAGCGAGATCCTTGCCAAGCATGACGAGAATTACATGCCCAAGGAAGTGGTTGACGCACTGAAGGAACAGGGCGTTTACGAGCCGCCCAAAAGCTGATGCGGATGCCGGCGGACGTTGCGGCTGCCGGTGCTTAACCTCCGGCTGTGAGGATTTCTCCCGATAGATCAATCGGGAGAAATCCATGCCCAATGTTAGAGAGATTGCCGAAGCCATCGTTGCCCGCGAAGGCGGCTATGTGAATGACCCCTCCGACCCGGGCGGTGCGACCAATTATGGCGTGACGATTCACACCATGCGCCGCCTGGGTCTGGATCTGGATCGTGACGGCAAGATCACCGAGGCCGATGTCCGCCGCCTGACCCGTGAGCAGGCCGTCGATATCTTCATCCGCCATTATTTCGACGAACCCGGTCTCGGGCAGTTGCCGGAGGCGCTGCAGGCTTCCGTTTTCGATATGTATGTGAATGCGGGCCGCAATGCGGTGAAGATCCTGCAACGGCTCCTGAACGATATGGGCCAGGAGGTCAGTGTCGACGGGGTTCTGGGGCCCCGGACGGCGGCCGCCGCGCAGGCCGCTGCGCGCAAATCGCCCGAGCTGATCGCCGATGCTTACGGGATTGCGCGCCGGAATTATTATTATTCACTGGCGGATAGCCGTCCGGCGAGCCGCAAATATGCCACCACCCGCAAGGGGCGCAAGGGTGGATGGATCACGCGTTCTGAAGAGTTCATCTCGGCGCGGTTCCATCTGAGTGAGGCCGAGCATCGCGCAAGGGTGGCCGCATGGGGTTGATTGGTAAGGTATTTGGCGCTTCGGGAGGCGTGGCGGCCATCGGTCAGGCGGCCAGCGAGATGGCCGAAATCTTCAACGTGAACGCGACCAAGAAGATGGAGGCCTCGCATGAGGCCTTCTCGGCGACGCAGCGTGCCTATGGCGAGGAATTCGCTGCCAAGCCCGCCTGCTGGTTCGACAGTTTCGTGAACGGGCTTAACCGTCTGCCCCGCCCGTTTCTTGCGCTCGGGACGCTCGGGCTTTTCATCTATGCGATGGTCAATCCGCAGTCTTTTGCGGAGCGGATGGTGGGACTGTCCTATGTGCCGGAGCCGCTCTGGTGGCTGCTTGCCGCGATCGTGGGGTTCTATTTCGGCGCCCGCGAGGCCCATTACTTCCGCACGCCCAAACCGGCCACGCCACCAGCGGCGGCCAAGGCAGAGGCAGTGCCGTCCAACCCTGCGCTGGAGGAATGGAAAAAGGTGTAGGGTATATGGCGGAGGGGGGCGACCTATAAACGTCTCATATAAAATCATCTCGGCTTCAATTGTCGCGTATGTTTCTGATATAAAAATGAAAATATTCACGCAGCGGTTTTTATCTGTTTCAACCCGTATCATCCAATCCCGTGTTTCGTGTGGGGCTGGAAAGTATGGCGGAGGCATGAGAGTTGCTGACCAATGCGCAAGCGAAGAGGCTCAAACCTGAAGAAGGGTGGTCGCTGTGGGAGGTGTGTTGGGCCTCTACATTTCGGCAAATGCGAAAAGTGGGACCGGAAAATTCACGTTTCGGTTCAAGTCGCCGGTTTCCGGTAGGCGCCGCGATATGGGGCTGGGGATTTTCTCTGAACTCGGGTTGGCTGATGCACGCCGCCTGGCGATGGAGGCGCGTGGTCAGATCGTCAACGGCTTCGACCCGATAGAAGAACGGCGTTTGGCGCAAGAGCAAGCGGCGCGTCGTATGCCCAGCTTTGAAGAGGCCTCTCGCGCAGTGTTTGAAACCTTGGCGCCAGGATATCGCAACGCCAAGCACCGTGATCAGTGGATTTCACCCCTACAGGCTTACGTCCTCCCAAAGCTTGGGGCGCGCGAGGTGAATAGCTTGACCATCGGTGATTTTGCGCAAGTTCTTAAACCGATCTGGCTCGACAAAGAAGAAACCGCAAAGCGTGTGAAGCAGCGGTGCGAGAGCGTCATGATTTGGTCTGTGGCGCATCGCTCTTGTGATGCGAACCCGCTTTCAGCCGTGAAGGCGCTACTGCCCAAGCAGCGTGGGACCGCAGATCGTGTGCAGCACCATCCGGCAGCACCGTGGCGCAACATGCCCGAGTTGATATCGACCCTTACTGGTCAGAATAAGCTCTCTATCAGTCGCCAAGCTCTCCTGTTTCTCATCCTGACGGCCGCGCGTTCTGGAGAGGTCCGCGGGGCAATTTGGGATGAGATTGATTTTGATGCGGCCATCTGGACCATTCCAGCCGAGCGGATGAAAGGGGGGCAACAGAATCGTGTTCCGCCCTCGCGACAAGCGATTGATCTACTTACGGCCCAATCGTCTTTGCGGCTTGGTGGCGATTGGATCTTCTCGGCACGCGTTATGATGCAGATGAGCGACATGACTTTGACCAAGGTTCTGCGCCTTCAATAGTTCCAAAGTGATGTTCCAGGTCGCTACGCAACGGCGCATGGGTTCCGGTCCAGCTTCCGAGATTGGGCATCGGAGAACGGATATTCGCGTGATGTGGCCGAGCGCGCCTTGGCCCATTCTGTCGCGAATGCTGTTGAGGCGGCCTATCACCGCACGGATCAACTTGAGCAGCGTCGCGCGATGAAGCAGGCTTGGGCAGATTTTATCTGGCAACGAGATGGTGGTGGGGCGGCTTGGTTGTCGCCTCGCTGGCTACGGGGGCGAGGACGGAGGTTCTCTGCGGTTAGAAGGCCTTCGGCACGCCTAGCTCGGCTTGCAACCCCAGCGGCACGGGTTCGGGCAGTTGCCATGTTACCGTGATCGGCTTTTCGCCCTCCCACGCAAGGAAGCGCGGCTGGCCGCAGTAGATGAATGGATTGACCTTGCCGTTCAGCTTGTTGCCGCGGCGGACAAAGAGATGGACAGTGTCTCGTTCTTTGCCCGAAATGATCCGGCCATGCCGACCGTCCTGCGTCGTGCGGTTCTGGCTGAACCAGCGCATGCGGTCGGGCGCGAGGAAGCCGTTCTCGTAGACAAGATCCTGTGTCGAGACATTTGCCAGAAGAATGAGCGCGTTTTTCTCGAGGATCGGGAGAATGCCGGTGCGCCAGACATTCTGCTTGTACGCGACCCCGAAGGCTTCTGCGATCTCGGGGGCAAGATAACGCTGCCAGAGTTGCAAGACTTTGGAGCGATGCACAAATGGCGTGGCGCCGTCATCGGCCTCGGGCCGCGTATTGGGCACCTCTGCCAGCCGCCACTCGATGAGCTCTTGGGCAAGGTCTTGCAGCGCCGCACCGCGCGTGGGGCGGGCGAGCTGCCAGCCATTGTGGCCGTTCCTCACATGCGGATCGAAGGCCAGTGCTTCGGTGCTGCCGGTCGGCTGCCTGCCGGCAAGTATCGCCTCAAGCGCCTTGAGTGTCTCGGGCGCATAGCGCTTCGGCTTTTCGATATCCGCCAGAAGGCGGGCATGCGTCGTGAAGGCGTCTTCGGGTAATGTATCGCCCATATCCCGCACGAAATTGAACCAGCCGCCATGCCCTGTTGCCCGCGGATCGAACCCGTTGCGGAACATCTCGATGGCTTGTGGGCGGATGCCCTGCTGTGCCCTGAACTCCAGATAGAAGGCTTCGAGCTCGCTCGCGCCGTCTTTCGGTTTCAGGAGCGCACGGAGGATATCGATGGTTTCGAGCTCGTAAGTGACCTCACAGCCTGGCGGCAGCACCAAAGCACCGCGCTCCCATTCGTCGAGTTTCTGGGTGATCGAGCGATCGCCACTGCCCGCGCGTGTCAGCGTCGCGACTTTCGTAAGGAAAGATCTGTGGTTCCCGATATAGTCGATCACTTGCAGGGTCTTGCCCTCGACCCTGCGCAAGCCGCGGCCCAGCTGTTGCAGCCAGATGATCGCGCTCTCGGTCGGACGCAGCATCAGGACGGTGCCGATCTCGGGCACGTCGACACCTTCGTTGAACATATCGACCGCAAAGAGGATATCCAGCTCGCCCGCGCCCAGTTGTGTCAGCGAAGAGGCGCGCGGGGCGGAAGCGTCGCCCGAATGGACAGCCACCGCCCGCAGCCCGGCTTCGCGGAAGAATTGCGCCATGTAGTCGGCGTGATGCTTGGAGCAACAAAAGCCGATGGCTGGGCCTCTGGCGCGTTTGCGGAATTGCTCCAGCGCATTTTCGGCGCGAGCTTGTGTGGCGAGCTGCGCTTCCAACTCGGTCGGGTCGAACTGCCCCGAGCGCCACGGGATCTGCGCATAGTCGATATTGTCCGGTACGCCGAAATAGTGAAACGGCGCGAGGCGGCCGGCATCGATCCCGCGGAAGAGGTCGCATTGATAGACGAGGTTCTCGCCGCAAAGCCCCAGCAAATCACCGCCATCGGTCCTGTCGGGGGTAGCTGTCAGGCCGAGAAGAAAGCGCGGAGTGAAATGCTCGATCAGGTTCTGATAGGTGCGGGCTGCCGCGTGGTGAAACTCATCCACAACGATGTAATCGAAATGGTCCGGCGCAAAGCGGCGCAGATGCTCGACGCGGCCAAGGGTCTGTATCGAGGCAAAGAGGATCTCGGTCTCGGTTTCTTTCTCGGTGCCCGTATAACGCCCCATGCACGCATCGGGCCGGACCTTGCGGAAGGCGGACATGGCTTGGGTCAGGATCTCGTCCCGATGCGCCACGAAGAGAATGCGCGCAGCTTTGGCGCGTATGGTGTCGAACGCCGCGAGCCAGGTCTTGCCTAAGCCCGTTGCTAGCACGACGAGCCCCGCACGGTGGCCAGTCTGGCGCGTTCTACGCAGAGCATCGAGCGCCTCGATCTGGATCGGATGTGGTTCGGGCGGCGGGCCCTCTGCTTCGACAATGCCGCGCGAGAAATCCGGCAGAGGCCGGGCGCGTCGGCGTTTGGCATAGACTTCGATCCAGTCGGCTGTCAGGCGCGACACCTGAGGACGGGAAAGCAAGTCCTCAAAGGCCTCTGCGACTTGATCACTGGCGGCTTCGGAATGCAGGTTCCATTCCACACCCGTCTCCAGCGCAGATCTCGAGAGATTGGAGCTGCCCACCACCCCCATTCCCGAGGTATCGGCGGCTCTGAAAAGCCAGGCTTTGGGATGGAAGCTGAGCCCGCCTGTCTCGAAGACATAAAGCTCCGCGCCCTCCAGATCCATCAACCGACGGAGTGCGGCTGGGTCGGTCGTGTCGAGATAATCGCCAATGATGATCCTCAGGCGCCCGCCACGCTCAAGAAGCTCCCGCAGCCAAGGCTCCAGGAGCGAGACGCCGCTATCCATCGCGAAGGCGACAGCCAGATCGACCGAGATTGCCTTGTCGATATGCTCGCCTAGGAGTGGCAGTAAAGGGTCTGTCCCGCCGGTCGTCAGGCGATCTTGCTCGTTTAGAACGAAGTGGAAATGGTCATAGGCGGTAGAGGTCCTAAGCCTTGAAACGCCATTCGACAACGCATCCGCGACAGATGCGAGCATCTGCATTTGCTCCGCTGCATTCAGGCCGCCCCACTCAGGTACATGGCGCGGGGCAGGAATGATGCCGACCACGGTTTTCGCGCAAACAGGGCACAGTGTGGATAAGGAGCTCAAGCTGAAACCGGACGTTTAAATCGAGAGGAAGCTTGACCTAACGCACCGCGACTGTCCAGGAGGAACGAGTGCAAACATGATGGGCGGGAAGCGGTCGCTCACTGCACGTGGGAAAATCAATCTCGATATATCCATAAACGGACATTTCGATCACGCGCCGCATCTTAGAACCGGGCGCTCTCTACAGACTTGTGCCGTGAACAGGTTGCCCTCCTGCTCAGGCCGAGCGGGCTTGTTTCAATCTTATCCATTTCCATGCACGCGCAGTCAGCCCTTTAACGTAAACCTTAACGTTTCAACGCGCATGATGGGGGGTGTCACGGATGCACGCCCGATTCGCAGCGTTTTACCAAATTATCCGGGTGACATGTGCTTCAGAATGCGGGTGGTGGACAATGGGATCACGCGGCAGGTTTACCCTTCATCGCCTGCACAAGGCCTCGCGCGTGACAGGGACGTCGGCGATGTCTGGCGGTTGATATGGCGACGTCTTTCGAAGTCATCTTCCTCGGCACGGCAGCTGACATTGACATCAATGAAGGGAATGCAGTCGCGGGCAATGCCAGCTCGCTGGTCGGCACGACATATGGCGCGGCCAACAGCCCGCTTTATGCGCAGGTCCATAATTTTTCTGCGGTCAATTATTCGGGGGGGGATGCCACCGTCTATGACACCGATAACAACCTTACCAACGATACGTTTTCCATTGATGGCGGCCCCGCGCAGATCTTCGATTCCGTCGTCTCCTATCAGGCCACCGTCACTTATATAGACGGCACCACGGGCACGATCAGCGCGGTCATCATGCAAGATACGGCCGGTCGCCTGTATCTGATGCCCGAGATGACCAATAACGCCGATGTTGCGGTCCTTAATGCGGCGCCAATCCGGTCCATGACCTTCAACAGCCTATTGGTCAATGACAGCAATATGGCGGCCGACCGCTTTGACATGCATTTCATGAACCCCGTGGATGGGACCTCGGGCAATGATAGCATGGGCGTGGGCTATACTGATGGCGACGGCGACTAGATCACGACCGGCGGCGGTCTGATCAATGCGGGCGCCGGCAATTACACGGTCGATGGCGGAGCGGGCAACGACTCGATCCAGGGCGGGGCGGGCAATGACAGCCTGATCGGCGGCGCCGGAAACGACCTGTTGATCGGCGGTTATGGCAACGACCTCTTTTCCTTTGCAAGCGGCTGGGGACAGGACACGATCCTTGGCGATCAGGGTGATAGCACCGAGGATGGCGGTAAAGACATGCTCGATTTCTCGGGCATGGCCAGCGGGGTCTCGGTCACCTTCACCGGCTCCGAGGATGGCACGGCGGCCTCGGGCAGCGACAGCCTGACGTTCGACAATATCGAGGCGGTGCAGGGTGGTTCGGGCGATGACACCTTCAATGCGGCGGCCGATAGCTCGGGGCTCACGCTTTCGGGGGGCGGCGGCGCGGACAGTATCACCGGCGGCTCGGGCGCCGATACGCTCGCTGGCGGCATGGGCAATGACACGCTCTATGGCGGGACCGGTGCCGATAGCATCGCGGGCGACGACGGCAATGACTATATCGACGGCGGTTCCGAGGATGACATCATCTGGGGCGGCACCGGAGATGACACGATCCTGGGTGGCACCGGTAATGACATCGTGGCCGGTGAGGCCGGGAACGACTCCATCGACGGGGGCGCGGGGGCCGATACTGTCAGAGGCGGCACCGGTGATGACCTGATCTGGGGCGGCGACGATAACGACGCGCTCTATGGGGATGACGGCAATGATATTATCGCTGGTGAGGCCGGGAATGACCTCGTCGATGGTGGGGCGGGCAATGATCTGATTTCCGGCGGGACCGGCACTGACACGCTCAAGGGCGGCACCGGCAGCGACACGTTCTCTTTCTACGGCGGTGATGGCATCGACGTTGTTCAGGGCGGAGAGGACCCGGACAATAGCGATACCGACGCGCTTGATTTCTCGAATGCCGATCAGGGCTTCAAGGTCACCTTCAGTGGCGCCGAAGCCGGCTCATTCGCCTCCGCCACCACAGATTCAACAGGTAGCTTCACCGAGATCGAACGGATCGTTGGCAGCAATTACGCCGATTCGATCGATGCCAGCGCCGACACTTCGGGGATAGAACTCCACGGGGGAAGTGGCGCCGATACGCTGATCGGCGGCTCTGGCGCGGATCATCTCGACGGCGGCACCGGCAATGACTCCCTTGCAAGTGGCGCGGGCAATGACACCCTATCGGGGGGCGCCGGCGCTGATACCTATGCCCTAAGCGATGGTGGCGGGGCGGATACTGTCGCGGATTTCGACATAACGCTGGTGGGCAGCACCACCACCGATCAGCTGGATGTGTCCGGTCTGACCGGTGCCGATGGCAATCCGGTCAATGCGTGGGATGTGACGGTTTCGGATGTGGGCGGCAACGCGCTGCTGACCTTTCCCGACGGCACCTCGATCCTGCTCAACGGCGTGGCGCCCGCAAGCGTCACGACAGCCCCGCAACTGCATTCCATCGGCATCCCCTGCTTTGTCGCGGGAACAATGATCGATACCCCCTCGGGCCCCAGAGCGGTCGAGACCATCCGGACCGGCGACGAGGTCCTGACCGCCGAGGGCCAGCCCATTACGGTGATATGGGCCGGTGGGAAAACATTCGACGCCGCCGATCTGGCCACATGTGAGCGGCTCAAGCCGATTGTGTTCCGCCCTAGCAGCATCGGGAATGCCAGAGAACTCCGTCTCTCGCGCCAGCACAGGGTCGTGGTCGACACAATCGAGGGGCCGCGCCTTGTTGCCGCGGGGGGGCTGGCGGCAGCGAGGGGTTTTGGCGCTCGGATCGCTAAAGGATGCCGCAAAGTTTCCTATCGTCACCTTCTGCTGACCTGACATGCGATCATCCGTGCCGAAGGCGCCCTTGTTGAAAGCCTGTGGCCTGGCCATCTTGCGGCAAAGTCACTGGGCCCAGAGACCTGCCGCGAGATCGCGGGGAGCTGTCCGCAGCTGGCACCCGCACTAGCTGGTAAGGTTCCAACGGAACTGGTTTTTGGGCCGCAAGCTCTCCCCATGATACGCAGGGGGCAGTTACGCAGCTTGAGTGTCAATTCTTGTGCCGCACTGCTGACCTAGGCGTGCCAGACCACGCTGCATTCTCTGCCGATGGCCGGTTTGAATAAGCTGCTAAGCAGCGATAGACCTTCTTGTAAACGGCGGCTTAAGGGCTGGTCTGATCGTCAGCTTCAGCTTATTTGGCTCCGCCATTCAGGAAGGATATGACTGCGTCGGAGACGTCCTGGTGGATCGCCCGGCGTGCGTCCGAAGAGACACCACAGATCGATGCATCACCTTCTTCCTCCATTAGGATCTTCGGTCCGGCGAGCGTGCAAACGGAGAAGGCATCGAATATCGATGCTTGGGGCATGACAAAGGACGGAGTCTGCTGATCATTAGCCGATGTGCTCTCGGGTTTGCCGAGGGAAATCGATAGCGCCCGCACACCCGCCGGCACCGAGCCCAGGTCTTCCGGATATTCCGGGTTTATGGCTATTACCGAAGTCACGCGGGGGTCTCGCGCCATCCCAGCCAGGCCGTCCGGATTGGTGGCCGACATGTTGACCCGTTGGGCAGCGAACCACCCGCAATCCGGTCCGTGCTGTTTCCTGTCTGGCGCGCAAGAGTGAAGGTAGCTGGCGACATCAAGATCTGCTCCGCCGACGGACAGGGCAGCGGTCGCGCCAAGTGCGAATCCAGCGACTGACACCATTGTTTCATTAACTCGCGGCCCCCAAGTCATATCGGTCAGCACCAGGCCAATCGCGCGGCGGATGTCCCGGGGTCTTTGCCAGATTGCATTCAGGGCAGCAGCCGCGTTGTCCAGGTGCGGTGCATTGACTTCGGCCACAACGAAGCCTGCCCGAGCGATGGCGGAACTGAGCCAGGCACCTGAATCAGTCGCGGATCGCAGGCCGCCATGTGACACAATCACCAGCGGGAGCGCGCTATGCGTGAACTCCGCATTTGGTGCTGCTGTAACCCCCTCGAACACGGGATTTCCACCGACAGAGCCCGATGCTTTTGCCTCGGACGGATACCAGATCGACACGAACAGAGGGCGCGCGTCTTCGGATGTGTCCAGGAGATGGGCAAGTCCTGGAACGGTTTGAGAAAGAGAAGGCCCTGCGACCAGGATAAGAAACAAAGACAGACCAAATTTCATTCCGGAACTCCCCGTGCGGACCAAAAGACTGTGTTCTTTTATTGTGGCCTTACTAAAAACGGGCAATGACCGCTCCGTCCGGGGAGCTGACCTGGGCGTGCCACATCTCGCTGAAGGATACCACAGATGTCCGGTATGGAGAAACTGCGACCAGCATGGCTACTCGGACGAGTGTCGGCTTGGGGCCGAAGGTGCTATCGTCACACCGTCGGTCCTTGTCTGTTATGTTGCTATTTCTTTCTGAACACCTTTCGACGCTGCTCGACCAGCTTTTCGGCTTGCTTGAACTCCGGCGCGCCCAAGATCAGGCTATGCTCGTGATATGCCAGCACCAGTTCTATCTCCGGCGAACCGGCGGGGTGCTCATTCTCGAGGAGTCCGAAGATTTCGCTCCGGCGCACATCTGGGACTTTGCCGTAATAGGTCCAGGTGATTTCTTCCGTGCTATGACCAAGGTTCAAGGACCAAGCCTTGCGCTCTTCTGAATTGCGGCAGATGCGATCCCCGAGCTGGGCGAGGGTATGGCGCACCGAATGCGGCGAATAGGGTTCTGTTGCGTGTTTGCTCGCGAGCGAAAATGCTTCCGTAGCGGCTCGAGCGATTTTGCATGGGGCGTAGCGGTGGGCGGTCTGGCTCGGGCGCTCGTTTCAAATCTGCAAGATCAGGGAACAGTGCGTCTTCCGGTCCCAAGCCGATCCGGTTCATGTCGGTAAGCCATGTAAGCAGCAGGGTTTGAAAGGCATCTGTGCTAGGAAACCAGTTCACGACAAAGCTCTTGCCGTTTTTGGCGCGCAGCTCTGTGCCGTCGTGGCGGACTTACCGCCTCTCCATATCGACATGGCGTGGACGAAGGATAACCAGTGCATTCGCCCGCAAGTCCCGGCAATCACCGCGTCGCGCCAAGCCGCAGCATCTCCTTTACTGATGTCGGTAAAGAGCTTGAGCCCGCAATAGATCTCGAACTGACGGATGGCGCGGAGGTGAGCGGCGACAGGATGGCTTCACTTTGCGCAATACCAGCTTGGGCGTCTGCATTTCCTTCGTCTAACGCCACGAGCCTCGTATTGGATTTGAGGCTGTTTTCGAAAGCGTCTCGATCCGTCTTATTCAGTAGCTTCGAGATCTCGCCGCCACAGTCCGGACAGGTCGCGAGTGCCTACGCGGTGCCGGTCTTGGCATCAAGAAAGCGGAGCGTCGAGAGGTCAGGGAAGACACGGGCCTTGCAGCTCATGCACTTGAATTTGCCGCGCCGGAGCGGTGTCTTGATCCCAGCGCGCTCCTGATGGAAGCGCGCGAGCTCCGCGCCACGAAAAATGCGCGGTTGATTTGCATCAGGGGGGGAGTAGGCCGCTGGCGATCGAATTTCCCAACGTGTTGCGACAGATACTGTAGAGCGAGACCACCTGCTCGACGCTGTAAACGCGATCAAGCTTCGGGCGGATACTGGTATAGTTGCGGCTCATTGCTTGCGCTCCTGTGCCCGCAGGAGATCATGCGCATCGAGATCCGTAATTGCCCAGCGGGTCATGCCGGACCCAAACCGGTAGGGCTGCGGAAATTTATCGATCTTGAGCCAGCGGCAGATGGTCCGCACGGAAACCGAATAGCGCTGGGCCACTTCACCCACGGAGATAAAGCGCGGGCTCGCTTCGGCCACAGGGAGAGCAGCGTTGGCTTGCTTTCGGGTTTCTTGCGGTGCGGAAGGCGTGATGTGCCGCGATTTGGCACCTGCTACAGCGCTAGGCTGGGGCGTGGCACGAGACGGCTCTTTCGCGCGAGTTGGAGTAGGGAAAAGGCTGAATTGGTAGGTGTCATAAGACATGACGACGCCCCTATTAAGGTAGGCGCTCGGTCACATCTTGTGTCCAAGGGATTGGCCGATTCTGAGGGCATCGTGCCACATGAGTTCGACTGATCCTCATCAAAACGATCTGAAAGGATATGGCCAGTGGAGATTTATCGTAAATGTTGTGGGGCGCCGGTAGGGATAATCGCAGATTTAATTCAATTAAATCATATTCTTGTGCTGACTTGTTGGCGGATGGGGTGGGATTCGAACCCACGGTACGGTTCCCCGCACGCTAGTTTTCAAGACTAGAGCCTTAAACCACTCGGCCACCCATCCGCAGCGCTGAAGCGAAGCCGCATGCGCCTGAGCGGGTCTAATCGGTTGCGGTGGGGCTGACAAGATCTTGACCGCGATGCGCCTGCATATTTTGCGGGCGCTTGTGGCAGGGAAGGCGCAACCTTCAAGAACTCGCGAGCGGATGCCTTCCATCTTGTGATCGGGCGGGCCTAATATCGGGAAAATTCGGAGCATAGTTACAGGAAGGTTCCGCCAATGACCCGTTTCGCTTTGTTGTCTTCTGCCGCATTCATGGCGCTCGCTTTGCCGGTCGCGGCGCAGACCACTCTGACCGTCGCCAACTGGCTTCCGCCCTCGCATCCGCTGGTCTCGGAGCTGATCGTGCCGATGACGCAGGCGATCGAGGAGGCGACCCATGGCGAGGTGAAAGCCACGCTCCTGCCGGCACCACTAGGGCCGCCCGCTGCGCATTTCGATTTCGCCATCAATGGGGTGGCCGATATTACCTTCGGGGTGCAAGGCTATAATCCGGGCCGGTTCAAGACCACCAATATTGTCGAGCTGCCTTTCCTGGGCAATTCTGCCGAGGCGATCTCGGTTGCCTACTGGCGCACCTTCGACACCATGCTGCGGGATGCGGGCGAATATGATGATGTCCATGTGCTGGCCGTCTTCAGCCATGGTCCGGGCGAGGTTTTCCTGAAGGAGGGCGATGTCTCTGATGTGGATGTGCTCAAGGGGCGCAAGATCCGCGTAGGCGGGGGCATTGTGCATGAGGTGGTCTCGAAACTGGGTGCTGTGCCGGTCGAGGGACCGTCGTCCAAATCCTACGAACTGTTGAGCCAGGGCGTGGCGGATGGCATCACCTTCCCCTATGAATCGGTGAATTTCTTCAAGCTGATTCCGCAGCTTGATAAGGCGATTGCCGTCGATGGCGGGCTGTATAACACCTCCTTCTATATCGTCATGAACAAGGCGAAATGGGAGGCGCTTTCGCCGGAAGTGCAGGACGAGATCAATTCGGTGACCGGTGAGGCATTGGCGCGCAAGGCGGGCCAGATGTGGGATGCCGCCGACGAGAAGGGCCGCGCGGCGATGGAAGGCAAGATCGCGATCACGCCCGCAACCGATGCGCAGATGGACGCATGGAAAACCGCACTGCAGCCCCTGGTGGATGCCAAGATCGAGGAGGCCTCCAGCACCGGTATCGACGGGCAGGCGGCCTATGAGTTCCTGACCTCCGAGATTGCCAAAGAAACGGCCGAGTAACCCGTGACCCGAGACAATTTTCCGCGCGTGCCCGAGACGGATCCGTCCTCGGGCCGCAAGGCGCCCGTGGTGCCGCGCAATGGCCCGCGGTTGGCGCTGGGACTATTATGCGGCGCGATGCTGCTGGCGATGATGGGGCTGACGGTGGTGGATGTCATCGGGCGCTATCTGTTCAACGCGCCGCTGATCGGGGCGACCGAACTGACCGAGATGCTGCTCTGTGCGGTAATCTTCCTCGGCCTGCCTGCGGTCTGTTTCGACCGTGACCATGTGACCGTAGATCTGGTGATCGACCGGCTGCCCGCATGGCTCCAGCCATGGCGCGAGCTGGCGGTGTCGGTCTTTTCGGTGGTGGTGCTGGGCGTGGTCTCGTGGCGGATCTGGGTCTATGCGGCGCAGAAAGCCAGCTATGGCGAGGCGACCAATTCGTTGCGCTTGCCGATTGCGCCTCTGGGCTATCTCTGCGCGCTGTGCTGTGCGGTGGGCGTGGTATTGACGCTTGTCGCCGCGCTCCGCCAGTTCCGTCTTCAGGTCAGGGGGCGGTGATGGAGCATTGGCCTGTCGGTCTGGCGATCCTTATCGCATTGTTGTTGGGCGGTGTGCCGATTGCCTTCGCGCTTGCGGGCGTGGGGCTTGTGGGCGTGGCCACGATCATCGGCTGGACGCCCGCGCTGTCGCTGATCGGCTCGGCGTTTTTCGACAACGGGCGCGATTACTCGCTCTCGGTGCTGCCGCTCTTCCTGATGATGGGCAATTTCGTGGTGCAATCGGGCATCGCGTCCGAACTCTACAATTCCGCCTATGCGTGGTTGCGCCACAAGAAGGGCGGGCTGGCAATGGCCACGGTGATCGCCTGCGGGGCATTTTCCTCCGTCTGCGGCTCGTCCATGGCCACAGCAGCCACCATGACGCGGATCTCGCTGCCCTCGATGCGGCGTTTCGGCTATCCCGACCGGCTCTCGACGGCCTCCATTGCCGCCGGTGGCACGCTGGGTATTCTGATCCCGCCCTCGGTCATCTTGGTCTTTTACGGGATCATGACGCAGCAGGATATCGGCAAGCTGTTTCTGGCAGGCATCATTCCGGGGATCATCGGGATCATCGGCTATGCGCTGGCGGTGAAGATCTCGATCCGGATGCGCGGGATCGACCTTCCGGTCGAGGATAAACTGCCGCTGGGCGCCCGTATCCGCGCGCTCAAAGGCACGGCAGGGGCACTGGTGCTGTTTGTGTTCGTGATGGGCGGCATCTATCTGGGCGTCTTTACCCCCACCGAGAGCGCCGGGATGGGCGCGGCGGGGGCGCTGTTGCTGGTGATCGGGTCGGGCAAGTTCTCGTGGGGCGGGCTCGTCAACGTGCTCTATGACACGATGAAGACCACGGCGATGATGTTCTTCATCCTCTTCGGTGCGCTGAGTTTCACCAATTATGTCAACATGTCGGGTATGACGAGTGATATCCAGAGCTGGCTCTCGGTCTTTGGTGACAGCCCGATGGCGATGATCTTGGCCATTCTTGTGATCTATCTGGTGCTGGGCTGCATGCTTGAAGGGCTCTCGATGATCATGCTGACCGTCCCGGTCTTCTACCCGATCGTGGCAGCCCAAGGGTTCGACCTGATATGGTTCGGGATCTTTGTCGTGGTGATCACCGAGATCAGCTATATCACGCCGCCCGTGGGGATGAACGCCTTCGTCCTGCGCTCGGTGGTGCCGGATGTGGCCTTGGGCACGATCTTCCGCGGGCTGGTGCCCTTTGTGGCGATGGATATCGTGCGGATCGGGCTGATCATTGCTTTCCCCGCACTCGTGCTTTTGCTGACCTGATCAGACCACACCGCTGCTGATGGCCCAATAGCCCACACCCACGGCCATCCCGATAAAGCACAGTCCGATCAGGGCGATCAGCCCGTCGCGCACCAGCAAAGAGAGCGCCAGAAGGGTGACGGCCACGCCGAGGATCGACGAGCTGAAGGGCACCAGTTCTAGAAACGGCATGGCGGCCCCGCAGAGAAGACAGGCCGCCTGCGTCACCCAGCGGAAGGGACGATGGGTGAAAAATCGTAGCCGTTCGCGGGTGTGGCTGTCCATCCACCGTGCCACGCCTTGCAGTTTGTCGGTGGCCTTGCGCAGTTTGTCGCCAGCGATATGACGGTTGGTCAGCAGACCCGGCAGCCAGAGATGGCGTCGCCCGAGCAGCATCTGCGCCGAGATCAGCGCGATCAGGATACCGCAGGCGCTGGAAAAGAGCGGGATGCCCGAAAGCGGGCTGACCACGAAGAGGGCAGGCACCAGAAGCACCGGCACGAAAGAGGCCCCGCCGAGCGAGCCCAGAATATCCTCGATCCGCAGCCTGTCCACGCCTTGGGCGCGGCTGTCGATGGTGCGGACGATATCGGTGACGGAATGATTGTTGTCGCTGGAGTGCTGCATAAAAATACCTCTGCGGGTGAACCCCGCAGAGGTGATCTGGTTCCAGTGAGAAGGGGTGCCTCAGGGCTTCATCGAGCCTGTATCGATGAATCGCTGGTGCCAGCTCAGCGCCTCATTCAGCAGATGCGGGCTCTGCTGCGCATAGCTGCCCTTTTTCGCACGCTCGTAATAATCGCGCAGCATAGGGCGGTAATAGGGATGGGCGCAGGTCTCGATGATCTTCTCGGCACGCTGTTTGGGCGAGAGCCCGCGCAGATCGGCCAGACCCTGTTCGGTCACAATCACCTGCACATCCTGATTGATATGGTCGGTATGGCTGACCATCGGCACGATGGCCGAGATCGCGCCACCTTTTGCCGTGGAGGGCGTCATGAAGATCGACACATAGGCATTGCGCGAGAAATCTCCCGAGCCGCCGATACCGTTCTGCATCTTCGAGCCCATGATCTGCGTCGAGTTGACGTTGCCATAAATATCCGCCTCGATCAGCCCGTTCATCGCGATACAGCCCAGACGACGCACCAGTTCGGGATTGTTCGAGATATCCTGCTGGCGCAGCAGCAGCTTGTCGCGGAAGAAGGCGGCGTTATCATTGAAATACTCGGCCTTTTCGGGCGAGAGCGAGAAGGCCGTGGCCGAGGCCATGCGCAAAGTGCCCGCCTCGAGCATATCCAGCATCCCGTCCTGAATGACCTCGGTAAAGGCGGTCATGTTCTCGAACGGCGTGTCGATCAGGCCGGACATCACGGCATTGGGCACATTGCCCACGCCCGATTGCAGCGGCAGGAGCGAGTTGGGGAGTCCCGCGCGTTTGGCCTCCCATTTCAGGAAGTCCAGAATATGGCCTGCAATAGCGTTGGCCGTCTCATCGGGCGGCGAGAAGGGGGCATTCCGGTCGGGGCTGTCGGTGAGCACCACGGCCACCACTTTCGACGGATCGACGTTGAAATAGGGCTGGCCGATCCGGTCGTCCGATTTCAGGATCGGGATCGGTTTGCGATGGGGCGGCAGGGCGGTGCCGTAGTAAATGTCGTGCATCCCGTCCAGCAGCTCGGTCTGCCAGCTGTTGACCTCGAGAATGATCTTGTCGGCCAGTTCGAGCCACGTCTTGTTGTTGCCGACGGAGGAGGACGGGATCAGCTGGCCGTCCTCGGTGATACCGGAGATCTCGATCACAGCGGTATCGAGCTTGCCCAGAAACCCTTCCCATGCCATCGGCGCAACCTGGCTCAGGTGGATGTCAAAATAGGACATCTGGCCGCTATTGATCTGCGCCCGCGCGATAGGGTCGGAGTTGAAGGGAAGGCGGAAGTCGATGCCATTGGCCTTGGCCAAGGCGCCATCCAGTTCGGGGCCGGTAGAGGCGCCGGTCCAGATGGACACTTTGAACTGCTCGCCGCGGGTATGGGCTGCTTCGATTCGGGCGGCCAGTGCCTGCGGCACGGCCTTGGGATAGCCCGAGCCGGTAAAGCCCGACATGCCGATGATGGCGCCCGGATCGATCAGGGCTGCGGCATCTTCGGCGGACATGATTTTCTGTTTGAAAACATCACTGCGAATGCGTGAAGAACTAACTTTTACATCAAAGCTCATTGGGGTCCTCCTCAGGTGCTACCTTCGGGCCGAATTGCAGCGGGGCTCCTCGGCACCCGCCCAGACCAGCGTTTGGTGGTAGCTTATCATAACCAGAGTTCCTTTATGCTCCGTGATTGTCCATAGTCTGGCAGCTATGCGCTGTATGCATATGTATACTATGCCTATGATAATCCTGAATCTTGCGGGGCTTTGGCCTAGATGCCGGCACAGTTCCCCGCCGCCCCATATACGGTCCGGAGGGCGTGCCGTGCCTTGATCCTGTCATCTTCCAACCATGCTCCGCCTCGGTCGCACCATTCTTCGGACGCAAAGAAGCGTAGTAATTTATCTAATGATATTTTCGCGTTTAAGGCGAATCGCGTTACATTGAGCAGGGTTACTATAACAGGAGGATATCATGTCATCTGTATTCCGGTTGCCGTCCGTACTGTTCTTTTGTTCCGCGCGTCGTCACGACAGGGTCGATATGCGGCTGGCTGAGCTGGGGCTGCGGCGCCAACGCCGTCATAACTGCCCCATCTCGCCGTTTCGGGTCAATCAGCGGGTGCCGTTCGTGCCTCGGATCGTCTGATGGCGCGTGTGCCGCGGCAGGTGCTCAGAAATCAACCTCGACGCCCGGAAGGTTCAGCTCCTTCAGGAGGTCGCGCAGTTCCTGCCGCGCAGCGATATTGGACATATTCAGGTTCTCGACGCCCAGATCCTTCAGATCGAGGAGGGTAATTCCACGCGGGAACAGCTCGCGGAAGATCACCCGCTCGGAGAAGCCCGGGGCAACGCGGAAACCGATCCGCTTGGACAGCTGCTCGAGCGCGGCCCCCACCTTGCGCTTGTTGTGCATCTGCTGTGCGCCCAGCCGGTTGCGCAGCACGATCCAGTCGATGGGTTTCATACCAGCGCGGGCCCGCAACTGGCGAGCGGACCAGACCATCTCGGAATAGATCGAGGGTCCGGTGACCTTCGAGGTGTTCGGATCGATCCGCGCCAGAAGGTCGAAATCGATGAAGCTGTCATTGAGCGGCGTGATCAGCGTATCGGCCAGCGAATGCGCCACCTGACTGAGGCGCGTATGCGATCCGGGACAGTCGATCAGGATGAAATCACAGATATCCTCCAGCTCTGTCACGGCCGCCGAGAGCCGGTAATCATAAGGGTTCTCGCCCGCGGGCAGGCTGGCCGGATCGATTTCGGGCAGCACGCGGTAATCCGGGCAGGGCAGGGTTACGCCTTCGCGGGCCATGAAGGCGCGGCGGTTCTCCACATACCGCCCCATTGACCTCTGGCGCAGGTCGAGGTCCAGCGCCCCCACGCGCCAGCCCATGCGCACAAGCGCGGTTGCCACATGCATGGAGGTGGTCGATTTTCCCGATCCGCCCTTTTCATTGCCAGTCACGATGATATGCGCCAACTTCGCCGTCCTCACGTCATCTTGTGGGTGATGTCTCTGCCGTGACTATAGGCAGTAAGGTGCTGCGGGGAAAGCGGTCACGCGCAGGAGAGCTGCCAAGCGCGAAGAGGCGCGGGCAACTGATGTGCGCTTACATCATCCCGCCCGTCTTTCCGGCCAGGACCGCTTGCCGAAATTCAAAAGGGCGCGCCGATGGCACGCCCTTCGTAAATACCGCAAGGTGGGATTAGAAGCCCAGACCCGCGTATTTGTTCTTGAACTTCGACACGCGACCACCGGTGTCCATCAGGCGCGAGCTTGCACCGGTCCATGCCGGGTGCGAGGTCGGGTCGATATCGAGGGTCATGGTGTCGCCCTCTTTGCCCCAGGTCGTGCGGGTCTCGTAGGAGGTACCATCGGTCATCTTGATGGTGATGGTGTGGTAGTCGGGATGGATTTCCGCTTTCATCGAACCGCTCCTCAGGCTTTTTTGGGTTTGTAGTTGGTGTCTTCGGCGATACGGGCCGATTTACCGCGACGCGAACGCAGGTAGTACAGTTTCGCACGGCGCACACGACCACGACGGACGACTTCGATCGAGTCGATGTTGGTCGAGTAGAGCGGGAATACACGTTCCACGCCTTCGCCGAAGGAGATCTTGCGGACGGTGAACGACGCAGCCAGCGTTTCGCCGCCTTTGCGAGCGATGCAGACGCCTTCATACATCTGGACGCGCGAACGGGTGCCTTCGGTCACTTTGTAGCCAACGCGAACGGTGTCGCCGGCTTTGAAATCCGGAATGTCTTTGCCGAGGCCGGCGATTTGTTCCGCCTCGAGTTGAGCGATCAGGTTCATCGCATATCCTTTCATATACTCACGGTGTGTCCGTGAAGGTGGTTTCACGCCTCAGAGCTCCGGGTCTTCGCGGGTCCGCCTTCATGCGCCCACCGGAGGATACAGGACATCCTTTATGTACAGATCCGGATGCAGCTTTAGGGCGGTGAAGCCTTCGCCGCGCGGCAAACGAAAAAGGTCCGGTCACCGATTCCGGCACGGACCTGTGCGCTATAGGGCCAAATGCCGTCCCGATCAAGCGCGGAATAGCCTGTGTGGTAAAGCAAATGCGCCCTAATCGGCGTTTTCGACCAGTGTCACCAGATCACGATCGGGGCGCCAGTGGCAGGCTTTCCAGCCGGCCCGCCGCGCGGCGGTAACATTGGCGCGGGTATCATCGACCAGTAGCAGCCCGTCAGGCGGGCAGCCAACCTGCTGTGCCGCGAGGGAAAAGAACCCTGCTTCAGGTTTGCGCAGGCCCAGAGCGGCAGAATACACCATGCCGTCGACATGGTCTGCCAGTCCCTTGTCGTGCATCAGATGGCGTGCGCGGTGGTGCTCCTGGTTTGTGGCCAGATAGATCCGGCAGCCCCTGCGACGCAACGTGTCGCAGGCTGCCAGCACGGCCTGATCCAGATATGTATCATGCGAAAACCAGTATTCCATGAAGGCGCGTGCATCAGGGCTGCGGGTCAGATGCGGTAGAACGGCCTCCAGCACCTCGTGCAAATCGGCCCGTCCCGTCACTATATCTTCCCAGTGCTGGCGGAACAGAAGCGCTTTGAGCCGATCGGGATGGATGCCCATATCCTGCGCCAACCCGTCGGTCCAAGCGCCGCCTTTGCGATGCGTCACGATGACCCCATCGACATCCAGCATCAGGCAGCGCATGGCTTAGTCCTTCCGATCAGCCTTCTTGCGTTTGGGCGCCTTGCGGGGCGTGTTGGCCAGATGGGCCTCCCACATATCGGGACGGCGCTCGGCGGTGATCTTCTCGCTCATCTCGCGGCGCCACGTCTCGATATGGCCGTGATGGCCCGACATCAGCACATCTGGGATGGCGCGGCCTTCCCATTCGGCGGGGCGGGTATATTGCGGATGCTCCAGAAGCCCGTTGGAGTGGCTCTCTTCCACAGCCGATTCGGCATTGCCCAAAACGCCCGGTAACAGGCGCACGGTCGCATCGATCATCGCTTGCGCCGGTAATTCGCCCCCCGTCAGAACGAAATCGCCCATCGAGACCTCCTTGATGCCGAAATGCTCCAGCACGCGCTCGTCCACACCTTCAAAGCGACCGCAAAGAATGGTCATCCCGTCGGCCGCCGCAAAGCGCCGCGCCATGGCCTGATCAAACCGCTTGCCGCGCGGCGACATATAGACCACGGGCCAGTCGGCCTTCGGGTCCACCCCACGCGCGGCCTCCTTGAGGGCGGCACCTACCACATCGGGGCGCAGCACCATGCCCGCGCCGCCACCTGCGGGCGTGTCGTCGACATTACGGTGCTTACCCACGCCAAAGCGGCGCAGATCGATCGTATCAAGCCCCCATAGCCCCTGATCACGGGCCTTTCCGGTCAGCGATAGCCCCAGAACGCCCGGAAAAGCATCGGGGAAGAGCGTCACGATCTTGGCTTTCCACGCCCGCGCCAACTGCACCGGCTCGTCCATCAGGGACCGGATCTGGTGGCTCGCGCTGATCGACACCCGCCCATGCGAGCGGGTCGCGCGGGGCGGCGTATTCTCGGCCTGCGCATCAACGCCCATCAGGTTGCCAAGGCGCATCACGCCTTTTTTCGGGGTCTCTTCGGGAATATCACTCATTGTCTCAGACGTCTTCGGGCGGATCAGCCACGATACGGCCTGCGGTCAGGTCAACCGTGGGCACGACGGCCATGGTGAAGGGCAGGAGAAGCGGCTGGCTTTCGCCTGCGGTGGTGATCTCGAGGAAATCACCCGCGCCATAGTTCTGCACCGCCCGCACCGATCCGAGCACCGCGCCGCCGGTATCCACGACGGTCAGCCCGATCAGATCGGCATGGTAGAATTCGTCATCGGGAAGATGGGGCAGCATATCGCGGTCCACCCAGAGCGAGACGCCCTTCAGCGCATCGGCCTCTTCCTTGGTCTCGACGCCGCTCAGATAGGCGCCGATGCCGCCCTTGATGGCGCGCAGATCGGTCAGATCGAAGGCGCGTTTGCCATCCTCGGTATAAAGTGGCGCGTAATCGGCAATGGCCAGCGGGTCGGCGCAGAAGCTCTTCAGCCGCACCTCGCCCTTGACGCCGAAAGCCCCTGCAATTGCGCCCACACAGGTCCGTTCCGTCATTGCCTCATCTCCGTTCCAATCGGGCCAGCCCCTCGCGGGCCTCCCAGCCGAGCTGTTCCAGCTCGGGCGTAGGCTGCGCCTGTTCAGGCCAGCCGATACATAGATAACCGATCAATTTCCAGCTGTCAGGCACATCGAGCGATTTCGCCAGTGCCTCGGGGTCCAGAATCGAGACCCAGCCCATGCCCACACCCTCGGCACGCAGCGCCAGCCACATCATGGTCATGGCCGCAACCACCGAATAGGCGCGCATCTCCGGCATCGAACGGGCTCCCAGACGGGCGCCTTTGGTCGTGGCATCGTCGCAGAACACTGCCAGCTGCACCGGCGCCTTCTGCATGCCCGAAAGCTTCAGCCCCGCGTAGAGCGTGGCGCGGTCGATATCGCCACCCGCGCGATAAGCGGCCAGTGCCTCGGCATTGGCGCTCTGGAAATTGGAAAGCGCCGCAGCACGGGCCGCGGCGCTTTCGACATTGACCACGCGCCACGGTTCGGACAGGCCGACCGAGGGCGCGAGGGCGAAAGCGTCCAGACCCCGTGCAAGGATATCGTCCGGCACCGGATCGGTGCGGAAGCGGCGCACATCGCGCCGCCACGCCATCAACCGGTGCAGATCCTCGCGGAACTCGGGGCTGAACGCGTCCAAGATCAGGCCTCGGATGCCTCTGCAGCAGCAGCGGCTTTCTCGGCTTTTTCTTTTGCACGCTCTTGGGCTTTCTTGCCCGGCTCTGCTTTCTTCATGTTCTTACGCTCGGTTTTGGCAACAACGCCGGCATTTTCGAGGAAGCGGGCAACGCGGTCGGTCGGCTGCGCGCCTTTGCTCAGCCAGTACTGAACGCGCTCCATGTCCATTTTCACGCGCTCTTCGCTGTCTTTTGCCAGCAGCGGGTTGTAGGTGCCGAGCTTTTCGAGGAAGCGGCCGTCACGCGGCATGCGCGAGTCGGAAGCAACGATTGCGTAGAAGGGGCGCTTTTTGGAACCACCGCGTGCGAGACGGATTTTCATAGCCATGGGTTGATCTCCTTTGAATGGCTGGTGTCGGACCTGTTTCGGGGTCCGTTACTTTTGGAACTGCTCGTGATGCCGGATGACTTCCGAGATCACGAAATTCAGGAATTTCTTTGCGAATTCCGGGTCGAGACCGCTGTCGTCGGCCAGTTTTTCCAGACGTGCGATCTGGGTCTTCTCCCGGTCGGGATCCGAGGGAGGAAGGTCGTGTTCCGCTTTGAGCTTGCCGACCGCCTGGGTCTGGGCAAAGCGCTCGGCGAGCGTATAGATCATCACCGCATCCAGACGGTCGATACTGTCGCGATGCTCTTTCAGAAGCTCCGCGGCGCGGGCGGTTGCATCACTCATGCAAGGTCCTCCGGCTTGGGATGGCGGTAAACGAGGCAGGTCTTGCCTGCGGGGCCTTGGGCGGTCGCATCAATCGTGCAGCCAAGCCGTTCGGCCAGGGTGATCGAGCGGGCATTGGCGGGGGCGATATAGCTCACCACGCTGTTCCAGCCCAGATCGGTATAAAGATGGCGACGCACTATCTGCGCGGCCTCGGCGGCAAACCCTTTGCCCTCATGGGCATTGTCCCAGATCTGCCACAGGATCTCGGGTTCGGGCCAGCCATGCGGTTGCCACGGGCCCACGAGCCCCAGCCCGCGATCGCTTGCGTGGGTGGTCAGCACGAACGGGCCCCAGCCCTTCATGACCCAATGGCCGATCACGGCAGCCCATGCGCGCCAGACAAGCCCTTCGTCGAAGCTCTCCGAGACGCGGATGAAGCTCGGACGGTCCGTTTTGTGGAAGGCCAGCCAATGGGCGTAATCATGGGCGGCGGGCGCGCGCAGCACGAGGCGCGCGCTATGCAGCACGGGGGTGGGGGACAGCGCGATCATGCCTGACCTCCCATCGGATGGCGGTAAACCAGCTGCCCCGGCACGGCAGGCAGCGCATCACGGTCAAGCGTGGCGCCGATCCGCTCGGCCAGCGCGACCGAACGGGCATTGCCCGGCGTGATATAGCTCACCAGAGGGCGTTTCCAGTGCAGCTCGAGCGCCGCGAAATCGCGCATCTTGCGCGCGGCTTCGGTCATATAGCCCTGACCTTCGAAGCCCGTGAACGCGATCCAGCCCAGTTCACGCTCGGGAAAATGCGGCAGATCGTTCAGCGCCACCTGACCCACGACCTGACGGTCGGATTTGCGCACCACGGCTAGCGCGCCGCAGCCCTTGAGCGCCCATTGCGCCACATCGGAAGCAAAATGGAACCACGCCGCCTTCACATCATGAGGCCCGCCCATATAGGCCGCCCGCGCAGATTTCATCACCTCCGCAAAAGCGGGGAAATCCGACATGTCATGCGGACGTAGCGTCAGGCGCTCTGTATGAAGGACGGGCGCGACCATTATTTCTTCTTACCAAAGCCTCCGAGGCCACCGAGGCCGCCCATGCCACCCAGACCGGGCATGTTCTTGGGCAGGGACTGGCCCAGCATCTTGGTGGCTTCTTCCATCTTGGCGGGATCCATCTCGCCCGCCGCCGGCAGACCGCCGAATTTGCCGGTCATCGCGGCCATCGCGCGTTTCAGGGCGCCGCCCTTCATCTTGCCGAGCTTCTTCATGGTGTCGCCCATCTGGCGCTGCATCTTCAGAAGCTTGTTCAGCTCGGCCACATCCATGCCCGCGCCCTTGGCGATACGTTCCTTGCGCGAGGCTTTCAGCATTTCGGGCTTGGCGCGCTCTTCCTTGGTCATCGACTGGATCAGCGCGATCTGGCGACGGATCATCTTGTCGTCGAAACCGGCGGATTCGGCCTGCTTGGCCATCTTGCCCATGCCCGGCATCATCGACATCACGCCCTGCATGCCGCCCATTTTCTGCATCTGCTCGAGCTGGGACTTGAGGTCGTTCATGTTGAAGAGGCCCTTCTGGAACCGCTTCATCATACGCTCGGCGGCCTCTTTCTCGAAGACCTCCTGCGCTTTTTCCACGAGGGCGACGATATCGCCCATGCCAAGGATACGGCCCGCCACACGCTCGGCCTCGAAAGTCTCGAGCGCTTCCATCTTCTCGCCCAGACCGACGAAGCGGATCGGCTTGCCGGTGGTCGCGCGCATCGACAGCGCCGCACCGCCGCGGCCATCGCCGTCCATACGGGTCAGGACCACGCCGGAGATGCCGACTTTTTCCTCGAATTCCTGCGCGACCTCGACGGCAACCTGACCGGTCAGCCCGTCGACCACCAGAAGCGTCTCGCGCGGGTTGGCGATGTCACGGACCTGCTGGACCTCGGACATCAGCACCTGATCGATATGCAGACGGCCCGCGGTATCGAGGATATAGACGTCATAGCCGCCCAGCATCGCCTGCTGCTTGGCACGTTTGGCAATCTGCACGGCAGATTCGCCCTGCACGATAGGCAGGGTATCGACGCCGATCTGGTTGCCCAGAATCGCCAGCTGTTCCATGGCCGCGGGGCGATAGATATCGAGCGAGGCCATCAGCACGCGTTTCTTCTCGCGCTCCTTCAGGCGGCGGGCGAGCTTGGCGGTGGTGGTGGTCTTGCCCGAGCCCTGCAGACCGACCATCAGGATCGGCGCAGGCGGGTTGTCGATCTTCAGCGCACCAGCTTCATCATCACCCGCAAGCATCGCGATCAGCTCGTCATGGACGATCTTCACGACCTGCTGGCCGGGGGTGATGGATTTGGTCACGGCCGCGCCGGTCGCCTTGGCCTCTACGGCCTTCACGAAGGAACGTACCACCGGCAGTGACACGTCGGCCTCGAGGAGCGCAGTGCGCACTTCACGCAGCGCGGTCTTCACGTCATCAGCGGACAATGCCCCCTGCTTGGTCAGCCGGTCGAACACACCGCCAAGGCGATCTGAAAGGCTCTCGAACATGGCTCCCTCCTTGCATAAGGGCATCAGACAAACGACAAGCGCACCAGTGGGCGCAACGCGCTGACTGGTGGCGATCCCCGCCGTGTGCGGGGACCGGAGGGCTAGTCCTCCGGGGAATCTTGGGTGACTTAGTCAAAAAAGGGTGCGGAGTCAACCGCGCAAGGCAGATTAGCGACCCTCAGGGCCCTCATAGTGGCGTTCGACCTGTGCGACCCTGAGCGTGTAATGGTCATACCAGCGGGCTTTGCCAAGCTTCTGTGCCATCAGATGGGTGGAAATCTGTTTCCAGCCCAACACCGCCTGCGCGTCGCGCCAGTAGCTGACAGTGATGCCATAGCCGCGGCTGTCACGCAGCGACTCGGCCCCGATATAGCCGGGCTGTTTGCTGGCCAGATCCGCCAGAAGCTCGGCCATTTCATGATAGCCCGCGGTTTCCGCCCCCAGTTGCGAGGAAAAGATCACCGCGTGATAGGGCGGGTCGGGCATCGGCGCAAAGGTCGACATGGGCGGTCCTTATAAAAAAGGCCCGCAGCGCGAAGCTACGGGCCTGTGATGCACGCTATGCGCGATGGTCTCAGGCGGCAAGGCCTTTGATCTGCTCTTCGGCTTTCGCGAGTGCTTCGGCTTCGCCCATGGCAACGCCCTCGGCGGAGATGAAGGTGACATCGGTCAGGCCGATGAAGGCCAGAACCTGCTTGAGATAGCTCGATGCAAGATCATAACCCGAGCCTTGCGGCACGCCGCCCGAGGCATAGGCCACGAAAACGCGTTTGGGGTTCACCAGACCTTCGGGGCCGGCTTCGGTGTAGCGGAAGGTTTCACCAACGCGGCAGATCATGTCGACCCATGCTTTCAGCGGGCCGGTGACGCCGAAGTTGTAGAGCGGCATGCCGATGACGATCTCGTCGGCGGCCTTGATCTCGGCGATCAGCTCGTCGGAGACTTTCAGCAGCTCTTTTTGCTCGGCCGTGCGGTTTTCGGCGGGGGTATAGGCCGCGCCGAGCCATGCGCCGTCGATCAGCGAAAGGGTGCTGGTGTCACGGGTGACGACATCGCCACCGAGTTTTTCGCAGATCATACCAGTCAGTTTGCGGGTGACGGAGGCGTCGCCCTTGATCGAGCTGTCGATGCGCAGAATGGACATTGGGATCTCCATAAAAGGAAAAGGGGAGGATTTTTTAGTCTGACGCAGGATTGCCCCTTGCCACCTCGAACTCAACTGGCATGATCGCACGAAGTTTGTTCGCGGGTGCACAGCATGAGTTTCGATAACTGGGATGAAATCAGAACGGCCTATCAGGTCGCGCGCGTGGGGACGGTGTCGGGGGCCGCAGAAGTGCTTGGTGTGCACCATGCTACGGTGATCCGCCATGTCGATGCGCTGGAGCACCGGCTGGGCACGAAGCTGTTCCAGCGCCATCCGCGCGGCTATACGCCCACCGAGGCCGGTCACCAGCTTCTGGCGGTAGGGCAGGCCACAGAAGACCAGTTCAGCCAGCTGGCCGCACGGATTGCGGGGGCGGGCGAGGAGGTCTCGGGCGAGTTGATCGTGACTTCGGTGCCCACGATTTCCACCCTGATTCTCCCCGCGCTCGAGCAGATGCTGGTGGATCATCCCAAATTGCAGCTGCGCTATCTGACCGACCAGCGCGTCTTCCGTCTGGAATATGGCGAGGCGCATGTGGCCATCCGTGCGGGCAACCGCCCGACCGAGCCCGATAACGTTGTCCAGCAGCTCTGCGCCAACCGCACGGGGCTCTATGCGGGCAAGAGCTATATCGAGCGTTTCGGAATGCCGACCGAGGATACGCTTGATCAGCACCGTTTCATCGGCCCTGAACAGCGCGACAGCCGTGCGCCTTTCTGGCGCTGGATGTCGAATGCGGTGCCCGATGAATGTGTGGTGTTCCGTGCCAATGACCACGAGAGCCAGTTGGCTGCGGTGCGTCAGGGGCTTGGTCTGGGCTTTGTGCCCTATAACGAGGGCTGCTCCGATAGCCGGATGGTCGAGGTTCTGCCGCCGCGCCCCGAATGGGAATCGGCTCTGTGGCTGGTAACCCATGTCGATTTGCACCGCACGGCGAAGGTGCAGGCGGTTCTCAAAGTGTTGAAAGATCTGATCGGCAGCCCACGTCCGATGTGACGCCGCTTGACAGGATCTGCCAAGGGAAAAGGCCACGGATCGCTCCGTGGCCTTTCTGCTTTAGCATTTCGCGTCAGTATTCGGCGCGGCGCGGGATCTCAGGCTGGACGACCGGAATGGTCGAGGGCAGCGAGAGCCGCGGCAGCGACAGGGCAGGGCCACTGGGACGGAGATCGCCCTGGGTCTCCTCGCGCGGGGCAGGGGCCTCGCGCTTGGCGGGTTTGCGGCGCATCCATTCCGAGACCCAGGCGATGGCGTAAAGCAGGCCCAGCCCGCCCAGCACCAGAACGCTATCTTGCACGAAGCCGCCCGGATGCACGACCTTGACCGCCTGTGCAAAGATCGCCAGCACGGTCCCGAAGGCAAAGATCTTCAGCCCGTTACGGCCCAGCAGGCGCAACGGCGCAGCCGCCTTCGATGCAGCGATCTGCGGCACGAGGAACGGCATCGACAGGATATAGGCCAGCGCCAGCACATGCAGCAGACGCGGCAATGACAGGAAGGTCTTGTCGAAGGTCACGAGGAAGAAGGGCACGCCATGGTCCTTCAGGCTGCCAAGCGCGGGGCCGAGATTTTGGAGCATCCAGGTGTTGTTGACCCAGATCGCCGAGAATACGAGCCAGAGAGCCGCGGTGATGACCACTGGCTTATGGACACCCAGAAACCGTTTGCCACTCCGCATCGCCGTGCCGGTCAGGATGCCGATACAGAAGATCAGCTGCCACGAGAGCGGATTGAAGAACCAGCCGCCCTCATAAGGGAAGTTGGGGAAGTTCAGGCGGAACATGCCCGCGCTTGCCCAGACCACCAGCGAGATCGCCAGAAGTTTCAACGGCGCAGTTTGCGACAGTCGGATCATGAACGGGGCCGCGATCATCAGCACCGCATACATCGGCAGGATGTTCACATAGCCTAACTGGTGCGTCAGGGAGGCCAGCCCGATGAGCCATTGCAACGGCTGGTCGGCCAATGGGCCGAAAGCATTCATCTCCAGCAGCTTGTCACCACCGAAGAACAATGCGCCACCCGCGAAGATCGCGATGACCCAGAACGTGATCACCAGATGCGTCATATAGAGCGTCCACGAGCGGCCCCAGATCTTGCCGAAGCTCTGGCGGTTGAACCCGTCAGCCAGCTTCGGCCCGTAGGCCAGAGCGGCTGCAAGGCCGGACATGAAGACGAAGCCCTCGGCGGCATCGGAATGACCGAAATTGCGCGAGGTGAAATTCTCGTAGATCTGGTGGGGGATGTGATTGACGAAGATCATCGCCAGAGCGATGCCGCGGAAGAAATCCAGCCGCGGATCGCGCGCGGACCGAGTTTCAGGCATGTTGTTGTTCCTCTATGGTCGAGGCCTCCGGTTCAGCCGACCAATTGTTGAGAATCCGGTCATGCAGCTCCATGATCGGGGCGGCATGATATTCTGTAGGGGTGCCGAAGAGATTCCCCTTGGCTGTACGCGAGGTCACAGAGATGACGAAGGGCGCCAGAATCATCGGGATGCCAACAGGCGAAAGCCACCAGAACAGCCCCGGTGCATACATGAAAATCGCGCACATTCCAAGCGCGCCGATAAGCACGATCCACCACGATGCCTTGAGCCCGTCGCGCAAGCCCAGCGTGCCATCGCCACGGTTGTTGGTGGGCCAGCCACCATCCGCACCGAAGATCACTTGCAACACCGAGCGGGTCGAGAACATCAAGAGGATCGGTGCATTGACCGAGCTGATCAGCAACTCGCAGACGGTGCCGGCAAGCGCGTTGAGCCCGCCCCCGAAACCGCGCGAGGTTCCGTCGGCCCATGAGCGCAGCGCGATCAGCAGTTTCGGCAGCAGCAGAAGGCCGATGATCCCGATGAACAGACCGATCGCTTTCGACGCCTCCGAAGGCGGGAAATAGGGGAAGGGCCAGTTGGGCTCGGGGAAGTAGTTGGGCGGAGCGACAAAGGCCATCGCGCCGACCGATGCAAGGATGAAGGCCAGCCAGAACAACGGCGAGATATAGGCCATGATCCCTTGCGCGAAGACGAAACGCGACCACATCCGCAGGTCGGGCGCGTTGATGATACGCGTATGCTGGAGGTTGCCCTGACACCAGCGGCGGTCGCGTTTGGCGTGATCTACGATGTTCTCGGGGCCTTCCTCGAAAGAGCCCTCGAGATCGTCATCCAGACGGACGGTCCAGCCGCCACGCGCCAGAAGCGCAGCCTCGACATAATCATGGCTCATGACATGGCCACCAAAGGGGGGCTTGCCACGCAGGGTCGGCAGGCCGCAGCACTCGGCAAAGGCACGGGTGCGCACCATCGCGTTATGGCCCCAGAACGGACCGGTGCGCCCCTGCATCATCGCAAGGCCACGCGCGAAGACGGGGGAGAAGAAGGCGGCGGAAAACTGCATCGCACGCCCGAAATAGGAGCGGGCACGGATGACCTTTGGCAGGGTCTGCAACAGGCCGAGCCGTGGATCGGCTTCCATTCGGCGGGCCATCTGCAGGATAGTTTCGCCTTCCATCAGGCTGTCGGCATCAAGGATCAGAGCGAAGTCATAGGCACCGCCCGAACGGGTGATGAAATCCTCGATATTGCCGGCTTTCTTGCCGGTGTTGTTTTCGCGGCGGCGGTAATAATACCGCCCCATTCCGTTACGTTCCTTGACGAGCTTGGCAAAGAGGAGTTCCTCGCGGCGCGCGGTCAGATCGTTACGGGTGTCGGAGAGAATGGCAAAATGCACTTCGGCCGAAGTGCCTGCCTTTGTCTGGGCGTCCTGCAGGGAGGCATCCATCGCGGCGAGGCGGGTAAAGGTGTAGAGCGGGTCCTCGTTATAGACCGGCATCAGAACGACCGTGCGCCCCTTGATCGGGGCGCTCGGGTCATATTCGGGCGCTTTGGCGCGGGTGGTCAGCCCGATCAGGGCCTGAACGGCCCCCCAAGCCAGCCAGAGCGTGGAAATCAGGATGAGAACGGCACGGACGACGTCAAACGCGTCCAGACCGTCGGCCGAGCCGAACTGGAGGAACAGAACGAAGGCACCGCCGCCCGCCACGAGGCTCAGTGCAATGGCAATGCTGCGCAAAGCCCAGAGGAACAGGCGTCCAACGGTCATCTCGATTTCCTATCTAGCGATCAGCCGCGATGCGCGCGCATCGGCTGCGGCAGAAGGGCCAGCAGCGCCTGCCAGATGCCCGCGCCTTCGCGTTCGAGCACCTGCACCGGCATTGCCATCGGCGCATCGGGAAGGGCGCAGGGGCCCATGATCAGGTCCTGCGGTTCAGTCGTCACGGCGTCCACCGCCGCGGGGGAGGTATTTACGGTCATGCTTTGATCCATTGGTAGGCCCATGTTTCAGATTGCTTGGAACCATAACCCTCAAGGTAGGCGGTAAGTTCCACTGTGGAGCCTTCTTCGGCTTCTACATCCATCACGAGGCGCCAAATGTCATGGCCAGGGATCTTGGAGAAGCTCTGGTTGGTGATAGACCCTCCGCTGATCGTGTTGACGACTTTCAGGTCCTCAACCTTCTCGGACGGAAGATTCGCGATACGCCCGCCTGTGAAGTCCACAACGAACTTCCGGGTCTTATCGTTGCTGCCCGCAACCCCGCCGGCACCGGCGAAGGTTTCCTTTACATGTGCGATGTCCTCGTTCGGATCAAGGGGCAGATCGCCCCAGCTGAGCCGATAGGAGAATTCCCGCTCCTGTCCCGCTTTGGCGCCATCCTTGGGCACCCAGAACGCGACGATATTGTCATTGGCCTCCGCCTCCGACGGAATCTCCACCAGACGGACCATGCCATCACCCCAATCGCTTGTGGGCTCGACCTTCAGGGAGGGGCGACGCTCGTAGCGGGCCCAAGCATCCTGATACTGTTCGAACTCGCGGTCGCGCTGGTAGAGGCCGAAGCTTTTCGGCGCGGTCTCGCTGAAATAGCTCGAGGCAAGCCGGTCGGGATTGGCCAGCGGACGCCAGACGCGCTCGCCATTGGCTTTCACGATCATCAGCCCGTCGCTGTCATGCACCTGCGGACGGAAATCGTCGAACCGGTCGCGCGAACGGTCGGCATAGAGGAACATCGAGGTCAGCGGGGCCACACCGAGCTGCTGCACATCCTTGCGCAGGAACAGCCGCGCGGTGACCTCCATCACGGTCGCATCGCCGGGCGTGATCACGAAACGGTAGGCACCGGTCAGCGAGGCGCTGTCCATCGCGGCGTAGACGGTCACGGTCCGCGCGTTTTCGGCAGGGCGTTCCACCCAGAAGCGGCGGAAGCGCGGGAATTCTTCTGCGACCGACAGGCCGGTATTGACGGCGAGGCCGCGGGCCGACAGGCCGTATTGCGAATTGCGCCCGAGCGCGCGGAAATAGGAGGCGCCCTGGAAGGCCACCAGCTCATCGAGCACATCGGGACGGTTGAGCGGATAATGCAGCCGGAAGCCAGCAACCCCGGGAAGTGGGGCATGTTCAGGCACGATCTCGCGGGCTTTACGCTCGTAGATGAAATCATCCGTGGAGAAGGTCATTGCCTGCGCCTGACCGTCCTTGATCTCGTAGATCAGTACCGGCTCGCGGAAGAGCCAGCCCATATGGAAGGCCTGAAGCGTGAATTGCGGGTGGTCGCCATCGGCAAAACGCGCGTGCTCTGGATTGAAGCGGATCATGCGATAAGCGTCATAGTCCAGTTCCGAGAGGAACCCGTCCACCTTCTGGGGGGCTACGGCATCCTGCTTGGCCGCCTCGCGCATCTCGATGGTCAGACTGTCGAAGCTGAAGGGCTTGGTCTCGGCGGCGGGGGGCAGTTCGGGCTGCGGGGCCTGCGTCTCTGCGGGGGCCTGCGTAGCCTCCTGTGCCCAGAGCGGACGACCGGCCAATACCCCACCCAGCATCGTGCCAGCGGCAAGATGGGCCATCACCTGACGGCGGTTCGGAGAACGATGTGCGGGCTTGCCGGTTTTAATCATGTATTATCCAGTAATCTCAGGAAGTTCCCTAGGATGCGAACCTCTTACGCCGAGGCATACTCTTGAACCAATATGATGTGCAATAGAGGTTGATATTCAATGTGCAGAACAGCAAAGCACTGTGCTTTGTTCCGCATAATTGCGCTTGTTTCTGTAGGGGTGTGGCGAAAACCCGCCCAAAACTCGGGCGAAACCGAGGGGTTTTCTTGTTAACCACGTCATAAAGGTTAATTTCTGTCGGTTTCTGCGAATGACACCCTCGTGAGAGGCCCGTGTTCGATTCGCCCCGCTTGCCCTTGACATGAGGGGGTGGAATTCGCAGTTAAAGGTAACCTGATCAGTCACGTTGCCGGTCGTTCCACGCGCAGGCAGGCCGTGCGCGAAGCCTTGAACGGACCGGAGAGCAATGTCACCAGCCTTAATTGCCGTCTTGCCATTTCTGGGGGCGCTGCTTCCCGGCGTCTTGATCCGCACCGGAAGAAATACCACAGCGATATCGGTTGCAATCTGCTCCGGCCTTGCGCTTCTGGGGCTGCTTTTGCATTTGCCGGAGGTCATGGCGGGCGAGGTGGTCCGCACGAAGATCGACTGGATGCCGTGGCTCGGCCTCAATGTCGAATTCATGATCGACGGGCTGGGAATGCTTTTTGCCACGCTGATCCTCGGGATCGGGCTGCTGGTGATCCTTTACGCACGCTATTATCTGTCCTCGAAAGATCCGGCGGGCCAGTTCTACACCTATCTGATGCTCTTTCAGGGCGCGATGGTGGGTATCGTTCTGTCCGACAACATCCTGCTTCTGTTGATCTTCTGGGAACTGACCTCGCTGTCCTCCTTCCTGCTGATCGGCTATTGGAAGCACCTCCCCGAAGGGCGTCAGGGCGCGCGTATGGCGCTGACCGTCACGGGGGCAGGCGGGCTTGCAATGATCGCGGGGATGATGCTGCTGGGCCATATCGCGGGCAGTTACACGATCTCGGATATCCTTGCGGCGAAAGACGCGATCCAGTCCTCCGATCTCTATCTTCCGGCGCTGATCCTGATCCTTTTGGGGGCGTTCACGAAATCGGCGCAGTTCCCGTTCCATTTCTGGTTGCCGCATGCGATGGCTGCGCCCACGCCGGTGTCGTCCTACCTGCACTCGGCCACGATGGTGAAAGCCGGTCTCTTCCTGATGGCGCGGCTCTGGCCGGTGCTCTCGGGGACGCCGGAATGGTTCTACATTGTGGTGACGGTCGGGCTGGTCACAATGCTGATTGCCGCCAAGATCGCGATCTTCAAGGATGATATGAAGGGGCTTCTGGCCTATTCGACCATCTCGCATCTGGGGTTAATCACCTTCTGCTTCGGGCTTGGCACGCAGGCGGGTGTGATCGCCGGTGTCTTCCACATCATTAACCACGCGACCTTCAAGGCCGCGCTCTTCATGACGGCGGGTATCGTCGACCACGAGGCCCATACCCGCGATCTCAAGCGCCTTGGTGGCTTGCGCAAGCTGATGCCGGTGACCTTCACCATCGGCACCATCGCGACGCTCTCGATGGCGGGCATCCCGTTATTCAACGGCTTCCTGTCGAAGGAGCTGATGCTCTACGAGGCGGCCAAGACCCCGTGGCTGGGCAATGAGTGGCTGATCCCCGTGCTGGCCACCATCGCGGCGCTCCTGTCGGCGGCCTATTCCTTCCGCTTCATCTGGCACGGCTTCATGGGTCCGGTGCGCGACGACTATCCGCACAAACCCCATGACCCGGGCTTCGGCATGTGGGCAAGCCCTGCTTTCCTCGCCTGCCTTGTGCTGCTGATCGGCTGCTTCCCCTTCCTGATGGATCCGTTCGTGGCGATGGTCTCGGAGGCCGTGATCGGCGCGCCGCTCGACGAGCATCTGCATCTGGCGATCTGGCACGGGGTGAATGCGGCGCTGATCATGTCGGTCATCGCGGTGATCGGCGGCATCATCGTGCTATCGGCCTTCAAACCGCTGCGGGCGATCTGGGACGCGGTTCCGCGCCCCGATGCCAAGGCGATGTTCGACTGGGGCATGGTGCGCTGTGCCTGCGCTGCGCGGATTTTCACCTCGGGCCTGCATAACGGCTCGATGGCGCGCTATCTGCTGATCTTCTCGGCGGCGGCACTGGCGATCGGCTTCTGGGCCTGGAGCACAGGCAGCCAGGGGCCGCAGACCCGCGAGATGCTGCCCGTCAGCCCCGTGGCGCTGGTTGGCTGGATCATGCTGGTCACCGCGACCATCTGCGTCGCGGCCTTCCACCGCAACCGCTTCCTTGCGTTGGTACTGGTGGGGATCGTGGGGCTGATCGTCTCGATCTGCTTCATCTATCTCTCGGCACCCGATCTGGCGCTGACCCAGATCTCGGTCGAGGTGGTCACCGCCGTTCTGATGCTGCTGGCGCTCAATTTCCTGCCCAAGGTCACCGCAGCCGAAACCAGCAACCTCAAGCGCCATTTCGACAAGATCTTCTCGGTGGTCGTGGGGCTTGGCACAGGCTCGCTGATCTATGCGCTGATGATGCGCGATTTCGCCTTCCCCTCGATGTCGGAATACCATCTGGCCAATAGCTACAATCTCGCGGGCGGCGATAACGTGGTCAACGTGATCCTCGTCGATTTCCGTGGCTATGATACCTATGGCGAGGTCACCGTGTTGGGGATCGCGGCGCTGGTGATCTTCGCGCTGACCGAGGCGCTCCTGAACGGCACCGGCTCGCGCAAACTGATCGCATGGCGCCCCGATATGCTGCGCGCGGGCGACAAGCACCCGATGATGATGCTGATCGCTACCCGCGTGATGATGCCCATCGCGCTGGTCTTCGGCCTGTTCATCTTCCTGCGCGGGCATAACCTGCCGGGCGGGGGCTTTATCGCCGGTCTGATCGTCGCGATCGCGCTGGTGATGCAATATATCTCCTCGGGCTTTGCATGGACGCAGGCGCGGCAGAAGATCTATTACCACCAGCTGATCGGGCTGGGCGTGCTGGCCGCAGGGATCACCGGCGTGGGCGCATGGTTCAACGGGATGCCCTTCCTGACCTCCGATTTCGGCTATTTCAAACTGCCGTTCCTCGACAAGTTCGAGCTGGCCACCGCCATGGGCTTCGATCTGGGCGTGTTCCTTGGCGTCGTCGGCTCCGTGCTTCTGGCGCTTGGCGGGCTCTCGCGTCTGGCGCGGCGTGCCGCCCTGCCGACCGAGGAACGTGCGGCCCATATCCTGGCCGAACGCCCCGAGGCCCGCACCGTGGCCGAGGTCGGTATCGAGAACTTCCCTGAAGGATCGGTCGTGCCGCGGCGCTGGCTGGAACGGCGCGAGGATGGCAGTTTCGAGGAGCGTCACCTGATGGAGCGCGCGACCGATAGGCCTAATCAAAACGGGCCCAACAAGAATGAGGGAGACCACTGATGGAAGCCTTGGTTGCAAGCGCAATCGGCGTGATGACGGCGGCGGGGATCTACCTGATCCTGCGGCTCAGGGTCTTTCCGGTGGTTCTGGGCATGACGATGCTGTCTTATGCCGTGAACGTCTTCCTCTTTGCGACGGGGCGTCTGGCGGTGAATATGCCGCCGATCCTGCAGGATGGCGTCTCGACCTATACCGACCCGATCCCGCAGGCGCTGGTGCTGACCGCTATCGTGATCAGCTTCGGGATGACCTCGGTGACGGTGATGCTGGCGCTTGGCGCCTTCATCGAGGCGGGCGATGACTATATCGACCTCGATGACGATAAGGAAAAACAAGACTGATGCTGGGCTTCTTTGATCAACTCGTTATCGCGCCCGTGGTGCTGCCGGCCTTTCTGGCGCCCCTGATCGTCTTGTGGATGCGGTTCGACCGCACAGCCCAGCGGGTGTTTTCCATTGTAGGTATGCTGGCGCTGGTCGCGATCTCCCTCACGCTGATGGTGCGCGCTTCCTCGGGCGTGCCGGAGGTCTACCGCCTTGGCGCATGGGAGGCCCCATTCGGGATCGTCCTCGTGCTCGACCAGCTCTCGGCGCTGATGCTGGTGCTGACCTCGGTGCTGGGGCTGGCGATCGCGCTCTATGCCATCGGCTCGGGCTGGGACAAGCGCGGCTGGCACTTCCATTCGCTGCTCCAGTTCCAGATGATGGGCATCAACGGTGCCTTCCTGACAGGCGATGCCTTCAACCTTTTCGTCTTCTTCGAAGTGCTCTTGATTGCCTCCTACGGGTTGATGATCCACGCGGGCGGGCGTGACCGGCTGAAGGCCGGCGTGCAATATGTGGTCTATAATCTCGCCGGTTCTACGCTGTTCCTGTTCGCGCTAGGGACGATCTATGCCACGACCGGCACGTTGAACATGGCAGATCTGGCGCAGAAAGTGGCCCAGATGCCCGCAGGCGAGGCCGCGTTGCTGCGCGTGGGCGCGGCACTGATGATCCTCGTCTTCGCTGTCAAGGGCGCTATCGTCCCCTTCCAATTCTGGCTTCCCGGCACCTATTCCAATGCCCCGGGTCCAGTGGCTGCGCTCTTCGCGATCATGACCAAGGTCGGGATCTATGCGATCATCCGGATCTATACGCTGGTCTTCACCCCCGAAAGTGCGGTGGGTTCGCTGGCCCATGACGTGCTGCTGCCTGCGGCGGCGCTGACGCTGATCATCGGGATGGTGGGCATTTTCGGCGCGCGCGATCTGGGGCGTGTCGTGGCCTTCTCGGTGATCGGCTCGGTCGGCACCATGCTGCTGGCCTTCGCGCAATTCACGCCCGAGGGCACGGCGGCAGGGCTCTACTATATGGTCCATTCGACGCTGGTGGCGGCGGCGCTGTTCCTCGTGGCCGATATGGTCAGGGAACGCCGTGCCATCGGGCTGAAGCTGATCCCGCAGCCGGTGATCGGGCAGAACGGCCTGCTGGCCGCGATGTTCTTCATGGCCGCGATCGGGATGGCCGGTATGCCGCCGCTTTCGGGCTTCCTGGGCAAGCTGATGATCCTGCATGCGACCTTCGGGCAATGGTGGATCTGGGCGGCGATCCTGATCACCTCGCTGATCGCCATCGTGGGCTTCTCGCGGGCGGGCTCGACTGTGTTCTGGAAATGCTACGCCACCGCGGACAGCAAGGACGAGACCCCGCCGCGTCTGGGCGTCGAGGATGCCAGCTCGCCCGCCTTGGCCTTTGTGGCGACAGGCGGCCTGCTGGCGGGGCTTGTGGCCTGGACCGTCTTTGCGGGGCCTGCCACGACCTATGTGCAGGGTATGTCCGCGCAGCTCTATAATAGCGGGAGCTATATCTCGGCGGTGATGGACGGGGCCTATCAGCGTGCCGAAGAGGCGGCGGAGGCCGGTGCCCATCCGCAGGGCGATGACCATGATGTGCAAGACAGTGCCCATGAGCCCGATCACACCGTGATCGACGGCCATTGAGGAGGGGTAGACCATGATTAGACGCATCCTTCCGCATCCGCATCTGACCGTTCTTCTGACGGTGGTGTGGCTCCTGCTGGCCAATGCCTATACGCTCAACTCGCTGGTCTTCGGCATTATCGTCGGGATCGTGATCCCCTGGGTCACCGCGCCCTACTGGCCCGACCGGCCCGTCGTGCGCAATATTCCGAAGATGATCGAATATGCGCTGATCGTGCTATGGGATATCGTGGTCTCGAATATCTCGGTCGCCAAGATCATCCTGTTCAAGCGCAATGCCGATCTGAAGCCGGTCTGGATCTCGATCCCGCTCGACCTTCACACGCCAGAGGCGATCACCGTTTTCGCCGGCACGATCACCATGACACCGGGCACGGTTGCGGCGGAGCTGTCGGCCGATGGTCATTCGCTTCTTGTCCATTGCCTGCATGAAACCGACCCAGAGGGCGCACGCGACGGTATGAAATCCCGCTATGAGGCCCGCCTGAAGGAGATCTTCGAATGATCACCTATGCTCTGATCTTCGCCATCGGCTGCTATGCGCTGGCGCTTCTGTTCAACCTCTATCGCGTGGTGAAATCGCCGGGCGTGACAGACCGTATTCTGGCGCTCGATACGATGGCGGTGAATGCAATCGGACTGTTTGTCTGTTTCGGGATCTGGGAAGGCACCGCGATCTTCTTCGAGGCCTCTATCCTTTATGCCATGGTGGGCTTCGTCTCGACGGTGGCCTATGCCAAATTCCTTCTCCGCGGCGATCTGATCGAGTGAGGTAAGATATGGAACTGTTTTGGGAAATTCTTGTCTCGGCGCTTCTGGTCATCGGTGGCTTCTTCGGGCTTGTGGGCTCGTTCGGGCTGGTGAAACTGCCCGATGCCATGACGCGGCTCCATGCGCCCACGATGACGGCGACGCTCGGGGTGGGGGCCTGCCTGATCGCATCGATGGTGTGGTTCGGTGCGGAAAAGGGCGAGCTGTCCCTGCACGAACTGATGATCACGCTCTTCCTCTTCATGACCGCGCCGATCACCGCGCATTTCCTGTCCAAGGCGATCATGCTGCGCAACATTCCGCGCGAGTCCTTGCCCAAACCCACCGAGGGCGACTGGGCGGTCTACACGCCCCTGTCCGATACGGCGGCGCATGAGCTGGATGAAGCCGTAGAGATCGAAAAGGAGCGCGCCGAGAAAGCGCGTAAGAAGGCCATTCTCGAGGACGAATACGAGGGTGAGGTCGACGGAACCGATCCGGTGGACGAGGGCAAAGACAACCAGAAGTGATTCATATTAAATAAAGATCGGTGTGATCATTATAGGGGGCAGGCCGATGGTCTGCCCCTACTACTTGGACGATAACGATGGACACACCCGATCTCTTTTATGATGAGGATGTCTCCCTCGCGAAAGCGGTTCTCGATGGAGATCATCGGGCCGCCTTACAGCGCATAGAGACACTCTGGTCGCAGAAGGGACCAAGTCCAGATCTGATGTTACAGGCGATCCGCAGCAGCTGGGCGCTTGGTCAGGATGTACAGGCCCGTAAGCTGGCGCAGGAAGGGGTGACCCTCTGGGCGGATCGCGCTCCGCTATGGGGGATCTACGCCGCGATCCTGACGGCATTCGGCGCTGTGGACGAGGCGGTTGCCGCCTATGACCGTGCGCTGTTCTATGCACCGGAGGATGTCCGCCTGTTATCCGGGCGCAACCGGTTGCGCCGTTTTCCCTGCTCCGGCCGCGAGGCACGTCGTCTCGAGGCCACCTGCGAGGACGAGAGCACCAGCACGCGTCTGCGGGTGAGCGCCGAATTCGCGCTTGCCGCGATCGAGGATGCCGAAGGGCAGTATGACCGTGCCTTTGCCCATTACAGCCGCGGCAATGCGCTCAAGATGCGCGGCTATGATCCGCTGGTGACCGAACAGCGTCTGGCCGACCAGCTGGAATTCTGCCCCGATCTGGCCGATCTGGCGGGGGCGCCGCCCGCGCAGGGGCCGCGTATGGTCTTTATCGGTGGTCTGCCGCGCTCGGGCACGACCCTGACAGAACAGATCCTCCTGCGCCATGATCAGGTCTCTACATTGGGCGAGGCGCCCGATTTCCGGCTTGCGATACTGGATCTGATGCGGTCCGAGCAGGCCAACGGCCGGCTCGTTGCGGATTACTGGAAGTGGTTCGGCGTGCCGGGACAACCGCTGGTCCGAAGTCTGGAGGCGCTCTATCGCCAGCGGATCACCGAGCGGCGGGTCGAGACGCCGGTCCTGCTGTCCAAGACCCCGCTCGATCTGTCCCATGCGGGGCTGTTGCGGGCCATGCTTCCCGAGGCGCGGTTTATCGCGCTGGACCGGCATCCGCTGGATCTGGGGCTGTCTTTGTTCATGACCGATTTTGCCAATGGTCACGGATTCAGCGAACGGTTGGACTGGATCGCTCATATGATCCAGCTCACCGACCAGTCGATGCGGGACTATGCGCAGAAGCTGGGGCCTGTGTTCCGCATCCAGTCACTGCAGGCGCTGATCGATTATCCCGAGCAGCAGATCCCGCAACTTCTGGATCATATCGGTCTGCAGATGCAGAGCGCCTGCTTCGACCCGAAAGCTGCGGCAGGGGCCGTGCGCACGGCCTCCGATTTGCGGGTGCGGCGCGGGATCAATCGTGATGGTGTAGCGCGCTGGCGCCATTACGAGGCCCATCTCCAGCCCTTGATCGAGGCATTGGGGCGGGACTGGATCGCCGAGTGGGAAGAGCGTGATGCTCAAGCCGCGCCCCGCCTGAACAAGGCCTCCTGACGAAAAAAGGCGCCCCGGGGGGCGCCTTTGATGCCGTTCAGTGCGAGCTTCAGAGAAGCCCTGCGAATTCCATCGCCTCGTCGATACGGGCCTTGACGCCATCGCTCAGGCCGACCAGCGGCAGGCGCACCTCGTCCGAGCATAGCCCCAGACGCGACATTGCGTATTTCGCGCCGCAGACGCCCGGTTCGAGGAAGATGGCGATATGCAGTGGCATCAGCTTGTCGGAGATCTCGAGCGCGCGGGCCCAGTCACCGGCCAGTGTGGCGTTCTGGAACTCGGAGCAGAGCTTCGGGGCCACGTTTGCGGTGACCGAGATGCAGCCGACGCCGCCCATCGCGTTGAAGCCGAGCGCCGTGCCATCCTCGCCCGACAGCTGCAGGAAGTCCTTGCCGCAGGTGATGCGTTGCTTGGCCACGCGCATCAGATCGCCAGTGGCATCCTTCACGCCGACGATCCGCGGCAGCTTGGCCAGTTCGCCCATGGTTTCCGGCGTCATATCCACGACCGAGCGGCCGGGGATGTTGTAGATGATGATCGGAATATTCGAGGCATCATGCATCGCGGTGAAATGCGCGATCATACCGGCCTGAGTGGGCTTGTTGTAATAGGGCGTCACGACCAGCGCGCCATCGGCGCCTGCGGCCTGCGCGTGCTGGATCAGCTCGATCCCCTCGCGGGTGTAATTGGAGCCGGCACCGGCGATGATCTTCATGCGCCCTGCGGCAACCTTCACGACCTCGGCCACGACGGTGTTATGCTCGGCATGGCTGAGCGTGGGCGACTCGCCGGTGGTGCCTACGGGCACCAGACCGTGACTGCCCTGATCGGCATGCCAGTCGACGATCTTCTTGAGCGCGTCCAGATCCAGCTCGCCGTCCTTGAACGGCGTGATGAGGGCGGGGTAGGACCCTTTGAACATGACACGCTCCTTTGCAGTGTTGGGTATCCGAACGGAATCGTCGGGTTAAAATCGGGCGGACATTATGCGAGCTTGGCGCTCTTGCCAACTTGTGAATTGCACTGGCCTGTCACTATGGCACACAAGAGGCCAAGCAAAGAGGATCCCATGCATCGAAAGACCCTTCTCGCCAGCCTGATCGTTCTGACATTCGGGGCGGTTTGCGCCCTGCCGGACGTTGTGCATGCCGAAGACGCTCCTCGAGATGCTGGCGAGGCATTGGCGCAGGCGCTCGAACTGGCCGACCGGAAGGACTGGCCGGCAGCACAGGATGCGGCGCGCCATTCGGGCATGGTGGGCTTTGATTTGATCGAATGGGAGCGGCTGCGCGCGGGCGAGGGCAGCTTCCGCGACTATGCCGATTTCTCGGCCCGCAGACCCGACTGGCCGGGTATGCCGCTGCTGCGTCGCAAGGGCGAGGACAAGCTCGAGGGTGTGAGCCCCGATCAGGTGATCTCCTATTTCGCGCAGCACAAGCCGCAGACGGGCACGGGATCGCTGGCGCTGATCGCGGCCTATCAAGCCAGGGGCGAGAGCACATCCGCCGCGACCGAAGCCGAGAGGGCATGGCGCCATCTGGATCTGAGCGCGGACGAACAGCAGGCCTTTCTGGAGCGCTATGGTGTGTTGGTCGCGCCCTCGAATGGCGGGCGGATGCAGGCGATGCTGGACCGGGGTGATCTGACACAGGCGCGGCGGATGCTGGATCTGGTGCCGCCCGGCACCAAGGCCGTGGCCGAGGCCCGTATAGCACTGCAGGCGCGGCGCGACGGGGTGGACGGGCTCGTTGATGCGGTGCCAGACTATATGATGCATTCCTACGGGCTTGCGCGGGATCGTGCGGTCTGGCGCTGGCGCAAGAGCCTTGAGGACGGGGCGGCGGAGCTGATCCTCGGCTGGTCGTCCTCGGCCAAGAAACTGGGCGACCCCGAGATGTGGGCCGATGTGCGCAAACGGATGGCGCGTTGGGACATGCGGCGGGGGGATTTCCACCGCGCCTATCGCGAGGCCGCCAATCACCATCTGAAACCCGGCGGGTCGGATTATGCCGAGCTGGAGTTTCTGGCGGGGTTTGCGGCGCTGAAGCTTGATGATGCCCCCACGGCGCTGCGCCACTTCCAGGCACTCTCGGCGGCGGTGGGCAGCCCGATCTCGCAATCGCGGGCCGATTACTGGCGGGGGCGCGCGCTTGAGGCATTGGGGCGCAAGACCGAGGCCGATCAGGCCTATGGGGCGGCGGCGCGCTACCAGACAGCCTATTACGGGCTGCTGGCCTCGGAGAAGATCGGCAAGCCTCTGGACCGCGCTCTGGTGCAGCCCGATCCGCTGCCGGACTGGCGTGCGGGGGGCTATGACCAAAGCTCGGTATTTCAGGCAGCACTTCTGTTGCATGCGGCAGGAGATCAGCCGTTGGCCGAGCGGTTCGTGCTGCAATACGAGGAGAATATCGACGATAGCCGCATACCGGGGCTGGTTGATCTGGCACTCGAATGGCGCGACCCGCATCTGGCGCTGCAACTTTCCAAACGTGCCGCTCTTAACGGGACCATTCTGGTGGCGGGCTATTTTCCGATCCCCGAGCTGAGAACCCATGATCTGGCCGTGCCCGAAGAGCTTGCCCTGTCGATCGCGCGGCGCGAGAGCGAGTTCGATCATACGGTCGTGTCTTATGTGGGGGCACGTGGCCTGATGCAGCTGATGCCCGGCACCGCCAAGATGATGGCCGCAAAGCTGGGGGTCGAGTATCGCCCCGATGATCTGACGAGGGATGTCACCTATAATATCCAGCTGGGGTCGGAATACCTCAAAGGGCTGCGCGACGATTTCGGCAATTCGCCCCTGCTGGTGGCGGCGGGCTATAATGCGGGGCCGGGTCGGTCGCGGCAATGGATCGAGGAGATGGGCGATCCGCGCGCGCCGGGCACGGATGTCGTCGACTGGGTCGAGATGATCCCGTTCGACGAGACGCGCAACTATGTCATGCGCGTCTCCGAAAGCCTGCCGATCTATCGTGCGCGGTTGGGCGAACCTCCCGTGCCCTTCACGCAGGAGCTACGCGGTGACGGCCCCTGATCAGGGCTTCACCGTGGGCGCGGGCGGCACGGGGTCGATGTTTTTCTGCGCCTGCCGCCAGAGCGTGAACAGCCCCGCCAGCACCACGAAACAGGCACCGATGGCCACATTGGTGCGCAGCACATCGCCAAAGACCGCCATGCCGATCATCGCGCCCCAGACGAGCTGAAGATAGCTGAAGGGCTGGATCGCCGAGGCCTCGGCCATCTCGTAGGCGCGGATCATCAGGGCATGGCCCAGAACGCCGGTGACACAGAGGATGGCCATCCAGATCCAGTCGGGGCCGGACATCGGTTGCCAAAACCACATGCCGACGACGGTGGAAATGATCGCCCCGCCGACGGCAGTCCAGAAGATCGAGGTGTTGCTATCGTCCTTGTCGGCGACCTTGCGGGTCAGGAGCCCGTAGACCGCAAACATCACTGCGCACAGGAAGGGGAAGGTCGCCGCCGGCGAGAAGACATTCCCCGAGGGTTTGAGGATGATCAGCACGCCGACAAAGCCGATGCCGATCGCGGTCCATCGCCGCCAGCCAACCTTCTCGCCCAGCACGGGGCCGGAAAGGGCCGCCACGATCAGCGGATAGCAGATGAACACGGCATGGGTCTCGATCAGGCCCAGCATCACGAAGGCCGCGATCATCACATAGATTTCGAGCACGAGGAAAATCGCACGGATCGCCTGCATCCACGGGTGATGGGCGCGGATGGCGCGCGCCAGCCCGCCCTGCTTGCGCCCCGCAAGCCAGATCGCAAAAAGCGCAAAGAACCAGAAGCGGATCATCACGACCATATAGGTGTTGTAGGTGTCGGCCAGATGGCGCGAGATCGCATCCTGCGCCGCAAAGACGATCGTCACGATGATGATCAGGATCGCCCCGAGTTTGTTATTGTTCTGGACGGCCATCACGCGGATTCCTTCGGGACGAGCTGTCCGCGTGACATATGACGTTTATTGCCGAAGCCCGAGACGCGCTCGACCTCGAACCCTGCAGCTTTCAGCGCGCGGCGCACGAAACCTGCGGCGGTATAGGTGGCGAAGGTGCCGCCCTGTGCCGTATGGCGGCCCACTTCGGCCATCAGATCCTCGCCCCAGAGTTCGGGGTTCTTGGCGGGCGAGAACCCGTCGAGATACCACGCGTCGGCGCGGCCCTCCCATCGCGGCAGAGCCTCGCGGGCATCCTCCATGAGGATACGCACCTGGATTTTGCCCAAGGTGAACTCGGTCTGCCCCTTCCCCCAGGCATCGATCAGCGGATCGGCAATGGCGCGGGCCTCGGGGAAGGCCTCGAGCGCGCGGCCCATCTCGGCGGCGGACATCGGAAATGCCTCGAAGCTGGTATAGTGCAGCGCCGCATCGGGGCAGGCCAGCGCCGTGGCCAGCAGGTTCAGCCCCGTGCCGAAGCCCAGTTCGGCAATCCGGAAGCCATCTTTCGCCCGCGCAGGCAGATCATTGCCGCGCAAAAAGACATGGCGGGTTTCCTCAAGCCCGTTTCCGAGCGAGAAATAGGGATCATCGAAGCGCGAGGACACAGGAATGGCCTCGTCGCGCCATGTCAGGTCAGCTTCACTCTGGTCAGTGCGGGTCATGCGGGGTAGGGCCTTGGATCAACAGGGCGCCGGACGCCCGAGCGGGACAATGCAGAAAGGCAAAGGCAATGACAAGCGGGCTTAGGGTCAATCCGGTCAGCCATGTCGGCGATCAGGTCACGGTGCGGGGCGCGGGGGTCTTCGGGCTTGCCTGCGCCTTCGAGATGGCGCGACGTGGCGCGCGGGTGCGGGTAATCGATATCCATGGCGTCGGGGCCGGTGCCTCGGGCGGCACGGTGGGGGCGCTTGCACCCCATGTGCCCGAGAACTGGAATCCCAAGAAGCAGTTCCAGTTGGAAAGCCTGCTGATGGCGGACGCGTTCTGGTCCGATGCCGCGCGGATCGGTGGCGGGGATGCGGGCTATGCCAGGATCGGCCGCCTGCAGCCGCTGGCCGACGACGCTCAGATCGTCCGCGCCAGAGAACGCGGCGAGAACGCGAAGACGCTGTGGCAGGGGAAAGCGGTCTGGGAGGTGGTGCCAATGCGGGAGTTCGGCCCCCTCGGCTTTGAAAGCCCCAGCGGATATGTGGTGCATGATACCCTCAGCGCCCGGGCCTGCCCGAGGGCTACAGGCGATGCACTGGCACGGGCGATTATTGCTCTCGGCGGTGAGGTCCTCATCGGTGAGGCCGAAGAGACAGGCCCCGTGCTGCATGCAACGGGCGCGGCAGGACTGCAGGATCTGGGCCTGCAACTGGGCAAGAACGTAGGCGCAGGGATAAAAGGTCAGGCGGCGGTCTTTGCCTTCGACGCTGGTGACGTGCCGCAAATCTATGCCGAAAGTCTGCATATCATCCCGCATTCCAATGGAACGGTGGCAATTGGATCGACCTCCGAGCGCGCGTATGACAACGCCCACCGGACGGACGATCAGCTGGAGGCGCTCATCGCCAGAACCCGCCAGATCTGCCCCGAACTGGCTGGAGCCGAAGTCGTGGACCGCTGGGCAGGGCTACGCCCCCGCGCCAAAAGCCGTGCGCCGATGCTGGGCGCTTGGCCTGACCGTGCAGGGCATTTCATTGCCAATGGCGGGTTCAAGATCGGCTTCGGCATGGCGCCCAAAGTCGCGCAGGTGATGGCCGATCTGATCCTCGAGAACAGGACGCAGATCCCTCAGGGCTTCCATGTCGAGGATAATCTCTGAGGAACGCGGAGGGGCTTTGCCCCTCTTCGGCTTCGCCGAATTCACCCCAGGATATTTATGGACGCTGGAAGTAACGGTTTTCCAGCGTCCATAAATATCCCGGGGGAGGCGGGCCTTGGCCCGACGGGGGCAGAGCCCCCTCTTCTACCAGCGATCTAGGGCGACCTCGTCGCTCTGCTTCGCGGCGACCCATTCGCTCCGATCGGCGAAATGCTCTTTTTTCCAGAAGGGCGCGCGGGATTTCAGGAAATCCATCAGATAGTCGGCCGCCTCGAAAGCGGCCTTGCGATGGGGACTGGCGGTGGCCACCATCATGATCTCGTCACCCGGCTCCAGCCGGCCAATCCGGTGGATGATGGTCACATTGGTCAGCGCCCAGCGGGTCTGCGCGTCTTCGGCGATCTTGACCAAAGCGCGTTCGGTCATGCCGGGATAATGTTCCAGTTCCAGTGCTTGTAATGTGCCGGTGTCGTCGCGCACGATCCCTGTGAAGCTGACCACGGCACCCGCACGGCCGCCATGGCCGAACCCTTTCAGCTCTGCGCCCAGATCGAACGGGGCCTCCTGCACCAGAACGCGCATGTCACCCTCCTGTCATCGGCGGAAAGAAGGCAATTTCGCGAGTCTCGCCAAGAGGTGTGTCGAAATCGGAGAGTTCTTGATCGAGCGCCACCCGCAGCGCCGTCAGATCGGCCAGGGCGGCGGCATGATAGTCGCTGCGGGTGCGCAGCTCCTCGACCAGTTCCGCCGCAGTCTGCGCCTCTGTCTCTACGGTTTCGCGGGCCGCGCCGATCCGCTCGCGCACCCATGCGAAATAGACCAGTTCGCGCTTCATTTCGGGCCTCTCAGATAGGGTAGTGCCTTGCGGAAATAGTCCCAGCCGGTGATCGCTGTCAGGATGGCCGCGATCCAGATCAGCACGATCCCTGCATGGGTGGCCAGATCGGCGGGCGTCAGGCCGGTGGGCAGGTCGCCCTCGCCCACGCGCGGCGGGCGGCCCGTTTCGACATAGGTCAGCCCTGTGCCGAGGAAGAGGATGGCGATTGCCACCATTTGCGCCGTGGTTTTCCATTTGGCGAGTCTGGTCACTTTCAGCTTGCCGGAATCGGTACCGAGGAACTCGCGCAGCCCTGCCACGAATGTCTCGCGGAAGAGGATGACCGTCACCGGCAGGATGAGCCATGGGTTCATCCCCGAATACCCCGTGAGGATCACCAGCGCGATCACCACCATCGCCTTATCGGCGATGGGGTCCAGCATCGCGCCGAATTTGCTCTCTTGGCCCCAGGAGCGGGCCAGATAGCCGTCGAACCAGTCAGTGATCGCCGCGACGATGAATAGCGCAAGGGCCAGAAAATCCGCCCAGGGGCGGCTGAAATACAAAAACATCACCGCAACACCGGGGGCGGCAACGAGCCTCAATACAGTGAGGATATTGGGAAGGGTCCACGTCATGGGGGCAAGTTAACCGCGTCGTTCAGGAAGGGGAAGGGGCTTCACCTTTTGGGGTCAAGATAGTCGTGAATCCGGCCTTGCCAATCGGTGACTTTCCAATGGCCCGAGGATTGTTGCGTAAAATACTCGGCCGAGACGGGCACTTTGCCAAAGCCGCCCGGAATATCGAGCACATAGGTGGGCAGGCAATGACCCGAAATCCGCCCGCGCAGGGCGCGCATCAGGGCACGGCCCTCATCGATCGTAGTGCGGAAATGCGAGGTGCCGCGGGCCAGATCGCAGTGATGCAGGTAATAGGGCTTCACCCGCAGGGCCGAGAGCGTGGTGAAGAGGTCGGCCAGCGCCTGCGTGCTGTCATTGACCCCGCGCAGAAGAACCGATTGCGAGATCACTGGGATGCCCGCATCGACAAGCCGTGCAAGGGCTGCGCGGGCATTGGGGGTCAGCTCGGCGGCATGGTTGGTATGCAGCACCAGCCACGGCGCAAGGCGCAGGCTGGCCAGCAGCTGTGTCAGCTCGGGGGTGATACGCTCGGGGGCCACGACCGGCACGCGGGTGTGGAAGCGGACCATCGCGAGATGCGGGATGGCATCGAGCCGCGTCAGCACATCGCGCAGACGGCGCGGCGACAGGGTCAGCGGGTCGCCCCCTGTCAACACCACCTCGCGCAGGGTAGGGGTGGCGGCGATATAATCGAGCGCGGCATCCAGTTGGGCAGGCGGCAGCGGGCCGGTCTCGCCCACGGTCTCGCGACGGAAGCAGAAACGGCAATAGACATCGCAGGTCTTGGTGATGTGTAAGATCACGCGGTCGGGATAGCGATGGGTCAGCCCTTTGACCGGCGAATGCGCCTGATCGCCGATCGGGTCGGCCAGTTCTTCGGGAAGAGTGGTGAGTTCGGCGGCTGTCGGCACGAATTGCGCGGCAATCGCCTGATCGTCCATCTGCATCTCGGGCGTGATGCGGATACGGAACTCCTGTGCGACCCGCGCCAGTAGGGCGGGGTCTTCGGTGCTCAGTCCGGCGGCGGCCAGATCATCGGGGGTGGTCAGCGCGTGGGTCATGGGCTGCGCGCTACGCCCCGGCGGCCAATCGGTCAACCCTTCTCGTTGAAGAAGTTGTAGACGGTCTCGGCGGTGGCCTCGGAAATGCCCGGAACCTCCATCAGGTCGGTCAGCCCTGCGCGGCTGACCGCCTTGGCCGAGCCGAAATGCGTCAGCAACGCCCGTTTGCGGGTCGCGCCGATGCCCGGGATTTCATCCAGCGGATTGGCGAGATTGGCCTTGGCGCGTTTGGCGCGATGGGTGCCGATGGCCCAGCGGTGGGCCTCGTCGCGCAGGCGCTGGATGTAATAGAGCACCGGATCCTGCCGCGGCAGCGCCATGACGGGGCGGCCCGTGCGGTAGAATTCCTCCTTGCCCTGATCGCGGTCGATCCCCTTGGCCACGCCGACCATCGGCACATCGGCCACGCCCAGATCATCCATGATCTCCTGCACCGCCGAGACCTGCCCCGCGCCGCCATCGATCAGCAGTAGGTCGGGCCAGGCGTCGGTCTTGCGCTCGGGGTCTTCCTTCAGAAGGCGCTGGAAGCGCCGCGTCAGCACCTCTTTCATCATGCCGAAGTCATCGCCCGGAGTGACCTCGGTATCCTTGATGTTATATTTGCGATACTGGCTTTTGAGGAACCCTTCCGGCCCCGCCACGATCATGCCGCCCACGGCATGGGCGCCCTGAATATGGGAGTTGTCATAGACCTCGATCCGCTCGGGGATCTTGGGCAGGGCAAAGGCCTCGGCCACGCCCTTCAGCAGTTTCGCCTGTGCTTGGCTTTCCGACATCTTCCGGCCAAGGCTCTCGCGGGCATTGCGATGGGCGTTCTCCACCAACTCGGCCTTCTCGCCGCGCTTGGGGACCAGAATCTCGACTTTGCGCTCAGCCTTTTGGGAGAGCGCCTCCGTCATCAGGTCCTCATCCTCGATCGGATGCGACAGCAGGATCTGTTTGGGCGGTGGACGGTTGTCGTAGAATTGCGCCAGAAACGCCTCCAGCACCTCTGCCTCATCGGCACCCGAGCCCGTCTTGGGGTAGAAATCGTGATTGCCCCAGCTTTGATTGGCACGGATGAAGAAGACCTGCACGCAGGCCTGCCCGCCTTCCATATGCAGCGCCACCACATCCGCCTCGGCCACGCCGCGCGGGTTGATGCCCTGCGATTGCTGCACATTGGTTAGCGCCTTGATCCGGTCGCGCAACGCGGCGGCACGCTCGAACTCCATATCCTCGGAGGCAGCCTGCATCTGCTCGGCCAGCTCGCGCTGGATCGAGGTGGTTTTACCCTCGAGGAAGCGCTTGGCATCCTCCACGAGCTGGGCGTAATCGGCTTCGGAGATCTTGCCGACACAGGGCGCCGCGCAGCGTTTGATCTGGTATTGCAGGCAGGGCCGCGTGCGCCCCGAGAACTGGCTGTCCGAGCAGTTGCGCAGCAAAAACACCCGTTCGAGATGGTTGAGCGTGCGGTTCACCGCCCCCGCAGAGGCGAAGGGGCCGAAATAATAGCCCTTCTGTTTGCGCGCCCCGCGATGCTTGGTGATCATCGGGAAAGGATGGTCGGTGGGGATCAGGATATTGGGGAAGCTCTTGTCGTCGCGCAGGAGCACGTTGTAGCGGGGCTTGAGCTGCTTGATGAGGTTCTGTTCCAGAAGCAGCGCCTCGGTCTCGGTGCGCGTGGTCAGGAACATCATGAAGCGCGTTTCCGAGATCATCCGCGCGATCCGTGCCGAATGACCCGAATGGCGCGCATAATTCGACACGCGCGCCTTCAGGTTGCGGGCCTTGCCGACATAGAGCACCTCGTTCTGGGCATTCAGCATCCGGTAAACGCCGGGCGATGAGTCCAGACGTTTCACATAATCGGCGATCAGATCATGGCCGCGCAACGGGGCAGGCTGTGCATTGTCGTTCAAGGTAACCTCGTTCCGGTTGTCCTAAGGGGAGTTAATCATTCACCCCCGATTTTTTAACCATCCGATTCTATTGATCTCTTCGCTCCCCTTTCGGGAAAAGCAAGAGTGGAGACTTTCCACGACTCTTGTGGATAAGCTTGTAGATATCCGCGGGGAAAGCACGAATTTGCCTTGTAACACTGGCATGTCATTGCTTTGCCCGTTTTTTGTGCATTTTTGTAGCCGTTTGAATCCAAAGGAAAAATAATTTTACTGCTGTAACAGGCTGAAAAGATTAGGACTTTGGTAACCGTTTGCAGGCGCGGCTCTGGCGAATATTAACGCGGTTTTGCGCGTGATTATTCCGTTCCCAATATGTCCGGCGTCTGCCAGCCCAGATGTTGTCCGCCATCGGTGCAGATCAGCTGTCCGGTGACCGATTTGGCGTCCATCAGATAGGTGAGTGCCGCGCGGATATCCTCGGGGTCGGAGCCGCGTTCGAGGATGGTGGACTGGCGCTGTTTGGTGAAATGCTCGAGCGTCTGGCGCCCGCCCTGCAGCGTCGGCCCCGGTCCGATAGCATTCACGCGGATATCGGGGGCAAGCCCCATGGCCGCCGTGCGGGTCAGTGCCCAGAGCCCCATCTTGGCCAACGTATAGGTCGAGAATTCCGGCGTCAGCTTTCGCACCCGCTGGTCGATCATATTGATCACCATCGCCTGCGCACGCGGCTCGCCCGCGCTGCGATCCGCCTTGGGGGCCTGTTCGGCAAAGGCCTGCGTCAGCACATAGGGCGCGCGCAGATTGGATTCCATATGCCGGTCCCAGCTCGTGCGGGTGGCCGTGTGGATATTGTCATATTCGAACACGGAGGCATTGTTGACCAGCAGATCGATCGGGGCACCGAGCGCCTTTGCCGCCGCAGGCAGCAGCGGCACCACCTGAGCCTCGTCCAAGAGATCGGCCTGCAGGGTGACCGCGCGCACGCCATGGGCGCGGCAGGCCCGAGCCGTGTCCTCGGCTTCGGCTTCCGAACCGTGGTAATGGATGGCCACGTTGCAGCCACGGGCTGCCAAAGTCAAAGCCATCGCGCGGCCCAGACGTCTGGCTCCGCCGGTGATCAGGGCATTGTGCATGGTTTTCTCCTCCGGCACGCTTGGGATATCAGGCGACGATTGCCACCACATAGCCGATATAGGCCAGTGTGAACGCGATGCCCGTCATTTGGCCGAGCGATTTCCTGAAGAAGATGAATGGCCCGAGAACGAGGGTCGCTGCAAGCATGACCCAGAGATCGACGCGCAGCATTTCCGGCGGCACCGGCATGGTGCCGAAGAGCCCCGCGATGCCCAGAATGAACAGCAGGTTGAAGATATTGGAGCCGATGACATTGCCCAGAGCGACATCAGCACGGCCCTTGAGGGCGGCCGAGATCGAGGTGGCAAGCTCGGGCAGGGAGGTGCCCACCGCTACCAGCGTCAGCCCGATCACCGCATCCGAGATGCCCATGGCGCTGGCAATATCGGAGGCGCCCGAAACCAGAAGATTGGCGCCGATCGGCAGGCCGATCAGCCCGAGGATGATGTAGACCGCAATGGCGCGACCGGTGATGCTGTCCTCGGCACCTTCCACCTCCTCGTCATCGCGGTCACGGCGATGGCCGAGCGCCTGCAGGATCTGGCGGGTCAGGATCGCGCCGATGGCCACAAGCAGCACCACAGCCTTCCACCATGTGATCGGCCCTGTCACGGCCAGCGCGATGAACAGCACGGTCGAGCCCAGCATCATCAGATAGCTCTCGCGCGTGTCATGGGTATGGGTATGGATCACAGAGATCAGCGCCGGAAGCCCCAGCACCAGAAGGATATTGGCCGTGTTCGAGCCGATGACATTGCCAAGCGCGATGGAAGGGTTGTCATTGAGGACTGCCGTGATCGAGACCAGCAACTCGGGCGCGGAGGTGCCGAAGGCCACGACGGTCAGGCTGACGATCAACGCTGGAATGCCGAGCCGGAGCGACAGGTTCACCGCCCCCTTGACCAGCCAGTCGCCTGCGAACACAAGCAGGACAAGTCCCGCGACAACCATTGCGATATCTATCAGCACGAAGGGCTCCTCAGCCTTTTGAAGAATGATGGCCACAAGGGCAACGCCCCGAGCCGATCTTGGGACGCCCGCAATCGGGGCAGCGTGTCTTGCCAAGGCGCTTCGCGCCGGGCAGACCTTTGGGAAGGCGCAGCCTGCCGAACATGGCCAGAACGGCCATGACGAGCAGGAAGATCGCCATCACCTTCAGAAGCATCCTAGAGCCCGTAACGGGCCCGGAGGGCGCGCTCCTCTGCTTCGAGCAATGCCGCGCCGACCGCCTCCTGCGCGATCTGGCTGCCGAAAGAGGCGCCGAAACGCTTGAAGATGGATTTCTTCTGGGTGAAGGGGATCAGCCGGACCTTCTCGCCATAGAGCTCCTTGAGCTTGGGCACCGCATGCGAGAGGCCGTCAATCAGGCCGGTACCCTCGGCCAGTGCCTGACGGCCCGTCCAGACATCACCGGTGAACAGATCGCGTTCAGTGGTCAGGCGCGTTCCGCGGCGGGCGCGCACATGGTCCTTGAAGCTTTCATGCATGTCTTCCAACAGAGCCTTCAGCCGGTCGATATCTTCGGGCTTTTCAGGACGGAACGGGTCCATGAAGCTTTTCGAGCCGCCCGCCGTATGCACGCGCCGCTCCACGCCATGCTTCCCGATAAACTGGTCGAAGCCGAAACCCGAGGAGATCACCCCGATCGAGCCCACGACCGAGGTCGGATCGGTCCAGATATCATCCGCTGCACAGGCCAGCCAGTAGCCGCCCGACGCGGCCACATCCTCCACGAAGGCATGGACCGGCACGCCGGTTTCATCGGCCAGACGCCGGATCCGGGAAGCGATCAGCGCGCTCTGCACAGGCGATCCGCCGGGCGAGTTGATGATCAGCGCCACTGCCGTGGGTCTGGCCTTGCGGAAGGCGCGCTCGATCAGCGGGCCCACCGAGGCATCCGAGAGCCCCGCAGATCCGGGACGGGAGATGCCGATCGCCCCTTGCAGGCGGATCAGCGCGACGCGCGGCTCTTTGCGCCGCAGGGGGAGAAGGGCTTTGAAATCCATGGTGGGGGATGTAAGTCCTCGGACAGAGCCCTACAAGCAAGCCGCTGTCCTTTTCGTGAAGTTTTCGCATAATCGCCCGCACAGAAGGGCAGGGAGGTCCGCATGATCCAGCCAATCCGTCAGCAGACTCTGGCCATAGGTGCCACCGGAGCCGCAGAGCCGCTGATCGAGCCTTTGATCGAGGAGGTGCCGGTGGCGCTGGTCTTTGACGGGGTGACACAGGCCGTGATGATGGCGACCCCCGCCGATCTGGAGGATTTCCTGCGCGGATTTGCTGTAAGCGAGGGGATCATCGCACAGGGCGAGAGCCTGACCGGCATCGAGATCGTGCCCCAGTCGCGCGGGATTGAGGCGCGGGCATGGTTGCCTGCAAGGGCGGGCGCGGCCTTCCGCGACAGGCGGCGCGTGATAGCGGGGCCGGTAGGATGCGGGCTGTGCGGCATCGACAGTCTTTCACAGGCGCTGCGCGAGGTGCCACACAGAGCCTACCGGCCTGTGCTGGGGCTTGCCGAGGCAGCGCAGGCGCTCGACGCGCTGCGCGAGGCGCAGGTGCTGCAGGACGAGACCCGCGCCTGCCATGCGGCGGGGCTCTGGGTGGCGGGTGGTTTGCGGCTCTGTCGCGAGGATGTGGGACGCCATAACGCGCTCGACAAGCTGATCGGGGCGGTGGGAGCTGTGCCCGAGGGAGCTGCTATCATCATGACCTCGCGGATCTCGGTGGATCTGGTGCAAAAAGCCGCGATGATTGGGGCGGGCGCGATTGTGTCGCCCTCGGCCCCCACGGGGCTGGCAGTCGAGGAGGCGCGTATGGCGGGGCTCCAGTTGATCGCACGGGCCCGCCACGCGCCCGAGGGTCGGGCTGATTACACCGCTTTCTGATCCGTTCGGAGACATCGCAGGCGGCGGACGGGCGGCGCCGGAGCGCAGGCCGGTGATAGCAATGTGGGGCGCGACTAGCGCGGGGGGCGCCCCCGGTTTTAGCTGTCGAGCTTGGAGCGCAACTCCTCGGCGTCGCGGCGGGCATCGCGCAGACCTTCCATCGCGGCACGCAACTCCGCTTCGGACTGGTGCAGCTGGTTGGTCAGTTCCGCTTCGCGATGCTCGATATAGGCTAGGGCACGTTCGCGGGTATCCTCGGCCTCGTGCAGGGCATGGGCCATCTGTTCCAACTCGCCCATATCGGCTTTACTCACGCGGGTCAGGCGGTGCAGCAGCCAGCAGGCAAACCATCCAAGGCAGAAGGCGATGAAAAGAATGATGGCTGTGGCAAAAACGAATTCGGTTCTGTTCATATCATAGGGTCCCGCGGGCTTTCATCCGGTCATTTCTTGGAAGTATCGAGATCGGCCGGACGCAGCTTCGGCTTGGCCGGTGATTGCGCCGCAGGGGCCACGGATACCGCGGCATCGGCAGAGGTATCCTGTGTGCCGCCGACCTGATCGGCCTGCGCCTCGCCCTCGGCGGCTTCCTCGACGATGGGAGCCGTCGCGGTGGCGGTCGCTTCGGGCAGGGTCTCGCCGGTATCGAGCGGCTGCTCGTCGAGCAGGGTGAACTCGATCCGGCGGTTTGCCTCACGGCCCGCTTCGGTGCCGTTATCGGCAATCGGCTGGGTCTCGCCAAAGCCTTTGGCCGTCAGGTTGCGCACCGAGACGCCGCGGTCGGCCAGCGCCTGCAAGACGGCGTTGGCACGGTCTTGCGACAGGTCGAGATTCATCTGGTCGCGGCCCTGGCTATCGGTATGGCCATCGACCTCCAGCTTGTAATCCTCGCAGTTCTGGTAGGCTTTGGCGAGGGCGGCAATCGGGGTGGCTCCGTCGGCATCGATCTTGGCCGAGCCGGGCTCGAAGGTGATCTTCTGGCTGGCGAGCACATTGTTGAGACGGGTGGCGCATTCCGTGCCCGAGGGCAGGCCCAGAACCGGATCGAGGCGGCGGTCATAGCGCACCGACAGATCGATCCGTGCAGCCTCGCCGAGCGCCTTGGAGAGCGAACGCGAGATCTCGTCGCTGGCCTGTGCATTGCCCGAAATCCCCGAGACGCGCAGGATATCGGGGCGCACGGTGATCTGCCCCGTATTCAGCTGGTCGAGCGCGGCAAGCCCCGCCATGGTGCGCACACCCCAATCGGCGGGCAGGGCGTCATCCACACGGGTGCTGCCCGAGACACCTTTCGAGCCGAACTGCGCGCGGGCATAGTTCTCGATCATGTCGCGCTGGGTCGCATCCTTGACCCGTCCGCCGATCTTGATCTTGCCCGAGGCGTCTCGCGAGGCGGAGAATTGTGCGATCTGCGCCTGTTCCTGCTTGGGTTTCTCATGCACCGATTGCAGCGAGAAGACATCGGGAAGGTTGGTTTCCAGATCCGCCACGGCCTGATCGAACGCGTCATTGCTGACGGAGGCGGGCACATCGAGTGCGATATCGGTATCGGAATAGGTGATCGTGCCCGCGCCCATCTGGCCGATCGCGGCGATGCCCATGGCGGTCGCATCGGCCCAGTCGGTCGAGGGCACGCCCATCCCCACGGTGCAGCCCAGATCGCCGGTGGCACCCGCCGCTTTGGCAGCCGCCAGGATCTTGGTCTTGGCACGGTCGGTATCGGCCGAGCAGGCGTCGAACCGCGCGCCCTGCTCATCCTTGATGAAGCGCAGCGTGAAGGGCGTGATCACCGGACGCGGGGCCGAGATATTGTAGCTCAGGTCCAGCCCGTCGGGTTTGCGGCGGGTGAGCGCCGTCTCGATGTCGGATTTCTCGCGCTTTGAGGAGGTGATCGCAGTGACCGACACTTTGCCTGCCTCGACCGAGATCTTCGAATGCGGCAGGCTGGCGAGTGTGTCCACGGCGAACTGGTAGGCGGTGTTCCAGCCCACCGGCACCGGATAATCGGCCTCGTCGAGCATATCGACCACCTCGCCGCCCTGCGTGAAGGAAGCCACCTCGTCCATCAGCGCCTTGCGGTCGGTCGAGCTGGGCACCAGCCCGATCAGCGAGATCCCGTCATCATTGCGCAGGATCTCGAGCGAGAAATCGGGCGCGGTCAGATCGGCGATCTTGGTCACATCGGTATTGTCGCGGATACGGGTCGCATCGACGATCCCCGAGACCACCGCCATGGTCCGCAGGCGTTCGGCCTCCGAGGGAGCGGTGCCGCTGATCTGGACCTGAAGCCCGTCGGTGGCGACCTTGGCCCAGCCATGTCCCGAGGTCTCGAGGGCTACGCGCACCTCGGACTGGGTGCGCTTCTCGATCACAGTGGCCGAGCCACCTGCCACGAGTGCCGCGCAGACAAGTGCGGCACCAAAGGCTGTGGCGGTCAGGATCTTGCTTCGCATAAGGCGGGCTCTCCGGTGTCGTTCAGGTTGCGGGATGCTTACGGGTTAGGGGAGATTCCCGCAATCCGCTTGGGGCGATGAGGGTTTACACAATCGCGCCAGCGGCGAAAAACAGCGCAGCGAACAGACCCGCCTTCTGTGCGCGGCGGAAAAGCCGCAGGCAGAGATCGGGATTGTCGATATCGAGCTGTTTCAGCTGCCAGCCCATATGGCCGGCAAAGACCACGGGCCCCATGAGGGTAATCGCCAGTTTGATGGCCGAAGGATCATTGGGCAGCAGCGCCACCAATACGGCGGCCACCATCAGGAGCGTGGCGATGATCAGGAAGCCCAGCAGATATTGCGGCGTCTTCTCGGCAAAGAGGCGGGCGGTGGATTTTACCCCGATCAGCACATCGTCTTCCTTGTCCTGATGGGCATAGATCGTGTCATAGAAGAGCGTCCAGCTGATCCCGCCAATATAAAGGAGCACGGCAGGCAGCCCGAGGCTGCCGGTATGCGCGGTCCATGCCAGAAGCGCGCCCCAGTTGAACGCAAGCCCCAGAAAGACCTGCGGCCACCAGGTGAAACGCTTCGCGAAGGGATAGATCGCCACAGGCGCCAGCGACAGCACCCCCAGCCAGATGGCGGGCGCATTGAAGGTCAGCAGGATCAGGAGCGAGACCAGGCATTGCACCACGGCCCAGACCAGCGCGCCCTTGGCGGTGATCTGGCCCGAGGGGATCGGGCGCGAGCGGGTGCGCGCCACCGCGCCGTCGAAATGGCGGTCGGTGATGTCGTTCCATGTGCAGCCCGCACCGCGCATCAGGAAGGCGCCGATGGTGCAACCGATGACCAGCCACAGATCCCACCAGACAAATCCGCCCGTTGCATTGGCCGCCAGCGCGATGCCCCAGAAGCAGGGCATCAGCAACAGCCATGTGCCGATCGGGCGGTCGGCGCGGCTGAGCCGCAACAGGGGACGCAGGCGGCGGGGGGCGTGATGATCGACCCAGTTGCCATCATAGGCATCATAGACGATACCGTCTGCCTCTGGAGTTTTCCGCCCACTACTCATAGATTTGCCCCATGCAACGCGCCAAGATACGTCTTCATGTAGATCATCCGCTGGGTCAGGGGCAAGTCATCGCCCTGACCGATAAACAATCGCATTATCTCTTCGGCGTCATGCGCGAAGGGGAGGGCAGCCATATCGCGCTGTTCAACGGCCGCGACGGCGAATGGACCGCCACCGTCACCCGCGCCCATAAGAAGGCCGGAGAACTGACCTGTGTCGAACAGGCCGCCCCCCAGCTCGACCCGCCCGATCTGTGGCTGCTCTTTGCGCCGATCAAGAAAGAGCGGACGGATTTCATCGTCGAAAAGGCGACCGAGCTGGGCTGTGCCCGTATCCTGCCGGTGCAAACCGAATTCACCAATGCGGGCCGGATCAAGCAGGACCGCGCGCAGGCCCATGCGATGGAGGCCGCCGAGCAATGCCTTGGCACATTCGTGCCGCCCGTCGACGAGATGCAGAGCCTGATGCAGCTTCTGCGCGGGTGGGACGAGACGCGGCGTATCCTCTTCTGCGACGAGAGCCTCGTGGGTCCGGCCGAGACGCTGGCGCAGCTTGCCCCCGGCCCCTGGGCGATCCTCATCGGCCCCGAGGGCGGGTTCTCGCCCGCCGAGCGCGATATGCTGCGCAGCCTCGACTATGTCACGCCGGTCAGCCTCGGCCCGCGCATCCTGCGCGCTGATACCGCCGTCTGCGCGGCAATCACCTTGTGGCAATCGGCGCTGGGGGACTGGGGTTGATCGCTAGTCGATCGTGCGGGCCTCGAAATCCTTCCGCGCCCGCTCGATCGTGTCATAGTTCTTCTCGGCCCAGAGCCAGACGCCGCAGAAGGCTTTTGATAGGCCCAGCCCCAACTCGGTCAGCCGGTATTCCACCTTGGGCGGCACGACCGGATAGACCTTGCGGCTCACCAGCCCGTCGCGTTCCATCGCGCGCAGCGTCTGGGTCAGCATTTTCTGGCTGATGCCGGTGCAGGCGCGCGACAGCTCGCCAAAGCGGGCGCATTCATGCTCGGTCAGGATTTCGATCAGGAGCATCGTCCATTTATCGGCGACGCGCCCGATGATCTCTTCCACCAGCCGGTCCACCGCCGGATCGCAGGGCAGGGCGTTCAACTCGGCGCGCAGATCGGTGGTGGACATATCCATACTCTCTTTTGGGTAAGTATAATTCTTTTGGGTGCCTTCTTTCGGAAGGATAGCACGGGCCGCATCTTGTCACCAGAGCAAGAAAGGACAGACCATGAGCTTTACCAATCGCACCATCCTCATCACCGGCGGCAATTCCGGCATCGGTCAGGCCTTGGCCGAGGCACTGCAGGCCGCGGGCAACCGCATCATCATCACGGGGCGCAAGGCGGAGAGCCTGAACGCCATGCTGGAGCGCAATCCCGATATGGCGGGCTACCAGCTGGATGTGACCGACACGCAGGCGCTTTCGGCCTTTGCGCCGCAGGTTCTGGCCGACCATCCCGATCTGGATACGGTGATCCTGAATGCGGGGATCATGGAGCCCGAGGATTACACAAGCGATCCGGTCTCGACCGAAGTGGCCCATCGGGTGATTGCCACCAATCTGACAGCCCCCGTGGAAATGGCGGCAGGTTTTTTGCCGCATCTGCGGGCGCAGCCTCGGGCCGCGCTGGTCACCGTATCCTCGGGGCTGGCTTTCGTGCCCAAAGCCACGACCCCGCTCTATTCGGCCAGCAAGGCCGCGATCCATTCGTGGTCGCAATCGCTGCGCCACCAGCTGCGGGACACATCGGTGCGCGTGCACGAGATCGCGCCGCCGCTGGTGGCGACCGAACTGACGCCGGGCCAGTCGCAGGTGGCGGCGGCCCTGCCGCTTGACGCTTTCATCTCGGAGGTGGTCGGGCAGATGCAGCGCCCGGATGTGCCCGACGAGATTCTGGTCGAGCGTGTGCATTTCCAGCGCTTTGCCGAGAGCGAGGGCCGGTTTGCAGCAGCCTTTGCCGCCATCAATGGCTAGGCTTCCATATGGCGGCGGAAATTCTCCAAGATCGCCTGCCAGCCCATCTGCTGCATGGCGGGCGGGCTTTGGGTCTCCGGCTCGAAGCGGGTGGTGACGCGGGTGCCCCCCGCCACCGGCTCGAAAGCGGTCACCGCCTCGCGCCCGTCATCGAGGCGGATCGCCAGCAGCCGTTCCGGCGCGATCTCGGTGAAGGTCGCGCCGAAATCGAAGGCGAAGCTGCCGTCTTTCGCGGCCATCTTCGAGACCATCCGCCCGCCGACCCGCAGATCGACCTCGGAATGCGGGCAATGCCAGTCGGGCGAGGCGAAATTCCACTCCATGATCCGGGCGGGCTCTGTATAGCCCGCCCAGACCGCGTCCGGCGCGGCGTTGATGGTCGTCTGAACGGTCAGCTTGTCCATTGGGATCTCCTCGGAACGGGCTTTAGGTGCAAATGGTTGCATTCTGCGGGGAGGCGGGCAAGAGTTTGCGCAAAGAGTGTATCAGGACCTGTCATGATCCGTCCCGAGTTGCGTCGCGCGATTGCGCATCATTCCGAAGTGCTACTGGCGCTGGTGCCGCTGGCGGCCGGGCTGTGGCTTGTCTGGCTGGGCGGCTGGGTGCTTTTGCCTGTCGGGCTGGCACTGGTGGCAGGGGCTGTCGCCTGGGCGGTGGTGGCGTGGCGCAGGCTGCGCTTTACGCGTGATGCGGTGGCGCCCGGTATGGTGGAGATCGATGAAGGCCAGATCGGCTATTTCGGGGCGGGGCGGCTGCTGGGCGGACAGGTGGCGCTGCGCGATCTGGCCGAGATCCGGCTCTTGCATCTGAACGGCCGCCATCTCTGGCGGCTCAAGACCGCCGATGGGCAGGCCCTGCTGATCCCCGTCGATGCGGCGGGTGCTGCGCAACTCTATGATGCCTATGCAAGCTTGCCCGGAACCGACATGCGCGCGATTTCTGCGGCATTGGATCGGCGCGTGACCGCACAGGTTTTGTGGAAGCGCTCGTCTGGCTGAGATCGCATTGCGCTTGACTTGACCCGCTATTCGTCACACCTCTTGCCCTCCAAAGGGCCACAAGATTTAGGAGCGTCCATGTCCATTCCGCAGCAGGGCGGTGGCCCGATCGAAGATTTCGCACAGCTTGCCGAATATATGGCCGAGGGCGAAAAGCCCAAGGATGACTGGCGTATCGGCACCGAGCACGAGAAGTTCGGCTATTGCGAGAAGGCCCAGAAGCCGCTGCCCTATGAGGGGCCGTGCTCCATCAAGGCAATGCTGGAAGGCCTGCGCGATACCTATGGCTGGACGCCGGTCGAGGAGCAGGGCAATATCATCGGCCTGACCCATAATGGTGCCAATGTCAGCCTCGAGCCGGGTGGCCAGCTGGAACTGTCGGGCGCGCCTCTGGAGACCATCCACCAGACCTGCGACGAGGTGAACCAGCACCTGCGCGAGGTGCAGAGCATCGCCGACAAGATCGGGGCGCGTTTCATCGGGCTGGGGGCTGCGCCGCAATGGGGCGAGGCCGAGATGCCGATGATGCCCAAGGGCCGCTACCGCCTGATGACCGACTATATGGATAGTGTCGGCACCATGGGCAAAACCATGATGTACCGGACCTGCACGGTTCAGGTGAATCTCGATTTCGCCTCCGAAGCCGACATGGTGCAGAAGATGCGCGTGGCGCTGTCGCTGCAGCCGGTAGCCACGGCGCTGTTTGCCAATTCGCCCTTCCTCGATGGTAAGCCCAACGGGTTCAAATCATGGCGCGCCAATGTCTGGCAGAACCTCGACGAGGCGCGCACCGGCATGCTGCCTTTCGTGTTCGAGGAGGGCTTCGGCTATCAGGCTTGGGTCGATTATGTCCTCGATGTGCCTATGTATTTCGTCTATCGCGATGGCAAATATATCAATGCTCTGGGCCAGTCTTTCCGTGACTTCCTGAAGGGCGAGCTGCCCGCGCTGCCGGGCGAGAAGCCCACGCTTTCGGATTGGGCCGACCATATGACCACCGTCTTCCCCGAGGCGCGGGTGAAGAAGTTCATCGAGATGCGCGGGGCCGATGGGGGGCCGTGGCGCCGTCTTTGCGCGCTTCCTGCCTTCTGGGTGGGGCTGACCTATGACCAGTCTGCGCTGGATGCGGCATGGGATCTGGTGAAGGGCTGGGATCACGAGACCCGCGAGGGTCTGCGTCGCGCCGCCGCGAAAGATGCGCTTCAGGGCGAGTATAACGGCATCAAACTTCATGATCTGGCGCGTGAAGCGGTGGCGATCTCGCAATCCGGCCTCAAGGCCCGCGCCAAGCCCGGTGCCGGCGGACTGGTGCCCGACGAGACCCATTTCCTCAACGCGCTGGAAGAAAGCGTCGAAACGGGGCGCGTGCCCGCCGATGAACTTCTGGAAAAATACCACGGCGAATGGCAGGGCGATCTGTCGAAGATCTATCGCGAGTACAGCTACTGATCCTTTGCCGGACCAAAGAATGCACAAAGCGCGGGGGTAACCCCGCGCTTTTTCATTTGTCGATACCGTGCCGTTTAATGCGGTTCGGGGCCGAAGCGGTTCGTCCCCTCGCGGGTGCGGCCAAGCATGAAGATGAACAGGATGATCTGGCCGAAGAGCGGCAGGAAATGCAGCAGGAGCCACCAGCCCGTACGGTCGATATCATGCAGCCGCCGCACCGAGACCGCCAGAAGCGGGATCAGGATCGCCAGCGAGAACAGGAATTCGAGCGGCCCGCCATTGGAGATGAACCACGCATGGCCTTCGCCCGCGCCCATCGAAAGCCCGCCGAAGATCGCGCCGTCCACAAGGCTGAGGAGGAAATTGCCCAAGAGCACAAAGAGCACGAACCACCAGAACTCGGCGCGGCGCGCGCGCCCCGTAAAACGGGCGTAGTTCTGGGTCAGGCAGGTTTTTACCGCGGATTGGAATGTCATCGGTCCCTCATAGGTTTCGGGGGCAACGATGGTGGCCCCCGCAAGGTTCCCTCAGCCCTTCTTGCCGATCTTGGGCTCGGTGCCTTGTGCCAGACGCGAGATATTGGCGCGGTGGCGCCAGAAGATCAGCACCGCAAGGATTGCCAGCAGCAGCATCAACTGCCGTTCGCCCATCAGCAGCGCCAGCGGCACGGATAGCGCCGCCGAGACCAGCGCCGAAAGCGAGGAGATGCGCGTGGCCAGAGCCGTCAGCAGCCAGATCCCGCAGGCCGCCAGACCCAGCGGCCAGTAAAGCGCCAGCACCGTGCCGAGGAAAGTGGCCACGCCCTTGCCGCCACGGAATTTCAGCCAGACCGGATAGAGATGGCCCAAGAAGGCAAAGCCCCCCGCCAGCTGTGCGGCCAGTGGATCTGCCATGAAATAACGCACCAGCAGCACCGCAATCGCGCCTTTGCCCGAATCGAGCAGGAGCGTGGCAAGGGCTGCGGGCTTGTTACCCGTGCGCAGCACATTGGTCGCCCCGATATTGCCCGAGCCGATCTGGCGCAGATCGCCCAGACCCAGCATGCGGGTGATCACGATACCGAAGGGGATCGAGCCCAGAAGATATCCCAGCAGGGACACAAGGGCCAGAATGGCCGGGGTCTGTTCGGTCACCGGGATGCTCCTCTTTGATCAGGCGGTCTGGTTGGCGCGGTCGTAGACCTTGACGCCTGCGACGAAGGTCGCCAGCACCTTGCCCTCCATGCGCTGGCCGTCAAAGGGGGTATTCTTCGATTTCGACTGCAATGTCCACCGGTCGAGCACGAAAGGTGCATTCGGATCGAAGAGCACGAGATCGGCGGGGGCTCCCTCGGCGAGTCGGCCCTGCGGCAGGCCCAGACGTTTGGCAGGGTTGAGCGACATGGCGCGGAAGAGCTGCGGCAGGCTCAGATGGCCCGCGTGATAAAGGCGCATCGCCGCCGGAATGAAGGTCTCGAGCGCCACGGCGCCGGAGGCGGCCTCCTCGAAGGGCAGGCGCTTGGATTCCTCATCGGCGGGCGTGTGCATCGAGCAGATGATATCGATATGGCCATCGGCCACGGCCTCGACCATCGCCAGCCGGTCCTCTTCGGAGCGCAACGGCGGGGTTACCTTGAAGAAGGTCCGGTAATCGCCCACATCCAGCTCGTTCAACGTCAGGTGGTGGATCGAGATCCCCGCCGTCACATCCAGACCCGCCTGTTTGGCGCGGGTCAGCGCGGGCAGGGCGCGGGCGGTGGTGATCTGATCGGCATGGTAGCGCACGCCGGTCATCTCGACCAAGGCCAGATCGCGCTCGAGACCCATCCGCTCGGCCATCGGCGAGACACCCGGCAGGCCGCGCAGCGAGGCGAATTTGCCGGAGGTCACGGCCGAGCCCTTGGAAAGCCCCGGCTCCTGCGGATGGCAGACCACCAGCGCGCCCAGCGACCGCGCATAGGTGAAGGCGCGCGAGAGCACCTTGTTATCGGTGCTGACATGGGTCACATCGCCAAAGGCCAGCGCGCCCGCATCCATCAGGAAACCGAGTTCCGTCATCTCGCGGCCCTCGCGGCCCTTGGTCAGCGCCGCCATATGGTGGATGCGAACGGGGGCCTGTGCCGCGCGGCGCGTCACGAATTCGAGCGTCTCGGGATTGTCGATGGCGGGCGTCGTGTCGGGGCGGGCGATCACGGTGGTCACCCCGCCTGCCGCCGCCGCAAGCCCTGCGGTGCGGAAGCTCTCGCGGTGACGCTCGCCCGGCTCGCCGATTTTCACGCCCAGATCCACGATCCCCGGCGCCAGATATTTGCCACCGCAATCGATCACCTCGGCGCCTTTGGGGGCGGACATCTGCCCGATGGCGGCGATCTTGCCGTCATCAATCACCAGATTGCCCGTGGTCTCGGTCAGGGCCTCGGGGTCGATCAGGCGGGCATTTTCAAGAAACAGGGTCATGGGGTCACCTCACTGGCTGTGGCCTGCCCGGATCTGGCGGATCAGGTCGGAGACTTTTTCAGCGTCTGTAATATCGTGGAAATAGGCGGGAACGGCGTCATGGACGGGCATGTCGTCCATGCGCATGGATTGCGGGCGGCGCTGGCGTGTGCCGATCTGCACCGAATGCGGGTCATTGTCATCAAGCCGCCCCGCATCGTCATCGACAAAGAGCGAGAAGCGCGAGAGCTTGGCATTTGTGGCGGGGCCGGTGGCAATATAGGCCGCACGGTCGGTCAGCAGATAGCGCTCGGCATGCGGGTTGCGGCGGATGGCGATGATTTGCCCGATCAGCCAGACGAGCGCGAGCGCCGAGAACACCACGGGCACTTCCAGATCGCGCTGGGTGGTGGCAAAGAAGGCCGTCCAGAGCACCGCGATCGCCAGCAGCACGGCTGGACCCCGCGCCGTGTTATGCAGCACCGATCCCATGCGCATCCCCTGCCAGAGCACGGCCTCATCGGTGGGAATCCGGCCGCTCCACGGGGCATGCAGCCGCGAATGCGGTGTGGTTATGCGCGGGATCGGGCTCATTGCGCGGCATCCCGCCTCTGGCGGGCGGCCTCGATCTGCGCGATGGCTTCTTTCGCATCGGCCAGATGCTCGATGCGGAAGCGGCGACCATCATTATTGATGATCTGCACATCGCCCAGAAACGGGATCAGCTTCTGGATTTCCAGAAGCAGGAGCGAGCGCCCGCGCGGACCGATCAGACGCCGGTCGGTCAGATACCATGTCACGGAAAACACCCGACGATAGCCCATCATCACCGCAAAAACCTGCGCGATCAGCACGACCCCCATCAGCGCCAGAAGATTCTGGCCCGAGGTGATCAGGTTGCCGACAAACAGCGCCACTGCGAGCGTGGTCAGCACCCAGAAGATCTGGATCGAGAAAAAGCGCCGCCGATCCGCGCGGAACGCGGCAAGGGGCGTCTCGTCAGGGCTCGTATCGGGCGTGTCAGGCATAGGTGCCTTCACTAAGCGCACGGCCCCGCTCGGCGCGCAGGTTACGTGCCAGAAGATCCATGCAGGCCTGACGCACGGCCACGCCCATCTCGACCTGTTCCTGAATGACCGAGCGGTTGATATCATCAGCGATGGTGCCGTCGATCTCGACGCCACGGTTCATGGGGCCGGGATGCATGACAATGGCATCGGGCTTGGCATAGGAGAGCTTCTCGGCATCAAGCCCGTAGCGGTGGAAATATTCGCGCTCCGACGGGATGAACCCGCCATCCATCCGCTCTTTCTGCAGCCGCAGCATCATGACCACATCGGCATCCTGCAGCCCCTGACGCATGTCATGGCAGACCTCGACGCCCAGATCACTCGCGCCCGCAGGCATCAGGGTCGGCGGACCTACAAGACGCACACGGTTTTCCATCTTGCCCAGCAGGATCATGTTCGAGCGTGCCACGCGGCTATGGGTGACATCGCCACAGATGGCCACGGTCAGTCGCGAGATGCGGCCTTTCTCGCGGCGGATGGTCAGCGCATCCAGAAGCGCCTGCGTCGGGTGTTCATGTTTGCCGTCGCCTGCATTGAGCACTGCCGCCTCGACCTTCTGCGCCAGAAGGTCCACCGCGCCCGAATTCTGGTGGCGCACGACCAGCAGATCGGGATGCATCGCGTTGAGCGTCAGCGCGGTATCGATCAGGGTCTCGCCCTTCTTCACCGAAGAGGTCTGCATCGACATGTTCATCACATCCGCACCCAGACGTTTTCCGGCCAGCTCGAAGCTTGCCTGCGTGCGGGTCGAGTTCTCGAAGAACATGTTGATCTGGGTCATGCCGGCGAGCGCGTCGGTCTTCTTCACCGTGCGGCGGTTCAGGTCGACATATTTCTCGGCCAGATCCAATACGGTCAGAATATCTTCCTGAGAGAGATGCTCGATCCCCAGAAGGTGCCTTTGCCGAAACGCCATTGCAGCCACTCCTTATCCCGCCATGTTGGCGGGCTTATCGCAAATCGGAGCGGCTGCGTCCAGAGTGGATCACGGCCATCGGGGGGCGGGACAGAGCCGTAACGCCCGCCCCGCCGCTTTGCCGCGCCCGTCCCTGCACAGCCGGAGATTGAATATTGCGACATTTCGAGCACAGGATGATAAGCCTTTTGTGGGGGTATCTTCTCTTTTTATAGATTGCGGTTATCGGGCGATGGCCTGCTGGTTTGGAGCAGGCTTGGGAGAGTTTGAATGAAATACGTTATTATTGGTGGTGCCGCGCTGGCCCTGTCCTCGACCGTCGCTTTTGCTGGCGGCTATACGACCCCCGTCGTTGAGGCCGCTCCGGTGGCCACGGCCGTTGTCGCACCGGTCGCTGACTGGTCGGGGGCCTATGTCGGTGGCAATGTGAACTATGGTTCGGCATCCATTGACGCGACCGGTGATCTCGGCGACCTGCTGGAGGCTTTCGGCGCTGACAAAACTCTGGCCGAGCCCGATGGGGCAAGCGCTGCCCTGCGCGCAGGCTATGATTGGCAATTCGGCCAGACAGTGCTTGGACTGGGTGGCGAATACAACTTCGGCAAATACAAATCGGGTCTCGCGAACGGCTATGACGCGTTTGTTGGCGAAGATGTGGATTTCGAGATCAAGAATGTCGCCACGATCTTCGCGCGCGCAGGTTTTGCGTTCAACGACAAGTTCATGGCCTACGGGCTGCTTGGCTATAGCTGGGGTAAGCTTGAAGCCTCGGTCGATGGTCTGGGCAGCGAGGAAGAGGATCTTGACGGCGTGACCATCGGTCTGGGTGGCGAGTATCTGATCAATGACAAATGGTCGGCCTATGGCGAATACGCCTACACGGATTTCGGCGATATCGACAATACCGAGGGGAATGTCGAAGCCGATCTGCACCAGATCAAAGCCGGTGTGAACTACCGCTTCTGATTTTCGGGAGCCTATGGTCAGGGGAGGGCGGTCCATGCGGGCCGCCTTTTCTTTTGGCCCTCGCCAAAAGAAAACCTCCGCAACTCAATGCGGAGGTTTGTGGCATGGTTCGTGAAACCCGTAAAGCTTAACGGCTGAACTTCTTGTGTTTCACGCGCTTGGGCTCGGCGGCATCGGGGCCGAGACGGCGGATCTTGTCGGCCTCGTAATCCTCGAAGTTGCCTTCGAAGAACTCGACATGGCCTTCGCCCTCGAAGGCGAGGATATGCGTGCACAGACGGTCAAGGAAGAAGCGGTCGTGCGAGATGATCACGGCCGAACCCGCAAAATCCTCGATAGCCGCTTCCAGCGCCTGCAGCGTTTCCACGTCGAGGTCGTTGGTCGGTTCGTCAAGGAGCAGCACATTGCCGCCCGATTTCAGCAGCTTGGCCATGTGGACGCGGTTACGTTCCCCGCCCGACAAGAGGCCCACTTTCTTCTGCTGGTCGGCGCCTTTAAAGTTGAACGCCCCGCAATAGGCGCGCGAGGCGATCTGCGCATCGCCCAGCACAATCATCTCGGCACCCTCGGAGATCTCTTCCCAGACGTTCTTGTTGGGGTCGAGCGCATCGCGCGACTGGTCCACATAGGACAGTTTCACGGTCTCGCCGACCTTGATCGTGCCCTCGTCGGGTTGTTCATTGCCGGTCAGCATCTTGATCAGCGTGGATTTACCTGCGCCGTTCGGACCGATGACGCCCATGATGCCGCCCGGCGGCAGCGAGAAGGACAGGTTCTCGATCAGGAGCTTGTCGCCCATGGCTTTGGTCAGGTTCTCGACCTCGAAGACCTTGCCGCCCAGACGCGGGCCGTTCGGGATGACGATCTGCGCCTTGCCCACACGGTCCTTGACGCCCTCGTCGGCCATCTTCTCGTAGGCTGCGATACGCGCCTTGGATTTCGCCTGACGGGCCTTGGCACCGGCGCGGATCCATTCGAGCTCTTTCTCGAGGACCTTCTGCTTGGCCTTGTCCTCGCGGGCTTCCTGCTCCATGCGCTTGGCTTTCTGCTCGAGCCAGCTCGAGTAGTTGCCTTCCCACGGAATGCCGCGGCCGCGTTCCAGCTCGAGGATCCACGAGGTGATATCGTCGAGGAAGTAACGGTCGTGGGTCACGCAGAGGATGGTGCCCTTGTATTCGATCAGGTGCTTTTGCAGCCACGCGATGGTTTCGGCATCGAGGTGGTTGGTCGGCTCGTCGAGCAGCAGCATATCGGGCGCTTCCAAGAGCAGCTTGCACAGCGCCACACGGCGGCGTTCACCGCCCGAAAGGGTCGACACATTGGCATCATCGGGCGGGCAGCGCAGGGCTTCGAGCGCGATATCGACCTGACTGTCGATATCCCACAGGTTCTCCGCGTCGATCTCGTCCTGCAGCTGGGCCATTTCATCGGCGGTCTCGTCCGAATAGTTCATCGCCAGCTCGTTATAGCGCTCGAGCTTGGCGGTTTTGGCGGCCACGCCTTCCATCACGTTCTCGCGCACGGTCTTCTCTTCGTTCAGCTCGGGCTCCTGCGCGAGGTAGCCGACCTTGGCTCCTTTCGCGGCCCAGGCTTCGCCCTGGAAGTCCTTATCCATGCCGGCCATAATCTTCAGCAGCGTGGATTTACCCGCGCCGTTGACGCCGACCACACCGATTTTCACACCGGGCAGGAAGTTGAGGCGGATGTTTTCAAAGCATTTCTTGCCACCGGGATAGGTCTTCGAGACACCATCCATATGGTAGACGAATTGGTAGGAGGCCATGCGAATTCCCTTTGGTTCGAGGCAGGTTTGGCGGCCTTTCTAGTCTGAAATGGCGTTTGATAAAAGAGGGCAAGCGCACCGAAGTAGTTAGCAGGCTTATAAGAGTCAAGGTGCGTTTTCGCACATTAGCCTGCTAACTAACTGCGTTTAACTTACGATCCGAACGTTTATATCAACCTCATGAACTGAACGAGACCCCGGCCGGCATAGCCACATGACTCAGCCAATGACCGAGATCTCTAGGAAAACTGGAGAAATGCTATGAAACTTTCGAAATTTGCCGCCGCCGCCCTGATTGGTCTGACTGCAACTGCCGGTGTGGCGTCCGCCGCGCCGCTGAACTACCCGATGCTTGCCCGTAACGGGATCGACGCGTCGCAATACAGCGACAGCGAGGCCCGCCAGATCAACACCGCTCTGCGCAACGGGGATGTGACCACTGCTCGATACTACATCAACCACGAGGATCGTGCGGTCGAGCATCCGGCCGATGTGAACCCCGGCACGGCACAGCTTGCCGCGCAACTCGGCCTGAACCCGGGCAATTACACCACGGGGGAACTCGAGGCGGTCAGCACGGCGCTGCGCAGTGACAACATGCAGAACGTGGCCTTCGTCGAGGCCCATGATAACCGTATGGTTCCGGGTGCCAAAGGTGTCGTAACCCCGGGCAAGGCGCAGATCGCCGCCCAGCTTGGCGTCAACCCTGCCGACTATACCGATGCCCAACTGAACCTGATGATGTCGAATGTTGTGGGCAATGGCGACTCTGGCCTTATCACCGCGCAACACAACTATAAATAAGCATCTGTGACGGTTGATGTTTCAAGTCGGCCTGCAATATGCAGGCCGACTTTTCCGTGTGATGAATTATCGGGCGAATAAATCGGGTGCCTGCCGCCTGATTGGCCATAATGCGCATCGTTGCCCATCTGCTGTGCAAGCCAGCACAGTGTTTCTAAGCGCGCTTTGGTTCCCTTTTAGGGCTGGTAGGCATATATCAGTTTTATGACAGTTTGAACTGATTGGTTTATTTCAAGTTGTTGATATGAAAGGGTCTGCAATGAAAATGCTGGTGCTATCTTCTGTTCTGGCCACATTCGCTGTGACCTTGTCCGGCCCTGTCATGGCGCAGGATGCGACGCGCAATGCGCAGATCGCTGCGATCCTTAAGGCAGGCGGGATGGAATTCGTTACCCGTGACCTCAAGACGCTCGATTTTGCCGAAGAGGCGCAGGATGCCCAACCTGCCGCGACCGACCAGAATTCCTGAAATCCGTGCCTTTCGGCACAGGGCCGCTAGATCAGATTAAACCTTAAAGCCGCTGTGGAAATCCCCTATGACTGGGGCCACAACCAATAGGCCTGTCTGATGCTCGATACCCTCCGCACTCTCTATGACGGCGATAGCGACCGCGCCCATCGCTTCCGCTATACTCTGCTTGCCTTCGATATCGCCACGGTGGTCTTTGTGATCGCGACCTCCTTCATCGAGCGCACGATGATTGTCACCCTTCTGGATATCGGGATCGGTGTGGTGATCGTCGCCGATTTTGTGGCCCGTTTCGCCATTGCTCCGCGAAAATGGAGGTTCTGGACCCAGACCGCGACACTGGCCGATCTGGTGGCGATGGTGTCCTTTCTCGTGCCGCTGGCGGGGGAGGGGTTGGGCTTCCTGCGGGTCTTGCGCACGCTACGCCTGCTCCACGCCTACCAGACGCTCTCGCGGCTCAGGCAGGACTGGCCGTTTTTCCGCAAACATCAGGATGTGCTGCTGGCCGCGATCAACCTTGCGGTGTTCCTGTTTGTGATGACGGGGCTTATCTATGTCACGCAGGAAAAGGTCAACGACCAGATCAACAACTATGCCGATGCGCTCTATTTCACCGTGACGACGCTGACCACGACCGGTTTTGGCGATATCACCCCCAAAGGCGAGTGGGGGCGAATGATCTCGGTTGCGATCATGATTTTCGGCGTCACGCTGTTCTTGCGGCTCGCGCAGGTGCTTTTCCGGCCCGTCAAGGTGCGGTATGAATGCCCTACCTGCGGGCTGAAGCTGCATGATGCCGATGCCGTCCACTGCAAACATTGCGGCGAGACCGTGCATATCGACACCGAAGGGCAGCTTTGAGGGGGCTCAGACGAGCCGCCCCCAGAGGTCGTAATCGGAGGCCTCGTCCACCTCGACGGTGACCATATCGCCCACGCTCAGGGCCTCGAACCCCTCGTCGATAAACAGGTTGCCGTCAATTTCGGGCGCATCGGCGCGCGTGCGGCAGGTGGCGCCTTCCTCGTCGATCTCGTCGATGATCACCTGTTGCCGCGTACCGACCTTGGCTTGCAGCTTGGCTTCAGAAATCTCCTGTGCCTTCTCCATGAAGCGGTTCCAGCGGTCTTGTTTGACCTCGGGGTCCACATGGTCGGGCAGGTCGTTGGAGCGCGCCCCATCGACGTTTTCATACTGGAAACAGCCAACGCGGTCGAGCTGCGCTTCGTCCATCCAATCGAGGAGATACTGGAACTCTTCTTCCGTCTCGCCGGGATAGCCCACGATAAAGGTCGAACGCAGCACGATCTCGGGGCAATCCGCCCGCCATGCGGCGATTTCGTCCAGCGTCTTGGCCGAGGCCGCGGGCCGCGCCATGCGTTTGAGCACATCGGGATGCGCATGCTGGAAGGGGATATCCAGATAGGGCAGGGCCAGTCCCTCCGCCATCAGCGGGATCAGGTCACGCACATGCGGATAGGGGTAGACATAATGCAGACGCAGCCACGCATCGGCGTCCTTCACCATCTTGCCCATCTCGCGGGTCAGGTCGGTGATATGGGCGCGGACCTCGCCGCCTTTCCATGGGCTCAGGTCATGCTTGCGGTCCAGACCATAGGCCGAGGTATCCTGAGAGATCATCAGGATCTCGCGCACACCTGCCTCCAGAAGTTTCTCGGTCTCGCGCAGGATCGCATGCGCCGGACGCGAGGCCAGACGCCCGCGCATATCGGGGATGATGCAGAATTTGCACTTGTGGTTACAGCCTTCCGAGATTTTCAGATAGCTGTAATGGCGCGGGGTCAGTTTCACGCCCTGGGCGGGCATCAGGTCGATGAACGGGTCGGGCGAGGGCGGGACCGCGCCATGCACGGCATCGAGCACCTGCTCGAACTGCTGCGGGCCGGTCACCGCCAGCACCTTGGGATGCACGCCGGTAATATAGTCGGGCTCGGCCCCCAGACAGCCGGTGACAATCACCTTGCCGTTTTCCTTCAGCGCCTCGCCAATGGCCTCAAGGCTTTCCGCCTTGGCGCTGTCCAGAAAGCCGCAGGTATTCACGATGACCGCTTCGGCGCCCGTATAGTCGGGGCTGATGGCATAGCCTTCGGCGCGCAGGCGGGTCAGGATCCGCTCGCTATCCACCAGCGCCTTGGGGCAGCCGAGGCTGACCATGCCGATCTTCGGCTGGCCGGGGCGTGCGGGCTCGTCCACGCGGATACGGGGCGCAAGGTCGGGCCGCAGGTTCGGAGGGTTCTGGCTCATGTCGCTTCCCGTGTCATGGTGGCTAATGCGAAGGGCGAGCCAAGGCCCGCCCTTTGTTGTGCTGCAGATACTCCCTTGAGGGGGCATGCTGCAAGTCCTTTGCCCGAAGGCCGGTTTATTCGGGGGCCGGTTTACTTGCCCAAGCAGTAACGCATGACGGCCTTTTGCGCATGCAGGCGGTTCTCGGCCTCGTCGAAGATCACCGAATGCGGCCCGTCCATGATCTCGCTGGTGGCCTCGTCATTGCGATGCGCGGGCAGGCAATGCATGAAGAGCGCATCGGGATTGGCGTGTTTCATCAGCTCCGCGTTGACCTGATAGGGGCGCAGCTGGTTATGGCGACGCTCCTTGGCTGATTCGGGGTCATGCATCGAGACCCATGTATCGGTCACGATCAGATCGGCCCCTTCGACGGCCTTCACCGGATCGCGCTCGATCTCGCATTTCACGCCCATATTGCGCGCGAAATCGACCCACTCGCGCTCGGGGTCGAGCGTTTGCGGGCCGGTAAATGTGAAATCGAAGCCGAACTGGCCTGCCGCATGCATGAAGGAGGCGCAGACATTGTTGCCGTCGCCCGACCAGACCACCTTCTTGCCCTTGATCGGCCCGCGATGCTCCTCGAAGGTCATGATATCGGCCATGATCTGGCAGGGATGGGTGCGGTTGGTCAGGCCGTTGATCACCGGCACGGTGGCATATTCTGCCATCTCCAGAAGGGTCTCTTCCTCGAAGGTGCGGATCATGATCAGGTCCACATAGCGCGACAGCACACGGGCGGTATCGGCAATCGTCTCGCCATGGCCAAGCTGCATGTCCGAGCCCGACAACACGAGCGTCTGCCCGCCCATCTGGCGCACCCCTACATCGAAGCTCACGCGGGTCCGCGTCGAGGGTTTCTCGAAGATCAGTGCGACCATATGGCCATCCAGCGGCTTTTCCGCATCGGCCATACCCTTGGGCTGGCCGCGGCGGGCATCCTTCATGGCGCGCGCCTGATCGATCATGGCCCGGAGATCGGCCTGCGAGGTTTTATGGATATCAAGGAAATGGTTCATCGGTCTTGCTTTCTGTCTCCCGAAAGGCTCGGGGTCTTTCGGGTCAGTTGCTTTTGGCCTCGAGGCTCTGGGCGGCGCGGTCCAGACGGTTCACCGCCTCGCTCAGATCCTCTTCCGAGATATTCAGTGCGGGCAGCAGGCGCAGCACATTATCGCCTGCGGGCACGCTCAGCAGATGCTGGGCGTAGGCCGCCTGCACCACATCGCCGCAGGGCACCTTGCATTTCAGGCCCAGCATCAGGCCCATGCCGCGCACCTCCTCGAAGATATCGGGATGGGTGGCCACGAGCCCTTCGAGCTTCTGGCGCATGAAGCCCGCCTTGGCGTTGACCGCATCGAGGAAGGCCGGATCAGTGACGATCTCGATGACTTTGGCGCCGATCGCGCAGCCCAGCGGGTTGCCGCCATAGGTGGAGCCATGGGTGCCCGCGACCATGCCGGAGGCGGCCTCCTCGGTGGCCAGCACACCGCCCAGCGGGAAACCACCGCCGATGCCCTTGGCCATCATCATGATATCGGGGGTCACTCCCGACCATTCATGCGCAAAGAGCTTGCCGGTCCGCGCCACGCCACATTGAACCTCATCGAAGATCAACAGGATGCCGGTCTCGTCACACAGCGCGCGCAATGCCTTCATATCCGCCTCGGGCAGCGGGCGGATGCCGCCCTCGCCCTGCACGGGCTCGATCCAGATCGCGGCCGTCTTGTCGGTGATGGTCGATTTGATGAGATCCATGTCGCCCCAGGCGATCTGCGTGAACCCGGGCAGCAGGGGGCCAAAGCCCTTCACCATCTTCTCGGCATGGGGCACAGCCGAGATCGCACCGGTCGAGCGGCCATGGAAGGCGCCATCGAAGGTGATGATCTCGGTCCGGTCCACGCCTTTGGAATACCAGTATTTGCGCGCCATCTTGATGGCCAGCTCGGCAGCCTCGGTGCCCGAGTTGGTAAAGAAGACCGTATCGGCAAAGCTGTTATCAACCAGCATATCCGCCAGCTTCTGTTGCAGCGGGATCTGGTAGAGGTTCGACACATGCCACAGTTTCTGCGCCTGATCGGTCAGCGCCTCGACCAGTTCCGGCGCGGCATGGCCCAGCACATTCACCGCGATACCAGCGCCCATATCCAGATATCGGCTGCCATCCTCCGTCTCGAGCCAGCTTCCCGATCCGCGGGTGAAGGCCAGCGGTGCGCGGTTATAGGTGGGCAGGACGGACGGTATCATGGTGCAAACTCCATAAGGGAAGGCCCATTTGGTGCGACGAACCCCGAGGGGTGTCAAGGCTGGGGCCGATTGAAAGCTGTTTTAGGAAGGGGTGTGGCAATTGGCCACGTCAGATCACCCGCCACGGGGCGGATCGGCGCTAATCAGCGACGTCGGATAGGCGAGATATGGTCAAAACCTGTGATCATGCCCCGCCAATTAGCCGCGGATCGCATCGTTGTAAATCTGGATTCGTCATCCGGCTCAGGATTTCAGCCGGAACCCCACGCGGAACCAGTACCATGCCAGACCCAGCACGATGCAGAGCCAGAGCGCGATGACCCCCACGCCCTGCAAAGGCGAGGCATCCGATGCCCCGATGAAGCCGTAGCGCGCGCCGTCGATCAGGAAAAAGACGGGGTTCCAGTGCGAGAGCGCCTGAAAGAACGGGGGCAGGGCCTCGACCGAATAGAAGGTGCCCGACAGGAAGGAGAGCGGCGTGATGACGAAATTGGTGAAGGCCGCCATCTGGTCGAACTTATTGGCGATGATCGCGGCCAGAAGGCCCAGGCCCCCCATCAGCATGGCACCCAGCACCACAAATAAAAGTGCCCAGAGCGGATGCGCGATCCCCTGACCGATAGAGACAAACAGTCCCGCGCTGATCACCGCCGCGACAAGCAGCGACCGGCCGATTGCACCCGCCAGAAAGCCCACCAGAAGCTCCCACGGGGCCAGCGGCGGCATCAGCGTATCCACGATGTTGCCCTGAATCTTGGCCACCACAAGCGAGGAGGAGGTATTGGCGAAGGCGTTCTGGATTACCGTCATCATAAGGATACCCGGCGCGAGGAAGGCGAGGAAGGGCACCCCCATCACATCGGCGCGCCCCTTGCCGAAGGCCAGCGCGAACACCACCAGAAACAGCCCTGCCGTGATCAGCGGAGCCAGAACAGTCTGCTGCCAGACCGACATGAAGCGGCGGTTCTCGCGATGGGCAAGGCTGTAGAGCCCCAGCCAGTTCACGCGCCCGAAGCGTCTGACGCCCATCTCGCTCTTTGCCTGTGCGCTCATCTGTGTCGTCGTCCTTCATCCAATAGGCCTGCCTGCGTCTGCCGCGCGCCCGCAGGCGGGCATTTTGCGTCGGTGCACTACCTAGTGGCCAAAGGGCATTCGGGCAACTAAGGCACACTGCGTCCGGCATCTGCACAAGAACACAGCTTCTCGTGCTCTGGCATCTTGAAAAAGGGGCTATGGCGGGGTAAATCCATGGCTCTTGAACTTCCGGAGCCGGAAAACCCTTGGGTGACCTTGGGCCCGTCCGGACCGGAACAGCGAAAGGAAACCCATGTCCTGGACCGATGAACGCGTCGAAACTCTGAAAAAGATGTGGTCCGAGGGCCAGTCTGCCAGCCAGATCGCAAAGGAACTGGGTGGGGTGACCCGTAACGCCGTGATCGGCAAAGTTCACCGTCTCGGCCTTTCGAACCGCACGGCCGCCAGCGAGGCCGCGGCCCCTGCCGCCGCAGCGCCTGCCGCGAAACCCGCGCCGGAGCCGAAACCCGAGCCGAAACCCGCCGCTGCCGCACCGGCACGCCCCGCGCCCAAGCCCGCCGCTCCGGCGGCTGCCGCGCGTCCCGCGCCCGAGCCCGCGCCCAAGCCAGAGGCGGAGCCCGTCACGGATGAGGCGGCTGACGAGGTCGTGGCCGCGCCGATGCGCCGCCAGATCATTCCCGCAGGCCAGCCGCTCCCGCCGCAGCCCTCGGCCAACGAGATCAGTCCCGAGGCGCTGGCCCGCGTAGGCGAGATCGAGAAACATGCCAAGAAGCTCACCCTGATGGAGCTGACCGAGCGCACCTGCAAATGGCCGATCGGCGATCCGGCGACCGATGATTTCTGGTTCTGCGGCCTGCCGACCCAATCGGGCAAACCCTATTGCGAGGCGCATGTGGGTGTGGCCTTCCAGCCGATGAGCTCGCGCCGCGACCGCCGCCGCTGAGCCCTGGCGTCCTGTAAAAGAAAAACCCGCAGCCTTCCGGTTGCGGGTTTTTCCATGTCCTGAGCGTGGTGGCTTCAGTTCGCGGTGGCTGCACCCACGGTGCCGCCGACCACGGCGCCTGCAGGGCCTGCCACCAATGCGCCGCCCAGACCGCCGGTCGCCGCGCGCTCGGTCGCGTTATGGCCGCAGGCGGCGAGCAGGGCGAGAACGGCAATCGCAGGGGTCATTTTCACGAGTTTCATCGCAATCATCCTTTCAAATACATTGAAAGCTAGACGCATGAACGCCCAAAAGGTTCCCCCCGCGTTAAAGAGCGTTTCTTACATGCTGCGCACGGTCTCGATCATCAGGGCTACATTCTCGGGATCGGCATCGGGGGTGATGCCATGGCCCAGATTGAAGATATGCGGGCCGTTGCGGAAAGCCTCGACCACATGGCGGGTCTCCTCGACCAATGCCTGACCGCCGGTGACCATATGGCGCGAGGCCAGATTGCCCTGCACGCAGCCCGAGACCTGCACATGCTCTGCCGCCCATTCGGGGCTGACCGAATTGTCGATGGCCACGCAATCGGCACCGGTTTTCTGGTGGAATCCGATATAGCCCTCGCCCGCTTCGCGCGGGAAGGCGATGACCGGCAGGCCGGGGAAGCGGGCCTTCATCTCTTTGGTGATGCGGGCGGCGGGCTTGACGGCGAATTCCTCGAAATCCGCGCCCTTGAGCGAGCCTGCCCAGCTGTCGAAGAGCTTCACAACCTCGGCACCGGCTTCGACCTGCTTGGACAGATATTCGATGGTCGCATCGGTCAGCAGGTCGATCAGGGCGGCAAATGTGGCGCGGTCCTCGTCTTTCAGCTTATGCGCGGGACCCTGATCGGGCGTGCCGCGACCGGCGACCATATAGGTGGCCACCGTCCATGGCGCACCGGCAAAGCCGATCAGCGTGGTTTCCTTGGGCAGTTCCTGCGACAGGATTTTCACCGTCTCGTAAACGGGGTTCAGCACCTCGTGGATATCGTCACGGGTCTTCAGCCCGCGCAGCCCCTCGGGGCCGGTAATCGTCGAGAGCCGCGGGCCTTCGCCGGTGACAAACCACAGATCCGCGCCAAGCGCCTGCGGCAAAAGAAGAATATCGGCAAACAGGATCGCCGCATCGAACCCGTAACGGCGGATCGGCTGGAGCGTAACCTCGGCGGCCAGTTCGGGGTTGTAGCACAGCGACAGGAAATCGCCCGCCTTGGCGCGGGTGGCGCGGTATTCCGGCAGGTAACGCCCTGCCTGCCGCATCATCCAGATCGGGGGGGTGGGCAGGCGCTCGCCGCGTAGGGCGCGCAGGATCGTTTTGTCGGCCATCTCGTCACTCCTTGGTTGCGCTCTCTAGAACAAGCTGTGGGGGTTCGTGTCAAGCTATGCGCTGTGCACAAAGCCCGAGTGGCTTTTGTCATGGGCCTTCTTGCAAGGGCGCACGCGCGGGGCTAAGGCTATGGCCATGACACAGATGCCCTCTCCCGATCAGCCCTTGAAGCTTGGCACCCGCGGCAGCCCGCTGGCACTGGCTCAGGCCTATGAAACCCGTGCCCGCCTGATGGCGGCGCATGATCTCCCCGAAGCCGCCTTCGAGGTGGTGGTGATCAAGACGACCGGCGATGACCGCGCGATGATCGCCTCCGACAAGCCGCTCAAGGAGATCGGCAACAAGGGCCTCTTCACGAAGGAGATCGAGGAGGCGATGCTGGAGGGGCGGATCGATATCGCGATCCACTCGATGAAGGACATGCCGACGGTCCAGCCCGAAGGGCTGATCCTCGACACCTATCTGCCGCGCGAGGATGTGCGCGATGCCTTCGTGTCTCTGAAGGCCGCCGGTATCGGGGATCTGCCCGAGGGCGCTGTCGTGGGCACGTCGAGCCTGCGCCGCCGTGCGCAGCTCCTTTATCGCCGTCCCGATCTAAAGCTCGTCGAGTTCCGCGGCAATGTGCAGACGCGCCGCCAGAAGCTCGCCGATGGGGTGGCAGAGGCCACCTTCCTCGCGATGGCGGGCCTCAACCGTCTGGGCATGACCGAGCTGGCCTCGGGTGCCATCGACCCCGAAGAGATGCTGCCCGCCGTGGCCCAAGGGGCCATCGGGATCGAACGCCGGACGGGTGACGAGCGTGCGGCCATGCTCCTGTCGCCCATCCACGATATTCCTACCGAGCAGCGCCTGAATGCCGAGCGCGCCTTCCTCGCCACTCTTGATGGCTCCTGCGAGACGCCGATTGCGGGTCTTGCGCTGATCGAGGGGTCCGAGATCTGGATGCGTGGCGAGATCCTGCGTCCCGACGGGTCCGAATGCCTGCGCGCCGAGGGCCGTGCCAGCCTGTCGGATGCCGAAGAACTGGGGGTCGATATCGCACGCAAGCTTCTCGATCAGGCACCTGCAGGATTTTTCGACTGGAAGGACGCGTAAGATGCTGCCTCCATCAACGGGACGCGTCTAATGGATAGTAAGATGGTAACGGGGGCGCGCAAGGCCCCCGCTTTCTTGATGGAAACCGGTATGCTGCTTGACCGTCTGCGCGATCTTCTGGGGGCCGATCATGTGCTGACCGGCGCCGATATGGCGGGCTATGGCGACGAATTTACCGGCCATTACCACTGGGCGCCGCTGGCCGTGTTGCGCCCCGCAACCACCGACGAGGTATCGGGTATCCTGCGGCTGGCCTCCGAGAGCCGCACGCCGGTGGTGCCCGTGTCGGGTGGCACGGGGCTCAATGGCGGGCATGAGGCGCAGGGCCGCCTGATGATTTCGCTGGCCCGCATGAACCGGATCCGCGATTTCAACCCTGCCGCCCGCACCATCTCGGTCGAGGCGGGGGTGATCTTGCAGACCATCCACGAGAATGTGGCCCGCGAGGGGCTGATGTTCCCGCTGAGCTTCGGGGCGAAGGGCTCGGCCATGGTCGGCGGGTTCCTGTCGACCAATGCGGGTGGCTCGAATGTGGTGCGCTATGGCAATGCCCGCGCGCTCTGTCTGGGGCTCGAGGTCGTGATGGCCGATGGAGCGGTGATGAACCTTATGACCGCGCTGCATAAGGACAATACGGGCTATGACCTGCGCGATCTGATGATCGGAGCCGAAGGCACGCTGGGCGTGATCACGGCGGCCGTTTTGCATCTGGTGCCCGAGCCCGCCGCCCGTGCCACGGCGCTTCTGGCGCTGCCCGGTTTCCCGCAGGCGCTAAGCCTGCTGAACCGTCTCCAGACGGGGACGGGCGGTGCGATCGAGGCCTATGAATATCTGCCCGATCTGTTCTTCGACCGGATGGCGAGATACAAGCCCGACTGGACCTGTCCGATCACGCCCGCGCCGGTGAATATCCTGCTGGAGATCGCCACCACCGTGCCCGGCGACAATCCGCAATCGCGGCTCGAGGATCTGCTTGAGGCGCCGCTCGAGGCGGGCGATATCCTCGATGCGGTCGTGGCCTCCTCCGAGGCGCAGCGCAGCTACCTCTGGACGATGCGCGAATCGGCGGCCGAGGTGTCGCTCAACGAGGACCCGCTGGTCGATACCGATGTGTCGCTTCCCCTCGATCTGATCGAGCCATGGTTGAACCGTATGAATGCCGAGGTGTCGCGCCTCGATCCGCAGGCGCGGATGATGGCGATCGGGCATCTGGGCGATGGCAACCTGCATTACACCGTCTATCCCTCGGAGAAAGCTTTCGTCGCGCCGATCCGCGATGCGATCTCGCGCGAGGCGGTGATCATGGGCGGCAGTTTCTCGGCCGAGCATGGGGTGGGTCTGTCGAAGCTGGGGTCGATGGCGAAATACAAGGATCCTGTGGCGCTGCGCACGATGCGCGCGATCAAGGCCGCCCTCGATCCGCTCGGTATCCTCAATCCCGGCAAGACGGTGCCCGAAGCCTGATCTGTGCAGGGCGGCGATGCCCGCCCTGCGGCCAAGGGGATTGCAGCCATGCTCAGGAACGGGCATTGGGGGGACATGCGAAAGGAATCCCATGTCCGTCCTTGCTGCCTATAAACCGCTGGTCAAAGATCCCGCGCTTCTGCTCACCGCCGCCCTTATGGTGCTGTTCGGTGCGCATGTGGCCTCGCTTTTGCCACAGGCCTCGACCATCGCGGTGACGGTCTTCGGGCTGGATGACGGGGCCTACTCGCGCATTCTCGTGGTGGCGTCGGTCATTGCGGTGACAACCTCGGTGGGCTTCGGGATTATCGCCGACCAGCGGGCCAACCGGCGCGCCATCGCGCTGGTCTCGGGCGTGTTCCTGACGCTGGGCTCGGGGCTGATGACCCTGCATCCGGGCCCGGTGACCTTTGTTCTGGCGCATGCGATCTTCGTGCCGCTTTCCTCCACGCTCTTCGGGCAGATGTTCGCGCTGGGGCGGCTGGCAGCCTCGGTCCACCCCAAACGCGAGCGCGAGGCGATCCAGTCGAGTCTGCGCGCGCTCTTCGCGCTGCCATGGCTGGGCGTGCTGCCGATCTGGTCGCTGGCCTTCGGCGCGGGCGTCGATCTGATGACCATCTATCCGGTCTGTCTCTGTCTGGCGCTGGCCGTTCTGGTGCTGACCTTCTTTTTCTGGCCGCGCGACGGGGCAACCCGCTGGCCTGATCCGAAATCCGGCCTGACCTTCCGCCAGTCGCTTCAGGAGATGGGCGATTGGCGCATCCTCGTGCGCGTCGTGGCGCTGGGGGCGATCAATGGCGGCGTGGTGCTCTATCTGGTGCTGATCGGGCTTGTGTTCGCGCAGGTGCCCGGACGGGGGGCGGGCGATGTCTCGCTTTATGCCGCGATTACGGCGGGGCTCGAGGTGCCTTTGATGCTGATGGTGCCCGCGATCTCGATGCGGGTGCCGCGGATCACGCTGATCCTTGTGGGCACCGTGCTCTACTGCGTGCATCTGGCCTTCATTCCGGTGCTGGCGTCGAGCCCGCTTCTCTGGGTGCTGCCGGTTTTCGGAGCCTTGGGAGGCGCGTTCATTCTGACCCAGCCGATGGCTTATCTGCAGGATCTCCTGTCCTCGCGTCCGGGGGCGGGGGCGTCATTGCTGGCGTTGCAAAAGCTCATCGGCGATGTCTCGGGGGCAGCGGTCTTTGCCATCGGCGCAGCTGTGGCGGGCTACGGGTTTGTCGCAATGCTCGGATCCGCCCTGGCGATCCTGGCCGCCATGGCGCTTTTTGTGATGGACCGCCGCACGGGCGGCTATCAGGGGCGTCACTCCACCTGATCGAGCAGATCAAGCACCTGCGGCCCCAGCGCCTCGACCACCAGTTTCACGCCCGCAGCCGAAGGGTGGATGCCATCGCCCTGCAGATATTGCGCGCGTTTGGCATCATCATGCTGCGCCTCGGCCAGCGGGGCCAGAAGGTCGGGCACCAGCACCGCGTCATATTTCGCCGCCAGATCGGGATAGATCGCGGTGAAAGCCGTCTGGTAGGCCGCGCCGTAATTGCCGGGCACCGGCACGCCCGCCAGCAGCACCGGCAGATCCTTGTCGGTCACTGCTTTCAGGATCGCGTCCAGATTGGCCTTCGCCTGATCGGGCGCGAGCCCGCGCAGGATGTCATTGCCGCCAAGCGCCACCATCACCGCATCCACCTCGGGCGTCAGCGACCAGTCGATACGGGCGCGCCCGCCCGCCGTTGTATCGCCCGAAACCCCGCCATTGATAATCGTCACATCCTCGCCATGCGCATTCAGCCATGCCTGAAGCTGCGGCACCAGCCCTTCGCCATCGGGCAGGCCATAGCCTTGGGTCAGGCTATCGCCGAAAGCCAGCAGCGTTTTCTCGGCCGCCTGACCCTGCGCGGGCAGAGCGAGCAAGGCAAGCCCGAGGCCGAGGGCGGTAATTCGTTGGCTGGCGCGGTTGTGATATGTCGCGAGCTGCCTATCTTGAGGTTTACGGGGCAGCAAAGAACGGATGCGGGACAGGATGGACATGGCGGATAGTGTGCTTTCCATGAAGGGTGTGGAGCTGGAACTGGAGGGCAATGTGGGGCCTGTCTCGATCCTGAACGGAATTTCACTGGACGTCCAGCGCGGGCAAAGCCTTGGAATGACGGGACCTTCGGGGTCGGGGAAATCCTCGCTTCTGATGGTGATGGGCGGGCTCGAACGCGCCACATCGGGGTCTGTCTTGGCGCTCGGTCAGGATCTGGGCGCGATGAAGGAAGACGCTCTGGCACGCTTCCGTCGCAATCACATGGGGGTGGTGTTCCAGAATTTCCACCTGCTTCCCACGATGACCGCACTGGAAAACGTGGCGCTTCCTCTGGAGATCGCGGGGACGCGCGATGCCTTTGCCCGCGCCAAGGCCGAGCTGGAGGCCGTGGGGCTTTCCCACCGGATGCACCATCACCCGACAGAGCTATCGGGCGGCGAGCAGCAGCGTGTGGCCTTGGCCCGTGCGCTCGCCCCGCGCCCCGAGATCCTCTTGGCCGACGAGCCCACCGGCAATCTCGATGCCAAGACGGGGGCGCAGATCATGGACCTGCTGTTCGGGCTGCGCGACCATTATGGTGCCACGCTTATTCTGGTCACCCATGCTGCCGATCTGGCCGCGCGCTGTGACCGCGTGGTGGGTCTGCGCGACGGGACCGTTGTCTCGGATAGCCGCGCATGAGCGTGTCATGGACCATCGCGCGGCGCGAGCTGCGCAGCGGCTTGCGCGGCTTCCGCGTGTTTTTCCTGTGTCTGATGCTGGGAGTGGCGGCGATTGCCTCGGTGGGGCTGGTGCGCCATGCCATCCAGTCCGCGCTCCATGATCAGGGGGCGGCCCTTCTGGGGGGCGATGCGCAGCTGGAATTCACCTATCGCCGCGCCACGCCCCTTGAGCGGCAATGGATCGAGGAGCGCGCCAGCCGCGTCTCCGAGGTGATCGATTTCCGCTCCATGCTGCGTCACGGCGAGGGGGACAGCCTGCAGACCGCGCTCATTCAGGTGAAGGGGGTCGATAGCGCCTATCCGCTTTACGGGACCGTCGAAACTGCGCCCGATCTGCCGCTGGATCAGCTCCAGACCCCGCAGGACGGGATCTATGGCGCCCTGATCGATCCCGTTCTGGCGGACCGGATGGGCTTGAAACCGGGCGATCGGGTCGAGATCGGCGGGGTGGCGTTGCGCATGCTGGCGCGGCTTGCCCGTGCGCCCGACGAGACAGGGGCGGGGATCACGCTCGGCCCGCCGGTGATCGTGGCCACGAAGGCGCTGGAGGGCTCGCGGCTCTTGGATGCGGGGGCACTTTTCGAGAGCGAATACCGCGTGGCGCTGCCCCAAGGCACCGATCTCGATGCGCTGAAGGCCGAGGCCCGCATCCGGTTCAAGGATGCGGGTATGAGCTGGAGCGATCGCAGACGCGCCTCTCCGGGGGCGGACCGTTTTGTGACGCGGTTGGGGAGTTTCCTTGTGCTTGTCGGGCTTGCGGGGCTGACCGTGGGCGGAGTCGGGATCTCGTCCTCGGTCTCGAGCTGGCTCGAACGCAAGGCCGCGACGGTGGCCACCCTGCGCGCCATCGGGGCTACGGGGCGCACGATCCGCTGGGTGTTCTACTGGCAGCTGATCGGGCTGACGGTGCTTGGCATCGTGGCGGGGCTTGCGCTGGCGAGCCTTCTGGTTCTGGGCTTTGGCGGGCTGATCGGGCGGGTCATGCCGATCCCCGTGGATTTGCGTCTGGCGCTTGGCCCAATGGCCGAGGCCGCGATGTATGGCGCGCTGGTCACCGCGATCTTCTCGCTCTGGCCGCTCTCGCGCCTGTCGCAGACGCGGGTGGCGCGCCTCTATCGCTCGCGTTCGCGGGGGCTGCCACCCTTGGGGATGCTGGCGCTGATCGCCGTGCTGCTGGCGGTTCTGGTGGGGGCGTCGATGGCGCTCTCTGGTCTGCCTTGGCTGGCGCTTGGCGCTTTGGGTTGTGTGGCTGGGGCGCTGGGCCTGCTGGCGCTGATGGGCTGGCTGACCAAACGCTTAGCGGCGCGGGTGCAGCGCGTGTTGCGCGGCGCGCCGGCGCTGCGCGTGGCGCTTGCGGGGATCTCGGGGCCGGGGTCCGAGGCGCTGCCGGTGGTGCTGTCGCTGGGCTTGGGCCTGTCGGTGCTGTCGGCCATCGGGCAGGTGGATGCGGGGCTGCGCAACGCGATTGCCACCGATCTGCCGAAACAGGCACCGGCCTTCTTCCTGCTCGATATCCAGCCCGATCAGCTCGACCCTTTGAAGGCGCGGATGCAGGCCGATCCGCAGGTCGAGCGGGTCGAGACCACGCCCATGCTGCGCGGTGTGATCACGCAGATCAACGGCAAGCCCGCGCGTGAAGGACGCCCCGATCACTGGGTTCTGCGCGGTGACCGGGGCGTGACCTATGCCGCGACCCCCCGCGAGGCGATCACCGAGGGCCAGTTCTGGCCCGAGGATTACACCGGCACCCCGCAGATCAGCTTTGCCGCCGAAGAGGCGAAGGAGATCGGGCTGAAACTGGGAGATACGCTCACGGTGAATATCCTTGGCCGCGATATCACCGCGCCGATCACCTCCTTCCGCAATGTCGATTTCTCGACGGCGGGGATCGGGTTCGTGATCACCTTCAACCCTTCGGCGCTGGCAGGCGCACCGCATACCCATCTGGCCACACTCTATGCCCCCGAGACAGCCGAGCCCGAGATCCTGCGCACGCTTGCGCAGGCCTTCCCCAATGTCACTGCTTTGCCCGTGCGCGAGGCGATCGGGCGCCTGACCGAGGCGCTGCAGGCGATTGCGCGGGCCACCTCTCTGGCGGCAAGTGTGACGCTGGTGACGGGGGTGATCGTGCTGATCGGGGCCTCGGCCTCGGGCGAGGCGCGCCGCGCATGGGAAGCGGCATTGCTGAAGACACTGGGCGCCAGCCGGACCCGTATCCTGACGGCGTTCCTTTTGCGCGCGCTCATCCTCGGCGGCGTCGCGGGGCTGGTGGCCGTGGGGGCAGGGGCCTTGGCCGGATGGGCGGTGCTCACCCGCGTCATGGATCTGGGCTATGCAATGGCTTGGGGGCCGGCGCTGGCGATCCTGTTCACCGGCATGCTGGCGGCACTCCTGTCGGATCTGTTCTTCGTGATCCGTCCGCTGCGGGTGCGTCCGGCCCGCATCCTGCGGCAGGCCGACTGAACGGGCTAACCGAAGGGGCGCATCGATCCCCCTTGTGCTGGACCGGCCAGAGGTCTAGCCTGACACCAAATCCGTTGGGGTGCCCGCAAGGGCTGAGAGGCGATAGCTAACCCATCGAACCTGATCCGGCTCATACCGGCGTAGGAAACGGAACCGAAGCGATGGGTGCAGTCTCTCTGCGCCCCCTTTCTCCGCCCGCGCCCTTGTGCCGGTGACTTTGGAGGAGGGGATATGGTCGCAAGACTTCTGATTATTGCAGGCTCCGATTCGGGCGGCGGTGCGGGGCTTCAAGCCGATATGAAGGCGGCTTCGGCGCTCGGGGTCTATGCGATGACTGCGGTCACGGCTGTCACCGCGCAGAACACGCGCGGTGTGAGCGCCGTAGCGCTGATGACGCCCGAGATGCTGCGCGCCCAGATCCGTGCCTGTCTGGAGGATATCGGCGCGGATGCGGTGAAAATCGGCATGCTCGGCTCGGCGGATCTGGTGCGGGTGGTGGCCGAGGAACTTGCGGGCTTTGCAGGCCCTGTGGTGCTTGATCCGGTGATGATCGCCAAATCCGGTGATGCGCTTCTGGCAGAGGAGGCGGTGGCCGCGCTGACCACCCAGCTCCTGCCAAGGGCGACGCTCCTGACCCCCAACCTGCCCGAAGCCGCTTGTCTCTTGGGCCTGCCCGAAGCGCAGGAGGCCGATGAGGCACAGGCCCGCGCGCTTCAGGCGCTGGGGCCCGGGGCCGTGCTCCTGAAAGGCGGCCATGCGGCAGGAGAGGTTTGCACCGACCTGCTGCTGGCAGATCGGGCCTACCGATTTGCCGCGCCGCGTGTGGCGACCCGCAATACCCATGGCACGGGCTGTTCGCTGGCCTCTGCGGTGGCGGCGGGGCTGGCCTCGGGGAGGCCGCTGCCTGAGGCGGTGGCGCGCGCCCATGACTGGCTGCAGGGCGCGATCCGTGCGGCCGACAGCCTGCAGATCGGGCAGGGCCATGGGCCGGTGCATCATTTCCACGGGATCTGGTCCGAGGAGGCACTGGTATGAGCGTTGATTTCACCATTCTTGGCGCGGGGGTTGCGGGGCTTGCCACCGCGCATGAGCTGGTCGCGCGTGGTGCGCGGGTGCAGGTCATCGACCCCAATGGCGCGGCTGGTCCGCATGGCTGCAGCTGGTGGGCGGGCGGCATGCTGGCGCCGTATTGCGAGAGCGAGATCAGCGAGGAGGTGATCGTGCGCCATGGTCTGGCGGCGGCGGATTGGTGGGCGCGGGCGGGCGTGCCGGTGACCCGTCGCGGGACGCTGGTGGTGACGCTTGCGCGCGACCGGCGCGAGCTGGACCGTTTCGCGCGGCGCACCGACGGGCACCGCTGGCTGGGAGGCGCGGAGATCGCCGCGCTGGAGCCCGATCTAGCGGAACGCCACGCCCGCGCGCTGTTTTTTGACACCGAGGCCCATATCGATCCGCGTATCGCATTGCGCGGTCTGCGCGACGGGCTGGCGGCGAAGGGGGTCGAGATCCTGCCCGATGCCCCGCATCTGGGGCGGCTCGTGGATTGTCGCGGGCTGGCGGCGCGGGATCTGCTGCCCGATCTGCGCGGCGTGCGGGGCGAGATGGTGGTGCTGCGCTGTCCGCAGATCACGCTCAGCCGACCGGTGCGGCTGCTGCATCCGCGCTATCCACTCTATATCGTGCCGCGCGGCGACGGGGTTTTCATGCTTGGCGCCTCTCAACTCGAAGGCGACAGCCGTGGGCCCTCGACCCTGCGCTCCACCGTGGAGCTGCTGAATGCGGCCTTCGCGCTGCATCCCGGTTTTGCCGAGGCCGAGGTGCTGGAACTGGGTGCCGATGCCCGCCCTGCATTTGCCGATAACATCCCCCGCGTGGTGGCCGCGCGAGAGCGCACCCATGTCAACGGGCTCTACCGTCATGGCTATCTGATGTCGCCCGCTTTGGCGGTGACGGCGGCCGATTACCTGATGGAAGGCACCATATCCGAACTGTGCAAGGAGGCCGCATGCGCCTGATCGTCAACGGAACGCCAACCGAGGCGGAAGCAGCTACTCTGGCCGAGGCCCTGATGGCTCTGGGCTATGGCGAGGCGAAAGTCGCCACAGCCGTCAACGAGGTCTTTGTGGCCTCTGCCGCCCGCGCGGGCCATGCGCTGCGCGACGGCGACCGTCTGGAAATTCTCGCACCCCGTCAGGGAGGGTAACATGCCTGTTTTCTATGGCACCGAAATCGCATCGCGGCTGATGCTGGGCACCTCGCAATATCCCAGCCCCGTGGATCTGTCGCAGGCCTTTGAACGCTCGGGGGCGGGGGTGGCGACCGTCTCCCTGCGCCGCGAGAGCGCGGGCGGTGGCACGGGCGCGGGCTTCTGGGATCTGATCCGCGGGCTGGCGGTGCAGGTCCTGCCCAACACCGCTGGCTGCCATTCGGTGAAGGAGGCGGTGACCACCGCCCATATGGCGCGCGAGGTCTTTGACACCGACTGGATCAAGCTGGAGGTGATCGGCCATCCCGATACGCTCCAGCCCGATCCTTTCGGCCTTGTGGAAGCCACGCGCATTCTGGCGGAGGACGGGTTCAAGGTGTTTCCCTATACCACCGAGGATGGTGTCCTGGGGGGGCGGCTTCTGGAGGCGGGGGCCGAGGTCCTGATGCCATGGGGGGCGCCTATCGGCACGGGGCTCGGGGTGAACAATCCCTACGGGCTGCGAACCCTGCGCGCGCAATTCCCTGATGTGCCGATGATCATCGATGCGGGGCTGGGGCTGCCCAGCCATGCCGCGCAGGCGATGGAGATGGGCTTTGATGCGGTGCTTCTGAACACGGCGGTGGCCAAGGCAGGCGACCCCGCGGCGATGGCCGAAGGCTTTGCCCGCGCGCTCGAGGCAGGGCGGCTGGCCTATGAGGCCGACCCGATGGAGCCGCGCGATATGGCCCAGCCCTCGACGCCGGTGATCGGCATGGCGGTGCTGGCATGATCCCGCGGTTCTATCCGATCTTCGACCATCCCGACTGGCTGCGCCGCGCGCTGCCCTTGGGGGTGAAATTCGTCCAGCTGCGGATCAAGGACCAGCCGCAGGACCGCCTGCGCGAGATGCTGGCTGAGGGCCGCGATCTGTGCCGTGCGCATGGGGCGCAGCTGGTGGTGAATGACCATTGGCAGTTGGCGATCGAGCTGGGTTGTGACTGGCTGCATCTGGGGCAGGAGGATCTGGAGAGTGCCGATCTGATGGCGATCCGTGGCGCGGGGCTGAAGCTGGGCGTCTCCACCCATGACGAGGCCGAGCTGGATCGTGCCCTGACGGTGATCCCCGATTATATCGCGCTGGGGCCTGTCTGGCCGACGATCCTGAAGAAGATGAAATGGCATCAGCAGGGCGTGGAGAAGCTGACCGAGTGGAAGCGGCTCTGCGCAGGGGTGCCCTTGGTGGCGATTGGCGGGTTGTCGGTGGAACGCGCGCCCTTGGCCCTTGCGGCAGGGGCCGATTGCGTGTCGGTGGTGACCGATATCACGCTGAACGCTGACCCCGAGGCGCGGATCGGACAATGGCTGGAGGCCACCGCATGACCCGCTATGCCCGCCAGAGCGCTATTCTGGGTGCGGCCTCGGACCGTTTGCAAAAGGCGCGGGTGCTGGCTGTGGGGGCCGGTGGATTGGCAGCCCCCGTGCTGCAATATCTGGTCGGGGCGGGCGTGGGCCATATCCGTCTGATGGATGCGGATCGGGTGAGCCTGTCGAACCTGCACCGCCAGACGCTGTTCCGTGAGGGGGATCTGGGTGCGCTCAAGGTGGAGGCCGCTGCCCGCCATATGGCTGCGCTCAATGGGGAGGTGCGGATCGCGCCGCAGGCTGAGGCGCTGAGCCCCGCCAATGTGGCGCAGGCGGTGGAAGGCTGCGATCTGGTGCTTGATTGCGCCGATAGTTTTGCGGTCAGCTATATCCTCTCGGATCAGTGTCTTGCGCGGCGCATCCCGCTGATTTCGGCCTCTGTGGTCGAAAGTGCAGGCTATGTGGGGGGCTTTTGTGCGGGGGCGCCTTCGCTCAGGGCGGTGTTCCCCGATCTGCCGCAGCGCATGGGCAGCTGCGCCGAGGACGGGGTGCTGGGGCCGGTCGTGGGGATTATCGGGAGCCTGCAGGCGCAGATGGCGCTGGCGGTTCTGACCGACCATGGCGAGAGCCCTCTGGGGCGGGTCACCAGCTTTGACGCCACCCATTGGCGCTTTGGTGGCTTTGCCTTCCACGGGGCACCCGAACCCGATTTCGCACCGCGCTTCATTGCGCCCGAGGCACTGAGCGATGCGGATCTGGTTGTCGATCTGCGGCGGCCCGAGGAAGGCCCGCTGGCGCATCCTCAAGCGCATCGCCTGCAGGCCGCGGACCTGCCGGAGATGGCGCGGCAGGCGAGGCATGAACGTCTGGTGCTGGTCTGCCGTTCGGGCCAGCGGGCCTGGGCCGCGGCGGAGGCCGTGCGGCCATATTGGCAGGGCGAAATCGTGCTGGTCGCGATGGGCGCTCGGAATGGTGAAGAGGCTTATAATAATTCTCCGGTTGTAGCCGGTGACATGGAGGTGCCGGGCGCTATCTAGCGGCCTGACGATATGACGGAGCCCCGCATGCCACAGAGCCACAGACCAGATGCCCCGAACCGGCTGACAACGGGGTCGATCCCGTGGCAACTGGCGCTCTTCGCGCTGCCGACGCTGGGTTCGTCGGTGCTGCAATCGGCGGGCGGCTCGATCGACTCGGCCTGGGTCGGCAATCTAATCGGCGAGGCGGCGCTGGCGGCCACGACCAATGGCAACCTGATCATGTTCCTGCTGGTCAGCTTTGTGTTCGGTTTCGGCATGGCCGCGACGATCCTGATCGGGCAGGCCATCGGGCGGGGAGCCTTGGGCGAGGCGCGGCGGATTGTGGGCACCGCGGTTGGATGTTTCCTGCCATTGGCGGTGGTGGTGGCCGGCGCGGGCTATGTGACGGCACCGCATCTGTTGGCGCTTCTGGGCACCGATCCGCAGATCGAGGAACTGGCGCGCAGCTATCTGCAGCTGACCTTTGTCGCCATGCCCGGCATCCTGATGCAGACCATGCTGATGATGGTGCTGCGCGGGTCGGGTGACTCGCTCACGCCGCTCTATTTCATGATCATGGCGGTGGTGCTGGCGGCGGTGCTGAACCCGTGCCTGATCCTCGGGCTGGGGCCATTGCCCGAGCTGGGCATCGGCGGCTCGGCCATTAGCCTCGGGCTGGCGAACTATGTCTCGCTGGTGGCGATGCTGGCCTATATCTATCTGCGCGATCTACCGCTGCGGCTGCGCGGGGCGGAGCTGCGCTTCCTGATCCCCGATGGCGCGCTCCTGCGGCAGATCGTGGCCAAGGGCCTGCCCATCGGCTTGCAGATGGTGGTGGTGACCACCGCCGCGTTGACGGTGCTGCGGCTGATCAATAACGAGGGGGTCGATACGACCGCCGCCTATGGCGCGGTGCAGCAGATCTGGACCTATGTCCAGATGCCTGCCATGGCGCTCGGGGCCGCTGTCTCGGCGATGGCCGCGCAGAATATTGGGGCGGGACGGTTCGACCGTGTGGCGCGGATCACCGGCATCGGTGTCGTGTTCAATATCGCGCTGACGGGCGGTCTGATCGTCCTGCTTCTTCTGGCCGACCGCTATGCGCTCTCGATCTTCCTGACGGGCGGAGGGGACGCTCTGGAGATCGGTCGGCATGTGCTGCTGGTGGCGACATGGGGCTATGTGGCGTTTGGCGTGTCGCAGGTGGTGTTCGGCACGGTGCGCGCCAATGGCAAGGTGATTCCGCCGCTGATCATTCTGGCGGTCGCGCTCTATCCGGTGCGACTGGGCTTTGTCTGGGCGCTCGGCCCGAGCCTCGGGGCGGATGCGATCTGGTGGAGCTTCCCGGTGGCCTTCAGCGCGACCATGGTCATGGGACTGTTGTATTATCGCTTCGGTCATTGGCGCCCTGCACATTCGGACAGATTGCAAGACCCGCAAAAGCCGCCTATTGCCTCCCCTAGCGACACCCAGCCTGACCCTGCGTCCTGCACGCTTTCGCGCGACATAGGAGCGCATCGCACCTGAACCGCGCAACGGGGGCGGATTCACGAAGACTTGACCTTGCGCTGGCCGTTCCACACGTCCAGTGTGAAGAAAAATAAAACAGATGAGGACTACATGCCGTCGAGCATTCCGAAGACAAACCTCGAACACTGGGCGATCCTGCGTCGCGTGGTCGAATGCGGGAGTTTTGCCGAAGCGGCTGTGAGCCTCGAACGCAGCCAGTCCGCCATCAGTTACTCTGTCTCGAAGCTGCAGGAATCGCTGGGCTTCGCGATCATGGAGATGCAGGGGCGCCGTGCGGTGCTGACCGAACATGGCAAACTGCTCCTCGCCGAGGTCTCGCCACTGATCGACGAGCTGGTCTCGGTGGAAACCGCAGCGCGCGCGGAATCGGGCACCGGCCCGCTTCAGGTGCGTCTGCTGGTGGATGCGCTATTCCCCCGCGAATGGCTGGGCGAGGCGCTTTTGAAGCTACAGACCCGATATCCCGACGTTCTGGTGGATGTGCACGAGACCGTGCGTCTGGAAATGTCGGAATTCATGAGCCTTCCCTTCGATCTCGCGGTGGTCCTGCCCGAGTTGTGCCCCGTGCCCGGTCAGCGCATCTGCGAGATGGATTTCGCGCTGGTGGCGCGCAAGGAGCACCCGCTGGCGCAGGCCCATCATAACCTCACGCAGGCCGAGATGGCCCGTCATCTGCGCGTGTTCATCCGCGAGAACCGTCTGGACGGGACCGAGGTGGATCGCCCGCATGGCCGGATCTGGACCGTGTCCTCGCTTGAAAGCGCAGTGGCTGCGGTCGAGCGTGGCATGTGCTTTGGCTGGTTGCCGATGGAGCCCATCGCCTCGAAGCTCGAAAGCGGTGAGCTGGTCACGCTGAATGCGGGTGGTGTCAGCCGTCGCAAGGTGGCGCTGGATCTGGTGTATCGCGATGTCGATCGCGCTAGCGAGCCGGTAAAATTCATGGCGGAATGTCTGGCCACGATCCATCAGGCGAACGCCTGATCGGGCCGAATGCACAAATAGAAACGGCGGGCTGATCGGCCCGCCGTTTTTTCATGTCCGGAGCGTGGGGCTCAGGTGCGGATGCCCGCGAACCGGCTCTGCCAGTCCTCGCGTTGCTCGTCCGAGATCTTGCCGAACAGCACTTCGGGCGTGGTGAAGGCATGGCCTTCGGGCAGGGCGCGCACCGCAGCGGCCACATCATCGGGCCAGCCTTGGTCGGTCGCATGCATGCCTTCCAGCATGGATTTCGCCGCATCGGGGATGAAGGGCGCCGAGAGCACCGCGTAAAGCGGAACGAGGTTGAGCGCGAGACGCGCGATGGCGCCCGCCTGCACCGGATCGGTCTTGAATACCGTCCAGGGTGCCGAGGATTGCAGATATTCGTTGCCCGCAACCCAGATCGCGCGCAGTTCCGCTGCCGCCTTGCGGACCTCCTTGGCCTCCATGAACTTCTCGTAATCACGGATGCGGGTGGTCAGTTCGGCAATCAGTGCCTCGCCTGCCTCTCCCCAATCGCCGCCCTCGGGGATCGCCTCGCCAAACTTGGAGCGGGTGAATTTGGTGATGCGCGAGACGAAGTTGCCCAGAACATCGGCCAGATCCTTGTTCACCGATACCTGGAAATTCTCCCAAGTGAATTCGGCATCTGCTGACTCGGGGGCGTGCGAGAGCAGCCACCAGCGCCAGTAATCCGAGGGCAGGATCTCGAGCGCCTGATCCATGAAGACACCACGCCCGCGCGAAGTCGAGAATTGGCCGCCATCGTAATTGAGGTAGTTGAAGGACTTGATGTAATCCACAAGCTTCCACGGCTCGTCCGAGCCGAGGATCGTGGCGGGGAAGCCGATGGTGTGGAAGGGGACGTTATCTTTGCCCATGAACTGGGTATAGGTCACATCATCCGCGCCCTTGTCGGTGCGCCACCAGCGCTCCCAGTCGCCGCCATTCGCATCGGCCCATTCCTGCGTGCCCGCGATATATTCGATCGGTGCGTCGAACCAGACATAGAAGACCTTGCCCTCCATGCCGCCCCACGGAGCGCCCTCGAATTGTGCGGGAACACCCCAGTTGAGATCCCGGGTGATGCCGCGGTCCTGCAACCCGTCGCCATCATTGAGCCATTTCTTGGCAATCGAGGTGGTCAGCACCGGCCAGTCGGTCTTGCTGTCGATCCACGCTTCGAGCTTGTCCTTCATCTTGGACTGGCACAGGAAGAGGTGTTTGGTCTCGCGCATCTCCAGATCGGTCGAGCCCGAGATCACCGAGCGCGGATTGATCAGATCGACCGGATCAAGCTGCTTGGTGCAATTGTCGCACTGGTCGCCGCGTGCGCTGTCATAGCCGCAATTGGGGCAGGTGCCCTCGATATAGCGGTCCGGCAGGAAGCGGCCATCGGCGTTGGAATACATCTGCTTTTCCGACACTTCGCGGATCAGCCCCATCTCATGGAGGCGCTTGGCGAAAGCCTGGGTCAGATGGCGGTTCTGCGGGCTGGAAGAGCGGCCGAAATGGTCGAAGCTCAGGCGGAAGCCTTCGGCGATACGGGCCTGCACCTCGTGCATTTCCGCGCAATAGTCTGCCACGGGCTTTCCGGCCTTCTGCGCGGCCAGCTCTGCGGGTGTGCCATGCTCGTCGGTGGCGCAGATGAACATGACCTCATTGCCGCGCGCGCGCTGGTAGCGGGCAAACAGATCCGCCGGAAGCTGCGAGCCGACGAGATTCCCGAGGTGTTTGATGCCGTTGATATAGGGAATCGCCGATGTGACGAGGTGACGTGCCATATATCCGCCTTTCAGATGAGTTTGCGCAGGGTTTAACGCGGGGCGGGGCGTATGGCCAGAGGGATAGCGGCGCGAGGGCCGCGCTTCACGCGGGATTTTTCTCGAAATAGACGCGGTGGAAGCCGTTTTCCTCGCGCTCGTCGATCTTGGTATAGCCAAGGCGGGGATAGATCTCGAGGTTCTCGACCATCGTGGCATTGGTATAGAGCCGCACCGGCTTGCCCAAGGCCTGCGCCGCCGCCTCGCAAAGCCCGATCAGCTTGCGACCCGTGCCACGCCCGCGCGCGGCCTGTGTGACCGCGACATTCTCCAGCAGGATATGCTCACCCTCGTCATAGAAGGTGATGAACCCCAGAAGGCTCTCCTCCTCCTCCACATAGACCACGCCACGGGCGATCTGGGCCGCATAATCGGCCCCCATCGGCGCAGGCTCGCGGCCCATACGGGCGATATAGGGGGTATAGGCCTCGATGGCGCAGGCACGGATCGCGGCTTCGTCATGGGGGGTGGCAAGGCGGATCATGGAGGGTCCTCGGGGTGCGGTCTTACGGGGTGATGCGGCTCTGCGCCAGTTTCAGGCCGAAGCCGATAAAGACCACGCCGGTCGCGGCTTTCAGGGCGCGCTGGACTGCGGGGCGGCGGGTGGCGGCCCTGAGCCCGCCAAGCGCCATCACCATGGCCGAGAACCACAGCGCATTGATCGTGGCATGGAGCGTGACCAGCGCGAAGGGCTGGGCGAGGCCATGATCGACAGGCAGGAACTGCGGGAAGGCCGCAAGATAGAAAAGCGAAACCTTGGGATTGAGCGCGTTGGTCAGGAAGCCTTCGATGAAGGCGCGGCGCTTGCGGGTCCGGCGCAGTTCGGGGGTATGGGGCGAGGGTGTGGCCCCACGGGCCGCAGCGATCAGCGATCTGACCCCGAGCCAGACCAGATAGCCCGCACCCAGCAGCTTGAAAATGCTATAGGCCCATGCCGATTGCATCAGCAGCGCCGAGATCCCCAGCACCGACAGCGTCCCATGCAGGTAGAAGGCGGCGACAAAGCCGCAGACCGCCGCAAGCCCCGCCCGTCGCCCCGAAAGCGGCACGATCCGTGCGATCAGCATGCCGTTCGGTCCGGGCGAGATCACCAGAAGCGATGTGACAAGGGCGAAGGTCAGTAGGGTTGCGAGGGTCATCGGGCGCTCCTGAGATGGCGCGAGTATGCCTGCGAAGGGCGCTATAGAAAAGAGGCAGGAGCGTGCCCCTGCCTCTTTCCGGATGGTCACGCAGGGATCAGGCGAGCTTGGCCAGACCGCGGTCGACGGCGTCGATGATGCGGTCGATCTTGGGCTCGTCCACGATCAGCGCGGGGCTGAAGCAGAGCGTGTTGTTCATGCCTTTGAACGAGCGCGAGGTCGCGCCGATCAGCACGCCATCGGCATCGGCTGAGGCCACGACCGATTGCACCAGCTTCTCGGCCAGCGGTTCCTTGGTGGCGCGGTCGGCCACCAGCTCTGCCCCGCAGAACAGGCCCTTGCCGCGCACATCGCCGATGACCTTGTGCTTCTCTTTCAGCTCTTCGAGACGGGTCATCAGATAACCGCCCATTGCCTTCGTGTTGGCCAGAAGCCCCTCGTCCTCGATGATGCGCATATTCTCCAGCGCTGCAGCAGGGCCCGCCGTGCAGCCGCCGAAGGTCGAGATATCGCGGAAATAGCTCATCTCGTCATCGGGGTCGGTGCGGAATTTCTCGAAGACCTCATCGGTGGTCAGCATACAGGCGATGGCGGCATAGCCCGAGGCCACGCCTTTGGCGCAGGTCACGAAATCGGGGGTGATGCCGTAGTTCTGATAGCCGAACCACTCGCCGGTGCGGCCCATGCCACAGACGACCTCGTCGATATGCAGCAAGATGTCATATTTCTTGCAGATCTCCTGCACGCGCTCCCAATAGCCCTTGGGCGGCACGATGACACCACCGCCTGCGGTGACCGGCTCGAGGCAGAGCGCGCCCACGGTGTCGGGGCCCTCGCGCAGGATGACCTCTTCGATCGCATCCGCGGCCCGTTCGCCGTAATTCTCCACATCCCATTGCGCGCGGTATTCAAGGCAATGCGGCACGGGGATGAACCCCTCGGGGAAGGGGCCATACTGATCGGCGCGCTGGTGCTGGCCACAGGCCGCCAAGGCCGCCAGCGACGAGCCATGGTAATCGCGCTCGCGGTAGAGGATCTTCCATTTCTTGCCGCCGTGATGCTTGTGGGCGATCTGGCGGACCATCTTCCACGCCTTCTCGTTGGCTTCGGTGCCCGAGTTGACATAGTAGAGACGGTTGAGGCCGGGGGTTTTCTCGGTGAGGCGCTGCGCGAATTGCGCCCCGGGGATGGAGCCCACGGAGCCTGCGAAATAGTTGATCTTGATGAGCTGGTCACGGACCGCATTGGCGATGCTCTCGCGGCCATAGCCCACATTTACCGTCCAGACGCCGCCCGAGACGGAATCCAGATATTCGCGCCCGTTCTGGTCCCAGACCGACATGCCCTTGCCCTCGACGATGATACGCGGGTCATTGGTATGCAGCTTGGCATGCTGGAACAGGTGGTGGAAGACATGGGCTTTATCGGCATCGACAGTGGCCTGAATGTCGTTGAGTGCGTGACCGTCCATCAGGGTCCGTCCTTCTTTGGTTTAGTTTGGCTTTGATCTGCGTCGGGTTCACCCAATATCTTTCCGGTCGCGGCTGATAGGGCCAGTTTTCTGCAAGGAATGGTGCCAGTTTCCGAGATGTGATACAGAGTTCGGCACGCGCTTTTGCACTCTGCAGGGCAAGCGTCTGTTTTTTGTGCGGAGACCGCGATGGGTGATGGGCTGAAAGCGTCATTGGGGATCATACTGGATCGGGCGGGTCCGGACCCTTTGCAACGCCAGCTGCGGCAGGGGATCATTGCGGGGATCGAGCAGGGCCGCATGCGTCCGGGCCAGAAGATGCCCGGCTCGCGCAGCCTTGCGCAGGCGCTGGGGATCGCGCGGAACACGGTGACGCTGGTCTATGACGAGCTGGTGGCGCGGGGCTATCTGGACAATCATCCCCGTCGCGGTGCCTTTGTGGCCGCCCGATCGCAGCCCGTGGCGCAATCTCCCGCGCAGGGGGCGATCCACTGGCCGGGCAGGCTGCGGGCAAGGCCTTCGGCGTTCGAGCAGATCCGCAAGATGACGGGTTGGGCCGAGTATCCCTATCCGTTCATCTACGGTCAGGTGGACCCGACGCTGTTTCCGATTCAGGCATGGCGGTCCTGCTCGCGCGATATGATGGGGCGCTCGGCGCTTGACTGGTGGTCGGCGGATCGGGCCATCGAGGATGATCCGATGCTGATCGAGCAGATCCGCACCCGTATCCTGCCGGCGCGCGGGATCTTTGCCAAGCCGGAGGAAATCCTGATCACGCTCGGCGCGCAGGAGGGGCTCTATCTGGCGGCCCGTCTTCTGGCGGGGGAGGGCACGCGGGTCGGGCTCGAGCGGCCCGGCTATCCCGATGCGCGGTTCATCTTCGGGCTGACAGGGGCGGAGGAAGTGGATCTCGGTGTCGATGCCGAGGGGGCCGCGCCTGCGCCGCGCCTCGATCTGGCGGTGCTGACGCCCGCCTCGCATTGCCCGACGATGGCCGTGATGTCTGAGGCCCGCCGCGCCGACTGGCTGGACCGTGCATCAACCGAGGATTTCCTGATCCTCGAGGATGATTACGAGGGCGAGCTGGCTCTGGCCCGTGGTCCCTCGCTGAAATCGCAAGACCGCGCAGGAAGGGTGATCTATCTGGGCACCATGTCCAAAATCCTCGCGCCCGGTGTGCGGCTCGGGTTCATGGTGGCGCCCGAGGGGTTCGTGCATGAGGCGCGCTGGATGCGCAGGCTTTTGCACCGCTCGGCGCCACTGAACAACCAGCGCACCGCGGCGATCTTTCTGGCCGAGGGGCATTATCTTGCGCTGATGCGGCGCCTGCGTGAGGCGCATTCCGAGCGCTGGTATCAGGTGATGGAGCGCCTGCCCAAGGATCTGGGCGGTTTCAGCGCGCCCGATCCCTGCCATGGGGGCTCGAGCCTCTGGCTGGGACTGCCCAAGGGCATGGACAATGCCGCACTCCTGAAAGGCGCGCTGGCGCGTGGGGTAGCCTTCGAGCTGGGCGATCCGTTCACCGGCCCCGAAGGGGCGGGGCGGTTTATCCGTTTGGGCCTCAGCTGTATCCGGACCGAGGCTGTGCGCCCCGGCTTGGCGGCTCTGGGGGCGGTGGCCGACGGTCTGCGCTAGCCGCCGGTCGTGGCCCCCTGCATCCGTCGCAGTCGCGCAACTATATGTTAGTCGCAGTCGCGACGGGCCCCACGCGCTTCCTCGAGCGCGACGGAAGCCGCGATCAGCCCCGCATGGGAGAAGGCTTGCGGGAAATTACCCAGATGTTCACCGGTGGCCGCATCGATCTCCTCGGGCATCAGACCCAGATCATTGGCCGAGGCCAGAAGGCCCGCGATCTGCGCTTCCGCCTCCTCGAGGCGGCCCGCACGGGTCAGGTAATCGGCGGCCCAGAAACCACAGGCCATGAAATGCCCCTCATCGCCGGGCAGGCCGTCGAGCCCCGTGGGGTAGCGCCTGAAATGCGGTCCTTCGGACAGTTCGCGTTTGAGCGTCTTGAAAGTGGCAACCATCTTCGGATCATCGGCTTCGACGATCCCGATCCGTGGCAGAAGCAGCACCGAGGCATCCAGCCAGTCCCGCCCGATCGCGCCGGTAAAGGCGCCGATTTCCGCATTCCATGCTTGTGACAGGACATGCTCGCGAATGCGGCTATGCTCACTGCGGTATCCGGTCGGGTCATCCTGCACCGCTCCCATCTCGATCAGGTCGAGCCACGCGTCGAGCGCCTGCCAGCACATCGCCTTGGAATAGGTGTGATGCTGGCGCGAGCCCGGAATTTCCCACAGCCCGTTATCGGGCAGGGTCCAGTCCAGCATCGCGGCCTGAGCATAGCCCTGCAGGCGGGTCTGTTCCTCCTCCGAGAGCGTGCCCCCATGGCGCACATACATCCGTGCACAGTCCAGAACAGCGCCATAGCCATCCAGTTGCAGCTGGCCCTGCGCGTCATTGCCAATGATAAGGGGCGCCGAGCCGCGATAGCCTTCGAGCGCCGTTAACTCGCGCGTGCCCGGATCATGTTCTTTTCCGATAGAGTAGAAGACCCCCAGACGCGGCGCCGAATGGCGAGCGGCCTGCATGAGCCAGCGGAAGAAATTCTCTGCGCATTCCGGTAGATCCAGCGAGAAAAAGGCATGTAGAACAAAGGTTGCATCCCTGATCCAGCAGAAGCGGTAATCATAGTTGCGCGCCCCGCCCATGACCTCGGGCAGACCCGCTGTGGGTGCGGCCAGTAGCGCGCCTGAATTGTTGTAGTGCAAAAGATGCAAAGTGACCGCGCTGCGCATGATGGCCTCACGGAACGGGCCATCGGGTTTGCAGCCGGTATTGACCTGTGTCCAGTAGGCGAGTGTTCGGTCCAACTCGCGGGCAGGCGTGTCGGGGGTGACGGGGCGGGCGTCGGGGCTGGCGCTTGTCAGCATGACAAAGCGCGTCTCTCCCGTCTCGAGCGTGCAGCTGCCTGCCAATGCGCCGGGCGCCACCGGGGCCAGGTCGACATCCGAGACAAAACGCAGCCCGTCGGAACCGAACTCCATCTGCCAGCTACCATCCTCGTCCTGCCGGAAATCGGGCAGGGTGGTGCCCCAGTCGAGCATCGGGTTGATCAGCACGCCCAGCTCGGGCTGGCCCTCCAGCGCCTTGACCATCCGCAGCACCTGTCGTTCGCCGCCAACTGACCCATCCCCGCGTTTGCCGATTGGCATGAGATCGGTCACTTCCAGCACGCCCTGCGGCGTGTGGTGCAGCGTGCGCAGCACTGCGCTCTCGCCGATATAGCTGCGGGTGACTTCGCCACAGGTTAGCGGCCCCACAAAGAAGCGCCCGCCACGACGGGCATCGAGCATGCCGGTAAACACCGCATCGCCATCGAAATCCGGCAGGCAGAGGAACTCGATCGCCCCGTCACGCGCCACCAGCGCGGCGCTGAGCGTATCGCCGATCAGGGCGAAATCGCGGATCGGCGGGTAGGCGGTCTCGCGTTCGGGGAGGTCGGCAAGCGCCACATGGCGCGGATCGGACGAGAGCGGGCGGGTGAAGCGGCCCTCCATTTTACGCCCCCTGACCGAGATTGATCGACAGCCCGCCATCAATGGCGAAACTCTGCCCTGTGACATAGTCCGCATCGTCGGAGGCCAGATAGACTGCCATCTTTGCTACTTCCCATGGCTGGCCCGCACGGCCCCAAGGGATATTGCTTTCCATCTCTTTCAGCAGTTCGGGGTCATCCATCGCTTCCTGATTGATAGGGGTAAGGATCATGCCGGGCAGGATGTTATTGGCGGTGATGCGGTGCGGCGCCAGTTCCAGTGCCAGTGTGCGGGTCAGCATCCGCAGCCCGCCCTTTGAGGCATCATAGGCCGAGGTGCCACCGCGCGGCACATTCTCGTGCACCGAGGACACGGTGACGATGCGCCCGCCGCCGCCCGCCGCCTTCCGCATGCGGATGAAGGCGGCCGATGCCATGGCAGGGCCGGTCAGGTTAACGGCGATCACCTTGGACCAGTCCTCGGGGGCCATCTCGTCCAGATCGGCGGGGTCGGGGTCCATGCCGCCATTGTTGACAAGAATATCCGCCGCCCCGAACCGGTCCTCCGCCTTGGCAAAAAGCGCGTCAATATCGTCCTGCTTCGAGAGATCGCATTTAACAATCTCCACAAGGCTGCCATGGGCTGCGGCATGATCGGCGGTTTTTTTGGCGCCGGCCTCATCCGAGCGGTAGGTAATCACCAGATCGGCCCCTTCGAGCGCGAAGCTCTCGGCGATCGCCGCTCCGATCCCCGAAGAGCCACCGGTGACGATGGCGACCCTGCCTTTCAGGCGGTTGGCGGCTTTGGTGGGTTGCGGCGCTGCAGGAGACATGGAAGATCCTTTCCTCGGGCTATCCTCGGGTTGCTTGCAGGAGTAACGGGCGAGACCCGCGCCAAGTTTCCATCACTATGATGTTTTTGCCGGATGCGGTTGGCTCCGGCCTGCGCTAGCATGGCACCATGCTGAAACTTGATGACCGTGATCTTGCCATTCTGACGACACTCGCCCGTGAAGGCCGCATCACCAAGGCGGTTCTGGCCGAGCGTATCAACCTCTCGCCCACTCCTGCCTGGGACCGGCTGAAAAAGCTGGAGGCCGCAGGGCTGATCGAGGGCTATGGCGCGAGGATCGCGCTGAAGAAACTGGGGCCGCATGTGACGGTGTTCGTGGCCGCCGAACTGGCCGACCACAAGGCCGCGACCTTCCGCATTTTCGAGGATGCGGTGCAGCCCATCCCCGAGATCGTGAATGTCTGGGCGCTGGGCGGCGGGTTCGATTATCTGATGCAGATCGTCACCCGCGATATCGACAGCTACCAGCGCCTGATCGACATGCTTCTGGACGGGCGCATCGGGATTGCGCGCTATTTCACCTATATCGTGACCAAGCCGGTGAAGCAGGGGCTGCCGCCTTTCGATCTGCTGGCAGGCCATTTGGACTGAGAGGGCCGGTGCCGCAGTCCGCACGGGCTGCGGATGGCCGATCTTCGGTCTCCCTTGCGGCGCGGGTCAGGCACACTGGACGGGAAAGGAGACCCGCCCATGCTTGATGCTACGATTTCCGACCGTGCGTCCCTGAAAGACCGCCGACTGCTGCGAAGTTTCGCCTATGTCGACGGCAAATGGCAGGCCGGCGCGGAGAACGCCTCTTTTGCGGTCACCGATCCTGCCGACGGGGTCGAACTGGGCCATGTTGCCCGCTTGTCAGGCGCGCAGGCACTGGCTGCGGTGGAGGCGGCAGATCGTGCCTTCGGGTCTTGGTCGCAGACCCTGCCGCAGGAAAGAGCCGGGCTTCTTCGCCGCTGGTTCGAGCTGATCGTCGCGGCCCGCGAAGATCTCGCGCGCCTCATGGTGGCCGAGCAGGGCAAGCCCATCTCGGAAGCGCGCGGCGAGATCGACTATGCCGCGAGTTTCGTGGAATTCTACGCCGAGGAGGCCAAGCGCCCCAATGTGGAAAGCGTGACCTCGCATCTGCCCGATGCCGAAATGGAGCTGTGGCTGGAACCCGTGGGGGTGGCGGCGCTGATCACCCCGTGGAATTTCCCCTCGGCCATGCTGACGCGCAAGGCGGCAGCGGCCTTGGCGGCGGGCTGCACCGTGGTGGCGCACCCTTCGGCCGAGACGCCCTATTCGGCGCTGGCCTTGGCGGAGCTGGCCGAGCGGGCGGGCTTTCCGGCAGGGGTTTTCAACGTAGTTACGGGCCATGCGCCCGAAATCGTCACGCCCTGGTGCGAGGACAGCCGTGTGCGCGCGCTCAGCTTCACCGGCTCCACCGCCATCGGCAAGCTGCTTTATGCGCAATCGGCACAAACGGTAAAACGGCTGGTGCTGGAACTGGGTGGCCATGCACCGGTGATCGTCTTCAAGGGTGCCGATCTCGACCGCGCCGTGGCCGAGACGCTGAAGGCCAAATTCGCCACTTCGGGGCAGGACTGTCTGGCCGCCAACCGCATCTATGTGGAGCGCCCGATTTATGATGCCTTCTGCGCGAAATTCACCGAGGCCGTCCAGGCGTTGACCGTAGGGCGCGGGATCGACGACCCCGATATCGGCCCGCTGATGAACGCGGGCGCCATCGCCAAGCAGGTCGAGCATCTGGAGGACGCGCTGGCCAAAGGCGCGACACTGTCCACGGGGGGCACGCATGAGGGGCTGTTCTTCCAGCCGACCGTGCTGACCGATGTGCCCGATGACGCCAAGATCATGCGCGAGGAAACTTTCGGCCCCATCGCACCGATCACCCCGTTCGACACCGAGGACGAGGTGATCGCGCGGGCCAACACGGGCGAATACGGGCTTGTGGCCTATATCCACAGCCTCAATCCCAAACGCATCTATCGCGCAAGCCGCGCGCTGCAATTCGGCATGGTGGCGATAAACCGCACCAAGGTGACCGGCGCGCCCATTCCCTTTGGCGGCATGAAGCAATCCGGCCTTGGCCGCGAGGGCGCGCGCACGGGCATGCAGGAATTCATGGAAATCAAATACCTCTGCCGCGACTGGGGTATCTAACTGAAGACGAAAGGAGGCATTATGCTGACCAATGACCAACTTGCCCGCTGGGACCGCGAGAACTTCTTCCATCCCTCGACCCATCTGGCACAGCATGCCCGTGGCGAGACGCCGACCCGTGTGATCCGCACTGCGAAGGGGGTCTATATCGAGGACCGTGACGGCCGCCAGATGCTCGATGCGTTCGCGGGGCTCTATTGCGTGAATGTGGGCTATGGCCGCCCCGAGATCGCCGATGCGATTGCCGATCAGGCGCGCGAGCTGGCCTATTACCATGCCTATGTGGGGCACGGGACCGAGGCCTCGATCACGCTGGCACAGATGGTCATGGAACGCGCCCCCAAGGGCATGTCCAAAGTCTATTTCGGGCTGTCCGGCTCGGATGCGAACGAGACCAATATCAAGCTGATCTGGTATTACAACAACATCCTGAACCGTCCCGAGAAGAAGAAGATCATTTCGCGCTGGCGGGGCTATCATGGTTCGGGGGTGATGACCGGCTCGTTGACGGGACTGTCGGGGTTCCATAACAAATTCGATCTGCCGCGCGCGCCGATCCTGCATACCGAGGCACCCTACTATTTCCGCCGCCCCGAGGGGATCGACACCGAGGAGGCCTTCACCGCCCATTGCGTGGCCGAACTGGAGGCGCTGATCGAACGCGAGGGCGCGGATACGATCGCGGCCTTCATCGGCGAGCCGGTTCTGGGCACCGGCGGTATCGTGCCGCCACCTGCAGGTTACTGGGGCGCCATCCAGAAGGTACTGGCCAAGCATGACATCCTTTTGGTGGCCGATGAGGTCGTTACGGGCTTCGGGCGGCTGGGCACCATGTTCGGCTCGGATCACTACGGGATGAAACCCGATCTGATCACCATCGCCAAAGGGCTGACCTCGGCCTATGCGCCGCTTTCGGGCTCGATCGTGGGCGACAAGATGTGGAAGGTGCTGGAACAGGGCACGGATGAAAATGGCCCCATCGGTCATGGCTGGACCTATTCGGCCCACCCCATCGGGGCTGCGGCAGGCGTGGCAAACCTCAAGCTGATTGACAGCCTCGGTCTGGTGGAAAATGCCGGTAAAACGGGGGCCTATCTGAACAGGGCGATGAAAGCGGTCTTGGGTGACCACCCCAATGTCGGCGATATCCGTGGCGAGGGCATGCTCTGTGCGGTTGAGTTTGTCGAGGACCGTGACAGCCGCCGGTTCTTCGATGCGAGCGCCAAGACCGGCCCGCAGATCGCCGCCGCGCTGGCCTCCGAAGGGGTGATCGGGCGCGCCATGCCGCAGGGGGATATTCTTGGTTTCGCCCCGCCGCTCTGCCTCAGCGAGGCGGAGGCCGATCTCATCGTCGCCGCCACGAAGAAAGCAGTCACCCAGGTGCTGGGCTGACCCCGAAACGGCCCCCGGGGCCGGTTCGCGATCTGGGCGGGGTCTCGATGGCCCCGCCCGGATCGGTTTCCCTAGCGGGGCGGATTTTCCAGCAGCGCCTCGCGCGAGGCCGAGGCGAATTCCCTGCGCCAGAGCGTCACGGTCGTGATTACCGCTGCCGCAATCAGGGTCTCGGGTCCGAGGAGCCATGCTAGGGAGGCCAGAGCGAAATAGACGTTGCGCAGGCCCCGATTGAAGCTCTTGGCCGCCGAGATATTCACCTTGGCGGCCTGTTCCGCGCGCGGAAAGGCATCGGGATCGTTCGGGTCGTTAGGAATCGCGGCCATTGCGAGCGCGGCATAGGAAAACAGCCTGTGTGACCACACGAATTTCTGGAAGGCCAGTGCCCCGAACAGGACGGCGGTCAGGATCCGCACCTCCCAGAGCAGCGCGGGGGCCTGATCCAGCTCGAGATCCGAGGCCAGCGTGGTCAGCGGGTCGGGATTGCCGATCAGCGCCAGCCCGCCGCCAATCGCGATCAGCGCGGTCGAGGCGAAAAACGTCGTGGATTGCCGCAGCCCGTCCACCATCTGGCTATCAAAGATCCGGTTCTGCCGCCCGACCATCTGTCGCATCCATTCGTGGCGGTAGCGTTCCATCAACTTGCCAACCGAGATCCGGTTCTTGGGCGGGTTCTCGCAGAACCAGCCGATAAGGGCCCAGCACAGCACGAGAAGCGTCAGCGCAAACAGGTCCGCAAGGCCGAGCGGGCCGATCGAGAAGGAAGTCATGAATGGTCTTTCCGCCATAAGCAACAGACGATTCATTCTATCGGGGGGCGCTCGGGCGGTAAACCGTGCCCGCGACCGGCCGGAAGCTTTTCGCACAGGGGTCGCAAAATCGCCGCATTAACTGTGTCTTCTAGGGCCAAGGAAACTGGCCGCGGATGGAACGCGATGATCCGGCATATGACACGACTGGCCGTCAGGGTCCCGCTGCTTCTGGCGCTCGCGCTGCCTGCGGGCGTGGCGGCGCAGACAACATTGCGGGCGCTCACCACGGGGGACGCAGGACGCGGCTGGGAGGCCGTGGGGCGCCTCGATTTCGACGATGGCGGTTTTTGCACGGCAAGCCTTGTGGGGGCGGACCTGATCCTGACGGCGGCGCATTGTCTTTATGACAGTGAGACGCGTCAGAAGGTCGATATGAGCAGCGCGCAGTTCCGCATGGGCCTGCGCAATGACCGCGCGATCGTTGTGCGCCGTATCAAGGAGGCCTATCCCCATCCCGACTATGCCTATCAGGGCCCGCACCAGTTCGACCGTGCAGCCGAGGATATGGCCTTGTTGCGGCTCATGCAGCCGGTAAGGATCTCGCCGATCGAACCGTTCCAGCTAGGGGACCGGCCCGCGATCGGGGCCGCTCTTCAGGTTGTCTCCTATGCCGAAGGGCGCGAGAACCTGCCCTCGCTCCAGCAGAGCTGCACGCTTTTGCAGGTCATCGGGGAGCGGATGGTGACGGATTGCGATGTGGATTTCGGGGCCTCCGGGGCGCCGGTTTTCGTTATGAAGAATGGCAGGCCACGGATTGTAGGTATCGTCTCGGCCAAGGGAAAGCTCGGCGACAGGAAAGTGGCTCTGCTCGCCGATGCCGGTGAGATGCACCGTATGCTGACCGATTTGCGCCAGTCGGGTGGCCAGCGCGCGCAGATGGTTGGGGGCGCCAAATTCATTTCGGTAGCCCCGCGCGTGAAGCCCTAACCGGTTACGCGCAGGCGGTGGAAAAATCTTGCGGGTGGGAGGCTTGAAACCGCATTTCGGCCTTCCCAGATTGAATGTGTCGGGATGCCGCAACAGGGTCCCGCGCTCCCTTAACCGCCCATGCCCGCACGGGGTGGGCCCTACATCGCTCAATGAGGATGACCATAATGCGTAGTTTCGATCTTTCGCCGCTTTACCGTGCCACCGTCGGTTTCGACCGGATGGCCGACCTGATGGATAGCGTGATGTCCAAGGATGTCGCCCAGCCCAGCTACCCGCCCTACAATATCGAAAAAACCGATGAGAATGCCTATCGCATCACCATCGCTGTCGCTGGCTTTGCCGCCGACGAGCTGAGTGTCGAGATGCGGGATGGCGCGCTGATCGTTGCGGGCCGCAAATCCGAGGAAGCGGGGCAGAAGACCTATCTGCATCGCGGGATCGCCACCCGCGCCTTCGAGCGCCGTTTTGGCTTGGCCGACCATGTCCGCGTGACGGGTGCCAGCAACGAGGATGGCATGCTGCATATCGATCTGGTGCATGAGGTGCCCGAGGCGCTCAAGCCCCGCCGCATCGAGATCACCAATACCGGCTCGGGGCGCGTGTCCCGTGAGGTGATCGATAACGCGCAATAATCTGCGTGACAGGCTCTACGGAGGCGCGGGGAGACCCGCGCCTTTTTGCGTTTAGGCCTTCGGGGTGCGCCGCTCCACAGCCACGGTTTTCAGGATCGCATGGCAGGGGGTGCCCTCACGCAGTTCCAGTGCCTGTGCCGAGCGCGCGGTGATCTTGGCCAGAATCTCCTCCCCGCCACAGCGGATCTGCACCCAGACACGGGCGCGATCGGCGGAGGTCGGGGTGATCTTGCGCACCTCGCCCGCAAGAATGTTGAGCGCCGAGAGCCCTTCAGGGCGCTGGCGTGCGAGGATCACATCACTGGCCTGGATGCGCAGCCGCAGATCCGTGCCCGCAGGGTGCGGGTCGGTCAGATAGAGCGTGCCGCCCGCGCCTTGAACAAGCGTCATGCCATCGGGGTCCTGACCCGTGACTCGGGCTTCGATGACGGCACCCGCTTCGTCCTGTCCGAAGAGATGGGCCAGATCGGGATCGGCCAACAGGCTCCGCAGGGGGCCGGAGGCGCGGGTTTTGCCCTGATCGATCAGCACGAGCGTATCGGCCAGTCGCGCGATCTCGGCCACCGAATGGCTGACATAGACAATGGGCAGGCCGGTATCGCGTAAGCGCTCCAGAAATGGCAGGATCTCGGCGCGCCTTGGCGTATCGAGGGCGGCCAGCGGTTCGTCCATCAACAGGATCTGCGGCTTCGATAGCAGCGCCCGCCCGATGGAAACTCGCGCCTTCTCGCCGCCCGACAGGGCGGCCACACGGCGGTCAAGCAAGGGCGCAATCCCCAGCATCTCGATCACCTGATCGAAGGCGGGCCCCTGTGCCCCTTTCGGCGCGCGTTTGGCGCCATAGTCCAGATTGCCGCGCACGCCCAGATGCGGGAAGAGCCGCGGGTCCTGAAAGACATAGCCGATGCGGCGGCGATGGGCTGGCATATCGATACGGTTTGCGCGGTCGAAGAGCGGAGTGCCGCCCAGCGTGATCCGGCCCTGATCCGGGCGCAAAAGCCCCGAGATCGCGCTGATGACGGTGGATTTTCCCGCGCCCGAAGGGCCGAAGAGGGCGGTCACGCCGGTGGGGGCGGTGAACGCGACGGCCAGATCCAGCTGGCCCGCGCGGTGGCGCAGAGACACATCCAGCATCGGTGTGTTGTGCATATCAGCTCCCCCTGATCCGCTTGGCAATCATCCGCGACACGGATTCCGACAGAAGCATCGCGGTGACCGCAATTCCGATGGAGATGCCTGCGAGTTTGGCCACCGAGCCTTCGGCGCCGGGCACCTGCAGGAGCGCGTAGATGGCCGAGGGCAGGGTCTGTGTCCGTCCCGGAATATTGGAGACAAAGGTGATCGTGGCGCCGAACTCGCCCATCGCCTTGGCAAAAGCGAGGATCAGCCCCGCGATGACCCCCGGCGCGATGAGCGGCAGGGTAATGGAGAAGAACACGCCTAAAGGCCGTGCGCCAAGGGTGCGGGCGGCCTGTTCCAGCCCCGGATCGACGGCCTCGATGGCCAGCCAGATCGCGCGGACCATGAGCGGAAAGCCCATGACGGCCGCCGCCAGCGCCGCCCCCGTCCACTGGAAGGCGAAGACCAGCCCGATCGCGCGATCGAGAAAGGCGCCAATGGGGCCGTTACGGCCAAAGGCCAGCAGCAGGATATAACCCGTGACCACCGGCGGCAGGATCAGTGGCAGATGCACCAGCGCATTCAGTCCCCAGACCAGCGGCCCGCGCCCCCGTGCCAGAACGAGCGCCACGATAATGGCCAGTGGCAATGCGCAGAGCACCGCCACCGAGGACACTTTCAGCGAGAGCGCGATCGCCGCCCATTCTTCGGGAGAGAGCATCATTGTGTCAGTGTTTGACGCTAAAGCCCTGCGCCTCGAAGACGCCGACGGCGGTGGGGCTGCTCAGATAATCGAGGAATGCCTTGGCACCCTCGGTATCCGAGCCGGTGGTCAGCAGGGCCACCGGATAGGTGATGGCATCATGGCTGTCTTCGGGAAAGGTAGCGGCGATATGGACGCGCTTTTCGGCATGGGCATCGGTGGCATAGACCACGCCATAAGGGCTCTCGCCCGTGGCCACCAGCGCGAGCGCCGCGCGCACGTTATCGGCCTGCGCCACATGGGAGGAGAGCTGGTCCCAGAGCCCCAGATGGGTCAGCGCCTGTTTGCCATAGATGCCCGCAGGCACGCTATCGACCAGCGCCATCGCCAGAAACCCGTCCTTGCCCAAGGCTTCGGGCAGGTCTTGCGGGGCGGTCTTCACATCGTCATGGGCCACCAGAACCAGCGCGTTGCCCAGAAGGTCGTGGCGGCTGCCATCCTTGACGGCGCCGGATGTCTCGACCTGATCCATCCAGTCGGTCGAGGCGGAGATGAACATATCGGCAGGCGCCCCTGCCTCGATCTGGCGGGCGAGTTTGGAGGATCCGGCATAGGAAATGGTCACCGGATCATGACCCTCGGCCCAATCCCGCGCGATCTCGTCGAGCGCGGTCTTCATCGAGGCAGCGGCAAAAATGACCGGCTCTGCCGAGGCGGCCATAGGGGTGAGGCAAGCCACGAGGGCCAGAAGGGGAAGGGCGCGCATGTTCGGGTCTCCGTTATGTTTCGACAAACATAACCCTTTCGGCAGACAGGTCCAGTATGCGGTTGTCAGTGACCCTTGGTCAGAGCCTCGATCCGGGCGATATCTTCGGCGCAGGTCTCGCGCAGACGGGCCTCGATCTGGCGATACAGGCGCAACACCTCCTCGCCGGTGGGGCTGAGTTGCGCTCCGCCACCCTTGGCTCCGCCCCGCGCAGAGAGCACCAGCGGCTCGCGGAAGCCCGCGTTAAGTTCCTCGACCAGCGCCCATGCGCGGCGATAGCTCATTCCCATGCGCCGCCCTGCTGCCGAGATCGAGCCTTCCTCGGTGATGGCCTGCAGGAGGTCGGCCTTGCCTGGCCCCATCATCACCGGATCCCAGTAAAGGCGCAAAGCCAGACGGTTGAGCGACATCGGGGTAGTCCTTTCGTTACGGCAGGCTTGCAGGAGACCCCGTCCGGAAAGACAGTTTCCGGCAAGGGCCGTCACGGCCCGTTAATTGCGGTTTTTCATGCAGCAATTCGCCAAAGACAATAGGCGCGGGACAGGTTAAGAGAAAGCATGGATAAAGAGATCGATGTTATCGCCCCGAACCTCAAGCGCCGTTTGTCCGGTGTGACGGCCACTATTGTGCGGCTTGTGCCCGCGCAGGCGCGCAAGATCGGGATAGTGACAACGGGGCCGGGCCTGCCCGATACCCTCCCGCATGTGCCCCTGTGGCGTGTACCATTCCTGAGCCGCCGTCGCCGCGTCTGGCATGCGCGGCGTAATGTGGAGATGTTGCTGGGGCTGGCTCTGAAACATCTGTGGTTCATGGATCTTAAGCTGCTGTTCACCTCGGCCAGCCAGCGGAAACATTCGGGCTATACCAAGTGGCTGATCGGCCGGATGGATGCGGTTGTGGCGACATCGGCGCGCACGGCGGAGTATCTGAGCGTGCCGAATCGGGTGATCCATCACGGGATCGATATCTCGGGCTTTGACCGGGCCGAAAATCGCACGGCCTTGCGGGCGTCGATGAATCTGCCCAGAGGTGTGGTGATCGGCTGTTACGGGCGGGTGCGCCATCAGAAGGGCACCGACGCCTTTGTCGATGCGATGATCGAGGTTCTTCCGTCGCGGCCCAAGGTGTCGGCGCTGGTGATGGGGCGTGCGACCGAGGGGCATTCGGAGTTCCTGACCAAACTGAAGCGCAAGGTGGGGCAGGCGGGGCTGGAGCACCGGATCCTGTTCATGCCCGAGGTCTCGGTCGATAGCATGGCCGACTGGTATCGGGTGCTGGATCTGTATGTCGCGCCGCAACGCTGGGAAGGTTTCGGCCTGACGCCGATTGAGGCCATGGCCTGCCATGTGCCGGTGGTGGCGACCCGCGTGGGCGCCTTCGAGGAGATCGTGACGCCCGAGAGCGGCAAACTCGTCGATCCGGGCGATGTGGCGGGCATGGCCGAGGCCGTGGCGGCCTATCTCGATGATCCTCAGGCGATGGCTGCGGCAGGCGAGGCGGCGCGGCGCAATGTGGAAGAGCGCTTCCAGATCGATGATGAGGCTGATGCGCTGATCGAGGTCTATCGGGACCTGCTGGCATGACACGGGCGGGGTTCTATCTGGCGCGGTTGCTGCGGCAGGAGGGGCCGCTTGCCGCCATGTCCGTGCCGCAGAGCGGACTGCTGGGGGCGCTTGCGGGGAAATCCGTGGCGCTGGTCGGGAATGCGCGCTCGCTGGCCGAAAACAACCACGGCGCGGCTATCGATGCGCATGACGTGGTGGTGCGGATCAATCGCGCCCCGATGCCGCAGGCGGAAAGCCACGGCACACGGACCGACTGGCTGGCGCTGGCGGTGCGACTGGCCCCGCAGGACCGCGCGCGGATTGGGGCGGGGCGGTATCTGTGGATGAGCCACAAGCGCAAGAGGCTGGACTGGACGACCGCCACAAGCGACGGGTTCTATCTGCACCCGCAGGCCGATTATGCGGATCTGCAAAGCCGGCTTGGCGCACAACCGACGACGGGGGCGATGATGATCGATCTTCTCCTGCGTTCGGAATTGGCGGGGATCACGCTCTACGGCTTTGATTTCTTTGCGTCTTTGTCGCTTTCGGGGCGCCGTACGGCCCACGATGTGCCGCATGATTTTACCTCCGAGGCGGATTTTGTGGCAGGGCTGATGGCGCAAGATAACCGCCTTATTCGCCGCTAATTTCGCGAAAACCCTTTAAATTTACAGGCGTTCGGGCTATGTCGCACCTCGTCCGAGATACAAGGAGGGCCTAAATTGGGCTATAAAGTCGTCGTTGCTGGCGCCACGGGTAATGTGGGCCGCGAAATGCTGAATATTCTCGCCGAGCGCGAGTTCCCTGCCGATGAGGTTGTTGCTCTGGCGTCGCGCCGGAGCCTTGGTACTGAAGTCAGCTATGGCGACAAGACACTCAAATGTAAGGACATCGAGGGTTTCGACTTCTCGGGCTATGACATTGCGCTCTTCGCCATCGGCTCGGATGCAACCAAGCAATATGCGCCGATCGCGGCGAAAGCCGGTTGTGTTGTCATCGATAACTCCTCGCTCTACCGCTATGATCCGGAGATCCCGCTGGTCGTGCCGGAAGTGAACCCCGAGGCGGTTGACGGCTACATCAAGAAAAACATCATCGCGAACCCGAATTGCTCGACTGCACAGATGGTCGTGGCGCTCAAGCCGCTGCATGACCGCGCCAAGATCAAGCGCGTTGTCGTCTCGACCTACCAGTCGGTGTCCGGCTCGGGCAAGGAAGGCATCGACGAGCTGTGGGACCAGACCAAGGGCCTCTACGTCCCCGGTCAGGAAAAAGAGCCGAAGAAATTCACCAAGCAGATCGCCTTCAACGTGATTCCGCATATCGACGTCTTCATGGAAGACGGTTCGACCAAGGAAGAGTGGAAGATGGTCGCCGAGACCAAGAAGATCGTCGATCCGTCGATCAAGGTTACTGCAACCTGCGTGCGTGTGCCGGTCTTTGTGGGCCACTCGGAATCGCTGAATATCGAGTTCGAGGAATTCCTCGACGAGGATGAAGCCCGTGACATCCTGCGCGAGGCCCCCGGTATTCTGGTGGTCGATAAGCGCGAGGATGGCGGCTATGTCACGCCCGTGGAATGCGTGGGCGATTACGCGACCTTCATCTCGCGCATCCGTCAGGACAGCACGATCGAAAACGGTCTGAACCTGTGGTGCGTGTCCGATAACCTGCGTAAGGGTGCGGCGCTCAATGCCGTTCAGATCGCCGAAACGCTTGGTAAACGCTGCCTGAAAAAAGGCTGATCCAGCTTCGATTGAGGTGTCAGAGCGCCCGGGGGAAACCTCGGGCGTTCTGCATTCTGACGGAAACGTCATCGGTCAGGCAGGCCGCGGACTTGCCAGGCGGTGCCTTGCCCCCCACGTTTCACCGTATAGTGAGGGAGGGAAACACATGCGATTGATGATGGCCGGAATGGTCGTGGCTCTGCCGCAGGCGGTATGGGCGCAGGATGTGCTTTATGGCAAGGTGAGCGCTGTGACGCTTTATCCGCAAGGCGCGGAAGTGGTCCGGCAGGTGCGTATTCCGCAAGGCGCGGGGCAGGTGGTGATTGCCGGTCTGCCGCAGAGCATGACACTGGACCGTTTGAGTATTTCGGCGGATCAGGCGCGCCTGAGCGGGGTGCGTCTGGTGGCCGGCAACGGTGCCGATAGTCCGGCGCTTGGCGAGGCGCGGGTGCGGGTCACGCAGCTGACCGAGGCGTTGGCGCAGAAGGAAGACGGGGTCAAGCTGCTGCAGGCCGAGGCCGAGGCCGCGCTGGATCGGGTGGCCTATCTGCGGGGGCTGAACCCGCAGGGGGATGCCCAACAGGCACTGGATCTGGGCGAGCAAATCGAGGCACGGGCGCTGGTGGCGCGCCGCAATGCGGTCGAGGCGCAGGCCCGCGCCCGTCAGGCCGAAGCGGCGCTCGATCCCGACCGTCGCGCACTGGCAGAAGCCAGAGCCGATCTCTCTGATCTGGAGGCAAATTCACAGACCGAGAAGCATCTGGAGGCGACCGCAACCGGCGAGGGCGTGCTGACGCTCACGAGCTTTGTCGAGGATGCGGGCTGGGCGCCGGTTTATGATATGCGGCTTGATCGCGAGGCGAAGCAGATCGATCTGACGCGGCTCGTTTCGGTGCATCAATCCAGCGGTGAGGACTGGAGCGGTGTCGACCTGACGCTTTCGACAGCGCGTCCGAATGACCGGATGGATCCGACCGAACTCTGGCCGGATTTGCGCCAGATCGGCACTGAAGGGCCTGTCCTGCGCTCGATGGGGGCGGCTGCGCCGATGGCGGAAAGTGCCGCGATGCTGAAGAGCGACCAGCTCGATCCGCAGATGGAAGGGGTGTCTCTGGTCTATCACCTGCCCGAGGCGGTGGATATCCGTGACGGCGTCGAGGCCCTGCGTCTGCGGATGCAGGATGAGCGCCTCGCCTCCGATATCTGGGCCGAGGCCGTACCTTCGCGTGACGAGACCGCCTATCTGGTTGCGGAGGCGACGAATAACGGCGAGGGGCCGATTCTGCCGGGTCGGGCCACGCTCTATGTCGATGGTGCGCTGGTGGGGCAGAGTGATCTGCCGATGACGATGCCGGGTGAGAAGATCACCACAGGCTTCGGCGCGCTGGATGGTGTCACGCTCTCGCATGACGTCACCCGCCAGACCGGTGATCGGGGTGTCATCTCGCGCCGGAACGCGCGCGAGGAGATCACGCGGATGACGGTCGAGAACCATACCGGTCAGGACTGGCCGCTGCGGGTCGTGGGGCAGGTCCCCTATTCCGAGCAGGACGATCTCAAGATCGACTGGACGGCGGAGCCTGCGCCTTCTGAAACCGATCTCGATGACCGGACGGGAGTGCTTGGCTGGCGGTTCGACTTGCCCGCGAAGGCAAGTCGGGAGATCACGGTCACGACGCGATTCGAGTGGCCAGAAGATCAGGTTCTTCGCTGACCGGTTTACGCCGCGAGCGGAACATGGCGCCGCTCAGAACCTCCCTGAGCTCATCGACAGATGATTTCGGAGGGGCTTCTGGCACGGAGACCAGTTTGGGCTTTTCAATCTCTGCGCGAGGTTTCTTGCGCAGGGAATGGAAGACCAGAGCGTGGCTTTCGTCCTCTTCCACGGTTTCGGTTGCAGGCGCAGATACGGGCCCGGCCGCCTCCGTCTCGATCTCCGGCATGGGTGCTGCGGCCTTTTGCAGGGGCGTCTTCACCGTTGCGGCGACGGGCTCCGGCGCCTTTTCCGGCACCAGGCCGGGGAAGGGCGACTGGTAGCGGCGCGTCAGCTCGCCCTGATTCTGGCCGATGTCATGAAGCGTGCACAGGAAATCGTTGGACGGGAACTCATGCAGTGCCACGCGGCCTTCGCCATCATGACGTAACACATAGCCCAGACTGCGCAATTGCGCCTGAAGGTCGAGCCAACCGTCTGCAAGATCAAAACACTGGGTAAGCGACGCCTGCTTGCGCAGGCGTTCGGTCACTGATGCGGCCTCTTGCGAAAGAGAAGCCAAGAGCGCGCCACGGATGATATCCGCGGGGGCTTTAGCCTGAGCGCGCGCAGAGAGTTCGATCTGACGGATCATCTCGGCGGGCAGGCGAAGGGTGACGAGGTGTGATGCAATCTGGGTCATGTCGCCAGATTGCATCCCTATCCTTAATCGCGAGTTAAGCGCGCTTAGTCTTTTTTATTAAAATCGCTTCAAACGTTCTCGAAGCCATTCGTGTTGGGGTTGTATTGGCACAGATTGCCGCTGCCGATGTCATGCCACAGTCCGTGCAGCGTCATCTGACCCGATTCGACGGCCGAGGTGACGAAGGGGAACGTCATCAGGTTCTCGAGGCTGACCATGACGGCTTCCTTTTCGAGCGCCGTGATTCGTTCCTCTTCGGGCAGATCCTTGACCCGCTCGAAACCCGGACGCAGCAGGTTCAGCCACGCGCCGACGAAGGAGGTTTTCTCCTCGAGTTCGGGGGCATGCCCCGTGCACATCGCATTGCAGCCCGCGACACCGCCGCATTTGGAGTGACCCAGCACGATCAGATGCGAGACCTTAAGCGCCTGCACGGCATATTCTACCGCCGCCGAGGTGCCGTGATGCTCGCCATCGAGCTCGTAGGGCGGCACGAGATTGGCGATATTGCGGTGGATGAAGAACTCGCCCGAGTCTGCCCCGAAGATCGAGGTGACATGCACGCGCGAATCACAGCACGAGATCACCATTGCACGCGGGCGCTGACCCTCGTCCGCGAGCTTCTTGTACCAGACCGAATTCTCGGAATAGGTGGTGGCTTTCCAGCCGTGGAAGCGTTGAACCAGAGTAGGCGGCAACAGTTTTACACGTTCCCTCATGATCATCCCCTATATGATTTGCACCTACTTAGACCTGAAAAAACCGGAGTTCGAGCAAAATTCCCGTAATTAGGCAGAGTTTTTCCTATTTATGAAATCATTTCTTGAGACCTATGCGCCAAGGTGAACGCGACCGTGGGGGTCGTTGGGGGCAGGCTTTACCTGCCGTGAAGGGGTCATGGGAGCCATGCGTGTGTTTGCATGGCCGTTACGATGTGACCCGACGCAATGCGGAGGGTGCCAGTTTGGCAAATGTTATGAAGTTGCGCTGCAATGAGTCGGTGCGGATTGAACAGGCCCGGATCGTCGCGCTCTATGCCCAGTTGGGACAGCAGGCGGCAGAACGGTTGATGGCCAGCGCAATCGAGGATCTCGCGATGCACATGGTCGCGATTGATGCTGCTGTCCAGAAAAACGAGCTGGACGCCTTCGACGAGGCCGTGACCGCGCTGATTCCGCTGGCTCGTCAGGTGGGGATGACCAAGCTCGAACAGGTCACGCGCGATCTGCGCGACTGTATGCGCCGGAAGGATATGGTGGCCACGCGGGCTGTCCTGTCGCGGCTGATGCGGATCGGTGACCGCTCCCTGAGCGAGGTCTGGGATCTGGAAGATATGAGCATCTGAGATGCTTTCGCAAAGCCGCGTGATCGGGTGGTGGTGCATGCGGGCTACCCCTTGCGGGTGGCGTGCAGCAGACTAGGCTAGGGATCAACTCAAATGACCCGGAAAGTCAGATGTCCTTGCCTATCTTGCCCGACCGCCCTGCCATGCGTTTTGCCACAGCCGATGCGCCATTGCCGCTTTATGTGACCGAAGGGCCGCTGCCTGAGGCGCTGACGCCCGCACAGGCCGCTTGGGCCAGGGCGCAAGGTTTCAGCGAGGCGCTGGGGCAGGTCTGTGTGCTGCCCTCCGCAGAGGGCGGTATCGCTGCGGCGCTCTTTGGCTGGGGCAGTAATGCCACGCGGGCCCGCAGCCGGTTCCCTCTGGCGCGCGCTGCTCATGCGCTGCCCGAAGGGGTCTGGTCCATCACGGGGCTTGCGGAGGACCAGCTGGAAGAGGCAGCCCTCGGCTGGCTTCTGGCGGGCTATGCCTATGATCGTTATGCCGCGGCCAGCACGCCCAAGGCACGGCTCGTCTGCCCCGAGGGGGTGGACGCCTCGCGCCTCGAGGCGATTGCCGCAGGCGAGGCGTTGACCCGCGATCTGATCAACACGCCGGCCAATGATATGGGGCCGGCAGAGCTGGAGCGCGCGATCAAGGATCTCGCCGATTGCCACGGTGCCGAGATCAACTCCATCGTGGGCGAGAAGCTTCTCGAGAGGGGGTTCCCGCTCGTCTACACGGTAGGTCAGGCCAGTCCGCGCGCGCCGCGTCTTGTGGAAATGCGCTGGGGCAGCGAGGGGCCGGAGCTGACGCTTGTCGGCAAGGGCGTCTGCTTTGATACCGGTGGTCTGAACCTCAAACCCGGTAGCTCGATGGGGTTGATGAAGAAGGATATGGGCGGCGCGGCCACCGTGCTGGGGCTTGCGCATATGATTATGGCGCTGAAACTGCCGCTGCGCTTGCGGGTGCTGGTGCCTGCGGTCGAGAATGCGGTGTCGGGAGATGCGTTCCGTCCGCAGGATATCTATACCTCCCGCAAAGGGCTGACGGTCGAGATCAATAATACCGATGCCGAGGGGCGTCTGGTTCTGGCCGATGCGCTGGCCTATGCCGATGAGGAAAGCCCCGATCTGATCCTGTGCATGGCCACGCTAACCGGTGCGGCCCGTGTGGCGCTGGGGCCGGATGTGCCGCCCTTCTATACCGATGACGAGGCGCTGGCCGCGGCACTGGCGGGAGCGGCCAAGCAGGTCGCCGATCCGCTTTGGCGGATGCCGTTCTGGGAACCCTACGAGGAGAAGATCGAACCGGGGATCGCCGATATCGACAATGCGCCCGCAGGCGGCATGGCAGGCTCTATCACGGCGGCGCTGTTCCTGCGCCGCTTCGTGACCGAAACCGAGCGGTTTGCCCATTTCGATATCTATGGCTGGCAGCCCTCCGCGATGCCGGGCCGTCCGAAGGGCGGGGTGGGTCAGGGCGCGCGCGCCATTCTGGCCAGCTTGCCGGATGTGCTGGGGCTCGGCGCATGACCCCTGCCGGATGTGATCCGCTGGCGGGGCGTGACCGGCGGCTGACGCCCTATTCGGGATCGGTCGCCCTGCGCAGCCTTACGGGGGAGGTCGAGGCGATCAGCTTTACCGACGGGCGGCCCGCGCGGGTGGTCGTGCCGGTGGTCGATCTCTGCGATGCGCCCGAGGGCGCGCGCGACCGGCAGCTTCTGTTCGGAGCTTCGGTGACCGTGGTCGACGAGCGTGCCGGTTGGGCCTTCGTGCAGGCCGAGGCCGATGGCTATTGCGGCTGGGTCGGGCTGCCTGCTCTGGGGGAGGCCAGGGCCGCCACCCATATCGTGCGGGCGCCCGCGACCCATATCTATTGCGAGGCCTCCATCAAGCGTGGCGAGGTCATGGCGCTGTCGATGGGGGCGACGCTGACGGTTCTGCGCGAGGAGGGACCGTTTGCGGTGACCGAGGAGGGGTTCGTGCCCCGACCGCATCTGCGCCCGCTGGACCAACCGGAAAGCGACCCTGCCACTGTGGCCGAGCGCCTGCTGGGGGCGCCCTATCTCTGGGGCGGCAACGGTTATGACGGGATCGATTGTTCGGGGTTGGTGCAGGCGGCGTTTGCGGGCTGCGGGATTGCCTGTCCGGGCGATAGCGACCTGCAATGGAAAAGCTTCGGTCAGGAGCTTCTGGACGAGACTCCGATCCAGCGTGGCGATCTGTTCTTCTGGAGGGGGCATGTGGCGATGGCGGTGAGTGAGACGCAGCTGGTCCATGCCAACGGCCATGCGATGGCGGTAAGCCACGAGCCGATCCGGGAGACGATGGCGCGGATCCAAGCTGCGGGCGAGGGGGCCTATCTCGGGCGCAAGCGGCGCCTGTAATTCAGTCGATCGGGCGGATCAGCTTGCGCTCCAGCACTTGCAGCACCTGCGCAAGGTCGTGACCGCGCTTGAGGATCCGCCCGTCCATCCCGATAACCGAATACATCCCCTGTTTGTTGCGCAGGGCGGGACGTTTCTCTATCCGGTAGATCGGAAATTCCGCCGCCCGCCGGAACACCGAGAAAATCGCGACATCCCTGAGGAAGCTCATCCCGTAATCGCGCCATTCGCCCGCGGCGACCATGCGCCCGTAGACGGACAGGATCACCGAAAGCTCGCGGCGGTCAAAGGCGATTTGGGGCGTGCCTCCCGGAAGAGGCGGCATATTCTGCACTGTCATGGACCCAGCCTGCCACTAGTTTGAATTTTACGCAATCGTCACGCCAAAAGGAACGCGAGCTGCGAACAGCATCGTGAACAGGCCCTAAACGGCCTTAATCAATTCACGGTTTAGCCGTGATCCAAACGTGAAATGACCTTAATCCTCCCCACATGCCGCCCTGATCTGCTGTCAGAAATAGCGATAGCGAAAGCAAACGCTCTGCTCCGGTGTCGCACGCAACAGCCCCCACCCAGTCGGCGATGCCGGAGCAGTTTTCCCCATAGCGATGACACCGGATGCGATGAAAGCTCTCAGCTTTTGCGTGGGTGATGGACCGATTGTGATGTCGCCCTCGCGCAGGGGTGAGCTATCTTGATCTCACGGGATTTCAGCAAAGGAGCGGATATGCACCATTACATCAAAGCCCCTGTCGCCATTCTTACAGTGATCGGATCGGTTGCGATTGCCAATGCCGATGCGGCCGACCCCACCGTGAAAGCGTGGCAGGACGGCATGCACGAGCTGCGCCAGTCCAGCAATATCCTCGGGGACATGGCCAAGAAGAAATCCGATTTCAATGCCGATATCGCGGGCTCGGCCGCGCAGGCGATGCAGGAAGAGGCCAAGAAGCTGCCGGAGCTGTTCAAGACTAAGGCCGAGGATCCCGAATCGGATGCCAAATCCGGTATTTGGGACAATTGGGAGGAATTTACCTCGCACGCCAAGGATCTGGAGATGGCCGCCGCCGATATGGATACGTCCAGCCTCGCGGGCGTGCAGGCGGGCATGAAAGCCGTAGGCGGCGCCTGTGCGGCCTGCCACAAGGAATTCAAGGACTGAAACGCGAAACGGCCCCGGAGGTCCGGGGCCGCTTTTCTAGCCGCAAAGCAGTGCGGTGATGGTGCCCGCCGCATCCGTTTGGATCCTTAGCCGCTCGGGACGGAAATCCATCGTCTGCAGACTGCCGGGAGCCTCGACGCGGTGCGATTCAGGCCAGTCGGCCTGATCGAAGCGCGCAAGCGGCGCACCGATGCGGTCCTGCAACCGGTCCGCCCCGCATTGCGCGGGCGGCAGATCACCGGGCGCCTCTGGCTGTGGCGCGGGGCTCTGACAGGCCGTCAGCGCCAGAAGCCCTGCGATCCCCCAGAAGGTATTGCGGCGCATCAGCCGCAATCCACGTTATAGACATTGCCCATCTCGTCGAGGCGGAACACTATCCGGTGGGGCTGGTAGATCTGGTCCTCGACCCCGCGCCAGCGGACGACGCGATATTTCTTGTCGCCCAGCGGCAGGCCGGCGATGGCGCTTTCGGGCTGGCCCAGAATATAGGAATATTCCTTGGCTCCGCACAGGTCGGGCTCGCGCTCGTTCAGGCCGTCTGCGGTATCGGCTGCGCCAATCATCGCTTGTGCTGATTCGGGCAGAATGGGGGTGGGGGCCAGCTCTTGCTGCGAAGGCTGGCAGGCAGCCAGTAGGGCAATGGCTGCGAAGGCGTAAACTCGGGTCAACATGTCGCTCTCTTGCTTGTGTTTGATCGCATTGTGCCTCAGGTTCGGACAAAATTCCATATGACGGAGAAGTCCGATGAGAACCCGTGCTGCAGTTGCACTAGAAGCAGGTAAGCCCTTGGAAATCATGGAGGTCGAACTCGACGCTCCGAAGAAGGGCGAGGTGCTGATCGAAATCAAGGCCACGGGGCTTTGTCACACGGATGCCTTCACGCTGTCGGGCGCGGACCCCGAGGGGCTTTTCCCGTCGATTCTCGGCCATGAGGGTGCAGGGGTCGTGATCGAGGTGGGCGAGGGTGTCACCACGCTGAAACCCGGCGATCATGTGATCCCGCTCTACACGCCCGAATGCCGTGAATGCCCCTCCTGCCGCTCGGGCAAGACCAACCTGTGCACCGCGATCCGCAACACCCAGGGTCAGGGCCTGATGCCCGATGGCACCACGCGCTTCCATATGCTCGATGGCACGCCGATCTATCACTATATGGGCTGCTCGACCTTTGCCAACCACACCGTGATGCCCGAGATCGCGCTGGCCAAGGTGCGTGAGGACGCGCCTTTCGAGAAGATCTGCTATATCGGCTGCGGCGTGACCACCGGCATCGGTGCCGTGATCAATACCGCAGGCGTCGAGATCGGCTCGACCGCGGCGGTATTTGGCTTGGGCGGGATCGGTCTGAACGTCATTCAGGGTCTGCGGATGGCCGGGGCCGATATGATCATCGGTGTCGATCTGAATGACGACAAAGCCGAGATGGCGAAGAAATTCGGCATGACCCATTTCGTGAACCCCTCGAAGATCGAAGGCAGCGTGGTGCAGGAGATCGTGAACCTCACCAAGAAGGGCGATGACCAGATCGGCGGCGTGGATTACTCCTTCGATGCGACGGGCAACGTGAAGGTCATGCGTGATGCTCTGGAATGCTCGCATCGCGGCTGGGGGGTGTCGGTGATCATCGGCGTGGCACCGGCAGGCGCCGAGATCTCGACCCGTCCGTTCCAGCTGGTCACGGGCCGCGTCTGGAAGGGCACCGCCTTCGGGGGCGCCAAGGGCCGGACCGATGTCCCGAAATTCGTCGACTGGTATATGGATGGCAAGATCGAGATCGATCCGATGATCACCCATGAGCTGGCGCTCGAGGAGATCAATCACGGCTTCGACCTGATGCATGAGGGCAAATCGATCCGCGCGGTCGTGAAATATTGACGCCGGTCTATCTGGCAGACGGGGAGGGGGCGCTCGCGCCCCCTCTTTGCGTTTCACGCAAATTCACCCCCTGAGGATATTTTGGGGACGCTGGAAGGATCAGCCGCCCAGATAGGCGCGCAAGGCGGCAGGAGGGTCGGCCAGCAGGGTGCCTGTGTCTTGCGGGGCTTCGGCGCGGCCATCGGCCACAAGGATGGTCTGCGGGCAGATCGCTTTGGCATCCTCGGGGTCATGGGTAACCATAAGAAGGGTGAAGCGGTGCTCTGCCGCAAGGGTGCGGGTCAGGGCCAGCATTTCGGATTTCAGGGCAGGACCCAAGGCCGAGAAGGCCTCGTCGAGCAGCAGGAGCGGGCGGTTGCGCAAGAGTGCACGGGCCAGTGCTGCGCGGCTCTGCTGGCCGCCTGACAGCTCGGCGGGCCTGCGCGGACCGAGCCCCGCAAGCCCCGTGGCCTCGAGCACGGTCTCGATCCGCGCCCGGTCTGCGGCCGAGAGGTTCAGCCGCGGGGAGATGCCGAGACCGAGATTTTGCGCGATGGTGAGATGGGGAAAGAGGTTCTGGTCCTGAAAGAGGATCGAGAGCGGGCGTTTGCCCGTGGGCTGGGCGGCCAGATCCTGCCCCTGCCAGAGGATACGCCCGCTTCCGAGCGGGAATAGCCCCGCGATGGCGGCCAGCAGGGTGGATTTGCCTGCCCCCGAGGGGCCGATCAGCGCGGTATGCTGGCCTTCCCCGATGGTGAGGTCGGCGCACAGGCTCCAGTCGTCCTGATGCAGGGTGATGTTATCGAGGGCCAGCATGATGTCCGATCCGGTCGAAAAGGGCGAAAAGCCCGAAGGTGAGCGTGAGAAGCAGGGTCGCGGCGGCGGCGGCCTGATCGAGGCGGTAGCTGCCCATCAGCTGGAAGATGGCGAGTGGCAGGGTGCGGGTCTGGCCATCGGAAAACAGCGTGATCACACCGAGATCCCCCATCGAGAAGGCGCAGGCAAGCCCTGCCGAGAAGCCCAGAGGGCGGGCGAGGCGCGGCAGGGTAAGGAACCGCATCTTGGCCATGCCGCCCATGTCGAGCGAGGTGGCGAGGCGGTCGTAATCGGCCTGAAGCGCGTGGATCTCGGGCAGGAGGAGGCGTGTGACAAAAGGCAGCGACAGGGTGGCGTTGACCACCAGAGTGACGGGGATCAGGAGGCTCGTGGGGGCGGCAAAGGGCTGGATCATCAGGAACAGCCCCGTGCCCAGCACCAGTCCGGAGGCCGCAAGCGGCAGCATGGCAGCACCTTCCGTCCAGCGGTGGCGTGGTGCGTGAAGGGCGAGCGTCATTGCGAGCGTCAGCGTCAGTGCCGTGGACCCCAGCGCGATGGTGAGCGAGGTCAGCGCGGCCTGCCAGACCATGGGCGGCATCGTGGCCAGCGCGGGCAGCCCGCGCCAGAGGATCAGCGCGATGGGCAGGAGAAGGAACAGGGCCGAGGCCGCGATGATGGCCGCATCGGCCCATTGCGCCAGCCGGGTCGAGGGGGCGAAGAGGGCGGGCCGGTCGAGCCCTGCGCCGAAGGCCGCGGGGGCCGAGAGCTTTGCCCCTATGCCCACGGCCATCAGGCACAGGGCCACCTGCACCAGCGCGAGGCTGGCGGCGCGGCCTGTGTCATAGTCGAAACGGAAAGCCTGATAGATGGCCAGTTCGACCGTCGTGGCCGAGGGGCCACCGCCCAAAGTCAGTGCCACCGCGAAACTGCCCAGACAGACGAGGAAGATCGCCACGAACGCGCCGGGCAGGGTGGCGCGCAGCATCGGGCGTTCGAGATGGCGCCACATCGCGGCCCCGTCGAAATCGAGCGTGGCGGCAAGGCGCAGGCGCTCGGCGGGGATCGATTGCCAGCCCTGCAGCACCATGCGGGTCGCAAGCGGCAGGTTGAAGAACACATGGGCCAGAATGACCCCATGCGGGCCATAGATGGTGAGCGTGGGCAGGCCAATCCCTCCGAGCGCCTGATTGAGGAGCCCGCTGCGGCCGAAGACCGCCAGCAGCCCCAGAATGGCCGCGATCACCGGCAGGATGAAGGGCGCGCCGAGCGCGGTGATCAGCACAGTGCGCCCGACAAACCGCCGTCGCGCCAGCGCCCGCGCCAGCGGCACGGCCAGCGCACAGGAGATCAGCGCCGAGAGCGCCGCCTGCCAGAGGGTGAACCAGAGCGCCTGCAGGTCCGATCCGCGCAAAGCAGTGAGACCGCCCCCATGGAGGGCGGTCGCAAGGATTGGCCCGAGCACCAGAAGCACTGGCACCAGAGCCGCTCCGAGGGCGATCAGCGGAAGGCGGCGAGCCATTCGTCAAGCGCGGGCTGGCGCAGGGCCTCGGCCTCGTCTTCGCTGTAGAAGATGGTCTTTGCAGGGCGGGGCAGGTCCGCGAATTGCTCGGGCAGGAAGCCGTCCTTGATGATGGCGGGATAGGACCAGTTCGCGGTGGCGATCATTCCCTGGAAATCATCCGAGAGCACATAATCCATGAAATCCTGCGCCAGTTCGGGATGTTTCGAGCTTTTCAGCTGGGCCACCAGCTCGGCCATGAAATAATGGCCCTCGGGGAAGATGGCGGCGGCCTTGGTATCATCGTTCTCGGCGATGATGTGATAGGCGGGGGAGGTGGTGTAGCTCAGCACCATATCCACCTCGCCATCGGTAAAGAGACCATAGCTCTCCGACCAGCCGGGCGTCACGGTCAGCACCTTGGGCTTCAGCTTGGCCCAAGCCTCGGGTGCCTTATCGCCATAGACGGCCTTCACCCATAGCAGCAGCGCGAGCCCCGACACGGAGGAGCGCGGGTCCTGAATGGCGATCTTCAGATCATCGGGGGCGTTGAGCAGATCATCGAATGATTTCGGCGGGTTCTTCAGCTTGGTCTTGTCGTAGATGAAGGCGGTTTCCGACCAGTTGAAGGGGACGAAGGTATCATCGGTCCATTTGATCGGCAGGGTCAGGCGCGAATTATCCTCGTTCGAGGGCGCAAAGAGGCCGGTCTTGCGGGCGCGGGCGGTCTGGTCGGTATTGAGCCCGATCACCACATCCGCCTTGGTGTTCTTGCCCTCCAGCATGATGCGCGAGAGCACATCGCCCGCCACGAATTGCAGATCGCAGCCGCATTGCGCCTCGAAGCCTTTTTCGATCTGCGGGCCGGGGCCCCATTCCGAGGTGAAATAATCGGGCGCATAGACGGTCAGGACGGGTGTGTCCTCGGCCTGTGCGGTGGTTGCCATGCCTGCCAGAAAGGCCAAGCCAATAAGGGATCTTCTCATCTGTGCTCCTCCAGATCCGCAGGAAAGGAGGGCGCAATGGGTGCGTCCCGTGACCTTCCCTCCGCCGGTGCTAACCGGTTCAGGTTCGACGGGTTCGCCAAAGGCATCTCAGCCGGATCACCGGCACCCCGAGGTTATGGGCCAGATATATTGCACGGGGCGCGTTCTCAGACAAGGTGTCGCGGGCGCGCCCCCCGTGCCGCGGTGTCAGTGCGGGCGGGCGTATTCGGCCAGCTCTGCCTCGGCGGCGGGGTCGATGCCCAGATCGTCATCGGCGGTGCCGGCAAGCGGGTTCTCGTATGTCGCCATATCCAGCTGCCCCTCGGTCTTGGCCACGATTGTGGTGACCACAGCATCACCTGTGATGTTCACCGCAGTGCGGATCATATCCATCAGGCGGTCGACGCCCAAGATCAGCGCGATGCCCTCGATCGGCAGGCCGACCTGACCCAGCACCATGGTCAGCATCACCAGACCCACACCCGGCACACCGGCGGTGCCGATGGAGGCCAGAACGGCCATGGCGATCACCGTCAGATAGCCGCCGAGCCCCAGATCGATACCATAGACATTGGCAAGGAACACCGTGGCCACCCCCTGCATGATTGCGGTGCCGTCCATGTTGATGGTGGCGCCGAAGGGGATGCAGAAGGAGGCGACCGAGTTCTTGGCGCCCATGCGTTCCGTCACGCAGCGCAGCGTCACGGGGATGGTGGCATTGGAGGAGGCGGTCGAGAAGGCGAAGATCTGCGCGGGGCGGATCTTCTTCATGAAGGTGATGGGATTAAGCCCCGAGAAGACCTTGAGGATGATCATCAGCGTGACAAACAGATGCAGGAACAGCGCCCCCGTCAGGGTCAACACATAGGTCAGCACCGGCAGGAACAGGTCGATCCCCTGTTCGGCGAAGGTTTTGGTGATCAGGCAGAAGACGCCGATGGGGGCGAAGGCCATGACGATGGAGACGATCTTCATCATCACCTCGTTCATATATTCACAACCCGCGACGAAGGCCTTGGATTTCTCGCCCAGCATGAGGACGGCCACGCCAAGGATGATCGTATAGAAGATGATCTGCAGCATCTCGCCGCTGGCGAAGGCCTGCACCGGATTGGTCGGCACGATCCCTGCGAATACATCCCAGACCGAGGGGGCTTCCTTGGCGGTGACGCCCGACGTGTCCACGCCCTCCATGGTGAACCCGGTGCCCGGTCCCACGAGTTTGGCGATGAGGATCGCGATGGCGATCGCGATGGCGGTGGTCATGATATAGAGCCCGAAACTCTTGCCCCCCACGCGGCCCAGCACGCGGATATCGCCGATCCCCGTGACCCCGCAGATCAGCGAGAAGAACACCAGAGGCACGACAAGCATCTTCAGCGCATTGACGAACATCTTGCCGATCATCGCCAGAAGGCCGCCGGTAATATAGGTCGAGATAAAATCCGAGCCGATCTGGTTGAAAATCACACCCAATACGATGCCCGCTCCCATAGCGGTCATAATCTGTGTCGTCAGCGACATGCGTTTGCTGGCCATGCGCCTGATCTCCCTGTTGTGATGGGTCCAGTGTGGCGCGCGGCTCCCGTTCCGCGAGCGCCGAGTGACCCGTGAGCCTGCCTATCATGCGGGGTAACGCACAGATTGTCTAGAGGGGAAGCAGTTGCTACATCGGTGCCAGCCTTTTATGCAGGCTGGAATCGGGCTTTGATGCCCCCAAACCGGATCTGGCGCGTAATCAGGGAGCTGCCCCATGTCGTATAATACTTTCGGACATCTGTTCCGCGTCACCACTTGGGGCGAGAGCCACGGTCCCGCGCTCGGGGCCACCGTCGATGGCTGCCCCCCGGGCATCGAGATTTCGGAAGAGTTCATTCAGGTCTTTCTCGACCGTCGCCGTCCGGGGCAGTCGAAAGAGACCACCCAGCGCAAGGAAGCCGATGCCGTGCGCATCCTTTCGGGCGTTTTCGAGGGGAAAACCACCGGCACACCGATCCAGCTGATGATCGAGAATACCGACCAGCGCTCCAAAGACTATGGCGAGATCGCGCGCCAGTTCCGTCCCGGTCACGCCGATCTGGCCTATTTCCAGAAATACGGCATCCGTGATTACCGCGGCGGCGGACGTTCTTCGGCGCGCGAGACGGCGGCACGGGTCGCGGCAGGCGGTGTGGCGCAGGCCGTGCTGCGCCAGCTGGTGCCCGAGCTGAAGATCACGGGATACATGGTGCAGATGGGGGTGAAGCACATCAACCGCGCCCGTTTCGACGAGAGCCAGATCCTGAAGAATCCCTTCTTCATCCCCGATGCGGATGTGGTCGATGAATGGGCGGATTACCTGCAGGCGATCCGCAAGCAGCATTCCTCGGTCGGTGCCAAGATCGAGGTTACGGCCACGGGCGTGCCTGCAGGGCTCGGCGCGCCGATCTATGCCAAGATGGATACCGATCTGGCAGCGGCGATGATGTCGATCAACGCCGTGAAGGGCGTCGAGATCGGCGAGGGCATGGACGCGGCCAATCTGACCGGTATCGAGAATGCCGACGAGATCGTGATGGGCGAGAACGGGCCGGAATATCTGACCAACCATGCGGGCGGCATCCTTGGCGGGATCACCACCGGACAGCCGGTTATCGTGCGCTTCTCGGTCAAGCCGACCTCGTCGATCCTGACACCGCGCCAGTCTATCAACCTTGATGGCGAGGCCGTGGAAGTGGTGACCAAAGGCCGCCATGACCCCTGCGTGGGCATCCGCGCGGTGCCGGTGGCCGAGGCGATGGCCGCGTGCGTCATTCTCGACCATCTGCTGATGGATCGCGGTCAGACCGGTGGCCTGCGCGGTCGGATCGGCCGCTAGCATTTGCCCGGGATGCGGGCGCCTCGGTTCGCGCGAACCGAGGCTTTAGGTGCTGCAGAGCATGCTGTTTCGGGTGGCCGACTGACCGGATGTGCCACAGAAGAAGGCGGTTATCCGCAAGCAGGGCGAATCTGCATGCGATTCGTGTCTGTCTTGCGGATGTGCACGGAAAGTAACCTTGCACATGGATCCCCTTTCCCCTCTAAACCGTTCTGTCTATATTGACGGAAAAAGGGTGTCCCATGTCGAATTCCTGTAAAGCGCCAGCTAAGGACGCATGTATCCGCCGCGGACGCAAGTTCGATCAGGTGCTGGAAGGCGCGCGCAAGGTGTTCCTGCGCGACGGGTTCGAGGGGGCTTCGGTCGATGACATCGCGCGCGAGGCGGGCGTCTCCAAGGCGACGCTTTATAGTTACGTGTCGGACAAACGGCTGCTCTTTCTTGTGTTTGCCCAGCAGGAATGCGCGATGCAGGCACAAGCCTCCATGTCTCCTGTAGAGGCGATGGATGCGCCGATCCGCGATGTCCTGACCAGTGCAGCGGAGGAGTTGACCGCCTATATGTTTTCCGATTTCGGCCGCGATATCTTCCGCGTCTGCGTTGCCGAGGCGGACCGTTTCCCCGAGGTCGGGCGGCGGTTTTATGAAACCGGTCATGTCGTCGTGTGCGAAAAGCTGGCGGGGCTGATGCGCCGCGGGGTCGAGCGGGGCGAGCTGGCGATAGAGGATTTCGACTTTGCAGCAGAGCAGTTTCTGGAACTGTGCAAAGCCAATCTCCATGCCAAGATCGTATTCGGCTGCCCCGAGGCGATCTCGGAAGCAGGCCGGCAGCGCACGATCAAAGAGGCGGTCGAGATGTTTCTCGCCCGCTACGGCACCGCTTGCCGGTGCCGCGAGACGTAATCAGGCGCGATCGCGCACCTGCAGGCTGTTGCCCTCGCCCTTTTTCACCTCGAAGCGCCCCGTCTGGCGCAGGAGATCCGACAGCTTTGCCGCGCCATAGGTGCGGGTATCGAAATCGGGATTGGCCTGCATGATGAACTGGCCGATCTGGCCTAGCGAATACCACTCCTCTTCCAGCCCGATCCGTTTCATGGCGGCAGCCACCAGCGGAATGGCCTCCTTGGCACCCGGTTTCTCGGGACGGGCAGGGCGCGGCGCGGCCTCGGCCTGCGGGTCTGCGGGTTGTTCCGGCTCGGGCGTGGTCTCGCCCAGATTCTCCACATAGATGAAGCGTTTGCAGGCATTGCGGAAGGCTTCGGGCGTCTTTTTCTCGCCGATGCCGAACACATCGAGCCCCTGTTCGCGGATCCGCTGTGCAAGGCGGGTGAAATCGCTATCGGACGAGACCAGCACAAAGCCATCGAACCGTCCCGAATGCAGGAAATCCATCGCCGCGATCACCAGCGCGATATCGGAGGCGTTCTTGCCCTTGGTATTGGCGAATTGCTGGTCGGCCACGAGGCCCAGCGTATTGGCCTTCTTGGCCCAGCCGCCCAGACGCTGGGCGGACCAGTCGCCATAGATACGGCGGACGCTGGCCTCACCCAGCCCCGAGATCTCCTCGAAGATCGCCTCGGCATGGGTGGCGGGCATGTTATCGGCGTCGATCAGGACACACAGGCGGGCGGTTCGTTGGTTCTCGGGCATGGCATCCTCTTTTGACCTACCCTATCGCATCCGTGCCAAAAGGAAAATGCGCGCCCCGAGGGACGCGCATCTTTATTCTTCCGGTATATGCTCGCGGTAATCATCCTCGCGGAAACGGTCCTTGTAAGGCGCCCAGAGCCGTTTATTGGCAAGATAGAGCAGGATCGTCAGAAGCGAGAGGATCAGCACCGCCACAAAACCCCATCGCTTGCGGTCCACCAGCTTGGGTTCTGCCGCCCACATCAGGAAGGCCGACACATCGCGGGCCATCTGGTCCACGGTCGCAGGCGTGCCATCCTCGTAGTCGATCATATCCGCCATCAGCGGCGGCGGCATCTGTAGCGCACCGGTCGGGAAGATATGGTTCTCGTAGAGGACATTGCCCGCGGTTTCGCTTTCCTCGCCGGTATAGCCTGTCAGGAGCGAGTAGATATATTCCGGCCCGCCCATACCTTGCACCAGCTGCGCGATCCCCGTGCCGTAAGGCCCGTGGAAGCCTGCGCGCGATTTGGCCATCAGCGACAGATCGGGTGCACCGGCAGATGTATTGGCTGGGAAGTGGTCGGTCTCCTTGCCCGGGCGGTCTTCGCCCGTTTCGGCATCGGTGACCGTCATCTCGGCTGCATAAGCGCGGACCCAATCGGGGTCCATGCCCAGCCCGTCCTTATCCGACAGCGTCCGCAGCGCCACATATTTCAGCCCGTGACAGGCCGAGCAGACCTCGCGATAGACCTGAAAGCCGCGGCGTAGCTGTTGCTGGTCATAGGTGCCGAAAGGGCCCTCGAAGCTGAAGGGGATATCGGTGACATGGCCGCCTTCATTGGCATGGGCCGCAAAGCCCAGCCCGAGAGCGGCAATGGCAGAGATCAGAAGGGTTTTCATATTACAGGCCCCTTTCCGCGGCGTCGGGGCCGTAATGGGCGTTGAAATCATCCTCGATGGTGGCGGGCAGGGGCTTCGTTTTTTCGATACGGCCCAGCACCGGCAGGATCACGAGGAAATAGGCAAACCAGTAGGTGGCACCGATGAGCGAGATATAGGGGTAGATGCCGCTGGTAGGCATCGCGCCAACCCAGGTGAGCACCACAAAGTCGATCGCCAAGAGCCAGAACCAGAACTTGAAGGCCGGACGGAACATGCCCGAGCGGGTCTTCGAGGTATCAAGCCACGGTGCCAGCACCATTACGATGATCGAGCCGAACATCGCGATCACACCGAAGAATTTGGCATCGATGAAGCCGAAGGTGATCTTGTTGACGAGGATCACCACCCAGACATCTGCCGTAAAGGCGCGCAGGATCGCGTAGAAGGGCAGGAAATACCATTCGGGCACGATATGGGCGGGCGTGGCCAGCGGGTTCGCCTCGATATAGTTGTCGGGATGGCCCAGATAGTTGGGCATGAAGGCCACGACGGCGAAGAAGATCAGCAGCACCAGCGCCAGCGCGAAGAGGTCCTTCATCACGAAATAGGGCCAGAAGGGCAGGGTGTCTTTCTGCGCCTCTTCCTTGGAGGTCCGGCGGACCTCGACACCGGTGGGGTTGTTATTGCCCGTGGTATGGAAGGCCCAGATATGCAGCGCGACCAGCGCCGCAATCACGAAGGGCAGAAGGTAATGCAGCGAGAAGAAGCGATTGAGCGTGGCGTTATCGACCGCAGGTCCGCCCAGAAGCCATTCCTGAATGGACGGCCCGATGCCGGGGATCGCGCCAAACAGGCCAGTGATCACCGTGGCACCCCAGAAGGACATCTGCCCCCAAGGCAGCACATAGCCCATGAAGGCCGTGCCCATCATGCACAGATAGATGATCATGCCGATGATCCAAGTCACCTCGCGGGGTGCTTTATACGACCCGTAATAAAGGCCGCGGAAGATATGGAGATAGACCGCAAAGAAGAAGAGCGAGGCGCCATTGGCATGCAGGTAGCGGATGAAATAGCCGCCATTCACATCGCGCATGATGTGCTCGACAGAGGCGAAAGCGAGGCTGACATGGGGCGTATAATGCATGGCCAGCACGATGCCGGTCACGATCTGCAAGACCAGACAGAAGGCCAGAACGATGCCCCAGATCCACCACCAGTTCAGGTTTTTCGGGGTGGGGATCATGATGGTGTCATAGACGAGGCCGATCACCGGAAGGCGCGAATGCATCCATTTGCCGAACCCCGTCTTGGGGGTGTAGCGATCATGGGGAATGCCGGACATAGGTTCCTCCCTCAGCCCAGTTGAATGGTGGTATCATCGGTGAATTTCGCCACCGGAATGTCGAGATTGCGCGGGGCAGGGCCTTTGCGGATGCGGCCTGCGGTGTCGTAATGCGAGCCGTGGCAGGGGCAGTACCAGCCGCCGAAATCGCCCGAGGCATTGCCGATCGGCACGCAGCCCAAGTGGGTGCATACACCCATCATCACCAGCCACTCGCCTGCCTCGTCCAGAGTGCGGTTCTGGTCGTCGGCATCGGCACCGGGCTTGTTGGCGTTCTCGGCGGAGGTGTCGATCAGATCGCTCATGGGCACGGCGCGGCCCGCCTCGATCTCGGCGGCGGTGCGGCGGCGGATGAAGACGGGCTTGCCCCGCCATTTCACGGTAATCTGCGTGCCCTGCTCGACGCCCGAGATATCGACGAAGATCGACGAGAGCGCCTGAACATCGGCCGAAGGGTTCATCTGGTTGATCAGAGGCCAAGCGGCCGCCCCTGCGGCGACGGCGCCGGTGCTTGCGGTTGCAAAATAAAGGAAGTCCCTACGGGTGCCTTTGTGATCGTCTGAGTGGGACACGCGTTCCTCTCCCTTGCCTAGACTGTGCCGTGCCTGTCTTTTGCCCGCCCTGCCGTCCGACCGAAAGGCCAAAGACTTCTGCCGCGCGGGAGACGCGGCCTCGGGCCTCTGCCTTCGGGCGGGATGCAGGCCAGCGGCCTGACAGACCGATGCCCTTTTACGGGAACATAAAGTTCCGCCTCTAGCATCCGATACACAGGCAAGGCTTTGCCCTGCCTTGATTTAGGTCAAGACAATGTGAAGAGGTCTCAATCGGGGCTGAGCATATAGCCCAGACCCCGCACCGTCTGCAGATAGCGCGGCTCCTTGGGGTCGCGCTCCAGCTTGCGGCGCAGGCGGGTGATCTGGACATCGATGGCGCGGTCGCCCGCTGCCTCGTCGGAGGCGGGCCGGTCGCGGGCCAGTTCCTCGATCAGATCGGTGCGCGAGACTACATCGCCCGGACGGGCGGCAAAGATCTTCATCAGGGCCATCTCGGTCGCGGTCAGACGGACGATCTCCTCGCCATCCCACAACTCCCCCCGGTCCTGATCATAGCGCAGATCGCCCAGATGCAGGAATTTCGGCCCCGAGACGGTCTCGGCGGGCACACGGCGCAGGATCGCATTGATTCTGAGCAGCAGCTCGCGCGGCTCGAACGGCTTGGCCAGATAGTCATCGGCCCCCGCCTCGAGCCCCTCGATCCGGTCGCGGGTCTCGCCACGCGCGGTCAGCAGCAGGATCGGGGTGCGCAGCGTCTTGTGCAGGTCCATGGTCAGGCTGATCCCGTCCTCGCCGGGCATCATGACATCGAGCACGATCAGGTTGAATTCGAGCCCTTCCAGCAGGCGGCGCGCATGGGCGGCATCGCGGGCGGTAGTAACGATAAAACCGTTACGCATCAGGAATTTGCGCAAGAGCGAGCGGATACGCTCATCATCATCGACGATCAGCAGATGGGGCGCTGCGGGATCATAGGCCATCAGCTGTTGTCTTTCATCGTCTGGTATTGCTCTTGCAGCTCGCGGTCCATCATCGCCTCCAGCACCTGACGGAAGCCCGCCACTGCCTGCGGCCCCGCCTGACGGTAGGCCGCACGCATCCGCGCACGCTGCGCATCCGAGATCTCGCGCTCCAGCGCAAGGCCGGTATTGGTCAGATACAGATGGCGCTCGCGCTTGTCCTTGCGGCCCACGCGGTTGTCGACCAGCCCATCCTCGATCAGGGTGCGCAGAACGCGGTTGAGCGACTGTTTCGTCACCCCCAAAACCGACAGCAGCGCCGTCACCGTGAGCCCTGGCTGACGGTTGATGAAATGCAGCGCGCGGTGATGGGCACGACCATAGCCATGCTTGTCGAGAATCCGGTCGGGGTCGGATGTGAAGGCCCGATAGGCGAAAAACATCGCCTCGATCCCTTTGCGCAATTGCTCGTCGGTCAGAAACAGAAGGGTCTCGCCGCCCTGTGATCCGATTTCCGCCATGTCTCACCTCATTTTTTACCGAGTTTACGTCAACGATGTTGACTTTCCAAGGATGGATTGGTAGCGGATCGGCATGTTTTGCGTAATTTTGTGATTTTATGGATCACAATATCGCAACTAATGAAAAGTAAGCTAGGACAGGAGGTTGAAATGGCCGGTGCTTATGATGATCGCGATGGAAAGATCTGGATGGATGGCCAGCTGGTCGACTGGCGCGATGCCAAGGTCCATATCCTGAGCCATGCCATGCATTACGCCTCCTCCGTCTTCGAGGGCGAGCGCTGCTATAATGGCAAGATCTTCAAATGCCGCGCGCATTCGGAGCGTCTGATCGAGTCGGGCCGCCTGATCGATATGGAGATCCCCTATACGCCGGAAGAGCTCGATGCCGCGAAATATGCGGTGCTCGAGGCCAATGGCTGGTCGGATGCCTATGTGCGGGCGGTGGCCTTCCGCGGCGCGGGGCTGGATATGGGCGTATCGGCTGCGCGCAATCCGGTGCAGGTGGCGGTGATCGCATGGGAATGGGGCAGCTATTACGGCGATGCCAAATGGGAGGGCGCCAAGCTCGATATCGCGAAATGGGCGCGTCCCGACCCGCGCACCATTCCGGTGCAGGCCAAGGCCTCGGGTCTTTATATGATCTGCACCATGTCCAAACATGCCGCCGAAGCCAAGGGGTGCTCGGATGCGCTGTTCCTTGACTGGCGCGGCAATGTGGCTGAGGCCACCGGCGCCAATATCTTCTTCGTCAAGGATGGCGAGATCCACACGCCGCTGGCGGATTGCTTCCTGAACGGGCTGACCCGCCAGACCATCATCGTCTTGGCGCGCGAGAAGGGGATCACCGTGCATGAGCGCCGGATCAACCCGCTGGAACTGCCCTCGTTCGACGAGTGCTTCCTGACCGGCACGGCCGCCGAGGTGACCCCCGTGGCCCAGATCGGCGAGACCACCTTCACGGTGGGGCCGGTCGCACGGGCGCTCTCGGATGCCTATGAGACGCTGGTGCGCAGCTGATCGACACTCCCGCAATTGAAAAAAAGGCGCATCCTCCCCGATGCGCCTTTTATCTTTGCGTCAACCCGTCTTTGCGTCACACAGTGCCGAGCCCGTGATGGGCGATCCGCATGAAATGCATCACCCGTTGCTGTGCGTTGGATTTGCGCGGGCGCTGCAGAAGGGCGCGGGTATTGCGCGCCATCTGCCCGTCAAGATCGAGCTTCAGGAACCGGCGGCAGCGGCTGTTGTCGGTGCGTGTCGGGATATGGTCCAGAACATGTTTGGTCATAGCAGGGTCCTCCTTCCCCGCCGTGACCATAGCACGAAAAAGGTCCGCATCGGAATTAATTTTCCCGAAGGTTGATCGGCGGGAAACCATGATCGCAAAGAACGCTCAGCCCTGTGGGGTCTGGGCCTTGCGCTGGCGGTCGCGCTGCAGGCCCAGCTGGCGCTCGCGCCAGATGATCAGGATGCCCGCAAAGATGATCACAGCCGCCCCGATCAGTGTCATGCTGGTGGGGATCTCGGAGAAGAAGACGAAGCCGATGATAAGCGCGAAGATCATCGAGGCGTAATCGAAGGGCGCGACGATAGAGGCCGGCGCGAAACGGTAGGCCGAAGTCAGCAGGATCTGTCCCACGCCACCCAGAAGCCCCGCAAGGATCAGGAAGCTGGTGTCGCGCAGGCTTGGCAGGACCCAGCCGAAGGGAATGGTGACCAGCGACAGCACGGTCGAGGTGATGGTGAACCAGAAGACGATGGCCGAGGTCCGCTCGGTCGCCACGATCTTGCGGATGAAGACCTGTGCCAGAGCCGCGCAAAGCGCGCCGGTCAGCGCCATCATCGCCCCGAAGGCCTGTGCATCCGAGGTGTCGCCCAGATCGCCCAGATTGGGGTAGAGCACAATCAGCACACCTGCCAGACCGATGGCCACGGTGGTCAGACGGAACACCCTTACCTCCTCGCCCAGAAACATCGAGGCAAGGATGACCACCAGAAGGGGTGTGGCATAGGTAATCGCGGTCAGCTCGGGCAGGGGCAGGAGACCGAGGGCCGCGAAGTTCAGTGCCATCGCTGCCGTGCCCGCGATCCCGCGCCAGAAATGGCCCAAGGGACTGGCGACCTGAAAGCCCACCCGCAGCTGACCGCGCATGGCCAGCCAGACCACGATCACCGGAATGGCGAAGAAGGACCGGAAGAACACCGTCTCGCCCGCAGGGACCGTATCGGCCGTGGCCTTGATCAGCGAGGACATCACGATAAACGCCAGCACGGAGACGGTCTTCAGGACGATACCTGTCAGGGGAGAAAGCTGGGCGTCGGAACTGTCGGGCATGGGCGCGGTCCTTGGAATACTAAGCTTGGCTATCACGCTTTCTTCAGCTGTTCCAAGGCCCAATGCGCTGCATCGCTGACAGTTTCATCCGCATCCTGCGTAAGCTCCTGCACCTGCCCGATAAAGTCGCGCCTGCCGGAATTGCCCATCGCGTAAAGCACATTGCGCACCATCCGGTTGCGCCCGATGCGCTTGATGGGCGAGCCGGAAAACCGCTCGCGGAAGGCTGTGTCATCGAGGGCTGCCAGATCGGCCAGATCGGGCGCGCGGTGGGGGCCGTGATAGCGCATCTCGCGCGCCTCGGCGGCAAACTTGTTCCATGGACAGGCGGCCAGACAGTCATCGCAACCATAGATCCTATTGCCCATCATGGCGCGCAGATCATGGGGCACGGGGCCCTTATGCTCGATCGTCAGATAGGAGATGCAGCGGCGCGCATCGAGGCGGTAGGGTGCGGGGAAGGCATTGGTGGGGCAGGCATCCAGACAGGCGCGGCACGAGCCGCAATGGCCGGTATCGGGCGCATCGGGCGTCAAGGGGATCGTCGTGAAGATCGCCCCCAGAAAGAACCACGATCCCAGATCGCGCCCCAGAAGGTTGGTATGTTTGCCCTGCCAGCCGAGCCCTGCCGCCTGTGCCAAGGGCTTTTCCATCACGGGGGCGGTATCGACAAACACCTTGATCTGCGGATCATCGCCCAGCGTTGCTGCCTCGTCCATCAGCCAGCGGCCCACGCGTTTGAGCCGCTTTTTCACCAGATCATGGTAATCCTTGCCCTGCGCATAGACCGAGATCCCGCCCTGTTCGGGGTGGTTCAGCACCTCCATCGGGTCATGGTCCGGCGTATAGGTCTCGGCCAGCATGATGACCGATCGCGCCTCGGGCCAGAGCGTATCGGGCGCGCCGCGCCAGTTCATGCGCTCTTCCATCCAGCCCATATCGCCGTGATAGCCCGCCTCGACAAAGGCGCGCAGGCGCTCCATCGCCTCGGGGATCGCATCGGGGCGGGTGATGCCCATCTTGGAGAACCCTTCGGCCAGCGCCTGTGCGTTCAGGCGCTCCTTCAGCCGGGCATAGGGATCAGAAGTCAAGCTCGGCATACTGCGGGCTGGGCCGCATCCCCGGAAGCTGGTCGGCCAGAAGCGAGCGGAAGGCGGGGCGCGATTTGATCTTGGCGTACCAGTCCTTCACATTGCGCGAGCGGTTCCAGTCCACATCCGAGATGTAATCGAGGCAGCTCAGATGCGCGGCGGCAGTGAAATCGGCCAGAGACATCATATCGCCCGCAAGCCAGCGGCGCTCGTTGAGGAGCCAGTCCATGTAATCGATATGGTATTTGATCGCGGCCAGGCCCCCCTTGACCGTGCGGCTGTCGGGATAGCCCTCCTTGCGCACCTTCTTCCAGACGCGCTCGTTCATGATGGGGCCGGAGACCTCCGCGTTGAACTTGTCATCGAACCAGCTGCACAGGCGGCGCACCTCGTAGCGGCCCATCGCATCTTGCGGAAGCAGGCGCGGCTCGGGGGCGATCTCGTCGAGGAACTCGCAGATGGCCTGGCTTTCGGTCATCAGCATGCCCTCATAGCGCAGGATCGGCACTTTTCCGGCAGGGTTACGGCGCATCAGATCGTTGGATTTCTCCCAATACCGCTCTTCGACCAGCTCGACTTCCATCCGCTTTTCCGCAAGCGTCAGGCGCACTTTACGGCAATAGGGCGACAGCGTCATATGGTAGAGCCGGTTCATCTTCACCTCTTCTGGCGGTTGGGGGCAGATCCGGTGATACGCGGGAATGCGGGACTGTTCAATCCTTGCCTGATTCGCGGCGTTTTTTCGGTTTTTTCGGATTGGGGGCGGGGATCGCCTCATGGGCCGTGCGGATCAGCCCCATCAGCCAGTCCCCGTCCTCCCACAGATCGGGGTCGATCCGGTAATAGCCCTGCGCGCCTTTCACAGGGCTGTCCTTGACGGGATCGTGGCCCGTGCCCTCGATATAGGCGCCGATTTCGGGCAGGGGGCGCAGGAACAGCGCGTCATTGATCAGGAAGGCCACGCATTTGACATCCGTATAGACGCCATAGCCGCCAAACATCCGCTTCGTATGGACGCGGCCCTCGAGCTGTTCGCGCAGGAACAGCTCGATATCGGGAGAGACGGGCATCTAGAACTTGCGGCGGGCTTTCAGCGCCGCGCCGATGGTGCCGTCATCGAGATAATCCAGCTCGCCGCCAATCGGCACGCCCTGCGCCAGCGTGCTGACATTGATCTCGCGCGCCTCCAGCGCCTCGGCGATATAATGGGCGGTGGTCTGGCCCTCGATCGTGGCATTGAGCGCCAGGATCACCTCGGTCACGTTCTCCGCGCTGATCCGGTCGAGAAGTTTGGGGATGCCCAGCTCGTCGGGGCCTACGCTATCGAGCGCCGAGAGCGTGCCGCCCAGCACATGGTAGCGCCCCTTGAAAGCCTGACCGCGCTCCATGGCCCAGAGATCGGCCACGCTTTCCACGACGCAGATCTCGCCGGTGGCGCGGCGCGGATCGGTGCAGATCTCGCAGATCTCGCCCGTTCCGATATTGCCACAGATGGTGCATTCGCGGGCATGCGCCGCCACCTCGCCCATTGCCCGCGACAGAGGCGCCATCAGCCCCTCGCGCCGCGTGAGCATGTGCAGCACGGCGCGCCGCGCGGATCGCGGCCCGAGCCCCGGCAGGCGGGACATCAGCGCAATCAGCGCCTCGATTTCGTCGCGGGGCCCGGCCATCAGGTCAGATCGGCAGGTTCATATCGGCCGGAAGACCCATATCCTGCAGCATCTTTTTCTGCTCTTCCTGCGCGCGGACCTTGGCACGCGATTGCGCATCCTTGATCGCTGCCATGATCAGGTCCTCGACCACCTCTTTCTCGGAGGCCACGAGGATCGAAGGGTCGATATCGAGGCCAAGAAGATCGCCCGAAACGGCGGCGCGCACCTTCACGAGGCCCATGCCGGCTTCACCGGTGACCTCGATCTTCTGCATCTCTTCCTGCAGGCCCTGCACGCGTTCCTGCATTTCCTTGGCCTGTTTCATCATCTTGGCCATGTCGCCAAGACCGCCCAGGCCGCCCATACCTTTGAACATCGGGGTTCTCCTTTCTCAGTGATCCTCGAAGGGATCCCATTCATCTTCGACTTCGTGCAGGACGGTATCCTGCATCTCTTGCGCGATCTCCTCCGAAGAGGTGATCTTCTCGAATTTCACGCCCTCGAATGTGGCAAAGATCGCCTGCACCAGAGGGTTGTCCATCGCGGCTTTCTCGGCGATGCGCCGGTCGGCATCGCGCATCTCGGCAATGGTCTCGGCGCCACCCTCGTTGACAACCGACACGCCCCAGCGTTGTCCCGTCCAGTTCTGGAGGCGTTGCGCCAGATGGGCGGCCAGCGATGTCGGCGCGCGTTCTGCGGGCTGGAATTCGATGAGGCCCGGGCGATAGCGCACGAGGCGCAACCCGTTTTCCACATCCATCAGCAGCGTCATGTCCCGCATCCGGCGGATCAGGTCGACGACCTTCTCGAATGTGTCGAACCGTGCCAGCGCTTCCTCGGCAGAGGGCTGGCTCGCCACCGCCAGATTGCCTGCCGCAACGATGGGCTGACCAAAGCGTGCCCGCATCGTGGTGGCATAAGGATGGATCGCCATCACCTGACCATTGCCGGACATGGTCGGCCCATGCACCGGCCCGCCCGAGGGCGCAGCGCCACCCATGCCACCAGAAGGAGCGCCACCCGCAGGGGCACCTCCGCCCGCGCCACCACCACCCGTGGGGGGCTTTACCCCCGGCCCGTCCTGAATACGGCGCAATAGCGCCTCGGGGTCGGGGAGGTCGGCCACATGGGTCACACGGATCACCGCCATCTCGGCGGCCATCATCGCGTTGGGGGCCGAGGAGACCTCCTCGATGGCCTTCAAGAGCATCTGCCAGAGCCGCGTCAGCACCCGCATCGGGATCTTCTCGGCCATGCCCATGCCACGATCCCGCTCGTCGGGGGGGATGGTCGGGTCTTCGGCAGCATCGGGCGTGATCTTGATGACCGAGACCCAATGGGTGATCTCGGCCAGATCGCGCAGGATCGCCATCGGATCGGCGCCATCGGCATATTGCCCCGCGATCTCGGTCAACGCGCCTGCGGCATCGCCCTTGAGGATCATGTCGAACAGATCAAGCACGCGGCCACGGTCGGCCAGACCCAGCATCGCACGGACCTGATCGGCGGTGGTCTCGCCCGCGCCATGCGAGATGGCCTGATCCATCAGCGACATCGCATCGCGCGCCGAGCCTTCGGCGGCGCGGGCAATCAGCGCCAGCGCATCGGCGTTGATCTGGGCATTTTCCTTGGCGGCCACCTTGGTGAGATAGTCGATCATCACCTCCGGCTCGATCCGGCGCAGGTCGAACCGCTGGCAGCGCGACAGAACCGTCACCGGAACCTTGCGGATCTCGGTGGTGGCAAAGATGAATTTCACATGGGCAGGCGGCTCTTCCAGCGTCTTCAACAAGGCGTTGAAGGCGTTGGTCGAGAGCATGTGCACTTCGTCGATGATATAGACTTTGTAGCGGGCCGAGGCCGCGCGGTAATGCACGCTCTCGATGATCTCGCGGATATCATCGACCCCGGTGCGCGAGGCCGCGTCCATCTCCATCACATCGACATGGCGGCCTTCCGCGATGGCGCGGCAATGCTCGCATACCCCGCAAGGTTCGGTGGTGGGGCCACCCTTGCCATCGGCGCCGATACAGTTGAGACCCTTGGCGATGATCCGCGCGGTGGTGGTTTTGCCCACACCGCGGATGCCCGTCATGACAAAGGCATGCGCGATCCGGTCCGCCGCAAAGGCATTCTTGAGGGTGCGCACCATCGCCTCCTGACCGATCAGATCGGCAAAGGTGGCGGGGCGGTATTTACGGGCCAGAACCTGATAGCCGCCTTTTTCGGGGGCGTCGGTTCCCATCGCGTCTGTCATGACCTCTCCTTTGGTTGGCGCCAATCTAGGGATTGGGCCGCCTGCGGGCAAGGTGCGATCACTCGCCTGTTGGGAATGACGCGGCTCACTCGCGGGCAAGCGCCACCACCGGATCGAGCCGCGAGGCCGAGCGGGCGGGCAGGTAGCCGAACACGATCCCGATCAGCGTGGCCGAGGTGAAGGCGGCCGCAATGGTCACTCCCGAATAGACGAGCCGCGTGCTGGGCGAGACAATGGTGATGACCTCACCGATGCCGAAGGCCAAAGCGACCCCAAGCGCCCCGCCCAATATGCAGACCATCACCGCTTCGATCAGGAATTGCGCCGTGATGTCGGACCGTCGCGCCCCCACAGCCTTGCGGATGCCGATCTCCTTCGTGCGCTCGGTCACCGAGACCAGCATGATGTTCATCACGCCGATGCCGCCCACGATGAGCGAGATCACGGCAATCGCCGAGATCAGATAGGTTAGCGTTTGCGAGGTGGACTGGATCGTTTCACGAATCGTGTCGGAATTGCGCAGGAAGAAATCGACCGTGCCGTGGCGCTGTTCCAGCAGGTTGTTGATTGCGGTTTCGGCCTGATCCATATCGGCGCCATCCTTCACCTGCACGGTGATCGAATCGACCGTATCGGCGCCGGTCACCCGCACCATCATCGTGGTATAGGGGGTGAAGATCTTGATCGATTGCGGCCCGAAACTCGCGCCCGAACTTTCGACCACCCCGATCACCTCGAGGGGGATACGTCCGATCAGCACGCGCTGGCCGATGGGGTTGTCGGTGCCGAAGAAGGTCTCGGCGGCATCCGCATCCAGCACCGCGACCTGGGTGCGGTTGGTGACGTCGCTTTCGTCAAAGACTGCGCCCTTGGTCACCGTATAGGCGCCCAGGTCGAAATAACCCGCCGTCACCCCGTTGACCGAGGCCGAGGCGGTGACATTGCCGTGGATCACATTGGCGGTCTCGGACACTTCGGGCGAGACGCTTTGCGCAACATCGAGGCTTTCGAGCGCGGTTGCGTCCGACCCCACCAGCGTTTCCACCCGGTTGGCGCGCCTGTCGCCGAAGCCCGTGCCCGGACGGATCGAGATGGTGGAGGTGCCGATGGAGGCGATGTTTTCCAGCACCTTCTGTTGCGAGCCATTCCCCAGCGCCACCACGGACACCACGGAGGTGATGCCGATGATGATCCCGAGCATGGTCAGGAAGGACCGCAGCTTATGGGCGGCGATGGACTTCATCGCCATGCGAGCGGCCTCGCGCAACCGGTCCAGCCAGACGCCGAAGCCCCCCGCGCCCTCGGAAGGGGGCGTGATCCGTGCGCCGGTCTGATGCGGCACCTTGCGGGTGTCGTCGATGATGCGCCCGTCGCGGATCTCGATCACGCGTTCGGTCTGGGCGGCGATCTCGGGGTCATGGGTGACGATGATGACCGTATGGCCCTCGGCATGAAGCTCCTGCAAGAGGGCCATCAGCTCTTTGCCGGACTGGCTGTCAAGCGCACCGGTGGGCTCATCTGCCAGAATCACCTCGCCGCCATTCATCAGCGCGCGGGCCACAGACACCCGCTGCTGTTGTCCGCCCGAAAGCGCACCGGGCCGGTTGCCAAGGCGCTCGCCCAAGCCTAGCCGCGTCAGCAGGTCCTGCGCACGCTTGCGGCGCGCGCCCCGCGACATGCCACGGTAAACGGCGGGGATCTCGGCGTTTTCCACCGCATCGAGTTCGGGCATCAGCTGGTAGCGCTGGAAGATGAAGCCGAAATGCGCACGGCGCAGCTCGGCCAGATCCTCGTCAGCCATCCGGCCCACCTCGGCACCGTCAAAGAGATAGCTGCCCTCATTCGGACGGTCGAGACAGCCGAGAATGTTCATCAGCGTCGATTTGCCCGAGCCCGATTGCCCGATGATAGAGACCATCTCACCCGCTTCGATCTTCAGATCGACGCCATGCAGGACGGTCACTTCCTGATCGCCCGCAGCAAAGCTACGGCGGATATTGTTCAGTTCGATCAATGCCATGAGACGCCCCTTACATGCCCATCATCGGCGGTGGACCACCCCGACCACCACGGTCGCTGCTGGCCGAAGGGGGCGGGCCGGAAGGCGCTTGCATGGCCACGACCTTATCGCCTTCGGACAGCCCGTCGGTGATGGCAGCGGTGGTCTGATCCTCGAGCCCCACGGTGATCTCGCGCATGGCCGGTTTGCCGTCAGCGCCCATCACCTGCACGCGGTATTTCCCGTCCGGCCCTTTGGGCGGCAGCGACGAGACGGGGAGCGTCAGCGCGTTATCGGCCTCATCGATGATGATCGTCACATTGGCCGACATGCCGATCCTGAGCAGGCCATCGGGATTGTCCACGGTGAACAGCGCATCGTAATAGATCGCGCTATCGGTATCGATCTCGTCATCATCCTCGATGGAAGACGGCGCGGGCTCGACCTTGTCGAGCGTCGCCTCATAGGTCTGGTCCGGATCGCCCAGAAGCGAGAACTCGACCTTCTGGCCCGCTTTGACATTGATCACATCCGCTTCGGAGATCTCGGCCTTGATCTGCATCTTGTCGAGCTTGGCGAGTTTGACGATGGTCGGCGCATCCTGCGAGGCGTTCACGGTGGTGCCCTCGCCATTGACCACGGCCACAACGGTGCCGTCGATGGGTGCGGTGATCTTGGTGCGGTCGAGATCCAGCTCGGCCGAGGAGACCTCGATCACGGCGCGGGCGCGCTGTGCCTGAAGCGAGACAAGCCCCGCCTTGGCCATCTCGAGCGTGGCCTGAGCTGATTCCAGATCGGACGTGGCCGAGAGCTTTTGCGAATTCAGCCCGGACTGGCGGGTTACATCCAGTTGCGCGACCTTGATCTCGGCCTGTTTCGAGGTGATCTCGGCGTCGATCTGGTCCAGATCGGCCTTGGCCTGTGCGACGGCATTCTGCTGTTCGAGGCTGTCGATCTGCGCGATCAGATCGCCTTCCTTGACCTCGTCGCCGACTGATACGGCCAGTGTCTCGATCTGGCCCGAGGTCCGCGCGCCGACCGACACCAGATCATCGGCCTCGATCAGGCCGGTCGCCAGCACGGTCTTACGCACATCACCGCGGCTGACGGCCACAGTCTGGGGCGCGGCTTCCTCGGCGGCATTGCTGCGTGAATGGAACCACGCCAGAAGGCCCGCCGCAATCACGATAACGGCCAGCACTGAAGCGACTTTCACGCGTGTCGATTTCAATTTTTGCGTCATAGGCCCGTCCATCACTCCATGCGTCTTTCACGTTCAACGCCGTATGGGGCAAAATCTGTCTGATGAAATCGTGCATTCACGCAAATATCAGCTGATCCAAGACCATATGGCTTTGGGGACGGTGTGGCGGATGCACCTGAAGACAAGCTGAAGCGGGGAAGAAAAGGTGAGAGACTGGACAGCGACCCAAGCGGGGCTCGTTGCGGCTGCTTCCTTCCGGACCTGACCGGGTTGGCGAGGCGCTCGCCCGCGCCAGCCTCTCGAGGGGGCATATAGAAAATCCGCGTCGCTTTCGCAAGTCTTGTTTTCGATGCTGCTTCAGACGGCGCTCGCGTGCGCGTGATCGGTTCCCTTGGAACAGGGGACGGGGGCGGTGGCGTTGGCCTTCCAACAGCAGTTACTCAGGAGGAATTTCAAATGGATCTACAGATCAGGGGACGCCGTGCGCTTATTACCGGAGCCTCGGGCGGCATGGGCCGCGAGACCGCCAAGATTCTGGCCGAGGAAATGGTCGATCTGGTGCTGACCGATCTCGATCAGGAGAAGCTCGATGCCGTGGCCGAGCCGCTGGGCGCGAAAGCCGTGGCGGGCGATCTCTCGACGCCCGAAGGTGTCGAGGAATTCATTGGCAAGGTCGGGACCGATTTCGATATCTGGGTTCATGCCACAGGGGTGACGGGGGCCAAAGGTGATCCGCTGCAGATGGCGGAAGAGGACTGGAAAGAAGCGATCGATATCGATTTTCTCTCGGCTGTCCGTCTGGCCCGCCATCTGGGCCCTGCAATGATCAGGGGCGGCTGGGGCCGGATGGTCTTTGTGACCTCGGAAAACGTGGCCCAGCCCTATGCCGATGAAACGGTTTACAACTGTGCGAAATCGGCGCTGCTGAGTTTCTCGAAATCCATCGCGCTTGCGCATTCCTCCAAAGGGCTGATGGCCAATTGCGTGGCGCCTGCCTTCATCGAGACGCCGATGACTGACGGGATGATGGAGAAACGCTCGAAGGAGCTTGGCGTGTCGAAAGACGAGGCGATCCAGAGTTTCCTGAAGGAAGAACGTCCCTTCCTGAAACTGGGGCGTCGCGGCAAGGCCGAAGAGGTGGCCCCCGTGATCGCCATGCTCTGCTCGGAACGCGCAAGCTTTGTGACCGGCGCAAACTGGCGCGTGGATGGTGGCTCGGTGGGCTCCATCGAGGTCTGATGACCCTTGCCACATCCTCTCCGGTCTGGATTGATGCGTTCAGTTCAGGCCGGAGTTTTTTATGCTTATCGACAATATTCTCCCCGATTTCCATTTTCAGGAAACCCATTCGATCCTGATAGATGCGCCTGCCTCCCGTATCATGGCCGAGGCGTTGGTCTATAAGCCCGAAGATGACGCGTTCTTCCGCGGGGCGATCGCGCTCAGGGAAGCGCCGATACGCGGCTGGGCACGGTTGCGGGGGAGGACCCATGACCGCCCCGCCTTCACTCTGGACAATTTCACGCCACTCGCCCGCAACTCGCAAGAGGCCGTGTTCGGCATGGTCGGGCGATTCTGGCAGGCAGGCTACGGGCAGGACCCCTTGGCGGATCTGCAGGCCTTCGAGACCTATGACCAAGCGGGCTCCGTCAAACTTGCACTGCACTACCATATCGGAGGTGAGGGCAAAGCCTGCCTGACGACGCGAACGCGCATCTATTGTCTGGATGAGGCGGCTCGGGCGAATTTCGCGCGCTACTGGATGGTCATCCGGCCTGTCAGCGGGCTGATCCGGCGGCGGGTGCTCAAGACGATCAAAAGGCGCACATTGGGAACGTAATGTAGATAGTGTTTCTATTTAAAGACCATTTTATTGGCAAAGGACGGAGCGCATATTGGCTTCATCGAAAGGGCCAGCACAAACGGTCCGCAACTTACCGGCCCCGAGCCTCAGGCCTCCTGCCTGAACGCCGCGCCGGGGATGGAGACAAGACAATGGCACATATCGCTTTCAATACCGCAGCCCATGATGCCCCTGCAGCCGACCGTAACCTTGCCCCTTGGGGAATCTTCGGCCTGCGCCTGACGACGGGTGCGCTGTTTGTGACCCACGGGCTGATCAAATATTTCGTTTTCACCCCTGCGGGCACCGCCGGGTATTTCCAGAGCCTCGGTCTGCCGGGCTGGGTTGGTCTGCTGACCATGGCGGCCGAGTTCTTCGGTGGTCTGGCCCTGATCTTTGGTGTGCTGCCGCGCATCGTCTCGGCGCTCTTCGTGCCGGTGCTGCTGGGGGCGGCGATTGCCGCGCATATCCCTAACGGTTTCACCTTCTCGAATGCTGGTGGCGGCTGGGAATATCCGGTGATGTGGGCCGCCGTGATGGGCATGATGGCTCTGCTGGGTGACGGTGCCGCCGCCATCTTCCCGACGCGCCGTCTGTTCCGCCGCTGAATTCTTGGATTGAAGCTTGCGGGGAGCGCATTCCCCGCAACCTGTAACGCCACGCGGGTGGCAGGAGGTTTGAAATGGCAACGAGTGATGCACCGATTGAAATCGGCCATGTCGTTCTGACGGTCCACGACCTGAAATCCGTGGGCGCATTCTATGAAAACGTGCTGGGTCTGGCGCGGCTGTCATCGGACGGCACGGTGGCCCGCTATGGCGCGGATGGCCACGTGCTGGTGGAGCTGCGGGCGGATAAGGCGGCCCGCAAGGCCAGCCATCGCGAGGCGGGGCTGTTCCATACGGCCTTCCTGATGCCCTCGCGCCGCGCTCTGGCCGATTGGCTCGATAACGCGGTGGCGCGTCGGGCGCCTTTGCAGGGCGCCTCCGATCACTCGGTGTCCGAGGCGATCTATCTGGCCGATCCGGAAGGCAATGGCGTCGAGGTCTATGTCGACCGTCCGCGCGACAAGTGGATCCGTATGGGCGACCAGATCCATATGGTGACCGAACCGCTGGATCTGCAGGATCTGCACAACCAGCGCTCCGGCAAATGGTCCGGCGCGCCCAAGGGGATGACCATCGGCCATGTGCACCTGCAGGTGGGCGGGCTCGCACCCGCGATGGAGTTCTACGGTGACCGTCTGGGCCTTTCGGTGATGACCGATTATCCCGGTGCGAAGTTCTTCGGCTGGGGGGGCTATCACCACCATATCGCCACCAATATCTGGAACTCCCGGGGGGCAGGGACCGTTTCCCGTCCGGCCACCGGCCTATCGGGGCTGACCCTGCGCGGGGAGGCAAAGGAGATTGACGGGCTCGGTGGCGAGGCCACGCTGGTGGACCCTTGGGGGCTGCCGGTAACATTGCAGACAAAGGAGATGGCCAATGCTCGTTGATGGCAAATGGACTGCCGACTGGCAGCCGGTGCAGAAGGCCGATGACAAGGGCCGCTTCGTGCGGCAGGTCTCGGGGTTCCGCAACTGGATCACGCCCGATGGGGCGGCCGGCCCCGCGGGGCAGGGCGGCTACAAGGCCGAAGCCGGGCGCTACCACCTCTATGTGGCCTATATCTGCCCTTGGGCCTCGCGCACGCTGATCGCCCGCAAGCTGAAGAAGCTGGAGGCGTTCATCGAGGTGACAGTGGTCAATCCGCGCCTCGGTGATCAGGGCTGGGAATTCGGCGGCTTCGAGGGGGCGGATAAAGACCCCTTGCATGGCGCGTCCTTTATGCACGAACTCTATACCCGTGCCGATGCGCATTATACCGGCCGCGCGACCGTGCCGGTGCTCTGGGATACAAAGACCGATACTCTGGTCAATAACGAGAGCGCCGATATCGTGCGTATGTTCGACACGGCCTTTGAAGGGCTCGCCCCCGAGACCCCGCGTCTGCGCCCCGAGGATATCGAGGCGGATGTCGAGGCCGAGACTGCCCGCATCTATGACGCCTATAATAACGGGGTCTATAAGGCGGGGTTTGCCAGCTCTCAGGCGGGTTATGACGAAGCCGTGGCCGGTGTCTTTGCCGAGATGGACCGGATGGAGACCGTGCTGTCGGATGGCCGGCCGTGGTTCCATGGCGACCGTCTGACCGAGACCGATATCCGCATCTTCGTGACCTCGATCCGCTTTGATGTGGCCTATCACGGGCTCTTCAAGACCAACCTGAAGATGCTGCGCGATTATCCTGCGCTCTATGCGCATATGGTGCGGATGCTGAACCAGCCAGGCGTGGCCGAAACGGTCGATCTCGACCATATCAAGGCAGGCTATTACTCGATCAAGCGTCTCAACCCGCCGCTGATCGTGCCGAAAGGGCCGGAAGACAGCTATCGGCTGTTGGCCGAGGCCCGTTGCCACTGATCTATCGACCCGCCGGGTTTCACATGAAACGCTGCTTCACATGAAACTCTGGGGGTCGATATCGATGGCAAGGCGCACATTATTGGGCAGGCGCACCTGCGCGACCCAACGCGCCAGCGCTGCCTGCAAGGGCGCGCGCTTATCGGCCTTCACCAGAAGCCGAACGCGGTGCCGCCCACGCACCCGCGCCACGGGGGCAGGGGCGGGGCCATAGACTGTCGCCTCGATCTCGCGCAGGGGACCTGACTGACGTGACAGCGCCTCGCCGATGTCAAATAAGGGTTTCAGATCCGGTCCCGAGAGGATGATGCCTGCCATCCGCCCATAGGGCGGCACATGCTGCGCATGGCGCTGGGCGGCCTCGGCGCGCCAGAAGGCTTCCTCATCCCCACCCAAGATCGCACGGATCACAGGATGCTCTGGCTGATAGGTCTGCAACAGCGCCAGCCCTTCGGTCTCGGCGCGGCCCGCACGGCCCGCGACCTGCCGCATCAGCTGGAAGGTGCGCTCGGCGGCGCGCAGGTCCGACCCCTGCAGCCCCAGATCGGCATCGATCACCCCCACGAGCGACAGTTTCGGGAAGTTATGCCCCTTGGCCACGATCTGCGTGCCGATAATGATATCCGCCCCGCCATTGGCAATATCGGAAATCGCCTCCTTCAGTGCCCGCGCGGTGGTGAACAGATCAGAGGACAGCACCGCCATCCGGCTGTCGGGGAAGCGCTCGCGCACCTCCTCGGCCAGACGCTCGACACCCGGACCCACAGGGGCCAGTTTCCCTTCGACCTGACAATTGGGGCATTGCGTGGGGATCGGTTTCGTCTCGCCGCATTGATGGCAGACAAGCTGCTTGAGGAACCGGTGCTCCACCATCCGCGCATCGCACTGCTCACAGCCGATCTGGTGCCCGCAGGCCCGACAGATGGTGACCGGCGCATAACCACGACGGTTGAGAAACAGCATCGCCTGCTCGCCACGGCGGACCCGCTCGATCACCGCGCCCACCAGCGTCGGCCCGATCCAGTGTTGGCTCTCGATGGTCTCGTTACGCATATCGATGGGCCGCATCTCCGGCAGCTTCGATGCGCCAAACCGCGCCCCCAGATCGACCCGCGCATATTTGCCGGCCTCGGCATTGGCCCAGGTCTCAAGCGATGGTGTGGCCGAAGCCAACACCACCTGCGCCCCGCAAAGGGAGGCCCGCAACACCGCCATATCGCGGGCGTTATACAAGACACCCTCCTCCTGCTTGTAGGAGGTATCATGTTCCTCATCGACCACGATCAATCCCAGGTCACGGAAGGGCAGGAATAGCGCCGAACGGGCCCCCGCCACCATCTGCACCTCGCCCGTGGCCGTGGCCTTCCACAGCCGCCGCCGCTCGGTCTGGGTCACGCCCGAATGCCATTCGCCCGGCTTCGCCCCGAAGCGCGCCTCCACGCGGGCCAGAAACTCCGAGGACAAGGCGATCTCGGGCAAAAGCACCAGCGCCTGCCGCCCCTGCCGCAGACAATCGGCCACTGCCTCCAGATAGACCTCCGTCTTGCCCGAGCCTGTGACGCCTTTCAGCAGAACCGGTGCAAACCCGCCCGAGCCATCCTCCAACCGTGCAACAGCCGCTTTTTGTGCCTCCGAGAGCACCTTTCCGGGCAAGGACGGATCAAGCCGCTCGAACGGCGCATCGCGGGGCACGTCCGCCTCCACAACCGCCCCCGAGGTCAGCATCCCCTTCACAACGGATGTGGTCACCCCCGCCAAAGCGGCCAATTCACCCAGTTGGAACCCCGCTCCACCATGATCGCGCAGAACCTCCAATACCCGCGCCCGCGCATCGGTCATCCGTGGCGGCTCGCCCGCGCCCAGACGGTAGATCTTGCGCAACCCCGGCGCATCGAACAGCCCCGGAGCACGGGTCGCCAGACGCAGCACCTGCGGCAGCGGTGTCATCGTATAGGCGGCCATCCGCATCAGGAACTGCCGCATATCCGCTTTCATCGGCGGCACATCCATCACTTGCAGCACGCGGCGCAATTTGGCTGCGGCAAAATCGCCATCTCCCGCGCCCCAGACCACGCCCAGAACCTTGCGCGGCCCCAAAGGCACCATGACAAAAGCCCCCGCCCAACACCCGCCCTCGGGGGCAAGATAATCCAGCGGCCGCCCTACAGGCTCCGCCGTCAGCACCGAGACCCGCGCCCCGTCCGCAAACCAGTCCTGTCCGCTCATGGCGCGCCTCCTTCCAGCGTCGATAAATATCCCGGGGGGAATTGGCCGCAGGCCAAGGGGGGCAGAGCCCCCGCTGCCCGCCATAACCACCCTTTCGCGACACCACGTTTTGCGCTATCAGTGCCGCGACTGCCCATCTGGAGGACACCAATGAAATTCTTCGTCGACACGGCCGATGTGGCCGCCATCAAGGAACTCAACGATCTCGGTATGGTCGATGGCGTAACCACCAACCCTTCGCTGATCATGAAATCGGGGCGCGATATCCTCGAGGTGACCAAAGAGATCTGCGACATCGTCACCGGCCCGGTCTCGGCCGAGGTGGTCGCCACCGAAGCCAAGGACATGATCGAAGAAGGTCTGAAGCTTGCCAAGATTTCCCCCAATATCGCGATCAAGGTTCCGCTGACCTGGGACGGTCTGACCGCGTGTAAGGCTTTCGCATCCGAAGGCCATATGGTCAATGTCACCCTGTGCTTTACCGCGGCGCAAGCGATCCTTGCGGCCAAAGCCGGTGCGACCTTCATCTCCCCCTTCATCGGTCGTCTGGACGATATCAATCTCGACGGGCTGGAGCTGATCGAGGACATCCGCACCATCTATGACAATTACGAGTTCAAGACCGAGATTCTCGCGGCCTCGATCCGTTCGGTCAACCACATCACCGATTGCGCCAAGATCGGTGCCGATGTCATCACCGCCCCGCCGGCTGTCATCAAGGGTATGGTCAAGCATGTGCTGACCGACAAGGGCCTCGAGCAGTTCATGGCGGACTGGGCCAAGACCGGCCAGAAAATCGTCTGATCACCGGATCGGCATGATCCAGGAAGGGGCCTCGGGGCCCCTTTTTCATATCTGGCGGTGTCAGGTCCTAGGCCTTGACCTGTCGGGCGGTGCGCGGCGTCTCCGTGCCGCCGGATGCCGCGTCCGGCTGGCCGCTCCGCAAAAGCGTCAGAAGCGCATTGCGCAGGGCAGGATGGCGATGGGAAAGGCGCAGGAGCTCCTCGACATCATCATCGATATGCACGCCGAAAACGATATAGGGAAAGTTCAACCCGTTGGTCTGACAGATCTCTGTCAGGCTGCTGACCGTCGGGTCATTGCCATCCTTCAGGACAGAATGCAGATAGCCCGGCGATTTGCCTGCTTTCAACGAGGCTTGGCGCATCGAAATCCCGATACGCATAAGCTCTTTCTGAAGGCGGGAGCGAATTTCACTCGTCGAGTAACTAAGCATGGTTATTTTATTTAGCTCTTAAATTCACGAAGAGTAAGTCTAATTTTCTTTTATGTTCACTGACATACTCAATGAATCCAATCTAATAGCTCATGACCGGAATTCGTTGGCTGTCTTCGCGTGAACCTCTTGGGAAAAATGCGGAAATTTGGTAGATTAGCTGACAGAGCCGTTTTTAAAGGCATTTTTCCATGACACAAGCCGGTTTGACGCAGCCCTTGCGTGAAAAGATTCTGTCCGACCCCGATCTCATTCTGGATGATCCGGCCCTGATGCAGGTGCTGATCGGTGCCGATGATGTGATCGGGGCGGGGAAGGTTGTCGATCTGCGCTCGGTTGCAATGAGACGGCTCGAGAGCCGTCTGGACCGGCTCGAGGATACCCATCGCTCCGTGATTGCCGCGGCTTACGAAAATCTCGCGGGTACCTATCAGATCCACCGTGCGGTCCTGTCGCTGCTTGCGCCGCTGGAATTCCGAGGTTTTCTGGCGGTTCTGCATGAGGAAGTGGCCGAAATCCTCGAGGTCCAGTCGATCCGGCTGGTGCTCGAGACCCATCAATCCGAGGCCGATCCGGCACTGCGGCATATGGGCAAGGTGCTCTGTCTGGCCGAGCCGGGATTTTCCGCCGAATATATGCGTGACGGACGTCATGCCTCTCAGGATCCGATCCTGCTGCGCAAGACCCCCGAGGCGGGCACACCCGTCCATGATACACGTCCTGACAGCCAGTCCGAAGCGATCCGGTCGGAGGCCGTTCTGGCGCTGGATCTGGGGGCGGGGCGGCTGCCGGCGATGCTGGTGTTGGGGTCGAACGATCCCAACCGGTTCAAGGTTTCGCAAGGCACCGATCTTCTTGGCTTTTTCGGCGCGGTCTTCGAGCGTATGATGCAGAGGTTTCTGGGGTAGGTCATGATTGGTATGTCGGACGGGCTGCGCGATGCGATGCAGCGTTGGCTTTTGCATCTGCGCGGGCTCGAAGGAGCCTCCGAGCAGACGATCATCGCCTATGGCGCGGATCTGCGGGGGTTTCTGGCCTTTATGCACCAGTATCACGGCGAATCGCTGGGCGTTGCGCGGATCGCACGGCTGAGCACCGGCGATATGCGGGCATGGATGGCACATGAGCGGGGGCGGGGGCTTTCGGCGCGCTCTCTGGCGCGCGCGTTGTCTTCGCTGAAAAGCTTCATCCGCTGGCTGTCGGATCGCGAGGGGTTCGACGCGACCGCACCCCTCTCGGCCCGTCCGCCGCGGTTCCAGCGCAAATTGCCCCGTCCGCTGGCCGAGGATGCGGCGGTCGCGATGATCGAGCAGGTCGATCTGCAGGCGCAGGACCCCTGGGTGGCGGCGCGAGACACCGCCGTGCTGACGCTTCTCTATGGTTGCGGGCTGCGGATTTCGGAGGCGCTGTCGCTGACTGGCGCCGATCTTCCTCTGGGCGATAGCCTGACGATCATGGGCAAGGGGCGCAAGGAGCGGATGGTGCCGCTTCTGCCGGTGGCGCGCCAATCGGTCGAAACCTATCTCGGGCTCTGCCCCTTCCCGATGGCTCAGGACATGCCGATCTTCCGTGGCAAGCGGGGCGGGGCGCTGAACGGGCGGCTGATTGCGAAGGCGATGGAGCGGGCTCGCATGGCGCTGGGGCTTCCGGCGACGGCCACGCCGCATGCCATGCGCCATAGTTTCGCGACCCATCTCCTGAGCCATGGCGGCGATTTGCGGGCGATTCAGGAGCTTCTGGGCCATGCCAGTCTGGCCACGACGCAGGTCTACACGGCGGTCGATCAGGCGCGGCTTATGGAGGTGTATCGCGCGGCCCATCCGCGCCGCTAATGGAAAGAGCCGGTAACCGGAATTTTCCGGTTATCGTTAGGTAAATTTTTAAATGTAAACCGGCTACCTATCAGAAATGTCAATGGGTTAACCATATTCTGGCAAGGTTTCGTTCATTTTGCGGGCGCAGTTTCTGGAGACGTTTCAAGTTCAGAAAGGAACGCGATATGAACGTATCCACCCTTGCCAGTAGTGCAAGTGTCGCGTCCGCGCTGCAGGCTCTCATGGCCACAAGCAGCACGACGACGGACGATGACGAAAGCACGACTGACGTCGGGGAGACGCAGGCTGCAGCTCCCCCTCCGCCGCCCCCTCCCCCCCCTTCCGGCAGCGGCGCCGATTCCGAATCCATGTTTGTTTCTTTGTTTGGCGATACGAGCGAGGCCTCGTCATCGTCCTCGACGACCAGTTCAACGGTTACACTGAGCGATGATGAAGAGGTCTTCGATCTCGATGGCGATGGTGCCCTCTCCTCGATGGAGCAGGCGGCCTATGACGCATCGCTCGGCGAGGAAGCGGTCTCGGAGACCGACGGGACGGAGGCTGCGATGATGATGCCCCCGCCGCCTCCGGGGCCGCCGCCGGGTCCGCCACCGTCCGATGAGGATGAAGGCGTCCCGACAGCCCAGTCTGTTATTGAATCACTGGCTGCTACAGCTACCGAGGATGCCGAGACGGCGGATGCGCAGGATGACATGCGCCGTGTTCAGCAGTTTGAGCAACTTCTGGCAGAAACGCTTGGAGGCGTGTTGCAGGGCTGAACCGCGGCCCGAGAGACATGGCTTGAACGGGAAGGGCGGCTCTGCGCTGCCCTTCTTTATGCCTGAGGCCGGATGTTTCCGCAGCCCTGTGCGATATGTATCATATCCGTCCTACCGGTCCGCCCCGTGCCATGTCAGCGCTTGAACCACCGCAGTCTTTGCGGCATGACCAAAGACATGATGATAAGAACCAAAGCCCTATCGGTCCATTTCCTTACCGCAACCGGCGCGGTGTTTTCCCTGCTGGCGCTTGATGCCGCGGTCGAACGTAACTGGAGCGTCATGTTCCTGTGGCTCGTCGTGGCGCTGGTCGTTGACGGGATCGATGGCCCCTTGGCACGACGCTATGACGTGAAACATAACGCACCGGTTTTCGATGGCGTGCTGATGGATCTGATTATCGACTATCTCACCTATGTCTTTATCCCCGCCTATGCGCTGTTCAAATCCGACCTGTTGCCGGGCTGGCCGGGCTGGCTCGTGGTGGTGGCGATTACCTATTTCAGCGTGGTGTATTTCTCGGATACACGAATGAAAACAAAGGATAACTCCTTCTCAGGTTTCCCGGGATGCTGGAATATGGTGGCGATTGTGGTTTTTGCGACGACGCCTTCGCCGCCAGTCATTCTGGTGCTGGTGCTGATCTGCACGATCGCGATGTTCCTGCCGCTGAAGTTCATCCACCCCGTGCGCACACAGCGCTGGCGCAAGCTGTCGCTGCCGGTAGCGCTGGCGTGGGTAGTGTTTGCCGCCATTGCCGCCTGGACCGATTTCCAGTCGGGGCCGCTGGTGCATAGCGGTCTGGTGGTGACCTCGCTCTACCTGCTTTTTGTCGGGATCGTTCAACAGCTGGTGCCGATAAAGACCGCCGCTTCTCGCTGAGGCGATCCGGACATAGTCATCTTTTTGCGATCCGTCGGGGAACCCGGCGGATTTTTGCTTGTTCCTATGGTGGAAAGTTTTTGAGAGATAGTCCATAAGCGCCACGAAATGTCGTTTTTGGAATATCCCTTTGCGGACGCGACGCTGTGATGGGTCGGGGCTGTGCGGAAAATCGCGCAGCACGGGCCGTGCGGCGTTCTGGCCGCGGAGCTCACCAGAACGATAAAAGTGAAACGGGACAGGAGAGACTGCATGGCAGAGTCAAGGGATCAGGATGAAGATCTGGGTGTACCCGCGCCCGAGGGCACGGCTGCCCCGATCGATACCGATTACAGCGTCGGTCAGGATAATATCGAAGGCAGTGTCGGGCGGATCGCGTTCGACATCCATAACCCGGTTTTCGCCATCTCCGGCGCGGCTGTCGTTCTTTTCGTGCTGTTTACGTTGGTCTTCCCCGACACCGCGCAGGGCCTCTTCAGCTGGCTCTTCTCGTCGGTGACCGGCGGGTTCGACTGGTTCTTCCTGACGGCGGGCGACATCTTCGTGCTGTTCAGCCTGTTCCTGATCGTCTCGCCTTGGGGCAAGATCCGCTTGGGCGGGTCCGAGGCCACGCCTGATTTCGGTTATCCGGCATGGTTTGCCATGCTCTTTGCCGCAGGCATGGGCATCGGGCTGATGTTCTATGGCGTGGGCGAGCCGCTGACCCATTTCTCGACTTCTTTCGCCGGTGCCGCCGGTGCGCCGCTTGGCGGGGCCGAGGGCGACAACGAGGCCGCCTTCAAGCTGGGTATGGCCGCGACCATCTATCACTGGGCGCTGCATCCTTGGGCGATCTATGCGGTTCTGGCCCTCGCGCTGGCGCTGTTCTCCTATAACAAGGGCCTGCCGCTGACGATCCGCTCGGCCTTCTACCCGATTTTGGGCGAGCGCATCTGGGGCTGGCCGGGCCATGTCATCGATATTCTGGCGGTATTCGCGACGCTCTTCGGTCTGGCGACCTCGCTGGGCCTTGGCGCCACGCAGGCCAATGCCGGTCTGCATGCGGTCTTCGGTATTCCGATCTCGACCACCATCCAGGTGATCCTGATTGCGGCCATCACCGGTGTCGCGTTGATCTCGGTGCTGCGCGGGCTCGAGGGCGGCGTGCAGAAACTCTCCGAGATCAATATGATTCTCGCGCTGGTGCTTCTGCTTTTCGTGCTGTTCACCGGTCCGACGCTGACGCTTCTGGGCGATATCGGCACGGGGCTTGGCGCCTATCTGACCGAGCTTCCGGCGCTGTCGAACCCGTTCGGGCGTGAGGATACCGGCTTTGTTCAGGGCTGGACCTCCTATTACTGGGCATGGTGGATCAGCTGGTCGCCGTTCGTGGGCATGTTCATCGCGCGTGTCTCGCGCGGGCGCACCGTGCGCGAGTTCATCGTCTGCGTACTGCTGATCCCGTCGCTGGCCTGTGTGGTCTGGATGTCGATCTTTGGCGGTGTCGCGCTGCAACAGGTGATCATGGATGGCTATCAGGGCGCGGTGGATGCCGATATCTCGGTGAAGCTGTTCCGTGTGCTCGACCAGCTGCCGCTGTCGCAGATCACCTCCGTGGTGGGGGTGATCCTCGTGATCGTCTTCTTCGTGACCTCCTCGGATTCGGGCTCGCTGGTGATCGACACGATCACCGCAGGCGGCAAGGTCGATGCGCCGGTCCCGCAGCGGGTGTTCTGGGCGACGTTCGAGGGCGTCGTGGCGATTGTGCTGCTTCTGGGCGGTGGCCTGTCGGCGCTGCAATCGATGGTCATCTCGACGGGGTTGCCCTTCACCATCGTGCTTCTGGTGATGTGCTATTCCATCGTGAAGGGGCTGCAGGCGGAAAAGAAGGCCTGAGCGAGATCTCCGAACTGTGAAACGGGCGCCTCTCGGGGCGCCCGTTTCCATTTGATCCATGCGTCCTATCTGTGCAGCCCATGCCCGAGGAGGCCCGCATGACCTATGACCACCCCGCAGATGTTCTGGAGTTTTGGTTCGCGCCCGAGCACCGCGAGAGCTGGTTCGAGAAGAACGAGCTGTTCGACGGCCTTATCCGCGACCGGTTCGGGCCGCTACAGGCGCAGGCCACAGAGGGCGCTCTGGCGGCATGGCGCGAGAAGGCCGAAAGCGCTCTGGCGCTGGTGATCCTGCTCGACCAGTTTCCCCGCAATATGTTCCGTGGCACGGGCCATGCTTTTGCCAGCGATGCCCGGGCGCGCGAGGTGGCCGGGCACGCTCTGACGCAGGGATTTGATGCGCAAGTGAAGGCGCTCGACCCACAGGCACCGGCCTTTTTCTATCTGCCCTTCATGCATTCCGAGGATCTGGCCGATCAGGACCGCGCCGTAGCGCTTTACGAGGCGGCGGAGGATGAGAACGGGTTGCGCTTTGCCCATGCACATCGCGACATCATCGCGCGGTTCGGGCGTTTCCCGCATCGCAACGCGGCGCTCAAACGCGAGAGCACCAAGGAAGAACTGGCCTTTCTGGAAACACATAAAGGCTTTTGACGCCTTTTTCTCCGTGGGCAGAGGCCCTATGATCGGGCCCAAGACAAGAGGATCATGATGACCGACACCGATAGCCTGACGCCCGAAGAGATCACCGCATTGTTCACCCGCGCGGATGGGCAATACCATTTCGCGCGCTGGGGCCGTCCGATCGTGCCGATCGTGTTCGGGGTGCAGGAAGAGACGCTGCAGATCATGAAGGGCGCGCTGGAGGCGATTGCCGCCCTCTCGGGTCATAAGCTGGCCGAGACCGATCCCGAGATTGGCGCCAATCTGATGATCTTCTTCTTCCGCGACTGGCAGGAGCTGCTGGAGGTGCCTAATCTCGACCATATGCTCCCCGGATTGCAGGATCTGGTCGTCCGGCTTGATGATGCGGGGGCCACCCATTACCGCACCTTCCGCTTCGATGATCAGGGGGCGATCCGCGCCTGTTTCAGCTTCGTGCGGATGGACGAGGCCATGGCCGAGGTGCCCGCCGAGACCATCGCGCTGGGGCAGGCGGTGCAGATGATCCTTGCATGGGGCAACGAGGCCTGGACCGGGCGCTCGCCTCTGGGATTGGCGCGTGGGGCGGCGGTGCTGCGTCCCGAGGTGGCAGCGGTGATTGCCGCGGCCTATGATCCGGTGATGCCTGCCGTGTCCGGGGACGCCTCCCATGCGCTGCGCCTCTTCGCCCGCGCCAACATGATGCGCGAGAAGGCCGAGGCCGCAAGCGCCCGCATGGCGCAGGATATGGCCGAGGCCAAGCTGGCGCCGAAAGGGTAGAGTGATGGCCTTCGCGTTTCCCGTCCGCGTCTATTACGAAGATACCGATCTGGCCGGCATCGTCTACTATGCCAATTACCTGAAATTCATCGAGCGCGGCCGCAGTGAGTGGATCCGCTCGCTGGGTGTCGATCAGGCGCGCATGAAAGCCGAGACGGGCACTGTCTTTGCCGTGCGACGGGTCGAGGCGGATTATCTCAAGCCCGCCAGATTCGATGACGAGCTTGTTGTGATGACGCGGTTGGTCGCCGAGACCGGTGCGCGGATCGTGCTTGCACAGGAGGTGACACGGGCGGGGGAGGTGCTGTTTTCGGCGCAGGTCACGCTTGTCTGCCTTAACGAAACGGGGGCGGCACAGCGGATATCTGCCGAAATACGCCGGAAGCTGGCTCCAAGCCTGCATTGAGTGCGCAATTCGCCCCTAGGTGACGTAGATGTTATGGCGCGCCCCCTTTATGTGCGCTAAAATCGCTGCCAATCAACCCGCGACAAACGCGGCCCCTATTTGACGAGCAGTAGACCGATGGAAACAGACGTGCTTGGCACGGCGCAGCAGATGGATTTCTCGCTGCTTGCCCTTTTTGCCCATGCCTCCCTAACCGTAAAACTCGTGGTAATCGTGCTGATGCTGTCCAGCTTCTGGTCCTGGGCGATCATCATCCGCAAGTTCATTTCGTTCCGCGCGGCACGCCGCGAGGCCGAGACTTTCGATCAGGCCTTCTGGTCGGGCGAGCCGCTCGATGAGCTGTTCGAGCAGATCGGCACCCGTCCCGATGGCGCGAGCGAGAAGATCTTTGCCGCAGGTATGCTGGAATGGCGCCGCAGCCACCGGCAGGATGGTAACCTGATCGCGGGTGCGCAATCGCGTATCGAGCGCTCGATGGATGTCGCGATCACCAAGGAAAGCGAGAGGCTCAATCACGGGCTGCAATTCCTCGCGACTGTCGGGTCGACCGCGCCCTTCGTTGGTCTCTTCGGGACCGTCTGGGGGATCAAGGTGGCGTTCGAGGAGATCGCGATCTCGCAGAACACCTCGCTGGCCGTCGTGGCACCGGGGATTTCAGAAGCACTTGTGGCCACCGCCATCGGTCTGCTGGCCGCAATCCCCGCCGTGATCTTCTACAACAAGCTCTCGGGCGATGCCGACCGTATCGTTGGCGGCTACGAGGCCTTCTCGGACGAGTTCTCCACCATCCTCTCGCGCCAGCTGGACGCCTGATCCATGGGCGGTGGCGTAGCAAAGAACTCCAACCGGAGAGGGCGTCGCGGACGCGGGAAGCATCAGGCCATGGCCGAGATCAACATCACGCCGATGGTCGATGTGATGATGGTGCTTCTGGTCATCTTCATGGTGGCTGCGCCGATGATGACCGTCGGTGTGCCGCTGGAGCTGCCCAAGACTTCTGCCAAGGCGGTGCCGACCGAGCAGGAAGAGCCGCTCACGGTGTCGCTGCAGCTGGATGGCACGGTGTCGCTGATGAATTCGAGCGTGCCCGAAGACGAGCTGGTGGGCCGTCTGGAGGCGATCGCCAAGGAGCGCGAGAGCAACAAGATCTATCTGCGCGCCGATGGTGGTATCAATTATTCCCGTGTGGTCGAAGTGATGGGCGCGCTCAATGGCGCGGGCTTCAACAACATCACTCTGGTGACCGAATCCGGTGGTCCGTCGCTGACGGGACCGGCGAAACAGTAAGCGCAAGGCACGCAACTACATGCGGACGGAACGGGCATATAAGATCGGCATCTGGGTGTCGGGGATTATCCATGTAGGGATCATCCTCTGGGCCGTGCTGGGCGATCTGCTGTTTACACGCGATCCGGTCGATCCGATCCAGATGACCTCTGTATCGGTGATCTCGGATGCCGATTTCCAGGCCATGCAGGCCGCCGCCCCCAAGGCGGGCGAGGTGCAGGAAACCGCGCCGGAGGCGATCGCGGCCCCCGAGGAGGATGTCTCTCCGGCCGAAGACACGCCTGCGCCCGAGGAGGCGCCCGATCCGGCACCGCAGGAGGCCTTGGCCGAGCCCGAGCCCACGCCCGAGGCGAAGCCCGATCTATCGGATGTGCAGGAGCCTGCTGAGCCTACCGAGGTCACGGAAGTTCCGCCCTCGATGATGCCCGAGGTCGAGGAGCCGCAGGATACCGCGACGCCCGAGTTCAGCCCGCGCCCCATTGCCAAGCCCGCGCGCCGCGTCGCGCCCGATCCGATGCCCACGCCTGAGCCGGAGGCACAGGTGGCCGAGGTGCCGAAAGAGGCCACTCAAGAGGCCGAGGCCCCCGAGCCCGAGACACCCAAGGAAGAGGCACAGCAGGCGCAGGCGCCCGAGGAATCGGGCACCGAGATCGAGACCGAGGCGTCGAAGCCGGTGGAAGAGGCCAAGACCTCGGCTCCGCCCTCGAGCCCCAAGCCGCGCACCAAGCCTACCCCGCCCAAGAAGGAAGAGCCCAAACCCGAGCCGGTGAAGACCGCAGCATCGGAAAAGGCATCGGATAAACCTGCTGATAAGCCGGCAGAGAAAACGCCCGAGAAGAAAGCGGATACGCCTGCCAAGAAGCCCGCCGAGAAGAAACCGGCAGCGGCCAAACCCGCGGCACCTGCGCCCAATACCGAGAAGGCCGTGCAGGATGCGCTGGCACAGGCTCTGGGGGGCGAGGGCACCGGGGGCACCGGCAATGCGCCGATGGGGCCGCCGATGACCAGCGGCGAGAAAGACGCGCTGATCGTGGATGTGAAGCAATGCTGGAACGTGGGCGCGCTGTCGTCCGAGGCGCTGCGCACCACGGTGACCGTCTCGGTGCAGATGCAGCCCGACGGCATGCCGATCGCCAGCTCGATCAAACTGGTGGGCTCGCAGGGGGGAAGCGATGCTGCGGCAAAACAGGCCTATGAGGCCGCGCGCCGCGCCATCATCCGCTGTGGTTCGGACGGCTTCCCGCTGCCTGCGGAGAAATATGGCCAGTGGAAGACCATCGAGATGGACTTCAACCCCTCCAAGATGAGGATGCGCTGATGCCGGAAATCCCGTTTTCGGCAAATAATCGCGAGACCGCGTGCGGATGTGATGCGCCTGTCGCGCATTCCGCGCTACAACCGACAAAACCTGCCCGTCCGCATGGGACGGGCGCGGACCAGACAAGGAGTGTTTCGATGCTGCGTATGATGATGGCCGGACTGGCTGCCGCAGGTGTGATGTCGGCGGGGCTGGTTGCCACTCCGGCCATGGCGCAGGATGGCGGCCCGCTACATGTCGAGATCACCGATGGCGTGATCGAGCCGCTGCCCTATGCGATGCCCACCTTTATCGCCGAGACGCCGGATGCCGCGAAAGTGGCACAGGATATTTCCAGCGTGATCAATTCCGATCTCTCGGGCACCGGCCTCTTCCGCCAGATCCCGCAGGATGCCTATATCCAGCGTTTCTCGAGCTTCGGCACGCCGGTCAGCTATCCCGACTGGACGGGAATCAAGGCGCAGGCGCTGGTGGTGGGCGCGGTCTCCATGCAGGGCGGCAAGGCCGTGGTGAAATTCCGTCTGTTCGATACCTATTCCGGCGCCGAGATGGGCGAGGGCCAGCAACTGGCCGCCACGCCGCAAAGCTGGCGCCGTCTGGCGCATAAGGTTGCCGATACGATCTATTCGCGCATCACGGGCGAGGGCGGCTATTTCGACAGCCGCGTGGCCTTCGTCTCCGAAACCGGCCCCAAAAATGCCCGTCAGAAACGTCTCGCGATCATGGATTATGATGGCGCGAACGTGAATTATCTCACCGATTCCAGCACCATCGTGCTGGCGCCGCGCTTCTCTTCGGACGGGTCCAAGCTGATCTACACCACCTTCGAGACCGGCTTCCCGCGCATCAAGATGATGAATGTCGGCAATGTCAGCTCGCAGCTCCTGCCCGAGACCCCCGGCACGATGACCTTCTCGCCGCGCTTCTCGCCCGATGGCAGCTCGATCCTCTATTCGATGGAACAGAACGGCAATACCGACCTCTTCCGCATGAGCACCGGTGGCGGCGCGCCCCAGCGCCTGACCAATAGCCCTGCGATCGAGACGGCCCCCTCCTACAGCCCTGACGGCTCGCAGATCGTGTTCGAATCCGACCGTTCGGGCACCCAGCAGCTCTATGTGATGAGCGCGAATGGCGGCGAGCCCACGCGGATCTCCTTCGGCGAGGGACGCTATTCGACGCCGGTCTGGTCGCCGCGCGGTGATATGATCGCCTTCACCAAACAGCATGCGGGCCGTTTCCACATCGGCGTGATGCGCACCGACGGTTCCGAGGAGCGCCTGCTGACGGCCTCGTTCCTCGACGAGGGTCCGACCTGGTCGCCCAATGGCCGCGTGATCATGTTCACCCGCGAGAGCCCCGGTGCGAGCGGCAGCGCGAGCCTGTGGTCGGTGGATATCTCGGGCCGTAACCTCAAGAAAGTGCCGACCCCGAGTGCTGCCTCCGACGTGACGTGGTCACCGCTCCTGCAGTGACATTCCCAAGCGAGCCAAATACTGTTACCGTGCTCATGACGAGCTTCTGACATAATGGAAAAACCTATGAAAACCGCAATCAAAGCCGCCCTGCTGCTGAGCGCATTGGGCCTTGCCGCGTGTAACAATCCCGACCGCTTCGGCGACGGGTCGGGCGTCACCGATCCGGGCGGCGCTTACGGCAGCGGCTATGGCGACGGCTCGGTAAGCCAGGGCAATATCTCGGACCCGAACTCGCCCGCCTATTTCCAGAAGACCATCGGCGATATGGTCCATTTCGTGGTTGACCAGTCCACCCTAACGCCCGAAGCGACCCAGATCCTGACGCAGCAGGCACAATGGCTGACCTCGCATCCGAACTATACCGCCGTGATCGAAGGCCATGCCGACGAGCAAGGCACGCGCGAATACAACCTCGCCCTCGGTGCCCGTCGTGCAAGCTCGGTGCAATCCTTCCTGATCAGCCAAGGCGTGAGCGGCAACCGTCTGCGCACCGTCTCCTATGGTAAAGAGCGCCCGATCGCGGTCTGCTCGGCTCCCGAATGCTACGCCCAGAACCGTCGCGCCGTGACGGTGATCGCGCAAGGCGCAGGTTCCTGATGATGCGCGCGCTGAAGGGGGTAGTCTGCGGTCTGGCACTGATGGCGGGTCTGCCCGCCTTCGCGCAGGACCAGCAGTCTCTGGCCGATATCCGTTCGGAACTGGCGCAGCTCTCGACGCAGGTGCAAAGCCTGCGTCAGGAGTTGGTCTCGTCCGGTTCGCAGGGTCTGCAGGCGGCGGGCGGTGCCTCGGCGCTGCAACGTATGGATACAATGGAAGCGTCGCTCTCGCGCCTGACCTCACAGACCGAGGAACTCCAGAACAAGATCAACCGCGTTGTCAGCGATGGCACCAACCGGATCGGCGATCTGGAATTCCGTGTTTGCGAGATGGAGCAGGGCTGCGATATCGGATCTCTTGGCACGACCAAGCCGCTGGGCGGCGAGGCCGCAACCGCAGCACCGGCACCGGCGCCGGCGGCATCGAACGGATCGGGGCAATCGAGCGCCGATCTCGCGATGAACGAACAGTCGGACTTCGATCGGGCCAAGGGGGTGCTCGATCAGGGTGACTTTCCTCGCGCCGCGAAAGAGCTTGCGGCCTTTGCCCAATCCTATACGGGCGGCCCGCTGAGCGACGACGCGCTCTATTATCAGGGTGAGGCGCTGCAGAAATCCGGCGATATGGCAGGGGCGGCGCGCGCGTGGCTCAATGCCTTCTCGACCTATCCCGATGGCGACAAGGCACCGGAAAGCCTGACCAAACTGGGTTGGGCGCTGGGGCAACTCGGCCAGCGTAACGAGGCCTGCACGGCCTTGGGACAGGTGGGCACCCGCTATCCGCAGGCAACGGCCGTCTCGGAGGCACAATCCGAGATGTCGAAGCTCGGCTGTATGTGAGGCGCCCTTGTCGGACCATGAGAATACCCAGACTGCCGCGCCGTGTCGCGGCAGTTTGTCTTTGAACTCCCCGATGCTCGAGCGATTCATCGGCCGTCTGGCGGGGCAGCGCGTGGCGCTGGCCGTGTCGGGCGGCGGGGATTCCATGGCGATGCTGTATCTGCTGGCGGGACGGCTGGATCTTTCGGTCGTGACCGTCGATCACGGGCTGCGCCCCGAAGCGGCTGACGAGGCGCGCATGGTGGGGCAGGTGGCACAAAGCCTTGGCCTTACCCATCATACGCTGCACTGGAACGCGCCTGCGGGCGGCAACCTGATGGATCAGGCGCGCCGTGCGCGGATCGGGTTGATGGGCGAATGGGCACGGGCGCAGGGCATTGGCCATATCGCGATGGCCCATACAGCCGATGACGAGCTGGAAACTTTTATCATGCGCCTTGCGCGGGCCTCGGGGCTGCAGGGCCTGTCGGGAATGCGGCATGCGTGGTGCGAGGCGGGAGTCATGTGGCACCGTCCCATGCTGGATCTCGGGCGGGGGGCGTTACGCGATTATCTGCGCAACCGAGGGGGACACTGGGCCGATGATCCGTCCAATGACAATCCCAAATACGAGCGCGTGCGCATCAGGAAGGCCGCCCCGCAACTCGCCGCACTGGGCCTGACGCCCGAGGTGATCTCTGCGAGTGTGGCCCATCTGGCCCGCGCCGAAGAGGCGCTTTCGCAGGCGCTGGTGGGGATGGTTGCGCGTCATGTGACGGTGGATCGTGGCGATGTGCTGGTGTCGCTCGATGGGCTCGAGACCGAGCTTCAGGGAGAATTCCGGCGCAGGCTCTGGGCCGTGATTCTCGGCTGGATCAATGGCGGGGAGTATGCGCCGCGCGGCACCAAGCTGGAGGCCTTCTGCCACGATATTGGGCAAACCCGGACGCTGGCCGGTGTCCGCCGCAGCCATGACGGTGATTTTATCCGCTTTACCCGCGAGTTGGCGTCTGTTCAGGCATTGGTGGTGCAGGGGGGTGAGGTGTGGGACCGATGGCGTCTACGGGGCTCGCAGGACGGGATCGGCCTGCAGGGCCTGAGTATAGGCGCCCTTGGCGAGGCGGGGCTGGCCCTGTGCTCGGACTGGCGCGAGACAGGGCTGCCGCGCGCCTCGCTTATGGCCAGCCCCGCGGTCTGGGCAGGTGAAACGCTTGTTGCCGCCCCCTTGGCAGGGCTGCCGAATGGCTGGATTGCAGAAATTGCCGTCCCGTTTGCGCCCTCAATGCTATTCACCCGTTGAACCCTGAGCCTAAATCCCTATTTTCATTCCAACGGTTCCCCGCTCTACACTTTGGGGGGCCAAAATGAATTGGAGGTTTTTCCTTGGGTAATGCGCGCAATCTTGCCTTTTGGGCCGTGCTGTTCGTGCTGATCCTCGCCCTGTTCAACCTGTTTGGGGATGGACAGAACGCGATGAATTCGCAGCAAGTCGATTATTCCGAGTTTATTCAGGCGGTCGACAAGGGCAATGTCAGCAATGTCCAGATCGATGGGGAGGATGTGCGCTACCAGCTGAAAGACGGCACTGCGACCTATTCCACCGTCAAGCCGCTGACCGACCCGATCGCCGAGCGGCTGATCTCGTCGGGCGTGCAGGTGAAAGTGGTCAAGCAGGCACAGTCCGGCTTCATGTCGCTCTTGGGCGTCTGGTTGCCCTTCCTCGTGCTCATCGGGATCTGGATCTTCTTCATGAACCGGATGCAGGGCGGCGGCAAAGGCGGCGCGATGGGCTTCGGCAAATCCAAAGCCAAGCTTCTGACCGAGAAGCAGGGCCGCGTGACCTTTGACGATGTCGCAGGCATCGACGAGGCCAAAGAAGAGCTGGAAGAGATCGTGGAATTCCTGCGCAATCCGCAGAAATTCAGCCGCCTTGGCGGTAAGATCCCGAAAGGCGCATTGCTGGTTGGCCCCCCGGGGACTGGTAAGACGCTTCTGGCGCGCGCGATTGCGGGCGAGGCGGGCGTGCCCTTCTTCACCATCTCGGGCTCCGACTTCGTGGAGATGTTCGTGGGTGTCGGTGCAAGCCGCGTCCGTGACATGTTCGAACAGGCCAAGAAAAACGCGCCCTGTATTGTCTTTATCGACGAGATCGACGCTGTGGGCCGTGCCCGTGGTGTGGGCATCGGCGGCGGCAATGACGAGCGCGAACAGACCCTCAACCAGCTACTGGTCGAGATGGATGGTTTCGAGGCCAATGAGGGCATCATCATCGTTGCCGCGACCAACCGCCGCGATGTGCTGGACCCCGCTTTGCTGCGTCCGGGCCGTTTCGACCGTCAGATCCATGTGCCGAACCCCGATATCAAAGGCCGCGAGAAGATCCTGACCGTCCATGCCCGCAAGGTTCCCGTTGGTCCCGATGTCGATCTGCGCACCATCGCGCGCGGCACGCCGGGCTTCTCGGGGGCGGACCTCATGAACCTCGTCAACGAGGCGGCGCTGATGGCGGCACGCGTTGGCCGCCGGTTCGTGACGATGGAGGATTTCGAGCAGGCCAAAGATAAGGTCATGCTCGGTGTCGAGCGCCGCTCGATGATCCTGACGCCCGAGCAGAAGGAAATGACGGCCTATCACGAAGCCGGTCACGCCATTGTCGGCCTTGCGCTGCCCAAATGCGATCCGGTCTACAAGGCCACGATCATTCCGCGCGGTCAGGCGCTGGGTATGGTGGTGAGCCTCCCCGAGATGGACAAGCTGAACTACCACAAGGACGAGGCCAAGCAGAAGATCGCCATGACCATGGCGGGCAAGGCGGCCGAGATCAAGAAATGGGGTCCCGACCATGTGTCGAACGGTCCGGCGGGCGATATCCAGCAGGCATCGGCCATTGCGCGCGCGATGGTGATGCGTTGGGGCATGTCCGATAAGGTCGGCAATATCGACTATGCCGAGGCGCATGAGGGCTATTCCGGCAATACCGCTGGCTTCTCGGTTTCGGCGGCGACCAAGCAGCTGATCGAGGAAGAGGTCCGTGAGCTGATCGAGGAGGGCTACCGCGAGGCGGTGCGCATTATCGACGAGCAGGAAGTCGAGTGGGAACGCCTTGCGCAGGGCCTGCTGGAATACGAGACCCTGACCGGCGCAGAGATCAAGAAAGTCATCAAGGGCGAGGCTCTGGGTGGCGGTGATGACGACACCCCCACCGGTGGTCTGCCGACGGTGACCTCGGTGCCCAAAGCCAAAACCGAGGAGGTGAAGCCCGAGGGCACGCCCGACGGGACAGAGCCGACCGCTTAAGCAAGCTACAATCCGGTAGATGGGCCGCCCTTCGGGGCGGCCTTTTCCATGCGACGCAACGACTGTGCTTGACCTTTGCGACAACTCTCCCAAGCATGTGTCCCAGAAGGCATTTCGCGATCGGACAGGGAAACTCATGCCGGCATTGAGACGGACCGGATATCAGGCAGAGATCGTCTGGTTGGGCATCGTGCCACAGGGCCAGATGCAATCGGTGGCGGTGGACCGGATGGAACTGGATTTCGAGGGGCCGCTCGGCGAGGCGCATCGTGGATATACGCGCGCCTCCTGCTCGCGGGTCACCGGGCAGTTTGCCAAGGGCACCGAGATCGCCAACACCCGCCAGTTGAGCATCCTGTCAGCGGAGGAGATGGCCGAGACCGCTTTCGTCATGCGCATCCCCGAGCTGAAGCCCGAATGGGTGGGGGCCTCCATCGTGCTGCGCGGCCTGCCGGATTTCACGCATATCCCGCCCTCCTCGCGGCTGCAGAGCGAGGAGGGGGTCTCGCTGGTTGTGGATCTCGAGAACCTGCCCTGTGTCCAGCCTGGGATAGAGATCGCCAAGACCTATCCCGACAAGGGAAAAGCCTATAAGCCCGCAGCCCTCGGGCGGCGCGGGGTTACCGCATGGGTCGAACGCCCAGGCGGATTGAGACTGGGCCAGCTTGTCGATCTGTGGGTGCCTACGCAACGGGTCTGGCGGCAGGGCGAGGGCGAGGGCTGAACCGGATGCCTGTAAATGGCCGGCTTAGGTCGCATCCAGAACAGGGCCTTCTCCAGATCGCGCATAGTTTCTTCCCGACACGTCCGGCAAGCCGGTTTCGGGGGCTTATGACCTCAAACCCTTGTCTTGGGATTAGGGGTCTGCGATAGGAGGCTGACCTGTTCTTTTATGTGGAGATGCCGATGCTCGATCCGAAAACTGTCGCTTCGATGCGGGAGCTACGCGTCGAGATCGACCGGCTGGACCGGCAGATTGTCGAGCAGCTGACCTACCGGCTGAGCCTGATCGACCGTGCGATCGATCTGAAACCCTCGGAAGGGCTGCCCGCGCGGATCGAGGAACGGGTCGAGGATGTGGTCGCCAAGGTCAAGGCGCATGCCGTGCAGACCGGCGGAGACGTGGAACTATTCGAGCAGCTCTATCGCATCATGATCGAGGCATCGATCCTGCGCGAGGAGCGGGTTCTTGGCACAGGAGACGTGAAATGAGTGCGACGATCATTGATGGTAAGGCTTTCGCGGCCACGGTGCGCGAGAAAGTCGCCGCACAGGTAGCCAAGCTAAAGGAAGATCACGGGATCACCCCCGGTCTGGCCGTGGTTCTGGTGGGCGAGGACCCGGCATCGGAAGTCTATGTGCGCAACAAGGGCAAGCAGACCGTCGAGGTCGGCATGAATTCCTACGAGCACAAGCTTGATGCCGCCACTTCGGAAGCCGAGCTTCTGGCCCTGATCGCCAAGCTCAATGCCGATCCGGCCGTGCATGGTATTCTGGTGCAGCTCCCTCTGCCCAAACATCTCAACGAGGATCTGGTGATCAACTCGATCGATCCGGCCAAGGATGTCGACGGCTTCCATATCTCCAATGTCGGCCTTCTGGCCACTGGGCAGAAATCCATGGTGCCCTGCACGCCGCTCGGCTGCCTGATGATGCTGCGCGACCATCACGGCTCGCTCTCGGGGCTGAATGCGGTGGTCGTCGGGCGTTCCAATATCGTGGGCAAGCCGATGGCCCAGCTGTTGCTGCGTGACAGCTGCACGGTGACGGTGGCGCATTCGCGCACCAAGGATATCGAATCTGTCTGCCGCTCTGCTGATATTCTGGTGGCGGCCGTTGGCCGTCCCGAGATGATCAAGGGGGATTGGGTGAAACCCGGTGCGACAGTGATCGATGTGGGTATCAACCGCATTCCCGCGCCCGAAAAGGGCGAGGGCAAGAACCGCTTGGTGGGCGATGTCGATTTCGCTTCCGCCGCTCAGGTGGCCGGTGCCATCACGCCGGTGCCCGGTGGTGTCGGTCCGATGACCATCGCCTGCCTGCTGGCCAATACCTTGACCGCCTGTGCGCGGGCCAATGGTCTGGCAGAGCCTGAAGGGTTGACTGCGTAATCCGCCCACACGCGGGGATTGAATGATAGGGGCAGGCGTCGGAAAAGTCTCCGGCGCCTGTCTCGTTTTTGCGACGCTTCCCGCTCATGGACGCATTTTCTTTCATTCTGCGATATGGTTGAGGAGGTAAGCTGGGTTAAAGCTTATTATATCCTCCATAACGGAGAGTAAGACTATTCGTATGAGGTAAGACGGGATGTGGCAGGCCTATCTCCGATCGCTGAGCGTGCCGACGCTGCTGCTGACATGGGTTGCAGCTTCGGCATTTGGTGTGCTTGGTGGGCCGTTCGGCACCTTTGAATGGCTGACGGTTGGCGAGAGGCTCGTCTACTGGCCGTCGCTCTGGGCGCTGGGAATCACGATCGGCTGTGCGTTGCGACTGCTCTACGAGGAGGTTCTGCAGATCCGTAACTTCTGGAGCTATGCGTTGCTGGAAGCCAGTAGTCTCGGGCTGTTGATGGCGTTCCCATATCACAGTTTGCTGCATTATCTCGCCGAGATCGATCACGCGCATCTGCCCTCGCTTCTGCAACTCGGCGCCTACAATTTCGTAATGACGTTCTTCTGCGTCAGTCTGCGGCGGCTTTTCTACCCTGAAAGCAAAGGGTCAGCGACAGGAGAGGACGAAGTCCGCCCTGTCTCCGACTGGCAGTCTGCCGCGCCGCAAGCGGATGCTGCATCCTATGCCTCGCCTGCCGATCCGGAACCCGCCTTCTCGCCAGACGCCACCTGCGAGCCAGAGCCTGATGCCCTGACCACGCCACGCCTGCTGCAGCGTCTGCCCAAGGCCCGGCAGGGCGATATCTGGCATCTGCAGAGCCGCGATCATTATGTCCATGTCACGACGTCGAAAGGCTCGCATCAGGTGCTGATCCGGCTGGCGGATGCGATGGCAGAGCTGGAAGGGGTGCAGGGGTTGCAGGTCCACCGCTCGCATTGGGTGGCCGAAGAGGCCGTAGCGGAAGGGCGCAAGCTGAATTCCAAGGCCGAGCTGACGCTTCGCAACGGGGCGGTGATCCCTGTCTCGCGCACCTATCTATCCGATGCAGAGGATGCGGGCTTTTTCGATCTGGATGAAGGGCCGCAGGGCTACCGGCTCAGTTAGTGCAGGATCTCCTCGTCGCGCACGAACATATTGGCCCATGCGCGGTCGATCAGCTCGGGCGTCATTTGCGGCGGGATACCCTCGAATTTGCAGATCTCGATCATCTGGTCGATCAGGAAGATCGGCTGGTAATTGGCATAGACGTTGTGGATGGTGGGGTATTTCACCTTCAGAAGATGCACCAATGCGGCCTCGCTGAGCGGGATCTGGCGTTTGTTGGCCACCAGTTTGAAGATCTTGAGGAAGTCGCGCTGGTTCGGGCCGTCGATCTTGATCTTGAAGAAGATCCGGCGCAGCGCGGCCTTGTCGAAGATCGCATTGGGGTGGAAGTTGGTCGAGAAGATCGCGAGCGTGTCGAAAGGCACCTCGAATTTCTCGCCCGATTGCAGCGCGAGGATGTCGCGGCTTTCTTCCAGCGGCACGATCCAGCGGTTCACCAGCTTCTGCGGCGGCTCGGCCTGACGGCCAAGGTCGTCCACGATGAACACCCCGCCCGAGGCTTTCAGCTGTAGGGGCGCGGTATAGGTGCGGGCCGTGGGGTTGAACTTGAGGTCCAGCATATCCAGCGTCAGTTCGCCCCCCGTGATCACGGTCGGACGCTCGCAGAGCACATAGCGGCGGTCGAAGCGGTGTCCGGCGCGGCGCAGGGCGGTGGGGTCCTCCGCGGGGAGCGGTGCCTCGCTATGGATGATCGGGTCGAAGACGGTGATGATCTGGCCCGAATATTCAATGGCGCGCGGCACATAGATCTGGTCGCCAAGCGCATCGCGGATGCCGTTGGAGATCGAGGATTTCCCGTTGCCCGGCGGGCCATACATCAGGATCGAACGGCCCGAGCCCACGGCGGGGCCAAGCTGGTCGATCAGGTCGGGTGGCAGGACCAGATGGCCCATCGCCGCGAGCAGCGCATCGCGGGTCAGCTGGATATTGCGGATCGACTGGCGTTTGACCTGCTCGCGATACATCGCCAGCGGCACGGGCAGCGCACCATAATATTCCGATTGCGCCAGCGCATCGAGCGCGCGCGCGCGCCCCGCATCCGAGAGCTGGAAGGCCATCTCGTTGCCGGAATTGGCATGGAGCGTGCCCATCGCCTCCACAAGGCGCTGGTCGCGGGCCATGTCGATCAGCTCCTGCAGCAGGGTGGTCGGCAGGCAGAGCAGTTCGGCCAGCGAGCTCAGCGTGGTCTGGTTGGTGCGGAACATCGTTTTCAACAGGATGTCGCGCATCATCACAAGGCTCAGGCCCGTCTCGGACAGGCTGCGTGGCATATGAGGGGCGGTAATTGTGCGGGCCATCATATTCATACGACACGACCTTCCTGAAACGGGATTTCCGATAGGGATTAACGGACTGTTAGCCCTGCTTATGATCGGAAAGTGCCGCCGCAATGTGGCCGAATTCGGGAAAAAGGCGGGCGCTGTCTGGCCTTATGCTGCCAAGACGCAAGCAAGCGCCAGATAGGCCCAGAGCGCGAGGGCGAGACCGACACCGGCGGGTGTGCGCTTGGCCCCCCAGCTTTTCCAGTCGGGGGTGGCGCGGGTCAGGGCAGGGATGCGCTTGAGGATCTGGTGCAGTCCCAGCCCCGCGATCAGCCCGACCGACAGGCAGATCAGCGCCAGAGAGATCTGCCCTTCGGCCTGCGAGACGAAGAGCGCGGCCACGGAGACGAATTTGATATCGCCCGCGCCGAACCCCGCATAGGCGAAAAGCACGAAGCCTATGGCAAAGACCACCACAAAATTGAGCCAGCGCCATGCCCAGACATCCAGCGGTAAGGCCAATAGCCCCAGCACGACGAAAATTCCCGCCATCGTATAGACCGCTACATTGCGGATTTTCATGTCGCGCAGATCGGTAAGGGTGATCCAGATACAGATCGGCGTCAGCGCCAGCAGAAAGGCCAGCGCGGTGACGAAAGGCCCCGAAGCGAGCATGTCAGGATTTCACCTTATTGGCGTCGAGCGCTGCCAGCGCGCGGGCGGCTTCCTCGAAATATTGCGGATTGGTATCTACCGCCTCCTGCAAAAGCGAGCGCCCCGTGTTCACATCACCCTGCTTGATCGCCGAAAGGGCCGCCGTATAGAGCAGCTGCGCACGCTCGGTCTGGGTCATGTCTATGACCGGCATATCGTATTTGCGCTGCGCGGCCCGCGCCAGAACGAGGTTATTCTTGGTGGTGAAGCTCGAGGGATTATACGTCAGCGCCTCGGCGAAGAGCTTCTCGGCCGCTTTCCCATCCCCGCGGGTGAGCTTGGAGAAGCCCCAGTTGTTGAGCACCCCTGCGGGGCGGGTCGTCAGGCCCACGGCGGTGTCATAGAAACTGTCGGCCTTTTTCCACTCTTTCTGGCTATCGGCCACCATCGCTTCGAGGCGGTAGCGGTCATAGGTCTCGTAGGTGGGCGGGACGGTGGCGAGCGTCGCCTTGGCCGCGGCCCAGTCATTGCTGCGGATCTGTGCATCGGCCAGCCCCACACGGTCGGCATCACCGGCCCCCGGCATGGCCAGAACCTCCTGCCAGACCGTGATTGCGCGCTCGTGGCTCTTGGCACGCACCAGCGATTTGGCAAGGCCGCGCTTGAGGTCGATCCGGTCGGGGCTTTCGGTGCTGGCGCGCTCGAAATATTTCACGGCCTCTTTCGGGTCGCTGACCGTAAGCATGATGTCCGAGAGATTGGTCTCGTCGATCGCATTGACGGCTTTCATGGCCTTGGCTTCCTGGGCACTGTCGCGCGCACCGCAGGCCGCAAGCGTCAGGGCGCTGCCCAGAAGGGCACAGATCAGGATGGTCTGGCGCATGGTCCGCGTCCTCTTGCTCGGCCTCAATGCTGGGTCAGCAGCAGGTATTCACCGCGCCCGCGTCGCACCAGCTTGAATGTCTGTTCTTTCGCCGGATCATAGACAGGTTTGTCGATCTTTGCGAGCGCGTGCATCAGGTTTTCACGGATTGCGTCAGATTCGCCATTATCGAGCCCGTAGGCGATACGGAAGGTGCGCGCGGCCTCGGCCACCTTGCCTTCCTCCATCAGGACCACGCCCAGATTATTCCACGCGGGCACGAATGTGCCGTCCTCCTCGGTGGCGCGGCGCAGGATCTGTTCGGCCTGACCGAGCCGTCCGAGCTTGAGATTGGCCGAGCCTATCGCCGAGAGCGTATCGACATTGACGCCCTGTTCGGCCATGGCGCGGTAATAGGCCTTGAGCGCCAGATCGTATTCGCCCGCGGCCATCAGCCGGTGGCCCACGATCAGCCCGTCCACGCCCTCGCCGTCGGCATAGCCCGGAGCAAAGGGGGAATCGGTTTTCGCGCCAAAGGGCATACAGCCCCCGAGCGCGGCAGATAGGCAGAGAAGGGCGAGGAAACGTCCTGTGGCGCGCATCGGTCCGGTCTGGTTTTACATGTTACCGAAGCTGACTACCATATCGTAGACCGAAGGCCCAACAAGGATGATGAGAAGTGGCGGCACTGTGAAGGCCATAGTGCCCAAAGTCATCTTGGTCGGGATCTTGTTGGCGGCTTCCTCGGCGCGCATGATGCGTTTGTCGCGCATATCGGCGGCATAGATACGCAGGGCCTCCGCGATCGAGGTGCCGAAGGTCTGCGACTGGATCATCACGGTGGCAAAGCTCTGAATGTCACTGACGCCGGAACGCTCGCCGAAATTGCGCATGACTGTGGCCTTGTCCTTGCCTGCCTTGATTTCGTAGGCGATCAGGGCGAATTCCTCGGAGATGGCGGGGCAGGATTGCGCCAGTTCGCGCGCCACGCGGATAATTCCCTGATTGAGCGACTGACCGGCCTCCACGCAGACCAGAAGCATGTCGAGCGCATCGGGAAAACCGTTCTGCAATTCTTCGGTGCGGGCGGCGACGCGGCTGTTGACCCATTGTTTGGGGCCGAAATAGCCCACAACACCCGGACCCATGATGATACCGATCATGACGGCCGGTTCGACCGGATCGGGGCTGGTGAGGGTCATGTAGACGATGATAAGCGCGCCGAGAGCCAGCCCGCCGATGGCCATTGCGGCCTGCGTCGCGTGGAAGGTCCGCACGGCATTGGGGCCGCGATAGCCCGCGCTTTGCAGCCATTTCTTGGCCGCCGACATTTCCTTCTCGTCCTGCGGCTCGAGGAAGCCTGCAAACCGGTCGAGCTTGGTCGTTCCGCTGTCGCGCAGCTTGCCCGGAGCCATTGCGGCACCGGCTTGTTGCGGGCGGCGGCGCTGGCTGGCGATCTTGTCTAGCGGATCGGCGCGTTTCTTGAGCAGGAAGGGCAGGGTCGCCGCGATCAGCAGCGCCGCCGCGCCCAGAAGGGCGATCATCGGGCCCATCGGGCCGAGGGTCTGGAGCAGATATTGATTGAGCGGGCCCATGGTGGTCTCTCTAAGCGGCAGAAGGAGTTAGACTTTGATATTGGTCATGATTTTCATGAACAGGTAGTTCATCCCCAGCAGGACGAAGACCCCGATGGCCAGCGGCAGGAACAGGGGCGAGTCCTTGCACTTGTCGTAATAGCCGGGCGAGAGGATCAGCACACCTGCGAGCATCACCAGCGGGAAGCCCGACAGGAACATGCCGGACCATTTCGGCTCGGCCGTGATGGCCTTCACACGGCGGAACAGCCGGAAGCGGGCACGGATCACCTTGGACAGCCCGTCGAGCACCTCGGCCAGGTTACCCCCCGATTGCTGCTGGATCGAGACCGCCACGGAGAGGAAGCGCAGATCCTGCATATCCAGACGCTGGGCCATGTCGCGCAGCGCATCGGCTACGGGGCGGCCATAGGCGGCCTCATCCGCGATCATGCCGAATTCGGTGCCCAGCGGATCGGGGATCTCCTTGGCCACAGCCTGGATGGCGGAGGAGAGCGGATGGCCCACGCGCAGGCTGCGCACCATCAGTTCGATCGCGTCGGAAAGCTGCTCTTCGGCCAGGGCCATACGCTTGTTGGCCTTCTGCGAGACCCAGAAATAGACCGCACCGAACCCCATCAAAACCGATAGCAGGAGACGCGTGGGCAGATCGATGGCAAGACCGACCGACAGACCGACGAAGACAATCACGCTCATCGCGCCCATCACCCCCATGAGGGCTTTGGGGCTGAAAGCGATATTGGCCTTCTGTGCCTTGGTGGCGAGGAGAGAGTAGAAAGGGATGTTCCGTCCCTTCTCGTGCTGGGTCACTTCCTTGCGGAGCTGTTCCAGCACCTCATCGCGCCGCCCGCCCTTCTCGAGCATGTCGATGCGGCGGTTCACGCGGCGCGAGAGCGAGATCGACTTTCCGAAGACCAGAAGATAGAGCCCCTCGACCAGCAGTAGCACGGCGACGAAGATGACCGCATAGATGGCAACGGTAGAAATCGCGCCCATGTTCAGCCCTCCACCGGCTCGTAGATCGAGGCGGGCAGATCATAGCCCCATTGGCGGAAGCGGTCGGCATAATGCGAGCGTACGCCGGTGGCGGTGAAGCGCCCGATGATCTTGCCTTCCGGCGTCAGCCCGAGGCGTTCATAGCGGAACAGTTCCTGCATCGAGATCACATCGCCCTCCATGCCGGTGATCTCGGAAATCGAGGTCATCCGGCGCGAGCCGTCCTGCAGACGCGAGGCCTGCACCACAAGGTTCACAGCCGAGGCGATCTGTGCACGCATCGCCTTGATCGGCATCTCGATGCCGGCCATGGCGATCATGTTCTCCAGACGCGACATCGCATCGCGCGCGGAGTTCGCGTGGATGGTGGTCATCGAGCCGTCATGGCCCGTATTCATCGCCTGCAGCATGTCGATGACCTCCTCGCCGCGGGTCTCGCCCACGATGATCCGGTCGGGGCGCATCCGGAGGGCGTTCTTCAGACAGTCGCGCGGCGTGACCGCACCGCGACCTTCCACGTTGGGCGGGCGGCTTTCCATCCGGCCCACATGGGTCTGTTGCAGCTGGAGTTCGGCCGTATCCTCGATGGTCAGGATACGTTCCGAGTTGTCGATAAACGAAGACAGCGCGTTGAGGGTCGTGGTTTTCCCCGAGCCCGTGCCTCCCGAGACGATGACATTGAGGCGCGTGGAGACGGCGGCTTGCAGATAGGCGGCCATTTCCTCGGTAAAGGCGCCGAACTGTACCAGATCGTCGATCCCGAGCTTGTCTTTCTTGAACTTCCGGATCGAGACCAGCGAACCGTCCACCGCAACCGGCGGCACCATCGCGTTGAAGCGCGAGCCATCGGCCAGACGGGCATCGACATAGGGGTTCGATTCATCGACGCGGCGGCCCACGGCCGAGACGATCTTGTCGATGATGCGCATCAGGTGGCGCTCGTCCTTGAAGACGGTATCGGTCAGCTGCAGCTTGCCACCGCGTTCCACGAACACCTGTTGCGGGCCGTTGACCAGAATATCCGAGACCGTCTCGTCCTTCAGGAGCGGCTCCAGCGGACCGAGCCCCATGACCTCGTCATAGAGTTCGTTGATCAGGCCGGTGCGTTCGGTGGCGGTCAGCGCGATACCGGCATCCTGTACCACCTCCGAGCCAATGGAGGCGATCTCGCTGCGCAGGTCGGATTCGCGGGCGGTTTCCAGCGCCGCGAGATTGAGATCCTCCAAGAGGCGGGTGTGGATTTCGGTCTTCAGCTCGCCGAGCTTCTGGCGGCGGCGGCGGTCCTTGTCCTGCGGCTCGGCCTGTGCGGGGGCCGAGGGCGCGATCCGGCGCGTGATCAGCGGGGCCTTTTCCACCTCCGGCTCGGGGGCGGAGATCTCTTCGAGAACGGGGGCGGGAGCGGTCGGCGTGGCCGGTTTCTTGTAACGCGAGAACATCTTCGTCCTTTCTGGTCCAGCCGGACTCAGCCCTGTGCCGCTTTGGCCGCATGATCGAGATCGTAGACGGTGCGCGCGAGTTTCTGGAACTCGCGGCGCAGCGGCGATTTGGCGGCCGCTTCGGCCATCGGCTGGCCGTGATCATTGGCCTGCGTCACCGCGCGTCCGCCATCGGGCAGCTGCAGCTCGATGGTGATATCGAGGCTCTCTGCCAGACGTTTCACGCGCGACTTGCCGGTAAGGTCGGTGAATTTCGGTGCACGGTTCAGGACATAGCGGAGCTTCTCGATCGGCAGTTCCTCGGCCTGCAATGCACGGATCATGCGCAGCAGATTCTGGGCCGAGCGCATATCCAGCTCGAGCATCGCGAAATAGAGATCGGAGGCCGAAAGCACGGTCTCGGTCCATTGCACCACGGTCGAGGGCATGTCGATGACGACGAAATCGAACTGGCTCTGCGCGGTTTTGATCAGCCGCGAGATATCCTCGGTCGTGGGCAGGTCGAGCGGCAGCATATCGGCGGGGGCCGTGAAGACATGCAGCTTGTCCTGATAGACCTGCAGGGCCTGATGCAGCAGGTCGCTATCGAGTTGCGCGCTATGGCTGAGCGTATCGAAGATGATCTCGCGGCGCGGCAGGTCCAGATAGGTCGAGACGGTGCCATATTGCAGATCGAGGTCGATCAGGCAGACGCGGGGGGCTTCGGGGATCGCGCCTTTCTTCTTGCCGGTCGCGCCGGGATTGCAGGCGAGCTCCCATGCCAGGTTGACGGCAAAGGTGGAGGCACCGACGCCGCCCGCCATTCCGTGCACCGCCAGAATGGCGCCATTGCGGTCGGTGCTGCTCTTGCGCGCGGGGGCCGGGGCGGCAGGGGCCACCTCGTCTTCCTCGTTACCCAACCGCCGGATTGCCTCGTGCAGCGCCCCTTCGGGAAGCGGATAGGGCACGAAATCATCCGCGCCGAGCCGGAGCAACTGGTGCAGCGCGATCGGCGACAGCTCCTCCGCGATCAGGATGATCCGCAGCCCTTTGTCCTTGGCGGTCGTGATGATGCGGGTGATCCGGTCCAGATGGACCTCGTCATCGCCATCCAGCGCGATGGCGAGAAATTCGAGGTTTTCGGCATCGGGCTGGTTCAGGAACAAGAGGGTGTCATCGAAGCCGAGGTCCCCCCAGCTCTCGCCCAGTTCGGCCTCCATATCCTCGATCAGAAGGTTGAAATTGGACACATCACGCGACACGGTGCAGGCGACCAGCGGTGCCGGTTCCGGGCTAAGGATAGGTGCTGCACTCATCTGCGTGTCGTCCCTTCTGCTTCGGTCATATTCTTGACCTTAGGTTACCCCGCGCCGACTCGGCGGCCGGGGTCGCGCTTTCGTTCAAGATCATGCCGAATTCTGGCAAGAATGCGGCCATACTGTTTCAATTGTGGGGATATAGGCGACGATCAGGAAAACGGGCGAAGCTTGTTTCCAAGCCCCGCCCGCTGAAAGAGTTTTGTAACTATGCTTGTTAACTGCCGCTGTCGGCTGTTCCCACAGAGGTGGTCTGGCCGCCGGTCAATGTGGTCACGGATCTTGCACTCGTGACATAGTCCCTGAAGACGATTTCTGCGTATTTTCCGTTCAGCACCATAGGGTTGCTCGCGACAAAGCCGGAGACTTCGGTCACGGTGCGGCGGTTTTGCATATTGGGGCCGCTGGTCTGGACCACAGGCTGTGTCTCGCCATAGCTGACCATTGCCTCGAGCCGCGAACGCGAGATGCCCTGCGCGGTCAGGAAGTCCACCGCCGCGCGTGCCCGACGCAGGCCGAGAGCCTTGTTATAGGCATTCGAGCCGACCAGATCCGTATGGCCATAGACGCGGAAGCGGACTTCCGGGAACTGGCGGATGAAGCCCGCTTGACGAGCCAGGATCGCGCGGGCCTCAGGTGTCAGCACTGCCGAGTTGAAGGCGAAGTTGATCGTGGTCGGCACGCTGGCGCTGAATTTCCGGTTCAGGTTGATCGCGAAATCCTGCGGATTGGTCATCACCTGCAGATTATGGGCGGTTGCATTGCCATAGCCGTCGGTCTGTAGATCCGCACCGATTTCCTGTGTGCAGGCGGCCAGTGCCAGGGTCGCACCGCAAATCGCGAGTTTCATTGCAAAATGGTGCATCCGTTATTCCATCATATAGCCGTAAGAGCCTGAATAGTCCTGCTTGGCCACTTCGGCCGCGGCCCCCGACACGGGGCGGCCCGTGGTGCGACCGAAGAGGAACATATCCTTTTCCGACGGCAGTTTGACGCGGTCGGTCGGCAGTGCATAGGCCGTGCCTTTGGTGGGCGTGACCAGATGCGGCGTCACGATGATGACAAGCTCGGACTGTTTGCGCTCGTATTCGCTGGAGCGGAACAGCGCGCCCAGAACCGGCACGTCGCCCAGCCACGGCACCTGACTGTTCAGCCCGTTAAAGTCATCCTGCAGGATACCCGCGATCGAGAAGCTCTCGCCATCGCGCATCTCGACCGTCGTCGAAGTCTCGCGACGCTTGAACGCATTGACCGAGAAACCGCCCGATTCCATCGTGACACTTGTATCGATGGAGGAGACCGCGGCTTTCATTTCCAGATTGATAACGCCATTGTCGATAACGCGCGGGATGAAACTCAGCTCGACGCCGAAGGGCTTGTATTCGATGGCAATGCTATCATCATCAACCACCGGAATAGGGTATTCGCCGCCGGCAAGGAAATGGGCCTCTTGTCCCGAAAGGGCAGTGAGGTTGGGCTCGGCCAAGGTGCGCACGACGCCCTTGCTTTCAAGCGCTTCAAGCAGAACGCTCATCTCGAAATTGCCGCGGCTCAGGCTCAGACCGAACTGGCCGCCTTCGCCGCTGCTGGTCGAGTTGCTGAGACCCGTCGTGGTGCTGCCGCTATTGCTGGTGAGCCCCAAGCCGATGGAGGCGTTGAGGTTCTTGGCAACAGACCGCTGCATCTCGGCAAAGCGGACCTGCAGCATGACCTGCTGGGTGCCGCCGACGGACATCAGGTTCGAGACGCGGTCCGGTGCGTAGCGATTGGCCAGATCGAGGGCGCGGTCGAGTTTGCCGGTCGAGGAGACGGTCCCCGACAGCACGATGCCGTCATTGGCGGTGCGCACCTCGATATTCTCGCCGGGCAGGATCTGTTTTAGACGTTCCTTGAACTCGGCGATATCGGGGGTGACCTGCACCTCGACATTCGAGATCAGTTTGCCATCCGCGCCAAGGATCGTCATCGTGGTGCGGCCGGGCAGCTTGCCGAGCACATAGATGGTCCGGTCGGACAGGGTGGTGATATCGGCAATGCCCGGATTGGCGATCGACAATTCGGTAAAGGGCTGGTCGCTTTCTACAACCACCGCACGGTTCATCGGAACGGCAAGCGGCGCCGAGGATGCCCCCGACATCACGCGCAGGGTTTCGGCTTGGGCGGCAGAATATGCACCAAAGCTACAGGACAGCGCCAGAAGGCCTGCCGAGAATAAAGTCTTTAGGTTCATTGTGATCCTGCCTCTCCGACCACAGGGAATGTCTCACGGCTCTGGCGTCCGTTTGGCGATCATTAACTGCTTTTGAGGCGAGCATGACCCAAAGACAGGCATTTGGCAATAATTCGCTCGGGCTAAACGTGACGGCCTGTGCCGCAGGGGACACAGGCGGATGTTTCTCTATACTCAGTTCGTGCAAGGAATAGGCGTTTCGATGACTTCGGTGCCTTTGCGCGTCTTGATGGTGCAGACCTTGGGGGCAGGCGCGGCAGCGATTTCGGGCGTGCCCAGCAGCTGATCGCGATCCAGCTCGATCGTGCCCAGATCGCTCGTATCGAGGACATTGCCGACGAGCGAGAGCATGATCTTGCCCGTGCTTTGCGCCAAGGTCAGTGCGGCGACCTGTTCGGGGCTGATCTCGGCGGTCACGTTACGCGCGACAACCGTTTCCTCCGAGCGGTCCGCATCGGCATTCTGGTCGATGGCGATCAGTTTCACATTGCTCTCGATCAGCTTTGCCACATCGCGGCCATTGACCTGACCATACCAGTAGACATCCACATGATCGCCCGGGCGCAGGAAGCCCGAAACGCCGGAGCTGGCATTCACACCGATGGTGAAGGCCCGCATGCCGGGTTCGAGACGGGCGGTAATACCCGCATCCACGCCCGGTTCGGTGACCTTGGTGGCGATCAGCGGTTCGTTTGCCTCATAGGAGCGCAGCGCCGCGCGCGGGCGTGTCTCGCCCTCGATGAACGCGGCCTTCTTGGCGGCATCCTGCGCGCTCCCGTCGCCCTGCGGGGCGGAAATGGCGGTAAAGGCGCCTTCGGGGAGTTTGCCCCTCTGCACCTTGATGACCTCGAGATCGCCTTGGGTAAACCGCTCGCCATATTTGAGCGGATGCTTGACGACGACCATATCGGCCATCTGGGTCATGGATTGCCGCTCTTTCAGCAGGTAGTCACGCTGGGCCTGAAATTCGGCAATCTTGCCTTGGGTCATATACACAGCCATGCCGGCCAGTGCGACGCCCAGAATGAAGACGAGTCCAAAGATGAGGCGCATTGTGGTTCCCTTTCTGAGAGGACTTTGCGGCGTAAAACCCTATTTTAGGGTTAAAAATCGTCCTGAATCTCGACGGATTCGAGGTAGTCGGCGATTTTGGTCGAAGCGGTATAGGTGCTCGTGGCGATAAGCTTTGCAACAGCGAGAGCTACCGCGACCGATACCGCCGTTAGCACGACCCACTCGGTCGTTACTGCGCCGCTTTCGCAGCGGTTGAAGCGTCTCTGAAGGTGTAGCTTCCTCATTCTTTCCCCCAATGCCTATTGTTTCAAGACGCGAAGAGCGATCCATACGGATCACGCAGAAGAGCCGCCGATTGCGGCGGCTCTTTCGCTACTTTTATCTTGCCAGAACGCTCAAAAAGCTCTGGATTAGCCGTTACCACCAGTGCCTTGACCGAAGTCGATCGATGTAGAATCGCCAACCGAAGTCGCCGTGTCATTGCCCGCAGTGTAGACCTTTTTGCCGATAAGCGTGATAACAGCAACGCCGAGGCCCACAATGGCAGCGGTCAGCACAACCCAGTCAACGGTCACAGCGCCGTCTTCTTCGTTGCGGATTTTTTTGGTCATACGAAACAGTTTCATGGCAGCTCTCCAAGTTTGATTTGGTGTCTCTTTCCGCAGTGCTGGGTCATTCACCCTAACCCCTCTACGCTGCGGCATGAGGTGAATTTGTCGTTGGTTCGTGGCGAGATTGGGGCGGGTTGCGGGCGTTTCATGGACCAAGGGCAGAATCTTTATCTTTTGTTGAGAATTTCGTCTGTCGGGTCTCGTAGCGGGAGAATTGACTGGCCCAAGTCCTGCCTCGGCGGCGAATTTGCGGAAGGAAACAGGTCCGATTCTCCCGATTCTGGCGGGAAATCCGCGGGAAACGGGCAACGCTTTACGGGGAATCGTATCCGTTAAGCCTTGATGTGCCGAGAAATACTGGCCCCGTGGAACGGATTCGGGGTTAATAGGCGGGGAGGGGATGCCCCATACATGTAGGATGATCCAATGGATGTAAGACAGGCGGCGTTTCGGGGCATCGGTGCCGCTTTGATCGTAGGGGCCGCGCAACTGGCTTCTGCGCAATCGGTGATCACCACGCCCACGGTGCGCACGATGTCGATGCAGAGCCAGACGCCTACGGTCAATCGCTATTCGCCCAAGACGGTGCGCCCGCCCGCGCCGGGCACGAAGCGGCTGATCACCATCCAGATCAATCCCGAGGAGCAGAAGGCGGCGCTGGCGGCACGGTCTGCCACGCCCTTTACGCCTGTGATGCCCCAGACGGCTGCGGCGCCGCCTGCCAATTCGGCCTATAAGTGGTATTGGAACCTGATCTCGCCCACATTGGGCGACAGGGCGGGGCGGTTCGAGCAGGCGATTGCGGCGCTCAGCCAAGGGCCCAAAGGGCAGAGCGTGCGTGCCCCCCGTCTGGCCGATCTGAAGCGGATCGCGGATGTGCATGGCTCGCAGATCCTTGCCGCAACAATCGGCACGCAGGTCTCGCCCGCGCTGGTGCTGGCGATGATCTCGACGGAATCGGCGGGGCGCCATGATGCGATCTCGCATGCGGGGGCGGTGGGACTGATGCAGTTGATCCCCGCGACGGCGGAGCGGTTCGACGTGGCCGATAGCAAGGATCCATCGCAGAATATCAAGGGCGGGGTAGCCTATCTGGACTGGCTGATGACCGAATTCGACCGCGATCCGCTGATGGTGATTGCGGCCTATAACGCGGGCGAGAACGCGGTAAAGCGCAATAACGGTGTGCCTCCCTTCAGCGAGACGCGGGATTATGTGCCCAAGGTGCTGGCGGCCTGGTCGGTGGCGCGCGGGTTGTGCCTGACGCCGCCCGAGCTGGTCACCGATGGCTGTGTCTTCGCCGATCGCGGCTGAGTTTCGCCTCGCGACAAAGAGACCCAAAGGTGAGAAGAGACCCCGGGACAAAGAGAAAAGGCACCCGCCTGCCAGCGGATGCCTTTTTATCTTCTGACGGATCGGGCGGCAGGGCCGCCGGTGATCGTCTGGATGAGGGCCTGTATGATGAACCCATAGCCAATGGCGTCCCCCGGTGTGATTGGGTGATGCGGAGGGCGATATGTGGTATGGGTCCTGCTTGCCTCGGTCGTTCTGCTCATTTTTATATGGCGTTCTTGGCTTCACCCGCTGCCACAGGATCAAGCGCTGCGCCGATAAAGGCAAGTTGAAGGCCAATTGGGGCAAGAATAAGGCGCTGTTTCCAGATTTAGACAAATTCGGGGGAAATCATGCGAATTGTTCAGGATGAATCCGAGGGTCGATGAAAAAAGGGCGGAAAATCCGCCCTTTAGAAGATTGTCAGCTTGAGGGATCAATCGACCAATGTGGCCTCGGTTGCGGCGCGCAGCTCGTCCTCGCTGATGCCTTCGGCCAGTTCCACGATCTTCAGCCCGCCTTCGACCACATCCAGAACGCCCAGATTCGTGATGATCCGGTCCACGACGCCGGTGCCGGTCAGCGGCAGGGTGCAGGCCTTGAGCACCTTCGATTCGCCGGCCTTGTTCTGGTGATCCATCACCACGACGACCTTTTTCACGCCCGCGACCAGATCCATCGCGCCGCCCATGCCCTTCACCAGCTTGCCGGGGATCATCCAGTTGGCCAGATCGCCGTTTTCGGCCACTTCCATCGCGCCGAGGATCGCCGCCGCGATCTTGCCACCGCGGATCATGCCGAAACTGGTGGCACTGTCGAAATAGACGGTGTTGGGCAGTTCGGTGATGGTCTGCTTGCCGGCATTGATCAGATCGGGGTCTTCCTCGCCCTCATAGGGGAAGGGGCCCATGCCCAGCATGCCGTTTTCCGATTGCAGCGTTACATTTACGCCTTCGGGGATGAAGTTCGGCACGAGCGTCGGGATGCCGATCCCGAGATTCACATAGGTGCCGTCTTCCAGCTCCTTTGCCGCGCGGGCGGCCATCTGGTTGCGGTCCCAGCCCTTTTGAACGTCAGACATGGATCAGGCCTCCTTCGGGCGGGTGGTGACTTTTTCGATACGCTTCTCATGCTGACCCTGGATCAGGCGGTGCACATAGATACCGGGCAGGTGGATGGCATCGGGGTCGAGACTGCCCACGGGGACGATCTCCTCGACTTCCATCACGCAGACCTTGCCGCACATTGCTGCCGGCGGGTTGAAGTTGCGCGCGGTCTTGCGGAAGATCGCATTGCCGGTCGCGTCGGCCTTCCATGCCTTGACGATGGCCAGATCTGCAAAGATGCCCTCTTCGAGGATATAATCCTCGCCCTTGAACTGTTTCACTTCCTTGCCCTCGGCGACCTGCGTGCCCACGCCGGTTTTGGTATAGAAGCCCGGAATGCCCGCACCGCCTGCGCGCATCCGCTCGGCCAGCGTGCCCTGCGGGTTGAATTCCAGCTCCAGTTCGCCCGAGAGATATTGCCGCATGAATTCGGCATTCTCGCCGACATAGGAGGACATCATCTTCTTGATCTGGCGCGTTTCCAACAGCTTGCCGAGGCCGAACCCGTCCACGCCCGCATTGTTGGAGGCGACCGTCAGATCCTTCGTACCGCTGGCAACGATGGCATCGATCAGAAGTTCGGGAATGCCGCAAAGGCCAAATCCGCCCGCCGCAATCAGCATGCCGTCCGACAGAAGCCCGTCGAGAGCCTCTGCTGCGGAGCCGTAAATTTTCTGCATAAATACTCCTCCAATTGTTTATGCCAATAAGGCGCTATCGCTCTGGGCAAGTCAATGCTGCGCTGCGGCAGGTGGTGGGCCGGCACGGAAAACGGGCGGCCCGCTTCGGATCATCTGCCCAAGAAAAAAGGCAGGCTGCCTGCGCACCTGCCTTTCCGTCTTACTCTTCTGCGCCCGACCCATCCTCGGTATCGGGTGTCTTGGCCGTGGCTTTCTTCGGGGCGGCCTTCTTGGCGGTCGTCTTTTTCGCCGGAGCCTTTTTGGCTGCAGGCTTTTTGGCCGCGGTTTTCTTGGCAGCCGGTTTTTTGGCCGGTGCTTTTTTCTTGGGGGATTTGGCCGCCTTTTCGGCCAGCCACTCCACCGCCTGTTCCATCGTTACCTGCTCGGGTTCGACCTCTTTGGGAATGGTCGCATTGACCTTTTCCCATTTCACATAAGGCCCGTAGCGCCCCGGCATCACGGAGACCGCGCCGCCATCGGGGTGGTCCCCCAGCTCCTTCAGCGGCTTTGCTGCCGCGCCACGGCCACCACGGGCCGCCTTCTGCGCCAGAAGCTCGACGGCGTGGTTCATACCAACGGTGAACACATCCTCCACCGAGGGCAGATTCGCGTAGGTCTTGAGGTGCTTCACATAGGGCCCGAAACGCCCGATGGCCGATTCGATCATCTCGCCATCTTCCGGATGCGGCCCGATCTCGCGCGGCAGGTTCAGAAGCAGCATTGCCTTGTCGAGATCGAGATCTTCCAGCGACCAGGTCTTGGGGATCGAGGCGCGCGGCGGTTTTGGCACATCCTCGGTGACTTCGCCCTTCTGCACATAGGGGCCAAAGCGGCCCACCCGCAGAGTGACCTGCATCCCTTCATCATAGCCCAGCAGTTTGCCATCCAGCGCCTGCGCCGCATCATCCCCGTCGGGTGCGGAAAGCGGGCGGGTGTAGCGGCATTCGGGGTAATTGCCACACCCGATGAAGGCGCCACCCGAACGGGCGGTCTTCAGATGCAGCTGGCCATTGCCACAGACGGGGCAGATCCGCGGATTCGAGCCGTCCTCACGGGGCGGATAGATATGGGGGGCCAGCACCTCGTCAATCTTGTCGAGCACCTCGGTGATGCGCAACTCCGAGGTCTCGGCCAGTGCCGCCGAGAAATCCCGCCAGAACCGCGAGAGCACTTCCTTGTAGTCGCGGCTGCCCGCCGAGACGTCATCGAGCTGGTCCTCCAGCCCTGCGGTGAAGTCGTATTCTACATAGCGCCGGAAGTAGTTCTCGAGGAAGACCGTCACCAGACGGCCCTTATCCTCGGGGAACAGCCGGTTCTTGTCCTTGCGGACATAGCCACGGTCCTGAATGGTCGTGACGATCGAGGCATAGGTTGAAGGCCGCCCGATGCCTAGTTCCTCCATCCGCTTGACCAGCGTCGCTTCGGTGTAACGGGCAGGCGGCTGGGTATGGTGCTGTGCGCCGAGGATCGCGGCATTCTCGCTCATCACAGCGGCGGGGCAGCGGCGGATACCGGCCTTCTCGTCCTCGATTAGCGCGTCTTCGCCCTGCGCCTTGCCGAAAGCATCCTCATAGGCAGGGGCGAGTTTCAGCGCCTCGCCCTGCATGACCTGCGGCAGGCGGTTGCTGTCCTCGTCATCATCATCGTCACGGCCCTGGTCGTAGACCTTCAGGAAGCCGTCGAAGGTCACCACGGAGCCTGTCGCGCGCAGTTCGACCTGTTCGTCCTTGGAGCCAATCAGCACGGTCGTGCGCTCGAAACGCGCGGCTTCCATCTGGCTGGCAATCGTGCGCTTCCAGATCAGATCATAGATCTTGCGCTGGTCATCAGCGGAAACCTTCAGCTTGTCGGGCGAGACAAACATATCCGTCGGGCGGATACATTCGTGGGCCTCTTGCGCGTTCTTGGCCTTGTTTTTGTACATACGCGGCGATTTGGGGACGTATTTCTCGCCGAATTTGGCTTTGATCGCGTCGCGCGCCTGCATCACGGCCTCGGGCGCCATGTCGATGCCATCGGTCCGCATATAGGTGATATAGCCCGCCTCGTAGAGACGCTGTGCCGCCGACATGGTGGCCTTGGCGCCCATGCCGAATTTGCGCGAGGCTTCCTGTTGCAGCGTCGAGGTCATGAAGGGCGCATAGGGGTTGCGGGTCGCGGGCTTGGCCTCGACCGAATTGACCATCAACGCGCGCGAGGACACCGCCTGCACGGCCATTTCGGCATCGGTCTGGTTGGCCAAGTCGTATTTATCAAGCTTCTTGCCGCCCATCATCGTTAGGCGGGCCTCGAAGGTCTGGCCGCGCGGGGTCTCCATCTGGGCAACCACCGACCAGTATTCCCGCGGATTGAACGCCTCGATCTCCATCTCGCGCTCGACGATGAGCCGCAGGCAGACCGATTGCACACGCCCCGCCGATTTCGCACCGGGCAGCTTGCGCCACAGCACCGGCGAAAGGTTGAAGCCCACCAGATAATCGAGTGCGCGGCGTGCCAGATAGGCCTCGACCAGCGCGGTATCGACCTGACGGGGGGATTTCATCGCCTCGAGGATCGCGGTTTTGGTGATCGCGTTGAAGGTCACACGGCTGACATTCTTGCCCTTGAGCTTCTTCTCAAGCGCCTGCTCGAGGTGCCATGAAATCGCTTCCCCCTCGCGATCGGGGTCGGTCGCGAGGATCAGGGTGTCATCGTCTTTGAGCGCATCGGTGATCGCCTTGATGTGCTTTTTCGAATCGGAGGCGACCTCCCATTTCATATCGAAATCATGTTCGGGGTCGACGGAACCATCTTTCGGCGGCAGGTCGCGAACGTGCCCGAAGGATGCGAGGACGGTATAATCGGAACCAAGATATTTGTTAATTGTCTTGGCCTTGGCTGGTGATTCGACGACGACAACCGCCATATGGACCTCGCTTTGGGCATGTTCTTGAGTTGGGCGGAAGATTGGGATTTCTTCGGGCAATGTCAATGTAGGGCCTGATTTTCCTGTGTCGCAGGGCTGGCTCAGGCCAGACTGATCCGGCTTCCGGCGTGGCGCAGGACCAGCCCGTCCAGCTCGAGTTCGGTCAGGATCTGCGCGAAACTTGCCGCATCGATCCGCAAATCACGGATCACATGCTCCTCCAGAACCGGACTGGGGCCCAATAGCTCCAGCAGCGCCTGCACCGGATCTTCGGGCGCCGCGAGCGGAGCCTCGGGGGCAGGGACGGGCGTGGTCTGCACTGGTCCCAGTGCCTCGGCAATATCGGCGAAATCGCGGATCAATGTGGCGCCATCGCGGATCAGCAGGTTGCAGCCTCCCACACGCCCGTCCATCGGATGGCCGGGCACGGCCATGACCTCTCGCCCCTGATCGAGCGCATTGCGGGCGGTCAGCAGGCTTCCCGATTTCGTGGCAGCCTCTATGACAATCGTCGCCCGCGCGAGACCGGAAATGATGCGGTTGCGTTGCGGGAAATGGCGGGCCTGCGGCGGCATCCCGACAGGATTTTCCGAAAGTCGCAGCCCCTGCGCGGCAAGATCCGCATGCAGCGCTTTGTTCTCTTTGGGATAGACGACATCGATCCCGCCGCCCTGCACACCGATCGTGCCGGTGGTGAGCGCCGCCCTATGCGCCTCGGCATCGATCCCGCGGGCCAGTCCCGAGACCACCACATAGCCTGCCTCGCCCGCCTCGCGGGCCAGACCTTCCGCCATCCGCCGCCCGAGAGACGAGGCGCTGCGGGCGCCGACAAAGGCCAGTGCAGGGCGTTTGAGTAACCCGAGATCGCCCATTGCCCACAGGACAGGAGGCGCATCCGGAAGATCGTAGAGCGCCTGCGGGTAATCGGGCGCGCCGAAACAAAGGAGGCGCGCGCCCGCCTTCCGGCCCGCGTTCAGTTCCGCCAGAGCGGCGGCCTCGCTACAAGGAGAATAATCGGTCACACCGGCAGAACGGGCAATCTCGGGCAGGGCCTCAAAGGCCGCCGCGACCGATCCGTGTTCGGCAATGATCCGGTGAAAGGTCGTGGCCCCGATACGACGCGAGCGAAAGAGGCGGAGCACCAGCAGTTCATTTTCTTCCGTGGTGGGTGGGGTGAAGGGGGTGGGGTAAGAAAACAAGCCTGTTTTCATCCGGTCCTCCGCCTCTATCGCAAAACCAGATTGCTGCGTTAAGATTAACGAAAGGTTACCGAATCCGGCATCGCTGGAATTTTGCTAAAAATTTATTTGATCTTTCGATAGAAAAAGCCGCCCCGAGAGGCGGCTATCCTGTTGTCATACCAAGGAAACGAGTGCCCCAAGGTCAGGATGCAGCCGAGCCGCCAACCGTCAGCCCGCCGATCATCAGACTGGGTTGGCCGACGCCTACGGGCACCCATTGACCTTGCTTGCCGCAATTCCCGACACCCGGATCGAGTGCCATATCATTGCCGATGGCGCGAATCTTCTGCATCGCGGTCGGGCCGTCACCGACCAGCGTGGCCCCTTTTACCGGCGCGCCCACAACACCGTTCTTCACACGGTAGGCTTCGGTGCAGTTGAACACGAACTTGCCATTGGTGATGTCCACCTGACCGCCGCCAAAGCCCACGGCATAGATTCCGTCTTTCAGATCGGTCAGAATGGAGGCCGGATCGGTATCGCCGCCCATCATATAGGTATTGGTCATGCGCGGCATGGGGCAATGGGCAAAGCTCTCGCGGCGGCCATTGCCGGTGGGCATGACCCCCATCAGGCGCGCATTCTGGCGGTCCTGCATATAGCCCACCAGAATACCGTCCTCGATCAGCACATTCCTGCCCGAAGGCGTGCCCTCGTCGTCGATGGTGATCGAGCCGCGACGGTCGGGGATGGTGCCATCATCCAGAACGGTCACGCCCTTGGCGGCCACCTGTTGCCCCATCAGACCGGCAAAGGCCGAGGATTTCTTGCGGTTGAAATCGCCCTCCAGCCCGTGGCCCACGGCCTCGTGCAAGAGGACACCCGGCCAACCCGGACCCAGCACTACATCCATCTGCCCCGCAGGCGCAGCCTCGGCGCGCAGATTGACCAGTGCGATGCGCAGCGCCTCGCGCACGGCGGGCTGCCATGTGTCGGGTGTGATCAGCCCTGCCAGACCGTAGCGGCCACCGCCGCCATGATTACCCGACTCGCGGCGACCGTTTTCCTCCACGATCACCGAGACATTGATCCGCGCCATCGGACGGATATCCGACACCAGCCCGCCTTCGGGGCGCAGGATGAAGACCTCCTGCAGCGAGGCCGCCATCGAGGCCGAGACCTGCACCACGCGCGGATCGAGATCACGGGCGAAGGCATCGATCTCCTTGAGGATGTCGATCTTGGCGGCAAAGGTCGCGTCCGTCATCGGATCGTTATCGGTGTAAAGCCGCAGATTGGTGCCCTGCGGCGGGGGCGCCATCGTGCCGCCACCGGAGCCAACGGCCAGACGTGCGGTCTCGGCGGCGCGTTTGAGCGCGCTTTCGGTCAGCTCGGTCGAATGGGCATAGCCCGAGACCTCGCCGCGCACAGCGCGCAGGCCGAAGCCCTCCGAGGCGTCGTAACTTGCATTTTTCACACGGCCATCGTCGAAGACGAGCGCCTCGGAACGACGGCGTTCCAGAAACAGCTCGCCATCATCGGCGCCCGCCGTCGCCTCTCGCAAGACGGCAAGCGCGCGCTCTTCATCCAGCTGGGTTTCGAACGGGGCAAAGCGGGTCTCGCTCATGCGGTATCCTTTCCTATTCGCGCGGCACGGGCGCGCGCGGGTCTGCCTATGGATATGTCGCGTCCGGCCCACCGTTACAAGTTTTGAAGACAGGACGCTGGGCCGCACGCGCTCATCAGCAGCAAATTTGAACGCTCACACTATGTAAAGATGTGGCGTAATATCAATAATAGGTGTATCCGGCCCCTGCGCGATTTCGCTTTCAGAGGCGGATTGGGCTTGGCTTTTGCCGCATCGGGGCACCTCGTAGCTCTCGGCTCTTGTCGGAAACGTGACAGGTCGGGATGCCGTGGGCAGGAGCTGGACAGGTTTTGTGCCGCGCAGCCGCGCGACAGATGGCAAAGACGAACCGGAAGGCACGGATGAGCGATATCGGCTATGTAAAACCGCAAGGACAGGACGCGCAGTTCAACGATTTCGTGGCTCTCTTGAAGCCGCGCGTGATGTCGCTGGTAGTGTTCACCGCCTTTGTGGGACTTGTGGTAGCTCCTCTGCCTGTGCATCCGCTGGTTGGCTTTATCTCCATTCTTTTCATTGCCTTGGGTGGTGGTGCCTCGGGCGCGCTGAATATGTGGTATGATGCCGATATCGATCGCATCATGAAGCGCACGCAAAGCCGCCCGATCCCTGCTGGCCGCGTCAGCGAGACCGAGGCTCTGGGCTTTGGCCTGGCGCTCTCGGTGATCTCCTGCGTGATGCTGGCGCTTGCGTCGAATATCTTCGCGGGGCTGTTTCTGGCCTTCACCATCTTTTTCTACGTCATCGTCTATACGATGTGGCTCAAACGCTCGACGCCGCAGAATATCGTGATCGGTGGCGCGGCGGGGGCCTTCCCCCCGATGATCGGCTGGGCTGTCGCGACGGGCAGCGTATCGGTCGAATCAGTGGCGATGTTCCTCCTGATCTTCCTGTGGACGCCCCCGCATTTCTGGGCGCTCGCGCTCTTCATGAAGAGCGATTATTCGGCGGCCAAAGTGCCGATGCTGACGGTGACCCATGGCCGCAAGACCACGCGTCGCCATATCCTTGCCTATGCGCTGATCCTCGGGCCGGTGGCCATCGGGCTGGGCGTGACTTCGATCGGCGGGCCGGTCTATCTGGCCACGGCGCTGGTGCTGAACGCGATCTTCATCCATGGCGGCTGGGTCATCTGGCGCCGCGCCGAAGAGACCGCAGAGGCAGAGGGCTACCGTTTCGAGAAGCGCTATTTCTACTTCTCGCTCCTCTATCTGGCGCTGCATTTCGGGGCACTGCTGGTCGAGAAGGCGCTGCATCTGTGGCCCGCCTATGCGCAATTCGCGCAAGGGTTCACCTGGTCATGAGTGGTCGGCTGTATCCCATGCATCTGGCCCGCGCCTCGCGCAACAAGGGGCTGGGCCTGACGCTTGCCGTGTTCTGTCTCTTGGTCTTCGGGCTGACCATCGTGAAGCTTTCGGCCCAGACAGGAGCCGCCACCGAGGCCGCGGCCCCCACAACCATCACCCAGACGCGCTGATCCGCGGGCTTTTCTGCCGCAGATTGCGTTGATTTTTCCATGATATATGCAGTCAGGGATGACAGCGCCCGTGCATTGGCGTATCAGACCCCGACGAACCGAAGGACTGACCATGCGTTATATTTCGACCCGGGGACAGGCCCCGGCTCTGAGCTTTGGCGAAGCAATGTTGACGGGTCTGGCCCGTGACGGCGGGCTCTATGTGCCCGAGACGGTGCCGCAATTCACCGCGGACGAAATTGCCGCGATGGCCGGTCTGTCCTATGAGGAGGTCGCCTTCCGCGTGATGAAGCCCTTCACCGCCGAGACCTTCTCGGATGAAGAGCTGAAAGGCGCGATCACCCGTGCCTATGCCGGGTTCGGTCATGTCGCGCGCGCGCCGCTCAAGCAGCTGGCGCCGAACCATTTCCTGCTGGAGCTGTTCCACGGCCCGACGCTCGCGTTCAAGGATTTCGCGATGCAGGTCATCGGCCAGCTGTTCCAGATCGAGCTGGCGAAACAGAACCGCAAGGTCACGATCGTCGGTGCCACCTCCGGTGATACCGGCTCGGCGGCCATCGAGGCCTTCCGTGGGCTCGATAATGTCGATGTCTTCATCCTCTTCCCGCATGGCCGCGTGTCGGAAGTGCAGCGCCGCCAGATGACCACGCCGATCGAAGGCAATGTTCATGCGCTGGCGCTTGAGGGCGATTTCGACGATTGCCAGGCCAAGCTGAAGGATATGTTCAACGATTTCACCTTCCGTGATGAAGTCGGTCTGGCAGGCGTGAACTCGATCAACTTCGCCCGTGTTCTGGCGCAGATCGTTTATTACTTCACCTCGGCCGTGGCCGTGGGCGCACCGCATCGCAAAGTGTCCTTCACCGTGCCGACCGGCAATTTCGGGGATATTTTCGCGGGCTTCCTTGCCAAGGAAATGGGCCTGCCGATCGAGCGTCTGGTGATCGCCACCAACCAGAATGACATTCTCGACCGCTGCATCAAGGCGGGCGATTACACCAAGCGCGGCGTGAAACCCTCGATGAGCCCCTCGATGGATATCGAGGTGTCCTCCAACTTCGAGCGCGCGCTGTTCTGGGCCTATGGCCGCGATGGCGCCGCGGTTGCCGCACTGATGGACGAGCTGAAAAATCAGGGCTCCTTCACCGTGTCGAGAAACGCGATGGGAGCATTGCTCGAGCATTACGACAGCGGTGCCGTCGGCGAGGGCCGCACCCTCGAGATCATCGCCAAGACGCTCAAGACGACCGGCGAGCTGCTCTGCCCGCATTCCGCCGTGGGCGTGGGGGTGGCGATGGATGCGATCGAGCGCGATCCGGCAACGCCGATGATCACGCTGGCCACCGCGCATCCGGCCAAGTTCCCTGCGGCGGTCAACGAGGCGTCGGTTGTGCATCCCGAGCTTCCGCCGCGCATGGCCGATCTGTTCGAGCGCGAGGAGCGTGTGACCCGTGTCCCCAATGATCTGGACGCGCTGGAAACCCTGATCCGTAAAGAGCGCCGCGCATGATCCAGTTCTCGACCCTTCCCAACGGCCTGCGCGTCGTGACCGAGCGGATGCCCTCGATGGCCTCTGCCGCCATCGGCATCTGGGTCAATGCGGGCGGGCGTCACGAGCGCCCCGAACAGAACGGTATCGCACATTTCCTCGAACATATGGCGTTCAAGGGCACCAAGACGCGCTCTGCCTTGCAGATTGCTGAAGCGATCGAGGATGTGGGCGGCTATATCAATGCCTATACCTCGCGCGAGGTAACCGCCTATTACGCGCGTGTCTTAGGCAATGACGTGCCGCTGGCGCTCGATGTCATTGGCGATATCCTGATGAACCCGGTCTTTGACCAGCGCGAGATCGAGGTCGAGCGCGGTGTGATCCTGCAGGAGATCGGGCAGGCGCTCGATACGCCCGACGATATCATCTTCGACTGGCTGCAGGAGGCGGCCTATCCCGATCAGGCGATCGGTCGCACGATCCTCGGTCCGGCGGAAAAGGTCGCAGGCTTTGGCCAGAGCGATCTGGCAGGCTTTGTTTCCGAGCATTACGGCCCCGGTCAGATGATCCTGTCGGCGGCGGGGGATGTGGATCATGACGCCATCGTCAAACAGGCCGAGATGATCTTCGGCCATATGATCCCGCGCAAGGATGCGCTGATCCAGCCTGCGAGCTGGAAGGGTGCCGAATACCGCAAGTCGAAAGACCTCGAGCAGGCGCATTTCGCACTGGCATTCGAGGGTCCGAGCTACCGCTCGACCGATCTTTATGCGGCGCAGGTCTATGCAACGGCGCTGGGGGGCGGGATGTCTTCGCGGCTGTTCCAGAAGATCCGCGAAGAGAAGGGCCTGTGCTACACGATCTTCTCCCAGGCCGGTGCCTATGAGGACACGGGCATGATGACGATCTATGCGGGCACCTCCGCCGAGGAGGTCGAGCAGCTGTCCACCCTGACGGTGGACGAGCTGAAGCGCGCCGCCGAGGATATGTCCGAGGTCGAGGTCGCCCGTGCGCGGGCCCAGATCAAGGCGGGTATGCTGATGGGGCTCGAGAGCCCGTCAAGCCGCGCCGAGCGGATGGCCCGTAATCTGTCGGTCTGGGGCCGTGTGCCCGATCTCGAGGAGACGGCGAACCGTATCGATGGTGTTACCGTCGAGGCCGTGCGCGCCTATGCGGCCAAGCTGATCGCCGAGCCCAATTCGGCGCTCGCCCTTTATGGTCCGGTTGATCGTGCTCCCGATCTGGAGGAATTGCGACGGAGGCTTGCTGCCTGATGCTGACGCGTCGCCGTAAACCGAAGGTGGAAACCGATCGGCTGACGCTTCGCCTGCCGCAACATTCCGACTATCGCGACTGGGCGAGCCTGCGCGAGGAGAGCCGCGACTTCCTGACCCAATGGGAGCCGCTCTGGTCCAACGACCATCTCTCGCGCAAGGCCTTTGCCAATCGGGTCTACTGGTCCGCACGGGCCGAGGCCGCAGGCACTGCCTTGCCCTTCTTCCTCATACGGCGCGGCGACGAGCGCGTGGTGGGGGCTATCACCCTCGACAATATCCGCCGTGGCCCCGCGCAATCGGGAACCATCGGCTATTGGGTGGGCGAGCGCTATGCCCGTCAGGGCTTCATGCGCGAAGCCATTGAAGGGGTTGTGGATTACGCCTTCGCCATCCTCGATCTCAGTCGTATCGAGGCAGCCTGCCTGCCTGAAAACGCGGCATCGCGCGGCGTGTTGGAGAAATCCGGCTTCAAATATGAAGGTGTGGCGCAGGCCTATTTGCAAATCAACGGCCGCTGGCGCAACCATGTGCTCTATTCCAACCTGCGTCCCGACCGCCGTGGCCGGACGGATGTGGGTTAAGTCCAGATTATAAAGGAAATTCCATGCGCGCTGCCGACGATATCTTCCGCGAAGAGCTTTCCGAGCTCCTACCGGATCTGGCGCTCTCGGAGGCGGAGCCGCGCTATCTGGAAGAGCCGCGCGGGCGCTGGTTCGGGCAGGGGGGGCTTCTGGCAAAGCCCGCAAGCACCGAAGAGGTGTCGCAGATCCTCAAGCTTTGTCACGCGCAGAGCGTGCCGGTGGTGCCCTATGGCGGTGGCACGGGACTGGTGTCTGGGCAGATCATGCCCGGCGAGATCCGCCCGCTGATCCTCAGCCTCGAAAAAATGACCCGTATCCGCGATGCCGATGCCCATACGATGATCGTCGAGGCGGGACTGACCCTGGCGCAAGTGCAGGAGGCGGCCGAGGCGCGCGGGCGGCTCTTCCCGCTATCGCTGGCCTCTCAGGGCACGGCGCGGATCGGCGGCTGCCTGGCGACCAATGCGGGCGGGGTGAATGTGCTGCGCTATGGCAATACGCGCGAGCTGTGTCTGGGCGTCGAGGCGGTGCTGGCCGATGGCACGATCGTCTCGGGACTCAAGCGCCTGCGCAAGGACAATACCGGCTATGACATCAAGGATCTGATGATCGGCTCCGAAGGAAGCCTTGGTGTGATCACGGCAGCCAGCCTGCGGCTTTTCCCGCGCCCCTCCGAAGTTGGCACGGCGTTTTTCGTGGTTCAGGGCCCCGAAGCGGCGCTGGAGCTGTTGGAGATCGCCGAGGCACGGATGGTGGGCTGTGTATCGGCCTTCGAGCTGATCGCCCGTCAGGGGTTGGAATTTCTGGCGCAGGTCGGCCCCGAGGTGCATATGCCCTTTGCCGAGGCGCCGGACTGGATGGTGCTGTGCGAGATCGGCCTGCCCGCGGGGATGGATGCCGAGGAGGCGCTTGCGGGGCTCTTCGAGGCTGCGGGCGATCTGGTGAGCGATGGTGTCATCGCGCAATCGGGCCAGCAACGGGCTGATATGTGGGCGCTGCGCGAGAATATCCCCGAGGCGAACAAGCGCATCGGCTCGATTTCCAGCCACGATGTCTCGGTGCCGTTGCCCTCGCTTCCGGCCTTCATCAAGGCGGCGGGCGAGGGGCTGGCCGAGCTGGGCGATATCCGCGTGAACTGCTTCGGCCATGTGGGCGATGGCAATCTGCATTACAATGCCTTCCCTGCGGCGGGCAAAACCCGCGCCGATTATGACCATCTCAAGGGTGCGGTGAAGGATTGCGTTTATGCGGTGGTCGACAGTTTCGGCGGATCGGTCTCGGCCGAGCATGGGATCGGGCGGATCAAGACCGGCGATCTGGAGCGCTATGGCGATGCGGGCAAGCTGGCGGTGATGCGCGCGGTCAAAGCGGCGCTCGACCCCAAGGGGATCATGAACCCGGGCGCGGTGCTGGTGGCGGGTGAATGAAAAAGCGCCTCGCCCAATGGGTGGTGGCGAGGCGCTCTGCAAGTGGTTCACGTGTTTGCAAGCAGCAGAACCAGTCTGCGCGATGTGTGTAGCACGCTAAAACCTGATAAAAGGTTAGCGCCCTTAACCCTGCGCGATCAAAGTCCCTCGAATTCGCACAAAACCTGCACCTGTTGCCCCATCGCTTCCAGCTTGCGGCGTCCGCCCAGCTCGGGCAGGTCCACGATGAAGGAGCAGCCTACGATCTGGCCGCCCAGCTTCTCGATGAGCTGTATCCCCGCACCGCAGGTGCCACCCGTTGCCAGAAGGTCATCGACGATCAGCACCCGCTCTCCGGGCTGGATGGCGTCTTCATGCATCTCCATGATCGCCTCGCCATATTCCAGCTTGTAGGCCTGGCTGATGGTCTGGCCCGGCAGCTTGCCCTTCTTGCGGATCGGGACAAACCCTTTCGACAGCTGGTGGGCAATCGCCCCGCCAAGGATGAACCCGCGCGCCTCGAGCCCTACAACCTTGTCGATCGGCTGGCCTGCCCAAGGGTGCAGGAGCTGGTCGATCGCCATGCGGAAGCCGCGCGGGTCGGCGAAGAGGGTGGTGACATCGCGGAACAGGATCCCCTCATGCGGGAAATCGGCGATGGTGCGGATGTAATCCTTGACGGTTTTCATGGGTGTCTCCGTGCGGGCGGGGAGGGGGTCACAGGACGCGACCAGCCACGCAGTTCAGTTTCTCTTTCATCTCGGGATCGCGGCACTCGGGCGCCGTCATGATCGCCCCGTCCAATGCACGGTTACATCCCGAAGCGCAATCGCTTTGCGGCCCTTTGAGGCGCTTGGGCAGCGCCGCGATGACCGAGCGCGCCAGTTGCGCATTGGCCTTGGCGGTGGCCACTACCTGCGCCACATCGACCGCGTCATGATCGGGGTGCCAGCAGTCGTAATCGGTGATCATCGCGATACAGGCGTAGCAGATCTCGGCCTCGCGGGCGAGTTTGGCCTCGGGCATGCCGGTCATCCCGATCACATCCGCGCCCCAGCTCCGGTAGAGGCGGCTCTCGGCCAGAGTGGAAAATTGCGGACCCTCCATCGCCACATAGGTGCCGCCCCTATGCATGGTGCCACCCGCCTCGCGCCCCGCCTCCAGACAGACCTCCGAAAGCCGTGCGCAGGTCGGGTGGGAAAACGGCACATGGCCCACAAGCCCCGTCCCGAAAAAGCTTTTCTCGCGGGCGAAGGTGCGGTCGATATACTGGTCCACCACCAGAAAATCGCCCGGCGCATAGTCTTCTTTCAGCGACCCCACCGCCGAGACCGCCACCAGATCGGTCACACCCATGGTCTTCATCGCCGCGATATTGGCGCGGTAATTCACCGTGGTGGGCATATGCACATGGCCGCGCCCGTGGCGGGGCAGGAAAACCATCCGCACCCCGTCCAGCTCGCCTGTCAGCAGCTCGTCCGACGGGGTGCCGAAAGGTGTCTCGACCGCCTGCCATTTGCGGTTTTCCAGCCCCGCAATGTCATAAAGCCCCGAGCCGCCGATGATCCCGATTACCTTGTCCATCATGTTTTCCTTACTTCAAACGCGGGCGCAGCAGTTCCCATGTATCGGTCACGGTGGCATAATCCCCGCGATAGCCCAGCCGGCTGACCCAGCCTGGCGGACGGTAGATCCCGTCTGTCAGGCAATCCTCTCGCAGATGTACGCCCACTACCTCGGCATGGACAAGCACATCTGCCATACCCAGTAACGGCATCTCTCCCACAAACCGGCATTCCAACGCGGCAGGCGCCTGCGCCACACGCGGGCAGTCGATCTCGCTGCACTCGGCCTTCTCGATGCCGCAGGCCGCGAACTCGTCCACCCCCGCCGGATAGGGCGCGGTGCTGGCATTCATCACCTCGACCAGCGCGGGCTCTACCAGATTGACGCAGAACACCCCGCTCTCGCGGATCTGGGCGAGGCTGTCTTTGGTGCCGTCGCGATCCTCTTTCGCACCCAGCGAGGAAAACACGACCTGCGGGGGCGTGTAGGCGGCGGCATTGAAGAAGGAATAGGGCGCCAGATTGTCGCCCAGCTTGCCGCGTGTCGAGATCCAGCCAATGGGGCGGGGCGAGACGATGGCGCTGAACGGATCATGCGGCAGGCCGTGTCCCTGAGCAGGACGATAGAACATTTCGATGCCTCCTATGGTTTGAACCTGACACTGCCGCGTGCTAGGCGGAATGGAAAGCCCCAGCCTTGGTGTTCGGGGATCAGATCGCATGGGGCGTGGCCGATGTATCAGCTCGACGAAGAAAACGAGGCCGACTGGTGGGAAGTCGAGGCGCTCTATGACCTGTGCTTCGCGCCCGGCCGGACCGCGCTTTCCTCCTACCGGCTGCGCGATAACGTGCCCAAAGTCAGCCAGCTCTGCCTTACATTGCGGCAGGACGGCATTCTAGCCGCGGTGATCCGCTACTGGCCGATCTTGGTCTCGGGGCATCGCTGCCTGCTTCTGGGGCCTGTGGCCGTCCACCCCACCCGTCAGGGCGAAGGCCTGGGCGGAATGCTCATGCATGAAAGCCTCAACGAGGCGCGACGCATTGGCTGGGAGCGGGTGCTGCTGGTCGGGGACGAGCCCTATTACCGCCGCTTCGGGTTCTGGAAGATCGATGACGTGATCATGCCGCCGCCCACCAACCCCGACCGTGTGCTTGCGCTGGAACTGGTGCCCGGCGCATGGGAAGGCGTGACCGGCGAGGTCGAGAAATTCACGACCCCTTCCCCGGGCGCCTGACCGGCCTCTTGCACTCGCGCCTGCCCGCTCCATATCTGAACGGAAAGGGAGTATGCCCATGTCTCAGACCACCGCCGAAATCTTCGAACCCCTGACCGATCACAACGTGATGCGCGAGCTGGACGGGCTGGCGCGGCGCTACCGTTCGGCCTCCGGGCCGGGCATGCAGCTCCTGTCCTATCTCGGCGGCTCTGCCGAGACGCTTCTGAATAAACTCCCGAGCCCCGTGCGTGGTGGTCTGGAGGGAATCACGGCCAGGGCGCTCCAGACGGCTCTGGCTGCGGCAGGCCGCTCGCGCGGTGTCGTCGAGGACAAGCCGGACTGGCTCAACAGGGCATTGACGACGGCGATGGGGGCGGCGGGAGGCTTTGCGGGCCTGCCCGGCGCGGCCGCAGAACTGCCGTTGACCATCACCATGCTCCTGCGCTCCATTCAGGGGATCGCGGCCGAACACGGCTTCGATCCGGCCTCTGATGAGGTGAAGACCGAATGCCTGCGAATCTTCGCCTCCGCCGGTCCGCTCGAAGAGGATGACGGCACCGATGTCGGTCTGATCGCCACGCGTGTGACATTGACAGGCTCGTCCATGCAGGGACTGATCGCCAAGGTCGCCCCGCGCCTGTCGGCAGTTCTGGGCCAGAAACTCGCGGCCCAGGCGGCGCCGCTTCTGGGTGCTGTGGCGGGCGCTGCGGTCAACTATACCTTCACCAGCTACTATCAGGATGTGGCGCGGGTGCATTTCGGCCTCAAGCGCCTCGCCCGCGATGCGCAGATCGACGAAGGCCTCCTGCGCGAGGAACTGGTCGCGCGGATCAGCCGCAAACGCTGAACCTTTCCAGCGTCCCTAAATATCCCGGGGTGAAGCGGGGCCGTCAGGCCCCGAGAGGGGCAGAGCCCCTTCCTGCCTTACAGATGGGCCAGATAGGTCGTCACCGCATTGCGCACAGAGCTATGCCCCTCATTGCGCACGCGCTGCACGATCTGGCGCAGTTCGGCCAGATCGGCACGGCGGATCAGGTGCTTGATCGGCCCGATCGAGGCAGGCCGCATCGAGAGCGTCCTGAGCCCCAGCGCCGCGAATGTCAGCGCCTCTACAGGGCGGCCCGCATCCTCACCGCAGAAACTCAGCACCGTATTGGTAGCCTCGCAGCGCACGATGATCCGCTCGAGGAAGGTCAGGAAGCTGACATCCAGCGTGTCATAGCGACGGCGCACACGCTCGTTCTCGCGGTCCGCCGCAAAGAAGAACTGCTTGAGATCATTGCCGCCGATCGAGATGAAATCGCAGGTCTGGTAGAAACTGTCGGGCGCAAAGCCCAGCGACGGCGTTTCCAGCATGGCGCCGATCTTCAGGCATTCGGGGACGGGGCGGCCAAGGGCGGCCTCGCGGTCGCGCTGGCGCAATAGCGCATCGCGTCCGGCGTAGAACTCGGACGGGCAGGCGATGAAGGGGAACATCACCTCCAGCGGGCGCGTGCCGGCGGCGCGGATCAGCGCCTGTAGCTGCATCCGCAGGACGCCGGGTTTGTCGAGCCCTACGCGGATCGCCCGCCAGCCCATCGCGGGGTTGGGCTCGTCCTGCGGTTTCATATAGGGCAGGACCTTGTCCGAGCCGATATCGAGCGTGCGGAATTTCACCGGCTTGCCCTGGGCTGCATCCATCACGCGGTTATAGAGCTGGGCCAGCTCGTCGCGGCGCGGCACGCGCGAGCGGGTCAGGAACTGCAGCTCGGTGCGGAACAGGCCCACCCCTTCGGCGCCGCTATTTTGCAGCGAGGGCAGATCGGCCAGAAGCCCCGCATTCATCACCAGATTGATCCGTGTGCCCTGCCGGTCCTCGGCGGGCAGCTCGCGCAGATCGGCATAGCGTTTCTGGGCCTCGGCCTGCATCGCGATCTTGTCGCGGAAGGCATTGGCCACGGGGTCTTCGGGGCGTAGATGCACCACACCCTGATCGCCATCCACCAGAATCGGGTCGCCATTGAGCGCCTCGGTGGTGATCCGCTTGGTATGGATCACCAGAGGGATGGCCAGGGCCCGCGCCACGACGGCCGCGTGACTGCCGACCGAGCCTTCCTCCAGCACCACGCCTTTCAGCCCGCGTCCGTAATCAAGGAGTTCCGCAGGGCCGATATTCTTGGCAACCAGAACGGGGTTCTCGGGCAGCTCGGCGCCGGTATGGGTGCCTTGCCCCGTCAAGAGGCGCAGGAGCCGGTTCGAGAGGTCATCGAGATCCGAGAGGCGCTCGCGCAGATAGGGATCAGCCGCCTGTTCGAGCCGCGAACGGTTCTGCGACTGTTCCTTCTCGACCGCGGCCTCGGCCGAAAGGCCAAGCGCGATATCCTCGGTCATCCGCCGCATCCAGCCGCGCGAATTGGCCAGCATCCGGTAGGTCTCGAGCACCTGCCGGTGGTCCATATCCATATCGCCGGAGCCGGAGATCATGTCATTGACCTGCGCCTGAAGCGCGCCCACGGCATCCTCGAGCCGCTGTTTCTCGTGATCGGGATCGTCGCCCACGGGATTGGTGACCACCACGCGCGGTTCGTGCAGCCAGACGCGGCCCTCGCAGGCGCCTTCCTGACCGGAGGAGCCGCGGAACATCACCGGAAAACGATGGCTGTGCCCGATCCCCTCGCCATCGCCCACAAAGGCGCCCAGCTCGGTCATCTCGGCCAGCACCATGGCGACGACCTCGAGGCCATAGACCTCGTCATCCTTGTAATCGCGCGCCTCTTTCGACTGCACGACGAGCACGCCCAGTTTCTCGCCCACCCGCTGGATCGGCACGCCGAGGAAGCTCGAATAGATCTCTTCGCCGGTCTCGGGCATATAGCGGAAACCGGGGGCAGAGGGGGCGTCATGGGTGTTGATCGGGTTGCCGACACGGGCGACGCGGCCCACGAGGCCCTCGCCCAGACGCATCCGTGTCTGGTGCACGGCTTCGGGTTTCAGGCCTTCGGTGGCACAGAGTTCCAGCGTCTCGGGGTCGCGGAACAGGTAGATCGAACACACCTCGGTGCCCATGGAATGGGCGATCAGCGAGGTGATCCGGTCCAGCCTGTCCTGACCGTTGCCAGGCTCGGCCAGGACGTCGCGCAAACGGCGCAACAGGTTCCGACTGTCGCTATCACTGCGTTCCGCCATGAGAAAAGGCCGATCCTTTGGTTCGATAGTTACGCCCGAAACAGGGTAGAAAGGCGTTAGCCTTTCTGGTCCAGTTCAAACGCATCATGGAGTGCCTGCACGGCCAATTCCATATATTTCCGGTCGATCAGGACGGAAATCTTGATTTCCGAAGTGGAGATGACCTTGATGTTGATGTTTTCGGCGGAAAGCGCCTGGAACATCTTGGCGGCGACGCCTGCATGGCTGCGCATGCCGATACCCACGACCGACACCTTGGCAACCTCGGTATCGATGATCAGCTGGTCGTAGTTGATCTTGCCTGCGGATTTGGCCTCTTCCATCGCCTTCTGGGCGCGGGCGACCTGATTGATCGGCAGCGAGAAGGTCATATCGGTGACAGCACCGGCATAGGTGTCGTCATAGTCCTTTTCCGAGATGTTCTGCACGATCATATCGACATTCACACCGGCATCGGCCAGCGGGCCGAAGATGGCCTGCGCCACGCCCGGACGGTCGTGAATGGTGAACAGCGTGATTTTTGCCTCGTCGCGCGAGAAGGCGACACCAGAGACGACTTTCGATTCCATGATTTCTTCCTCGCCGCAGACCAGGGTTCCGGAGTTTTCGTCGGTATCCTCGAAGGAGGACAGCACCCGTAGGCGCACATTAAAACGCATTGCCAACTCGACCGAGCGCGTTTGCAAAACCTTCGCACCCAGCGAGGCCAGTTCCAGCATCTCCTCGAAGGCGATCTTGTCGAGCTTGCGGGCCTTGCCCGAGACGCGGGGGTCGGTGGTGTAGATGCCGTCGACATCGGTATAGATGTCGCAACGCTCGGCATCGAAGGCGGCGGCAAAGGCCACGGCGGTGGTATCCGAGCCACCACGACCCAGCGTGGTGATGCGGCCTTCTTCCGACAGGCCTTGGAAACCGGCCACGACAGCGACCTTCATACCTTCGGCGAATTTCGCGTCGATATTGTCGCGCGGAATCGACTTGAAGCGCGCGGCGCTATGGGCCGAGGTCGTGTTGATCGGCACCTGCCAGCCTTGCCAGCTGCGCGCGGGCACGCCCATTTCCTGCAGGCGCAGCGCCATCAGACCGGCGGTGATATTCTCACCCGAGGCCACGACGGCGTCATATTCGCGCGCGTCGTAGAGGGGCGCAGTCTTCTCGACCCAGCCCACAAGCTCGTTGGTCTTGCCGGACATAGCCGACACGATTACGATGACGTCATAGCCCCGCTCAACTTCGCGCTGGACCTTAGCGGCCGCATTGGCAATGCGGTCGAGATCGGCCACCGAAGTGCCACCGAATTTCATGACGAGAAGCGGCATATCTTCCCCCTCGCTTCGCTGCCCGGTCCCTGTGCCGGGAGTTCGGGTTCCGGTTAAAGCAAGCGCTACCCCTGCGCAAGAGTGGCGATATGGTGATCCATCGCTTCTGTCATAAGAATGTCGTTGTGGGGCGGTAGCGAGGGCGCGGCGGCCTTGATAGACCGGTGCCGTCGGATCTTTGGCATGTGTCCTGTCTCGGGAGGAGGAGCCTATGAGCTTGCACGAACGCGAGATGGAAGAGCGCAAAGCGCAGGCGACGGGGCTGTCTACGGCGCTGACGGGGCTGCGGATGGCGATGGACGAGCGCGCGCAGGGGCAGATGGACCTGTGGGATGACTGGATCAAACGTCCCGAATTCTACCCCTCAGCCCGCAATCTGGCGGATTACCTCTCGCTTGCGCCGGGCGAGCTGGCCCCGTTCGAGGCGCCTTTCGCCTCTTTCGGGATTTCCTCGCTCAACCGTGCCGAACCGCATCTGCGGGCCTCGATCGATGCGGTTCTGGCGTCTCTGGCGCTAATTTCCGGTCAGGCCGTGGCTGATTATCCGCCGGTCGAGGTCTTTGCTGCGGGGCCTGCACGGCTTGCCGCGCGGCGCGGGCAGATGTTTGGCGCCCGTCGGCACGCGCCACATGCACGGATCATGGCGAGTCTCGGGATCAACTGCATCACCACCCCGCCGGAGGGCGGCGAGCCGCGCACTGCCGAGAGCTATCTGCGACACCTGATCGGGGCAGGCGCCGATGCGCTGCGCATCGATCTGTCCTCGGGCGGGCCGGAGGACTGGAGCGGGCTGGCACAGATGGCCCGCGAGGTCGCGCAGGATCTGGGTCGGCGGGTGCCGGTGCAGATCGACATTGCCGGGCCGCACTGCCGAGTGGCGCGGATGATCGGCGGCCATGGCCGGTTGCGCATCGGCGACCGGTTCGAGGTCGTCGAAAAACTGGTCAAGGGCGATGTTCCCCGCATCACGCTCAGCCAGCCCGCCCATTGGAAGGCGCTGACAGAGGGGTGTGTGATTCGGATCAACGGGGGCAAGTTGCAGGGAGAGGTCGTCCGTAGCGGTCCCGACAGGGTGCGGGTAGAGGTGACCGCGACACCTCCACGGGGCGCACGGCTCAAACCGGGGATGCCGGTCAGTCTTGCCGGCGCCGAGCCGGAGTTACCACCGCTCGGGCCGGAGGATCTGCCCGCGCTGGAGGTGGCCCTGCGCCATGCCGATAATCTCAGCGTCTCGTTGCAGACCCCGAAGGCGGTGCAGGCGTTCTTCGCGGAGCTGGAACGGCTCCAGCCGGAGGGGCCGTGGCCGGTGATCATTCTGCGCATCGAGACAGCGCAGGCATGGCACAACCTTCCCGATCTGATCGTGGCCACCGGCGGGCGCTGCGGGGTGGGGGTGATGATCTCGCGCCCCGAGTTGGCACTCGAGCTGGGCTATGCGCGGTTGAGCGAGGTGCAGGACACGATCTTCTGGCTGTGCCGTGCGGCAGAGGTGCCGGTGCTCTGGGCGCCCGGCCTCATGGAGCGGCTGGTGCAGGAGGGGCGTCAGAGCCGTGCCGAGTGGAACGAGGCGGCGCTGAGCCATCCGGCCGATTGCGTTATGCTTGAGCACGGGCCGCATACAATTCGCGCGATCGGGGAAATGTCGGAGGTCCTGCTGCGCGCCGAGCGGTTCATGACGAGGACCAGCGCGCGGCTTGGAGGCTTCGTCCGCTGGTCTGCATAGCGGGCTGGGGCTAGTTGGTTTTGCGGCGCGGCGCGAAGGGCAGGGGCATGATGCCGATCCCGTCTTCCAGCAGCGCGCGGGCCTCGTCGGGCTTGGCCTCGCCATGGATCGCCCGCTCGGGAGCATCGCCCTCATGCATGGCACGGGCCTCCCGCACGAAATCATCGCCGACATAATCCGAGTTTTTCTCGATATGCTCGCGCAGCTTGGCCATGGCCGCTTCCATCTCGCTGGCCGGAGCGCTCAGCGAGGGGGCTTTTTGCGCTGGGGCGGCGGCCATTTTGCGGGGAGATTGCACCGACGGGGCCATCAGGGACTTCGACACATCGGCAGAGCCGCAGACCGCGCAGGTGACCAGTCCCTTGGCGCATTGCGTGTCAAAGGCCTCTCCGGAGGCGAACCAGCCGTCGAATTGATGTCCATCTGCGCATTTCAGCGTGTAGCGGATCATGGATCTACCCTAAAACACCCCGCCCGCGCCCTGTGGCCAATGCTGATCCGGCACGGAGCGGAGCTTCCCGATTGAACGGCCCCGATCGAGGGCCTGCACTTTCGTGCTCGGGTTTACTTAAGCATGATTGCAGTAAACGCAAGATTTATAGCTGCGGCAACCGGTCAGGGAGCTGGTCGGGCAATTCCCGCAGCAGGCGCGCCAGATCGTGTTCCATGACCGATGTCGCGGCTTTGGAGATGTCCATCCATTTGCGGCGGCGCTGGCCTTTTTCGGGGAATTTTGCCTCCAAACGGATCACGCGGACCACATGCAGATCGACATTGCAACGGCGGGTTATGCCGTCCTCGAAGAGCTTCTGGTAGGTGTAATGGCCGACGGGGCCATCCTCGCAAAGCCGGCCCACAACGCCCGCCTCTTCCCATGCCTCGCACAGCGCGGTCTCGCCTGCGGCACAGTCTTTCATCAGCCAGCCCTTGGGGAGGATCCAGCGGCCGCTATCGCGCGAGGTGATCATCAGCACCTGCAGCCGTCCGGCCTTCATGCGCAGGCAAAGGGCTGCTTCCTGCGCCGATTTGCCAAGCGCTGTGCGTTCGAGAAGACTGAGCTTGCGGTCGAGTTTCATTGGGTCTGCGGGCTGCCTGTTGGGAGGGGGCGGTGTTTGCGCCTTTTCCACAAATCTAGCGCATTCCGGTGACCCGCCAATGACATATAGATGAATTTATACATCTGGAGGTGGTATTAAAGGGGCAAGCTGCGCGAGAAAGCCGCTTAAATAGGCAGGATCGGTCTCGGGGAGACCCGAACGGGCAGCGTCCGTCATCGCACGGAAGTCGGGCTGGGTGAGGGTGGCCATTGCTTGTGCCAACGCATCTGCATCGGGCAGAAGGCGGGCGCCGCCGCAGGCATCGAGCCGCTCATAGGCTTCGCGCGCATTCTCGAAATGCGGACCGTGCAACAGGGCGCAGCCATAGACCAGCGGCTCGAACGGGGTATGGCCGCCTTTGGGAACGAAGGAAGCTCCGGTGAAACAGGCCGCGGATCGGCCATACCAATGGCCCATCTCGCCCAGCGTATCGGCCAGATAGACCGGCCCGGATGGCGGCTCCCCCTGCGAGCGGCGCGCGAGGGTAAAGCCACGGGCGGTAATCATGCGGGTGATTTCTGTAGCCCGGCGCGGGTGGCGCGGGGCAAGGATCAGACGCAACTCGGGGCGGGATGCAAGGGCTGTGGAAAAGGCCTCGAGGATCAGTTCTTCCTCGCCCTCATGGGTCGAGGCCGCAAGCCATGTGTTTTGGCGGGTCCAGTCTGCGGGCCAGGGGGCGAGCGGTGGCAGGTTCTGGGGGACGACAGCCGTTTTGAGGTTGATCCGGGGGAGGACGTGGGTCGCAAGGACTCCCAAGCGCAGGAAGCGTGCCTCGGAAGCGGCCTCCTGTGCAGAGACGGCCGTCAGCCCTGCAAGGACGTTGCCGGGGGAGAGGCGCTGCCAGAACCGCGCCGACCCCTCCGACAGCCGCGCTCCGAGCATCAGGCAGGGATGGTTCGCCTCTTGCATGAGGGCGAAACGGTTGGGCCAGATCTCGTTTTCGATGACGATGAGCGCCGAGGGGCGGTGATGGCGCAGGAAGCGGCGCAGCACCCAGCGCGCGTCCAGAGGGGCCAGAACGATCCGTGTGCCTGACGGCAGGCTGCCGGCCTCGCGCCAGTTTCGTGCGAGATCCTGTCCGGTAGCAGAGTTGGTGGTGATGAGCAGGCTATGGCCCTGCGTCACGAGCCAGTCGAGCACCGGACGGGCCGAGGTGAGTTCGCCATTGGAGGCCGCATGCAGCCAGACCGGTCGGGCTGTATGGGGGAGGGGCTGGCTCGGGCCGGATGGCAGGCCACCCAGCCGCTCCGCCAGCCCCGTGCGGTTTTGCCGCCCGCGCGCCCAGCCCCAGAGGAGATGGGCAAGCAGCAAGGGTAGGGCAAGGGACAGGAGCAGGCGGTAACGCAGCAAAGGCAGATCCTCGATCAGGCAGGGGGTGCGCGGCATCCAAAACCTGCCACGACCGCAGATGCAAGCCAAGATGACGCGACCTTGGGGCCAAAGGTTACCGGACGCAGGGTTATAGCGGCAACGACATCGCCCCATGCGCAGCGGGCTTGCCAAGCGCCCGATCCGTTGCGAAGCTTTCCTTGGGGAAGGAAGCGCATCCGAACGGGTGCTTCTGCTATTTTACAGGGATTAACAGGGAGGAGTATTATGGACAATTTCGATTATGTGATCATCGGGGCGGGTTCGGCGGGCTGCGTGCTGGCCAACCGCCTGAGCGCGGATCCGCGCAACCGTGTTCTGCTTCTGGAGGCGGGTGGCAAGGATAACTACCATTGGGTGCATATTCCGGTGGGTTATCTGTACTGCATCGGGAATCCGCGCACCGATTGGGGCTATAAGACCGCGCCGGATGCAGGGCTGAACGGGCGCGAACTTCTCTATCCGCGTGGGCGCATCCTTGGCGGGTGCTCGTCGATCAACGGGATGATCTATATGCGCGGGCAGGCGGCCGATTATGACGGCTGGCGCCAGATGGGATGCACAGGCTGGGGCTGGGATGATGTCCTGCCTTTGTTCATGGCGCAGGAGGATTTCTACCGCGGGGCCTCGGATCTGCATGGCGCGGGAGGGCCTCTGCGGGTGGAAAAGGCCCGTGTGCGCTGGGATGTTCTGGATGCGTTCCTGGAGGCGGCGGAGCAGGCGGGCTTTCCGCGAAGTGATGATTTCAACACCGGCACCAATGAAGGCGGCGGGTATTTCCATGTGACCCAGCGTAGTGGCTGGCGTTGGTCTGCCGCGCGGGCGTTTCTCAACCCCGTAAAATCGCGCCCCAATCTGGAGATCCGCACCGGTGCACAGGTCGAGAGGCTGCGCCTCGAGGGGCGTCGGGTCACAGGCGTGGTCTATCATCGGCAGGGCCAGAGCCATGAGGTATCCGCCCATGAGGTGATCCTGTCCGCAGGGGCGGTAGGGTCCGTTCAGGTGCTTGAACTCTCGGGGATCGGCAAGGCCGAGACACTGGCGGGAATGGGTGTCACCCCCCGCATTGAAAGCGCGAATGTGGGGGAGAACCTGCAGGACCATCTGCAGTTGCGGCTGGTCTATAAGGTGCAAGGCGTCAAAAGTCTGAACACGATGGCCTCGACCCTTTGGGGCAAAGCCATGATCGGGGCGGAATATGCGCTCAAGCGCTCGGGGCCGATGGCGATGGCGCCCAGTCAGGTGGGGGTGTTCACGCGATCCTCGCCCGAGAAAGCGACGCCCGATCTGGAATATCACGTCCAGCCGGTGAGCCTTGATAAATTCGGGGATGCGGTGCATCCCTTCCCCGGCATGACGGCCAGCGTGTGTAACCTGCGCCCCGAAAGCCGTGGTTCGATCCATATACGTTCGGGCGATTTCCGCGAGCATCCGGTGATTGCGCCGAACTATCTCTCGACCGAAGGGGACCGGCTGGTTGCGGCACGGGCGATCCGTCAGGTGCGCCATGTGGCAAGCCAGCCCGCCTTTGCCCGTTTCAACCCCGAGGAATACAAACCCGGGATGCGCTATCAGAGCGACGAGGAGCTGATCGGGGCTGCGGGGGATATCGGAACGACGATCTTCCATCCCGTCGGCACCTGCCGAATGGGGATTGATGACGAATCGGTAGTCGATACGCGGCTACGCGTGCGCGGGGTCGAGGGGCTGCGCATTGCCGATGCCTCGATCATGCCGTCCATTCCCTCGGGCAATACCAATGCACCGACCATGATGATCGCCGAGAAAGCCGCGCGCATGATCCTTGAGGATGCACGCGCGGGCAGTATGGCGGCCGAGTGATTACTTCTCGGTCTTCTTGGCTGCGGCCTTCATGCGGGCCAGCAGGGCGGCTTTATCCGCCTTGCCACCGAAGGGGTTCTTGTCGCTGCCCTTGGCGTTATGTTCGGCGTGGCGCGGCGCATTCTTGTCAGAGGGCGCATTGCCGGATTTGCTGTAATCCATGATCTGGTCTCCTTGGCTTCTATCTCCCTGCCAGAGCGCGGCATATCCGGCAAGTCTGTTCTTGGGGCGATCCGCCCGCGCTGGGCCAAATCGGGCGTTGCCCGGATAAATGGAAAACGGCTACCGGGATCTCTCCCGATAGCCGTTCGTGTTGCCCTATGCCCGAAGGCCGGGGCGCTTGGTCCGCTTAGCGACCGGTGCCGATATAGGGAGTCGCGATCGGTGCGACCGAGGTGCGCGAGGTCCCGTTGAGAACGTAATCGGCGTTCTGGATGTTGTTGTCGCGGCGCGCGCTGTCGACGGTGACCAGCTCGGCCAGCGTGTAGTCGGAAGCGTTCACACCCAGCTGTGCGGCCAGCTGTGCTTTGCCGTGGCTGCCTGCCGAGGCATCCGCACGGTTCTCGTGGTTCAGGAAGTAGTTGGCTTTCTCGACATCGCCATCACGACGGGCTTCGTTGATGTTGTTCAGCTCGGCGGTGGTGAATTCGGCGCCGTTCACGTTCAGCAGGGCTGCGAGCTGTGCGTCATTGCTTTGAGCCGAAGCGATACCTGCGGTTGCTGCAACGATCAGGGCGGCGGCGGTCAGAATGGTTTTCATATCTCTATCTCCAGTGATGTGCCGGGTCAGTGCCATCCGGCGTGTTCTTGATGAGTGATATCTAGCAATGTGCACCTTAATAGGTAATTCCCCAAAACTATCCTTTTGATGTGCGTAAAAAAACACAAACGCCCCTTGAAACTGAACTATTAAGTTCAAAAGGCCCCGATGACTGATCATCGGGGCCTTACTGGAGTGGTTTGCCTTATGGCTCAGCCTGCGGCTATCTTCCGTTCGCGGGCCTTGCGCCATGCCTGATCGGAGGGCGAGATGAAGGTGTAGAACATCGGCACCACGAAGAGGGTGAAGAGCGTGCCGATGATCAGACCGGAGAACATCACGACCCCCATCGCCTGACGGGCCGCAGCCCCTGCGCCCTCGGCGATCACCAGGGGGATCACCGCAAGCGCCATGGCGGCGGTGGTCATCAGGATCGGGCGCAGGCGGGTGCGAGCGGCGGCGATGATCGCCTCGCGTCGCATCAACCCGTGCTCCTCGCGCTGCTGGTTGGCAAACTCGACCATCAGGATCCCGTGCTTGGTGATCAGGCCCACAAGGGTGATCAGGCCGACCTGGGAGTAGATGTTGAGTGTGCCGAGCCCGATATTGAGCGGCAGGAGCGCCCCGAAGATCGTCAGCGGAACCGTCATCAGGATGATGAAGGGGTCGCGGAAGCTCTCGAATTGCGCGGCCAGCACCAGATAGATCACCAGAATGGCCGCCGCAAAGGCGATGACGATGGTGTTGCCCTGCGTGACCTCCAGCCGCGACTGGCCGGAATAATCGATGAAGAATCCGTCGGGGATGGTCTCGTTGGCGATTTTCTGGATTTCTGCCAGACCTTCACCGGTGGAAACCGTGGGCAGGGGGAGGGCGGTGATGGTGGAAGAGTTGAGCTGGTTGAACTGCTCGATGGCCGCAGAACGCACGCCGCCTTCGATCTTCACCAGCGCCGAGAGCGGCACCATTTCGCCGGTCGAGGCGCGCACGAAGTAATTGCCCAGCTCCTCGGGGTTCTGGCGGAAGTTGCGCGGCACTTGCGTGATGATGTCATAGCTGTTCGAATCGCGGTCGAACTGCGCGACAGAGCCACCGCCCACCAGAAGGCCCAGCGTTTGCCCGATCTGGCTGATCGGCACATTGAGCGAGGCGGCGCGGTCACGGTCGATGGTCACCTGCACCTCGGGCGCATCATAGCTGAGCGAGTTCTGCACGATGATGAACTTGCCCGACTGCATGGCCTTCTGGGTGATCTCCGCCGAGACTTCGGCCACGCGGGACGAGCTGTTGACCGACTGGATGATGACCGAGATCGGCAGGCCACCACCGGCCCCCGGCAGGGTGGGCGGCGCGAAGGCGAAGCCCTGAAGGCCCGGCGATCTGTTCAGCCCTGCCTGAATATCCTGCTGGACCTCGGCCTGCGAACGGTCGCGATCGGCCCAGTCCTTGAGCTGCCAGATCTCGATCCCCTGACCGTCATCGCCGCCGAAGCCCGCGATCGAGAAGCTCTGCCGCACCTCGGGGATGTCCTTTGTGTTCTCGTCCACCTGCTTGATATAGGCCGAGGTATAGCGGTCGGTCGCGTATTTGGGGCCCTTCATGATGGCAAAGAGCGCGCCCTGATCCTCTTCGGGGGCCAGTTCGGTGGAGGTTTTGGTGAACATGAAGCCGGTGGTGCCTACGAGCACCAAGACGATCAGCAGCGTGACCCAGCGCATGTTCAGCGATCCGGTCACGCGGCGCTCGTAGAAGCCCGCGAGCTTTTCGAAGATGCGGTCCACAAAGCCCTGGAAACCGCCTGCATGCCCCGATTTGAGGATCCGCCCCGACATCATCGGCGTGATGGTCAGCGCGATAATGCCCGACAGGATCACCGATCCGGCCAAAGTGAAGGCGAACTCGGTGAAGAGCGCCCCCGTGAGGCCGCCGGTAAAGGCCAGCGGTGCGAGAACGGCGGCCAGCGTGATGGTCATCGCGATGACCGGACCGGTGATCTCCTTCATGCCTTTGACGGCGGCGGGGATCGGTTTCATACCGTCCTCGATGTGGCGGTGGATGTTTTCCACCACCACGATGGCGTCATCCACCACCAGACCGATGGCCAGAACCATCGCCAGCAATGTCAGCAGGTTGATCGAGTATCCCAGCGCCAGAAGCACCGCCATCACCCCCACGAGCGAGAGCGGGATCGTGATGATGGGCATCAGAACCGAGCGCACCGAGCCGAGGAACAGCAAGATCACCAGCACCACGATGATCACGGCTTCGGCGATCGTGTGGAACACCTCCTCGATGGAGGCCGAGATGGTCTCGGTGGAGTCGTAGACGTTCTGAATTTCCATGCCCTCGGGCAGAGAGGCATTGATCGAGGGCAGCGCATCGATCACCGCCTGAGCCGTGTCGAGCGGGTTGGCCGCAGGCGTCGGCATCACGCCGATAAAGGTGCCCGACTGGCCATTGAAGCTGACAATCTCGCCCGCCTCGTCCGAAGCCAGCTCGACCCGTGCCACATCGCGCAGCCGGATGACGCTATCGCCCTCGCCACGGATTGGCAGTGCGCCGAACGCCTCGGGTGAGGACAGCGTGGATTTGAGTGTGATCGACTGGGTATAGAAATCGTTCTCGGTCGCACCGGGGGCCGACAGGAAGTTCGAGGCCTGAATGGCCTGCAGCACTTCTGCCGCGGTCACGCCGCGTGCCGCGAGTTTTTTCGGGTCGATCCAGACGCGCATCGCATAGGTCGAGCCACCGATGATCTGGATCTCGGCCACACCCTGAATGGTGGACATGCGGGGACGGATGACGCGGTCGAGATATTCGGTCAGCTGCTCCTGCGTCATATTGGGGTTGGTCGCGGCCAGATACATCAGTGCGAAGGTCATCCCCGTGCCCTTGACGATCTGCGGATCTTCCGCGCCATCGGGCAGATCGGAGCGCACCTGCTGGACCTTGGCCAGCACTTCGGTCAGCGCCACATCGGGATTGGCACCGAGTTTCATATTGACCGAGACGGTGGAGACCGAAGGCCGCGAGGAGGAGGTGACGAAGTCGATATTCTCGGTGGTGGCCACCGCCGCCGAGATCGGCGCGGTGATAAAGCCCTGAATGAGATCGGGCGCCGCCCCCGGATAGGTGGTGGTGATGGTCACCACGGTCTCGTCGACCTCGGGATATTCACGGACCGGCAGGTTGAAGAAGGCCTGCGCCCCGATCAGCAGCATGAAGGCGCCGATGACCATCGACAGCACGGGCCGCCGGATGAAGATTTCGGTGAAATGCATGATCCGTCGTCCTTATTTCGAGGCGTCGGGCGCGATATCGCTACCCGGATCGGCGGGCAGGGTGACGGAATTGTCGATGGTGACGGTCGCCCCCGGATTGAGGCGGTTCTGGCCGGCATTGACGACCTTGTCGCCCGCCGTCACGCCTTCGGTGATCTCGACCATATCGCCCGAACGGCGGCCCAGTTTCACGAAGACCTGTTTGGCGATCTGGCGTGTCTCGCCATCGCTTTGCTCGTCGCGCACCGCATAGACGCTATCGCCATAGAGGCTCGAGGTGATGACGGTTTGCGGCAGGGCGATGACCCCGTCCTCGGTCGGCAGGATCACCCGCACCTGCAGGAACTGGCCGGGCGTCAGCGCGCGGTCCTCGTTGGGGATCATCGCTCGCACCCCGACCAGACGGGAATTGGCATCGATCTTGGGTTCGATCCCGACGATCTTACCCTCGCGGGTGATGCCGCCGATTTCGGAGGTCACCTGCACATCCTGACCCACCGAGACATTGCGGACCTGCTGCTCGGAGAGGGTAAAATCGACATGCATTTTCGAGGCATTTTGCAGCGTGGCATAGGTGGTGCCGACGGTGGCATATTCGCCCAGATCCACCTGCGGAATACCGATCGTGCCATCGAAGGGGGCCAGAAGCCGTTTGGTTTCAAGCGCGGCTTTCAGCTTCTCGACGCTGGAACGGGCAGTGGTGGCATCGGCAATCGCGCTATCGAGTGTGGAGACGGCCGAAACGCCGCGGTCGCTGAGTTTCTGCGCCCGTTCAAGCGAGGTCTGCGCCAGTTCGAGCGAGGCCTGAGCCGCTGCCAGATCGGCGCGCTCCTGACGGTCGTCGATCTGCACGAGAAGATCGCCCTGTTTGACCTCCGCATTGGCGGTGAAGTTGATCTCGCGCACGATCCCTGCGGCCTCGACCGCCAGATCGGTGCCTTCGGCGGCATTGGCGGTGCCGATGGCTTCGATCCCCGGTGTCCATGTGACGGGGCGGACCTCGGTGACAGAGACCACGACGGGCGGAGCCTGCATCGTGGCGAAGAACTGACCGATCATTTTCTCGCGGAACAGGTTGAAACCGATGATGCCACCGGCGACCACGATCAGAAGGATAATGGCAATGGTAGGGGAGAGGAGTCGTCTGAACATGGTGGCTCCGATTAGCCTGCGGGGAATAATAAGCATCGAACTGAACTATTGGGTTCAGTTAGGTCTTCTTATCTCTGTCACGTTTCTTTGAGCAAGCTTAAAGTTTTCGTGTGCCATAGGGGGAAGAAACTGTGGGTCAAATAACACTGACGCAAGGTAAATGCTGTATCGGCGCTGTTTCTTTTCCATGTTTGCGCAAACGTGTGTAACTGACCGCGTCTCAAACGCGTTAATGGACGGTAAGGGAGCAATATGCCATGCTGCAGGTGCAGCATTGCGCCGGCCCCGTCTGGTGTAGAAAGGTGACCCATGTTCTTCGATCCCACGGCTTCGGCCTCACTGCCTCTTGAAACTGCGTGGCTTGGCTGGGAAGCGCAGGCCGTGATCGCCATGCGCATGGCGGGAATGGCAGGGCTCTGGCATGCCGCGCCCGATGAAATGACCCGAATGGTTACCGAGAAAATCGATGCAGGTTTCGGCGCGACCGAAGCCGCCGCCCGCACCGTGTTTGCAGGGGGCACCATGGATCAGGCAATGCGTGCGATGGTGAAGGAATATAGCCGTCATACCTCGGATAATGTGCAGCGCCTATCCAAGCTGGGCCCCGCGCAGGTCTTCTGAAACCGCGTCGATGAATTTGAACGCCCCATGAAACCCGTGGGGCGTTTTCGCGTTCACCCTGTAATCACAGGAGTTCGCACGCATGTCACTGTCTCAGGTTGATGTAGAAGAGGTTCGCAGTCCCGAGCCGTTGGCTGTCGATACTGCGCAATTCCGGCGCATCTATGTGGTCGCCAACCCCAAATCCGGCCAGAATTCTCGCGCGCGGGAACCCATTGAAGCCGCTCTGGAAGTGTTTGGCGATGAGGCCAAGCTCTATCGCTGGGCGCCGGATGAGGAAGTTTCGAAAGCCGTGGACCGCGCGATTGCTGATGGCGCGGAACTGATCGTGGCCGCAGGGGGGGATGGCACCGTCATGGCCGTGGCGCAGGCGATGCTGGGCAAGAACGTCCCGATGGCGGTTCTGCCTTTGGGCACGTTCAACTTTTTCGCCCGCGGTCTGCGCCTGTCGGAGGATGCGACCGAAGCGGCGCGCCAGATCCTGAAAGGGGATACCCGCCAGATCAGGGTTGGCACTGTCGAAGGACAGGTGTTCCTGAACAATGCCTCGCTCGGGATCTATCCCAAGATCCTCAAAGCGCGCGAGGCGATCTATGCGCGCTGGGGCCGGCACCGGTTGGTGGCCTATTGGTCGGTGATCCGCACTTTCCTGAAATTCCAGAAACCTATGAAAGTTGAGTTCCGGACCGAGGATCTGCACGATACCCGCTCGACCCCACTGATTTTCGTGGCGCGTTCGGCCTATCAGCTGGATTTCTTCGGATTGCGCGGCGTGCGGGCGATCACCGATGACAAATTCGCCGTTCTCATCGCCAAGGGCAAGACCCGTGGCGAGCTGTTCCGGCTGGCATGGCGGCTGGTGACGCGGCAGGTGCAGGAGGGTCGGGATTACGATGTGCTGCGCTGCCGCGAGTTTACCGTCAGCCTGCTCGACAAACGTCGCGCGCTGCTGGCCTTTGATGGCGAAAAGGCACGGATGAACGCGCCTTTCGAATTCCGTATGCACCCCGAGCCGCTGACCATTGTTATCCCCGAGGAGAGCGAGGAGACATGAGACGTATCATCCATCTCTCCGATCTCCATTTCGGAAAGACCGATCCACGGCTGGAGCGGCCTCTTCTGCGCAAGATCGACGAGCTTGCCCCTGATCTGGTGATCGTTTCGGGTGATTTTACCCAGCGTGCACGGCGCCATCAGTTCGCGCAGGCGCGCGCTTTTCTGAACCGGATCAAAGCGCCCGTGCTGGCGGTTCCGGGCAACCATGACACGCCGCTGGATAATGTTCTGGTGCGCTTTGTTACACCGTGGCGGCGTTACCGGCAGGCGATCGACCGCGAGCTGGAGCCCGAATGGCGCGACGCGCGTGTGCATGTGGTCGGCGTGAACACCGTCAACCGGTTCAAATGGCAGCGCGGACGGATCGGCCCGCATACCATCCGCCGCGTGTGCAGCAGCTTTTCTGCAGTGCCGCGCGATGTTCTGCGAATCGTTGTGATGCATCATCCGCTCGAACATGGGCCGGAGACCGACAAGAAGTTGATGGAGGGTGCTTCCCACGCGCTCAGGCGGCTGTCGAAATGCGGTGCGGATATTGTTTTGTCGGGACATCTTCACGAGGGATCTGCCGCGCCATTCCACGCGGCGCCCGGGCTTTTGTTCGTGCAGGCGGGAACGGGGCTGTCGACGCGGCTGCGGGGCACTCCCAATATGTTCAATCTGCTGGAACACCAGACGGCGGGCGAGGTGTCTATCACGCGCTATCTTTCGAGTTCTGAGGGAAAGTTTGCGCCGGAGGCCGTGCGGCATTTCCGCAAGACCGCGCAGGATTGGTCGGAGGTCGCTTCTCCAAGCCCGATCGAGGCGACCTCCCACGATATGATCCGGTCGGTGGCCTTTGCCCCGTAAGCTGTTTACCAAGCCTTAACCATCATCCGGCCATGCTATGGCTACTCCGTCAAAGAGGGGAGGGCACCATGCGTAGAGAATTTGCAGCTTGTGTGGTCACAGGATGTGCGATGCTCCTGCAAGGCTGTGGTGCCCAACCCGCCCCCCAGTTCTTCAATGCCGAACGCCACGAGATCACGCTCGACGGTATCCGCTTTGTGGTGTTTGACCGCGGAGGCGATGCCGAGGTGATCCGCATGGGGTATCTGACATTGCGCGAGCGTGATCGGGTGCCGCCCCTTATGCGTCGCGCGGCCGAAGCGACGACTGGTTGCAAGGTGACCGGCCCCTCGAGTGGCCCGCTCAGATCCCCCTCGCTGCCCGGGGATACGGGCGAGGCGAGGTTCCGGCTTGAGTGTGGGGCTTAATCCAGAAATTCGCGGATAATGTCCTCGAACTCGCGCGGTTTCTCGGCATGGAGCCAATGCCCGACGCCCTCGAGCCTGACCATGCTGTTCTGCGGGAAAAGCGCGTCGATCCTCGGCTGGAATTCGGGGCGGACATAGTCCGAAGCGCCGCCATAGACAAAGAGGGTTTCGCCGTTGAAGGAGCCTGTCACATCGGGGAAGCCGACGATCTTGTCCATCTCCTGTTCCAGCACATCAAGGTTCAGTTTCCACTGTGCCGGCTCGGATTTCAGATCCAGCGATTGCAGCAGGAAGGCACGCACGGGCTCGCTGGCAACGGTCTCCGATAGGCGGCGATTGGCCTCCGAGCGCAGCGTCAGCCCCTCCAGATCGAGGCCCTTCATCGCGCGCACCAAAGAGTTCTGTGAATGCGCATAACCCACCGGCGCGATATCGGCTACAATCAGCCGGTTGATCAGCTCCGGTCGCGTGAGCGCCAGCACCATCACCGCCTTGCCGCCCATCGAGTGGCCCAGCACGTCCATTTTGCCGCCATGCGCCTCGATCACTTGCGCGATATCCCCGGCCATATCGAAATAGCTCTGGCTGTCCAACTGGGGACTGTCGCCGTGATTGCGCTGGTCTACAGCCAGCACTTCGCGCCCGTCCGACAGGCGTTTCTGGATGACCCCCCAGTTACGGGCGGATCCGAAAAGACCGTGGACGATCAGAAGCGGGGGCTTGCCGGTGGGGCTACCTTGGGAGAGCACGTTCAACATGGGCCCATTGCTAGCGCGCGGGCCCGCGCAATGCCAGAGGTTTCAACGCTTGTCCCCATGCGGTCGCAGGGCTAGCTTGCCTGCAAAGGAGCCCGCGATGAACCCTGCCGAATTTCAAGACAAAGTGGATCATGTGTCTAGGCTGCTGGCCAAGCGGCTGGGGGCCAAGGGGGCGAGCCTTGGCGAACGGATCAACCACCGTGCCCGCGCGCTGCCACGCCGTGTGCGGGTGGCCGCCCGCGAGCTGGCGAGGCTCGAGCCGATGATGGGGGCGCCCAAGTTGATGAAACAGGTCGATCAGAAAAAGACCGACCGGAATTATCGTATCTGTATCAAGTATCTGGAGCCTCTGGGGGCGGAGCAGAGGCTGGTGCAGGGGGTGCTGAAGGTGATCACGGGGATCGTTTTCCTTATCGTGCTCACCGGTGGCGCGATGCTGGCTTATGCCATAGCCCACGGGCAGCTTTGAGAGGGCCGGCCCCGCTGCGGGCCGCCTGGCGATCCTGAGCGCGGATATGGAAAAGGCCCCGGAATTCCGGGGCCTTTTCGGTTGGTTCGAACCGGATCAGAGGTTCGGGTAGAGCGGGAACTTGGCGCAGAGTGCCGCGACTTCCTCGCGCACTTCGGCCTCGACCGCGTCGTTATTGTCTTCGCCATTAGCGGCCAGACCGTCCACGACCTTCACGATCATGCGACCGATCTGGCGGAACTCTTCTTCCTTGAAGCCGCGGGTGGTGCCTGCGGGGGTGCCCAGACGGACGCCCGAGGTCACGGTCGGCTTGTCGGGGTCGAAGGGCACGCCGTTCTTGTTGCAGGTGATGTGCGAACGGCCCAGAGCCTTGTCGGTCGCGTTGCCCTTCACGCCTTTCGGGCGCAGGTCAACCAGCACGACATGGGTGTCGGTGCCGCCGGTGACGATGTTCAGGCCACCTTTCATCAGCTCGTCCGAAAGAGCTTGCGCATTTTTCACGACCTGCTCGGCATAGACCTTGAACTCGGGGCGCAGCGCCTCGCCGAAGGCCACGGCTTTCGCCGCGATCACATGCATCAGAGGACCACCCTGAATGCCCGGGAAGATGGCCGAGTTGATCTTCTTGGCGATCGCCTCGTCATTGGTCAGGATCATGCCGCCACGCGGACCACGCAGGGTCTTGTGGGTGGTGGTGGTGGCCACATCGGCATAGGGGAAGGGCGAGGGGTGCTGACCGCCTGCGACCAGACCGGCAAAGTGCGCCATATCGACCATCAGCAGAGCGCCAACCGAGTCGGCGATCTCGCGCATTTTGGCGAAGTCGACCTGACGCGGGATGGCCGAACCACCGGCGATGATCAGCTTCGGCTTGTGCTCGTTGGCCAGTTCCTGGATCTGGTCATAGTCGATACGCTCATCCTGACGGCGCACGCCATATTGCACGGCGTTGAACCATTTGCCCGACTGGTTGGGCTTGGCACCGTGGGTCAGGTGGCCGCCTGCATCCAGCGACATGCCCAGAATGGTGTCGCCCGGCTGCAGCAGGGCGGTGAACACACCCTGGTTGGCCTGCGAGCCCGAGTTCGGCTGGACGTTGACATATTCACACCCGAACAGCTGCTTTGCGCGCTCGATGGCGAGGTTTTCGGCAACATCGACGAACTCGCAGCCGCCGTAATAGCGCTTGCCCGGATAGCCTTCGGCATATTTGTTGGTCAGAACCGAGCCCTGGGCTTCCATCACCGCTGCCGAGACGATGTTCTCGGAGGCGATCAGTTCGATCTCGTCGCGCTGGCGGCCAAGCTCGTTGCGGATCGAGCCAAACAGCTCGGGGTCACGGGTTTCAAGGCTTTCGGTGAAGAAGCCTGCATCACGCTGTTCGGTCATCTCTCGGATCTCCCGGGTAAGGAATTTTCGTGCACCGTTTATCGCAGAAAATCTCTGGCGGAAAGCGCTATAGGCGACAAATATGCGACGAATGGCGGCAGGGGGAGGACTTGCGGTCGGGATTGTATTGCCTTTCATGCCCGTGCTTGATCTATCTTCGGGTCGAATGAAGGAGAAGGCTCGTGCGCTTTCGCAATAAAATCCATTTCACCGCATCGCGTGGCGAGGTTGCGCAGACAGCGCTCAAGGCGCTTACCGCGCATTACGGCCAGTGCGCGGTGACACAGGCCGAGGTGCTGGTGGCTCTGGGCGGCGACGGGTTCATGCTGCAGACCCTGCATGAGGGGCTGGATCTGCCCGTCTACGGGATGAATCGCGGCACGGTCGGCTTTTTGATGAATAAATATGGTTTCGAGGATCTCGAGGCGCGGCTGGAGGCTGCGGAAGAGGCCGTGATCCATCCGCTCTCGATGACTGCCCAGACCGCGGATGGCGAGATCCACAAGGCGTTGGCAATCAACGAGGTCTCGCTTCTTCGTGCTGGTCCGCAGGCGGCGAAACTCCGGATCTCGGTGAACGGGCGCGAACGGATGAGCGAGCTGATCTGCGACGGGGCGATCCTGTCCACGCCCGCCGGATCGACGGCCTATAACTACTCGGCGCATGGGCCGATCCTGCCGATCGGGGCAGGGGTGCTGGCGCTGACCGGTATCGCGTCCTTCCGGCCCCGCAGATGGCGCGGGGCGATTCTGCCCGATCAGGCGAAGGTCCGGTTCGAGGTGCTGGAACCGATGAAGCGGCCTGTGATGGCAGATGCCGATTCCCGTTCGGTGCATCCGGTCAAATGGGTCGAGATCGAGCTGGAGCGCCGCATCTCGCACCGTATCCTCTTCGATCCGGGGCATGGTCTGGAAGAGCGGCTGATGAACGAGCAATTCGCCTGAACGCTCATTCTTCGGTCGCGCGCCATGTCTCCAGCTTGCGGTAGAGCGTCGAGGGTGCCACTTGCAGCCCGCGCGCTGTCTGCGGCACGGACTGATCGTTCCGGGCGAGCCGGTATTCGATGATCCGCCGTTCGATCTGGGCAAGGCTTTCCCCATCGAACGCTGCCAGCGCGTCGAGCGGCGTATCATTCTGCGCGGGCGGTTCGCTGATCTGCGGCAGCATGTCGAGCGTCAGCGCATCCCCGTCATTGAGGATCACGGCCGAGCGGATCATGTTCATCAACTCGCGCACATTTCCCGGCCAGAGGGCGGTTTGCAGGCGATGCAATGTCTGCTCCGGAATGGTGGTGAAGCCCCGCTGTTCCTGTGCGGCGAATTTCCGAAGGAAATGTTCGGCCAGCGGGCCAATGTCCTCGCATCTCTCGCGAAGGGGCGGGATATGAAGTGCCACAACGCAGAGCCGATAGAGCAGATCAGCACGCAGTTTGCCCTGCTCTACGGCGTCCTGCTGCGGGATGTCCGATGCGCTGAGGATGCGCAGATCAACTTGTCTCTCGGTCGGACTGCCGACAGGGCGGACCTTTTGGTTCTGCAAGAACCTCAGTAATTTGCCCTGAAGCGCGGGGTCGAGCTCGGTCAGCTTGTCGAGAAACAGCGTGCCGCCATCGGCGCGGATGGCAGCCCCCGCATGATCGGAGATTGCACCGGGTAGCGCCCCGCGCATATGGCCGAACAGCTCGGATTCAAAGCGGTCGGCCCGGATGGCCGAGCAGTCGAAGACCACGAACGGGTTGCCCGCGCGCGGAGATAGCCGGTGGATGGCCTCGGCACAGATTTCCTTACCGGTGCCGGATTCGCCCACGATCAGGACCGAGGCATCCGAGGTCGCCGTCTGCCGGATACGGTCGTAAAGCGCGGCCATCTGTTCGGACTGACCGATAAAGGCGCCCACCGCCCCCGGAGACGGGCTGCCACTGGCGCGCTGGCCGCGGATTTGCGCCAGCGCGCGGTTTATCGCGGACTGTAGGCGCGGCTCGCTCACCGGTTTTGTCAGGTAATCGAACACGCCAGCGCGCATCGCTGTCACCGCGCGCTCTGCCATGCGTTCGGCGGTGATGACGATGATCTGGGTATGGGGAGCTTCTGCGCGCATCTGCGCGATCAGATCCATCCCGTCGCCATCCGGCAGCATCAGATCCAGAAGGACAAGCGGGTAGGGGTGCTGGGCAAATAGCGCCATTGCCTGTCTGGTATTCTCGGCAGAATGGGGCACCAGCCCCATCTTCTGCAACTGGGCCATATAGACATGCTGCACGCTGGCAATATCCTCGACAACCAGAACAGGGGTCGGGTTGGGGTCGGGAAGGGGCACAGGAGCAGAATTCATCATACCGGCTGTTCTTCGGCTAATGGGCAAGTGATACAGGATACTGTTTCTTTTATCGTAACAATCGCGAGGTTCATAAACCTAATTGCCCCAAGGATGCCCTGCGGACTACCTTTCCGCCTTGGGTTGAGTTGCGTCTGGGGCAGATCAAACGCCGCATCCTTCCGAAAATCTGTCCGGCGGGGGGAGGCTGCGAGAAAGAGGTCTGATTTGATCATGTGCGCTTAAAAGGACTCTATGTTTCCCAGTCCTAGCGCACGGATCTTTGAAAAAGGTTATCAGGCCAGCATCGGGTGGATATGCAGGCACCGGGGGCAGGTCCCGCGGTGCCTGGCAGAGGATTCAGGCGGTTTTGGGCAGTCCCAGACCGTGCAGCGCCTCTTCGATTTCGGTCAGGACCGCTGGGTCATCGATTGTGGCGGGAAGCTTGTAGGGCTGGCCATCCGCGATCTTGACCATCGTCGCGCGCAGGATCTTGCCGGAGCGCGTTTTGGGAAGCCGGTCGACCACGCAGGCGGTCTTGAAGGCCGCTACGGGGCCGATCTTCTCGCGTACGAGGCCGAGGCATTCGCGGACGATCTCGTTATGTGCCCGCCCGCAGCCCGCATTGAGGCATAAAAACCCGAGCGGCATCTGGCCCTTCAGCGCGTCCGAGACCCCGATCACCGCGCATTCCGCCACATCGGGATGGGAGGCCAGAACCTCCTCCATCGCGCCAGTCGAGAGGCGGTGGCCCGCCACATTGATGACGTCATCGGTGCGGGCCATGATATAGACATAACCGTCCGCATCGATATAGCCCGCATCGCCTGTCTCGTAAAAGCCTGGGAAATGTTCCAGATAGCTTTTGCGGAACCTGTCCTCGGCATTCCACAGCGTGGGCAGCGTTCCGGGGGGCAGAGGCAGTTTGATGGCAATCGCGCCCAGTTCGCCCTGTGGCATGGGATTGCCCTCATCATCGAGGATATGGATGTCATAGCCCGGCATCGGCACCGAGGGGCTGCCCGGTTTGGTGGGTAGGGTCTCGATGCCGATGGGATTTGCCGCGATGGCCCAGCCGGTCTCGGTCTGCCACCAGTGGTCGACCACCGGCACGCCCAGATGTTTCTGCGCCCATTCCACCGTCGCGGGGTCGGCCCGCTCGCCGGCTAGGAAGATCGCCTGTAGGTCATGCAGCTTGTAGCGCCGGATCCATTCGCCATCGGGGTCCTCGCGGCGGATGGCGCGAAGGGCTGTGGGCGCGGTGAAGAAGCTCTTGATCCGCTGGTTCTGGATGATGCGCCAGAAGACGCCCGGATGCGGCGTGCCTACGGGTTTGCCTTCGAACACCACCGTGGTGGCACCTGCCAGAAGCGGTCCGTAGCAGATATAGCTATGGCCCACGACCCAACCCACATCCGAGGCCGCCCAGAACCTGTCGCCCGCTTCGATATTGTAGATCGCCTTCATTGACCATTGCAGCGCGACCAGATGGCCCGCCGTATGGCGCACCACGCCTTTGGGCTGGCCGGTGGTGCCGGAAGTGTAGAGGATATAGGCGGGATGGTTGCCCTCAACCGGTACGCATTCGGCAGGGCGCACGCCATACTGGAAACCGTGCCAGCTGAAATCGCGCCCGTCGACGAGCTTGGCGACCTCCTGCTCGCGTTGCAGGATGACGCAGAATTCGGGTTTATGGGCGGCCTGATCGATCGCCTGATCCAGCAGCGGCTTGTAATGGACCACCCGATTGGGCTCGAGCCCGCAGGAGGCGGCGATGATCGCCTTGGGGGTGCAATCATCGATCCTTACCGCCAACTCGGTGGCGGCAAAGCCCCCGAAGACGACCGAATGGATCGCGCCCAGCCGTGCCACGGCGAGCATGGCGATCACGGCTTCGGGGATCATCGGCATATAGATGACGACGCGGTCGCCTTTTTCGATGCCACGCATCCGCAAGGCCCCTGCAAGCGAGGCAACGCGGTTCTGTAATTCCTTATAGGTGATACCCTTGGTCGAATGGGTGATCGGGCTTTCGTGCTGGATCGCAATCTGGTCGCCGCGCCCTGCCTCCACATGGCGGTCGACGGCGTTCCAGCAGGTATTCACCATCCCGTCGCTGAACCATTCATAAACGGGGGCCTTCTCGTCGAACAGGGCCTTGCTCGGGCGTTTCTCCCAGTCGATGCCGCGGGCGGCCTGCATCCAGAACCCGTCCGGATCCGCCTTCCAGCCCTCATAGACCTCTTTATAATTCATGGGTTCCTCCTCCTACCTCCCTATTTGGTAGGATGCAGGACGAACCCTAGCAACAATGTTACCGCTGAAGTTGCGCCTTTGCCGAAAATATTTGCATAGTCATTCGCAGAAATACGCGAATAATTTGCAAATTGACGAAGGGGAAGGCGAGCCCTGTAAATTCTGTCGATATTTGCAAAGCGCATGAAAAAGCGGGACGCCCGAGAGCGCCCCGCTTTCCGGAAACCGGTGCCGATCAGCTGTAATGCGCGACCGGCGTGCCCGCGATGGCCGACATGTTCAGAAGACCGCGGGTGGTGATCGACGGCGTCACGATATGGGCCTTGTTGCCCATGCCCATCAGGAGCGGGCCGACTTCGAGCCCGTTTGCCTTCATCTTCAGGATGTTACGCACACCCGAGGCTGCATCTGTATTGGCAAAGACCAGCACGTTGGCGGCGCCCTGCATACGCGAGCTGGGCAGCAGGCGCTCGCGGACCGATGCGTCGAGTGCCGCGTCCACATGCATCTCGCCCTCGAAGCAGAAATCGACCTCATGCGCTTCGAGCAGATCCATCGCCTCGCGCATCCGGCGGCCCGAGTCGGTGTCGAGATTGCCGAACTGGCTATGCGAGCAGAGCGCGATCTTCGGCTCCAGACCGAAGCGACGCACATGGCGAGCCGCGCCGATCACCGCTTCCATGATCTGGAGCGGCGTGGGCGAATGGTGCACATGCGTGTCGGCGATGAACAGCGGCTCGTCCTCGAGGATCATCAGCGACAGCGCCCCCACCGGATGCAGGCCCCCGCGCGCAAGGATCTCGCGCACATATTTCAGGTGCCAGCCATATTGGCCGAAGGTGCCGCAGATCATCGAATCCGCCTCGTTACGATGCACCATCACGCCCGCAATCGCGGTGGTATTGGTGCGCATGATCGCCCGCGCCAGATCGGGCGTGGTGCCACGGCGCGCCATCAGCTCGTGATAGGTGCCCCAGTAATCGCGGTAGCGCGGGTCGTTCTCGGGGTTCACGATCTCGGTCTGGTTGAGATCCAGCGTAAGGCCCGCCCGTTCGCAGCGCATCTGCATGACCTCCGGACGGCCGATCAGGATCGGCGTATCGGTGGTTTCCTCGATCATCGCCTGCGCCGCGCGCAACACGCGCTCGTCCTCGCCCTCGGCAAAGACGATCCGGCGCGAGGCCTGGGCCGCGGCCTCGAAGACCGGACGCATGAGCAGGGCGGATTTGAAGACCGAGCTATCGAGCTTCTGCTTGTAGGCCTTGATATCGGGCAGCGGGCGCTCGGCCACGCCGGTTTCCATCGCGGCCTTAGCCACAGCGGTCGCCACGATGCCCATCAGACGCGGATCGAAGGGCTTGGGGATCAGATAATCTACCCCGAAGGTCAGCTTTTCGCCCTGATAGGCCGCGGCCGCCTCGGCAGAGGTGGTGATACGCGCCAGTTCGGCGATCCCTTCGACGCAGGCGATCTTCATCGCGTCATTGATCTCGGTCGCACCCACATCCAGCGCACCGCGGAAGATGAAGGGGAAGCAGAGCACGTTATTGACCTGGTTCGGATAATCCGACCGGCCCGTGGCCATGATCGCATCGGGCGCCACTGCGCGCACCTCTTCGGGCATGATCTCGGGGGTGGGGTTGGCCAGAGCGAGGATGATCGGCTGTTTGGTCATCTTCGCGACCATCTCGGGCTTCAGGACACCCGGACCCGACAGGCCGAGGAACAGATCCGCACCGTCGATCACCTCGTCGAGGGTCCGCAGGTCGGAGTTCTGAGCATAGGCGGCCTTATGCGGGTTCATGTCTTCGTTGCGGCCCTCATGGACCAGACCATGAAGGTCGCACAGCCAGACATTCTCGCGCTTCACACCGAGTTTGAGCAGCATGTTGAGGCAGGCAATGCCCGCAGCCCCGCCACCGGTGGACACGATCTTGATATCCTCGGGCTTTTTGCCCGCGATCTTCAGCGCGTTGGTGACAGCCGCGCCCACCACGATGGCGGTGCCGTGCTGGTCGTCATGGAAGACCGGAATATTCATCCGCTCGCGGCAGATCTTTTCCACCACGAAACAGTCGGGGGCCTTGATGTCCTCGAGGTTGATCGCGCCGAAAGTGGGCTCCATCGCGCAGACGATCTCGGCCAGTTTCTCGGGGTCGGATTCGTTCAGCTCGATATCGAAACAGTCGATATTGGCGAATTTCTTGAACAGAACCGCCTTACCTTCCATCACGGGTTTCGAGGCGAGCGCGCCGATATTGCCAAGGCCCAGAACGGCGGTGCCGTTCGAGACCACGGCCACAAGATTGCCGCGCGCGGTGTAGCGGGCGGCATCTTTCGGCTCTGCCTTGATCTCGAGGCAGGCCTCGGCCACGCCGGGGCTATAGGCACGGGAAAGGTCGCGACCGTTTGCCATGGGCTTGGTTGCGCGGATCTCCAGCTTACCGGGCTTGGGGAATTCGTGGTAGTCGAGCGCCGGATGGCGCGGCTTGTCGGACCGGATGTCTTCCATTCTTGCCTCCGATGAGAGTTGGTTTGGTATTAAACTATTTTCTCGTGGGGTCAAATGGCTGTTGGGGCGAATTGTCGCAGGTCTCGCGCGGGCCGCATCACTTCGGCGTGGGGGCGGGCCGTCTGTGCGGGGAGGCGGGGCCTTGCATCGCCTGTCTACTCGGCGCAGAGTCCGGTCAAACAGTCTGCTGACCCGGAGATGATGGGATGACGCTTCTCGATGCTGCGCGCAAGGTGCGCGAAAATGCCTATGTGCCCTATTCCAACTTCAAGGTCGGGGCGGCGCTACGCACGGCCTCGGGAACGGTCTATGTGGGCGTGAATGTCGAGAACGTGGCCTATCCCGAAGGCACCTGCGCCGAAGCGGGCGCGATTGCGGCAATGGTCGCGGCAGGCGAGACCGAGCTGGCCGAAGTCGCTGTCATTGCCGATAGTCCGACGCCCGTCCCGCCCTGTGGCGGCTGCCGCCAGAAGCTGGCCGAATTCGGCGCCAAAGACACGCCGGTTACGCTGGGCACGTTGTCGGGTGCCACGCTGAAGACGACAATCGGCGATCTGCTGCCCGGCCAATTCGACAAGAGCCATATGGACAACGCCTGATGGATGCGCGCCGTGTGATCGAGACGGTCCGCGATGGCTGTGGCCTGAGCGTGGAGGCCGCTGAATGGTTCACTCGCGGGCTGGTGGACGGCTCGGTTGGAGATGCGCAGGCAGGGGCCTTTGCGATGGCTGTCCTGTGTCGCGGGATCGGCACCTCGGGACGGGTGGCGCTGACCGAGGCCATGCGCGACAGCGGCCGCGTCATGCGCTGGGATTTGGGCGGGCCGGTGGTCGACAAACATTCGACAGGCGGTGTGGGTGATTGCACCTCGCTCCTGCTGGCACCGGCGCTTGCGGCCTGCGGCGCCTATGTGCCGATGATTTCGGGACGGGGTCTGGGCCATACGGGCGGCACGCTCGACAAGCTGGAGGCCATTCCGGGCTATACGGTCAATCCCGACGAAGAAAGCTTCCGCGATCTGGTGGCCGCGGTCGGCTGTGCGATTATCGGCGCCAATGACCGGATCGCGCCCGCAGACAAGCGCCTTTATGCGATCCGCGACATCTCCGGCACAGTGGAAAGCATCGACCTGATCACCGCCTCGATCCTGTCGAAGAAGCTGGCGGTGGGGCTTGATGCACTGGTGCTGGATGTGAAAACTGGCTCGGGCGCGTTCATGGCGGGGCATGACCAGTCCCTCGGTCTGGCGCAGGCGCTGGTCGATACGGCCAATGGCGCGGGCTGCCGCACCTCGGCGCTGATCACCGATATGAACCAGCCTTTGTCCTTCGCGGCCGGCAATGCGCTCGAGATCATCGAGGTGATGGAAACGCTGACCGGCAATCAGGTCAATGAGGCGCTGTGGGATGTGGTCTCGGCCCTGGGTGGCGAGGCTTTGCTGCTTGCGGGGCTGGCCAAGACAGCCGATGAGGGATCGGCGCGGATTGATGCCGCACTCGAGAGCGGGCGCGCGGCCGAGGTCTTCGGGCGGATGGTGGCTGGGCTTGGCGGGCCCAATGATTTCGTCGAACATTATCTCGACCGGCTGCCCTCTGTGCCGGTAATGCGTCCTGTGCCGGCACCGCGCCGTGGCTATATCGCGCGGATCGACACGCGCGCCTTGGGCGAGACGGTGGTGCAGCTGGGCGGCGGGCGGATGAATGCGGGCGATCGCATCAATCCGGGCGTCGGCCTGTCGAGCCTTGCGATGATCGGCGAGGACCGCGAGCCGAACGAGCCGCTGGCGATGGTTCATGCCGCCACCCCCGAGGCCGCCGAACGCGCGGTTGCGCGGGTGCAGGCTGCCTATCAGCTGAGCGACAGCCGCCCCGAAGAGCCGCCGCTGATCCATGAGAGGCTTGCCTGATGACCCGCGCCTTCCTGATCGTGATGGACAGTGTGGGGATTGGTGGTGCCCCCGATGCCGATGCGTTTTTCAATGATGGCACACCCGATACCGGCGCCAATACGCTTGCCCATATCGCGCAGGCCTGTGCGCAAGGGCGTGCCGAAGACGGGCGCTCTGGCCCGCTGCGGATGCCAACGCTCGACCGGTTGGGGCTGGGGGCGGCGGTGCGGCTCGCCTCGGGCGAGGTGGCCCCCGGGCTTGGGGCCGAACCGCAAGGGGCATGGGGCGCGGCCAGCGAGATCTCCAAGGGTAAGGACACTCCTTCGGGTCATTGGGAGCTGGCGGGTGTTCCCGTGCCGTGGGACTGGGGCTATTTCCCCGACAAACAGGACAGCTTCCCGCCGGATCTGGTGGACTTCGTGGCGCGATGCGCGGGCACGGAAGGGATCTTGGGCAATTGCCATGCCTCGGGCACCAATATCATCGAGGATCTGGGCGACGCGCATATCCGCACGGGCTGGCCCATCTGCTATACCTCTGTCGATAGCGTCTTCCAGATTGCGGCGCATGAGGAGACCTTCGGCCTCGAGCGTCTTCTGCAGCTTTGCCGCGACATCGCCCCGCGTCTGCACGGGATGAAAATCGGGCGGGTCATCGCGCGGCCCTTCACCGGCAGCGAAGGCAGGTTTATCCGTACACCCAACCGCCGCGATTTCGCCATTGCTCCGCCCGCCCCCACGCTTCTGGACTGGGCGCACGATGCGGGCCGCACGACCCATGCAATTGGCAAGATCGGCGATATTTTCAGCCATCGTGGCATTGCCCATCTGCACAAGGGCAAGAATGATGCCGATCTGATGGACCATCTGGTGCGGCTGGGGACAGAGGCGGAAGAGGGCAGTCTGACCTTTGCCAATTTCGTCGAATTCGACAGTCTCTGGGGGCATCGGCGCAATGTGTCGGGCTATGCGCGGGCGCTCGAATGGTTCGATCGGGGGGCGGCGCGCTTCCTCGAGACGCTGCGCCCTGGTGATCTGGCGATCTTCACCGCCGATCATGGCAATGACCCGACCTGGGCGGGCACCGACCATACCCGCGAGCGGGTGCCCGTGCTCGCGGCGGGGCTCGGGGTGCGGGCGCTGGGGCAGGTGGGGTTTGTCGATGTGGCGGCCTCGGTTGCCGGCCATCTGGGCCTTTCCGTGCCAGCTATGCAAAAAACGGGGAACAGCTTCCTTTTGCACAGTCCCGTTTGATAGCATAAGGGACAGACCGAACCGTTCCGCAGGGAAAGCCACAAGAAGGAGAGGCCAATGGGCCAGCATCTCACCGTCGTCGATCACCCGCTCGTCCAGCACAAGCTGACGCTCATGCGCAAGGCCGATACCTCCACCGCATCCTTCCGCCAGCTGCTGCGCGAGATCAGCCTGCTTCTGGCCTATGAGGTCACCCGCGATCTGGAGCTGACCACCTTGCGCATCGACACCCCGATGCAGCCGATGGATGCGCCGATCCTCGAAGGCAAGAAGCTGGCACTGGTGTCGATCCTGCGCGCGGGCAACGGGCTTCTGGACGGGATCCTCGAGCTGATCCCCGCCGCGCGCGTAGGGTTTGTGGGCATGTATCGCGACCCCGAGACGCTCCAGCCGGTGGAATATTACTCCAAACTGCCGAACCTTCTGGAAGAGCGCATGACCATCGTGGTCGATCCGATGCTGGCCACGGGCAATTCCTCGGTCGCCGCCATCGATCTGGTCAAGAAGAAGGGTGCCAAGAACATCATCTTCCTCTGCCTGCTGGCAGCCCCGGAAGGCGTGGCCCGCATGAAGGAAGCCCATCCCGATGTGCCGGTTGTGACGGCGGCGCTCGACGAATGCCTCAATGACCACGGTTATATCGTGCCGGGTCTAGGGGATGCGGGTGACCGTATCTTTGGCACCAAATAAGCCATTTGAGCTTTACTTGCGGCCCGTCCTCATTCATCTTTAGGTAACTTCTACCTCGAGGATGGAATATGCGTATGGGCCGCCTGTTGACGAGCACTGTGATCCTAGCGGTTCTGGGCACGGCCGGAGCCGCTTTCGCCCAAGAGAGCGCCCCCGCCGAACTTCCTCCTGCCTCCTACAAGGGGCGGCAATATGTGGATAGTCAGGGCTGCGTCTTCGTGCGGGGTGGCTTTGGCAATGTGGTGCGCTGGGTGCCGCGCGTGAATCGTGACCGCACGCCGATCTGTAACTACAAACCTACTTTCGGCAGCAATGAGAAGGTTCTCGATATCGCGAAATCCGCGCCCGAGGCCACGCCTGCGCCCGTGGAGAAACCCGCGCCCGAGGCCACGCCTGCGCCCGTGGAGAAACCCGCGCCCGCGCCGACAATGGCCGCCAGCACGCCTGCCGCGAAACCCGTCGCCAAGCCCGCGTCCGATCCTCTGGCAGGCTATAAGGGCGGGCGGAATGCGCCGATGCCCACCATCGCGCTGACCACCACCCCGCCGCGGATCGGCCGTGCGGTTGCGACAGCGCAGCCCGTGCCTGCCGCAGGTCAGGTGCCCGCCCCCGTTCCCGGCGCGCCGAGCCGCGTGGCCCCCACGGTCCTTGCCCAGAGCACTCCTGCAGCCTCCGGCTATGTCTCCCCCTATATGCTGCAGGGCGCTGCGCCTGCCGTGACGATCGCCAGCACACAGGTGGTCGCAGGTGCAACGACGAGTTGCCCCAACAGCCCCGCCCAGGCCACCCGTTATATGCTCAGCGATGGGCGCTCCGTGTTGCGCTGTGGCGCTCCGGTGCAGGATCCGGCCAGCTTCATCAATACCGCGAATGTCGGCAACCTGACAGTCCGGACGAGCAGCAACCCGTCGGGCGGTTACCAGTCGCCCTATGTCACCGGTGGTGTAGCGGTGGCACAAAACGCCCCGGTTCCGTCGCGCGCCAAGATCAACCATAACACCACCCGTCTGCCCGCACCGGTGCCGAGCAGCACCGAGACCGTGACGGTCGGGGCCAGTTCGCAGCAAGCCTACGCCGCCAGCTCGCCCTATGCGATCCCGCGTGAAGTCTATGTGAAGACGCCGAATGCGCCGGTAAGCCTCGCGCCGGTGGCGATTTCCTCCTCGAACCCGGGTGGATACGAGCCCGCCTTCGATGATGGTCGCCTGAACCCGTTCCGCGGGCCGCGCACGACCTCGGGCGATGCGCAGATGCGTCAGCTCTGGGATGACTCCGTGCCCGCCAAGCTGATCCCCTATCCTACGGCCTATGCAGCCCCCCAGCCGTCCGTGCAGGTCTCTGTCTCGTCAAAATCCCCGCGCACCGCACCCGCGCCGAAAACGCGCAAGGTGGTCGCCTCGGGGCGCTTCGTGCAGGTTGGGGCCTATGCGGATGCCTCGAATGCGGCCTCGGCCAAGGCCCGCCTGCGGGCCAGCGGCCTGCCGGTGGCCTCGAGCCGCACGTCCAAGGGGCTGGTGATCGTCTATGCGGGGCCCTTCGATGGCGGTTCCATTTCCGGTGCTCTGGGCACCGCCCGTCAGGCCGGTTTCCGCGACGCCTATATCCGCTAAGGGTTAGACCGATCTGTAAGAAAGCCGGCCCCGTGAGGCCGGCTTTTTCATTCGGTGTTGCAAATATCCTGTAATGCGACCCACTGGCTGTCATCGAGAAGCGGCATCGGGGCAGGGGCGCCCTTGAACGGATCTGCCTCGATCAGGGGCTGCACCTTTTCGCCCGAGGGATCGAGCGCATAGGCATAGGGGGTCGAGGAGACGCCGACCGTCTTGAAGGCCGCCAGCAGCGCGGTGCTGTCGGGCAGTGGTGCGGATTGATCCAGCATCACACTGTCATAGCCCATCAGATCATCGCTCCCCAATGCCCCCGTTGTCAGGAGCCGGAACGCCGCGCCGATCCCCGCCCAATCGAGCAGCCGCCGCAGCGGATCATGCGCCTGAGCATCGACCTCGGCGGTGATGATCGCGCCTGCGGCCACCTCGGGGGTATCGTATTTCTCCAAGAGATCCTGACCCATGATCACGATCCCGCCGGGCAACCAGCGCACACCGCTCACACCTTCGGGCAGAACGGCAATGCCTGCGGTGCCGGGAATGCGGGCGGCCAGCTTGCGCAGGGCTTCGTTGCCTGCCTCGCCGCCACAGGGGGCGCCTGTGCGTTTGACGAGATCGCGTAGCAGATGCTGACCGATCTCCTGACGTGTCGGGGGCGGGGCCACGGAGGCCGCATGGCTGATCAGTGCGCTGGGGAGCCAGAAGCCCCCCCCACCCAGCACAGCCACCGCGAGACTGGCATAGAGCACGCCGCGCAGCCGTCCAGGATGGGGTTTGCGCGCGGCGATCACTTGATGGACGCGCTCGATGGCGTCGATCATCGTTTCTTCCTCGATCTCGAGGCGTTCATCGGTCTCTTCGGAGGGCGCATAGATGGCGGGACGCTTGCCCGGATTGATCCGGACCATTGCCGGCAGCGACCAATGCGAGATGAAGCGGGTTTCCTTGACCTCGGACAGGACCAGAGAGGCGCGACCGAAAGAGAGGATGACCTCTTGCGGAGCGGCCTCGGCACTTTGTGTCCAGCGACCAGTCGCCTCGAGGCGATCATATTTCGGTAGGGAAACCATCTGCTACGTTTCTGTTCTTATCATTGCCATTAAAGATAGACGAACGCGGTGCAGGGTCAATCAGGTTGATTGCCGTGTCTTATGGGAAGGAGGCGAATCCCATTGCCCAAAGCCGGCATTGTGCGGCAGATTGGGGAAATGATCGTCTCGCATGGCCGCCGCTATATCTTCGTCCATATTCCCAAGACTGCAGGCACGGCGCTTGCGCTCGCGCTGGAGGCGCGGGCGATGGCCGATGATCTGATGATCGGGGACACGCCCAAGGCCCTGCGTCGCCGCAAGCGTGTGGACGGGATGCGGATGGCGGGGCGGAAGTGGAAACATGCCACACTGTCGGACGGGATCGGTCTCTATACGCCCGAGGAAGCGCGCCGGTATTTTACCTTCACGCTGGTGCGCAACCCGTGGGACAGGTTGGTGAGCTACTATCACTGGCTGCGGGGGCAGGGCTTCGACCATGGGGCGGTGCATGCGGCAAAGACCTATGGTTTCGGGGCGTTTCTTGCCCAACCGCTGATCCGGCGCAGCCTTCAGGCGCATTCCTACGCCAGCTATATGCGGCTGCCCGATGGAGGGCTGTGCTGTAGCAGCTTCATCCGGCTCGAGCATTTTGTCGAGGATGTAGCGGCGCTGGAGGCGCATTTGGGGTTTGCGCTTGGCGTCTTGCCTGTCGCCAACCGTTCCGAGCGCGAGGCGGATTACCGTCGGTATTATGATTCTTCCTCGGTCGATCTTGTGGCCGAGATCTGCGCCGAGGATATCGCGCAATTCAACTATAAATTTAATCGTTAACGGACTGAATTTCTAAATGGATGCCTCATTTCGAAGCTTTTGTCTTTAAAGAGAAGGGTTTCCGTAAGGTTTCGCCTTTAATTAACCTTAATTGCGCCGTCGTATTTCCACTACGCAAGGTTGAAACTAGCGTCAGTTCCCCTCGGAGTTGAGGGACTTAGCGATGGAGTTTGGTTGTGTTTGGGTTGAGAACTGGTTCGGAAGTAAAAAATCCTGCTGTGCGGTCTGCCTTCGACACGCGGCCAAATGCACGGCAGATGTTCGCCGCATCTTCGGAAGGCAAGACAGAAGGGCTCTGTGAAGGGACATTGGTGCTGACCAAATTCGGGTGGCGCGCGGTCGAGACGCTTCAGGCCGATGACGAGGTCATGACGTTCGATCATGGATATCGACCCTTGCGCCGGATCGCACGGTCGCTGTCTTTGGCGGGGAGCGCGGATTGTCCCGATCACGGACAGCTCGTTGCGGTTCCGGCACAGGCTTTGGGTAATCGCGATGCGATCGTCTTGCAGCCAAACCAATATGTGATGATCGAGAGCGATATGGCCGAGGATGCGTTTGGCGATCCCTTCGTTCTGGTGCCTGCCCATGCGCTCACCGGCTATCGCGGTATCGCGCGGGCCGATACTGCACAGCGCCTGTCCGTCTACACGCTGCAATTTGCCGATGACGAGGTCATCTATGTTAACGGGGCGGGGCTGGTGCATTGCGGCGGCACTTCGACCGCAGGGCTAGAACAGCTGATCGGGGGCAATCTGCCCTCCTATATCTCCCTTCCTGTCGAGGCGGCGCGTGCCGTGATTGACGCGCTCAAGGAAGGGGATGAAACCGGCCAAGAGGATGACGCCGCGCTCTGAAAAGCGCGGCGTTGGTTTATGCCGGAGGGCAAGGCTGCCACCTCCCTCCGGCATGCCTTTTGCTGATGATCAGGCTTTGCGCTCGACCAGTTCCGCCTTGAACAGGCTCAGGCGGGCCGACAGATTATCCTCTCGGAAAACCGAACTGAAATTCTCGAAGATGAATGTAAGCGCTTCGTCCTGCGACAGCCCCGCCTCCTGCGCAAAACGCTGGAGGCGGCGATAGCCGTCATTGGTCATGGCGGCAGGGAAGCGGCGGGTTAGTCTGAGGCGTTTGGGCATTGCGATCCTGCTGTTTTTCTCTCGTTAACCGGAGAATATGGCAAGATTTTGAGTGCATGGACAGAAGAAGGCCGGAGTGGTAGGGGCGGGTCCGGTGATCCTGGGCTTTCGGCTTTGCCAGAGTGGATGGCGGCCGGCCGTGGAAAATGGGTCGGACCGGTGGACGGCGCCCCTACCTTTGTCTTGTCTTGCAGGCCAGCTCAGGCGGCCGAGCTCTCCGCGCGGCGTTCCTGCAGCTTGCCTTCGCCTGCCGAGATTTCCGCATCCAGCTCGTTGATCGCCGCGGCCAGTTCGTCGCGTTCCCGCTGCATTTCCTGCAGGCGGACGCGCGCGAGCTTCAGTGTTTCGGTTAGCTGGGTCACCTGATTGTCGCCGATGCTGTAGAGATCCAGCAGCTGCCGGATATCCTCGAGGCTGAAGCCAAAACGCTTCCCCCGCAAGATCAGCTTGAGACGGGCCCGGTCGCGGCGGGTAAAGAGCCGCTTCTGGCCTTCTCGTATCGGGAACAGGAGTTCCTTGCTCTCATAGAACCGGAGTGTGCGCGGGGTTACCTCGAAGGCGTCGCACATCTCGCGGATCGTCATTACTTCATTTTCCATCCGTGCCTCACACAGTCTAATGCACAGGTAGCAGAGAAATTTCCACCTATGCGTTACTCGATATTTGAAAAAAAATGCGCTTGTGGTGCAGCGCGTTATGCCCGACTGGACAGAATGTCGTGACATATAAAAGGCTTTGAATATAAGGTGAAAGCCGGAGCACCACCTAGAGGCGATATGCCTTCCCAAGGGTAAAAGATCAAGTTTCTTTCATGTTACTTACTCTGGGTAAGCGCTTGTTCGCGCAGGTTCCTCAACTCGTCAATCGTCTTGTCCAGCTCGCTGCGCTGCTGTTCCAGAACCACCAACTGACGCTCGGAAAGCTCCAGAAAGACACGTCTTTGCTCGTCCGTTCCGTCGGTATCATATATCTCGAGCCACTGGCGCAGCTCCTCCAGAGAGAAGCCGAACCGTTTCCCGCGCAGGATGATCGTCATCCTTGCGACTTCCCTTGGACCATAGAACCTTTTACGCCCCTCACGCATGGGCGCGAGCAGTTCAATGTATTCGTAATAGCGCAGCGTTCGAGGAGTGACGTCGAATTTTGCACACATTTCCTTCAGGTTGAGCATACGCCTCCCCATTCGTCTCAGTGGCGATACGCTAACAGCACTGGCCGTTATTTCAACCGCAATCAGCGGTAGCATCCCGGAGGTGAAGGCCCTTGTATTGGGCGCGCGGGGGCAGATACTGTCCGCGAGAAAAAGATGGAGACAGTCCATGACCGAGAATAATAAGCCAACATATGATGGCAAAAGCAGCAATTTTTTGATGAATTCTTTCCTTGAGGGTCTTCCCCACTGCAAATCTCTGGATATGCGGATGGTCGAGGTCTCCGAAGGGAAGGCACGTATGGCGTTGCCATATAACGAAAAATTGATCGGAGATCCGGAGACCGGCGTTGTTCATGGGGGCGCGGTTTCCGTGCTGATGGATACCTGTTGTGCAACGGCGGTCATGGCCCATCCCGCAAACCCCCAGAGCACCGCGACGCTCGATCTGCGGATCGATTATATGCGCCCGGCCGTTCCGGGGCAGACGATCACCGCCTCGGCCGAGGTTTACCGCATCTCGCGCAGTGTGGCGTTCGTGCGCGCGATCGCCCGCGACGAGAGTGGCGGGCCCGATGATGTGCCTGTGGCGCAGGCGACCGCAGCTTTCACGGTCTATCTGCCCGAGGAGGCGGCCCAATGAAAACCCGTCTGTCCCCCGAACCCGTTCAGGTCATCAAGAAACGCCGCGACGAGGCGCTACGCCAGCTGGTGGCGGCAGTGCCCTATATCAATTTCCTCGGCGTCGAGTTCGACCGCCGTGGAGACGAGCTGACCGCGATCCTGCCCTATAAGGACAGCCTCATCGGGGATGCCTCGGTGCCTGCATTGCATGGTGGTGCAACGGCGGCCTTCATGGAGATCACCGCGATCATCGAGCTGAGCTGGTCCACGCTCTGGCCGGAATTCGAGAAGGAGAAGGTCACGCTCGACCGTATCCCGCCGATGCCCAAGACCATCGATATCACGATGGATTATCTGCGGCCCGGTCTGCCGCGCGATGCCTATGCGCGCGCAAGGGTCACCCGTTCGGGGCGGCGCTATGCCAGCGTCTTCGTCGAGGCGTGGCAGGATAACCGCGCGCGTCCCTTTGCACAGGCAACGGGCCATTTCCTGATGCCCGAACCCGCCGATCTGGCCCGATAAGAGACGCCCTCCGTGACAGGTTCCCAAGCGATTACGCATCGCCGCGTTCTGGCCATCGCCCTGCCGGTGGTCCTCTCCAATGTGACGGTGCCGCTTCTGGGGCTTGTCGATACGGCGGTCGTGGGGCAGCTGGGTGAGGCCGCGCCGATCGGGGCTGTCGGGGTAGGGGCGGTGATCCTGTCCTCGCTTTATTGGGTCTTCGGGTTTTTGCGCATGGGCACGACGGGGCTCGTGGCTCAGGCGCATGGGCGCGGGGACAGGGTGGAAACCGCCGCAGGGCTCTTGCGCGCGCTCCTGATCGCGCTGGTCGCGGGTCTGGCGCTGATCGCATTGCAGGGATGGCTCTTCGAACTGGCGTTTCGTCTGGCGCCTGCCAGCGACGCAGTCGAGAGCCTTGCGCGTGACTATCTCGCGATCCGCATCTGGGGGGCGCCCGCCACGATCGGGCTTTACGGGTTGATCGGCTGGCTGATCGCGCTGGAACGCACCCGCTCGATCCTGCTGATACAGGTGGCGATGAATGCGCTGAATGTGGGGCTGGATTTCCTCTTCGTGCTGGGGCTTGGCTGGGGCGTCGAGGGCGTGGCATGGGCGACGCTGATCTCGGAGGTGCTTGGTGCGCTCGGGGCGCTCTGGCTGGCACGCGGGGCTTTCGTGCCTGCCGCAATGCGGATTGCGCGGCTCTTCGACAGGGTCGAACTCATGAAGCTTCTCCGGGTCAATACCGATATCATGATCCGTTCCGTGCTGCTGCAGGCGAGCTTTACCACCTTCCTGTTCCTCTCGGCAGGGCGGGGGGATGTGGCGCTGGCGGCCAATCAGGTGCTCTTGCAGTTCCTGCAGATTACGTCCTTCGCACTGGACGGTTTCGCCTTTGCGGCCGAGAGCCTTGTGGGGCAAGCGGTGGGCGCGGGCTCCGTGGCGCGGCTGCGTCGCGCAGGCGGGATCAGCGGAATCTGGGGGCTTGGCTTCTCGCTGGCGCTGGGGCTGGTCTTCGCGGTTGCGGGCGGGAAAATCATCGACGTCATGGCACAGGCCGGAGAAGTGCGCAGCGTGGCGCGGGATTATCTGCCATGGCTTGTGGTGATGCCGCTGGTGAGTGTCGGCAGCTATATCCTTGACGGGATCTTCATCGGGGCGACCCAGACGCGGGCGATGCGCAATGCGATGATCGTGACCGTCACGATCTATGCCGGTCTGCTGTTTGTAATGGTGCCGCTCTGGGGCAATCACGGGCTCTGGGGCGCGCTGATGGTGCTGAATTTCCTGCGCGCGCTCACTTTGGGCGGGCTCTATCCGGGGCTCGAGCGGCGGGTGGCCACGAGTTAGTGGACGATCTCCATCGTCTTGGCGGCAATGAGCGCGACAACGGCATAGCGACCGGTCTTGGCCAGAAACACGATCGGAATGAACTGCCATAACGATTTCCGCAAGATGCCCGCGATAAGGCAGATCAGATCACCGCCCGGCGCCCAGCTGAGAAACAGCAGCCAGTTGCCCCAGCGCTCGAACCAGCGATGCCCGCGCTCGAGCTGTTTCTCGCTGGCGGGAAACCATTTCCGGTCGCGCCAGCGGGTGACGCCCGCACCGATGTAATAGGTAATCAGCGCGCCAAGCGTATTCCCGATGCCCGCAATCACGATCATCAGGCCGATCGGCGCGGCATCAGCCGTCTGCATTGCGACAAACACGATTTCGGATTGTGCAGGGATAGGGGTCGCCGCCAGCAGGCCGGAGAAGAACAGGCCGGCAAGGGAGGCGGTAAGATCGAGCATGCAGTGGTCCTGTCGATGGCGGTCAGGTGAGGCCGCTAAACTGAAACGGGCGATGGCATGGAAATGCCTCGCCCGTCAAACTGGTTCCGTGAGTGTTGGTCCGGCTCAGCTTTGGTCGTCTTCGCGCGGCTCACGCGGGGGGCGGCCGACAACATCGCGCAGCGCATCCAGCTCGATGAAATTATCGGCCTGACGGCGCAGCTCGTCCGCGATCATTGGCGGTTGCGAACGGATTGTCGAAACGACCGAGACGCGCACGCCCTGACGTTGTAGTGCCTCGACCAGCGGGCGGAAATCGCCATCACCGGAGAAGAGCACGGCATGGTCGAGACGGGGCGCAAGCTCCATCGCATTGACCGCCAGTTCGATATCCATATTGCCCTTCACCTTCCGGCGACCCATGGAATCGGTGTATTCCTTGGCGGGTTTGGTTACCATCGCATAGCCGTTGTAATGCAGCCAGTCGACCAGCGGGCGGATCGGGGAGTATTCCTCGTTTTCCAGCAGCGCGGTGTAATAGAAGGCGCGTACCAGCTTCCCGCGACGTTCGAATTCCTGACGCAGGAGCTTGTAATCAATGTCGAACCCGAGCGATTTCGCCGCTGCGTAAAGATTCGAGCCGTCAATGAACAGCGCAAGCCGTTCGTCTTTGTAGAACATGAAATCAAATTCCTTTCTATTTCACACTCGCTACAACCAAAAGCATCTAGAGTGGTGTGGTTAGATGCTCGAAACTCATCTACTCATTAGACTTCGCGAGTGATATCGCTGTCAGATAGCAATGCAATATGATCATGGGTATCTGTCTAAATGGATAGTAACACGATTATCATCGCCTTTGGGGCCAATGTTCCTTCTGCACTCGGTAGCCCATCTGATGCAATCAAGGAAGCCTTCAAGCGCTTATGTGATGCGTCACTTCGCCCATCGGCAATGTCTCGCTTTTATCGGTCGCCTGCCTATCCGGCGGGAAGCGGTCCGGATTTTGTCAACGCCTGTGGATGTTTCGAGGTATCCGGCAGCCCTTATGACGTATTGTATTTATTGCATGAAATTGAGGCGGAGCTGGGACGGACGCGACTGGTGCGATGGGGCGCGCGGGTGATCGATCTGGACCTGATCGCCTATGGTGACAGGGTCTTACCAGAAGAAATGACGTTGCGTCACTGGAGAGGGCTTCCCTTCGAAGAGCAGCAGATCGCCACCCCGCAGGAGTTGATCCTGCCCCATCCACGTCTTGAAGACCGCGGATTCGTGCTGATTCCCATGGCCGAGGTCGCCCCGAACTGGCGTCATCCATTGACCTTGAAGACGGTCCGTCAGATGATCGCGGAGCTGCCTGCCGCGCAGACCGAGGGGCTCACGGCCTTCGATCCGGCGCAGTTGTGTGAATGAGCGCTTGTCAATCGTGACGTTTCTGCCTATGTAGGCGGTTCAGACATTCCCCGAGATCCGACTGGAGTGACATATGGCCCGCGTGACGGTTGAAGATTGCGTTGACAAAGTCCCGAACCGTTTCGAACTGGTGATGCTTGCTGCCCATCGTGCACGCGAGATTGCGGCTGGTTCTGCCCTGACGGTTGATCGTGACAACGATAAGAACCCGGTTTGCGCCCTGCGCGAAATCGCCGACGAGACCCAATCCGCAGATGATCTGCGCGAGCGTCTGATCGAGGCGAACCAGACCCAGATCGAAGTCGACGAACCCGAAGACGATCAGATGGCACAGCTGATGTCGGGCGAGCCCGCCACGGCAGACAAGCCCGCCGATGATGACATGAACGAAGAGCGGATGCTGCGCGCGCTGATGGAAGCGCAAGGCCGCGAGTAATCTGAACATACGAGAAAATGCGGAACGAGCGTAAATGATCGATGTCGAAGACCTGATCGCGCTCGTTCGCAATTACAACCCGCAGACCGATGACGGGTTGATCCGTGCCGCCTATAGCTACGGGCTACAGATGCACGAAGGGCAGTTCCGCCGGTCCGGCGAGCCCTATTTCACGCATCCGGTTGCGGTCGCCGCGATCCTGACCGAGATGCGCCTCGACGATGCGACCATCGTCACCGCCCTTTTGCATGACACGATCGAAGACACCCGTGCCTCCTACAAGGAGGTCGCAGGGCTGTTTGGCGAGCCTATCGCCGAGCTGGTCGATGGCGTGACCAAGCTGACCAATCTGCAGCTGTCCTCTTCCGAGACCAAGCAGGCGGAAAACTTCCGCAAGCTGTTCATGGCGATGTCGAAGGATCTGCGGGTTATTCTCGTGAAACTGGCGGATCGTCTGCATAACATGCGCACGATCAAGTCGATGAAGCCCGAGAAGCAGGCCCAGAAAGCCCGCGAGACCATGGAGATCTATGCGCCGCTGGCAGGGCGTATGGGGATGCAGTGGATGCGCGAGGAGCTGGAGGATCTGGCCTTCAAGGTGCTCAACCCCGAGGCGCGGACTTCGATTATCCGCCGCTTTGTCGGGCTGCAGAAAGAGACGGGGGATGTGATCCCCAAGATCTCGGGCGACATCCGTCTGCTGCTCGAAGAGGCGAAAATCGACGCCGATGTGTTTGGCCGTGCCAAACGCCCCTATTCCATCTGGCGCAAGATGGAGGAGAAACAGCTCGCCTTCTCGCGCCTGTCCGACATCTACGGCTTCCGGGTTATCACCAAGACCGAGGCCGAATGCTATCGCGTGCTTGGGCTGATCCACCATCGCTGGCGCGCTGTGCCGGGGCGGTTCAAGGATTATATCAGCCAGCCCAAAACCAACGGCTACCGCTCGATCCATACCACCGTATCGGGGCGCGATGGCAAACGTGTCGAAGTCCAGATCCGCACCCGCCAGATGCACGAGGTTGCCGAATCGGGTGTGGCCGCCCACTGGGCCTATAAGGACGGGGCGCGCTCGTCGAACCCGTTCGCGGTCGATCCGGCGCAGTGGATCGCGACCCTGACCGAGCGTTTCGGCGAGGGCGATCACGAGGAATTCCTCGAGACCGTCAAGCTGGAGATGTATTCCGATCAGGTCTTCTGCTTCACCCCCAAAGGCGATGTGGTCAAGCTGCCCAAAGGCGCCACCCCCATCGATTTCGCCTATGCCATCCACACACGGATCGGCAATTCCTGCGTGGGCGCGAAGGTTGACGGTATCCGCGTGCCTTTGTGGACGCGGTTGAAAAATGGCCAGTCCGTTCAGGTGATTACGGCCTCCGGCCAGCGCCCGCAGGCGACATGGCTCGATATCGTAGGCACGGGACGCGCGCGGGCGTCCATCCGCAAATCCCTGCGCGAGGAAGACCGGACCCGCTTTGTCAAACTGGGCTCCGAGCTTGCGCGTGTGGCCTTCGAGCATGTGGGGCGCAAGGTCTCCGACAAGGCGCTGCGCACCGCCGCCAAGGCTTTGGGGCTGACCGACGAGACCGAGGTGCTGGCGCGGCTGGGGTCGGCGGAGATCACCTCGAGCGAGGTGATCAGCGTCCTTTACCCTGAACTGATCCATCGCCGCGAGGAGACTATCGAGCCGACGCGTGCCGTGATCGGCCTCGGCGCCGATCAGAGCTTCACCCGCGCAGGCTGTTGTCAGCCGCTTCCGGGCGAGCGGATCGTGGGTATCACCTATCGCGGCAAGGGCGTGGTCATCCATTCGATCGACTGCCCGGCGCTGGAGGATGTGGAGAGCGAACCCGAGCGCTGGGTCGATCTGCATTGGCAGGGCGGCCAGCATCCGCCGGTCTATACCGCTTCGCTGAAGGTCACGATCTCGAATGATGCAGGTGTGCTGGGGCATATCTGCACCCTGATCGGTCAGCAACGGGCGAATATCTCGGATCTGAATTTCGTGGACCGGAAACCGGACTTTTACTCTTTGATCATAGAGGTGGAGTTGCGGGATATGGAGCATCTCCACCGCCTGTTGACAGCGCTCGAAGCCGAAACAGATGTGGCACAGGTGGAACGCTGGCGCGATTTATCGCATAAGCCCTGACGATTGGCGGTTGCGTCTACCTTGTAAGCGGGCCTTGATGGTTGCGTGGTAATCCGCGCACAGCCAGTGTCAGCGGATGAAGGGAAGTAAGTTCAACGTGTTCAAGCGGCGTGATAAAAAACCTGTCCTGATCGCCGCGCGGGATGCTTTGTGGCCGCGTACGGGATGGTCTCGTGCCTTCCAGTATGTCAAACACCGCATCAACCGCCTGCCGGACCGCCCGCAGCGTATCGCGCGGGGCATTGCGGCTGGGGTGTTCATTTCTTTCACGCCCTTCTTCGGACTGCATTTCTTCGGCGCTGCGGCTCTGGCGTGGATTTTGCGGGGCAATATCATCGCCTCGATCCTCGGCACGTTTTTCGGCAACCCGCTGACCTTCCCGATCATCGCCGTCTCGGCCACCCAGTTCGGGCGGTTCATTCTGGGTGAGGACCATCCGCATCAGACGGAGTTGGGGCAGGGCGGATCAATCCTCTCGCCCGATCCGCAGGCCGCGACCACGCTGGGCGAGGTATTTGCCCGGGCAGGCCATGATCTGGTGCATAACCTTTATTCGGTCTTCACGCCTGCGCAGACCGAATGGGGCGGGCTGAAACAGTTCTTCGAGGATGTCTGGCTGCCCTATCTGGTAGGCGGGCTTCTGCCGGGGCTGATCGCAGGGATCGTGATGTATTACGTTACGTTGCCCTTCATCTCGGCCTATCAGAACCGTCGTCGCGCGCGGCTCAAGGAGCGCCTCGAACAGGCCCGCGCCAAGCTTGTCGCCCGCTCGCGCGAGCGTACCGAACGCCGCGCCAGCGACAAGGCCGCAAAGCGCGAGAGCTGACGTCATATTGGGGTTCAATCCGCCCGTGAGACGGGCCATACTCGGGGCAAGTTGATTGCCTTGAAGGTTGGCCCATAAATGTCGAAGAAACTCCGTCTTGGCGTGAATATCGATCACGTCGCTACGATCCGTAACGCCCGCGGCTCGTCCTATCCGAGCCCTGTCCGTGCGGCTAAACTGGCCGAAGAGGCGGGGGCTGACGGCATTACGGCGCATCTGCGCGAAGATCGCCGCCATATCCGCGACAGCGATATCGAGGCGCTGCGGGCCGAGTTGAGCACACCCCTGAACTTCGAGATGGCGTCCACTCCCGAGATGCAGGCCATCGCCCTGCGCCATATCCCGCATGCCTGCTGTATCGTGCCCGAGAAGCGCGAGGAGGTGACGACCGAGGGCGGGCTGGATGTCGCCGCCGATCAGGCGCGTCTGACCGAATATCTCAAGCCTCTGGTCGATGCCGGTATCCGTGTCTCGATGTTCATCGGCCACGAGCCGGCCCAGATCGAGGCTTCGGCCAAGATCGGCGCGCAGGTGATCGAACTGCATACCGGCCATTACTGCGATATGCATTTTGCGGGCCGTTTTGCCGAGCGTGATCTCGAACTCGAGGCGCTGGCCGCCGGAGCCGCCTATGCGCATTCGCTGGGGCTCGAGGTCCATGCGGGTCACGGGCTGACCTATGACACCGTCTCGCCCATTGCCGCGATCAAGGAGATCAAGGAGCTCAATATCGGGCATTTCCTGATTGCCGAGGCTGTCTTCCTCGGTCTGCGGCCGGCTGTCGAGCATATGCGCCATCTGATGGATGCGGCCCGCGGTTGAGGGGTCGATGAGAAACGTATGAATTTCAAAAGATATATTCTGGTTCTTGTGGCCACGATGCTTGGTCTGGGCGTCTTGCTAACAGGGCTCTCCATGGCGGGCATCTATATCGAAGCCCGATCAATCGCGCTCATCCCCGTCATCATCGCGGCCTTCGTCGAGGGCCAATGCTATGCGCAGAAGCACGAACGCCTTCCGACAAAAGGTGACGCATGGCGTTTCGGTCTGCAGGCGGGGATGGTCGTTATGGTGTTGCAATGTCTTGCAGGCGCGGCCTTCTACTGGCTCGTGCCCGAGAGCTTCACCGGCTTGACGCTTGCACAATTCGCGGCCTATGTGCTGGCCGCCTTGGGCGCCATCTTCGTGCTGACAGCGGTCGCCTCGCGCTTCATTTTCCGGAATATTGCCAAATCGACGCTGAAGGCGCAGGCGAAACGCGCCGCCAGACAGGCAAAGACATGATCATCGGTATCGGAAGTGATCTGGCCAATATAGAACGGATCCAGAATACGCTCGACCGTTTCGGGGACCGGTTCCGCAATCGCGTGTTCACGGAAGTCGAACAGGCCAAGGCCGAGGCCCGCGCCGATATCGCGGGCACCTATGCCAAACGCTGGGCGGCCAAGGAGGCTTGCTCGAAGGCGCTTGGCACGGGGCTGCGGATGGGGATCTCGTGGAAGGACATGGCGGTGACCAACCTGCCCACCGGCCAGCCGGTGATGGAGGTCACTGGATGGGCGGCCGAGCGGCTCGCGCAGATCACGCCTGCCGGTCACGAGGCGGTGATCCATGTGACCCTGACGGATGACCATCCCTGGGCACAGGCCTTTGTTGTGATCGAAGCACGACCGCTTTCTACCCCTTCCGGCGCTGGCCTTTCTTGACAGCGCCCGCACATCGCGCGAAGGAAGGGCGCAAGCTACAAAGGAGCACGCCCCGCATGGCAGCCAAGTCGAAGCCCCAGAACGGCATCATCGAGACGATCAAGACGGTTTTCTGGGCCTTGCTCATCGCGGGCGTGTTCCGCACGCTCTTCTTCCAGCCCTTCTGGATCCCGTCGGGGTCGATGAAGGATACGCTGCTGATCGGCGATTTCCTGTTCGTGAACAAGATGGCCTATGGCTATTCGCGCTATTCCTGCCCGTTCTCGGCTTGCCCGATCAATGGCCGGATCTTCGCGCATGACCCACAGCGCGGCGATGTGGTGGTGTTCCGCCATCCGACCAAAGGCGTCGATTTCATCAAGCGTCTGATCGGCCTGCCGGGCGACCGTATCCAAGTGCGCGACGGTGTGCTCTATATCAACGACAAGGCCGTGAAGCTGGAAAGCGCCCCCGATTTTACCGAGATCAAGGAGCCGCAAGGTCCGCAGGGCCTGACCCCGCGCTGCGCCAATGATCCGGTGGGCACGGGCGGCACCTGCGTCAAGGAGCGCCAGCGCGAAACCCTGCCCAATGGCGTGACGCATGATATCCTCAACATCACCACCCAGGGATTTGTGGATAACACCGAAGTCTTCACCGTCCCCGAAGGCGAGTATTTCTTCATGGGGGATAACCGCGACAATTCCGAAGACAGCCGCGTGCCGGTGCGCGCAGGCGGTGTGGGCTTCGTGCCTGCGGAATATCTGATCGGTCGCGCCGACCGGATCATGTTCTCTTCGGCAGGGCGGTCGCTCTTCTTCTTCTGGACCTGGCGTCCGGATCGTTTCTTCAAGGCAATCGAGTGAAAATCTCAAGCGACATAACAGACTTCATGGATCGGCTCGGGCATCAGTTTGATAAGCCCGAGCTGATTATTCGTGCATTGACCCATGCGTCGATCTCCACCAAGACCCGGCCCGACAACCAGCGGCTGGAGTTTCTGGGCGATCGCGTTCTGGGGCTGACAATGGCCGAGGCACTGTTTTCTGCCGATAAAGCCGCCACCGAAGGCCAGCTTGCGCCGCGTTTCAACGCGCTGGTGCGCAAGGAAGCCTGCGCCGAAGTGGCCCGCCAGATCGATCTGGGTGCGGTGCTCAAACTCGGACGCTCCGAGATGATGACCGGCGGCCGCCGCAAGGAGGCTCTTCTGGCCGATGCGATGGAAGCCGTGATCGCCGCCGTCTATCTGGATGCCGGTTTCGAGGTCGCGCGCGATCTGGTGCTGCGTCTTTGGGGAGACCGTGTCGACAGCGTGGATGCCGATAGCCGTGACGCCAAGACCTCGTTGCAGGAATGGGCGCAGGCCCGTCACCTCGCACCGCCGAAATATGTTACCATCTCGCGGGACGGGCCGGACCACGCGCCCGTCTTCGAGATCGAAGCCCAACTTGAAAATGGCGAAAGCGCCCGTGCCAAGGCCCGTGCAAAACGTCAGGCCGAACAGGCCGCAGCCCGAGCCCTGCTCGACCGGATGGAGAAGAAAGCATGACCGAAGAGACCCGCGCAGGCTTTGTTGCCCTGATCGGCGAGCCCAATGCCGGTAAATCGACGCTGCTGAACCGGATGGTGGGCGCGAAAGTGTCGATCGTCACGCATAAGGTCCAGACCACCCGCGCGCGTATCCGTGGTGTGGCGATGGCGGGCCAGAGCCAGATCGTCTTCGTGGATACCCCCGGTATCTTCCGCCCGCGCCGCCGTCTGGACCGCGCGATGGTTAAGGCCGCTTGGGGTGGCGCAGCGGATGCCGATGTGGTGGTGCTCCTGGTCGAGGCCCATCGCGGTCTTACCGGTGGTGTCGAGGCGATCATCGAGGCGCTGAGGGAACGCGGGGGCGACCAGCCGGTCGCACTGGCGATCAACAAGATCGACAAGGTGAAATCCGAGGATCTTCTGGCGCTGACCCAGAAACTCAACGACGCTTTCCCCTTTGTGAAGACCTTCATGATCTCTGCCGAGCGCGGCCATGGGGTCGAGGATCTGCGCGAATGGCTGGCAGGAGAGGTTCCTGCAGGCCCGTGGCTCTATCCCGAGGACCAGATCGCCGATCTGCCGATGCGGATGATCGCCGCCGAGATTACCCGCGAGAAGCTGACCCTGCGCCTGCATGAGGAACTGCCCTATCAGCTCACCGTCGAGACCGATCACTGGACCGATCGCGAGGATGGCACCACCCGTATCGATCAGGTGATCTATGTCGCGCGCGACGGCCATAAGGGTATCGTGCTGGGCAAGGGGGGCGAGACCATCAAGGGCGTGTCCACCGCCGCTCGTGCCGATCTGTGCGAATTCCTCGGCAAGACCGTGCATCTCTTCTTGCAGGTGAAGGTGCGTCCGAACTGGCTCGAAGAGCGCGACCGCTATTCCGAGATGGGGCTGGATTTCAAGGACGGCGATTGATGCTGACGGCGGAATTCTGGGTGAAGGCCTATCTCAAACGGCTCGAGCTTGCGAATATTCCGGCCTATGTGACGGCGCATGGCAATGATGCCTCGGGCGCGGTGCTGGTGAAATGCGCCCGCCTTGATGGCACCGCCGAGGCTTTTCAGCGCAGTTTCGATCTGATGACGGGCGCGCGCAAATGGATGTCTCTGGTGTCGGGCCCCGAGCCCGATGTCGATGCCTCGATCCGCAAACAGCGCAGCTTCGACCGTGACCTCTGGGTGATCGAGATCGAGAGCCGCGAGGGCGTCACGCTGCTGGATGAAGACGGTTTGATGGATTGAGATGGACTGGGTTGATCAAGGCACCATCCTGACCAGCCGTCCTCAGGGCGAGACCTCGCGCCTGATCGAGGTGTTTACCGTAACCCATGGCCGCCATGCGGGCATCGTGCGGGGCGGGGCCTCGCGCAAGATGGCCGCGCATCTGCAACCGGGCAGCCATGTAAGCGTGACGTGGCGGGCACGTCTGGCCGATCAGCTGGGGTCCTTTACTGTCGAGCCTCTGAAATCCCGCGCGGGGGCCATGGCCGACCGGATGGCGCTTCTGGGGCTCAATTCGACCTGCGCTCTGCTGGCTTTCGCGCTGCCCGACCGCGAGGCGCATCCTGCCCTTTATCACCGCTCCGAGCCTCTGTTCGATGTGATCGGTCAGGCCCATGAGGGCTGGATACTGGATTATCTGCGCTGGGAAATGAGCCTGCTGGAGGATCTGGGCTACGGGCTGGACCTCACGCGCTGTGCGGTAACCGGCAGTTTTGACGATCTGGCCTATGTCAGCCCCAAAACGGGCCGAGCGGTCAGCCGTGCGGGCGCGGGCGATTGGGCGCCGCGCCTTCTGCCCTTGCCGCAATTCCTGCTGGGGCAGGGGCCTGCCTCGCTGGCCGAGGTCGAGGCGGGGCTGGGGCTGACGGGCCATTTCCTGAACGCCCATCTGGCCCCCGCTCTGGGCAACCGCCCGCTGCCTGCCGCACGGGCGCGTCTGGTCGAGGCGCTCGCCCGCTTGTGATATCGCGGCTTTAGGGCGCGGGCCGGTCGTCCAGCTTCAGCTGCAACAGCACCAGATTGAGCCAGCGCCCGAATTTGCGCCCCACCTCCGGCATGCGGCCCGTTTCAACGAAGCCCAGCCGTTCATGCAGCCTGATCGAGCCGGGATTGTCCTCGGAAATTGCCGCGACCATCACATGTTTGCCCGCCGCGCGTGCATGGGTGATCAGCGCCTCGAGCATCGGCGTGCCGAGCCCGCGCCCGCGCATCGACGGATGCACATAGACCGAATGCTCGATGCTCAGCGCATAGCCATCATGGGGGCGATAGGGGCCATAGCTTGCATAGCCCATCACCTTGCCGTCGATCTCTGTGACAAAGACCGGAAACCCTGCCGCCTGACGCTCGGCAATCCATGCGCGGCGGTTCTCGGCATCGACGAGGATCTCGTTCCAGATCGCGGTCGTGGTCTCTACCGCGTCATTGTAGATTTCCAGAATATCCTCGGCATCAGTCGCGCGCGCGTCACGGATCATGGCGGTCTCCTTCTTTTCCGCCCAGATTGCGCGGATGAAGGCGGTTTGCAATGGAAATCGGGGCCCGTGAGCCCCGACCCGTCGGGGTCAGCCCAGAAGGCGGCGGGCGATCACCTGCGCCTGGATCTCGGCGGCGCCCTCGAAGATATTGAGGATGCGGGCGTCACACAGGATGCGCGAGATCTGGTATTCCAGCGCGAAACCGTTGCCGCCATGGATCTGCAACCCGTTATCGGCGGCTGACCATGCGACGCGGGCGCCCAGCAGTTTCGCCATGCCCGCCTCGAGGTCACAGCGATGGCCGTGATCCTTTTCCCATGCCGAGAAATAGGTCAGCTGGCGGGCGATCATGATCTCTGCGGCCATCATCGCGATCTTGCCGGCGACGCGCGGGAACTCGATCAGCGATTTGCCGAACTGCTTGCGGTCGATGGCATATTGCATCGCCACTTCGCAGGCCGATTGCGCTACGCCGACCGCGCGCGCGGCGGTCTGGATGCGGGCGGATTCGAATGTCTCCATCAGCTGCTTGAAGCCACGGCCCTCCTCGCCGCCCAGAAGGTTCTCGCCCTTCACGCGGAAACCGTCAAAGGCCAGCTCGTATTCCTTCATGCCGCGATAGCCCAACACCTCGATCTCGCCGCCGGTCATGCCTTCGGTGGGGAAGGGGGTGTCATCGGTGCCCGGCGTCTTTTCGGCGAGGAACATCGACAGGCCCTTATAGTCGCTCGTGGCAGGGTCGGTGCGGGCCAGAAGAGTCATCACATGGGTGCGCTGCGCATGGGTGATCCATGTCTTGTTGCCGGTGATCACCCAGTCATCGCCCTCCTTCACGGCGCGGGTGCGCAAGCTCCCCAGATCGGAGCCGGTATTCGGTTCGGTAAAGACGGCAGTCGACAGGATCTCGCCCGAAGCCAGACCGGGGAGCCATTTCTGCTTCTGCTCCTCCGTGCCGCCGCACAGGATCAGCTCGGCCGCGATCTCGGAGCGCGTGCCCAGCGAGCCCACGCCGATATAGCCGCGCGACAGTTCCTCGGTGACCACGGCCATCGCCGCCTTGGACATGCCGAAACCGCCATATTCCTCGGGGATGGTCAGGCCAAACACGCCGAGCTCTGCCAGTTCCCCGATCGTCTCCATCGGGATCAGCTCGTCCTTCAGGTGCCATTCATGGGCGAAAGGTTTCACCTTTTCCTCGGCATAGCGGTAGAACTGCTCGCGCACCATCTCCAGCTCCTCGTCGAGACCGGAGGTGCCGAAAATCGAGCGCCCTTGGAGCTCGCGCAGTTCGGCCACGAGCGTCTGGCGCGCTTGCGGGCTATTGCCATGCGCCATCAACTCGCGCGCCTCGGCCGAAGGGGTCCAGCTGATCTCCAGATCCGACAGGCGCGCGATCTCGCCCTGGCTCATGGGGATGCCGCCCGCGATCTGGTTGAGATATTCGCCGAAGCCGATCTGCAGCAGGAGCGCATCGATGGTGCCGAGGCCGGTCTCGCCCGCGCGCGCCGCCCATGCATGGAGCTGTTTGAGGCTCTCCTCATAGGTGGCAAGCCATGCCAGCGCATGGGCCTGGAACTGGTGGTCCTCGAGGGCCGCTGCCGAGATGCGCCCGTCCTTGGTGACCTTCGCGCGCAAGGCGTCCTTGGCCCCGGCCACCAGAGCGGCGATCTCGGGCAGGGTCGCTCCCGTCAGCCCGGTCAGCCCTGCCATAATGCCCTTCATGCTCATCTCCGCCCCGTCATGCGCCATGAATCACTCCTCCATTTCTCGCTTGCAGCATAATCTTTTTGCACCCGCAGCGCAATAAAAACACAAAAGTGCGTTACAATTTGATGTAAAGTTACGCATTGAATTGGATAGTTCTGTCTATTCAAGGTCTTCCACGGGTTGTAAGTCTGGGGCGAAACCTCTGGGGGGAGAGTGTGATGTTCGGGATGGAGATCTGGCAGCTGGCTGTGGCTGTCGGGGTGGCGGTGCTTGCGGGGTTCGTCAAAGGGGCAATCGGCTTTGCGCTGCCGATGATCATGCTCTCGGTCTATGCGTCGATTTTCGATGCGGATACGGCGCTGGCGCTCCTGATCCTGCCGGTGACGGCCACCAATGTGGCGCAGGCGTTGCGGCAGGGCTGGCGCGAGGCGTGGAAGACGGCGGTGCAATACCGTGTGCACCTGATCACGCTTCTGGTCTGTATCGCGATCAGCGCCAATTTCGTCACCATCCTGCCGCAGGCTGTGGCCTATGCGCTTCTGGGCGGGCCGATCATCCTCTATTCGGTCTCCGAGATCCTCGGATACGGGTTCCGCCTGCATACCCGCCACGCGAAGCGGTTCGAGTTCTGGTCGAGCGTCGTGGGTGGTCTGTTTGGCGGGATTTCCGGCATCTGGGGGCCACCGCTGATTGCCTATCTGATGTCGATGAAGATCGAGAAGACCGAGGCCATGCGCATCATGGGCGTGTCCTTCTTTGCCGGTGGTGTCATGCTGACGGGCGCGCATCTGATGACCGGTGTGATGAATGCCCATACCTTCCCGATGTCGGCGCTTCTGGTGATCCCGTCCTTTGTCGGGCTGTGGCTGGGTTTTCGGGCGCATGACCGCCTGAATGCGGTGATGTTCCGCCGTGCGACACTGTTCGTTCTGATGCTGACGGGGATGAACCTGCTGCGAAAGGCCTTCATGGGCTGATGTTGTGCCTCGGCTGTCTTCGCGCTATGCCGAGCAAAACCCCTGACAGGAGCCCAACCCATGCCCATTGATCCCGTCGACCTGAGCGCCCGGCTGATCCGTTGCCCTTCCGTGACGCCGGAAGAGGGGGGCGCGTTGGTGCTGCTGGAAGGGATGCTGGCAGAGGCGGGCTTTGCCTGCACCCGCGTGGATCGCGGCGGGGTGTCGAACCTCTTTGCCCGCTGGGGCGCGAAGAACGCGGCTAAAACCTTCGGCTTCGGCGGCCATACTGATGTGGTGCCGGTGGGCGATGAGGCCGCGTGGTCCAAGCCGCCCTTCTCCGGCCTGATCGAGGAGGGTGTCCTCTGGGGCCGTGGGGCTACGGATATGAAGACGGGGGTTGCGGCCTTTGTCGCGGCGGCGGTGGATTTCGTGAAAGACACGCCGCCCGAAGCTTTGGCCGATGGGGCGATTGTGTTTGTCATTACCGGTGACGAGGAAGGCCCCGCCAAGGATGGCACCGTGGCTGTGCTGGACTGGATGGAGGCCCAAGGCGAGACGATGTCTGTCTGTCTGGTGGGCGAGCCGACCTCTCCGGAGGTTTTGGGCGATATGATCAAGATCGGGCGGCGCGGGTCGGTGACCTTTGACCTTGTCGCCGAGGGCGTGCAGGGGCATGTGGCCTATCCGCATCGCGCCAAGAACCCGCTCCATGCGCTGGTGGACCTGCTGGGCCGGATGAATGCCCAGCCGCTGGATAATGGCACGGCGCATTTTGACCCGACATCGTTGCAGATGACCACCATCGATTGTGGCAATCAGGCCAGCAATGTGGTGCCTGCACGGGCCATGGCGCGGGTGAATATCCGCTTCAATGATGCCCATAGCGGGGCGTCTCTGACCGAATGGGCCGAGGGTCTGGTGGCGGAGGTGGCTGGGGCAACGGGCGTGAAGATCGGCCTGACGGCGTCGATCTCGGGCGAGAGCTTCTACACCGCGCCGGGGCCTTTCGTGGATCTGGTCTCCGATGCGATTGAAGCCGAATGCGGCATTCGCCCAGAACTCTCGACCTCGGGCGGCACCTCGGATGCGCGGTTCATCAAGAACCATTGTCCGGTGCTCGAATTCGGTCTGGTCGGCAAGACCATGCATAAGGTCGACGAGCGGATCGAGATCGCCCAGATCACCCAGTTGAAGGCCGTCTATACCCGTATCCTGAAAGGCTATTTCGCATGAGAACCTGCGAGGAAGTGACCGATCTGACCGAAGTCTACGCCTTGCGCCGCGCGGTCTTCATCGACGAGCAAGGTTTTACCGAGGCCGATGAATTCGATGGCCGCGACGCGGAGGCGATGCAGATCCTGATGCGCGAGGGGGATCAGCCGATTGCCTCCGCGCGGGTGTTCACCGAGGGCGATACCGCCAAGATCGGCCGGATCTGCGTGGCGAAATCGCATCGCGGTCTGGGTCTCGGGGCCGAGATCCTGCGCGATGCCATGGCGCGGGCCAAGGCGAGGGGCTGCACCAAAGCCAAACTCAGCGCACAGGTGCAGGCGATCCCCTTCTACGAAAAGCTCGGCTATGTGGCCTATGGCGCCCCCTATCCCGACGGCCATGTGCCCCATCGCGATATGGTTGCCCCCCTTTGATCTTTCCCGCGTGACGGAATTGGCGCGCCGTGCTAGGCAAAAATCATGACAACACAGATTCCGTCCCGCAGCCAAATCCTCGATTGGCTCAATGATAACCCGACCACGACCTCCAAGCGTGATATTGCCCGTGCTTTTGGGATCAAAGGCCAAGGCAAGATCGAGCTGAAGCGCATCCTGCGCGAGATGGAGGACGAGGGGTTGGTCGAGCGCCGTCGCAAGTCCTTCCGCGAGCCCTCGAAGCTGCCGCCCGTGACCGTGCTCGAGGTGCTGCGCCCCGACAGTATGGGTGATCTCTGGGCCAAGCCGCTGGAATGGGAAGGTGAGGGGGCAGAGCCTCTGATCCTGATCATCCCCAAAGCGGGCGAAGAGGCGCTGGGGCCCCATGACCGTGTGTTGGCACGGCTGACCGAGACGCCTGACGAGCAATATGATTACGAGGCGCGCCCGATCCGCAAGATCGGTTCGGCGGCCAAGAAGGTCGTTGTGGGTATTTTCCGCAAAACCGCCGAGGGCGGGCGGATCGTGCCGATCGACAAGGGGCAGGACAAGGAATGGCATGTGCCGCATGCCGCCGCGATGGAGGCCCGCGATGGCGAGCTGGTCGAGGCCGAGCAGACCGGCCCGCGTGGCCGCATGGGTCTGCCGCTCGCGCGGATCATCGCGCGTCTGGGCGATCCGACCGCACCCAAGGCCGTGTCGCTCATCGCGATCCACCAGCATGGTATCCCGGACCGTTTCCCCAATGAGGTGATCGCCGAGGCCGATGCCGCGAAGCCTGCGGGCATGGCGGGGCGCGAGGACCTCACGCATATGCCCTTCGTCACCATCGATCCGGGCGATGCGCGCGACCATGACGATGCCTGTTTCGTCGAATATGACAAGGATCCCGCGAATGAGGATGGCACCATCCTCTGGGTCGCGATTGCCGATGTGGCGCATTATGTGACGCCCAATTCCGCGCTCGACCGCGAGGCGCGGATGCGCGGCAATTCGAGCTATTTCCCCGACCGTGTGGTGCCGATGCTGCCCGACCGTCTGTCGGGCGATCTGTGCTCTCTGCATGAGGGTGTCTCGCGCGCCGTGCTGGTAGCGAAGATGACCATCGATGCCGATGGCAACAAGGTCCGCCACAGCTTCCACCGCGCGATGATCAAATCTGTGGCCTCGCTGGAATATGGCCAAGTGCAGCGCGCTCAGGATGGCAACCCGGATGAGCAATGCGCGGCCCTGATGGACGAGGTGATCGAGCCGCTTTACGACTGCTATGCGGCTCTCTTGCGCGCGCGGGCCCGTCGTCAGCCGCTGAATCTCGATCTGCCCGAGCGCAAGATCGTGCTCTCGGATGAGGGTAAGGTGCTGTCGATCCAGTTCAAGGAGCGGTTGGATGCGCATAAGTTGATCGAGGAATTCATGGTGCTGGCCAATGTGGCCGCTGCCGAGGAACTCGAGCGCCTGAAACGCCCGCTGCTCTATCGTGTCCACGAGGAACCGAGCCAGGACAAGCTCGAGAGCCTGCGCGAGGTGGCACAGGCCTCGGGCTTCAAGCTGGCCAAGGGGCAGGTCCTGCGGACCTCGCATCTCAACCACCTGCTGGAGCAGGCATTGGACAGCGATTTCAACGAGCTGATCAATATGTCTACGCTGCGGACCATGACGCAGGCCTATTACTACCCGCAGAATTTCGGGCATTTCGGTCTGGCGCTGAAATCCTATGCGCATTTCACCTCGCCGATCCGCCGCTATTCGGACCTGATCGTGCATCGCGCATTGATTGCGGGGCATAAATGGGGCGATGACGGGCTCAGCCAATGGGATGTCGAGCATCTGGAAGAGACGGCCAAGCAGATCTCGGATACCGAGCGCCGCTCGATGGCGGCCGAGCGCGACACGACCGACCGTTATCTGGCGGCCTATCTGTCCGAACGCGTGGGCAACGAGTTTACGGGGCGCGTGTCGGGCGTGCAGGGGTTCGGCCTGTTCATCCGGCTCGATGAGACGGGGGCGGATGGCATGATCCCGATCCGTGCCATCGGCAACGAGTTCTTCCATTTCGACCGCGAGGCCCAGACCCTGACCGGCGCTGATACCGGCATAGAGATCACCGCTGGCATGCGGGTTCTGGTGCGTCTGGTGGAAGCCGTGCCGGTGACGGGTGGCCTGCTGCTGGACCTGCTGCAGCTGGAAGGGGCAGAACTGCCCAGCTCGCGTCGCGGCGCAAGGCGTAAGGGGCGGCCCGGCACCTCGGCGCCGCGCAAGATCGGGGCGCTCAAGGCCAAAGCCCGCGCCAAGACCCGCAAGGTCAAGCGCGAGCGGAAGTCAAAGTAACCACTCGATCGGCAGAAGAGATCCTGCCACGATCAGCGATCTCTGCCACCACGAGGTATAGGGCTCGTGGTGCCAGACCTCGGTGCCTTGTCCGTCAACCTGCCGCTCCCAGCGGATGCGCTTATGTTCGCGCGTCAGCTGCCATGCGGCGGCAGGGATGACGGTCTCAAAGCCCTTATGCAGGTCTTCCGCCCATTTCTTGTCATGGATCACGATCCCCATCTCGGTGTTGAGCAGAAGCGAGCGCGGATCGAAATTGAACGTGCCGATAAAGACCTTCTCGACATCGACCGAAAGGATCTTGGCATGCAGTTTGGTCCGCGCGAAGGGCGAGGTCCCGCGGCGGTGATGCCCGATCAGCCCGCGGCGGAACTTGACATGCTCGTCATGGGCGAATTCGAAAATCTCCACCCCGCCCGAGAGAAGCTTGCGCCGCTGGCCGGCATAACCCGTATGAACGATCGGCTTGTCCGAGGAGGCCAGAGAGTTGGTGAGGATGCGGACCTTCACGCCCGCTTTGGCCAGTTTGATCAGCTGCCGGCGGCCCGCATTGCGGGGCACGAAATAGGGGGAGATGATATCGAAGCTCTTGGTCGGCGTGCCCATCGCCATATGCATATTGGGAAACAGGAGATTGCGGCGGCGCGCGCGGCCCAGCACTTTCTCGGGCGCATCATAGAGGAGCTTGACCTCTGCCTGACGCAGGGTGGGACGATCGGCTTCCAGCTCGTCGGTGGTGGGCGTTTGCTCCAGAAGGGCCGCGAATTTCTGCGCGCCCTCGCTGGTTAGACATTCGGCATTCTGCGTCCCGCCGGTGGTCTCGTCTTTCAGTAACCGCTGCGGCAGGATCGCGCTTGCGGGCCATGTGGGCTCGCTATTCCAGTAGGTCTCGAATTCCTCGCGGGCTTCTTGCGCGGCCTTGCCCATCACCAGCGCGTCGAAATCCATGAACGTGCCCATGCGGGCGAGATCGTTGTAATATTCGTCCCCGATATTGCGCCCGCCCAGCACGGCGGCGCGACCATCGGCAACCAGCGCCTTGTTGTGCATCCGCCGGTTGAGGCGGGCGAAATCCATCGCATAGCCCAAAAGCCGCATGCCGCGCAGCGGGAAGGGGTTGAAGAGCCTGACCTCCACCTGCGGATGGGCGTCCATCCAGACGATGCGCGGATCGATGCGCTTGGTCGCATTGTCATCGAGCAGGATGCGGACCTTTACCCCGCGATCGGCCGCGCGGCGCAATGCGTCGAACATCAGGCTGCCGCAGGCATCCGGACGCCAGAGGTAATATTGCACATCAAGACTATGCTCGGCCTGCTCGACGAGCTTGAGCCGCGTGGCAAAAGCCTCAATCCCGTCGGGCAGGGGCAAAAGCCCCGTGGTCTCGAGATCCGGCCACATCTTTCCGAGACGGGTTCCATCGGGTGTGGTGACATGGTCAGGCGAGAGATCGGGACGGGTAGGCAGACGCGTGATCCGCCATAGAAAAATCAGCGCGATGGCTAAAATCGCGAATAAAGCAAAGAGCATAGGTCACCACGGGCTTGTTACGGATATTACCTAGTCCGTGGCCGTCAAAGGAAAAGGGCCGGAAAGCCGGCCCTGACGAAGACGGATCAGGCTGCGGGAATGGGTGTCCTCTCGCTCCGACGCAATAGAGGCAGTCCCGCAATCGCGCATAGAAGTAACAGGGCACTTGCGGGAAGGGGAACCGCGGGGACCGCGGAAAAGAGATCGCTATCGGAGGAGACGGCTAGACCCTCGGTGGTTGCGAATGCCAGCGCAAGGGTGGATGTCGCTGTGGTTGCTCCCCAGGCAGAGAGATAGGTCCAAAGATCCAGAAATGCGGTTTCGCCATCTTCAAGCCAGATCGTTGTGGTCAGGTCGAAGCTGAACGTATCGCCGAAATCATAGCTGCCATCCGCCAGTATCCCGCCATCGGAGAAGGAATAGGTATCGAGATACTGATAATAGCTGGCGCTATCCGACGAAAAACTCTCGGCCCCGTCCGACAGATAATCCGATGTGTAGAGCGTGAGACCCGCAATGGCCGAGATGTCCGTATAGGTCGAATTCAGGCGCTGGTAGTAGGTCATGGCCACATCCCCGCTGAAAGTGGCGGAGGCGGTCAGATAGCCGCTGCCGGAAGCCGTCAGAGCTCCATAGATACTGGCACCGGCATAGGCGCCCCAGCCACTGTATTCATAGGCCTCGGTCGTCGGATCGTCGCTGACATCATCATTGCTATACCAGTTCCCAAAGGGCTGTTCCTCGACAGGCATATCGCCTTGGAGGTAGCTGGTGCTGCTTGTAATGGCACCGGTGGACCCATCAATCGCGACCGAAGAGGTTTCCTGCCCTGCAACCGCGCCCCGGCTGCCATAGCCTGTATAGGTGTTGTAGGTGATGTAGTTGCGGGGATTGGTGAGCGTTATATCCGTGCAGCTTACATAGCAATATGCGCTGCCTTCAAACGTGCTTACTTCGGCATAGGTGCTGGCCGCATGGACCGGAGCTGTCAGAACCGGCAGGGCAAGCGCTGCGTAGAGCGCAAAATGTCTGATATGTCTCAGGCGCAATTCTCTGTCTCCAAAATGTGTAAAATGCTCGTGGAGATAAGAATGCCTGATGTTTACCTTGGGGCAACAAGTGTTTTGAGAAATTATTGGCCGAAAGGAATTCAACCCCAGAATGAAAAGATCCCGCCACTTTTTATGGCGGGATCTCCGATGTTTTGCGGGGCTGGTCGGATCAGCCGATCGCGACGGCTTTCACTTCGTCGTCGATATAGGGCACGTATTGCTCGAAATTGTCCGAGAACATCTTCACCAGCTTGGCGGCCTGTGCGTCATAGGCAGCGCCATCCGCCCAGGTGTCGCGCGGGTTCAGTAGTTTGGTGTCCACGCCATCGACCAGAACCGGAACGTCGAAGCCGAAATTCGGATCCTTGCGGAACTGGACCGCCTCGAGCGAGCCGTCGAGAGCCGCATCCAGAAGGGCGCGGGTGGCCTTGATCGGCATCCGCTTGCCTTCGCCGAACTTGCCGCCGGTCCAGCCGGTATTCACCAGCCAGCACGAGGCGCCGTTCTTGGCGATCTTCTCGGCCAGAAGCTTGCCATAGACTTCCGGACGACGCGGCATGAAGGGTGCACCGAAGCAGGTCGAGAAGGTCGGGATGGGTTCCACCACACCGATCTCCGTGCCAGGGGTCTTCGAGGTGAAGCCCGACAGGAAGTGATACATGGCCTGTGCCGGTGTCAGGCGCGCGATGGGGGGCAGGACGCCATAGGCATCGCAGGTCAGCATGATCACATGCTTGGGGTTGCCGCCCACCGAGTCTTCCGAGGCATTCGAGATGTAATGCAGCGGGTAGGCGCAGCGCATGTTATCGGTGATCGAGTTGTCTTCGAAATTGAGATCGAGCGTCTCGGGGTCGAAGGTCATGTTCTCGACCACGGTGCCGAACATGGAGCAGGTCGCGTAGATCTCCGGTTCGGCCTCGGCCGAGAGATTGATCGTCTTTGCGTAGCAGCCGCCCTCGAAATTGAAGATGCCCTTGTCGGACCAGCCATGCTCGTCATCGCCGATCAGCGTGCGCGAGGGGCTTGCCGAAAGCGTCGTCTTGCCGGTGCCCGACAGGCCGAAGAAGATCGCGCTGTCGTCGGGGTTGTCGATGGCATGGTTGGCCGAGCAGTGCATCGCCATGATGTTATTGCCGGGCAGGATATAGTTGAGAAGGGTGAAGACGCCCTTCTTGTTCTCGCCCGAATACTGGGTATTGGCGATCAGGATCAGCTTCTTGGTGAAGTTGAGCGCGATGACTGTTTCCGAGCGGCAACCGTGACGCTCGGGATCGGCCTTGAAGCTGGGGCAGTTCACGATGGTGAATTCGGGGATGAAATCGTCCAGTTCGGAGCGCTCGGGACGGCGCAGCATGGTGCGGATGAACAGGTTGTGCCAGGCGAGCTCGGTCACAACGCGCACGTCGAGACGGTGTTCGGGATCGGCACCGCCGAAGAGATCCTGCACGAAGTAATCGCGGCCTTTCATATGCTCGAGCATATCGGCATGGAGAAGGTCGAACTTGTCCTCCTCCATGGGCGCGTTGTTTTCCCACCAGATGGTGTCTTCGACTTCGGGGGTGCGGACGACGAACTTGTCTTTGGGCGAACGGCCGGTATGGGCGCCGGTGGTGCAATAGAATGCGCCGCCTTTGCCAAGCGTGCCTTCATTGCGTTTCAGCGCTTCTTCGATAAGCGCCGGCTCGATCAGGTTGTAATAGACATTGCCCAGTCCAGAAATGCCTTGATCTTCCAGGCGCTGTGCCGGGTTCACGTGTCCGATGATCATCTGTTGCTCCCGAATGCCGTCGTGGTGCGGCGGTTCAATGGAATCCTCCCGATCCTGCCGGGCCTTGGCCGGATCGCCTTCGGTGCCAGAGATGCACCGGATAATCGACCATATATCACGCTGAAATCTTTAGGGAACACAGGGTGCGCTACCGTTAGCGTTATCATTTACACTTTAGCGCAATCACTTATGTGACAGAAGGACGCAATCTTTGCAGTTAATCTTAAATTGAGGCTTTTCGGATGCAATGGAGGGCGGAATTGCTGCGGGATTGAGCTTCGTGTTGATTCTTCTCGCAGGGGCGTCGATGATGGCCATTAAGTATAACCGTCCGGAAGAATGAGGGTGCAGGCACATGTCGCGGATTGCTTTGGTCGATGATGATCGCAATATTCTTACTTCGGTTGCCATGACTCTCGAGGCCGAAGGGTTCGATGTGGAGACCTATAATGACGGGCAATCGGCGCTGGATGCGTTCAATAAACGCCTGCCCGATATGGCCGTTCTTGATATCAAGATGCCGCGTATGGACGGGATGGACCTGCTGCAGCGTCTGCGCCAGAAGACCCAGATGCCGGTGATCTTCCTGACCTCGAAAGATGACGAGATCGACGAGGTTCTGGGCCTGCGGATGGGCGCCGACGACTATGTGAAAAAGCCTTTCAGCCAGCGGCTTCTGGTCGAGCGTATCCGGGCGCTCCTGCGCCGTCAGGATGCGCTGGAGGGCCGCGTGGAGACGGTGCAGACCGAAGAGACCAAGACGATCACGCGCGGGGCGCTGGTCATGGATCCGCTGCGCCACTCGGTCAGCTGGAAGGGTAAGGATGTGACTCTGACGGTCACCGAGTTCCTGCTTCTTCAGGCGCTGGCACAGCGTCCGGGTTTCGTGAAATCGCGCGATCAGCTGATGGATGTGGCCTATGACGATCAGGTCTATGTCGATGATCGCACGATCGACAGCCATATCAAGCGTCTGCGCAAGAAGATGCGCAGTGTCGACGAGGATTTCTCGGCTATCGAGACGCTGTATGGCATCGGCTATCGTTATAACGAAGAATGAGTATCGCAGGACGGATCGGGTTGAGCCTTGGAATGAGTGCCAGGAAACGGAACAGGGATACGGTGGCTGTCGATCCGGGCGAGGACTTGGTCGCGGGCAAGGGCGCCGTCGACGAGAGCGTGAGCAAACGCCGCGAGACACGCAACCTAATCTCGCTCAACCGCTCGCCGCTTGCGCGAAAGATCATCATCTTCAATCTTCTGGCCATGGTCGTTCTCGTGGCGGGGGTGCTCTATCTCAATCCGTTCCGTGACAGCCTTGTGGTCCAACGCGAGAATGCGATCGTGGTCGAGGCCGAGCTGGTTGCCGATGTGTTCGAGGCGCGTCTGCCCAAGACCGCGCCCGTCAATCTGGCGGCAGGCGACGGGATCGATGTCGTGGATACGCTTTCGGGTATCCAGCTTCCCTCGGGCTCTTCGCTTTATGTCTTCGATGCGGCGGGTAACCTGCTGATCAGCTCGGATGACGTGGTGACCGCTCCCCCTGCCGATGTGACTGGCGGACATGACGATACGCGCTCGACCCTGTTGACCGATCTCCTGAGCCGTGGCTGGGGATGGGCGTCCTCGCTCATCCATGGCGATGAGGAGGGTGCGAAGGTCAGCACGCAGGTCATCGCGCAGGATCTCAATGCCGAGTTGCGTCCCGGTGTTACCCGCATGGATACACGCCGCGATACGTCCGGCGCTACGATTTTCTCTGTTGCAACAGGGATTTACCAGGGAGATCGGATCGTGGGCTCTATCGCGCTGACCTCGGCTGCCGGCGAGATCGACCATCTGGTGCGCGTGGAACGCGAGCAGGTGCTGCAGATGTTTGTCATCGCCATCATCGTCTCGATCGGTCTGTCGCTGGTGCTGGCCTCGACGATCGCCAACCCGATCTCCGATCTGGCGGCGGCGGCCGAGATCGGCGGCGAGCGCCATGCCCGCAAGGTCAGTCCCGCGCGGGTCCGCATCCCCGATCTGTCCGCCCGCCCCGACGAGATCGGACGTCTGTCTGGTGCGCTGCGCGGGATGGTGACGGCGCTTTATGACCGGATCGATGCCAACGAGCAGTTTGCGGCAGATGTCAGCCACGAGATCAAGAATCCGCTGGCGAGCCTGCGCTCTGCCGTGGCCTCGCTGCGGATGGTGAAGAAGGAAGAGCACCGCGAGAAGCTTCTCGATGTGATCGACCACGACGTGCGCCGTCTCGACCGTCTGGTGTCCGATATCTCCAATGCCTCGCGGCTTGATTCCGAGCTGGTCAAGGAGGAGGAAGAGCCCTTCGACCTGATCCATATGGTCGATAATCTCGCGCAGTATCTGGGCGATCAGGCAAAGCAGAAAGGCGTGGATTTCATCATCGATCTGCCCGCCGATCCTATCGTGATCAACGGGTTGGAGGGCCGCCTCGCGCAAGTCTTCGTGAACCTGATCAGCAATGCCATTTCCTTCAGCGAAGAGGGAGATGCGGTGCGTGTCTGGGCCCGCAGGCGCGATCATCGGGTGCTGGTGGTGGTTGAGGATACCGGTCCGGGCATTCCGGAAGAGGCTCTGTCGAAGGTCTTCAAACGCTTCTACTCGCAGCGGCCCGAGGGCCAGTTCGGGGATCATTCGGGGCTCGGTCTGGCGATTTCCAAGCAGATCGTCGAGGCGCATGGCGGCGTGATCTGGGCCGAGAATATCCGCCCGACCGATGCCGATGTGACCTCCGAACCGCTTGGCGCGCGTTTCGTGGTCGGGCTTCCGTTCTAATCCATGAGCGTCCGGCACATCCTGCACGCCAGTTGTGTCGCGCTCGATGCGCAGCGTGCGGTGTTGATCCTCGGGGCATCCGGTACAGGGAAATCCACGCTGGCACTCAAGCTGATGGCCATTGGCGGGCAGCTTGTGGCCGATGACCGCACCGATCTGACGTTTAGGGATGGTGGCTTGTTGGCGCGCGCGCCAGCAGCGATCCGCGGGCGGATCGAGGCGCGCGGTGTGGGCATTCTTGCGGCGGATGTGTTGGAGGAGGCTTTTATCTCACTGGTTGTGGATCTTGACCGGACCGAGACGGAAAGACTGCCGCCGCTGCGAAATATCTCTCTTTATGGGGTGTCGCTGCCCCTTGTGCTGCGCTTGCAACATGGTCATCTTGATGCAGCAATCTGGCAATATCTCAAAGCCGGGAGAGTTGCGTGACCCACCACGCCGAATGTGACACCGAAGATCTGAGCCAGCGCGTTGTGCTGGTCACCGGCCCCTCCGGGGCAGGGCGGTCGACCGTGATCGCGGCACTGGAGGATCTGGGCTACGAGACTATCGACAACCTGCCGCTCTCGATGGTTCCGAGAGTGCTTGACGGGCCGGTATTGCAGCCCATCGCGCTGGGGATCGATGTACGCAACCGCGAGTTCAGCGCGACGCGCCTTATCGAGCTGATCGACCGGTTGACGCGGGAGCCGAAGATCCAGCTGGAAGTTCTGTATATGGATGCGCGGCCCGATGTGCTGCAGCGGCGCTATTCCGAAACGCGCAGGCGTCATCCGCTCTCGCCCGATGATGCGCCCGAAGAGGGCATCCTGCGCGAGATCGACCTTCTGGTGCCGATCCGCGCCCGTGCCGATATCCTCATCGACAGTTCGGCGATGACGGTCCATGATGCTCGCGCCGAGATCAACCAGCTGTTCGATCAGCGCAAGACGGCGGGGCTGGCGGTATCGGTGCATAGTTTCAGCTACAAACGTGGCGTGCCGCGAGGGCTCGATATCATGTTCGATTGCCGGTTTCTGGCCAACCCGCATTGGCAGCCCGAACTGCGCCCAAAGGACGGGCGCGATGCTGCGGTGGCGGACTATGTCACACATGATCCACGCTATCGTGAATTCTTCGACAGGGTGATGGGGCTTCTTCTTTTCACTTTGCCTGCCCATGTTGAGGAAGGAAAAACACATTTGGCTGTAGGCTTTGGATGTACTGGGGGTAAACATCGCTCTGTTGCCCTTACGGAATCGGTTTCTGGTGCTCTTGCAGAGGCCGGTTGGCATGTGTCTAAACGGCACAGAGAGTTGGAACGGCGCGGGCTCGAGCTGCCCGCCTCTGGAACGGGAAACGGCGCTTGATCGGAATCGTGATTGTCGCTCATGGTGGTTTGGCCCGCGAGTATCTCGCGGCGGTGGAGCATGTCGTGGGGCCCCAGCAGGGCATCCGTGCCATCACCATCGAGGATGGCCATGATCGGGCCGAAAAACAGATCGAGATCAGGGCGGCAGCCGATGCGGTGGATAGCGGTTTCGGGGTCGTGGTCGTAACCGATATGTTTGGGGCCTCGCCATCCAATCTCAGCCTGAAAGCCTGTGAGAATTGCGAGCGCGAGATCATTTATGGTGCGAATTTGCCACTATTGATCAAGCTTGCGAAGTCCAGAAGCCTCGGCGTACACGCCGCGGTGGAGGCAGCACTTGATGCAGGACGCAAATATATCAATAGTTACTCTGCCTATGGGAGCAGGGAAGGAATGCATGGCGCATCAGGAGCTTAAGATCATCAACGAGAAGGGGCTGCACGCGCGGGCCTCGGCAAAATTCGTTGAGATCGTTGAAAGATTTGACGCTCGGGCCGAAGTGTCCAAAGATGGCATGAGCGTGTCGGGCGACTCGATCATGGGGCTTCTCATGCTGGCTGCTTCACGTGGAACGACCATCGAGGTCACCACAACGGGAGCCGAAGCCGAGGCGCTGATGACGGCTCTTGCGGAACTGGTTGCCGATTATTTCGGCGAGGGGTTCTGACCCCGCCACCTGACGAAGAGGCCTGTCGTGAACCAGATGCAACAGACCGATTTACAAACGCCTGATGATGGCAAAGGCAGATCGGTCCTGTCCTCGGGGAGTGCAGCGCAGGATATCCGGACAGATGACGGTTTCCAGACCGTTCAGAAACCCTATGACAAACGCCGTCTGTCCTATGCGGGCACCTTCACCAACCCATTCAAACGCGCGGTGATCCGCACAATCGAATGGGGCACCGCCAAGCTGCATATCCTGCGTATAATCCGCAAGTTCGAGGCGCGCGGCATCCCCGAAGGACAGGCGTTCTGGGCGCAGGCGCTCGATGTCATGGGGATCACTGTCACCACTCCCGAGGCGGAGATCATGCGAATTCCCCCCACGGGCCCTCTGGTGATCGTGGCGAACCATCCGCATGGGCTGGTGGATGGGATGGTGCTGGCCGAGGTGATCGGGCGGGTGCGCACCGATTACAAGATCCTCACACGCAACCTTCTGACAGGCCTGCCAGAAATCGCGCCTTTCATGATCCCTGTGCCCTTTGCCCATGAGGCGGATGCGCGGGAAGAAGGCCTGAAGATGCGCGCGGATGCAATGCTGCATCTCAAGCGCGGCGGCTGTATCGTGTTGTTCCCCGCAGGGTCTGTGGCGGCCTCCGAGAGCTTTTTCGGGCCGGTGGTCGAGAAGGAATGGAACCCGTTTACCGCCAAGATGGTCGCACGGTCCAGGGCGCAGGTTCTGCCGGTCCGCTTCCCGACGCATAACTCGCGGCTCTACCAGATCGCGAACCAGCTATCGGCGACGCTACGTCAATCTTTGCTTCTTTACGAGATCCGTGCCGCCTTCAACAAGCCGCAGCGCCCGATCATCGGCCATGTCAGATCACCCGAGGAGATGGCGGATGCGCTGAAGACTCCGCGCCAATGGCTCGCCGATATGCGTGAAGAGGTGCTCTCGCTGAAAGAATGAAGCCCGGCCAGAGCCGGGCTTTTGTTCAGCGGGTCGGGACGGGTGTCTCGCCGCGGTAATCATAGAACCCGCGACCGGATTTCCGGCCGAGCCAGCCGGCCTCGACATATTTCGTCAGAAGCGGACAGGGGCGGTATTTGGTATCGGCCAGCCCGTCATGCAGCACATTCATGATCGCCAGACAGGTGTCGAGCCCGATGAAATCCGCAAGCTCCAGCGGGCCCATCGGATGGGCGGCACCGAGCTTCATCGACTGGTCGATGGAGATTACATTGCCCACGCCCTCATAGAGCGCATAGACCGCCTCGTTGATCATCGGGATCAGGATACGGTTGACGATGAAGGCAGGGAAATCCTCGGCGCTGGCATGGGTTTTGCCAAGTTTATCAACGACCTCTTTCAGGGCATTGAAGGTCTTTTCATCGGTCGCGATGCCGCGAATCAGCTCGACAAGCTGCATCACCGGCACCGGGTTCATGAAATGCACGCCCATGAATTTCTCGGGGCGGTCGGTCCGCGAGGCAAGCCGCGTGATGGAGATCGAGGAGGTGTTCGAGGCCAGGATGGTATGCGGTGCGAGATGCGGCACGAGATCCTCGAAAATCGCGGATTTCACCGACTCGCGCTCGGTCGCGGCCTCGATAATCAGATCCATCGGTCCGAGATCGGTCAGGGTGAGGGTCGTCGTGACACGCGACAGGGCTGCATCACGCTCCTCGGCGGAAATTTTTTCACGTGAAACCTGCCGGTCGAGATTCTTGCGAATCGTGGCGATCCCCTTGTCCAGACCGTCCTGTGAAATGTCGTTCAGCAGCACGTCAAATCCGGCAAGCGCGAAAACATGGGCGATCCCGTTGCCCATCTGTCCGGCGCCTACGATGCCAACTGTCTGAATCGTCATGGCGATCTCCCTCTCTCTTCTGCACCTGCACAGTAGGGCGGCGAGGGCTTTCGCCGCAAGGGGAAAGCTTATGGTCAACCCTCTATGCCAAATTTTCACCTTAGTGGTTTGGTAATGGGTTTATTGCAGACTGCCTTTGGGTGATTTTGAGACTGAGGTGGGAGATGGCCTTTGAATATCCGGGCGATGGCGCCCTAGATTACTTCCCGTGCCGTTACGGGAAATCCAAACTATTGTTCCGTGGGCCACGTCGACGGCTGGATGTGCCTTTTGTCTCTGCAATCGGCGGCTCTGAAACCTACGGCAAGTTCGTGGAAAATCCATGGCCGGAGCTTGTCGAAGAGAGAATCGGCATGCAGGTCGTGAATTTCGGCTATCTGAATGCGGGGGTCGATGTGTTCTTGCACGAGCCGCAGATGAGCGAAATCCTTCAGAAGTCGCATGTGAGTGTGATCCAGCTGATGGGCGCGCAGAATATGTCGAACCGCTTCTATGCCGTGCATCCCCGCCGGAACGACCGCTTCCTGCGGGCGTCGAATCTGATGCGCGCGGTTTTCAATGATATCGACTTTACGGAATTCAACTTCACCCGGCATATGCTGACAGCTCTGCATCGCCGTGCGCCGGACCGTTTCGAGGCGCTTGCGCAAGAGTTGCAGATGGCTTGGGTATCGCGGATGAACAAGCTTCTGGACCGTATCCCGGGCCGTAAGGTGCTGCTGTCGCTGCATGATTACACCGACCCCTCGCAAGGGGACTCGCTTGGACCGGAGCCGCTGCTGGTCTCACCCGAGATGCTGGATCAGATACGCAGTCGTGCAGATGTGGTCGTGGCGATCGAACCGTCGATGAAAGCGCGGCGGTCTGGCACGGAAGGTATGCATTTTGCAGCTATGGAAGAGCCCGCGGCTCTGACGATGCCTGGCCCGCTTGTGCATGAAGAGATTGCCGAGGCTCTGGCGCCGGTTCTGGCAAAAATGATCTAAGCGCAGGCACTGACCAGCGCGGTAAAAAAGGGGGCCTTTCGGCCCCCTTTCTTGTCTCAGACCTTCTGGGTCAATTCTGGCACGGCGGCGAAGAGATCTGCCACGAGGCCGTAATCGGCGATCTGGAAGATCGGGGCTTCCTCATCCTTGTTGATCGCGACGATCACCTTGGAATCCTTCATGCCGGCAAGGTGCTGGATCGCGCCCGAGATGCCGCAGGCGATGTAGAGATCGGGGGCCACGACCTTGCCGGTCTGGCCCACCTGCCAGTCGTTGGGGGCAAAGCCCGAGTCGACGGCCGCGCGCGAGGCGCCAACAGCCGCCCCCAGCTTGTCCGCCAGCGTCGAGATGATGGCGAAGTCCTCTTCCGAACCCACGCCACGGCCACCCGAGACGACGATCTTGGCGCTTGTCAGTTCGGGGCGGTCCGAGGCCGCCACGCGGTCCTCGACCCAAGACGACAGGCCCTTGTCGCCAGCGGCTTGACCTGCCTCGACCGACGCCGCGCCACCGGCTGCGACTGCGTCAAACGAGGCCGTGCGCACGGTCAGCACCTTGGTCGCGTCTTTCGATTTCACCGTCTGGATGGCATTGCCCGCATAGACGGGGCGCTCGAAGGTGTCGGCATCAACCACGGCCGTCACATCCGAGATCACCATCACATCCAGAAGCGCGGCCACGCGCGGCAGCACGTTCTTGGCCGAGGCGGTCGAGGGCGCCACGATATGGCTGAACCCGCCCGCCATTGCCACGACCAGATCGGCCAGCGGCTCGGCAAGATCATGGGCATAAGCCGCATCATCCACAGCGATCACTTTCGCCACGCCCGACAGGCCTGCCGCAGGCGCTGCATCCACGCCGGACCCAGCCACCAGAACGGTCACCTCGCCCAGAGCCGCAGCCGCCTTCAGCGCCTTGGCGGTCGCGTCGAGCGCGACCTCTTTACCCGCGATTTCCGCGATCAGAAGAACAGCCATCACAGAGCTCCCGCTTCTTTGAGTTTCGCCACCAGCTCGTCAACCGACCCGACCTTGACGCCCGCCGCACGGCCCGCAGGCTCGGCGGTCTTCACGATCTCCAGACGCGGGCTGACATCGACGCCGTAATCGGCGGCGGTCTTTGCCTCGAGCGGTTTTTTCTTGGCTTTCATGATGTTGGGCAGCGAGGCATAGCGCGGCTCGTTCAGGCGCAGATCGGCAGTGATGATCGCCGGCAGCTTGACCTTGATGGTCTGCAACCCGCCATCGACCTCGCGCGTGACCTGTGCCTCGTCACCGGTGATCTCCACCGACGACGCAAAGGTCGCCTGAGACCAGCCCAGCAGGGCCGAAAGCATCTGGCCCGTCGCGTTCATGTCGTTATCGATGGCCTGCTTGCCGGCGATCACCAGACCCGGAGCCTCTTCGGCCACCACCTTGGCAAGGATCTTGGCCACGGCCAGCGGCTCGATATCGGTATGCACGTCATCGGCGGCTTCCACGAGGATCGCGCGATCCGCCCCCATCGCCAGCGCCGTGCGCAGCGTGTCCTGCGCCTGCTTCACGCCCACGGAGACCACCACGATCTCCGAGACCGCGCCCTTCTCCTTCAGACGGATCGCCTCTTCCACGGCAATCTCGTCGAACGGGTTCATCGACATTTTCACATTCGCAAGATCGACACCGCTCCCATCCGCCTTCACGCGGACTTTCACGTTATAATCAATCACGCGCTTGACGGGTACGAGGACCTTCATAAGCGTGGTGCTCCCTTTATTTAATAATCCCTTGCGGGGCTTCGTGGAGTTTCATGGGTAGTGTTACAACGCGGTGATACAGAGAAACAGGGGAAAACCGACCCCCCAGAGCTTCGCTGCGGCATGGGTTGACCATGGCCTCTCCGCGGCATGTTTCACCGGTTGGCGCCAGGAACCCAGAGGATATCTGCGCGCCCCTCATCATTGGCCATGCGCGATGCCGCGAAGAGCCAGTCCGAAAGCCGGTTGAGATATTTGAGGCAATCAGGGGTGAGCGTGGCCTCTGCCATCAGGGCGACGGCTTCGCGTTCTGCACGGCGCGCGACGGTGCGTGCGTGATGGAGATGTGCAGCGCAGGCCGTGCCTCCGGGGAGGATAAAGCTCTTGAGTGGCTCCAGCACTGCGGTCATCGCGTCGATTTCGGTCTCCAACCTGTCGGTCTGCTGGGCCGTAATGCGCAAAACCTCATATCCCGCCTCGTTGTCCAGCTCGGGGTGAGGGCGGGCCAGATCGGCGCCCAGATCGAAGAGATCATTCTGGATGCGGGCAATCTGCGTCTCAAGCCCGCCCTCTGCATGCAGCCGCGCGAGCCCCAGAACGGCGTTCAGTTCGTCGACCGTGCCGTAGCAGTTCACGCGGGCCGATGATTTGGCAACACGTTGTCCATCAACGAGCGCTGTTTCGCCATCATCACCCGTGCGTGTGTATATTTTATTCAGAACGACCATAAAGTGCCTCTTTTTGATCAAATCCGTAGCGAATCTATACGAGAGATCAGCCCTTGCTTGCAAGCCAGTCCAGAGCGTTAACCGGTAGAATGCGCCGTGCAATTGCCATGATGTGGGTCGGGACAGTGATCGCGTAGCGTGCGCGGGGGCGGGGGGTCTCGAGCGCCTGAAGGATTTTTGCGGTCACGGCCGATGCAGGGAGCTCGAACCGGTCGGGGTCCTTTTTCGGCTCGTAGAGGCGCTTGAGCAGGCTTGCCTCGTATTGCGCGCGTCGGGGCGAGGCACGCCAGTTGATCCAGCGCTCGAAATGCGGGATGGAATTGGCGCGGATGCGCGAAGTGATCGGGCCCGGCTCGATCAGAATGAATTTGATCCCCGTATCCCTCATTTCCTGCCGCATGACATCGGTGAGGCCTTCAAGGGCGAATTTCGTCGAGACATAGGCCGCGCGCCAGCGCACCCCGACCAGCCCCAGCACGGAGGAGCATTGCAGGATCCGGCCTTCGCCATTGCTCCCCTGCTGGCGCATCACCTTGATGGCGCGGCAGGTCAGATCGTGCAGGCCGAAGAGGTTGGTCTCGAAGATCTCGCGCAGGGCGCCCGCGGGCAGGTCCTCGGCCGCGCCGGGGCAGGCGAAGGCTGCATTGTTATAGAGCGCGTCGAGCCGTCCGCCGGTCAGTTCCATCGCCTGTGCGAAGCCGGCGTCGATGGAGGCGGGGTCGGCCATGTCCATCTGCACGCAGCTTAGACCTTCCTGACGCAATCTTTTGCAATCCTCGGTTTTGCGCGCGCTGGCGATGACCTTCCAGCCTGCGGCTGTCAGCCCGTGCGCGGCGTCATAGCCGATACCGGACGAGCAGCCGGTGATGAGGATTGTCTTTGTCATTGCGTGTCTCCCTTGGAAGCTAAGGAGTAGGGACTGGGGAGGCATGGCGCAAGAGAAAGCCGCAGAGAGTATCTGCGGCTTGCGGAGCGGGTCGGGGGAGTAGGAAATGGTCGGGATATCAGTTCGAGGGGCTCAGGAATTTCTTGGAGACCCAGCCATTGACGCCGTCACCCTCGATCCGAATATGCGCCCAATTCCCTTTTTGCGCCACGATCAGGACTTCCTCGCCGCGCGTGACGCCATCCACGCGCTGATAGGAGGTCGCGGGACCCGAGCGCACGTTCAGCGCGGCCGCGGTCACCCGCCAGAGGGCACCGGCAGGTGCAGCTGCGGTCTCGGGCTCGGCGCTGCGGTATTGCGGCGAGCTGCGCAGGGCGGAGGCGTTGGTCACTTTCGGGAAGGTGCGGGTGATGGCGGGCTCTTGCGGTGCCGCGACCGCCGCGTGTGGGGTGGGCGCGGGGGCATCAAGGGATTCGCTATCGGGTAGGGTTGCCGCCGCAGCGGCCGTGATCAGCGTCGCGCGGTTGCTCTCTTCGGTGGCAACGGCTTTCTGGATCAGCACGGGGTTTGTCTGGCTGTCGCTTGCGCTGGCCTGCAGCACGGGTTGTGGTGCGGCCGGATCGTCGTCACGACCAAAAATGACAAGCACCAGAAAAAGTGCGACCAACGTGTTGACGACGAGTTTCAACATAAAAATTTCCCCCTTTCGCCAGAGGGTTATCTACCCTTGGCGAGAATAACGTGCCCGTGAAGCTGTTCGGGGGAGCAACGCGTCAACCCACCGTCGGTTCCGCATCGGCGAAAATTTGCTGCTGGACCGGAGGTCATCACCGCTTTAGAGATTTTTCCCATGAGCGAGCATGATGATGAGATTCCTTCGGCGCTGTCCTCCGAGCCGTTAAGCCGTGCAATCGGCGACCGGTATCTGACCTATGCGCTGTCCACGATCATGCACCGGGCGCTGCCCGATGCACGAGACGGGCTGAAACCCGTGCATCGCCGCATTCTGTATGCGATGCGCGAACTGAAACTGTCCTCCACCGGAGGGTTCCGGAAATCGGCGAAGATTTCCGGTGACGTGATGGGCAATTATCACCCCCATGGCGATGCGGCGATCTATGATGCGATGGCGCGTCTGGCGCAGGATTTCGCCATGCGCTACCCGCTGGTCGATGGCCAGGGGAACTTCGGCAATATCGATGGCGATAACCCCGCTGCCTCGCGCTATACGGAAGCGCGGATGGCCAAGCCCTCGGAAAGCCTTCTTGAAGGGCTGGCCGAGAACGCGGTCGATTTCCGTCCCAATTACGATGGCACGCTGGAAGAGCCGGTGGTGCTGCCTGCCGCCTTCCCGAACCTGCTGGCCAATGGTGCCTCGGGGATCGCTGTGGGGATGGCAACCAATATCCCGCCGCATAATCTCGACGAACTGGTCGATGCCTGCCTCGAGATGATCCGCAAGCCGGATATCGAGGATGACCGGCTGGTCGATTACATTCCGGGGCCGGATTTCCCGACGGGCGGCGTGATCGTCGAGCCCAAGGAGCATATCCTGACCGCCTATCGCACGGGGCGCGGCGCGTTCCGGCTGCGGGCCAAATGGGAGGTCGAGGATCTTGGCCGTGGCCAATGGCAGGTGATCGTTACCGAGATCCCCTATCAGGTGCAGAAATCCAAGCTCATCGAGCGTCTGGCCGAAGTCATCCAGACCAAGAAAGTGCCGGCGCTGGCCGATGTGCGCGACGAATCCGCCGAGGATATCCGCATCGTGCTCGAGCCCAAGACCAAGACCGTCGCACCCGAGATGCTGATGGGGATGCTGTTCCGGAACTCGGATCTGGAAGTGCGGTTCTCGATGAACATGAATGTGCTGATCGACGGGCGGGTGCCCAAGGTCTGCTCGCTCAAGGAAGTGCTGCGGGCGTTTCTCGACCATCGCCGCGATGTGCTCTGCCGCCGCAGCCAGCACCGTCTGGACAAGATCGCGCACAGGCTCGAGGTGCTCAACGGCTATATCATCGCCTATCTCAACCTCGACCGTGTGATCGAGATCATCCGCACCGAGGACGAGGCCAAGCCCGCGCTCATGCGCGAGAACTGGGCCGTGACCGATGGAGAAGCGGTGTTCCTGACGGAAGTGCAGGCCGAGGCGATCCTGAACATGCGCCTGCGGTCCTTGCGTCGTCTCGAGGAGATGGAGCTGCGGCAGGAACGCGACAACCTTCTGGCCGAACGGGCGGGGCTCGAGGAACTGCTGGGCTCCGAGAAGTTGCAGTGGAAAGCCATCGGCACCGAGCTGAAGGACATGCGCAAGCTCTTCGGCAAAGGCACTGCGATCGGCGCGCGCCGCACCCATTTCGGCGCGGCAGGCGAGGTCGAGGAGGTGCCGATCGAGGCGATGATCGAGCGCGAGCCGATCACCGTGATCCTGTCTAAGATGGGCTGGATTCGCGCCATGAAGGGGCATAACGCCCTTGATGCGGAGGTGAAGTTCAAGGACGGTGACGGGCCGCGCTTCGCGCTCCATGCCGAGACCACCGACCGGATCGTTATGCTGGGGGCCAATGGCCGCGCCTATACCGTGCTGGGAGCCAATCTCCCCGGCGGGCGGGGTATGGGCGAGCCTGTCCGCCTGATGGCAGACATCCCGAACGAGGTGGAGATTACCCACGTTCTGGTGCCGAAAGAGGGCGAGAAATATCTGCTGGCCTCATCGGCGGGGGACGGGTTCATCTGTCCTGCCGAAGAACTGATTGCCCAGACCAAGAGCGGCAAGCAGGTGCTCAATGTGAAGGCACCCGATCAGACTGCGGCCTGTAAGCTTGTCGAAGGCGATATGGTTGCCGTGGTGGGCGAGAACCGCAAGGTGCTGGTCTTCCCGATCGGCGAGCTGCCCGAGATGTCCAAGGGCAAGGGCGTGCGGCTGCAGAAATACAAGGATGGCGGCCTGTCCGATATCCGCACATTCAACGCAGCCGACGGTCTGAGCTGGAAGGATCCGGCGGGGCGCACGCGGAGCGAGAGCGATCTTTCGGAATGGGCAGCCAAGCGGGCAACTGCGGGCCGTATGGCCCCGCGCGGCTTCCCGCGCGACAACAAGTTCAACTGAGGACATGTCTTGGATGGATGTGGAAAAGGCGGCCTTTCGGGCCGCCCTTTTTATTTGTCGCATAGGTCGGCTCGTCAGGCCGCAACCAGAAGGGGGGCTACGCCCAGCTCTTTATGGACCTTTTCGATGACCGCCTCGGGCAGGCCGAGCGCATCTGCAAACGCTTCGAGATAGGCGATGTCTTTCGGTTGGTCGGGGTCGATGGCCATGACCGACATCGCGTAGGCCTGCGGCTCAAGGCCCGAGGGCACCTTCAGGCTCAGGCGCTCGATGTCGATCGGCGCTTCGAGGATATGTTTCACGAAAGCCCGCTCGTCGCCATGCATGCCGTCGAGCTTGGCCAAAAGCTTGTCGCGCTCGGGCTGGTCGATCACCTCGTCGGCCTTGGCGGCTTGCAGCAATGCCTTCACCAGAACGGCGGCGGCAACGTTCTGGGCGGGCGAAGGCTTTTTCCACGGTTCCGAGCCGCTTGCGAAGGCCGCGTTCAGTTCCTCGCCAAAGGAGCGTTCGGACGTCACGCGCTGCGCCGGCGTCTTGCCAAGGCATTCACTACTGGTGGTCTCGGAGAGCTGCTCGAGAAGCTTGCCCAGACCGCCGCGCTTGCCGCACATGTCACGCGCGAGTTGCGAGATCGCGTCGGACATGCCGCCGCTTCCGGCCGAGCTGGAGCGGTGGCGCACCAGCGAGGCGCTCCGCCCGAGCCGCTCCAGCATGGCCCCCATGCTATAGCCACTGAACTGGTAGAGGTGGTTTATTTTGCCACCCAGCAATGCGGCGAGGCGCTCTTCGAAATCGCCCTGCGCATCGCCGTTCAAAAGACCACCCGATCCGCCCAACTCGCCTCTGGCCGCACGGGCAAGGTTCGAGCCGCCTTTCGCTTGGGCGATCCCGAGCGTTACCTTGGCGAGTGTTCCGACGAATGACATGATGGCCTCCTGCAGTGTCACATGTAACGAGTCTATGTCGGGACCTACCAAAAGTCAGCGGGTCGGGTTCCTGCTGAGTGGGTGTGTGGCGCGGCTGCTACGCGGAAAGCTACCATTTACGGGGTGTTTTTGGCCATTATGCTCAAAGATCAGGCAGCGATGGCCAAATTGGTGGCGTTTACGCCTATGCGTCCGCGCCCGCCCGCGCGCTTTTGTCGCGCCCGCTCTCCAAGCGCTGCCCTGACTCGGTATCCGCGCCCATTCAGGCGCAGGAAAACTATCGGTGAAAGCGACGGGAATCTGCTTATCGCGCTTGATTTTTCTGCTGTAGGGAAATATCTAGCCCGCGATATTGTCACGGGCCTTCAGACGGCCCCCCAAACCAGAGGCGTCCCGCGAGATGGCAAAGGCAAAGTTTGAACGTAACAAACCGCACGTTAACATCGGCACGATCGGCCACGTTGACCACGGCAAAACCACGCTGACCGCAGCAATCACCAAGTATTTCGGTGACTTCAAGGCCTACGACCAGATCGACGGCGCACCGGAAGAAAAAGCACGCGGCATCACCATCTCGACCGCACACGTCGAGTATGAGTCGGAAAACCGCCACTACGCGCACGTCGACTGCCCCGGCCACGCTGACTATGTTAAGAACATGATCACCGGTGCGGCACAGATGGACGGCGCGATCCTCGTTGTGAACGCAGCTGACGGCCCGATGCCGCAGACCCGCGAGCACATCCTGCTCGGCCGTCAGGTCGGCATCCCGACCATGGTTGTTTACCTGAACAAGGTTGACCAGGTTGACGACGAAGAGCTGCTGGATCTGGTCGAGATGGAAGTCCGCGAGCTTCTGTCGTCCTACGACTACCCCGGCGACGATATTCCGATCGTCAAAGGTTCGGCACTTGCAGCCCTCGAAGGCCGCGATCCGGAAATCGGCGAGAACTCGATCCGCGCGCTCATCGCAGCCGTTGACGACTTCATCCCGACCCCGGCACGTGCTGTTGACCAGCCCTTCCTGATGCCGATCGAAGACGTGTTCTCGATCTCGGGCCGTGGTACCGTTGTGACCGGTCGTGTCGAGCGCGGCGTGATCAACGTTGGCGACGAACTCGAAATCGTCGGTATCCGCGACACCAAGAAAACGACCTGCACCGGTGTGGAAATGTTCCGCAAGCTGCTGGATCGTGGTGAAGCAGGCGACAACATCGGCGCCCTGCTGCGCGGTATCGACCGTGAAGGCGTTGAGCGTGGTCAGGTTCTGTGCAAGCCGGGTTCGGTCAAGCCGCACACCAAGTTCGAAGCAGAAGCCTATATCCTCACCAAAGAGGAAGGTGGCCGTCACACGCCGTTCTTCGCGAACTACCGTCCGCAGTTCTACTTCCGCACCACGGACGTCACCGGGACCGTTACGCTGCCGGAAGGCACCGAGATGGTTATGCCGGGCGACAACCTGAAGTTCGAAGTCGAACTGATCGCCCCGATCGCCATGGAAGATGGTCTGCGCTTCGCAATCCGCGAAGGCGGCCGTACCGTTGGTGCAGGCGTTGTGTCGAAAATCCTCGCATAATCCCACGCGGATCATGTGATCTACGGAAGGGCGGCCAACAGGCCGCCCTTTTGCTTTGCCCGCCCTGCTGATGCGAACGGGCAGGGGATTAGTGTTTTTTCCGAGGCGCTTGGCGAAGGCGGGACCCGCGGGAAAAAGAATTTCGGGGATTGGTCGAAAACCTTGAAATACCCCCTTGCTTTCCTCTCTGCGGGTCTGTATCTCCCGCTCACGGCCTAGGGGTATAGCTCAGTTGGTAGAGCATCGGTCTCCAAAACCGAGGGTCGTGGGTTCGAGTCCCCCTGCCCCTGCCAGTCCTTTCCTTCGATGAAGCGCTCATGTAGGCAGGCTGGTGACGGTCGGCGCTACGGGAACGTAGCGACGCGTGAATGTAGCCCGCCTGTTTCGGGCGACTAGAGGAAGATGGCATAATGGCAAATCCCCTTCGGTTCTTGCAGCAAGTGCGTTCTGAAACGGCCAAGATTTCGTGGCCTTCGCGTCGTGAAGTGGTGCTGACTTCGGTCATGGTGCTCGTGCTGACGGCGCTGACTGCGCTGTTCTTCTCGGGCGTGGATTTCGTGATCCGGCTTGGTGTCGGTCAGCTGATCGGCTGATCCTCCGGTCTGGGCGCTATGGGGTTGAAAACCTCCCGTAGCGTCTGTATGGGAGCATGACTCTCCGGAAAAGGGCGTGCATCGATTCGGATCGTGCGCGCTCGTTTTGTTTCGGTGTCGCGTCTGGGCCGCTTGGCCAGGGCAGGGCAAAATGGGAATTCGCGGCGTTCGAAGCGCCGGTTAAGGAAAAGGCAGGCTCGAGCATGGCGAAGCGTTGGTATTCGGTAATGGTTCTCTCGAACTTCGAGAAGAAGGTTGCCGAGCAGATCCGGCAGTCTGTTGTCGAGAAGGGCCTTGAGGAAGAGATCGAGGAAGTCCTCGTTCCGACCGAAGAAGTGATCGAAGTGCGCCGTGGCAAGAAAGTCACCTCCGAGCGCCGCTTCATGCCGGGCTATGTGCTCGTGCGTATGGATATGACGGATCAGGGCTACCACCTGATCAACTCGACCAACCGGGTGACCGGGTTCCTCGGTCATCAGGGTAAGCCGATGCCGATGTCGGACGCCGAGGTGGACCGGATGCTGAACCGTGGTGGCAGTGCCTCTTCCGAGAAGGCCGAGCCGCGCAGCCTGATCACCTTCGAGGTAGGCGAGAATGTGAATGTGACCGACGGGCCCTTCGAGGGCTTCTCGGGTATGGTCGAGGAAGTTGACGACGCTGCGAGCCGCCTGAAGGTGACGGTCTCGATCTTCGGTCGTCCGACCCCGGTCGAACTGGAATTCACTCAGGTGCAGAAAATCGCCTGAGGGATGTGGGAGGTGTCGGGAATGAGCCCGCACCGCGACCACTAAACTTGCCCCCGCGGGGCAGAGTGATAAAGGAGAAGCCAAATGGCTAAGAAAGTGATTGGGCAGCTGAAGCTGCAAATCGCAGCGGGTTCCGCGAACCCATCCCCGCCCGTCGGCCCGGCACTGGGTCAGCGCGGCATCAACATCATGGAATTCTGCAAGGCGTTTAACGCCAAGACGCAGGAAATGGACAAGCAGGCGAAGATCCCGACGGTCATCACCTACTATGCCGACAAGTCGTTCACCTTCGAAGTGAAACAACCGACTGCGTCCTTCTTCATCAAGCAAGCCGCTGGCCTGAAGCCGGTTGGCAAGCGTAACCGCCCGAAGGGTTCGGTTGCACCGGGTCGTGAAGTTGCTGGCACCATCACCGCTGCACAAGTGCGCGCGATTGCTGAAGCAAAAATGTCTGATCTGAACGCCAACGACATCGAAGGCGCGATGAACATCATCCTCGGCTCCGCGAAGTCGATCGGTATCGAGGTGAAAGGCTAAATCATGGCAAAGCTCGGTAAACGCACCAAAGCCGCTCGCGAAGCATTCGCAGGCAAAGAACTGATCTCGGTTGAAGACGCCGTTGCACTGGTGAAAGCCAATGCAAAAGCGAAATTCGACGAGACGCTCGAAATCGCTCTGAACCTCGGCGTTGACCCGCGTCACGCAGACCAGATGGTCCGCGGCGTGGTCTCGCTGCCGAACGGCACCGGTAAAACGGTCCGTGTTGCTGTCTTCGCTCGCGGCCCGAAAGCCGACGAAGCCAAAGCAGCTGGCGCGGATATCGTTGGCGCAGAAGACCTGATGGAAACCATCCAGTCGGGCAAGATCGAATTCGATCGCTGCATCGCGACCCCGGATATGATGCCGATCGTCGGTCGTCTGGGCAAGATCCTCGGCCCGCGCAACCTCATGCCGAACCCCAAAGTCGGCACCGTGACCATGGACGTGAAAGCGGCCGTGGAAGCAGCCAAGGGCGGCGAAGTCCAGTTCAAAGTCGAGAAAGCCGGTGTAATCCACGGCGGTATCGGCAAGATCTCCTTCACCGAAGAGCAACTGGCCCAGAACGTTCGTGCATTCGTCGAGGCAGTTGCCAAAGCGAAGCCCGCGGGCGCCAAAGGCAACTACATGAAGAAAGTCTCGATCTCCTCGACCATGGGTCCGGGCGTATCGGTAGACCTCGCTTCGGCAACCGGCAACTAAGCCCGGGTTGCATCGGATAGGGAAGGGCGGTCCTCGGGCCGCCCTTTCTGTTTGAAAACATCCGTGAGCTGAGAAATTAAGGCTTCACAAAAGCTGCGTTCAGGTGTAGGAACGCAGCCTGTTGCACCGCTGACCGCTTGGTCAAGGTGGAACGATTCGTCCGAGACGGTGGGTGAGGCGCGAGCCTGGTAAATCCTGCCTGAGGCGGGAAGGACAGATTTCCTAGGTGCTTTGCATGAAGCCCCAAAGGTGATCTTGGACGGACCGTTGCGGACCCCGAGTCGGGGCAAGTGCCCCGGCAAAATGAGCCGGAGGGTCAAACCTCCCAACTTGGAGTGTAACTGTGGATAGAGCCCAGAAAGAGAAAGTGGTCGAGGAACTCGGCCAGATCTTCGAAAGCTCTGGCGTCGTGGTGGTTGCCCACTACGAAGGCCTGACGGTTGCTGAAATGCAGGACCTGCGCGCGAAAATGCGTGAAGCGGGCGGGTCTGTGCGCGTTGCCAAGAACAAGCTCGCCAAGATCGCCCTTGCGGACAAGCCGTGCGAAAGCATCGCTCAGTACCTCACGGGCATGACGGTGCTCTCCTATTCCGAAGATCCGGTCGCTGCGGCGAAAGTGGTCGTGGAATACGCCAAGAAGAACGAGAAACTCTCGATCCTCGGCGGCGCAATGGGGAATGATGCACTTGACGTCGCCGGTGTTAAAGCCGTGGCAGCCATGCCGTCGCGTGAAGAGCTTATCGCTCAGATCGTTTCGTGCCTGGGTGCACCCGCTTCGAACATCGCCGGTGCCATTGGCGCGCCTGCTTCGAACATCGCGGGCATTCTCTCGACCATCGAAGAGAAAGCTGCGTAAGCAAACTGTTATGGCCTTCGTCGTGGCTTGAAGTCCGACGTTGGAAACCAAACCCTAATCTTAGGAACTGAGTAAAATGGCTGATCTGAAAAAACTCGCCGAAGAAATCGTTGCTCTCACGCTGCTGGAAGCACAAGAGCTGAAAACCATCCTGAAAGACGAGTACGGCATCGAGCCGGCAGCCGGTGGCGCCGTCATGATGGCTGGCCCGGCAGCAGCTGCTGAAGCAGCTGAAGAGAAAACCGAATTCGACGTGATCCTCGTCGATGCAGGCGACAAGAAAATCAACGTCATCAAAGAAGTCCGCGGCATCACCGGCCTCGGCCTGAAAGAAGCCAAAGACCTCGTTGAGGCCGGCGGTAAAGTCAAAGAAGGCGCTGCAAAAGCAGAAGCCGAAGAAATCAAGAAAAAGCTCGAAGAAGCAGGCGCAAAGATCGAACTCAAGTAATTGGGTTCGGTGCGCACGCATCGAGTTTGAGATTGGGCTGGGTCCGGAGTTTCCGGGCCCAGCCGAACCTGTCTCGGAGAGGGCTTTTTGATAAAGCGCTCTCCAAGGCGGCGTTCGCGGCTCGGGAGCTGACCGGTGGGACGGTCGGCAGGTATGGAGCCGCCCCCCTTATCGCCAGGCGCGCACCATGGGCCCCGACATAGTGCCGCACGCGAAAAGACGAAAGGTGACGACGAGCATGGCTCAAGCTTACGTTGGTCAAAAGCGCATTCGCCGCTACTATGGTAAGATCCGCGAAGTCCTCGAAATGCCGAATCTCATCGAGGTTCAAAAGGCATCCTACGACCTGTTCCTGCGCTCCGGCGAAGGGGAAGGTCATCTGGATGGCGAAGGCATCAAAGGGGTCTTCCAATCGGTCTTCCCGATCAAAGATTTCAATGACAACGCTATTCTGGAGTTCGTGAAATACGAGCTCGAAAAGCCGAAATACGACGTTGAGGAATGCCAGCAGCGCGATATGACCTATAGCGCCCCGCTGAAGGTCACCCTGCGCCTCATCGTGTTCGATGTCGACGAGAACACCGGTGCGCGTTCCGTGAAGGACATCAAGGAACAGGACGTGTTCATGGGCGATATGCCCCTGATGACCAAGAACGGGACGTTCATCGTGAACGGCACCGAGCGCGTGATCGTCAGCCAGATGCACCGTTCGCCGGGCGTATTCTTCGACCATGACCGCGGCAAGACCCACTCCTCGGGTAAGCTGCTGTTCGCCTGCCGCATCATTCCCTATCGCGGCTCGTGGCTCGACTTCGAATTCGACGCCAAGGATCTCGTGTTCGCACGGATCGACCGCCGCCGGAAGCTTCCGGTGACGACGCTGCTCTATGCGCTCGGCATGGATCAGGAAGGCATCATGGATGCCTATTACGACACGGTCTCCTACACCTCCAAGGGGCGTCAGGGCTGGGTCACCAAGTTCTTCCCCGACCGCGTTCGCGGAACCCGTCCGACCTTCGATCTGGTCGATGCGGACTCGGGCGAGGTTATCTGCAAAGCGGGCGACAAGATGACCCCGCGCATGGTCAAGAAGATCAAGGACGAAGGTCAAGTCACCGACCTGCTCGTGCCTTTCGATCACATTCTGGGCCGCTTCTGCGCGAAGGACATCGTCAACGACCAGACCGGCTTCATCTACATCGAGGCAGGCGACGAGCTGACCGCAGAATACGACCGTGACGGCGACCTCGTGGGCGGGTCGATCAAGACGCTGATCGATAACGGCATCACCGAGATTCCGGTGCTGGATATCGATAACATCAACGTCGGTCCCTACATCCGCAACACGCTGGCCGCAGACAAGAACATGGGCCGCGACGGCGCGCTCATGGATATCTATCGCGTCATGCGTCCGGGCGAGCCGCCGACTGTCGAAGCCGCGTCGAATCTCTTCGATTCGATGTTCTTCGATAGTGAGCGCTACGATCTCTCGGCTGTTGGCCGCGTGAAGATGAACATGCGCCTCGACCTTGATGCGCCGGACACCCAGCGCACGCTGCGTCACGAAGACATCGTGGCCTGCATCAAGGGTCTGGTGGAGCTGCGCGACGGTAAAGGCGAGATCGACGATATCGACCACCTCGGTAACCGTCGTGTGCGGTCTGTCGGCGAGCTGATGGAAAACCAGTATCGCGTCGGTCTGCTGCGCATGGAACGCGCGATCAAGGAACGCATGTCCTCGGTCGAGATCGATACGGTCATGCCGCAGGATCTGATCAACGCGAAACCGGCAGCGGCAGCGGTGCGTGAATTCTTCGGCTCCTCGCAGCTGTCGCAGTTCATGGACCAGACCAACCCGCTTTCGGAAGTCACGCACAAGCGTCGTCTCTCGGCCCTCGGCCCGGGCGGTCTGACGCGCGAACGTGCAGGCTTCGAGGTGCGCGACGTTCACCCGACCCACTATGGCCGGATGTGTCCCATTGAGACGCCGGAAGGTCAGAACATCGGTCTGATCAACTCGCTCGCAACCTTCGCCCGTGTGAACAAATACGGTTTCATCGAAACCCCGTATCGCAAGGTTGAAGGCGGCAAGGTCACGGATGACGTGGTCTATATGTCGGCGACCGAAGAGATGCGCCACACCGTGGCTCAGGCCAACGCCGACCTCGACGAGGAAGGGCGCTTCAAGAACGAACTCGTTTCGACCCGTCAGTCGGGCGAATTCATGCTCAACCCGAACGAAGCCGTGGACCTGATCGACGTTTCGCCGAAACAGCTGGTTTCGGTCGGTGCGGCACTGATTCCGTTCCTTGAAAACGACGACGCCAACCGCGCTCTGATGGGGGCGAACATGCAACGTCAGGCCGTGCCGTTGATCCGTGCCGAGGCACCCTTCGTGGGCACCGGTATGGAAGCGACCGTGGCACGCGATTCGGGGGCTGCGATCTCGGCGGACCGTTCGGGCATCATCGACCAGGTCGATGCGGCGCGTATCGTTATCCGTGCGACCGAAGACCTCGAGCCGGGCGATCCGGGCGTCGACATCTACCGTCTGCGCAAGTTCAAGCGTTCGAACCAGTCCTCGACCATCAACCAGCGCCCGCTGGTGAAAGTGGGCGAAGCGGTCGTGAAGGGTCAGGTCATTGCTGACGGTCCCTCCACCGATCACGGCGATCTGGCCATTGGCCGGAACGTGGTCGTGGCCTTCATGCCGTGGAATGGCTACAACTACGAAGACTCGATCCTGATCTCCGAGCGTATCCACAAAGACGACGTGTTCACCTCGATCCATATCGATGAATACGAAGTCGCAGCGCGTGATACGAAGCTTGGTCCGGAAGAAATCACCCGCGATATCCCGAACGTCGGTGAGGAAGCCCTGCGCAACCTCGACGAAGCCGGTATCGTCTATATCGGTGCCGAAGTCGGCCCGGGTGATATTCTTGTAGGTAAGATCACGCCGAAGGGCGAGAGCCCGATGACGCCGGAAGAGAAACTCCTCCGCGCCATCTTCGGTGAGAAAGCGTCCGACGTGCGCGATACCTCGCTGCGTCTGCCGCCGGGTGCCTATGGGACCATCGTGGAAGTCCGCGTCTTCAACCGTCATGGTGTGGACAAAGACGAACGTGCGCTGCAGATCGAGCGTGAAGAAGTCGAGCGTCTGGCCCGCGACCGTGACGACGAACTCGTCATTCTCGAGCGGAACATCTACGCACGTCTGCGCTCGCTGATCATCGGCAAGACGGCGGTCAAGGGTCCCAAAGGCGTCAAGCCGGGTTCCGAGATCACTGTTGACCTTCTGGCAACCCTCTCGCGCGGCCAATACTGGCAGCTCGCACTGGAAGATGAGGCCGACGCGAAAGAAGTCGAGGCACTCAACGACCAGTTCGAGGCGCAGAAGAAGGCGCTCGATCTGCGTTTCGAAGACAAGGTCGAGAAAGTCCGTCAGGGCGACGATCTGCCTCCGGGCGTGATGAAGATGGTCAAGGTCTTCGTGGCTGTGAAGCGCAAGCTTCAGGCAGGCGACAAGATGGCAGGCCGCCACGGGAACAAAGGTGTGGTCTCGAAGGTCGTTCCGGCCGAAGATATGCCCTTCCTCGCGGATGGGACGCCGGTTGACCTCGTTCTGAACCCGCTGGGCGTGCCTTCGCGGATGAACGTCGGTCAGATCCTTGAAACCCATATGGGTTGGGCATCGCGCGGTCTGGGCCTTCGCATCGACGAAGCGCTGAAAGACTATCGCAAGTCTGGCGATCTGACGCCTGTTCGTGACGCAATGCGTTATGGCTATGGCGACGAGACCTACGAGGAAGAGTTCGCGGCAATGGAAGACGAGCGCTTCGTGGAATCGGCGGAAGCCGTGCGCACGGGTGTCCCGATTGCAACGCCGGTCTTCGATGGTGCGAAGGAAGAAGACATCAACGACGCGCTGCGTCGTGCGGGCTTCGACACTTCGGGTCAGTCGGTGGTCTTCGACGGTCGGACCGGTGAGCAGTTCGCTCGTAAGGTCACCGTGGGTGTGAAATACTTCCTGAAGCTTCACCACCTCGTCGATGACAAGATGCACGCCCGTTCGACCGGTCCGTACTCGCTCGTCACCCAGCAGCCGCTCGGTGGTAAGGCGCAGTTCGGTGGTCAGCGTCTCGGGGAGATGGAGGTCTGGGCTCTGGAAGCTTACGGCGCCGCCTACACCCTGCAAGAGATGCTCACCGTCAAGTCGGATGACGTGGCAGGCCGGACGAAGGTCTATGAATCGATCGTCAAAGGTGAGGACAACTTCGAGGCCGGCGTGCCGGAATCGTTCAACGTTCTCGTCAAAGAGGTCCGGGGCCTTGGCCTCAACATGGAACTCCTGGATGCGGAGGATGACGAGTAAGGGGGGCTTCCCCCTTACTTCCCCCGCCTCTGCTGCCCTCTAACAAGGATTTTCAGATGAACCAGGAAATCACTACCAATCCGTTCAATCCGCTGGCACAGCCCAAGCAGTTTGACGAGATCAAGGTATCTCTGGCATCGCCCGAACGGATCCTCTCGTGGTCCTATGGCGAGATCAAGAAGCCGGAAACTATCAACTATCGCACGTTCAAACCCGAGCGTGACGGTCTGTTCTGCGCGCGTATCTTTGGCCCGATCAAAGACTACGAATGCCTGTGCGGCAAATATAAGCGTATGAAATATCGCGGCGTTGTCTGCGAGAAATGCGGTGTGGAAGTCACGCTGCAAAAGGTCCGTCGCGAGCGTATGGGCCATATCGAGCTGGCCGCACCCTGCGCCCATATCTGGTTCCTCAAGTCGTTGCCCTCGCGCATCGGTCTGATGCTGGACATGACGCTGCGCGATCTCGAGCGCATCCTCTACTTCGAAAACTACGTTGTCATCGAGCCGGGTCTGACCGACCTGATGTATGGCCAGCTGATGACCGAAGAAGAGTATCTCGACGCGCAGGACCAGTATGGCGCAGACGCCTTCACCGCCAATATCGGCGCTGAAGCGATCCGCGAGATGCTGGCAGGGATCGATCTGGAAGCCACCGCAGAGACCCTGCGCGAGGAGCTGAAAGAAGCGACCGGCGAGCTGAAACCGAAGAAGATCATCAAGCGTCTGAAGATCGTTGAATCCTTCCTCGAGTCGGGCAACCGTCCCGAATGGATGGTGCTGACCGTTCTTCCGGTGATCCCGCCGGAACTGCGTCCGCTCGTTCCGCTCGATGGTGGCCGTTTCGCGACCTCGGATCTGAACGATCTGTATCGCCGCGTCATCAACCGGAACAACCGTTTGAAGCGTCTGATCGAACTGCGTGCGCCCGATATCATCGTGCGTAACGAAAAGCGTATGCTGCAGGAATCGGTCGATGCTCTGTTCGATAACGGCCGTCGTGGCCGCGTGATCACGGGCACCAACCGTCGCCCGCTGAAATCGCTTTCGGACATGCTTAAAGGTAAGCAGGGTCGCTTCCGTCAGAACTTGCTCGGTAAGCGCGTCGACTTCTCGGGCCGTTCGGTTATCGTGACCGGTCCGGAGCTCAAGCTGCACCAGTGTGGCCTGCCCAAGAAGATGGCGCTCGAACTCTTCAAGCCCTTCATCTATTCGCGTCTCGAGGCCAAAGGTCTGTCGAGCACCGTGAAACAGGCGAAGAAGCTCGTTGAAAAAGAGCGTCCGGAAGTCTGGGATATCCTCGACGAGGTGATCCGCGAGCATCCGGTCTTCCTGAACCGCGCACCGACGCTGCACCGTCTGGGCTTCCAGGCGTTCGAACCGACGCTGATCGAAGGTAAGGCCATCCAGCTGCACCCGCTCGTCTGCTCGGCCTTCAACGCCGACTTCGACGGTGACCAGATGGCTGTGCACGTTCCGCTGAGCCTCGAGGCCCAGCTGGAAGCGCGCGTCCTGATGATGTCGACGAACAACGTTCTGTCGCCCGCGAACGGCGCACCGATCATCGTTCCGTCGCAGGATATGATCTTGGGGCTCTACTACCTCACCATGCAGCGTAAGGGCATGAAGGGCGAAGGCATGGTCTTCGGCTCGATCGAGGAAATGGAGCACGCGCTGAATGCAGGCGAGTTGCATCTGCACGCCAAGATCCACGCCCGTGTGAAACAGATCGACGAAACCGGTAACGAGGTGTTCATCCGCTTCGAGACCACGCCGGGCCGTCTGCGTCTTGGCGCGCTCCTGCCGCTGAACGCGAAGGCACCCTTCGATCTGGTGAACCGTCTGCTGCGGAAGAAAGACGTTCAGAACGTCATCGACACCGTCTACCGTTATTGCGGCCAGAAAGAGTCGGTGATCTTCTGCGACCAGATCATGTCGATGGGCTTCAAGGAAGCGTTCAAGGCAGGTATCTCGTTCGGCAAGGACGATATGGTTATCCCCGATAGCAAGTGGGAAATCGTCAATGACGTGCGCGATCAGGTCAAGGACTTCGAACAGCAGTATATGGACGGCCTGATCACTCAGGGCGAGAAGTACAACAAGGTTGTCGATGCGTGGTCGAAATGTAACGACCAGGTCACCGAAGCCATGATGTCGACCATCTCTGCGTCCAAGTTCGACGAGAACGGCGCCGAAATGGAACCGAACTCTGTCTATATGATGGCCCACTCCGGTGCACGGGGCTCGGTCACGCAGATGAAGCAGCTGGGCGGGATGCGCGGCCTGATGGCCAAGCCGAACGGCGAGATCATCGAGACGCCGATCATCTCGAACTTCAAGGAAGGTCTGACCGTTCTTGAATACTTCAACTCGACCCACGGCGCCCGTAAGGGTCTGTCGGATACCGCGTTGAAGACGGCAAACTCGGGGTATCTTACCCGTCGTCTGGTGGACGTGGCTCAGGACTGCATTGTGCGTGCGCATGATTGTGGCACCGAGAACGCGATCACCGCATCGGCCGCCGTCAATGACGGTGAGGTCGTGGCACCGCTATCCGAGCGTGTTCTGGGCCGTGTGGCTGCAGATGACGTTCTGGTTCCGGGCTCCGACGAGGTGCTGGTGCGCCGTAACGAGCTGATCGACGAGCGTAAAGCCGACCAGATCGAACAGGCTGGCGTCCAGTCGATCCGTATCCGTTCGGCTCTGACCTGTGAGGCCGATGAGGGCGTCTGCGCACTCTGCTACGGTCGTGACCTTGCGCGCGGCACCATGGTGAACCAGGGCGAGGCTGTCGGTATCATCGCGGCCCAGTCCATCGGTGAACCCGGTACCCAGCTGACGATGCGGACCTTCCACATCGGCGGCGTCGCACAGGGTGGCTCGCAATCCTTCCTCGAGGCAAGCCAAGAGGGTAAGATCGAGTTCCGCAACCCGTCGCTGCTTGAAAACGCCAATGGTGAGCAGATCATCATGGGCCGGAACATGCAGATCGTGATCGTCAACGATCATGGCGAGGAGCTGGCCAGCCACAAGGTCGGTTACGGTACCCATGTCTTCGTGAAAGAGGGCGAAAGCGTCAAACGCGGCACCAAGCTGTTCGAATGGGACCCCTATACCCTGCCGATCATCGCCGAGAAGGCCGGTAAGGCCAAATTGGTGGACCTGCTCGCGGGTATCTCGCTGCGCGAGGACACCGATGACGCGACCGGTATGACACAGAAGATCGTGTCGGACTGGCGCTCCTCCGCCCGTGCGAAGGACCTGAAACCGGAGATCATCATCGTTGATGCGAATGGCGAACCCGTCCGTAACGATATGGGCCACCCGGTGACCTACCCGATGTCGGTCGACGCAATTCTGTCGGTCGAAGAGGGGCAGGACGTCCGTGCAGGTGACGTGGTTGCGCGTATCCCGCGTGAAGGCGCGAAGACGAAGGACATCACCGGTGGTCTGCCGCGTGTTGCCGAACTCTTCGAGGCACGCCGTCCGAAGGATCACGCGATCATTGCCGAGATCGATGGCTATGTGCGCTTTGGGAAAGACTACAAGAACAAGCGCCGCATCGCGATCGACCCGCGCGACGAAGGTCTGGAGCCCGTCGAATACATGGTGCCGAAAGGCAAGCACATCCCGGTGCAGGAAGGCGACTTCGTGCAGAAGGGTGACTACATCATGGACGGGAACCCCGCACCGCATGACATCCTGCGCATCATGGGGATCGAGGCACTGGCCGAGTATCTCATCAACGAGGTGCAGGACGTCTATCGTCTGCAAGGCGTGAAGATCAACGATAAGCATATCGAAGTGATCGTGCGCCAGATGCTGCAGAAGATCGAGGTGCTGGATTCGGGCGAGACCACGCTGCTCAAGGGCGAGCATGTCGACAAGGTCGAGTTCGAAGAGGTCAATGCCAAGGCGCTTGCACGCGGTGCACGTCCGGCACATGGCGAGCCTGTCCTTCTGGGGATCACCAAGGCCTCGCTGCAGACCCGTTCGTTCATCTCGGCGGCATCCTTCCAGGAGACCACCCGCGTTCTTACCGAGGCGTCTGTCCAAGGTAAGCGCGACAAGCTGGTCGGCCTGAAAGAGAACGTTATCGTGGGTCGTCTGATCCCGGCGGGGACTGGTGGGGCAACCAGCCAGGTCCGTCGTGTGGCGACCGAGCGCGACAGCGTCGTGATCGAGGCCAAGCGCGCCGAGGCCGAACAAGCCGTGGCTCTTGCCGCACCGGCCGACACCGATACCGGTGCCGATTTCGGTGTTGTCGAAACGCCGGAAAGCCGCGACTAAGACGCGTCTGACTGAAAGAAATAAGGGGCTCCGCTATAATAGCGGGGCCCTTTGTCGTTAAAGTGTCTAGCCCCAGCGCCGCCAGACGGCTAGACACAGGGCGAATCCACGACGAGATCGCTGTCGCCCCGTTGTTACGAGGGTGTGGCACAACCCAGATACGAGACGAATGCTGCGGTAGATGACAGAGCTAACAATAATAATTCCCGCTAAGAACGAAGCCGAGAACATCGCCGCGCTGGTGGAGGAGATTCACTCTTTCTGCGATGCGCGATACGATTACGAGGTGATCGTGATCGATGACGGCTCGACCGATGCCACGCGGCGTATCCTGACCGAGCGTCTGGCGGTGGATCACCGTCTGCGCCTTCTGGCCAATGACCGATCCGGCGGACAGAGTGCCGCGGTCCATAGCGGCGTGCTGGCCGCGCGCGGGGCAATCTGCTGCACACTTGATGGCGATGGCCAGAACCCGCCCGAGAATATCCCGAAGCTGGTGGATGCCCTACTGAACGATCCGCAAGCGTCTCTTGTGGCCGGGCAGCGGGTCGGGCGTCAGGACACATGGTCCAAGCGTTATGCCTCGAAATTCGCCAATGGTTTGCGGGCGCGGGTGCTGCAGGATGGCACGCGCGATACCGGTTGCGGCCTCAAGGCCTTCCGCCGTGAGGCGTTCATGGCGCTGCCCTTCTTCAACCATATGCACCGCTATCTGCCCGCGCTCTTCAAGCGCGATGGGCTGAAAATCATTCTGGTGGATGTGACGCACCGTGCACGTCTGGGTGGACAGTCGAATTATAATAATTTCCAACGGGCGATGGTGGGAATTGTCGATCTGTGCGGCGTCGCATGGCTTCTCAAGCGTAAGAAGACCGCTCGTCCGACTGAAGTTTCCGTTGCGGAGGAGACGCAATGATCGATCATCTGTTGAAGCTGTTCCATGTCGATAACGGCACCGAGCTGGCATGGGTCCTGTTCGGTCTTGCCGCGCAGCTGATGTTTACCGCGCGGTTTTTGGTCCAGTGGATCGCCTCGGAGAAGGCACAGGATTCGGTGATGCCGGTGACCTTCTGGTATTTCTCGCTCTTGGGCGGGGTGATGCTGCTCTCCTACGCGATCTATCGCCATGATCCCGTTTTCGTGCTGGGGCAGTCGCTCGGCGTTGTGATCTATTCTCGGAATCTGTGGTTGATCTATGCGAAACGTCGTCGGAACGCCTGAACGCGGCTGGCTGCCGCAAGCTTTTGCCGTTGTCGCTCTGGTGACGGCCTTACGGCTGATTGCACTGGTCTTTAACAAGGCCGAGCTGTTCGTCGACGAGACGCAATACTGGTTCTGGGGCCAGAATTTCGACTTCGGATATTATTCCAAACCGCCACTGATCGGCTGGCTGATCCGGGCCGTGACTGATCTGGCGGGCAGTTCGAGCCCCTTCTGGGTGAGGATGCCCGGATCGGTGCTGCATGGGATCACGGCTCTGGTTCTGGGGCTGACCGCGGCGCGGCTTTTCGATGCGCGCACCGCGTTCTGGACGGCGCTGACCTATGTCACGCTGCCCTTTGTGGCGCTTGGTTCGCTGTTGATCTCGACCGATACGGTCATGGCGCCCTTCTTTGCGGGTGCGATCCTGTTCTTCGTGAAGACCTGCCAGACCCGCGGCGCAGGAAGTGCCATTCTGGCAGGGCTCTGCGCAGGGGCGGGGTTCATGGCGAAATACGCTGCGATCTATCTGATCCCCGGCGCGCTTCTGGCGGCGTTGTTCCTGCGCGATTTCCGTCCCGGTTGGCGCAATGCTGTGCTGATGCTGGTGGCCTTCGGGCTGATGATCGCGCCAAATGTGATCTGGAACCTGACCCACGATCTGACCACGGTCGAACACACGATGGATAATGCGGGCTGGGTCCGCACGGGCGCACATCTGAACTGGGCCTCGCTGGGCACGTTCTTTGCCAGCCAGTTCGGGGTGTTCGGTCCGGTTGCCATGGTGGCGCTTCTGTGGGGGTATCTGCGCGGCGGCACCTCCGCATGGGCGGGGTTTGCCTTCCTGTCGGTGCCCGCGCTTGCAGTGGTGCTGGTGCAGGCGCTTCTGGACCGGGCCTATGCCAATTGGGCGGTGGGCGCCTATTTCGCGGGGACCATCCTTGCGGTGTCGGTCCTTGGCCCGCGTATGCGCCGGATCTCGCTGGCGATCAACCTGATCCCCTGTATCCTTCTGCCTCTGCTGACCGTGTTGGCACCGTGGCCGGTGATTGATGGCAAGCCGCTTCTGCAGCGCTATCTGGGGCGGGCCGAACTGAGCCACGCCGCTCTCGCGATCGGGCATGAGACGGGCCTGCCGGTCGTTTCGGAAAACCGCGATATCCTGGCGGATCTCTTCTACCAGAACCGCGATGGCGATGTGCCGGTCTATGCCGTTCCGTCCAAAGGCCGTCCGGGCAGCTATTACGAGCAGATGTTCCCGATGCCCGCCGGGCTGGGGCAGGTGGTTCTGGTGGATCGCGATCTGCCCGAGGGCTGCAGCCCGAGCGAGACCCGTGATCTGCCGCGTGGTGGCTACTGGACCCGCTATGACGTGAAAGCCTGGACGGTGAATGCGGAGTGTCTCTATGCGCATTGAATCCTATCGTGGAGCAGGGTTCTGGCTGTTGGGCGCATGGGCGGTGGCCGTCTGCCTCTTCGAGGCGGCGCCCCGGTTAGATCTCTGGGTGTCGGGCCTCTTCTACACGGCGGGGGAGGGGTTCACCGCCGGCTGGCTGGACGCCGTGCTCGAATTCCTGCGCCAACGCATCTGGAACCTGTCGGTGATCCTCGCGCTGGTCTCGCTGGTGATGGTTCCGGTCTGTGCGGTGCTGCGCAAGCCCGTCTTGCGGCTGGGTTTGCGGGATTGGGCGTGGATCACGCTGAGCTATTTCCTCGGCTCCGTCATTCTGGTGAACGGGCTTTTCAAGACCTATTCCGGCCGCGCTCGTCCCGCTAGCACTGTCGATTTCGGCGGCGAGCATCTCTTCACCCCCGCATGGCACTTTGCCGACCAGTGCTCGCGCAACTGCTCCTTTGTCTCGGGCGAGGGGTCGGCGGTCGTGATTCTGTCGCTGGCGGTCTGGTTTGTGGCCAAACGCTGGTGCGGGCCGCGCGGGCAGGGATGGGCGACCGGCATCGCGTGGGCCCTGTCGGTTTTCGTTCTGGCCCAGCGGGTCGTGACGGGGCGGCATTTCCTGTCGGATGTGACCTTTGCGGCCCTTATCTCGCTGACAATCGCATGGGCGCTCTGGGGCATGCTGAAGCTCGGCACGGACTATCGTGAAGGCAAGGCCGCAGCAGACAAAACGGACAGTCCCGCAGGGTAACATCGTCCGAGTTGACAAGGGCGGGGCAAGAGCCTATACGCCGCCCATCCCCTCGGGCTTGAAAACCGTGCGGGAGACAGAAACAGCGGTGGTCCTAGGCCGGACCCATGTCCGACCCCCCTTGTTTCGCACGCAGTCTTCGAAGGCCGAAAGCCCGCGAAGGTTGCGATTTGGCGTTTGTGCGAATGGGCGCATGACGCTGTCGAGAAGTGGCGCCATCATCCCGGTGGCGAGTATTGACAACCTGATAGAAAGCGAACGGGGAACCGAATGCCGACAATCCAGCAGCTGATCCGCAAACCGCGTCAGCCGAAAGTGCAGCGCTCTAAGTCGCAGCACCTCCAGCAGTGCCCGCAAAAACGTGGCGTCTGCACGCGTGTGTACACCACCACGCCGAAGAAACCGAACTCCGCTATGCGTAAAGTCGCCAAAGTGCGTCTGACGAATGGCTTCGAGGTCATTTCCTACATCCCGGGCGAAAAGCACAACCTGCAAGAGCACTCTGTTGTTCTGATCCGCGGCGGCCGTGTGAAAGACCTTCCGGGTGTCCGTTACCACATCCTGCGCGGTGTGCTGGATACCCAAGGTGTTAAAGATCGTCGTCAACGTCGCTCCAAGTACGGCGCGAAGCGTCCAAAGTGATCGTAGGAAAGGGATACATATGTCTCGTCGTCACGCCGCTGAGAAGCGCGAAGTTCTCCCGGACGCCAAGTTTGGTGACCGCGTTCTGACCAAGTTCATGAACAACCTGATGATCGACGGTAAGAAATCTACCGCCGAACGCATCGTTTATAGCGCGCTGGACCGCGTCGAGGGCAAGCTCAAGCGCGAGCCGATCGAAGTGTTCCACGAAGCCCTCGACAACGTGAAGCCGGCTGTTGAAGTCCGTTCGCGTCGTGTGGGTGGTGCAACCTACCAAGTTCCGGTCGAAGTTCGTCCGGCACGCCGCGAGGCGCTGGCAATCCGCTGGCTGATCTCGGCTGCACGTGGTCGTAACGAAAACACCATGGAAGAGCGCCTTGCAGGCGAGCTTCTGGATGCGGTGAATTCGCGCGGTTCTGCAGTTAAGAAACGTGAAGATACGCACAAGATGGCCGACGCGAACAAAGCGTTCAGCCATTATCGCTGGTAAATCCAACGGAAGGACGCCCTATGGCACGCGACTATCCCCTTCAGCGGTACCGCAACTTCGGGATCATGGCCCACATCGACGCGGGCAAGACGACCACGACCGAGCGGATCCTCTACTACACCGGCAAGTCCCACAAAATCGGCGAAGTCCACGACGGCGCCGCAACCATGGACTGGATGGAGCAGGAGCAGGAACGCGGCATCACGATCACGTCTGCTGCGACCACGACTTTCTGGCAGCGTCAGGAAGATCCGACCGCAGAAGGCACCTCGGACACCAAGTACCGCTTCAACATCATCGACACCCCCGGCCACGTTGACTTCACTATCGAAGTCGAGCGTTCGCTGGCCGTGCTCGACGGCGCAGTCTGCCTTCTCGACGCCAACGCAGGCGTTGAACCGCAGACCGAAACCGTTTGGCGTCAGGCTGACCGCTACAAGGTTCCGCGGATCGTGTTCGTCAACAAGATGGACAAGATCGGCGCGGATTACTTCAACTGCGTCAAGATGATCAAGGACCGCACCGGCGCCACTCCGGCTCCCGTGTGTCTGCCGATCGGCGCAGAAGATAAACTTGAAGGCATCATCGACCTGATCAAGATGGAAGAATGGGTCTGGAAAGGTGAAGATCTCGGCGCAAGCTGGGCTCGTGAACCGATCCGTGCCGATCTTCAGGACATGGCAGACGAGTGGCGCGCCAACCTCGTCGAGATTGCTGTAGAGCAAGACGACGCGGCCATGGAAGCCTATCTCGAAGGCAACGAGCCCGACGAGGACACCCTGCGGAAACTGATCCGTAAGGGCACCCTGTCGCTCTCGTTCGTTCCGGTCTTCGCCGGTTCGGCCTTCAAGAACAAGGGCGTCCAACCGCTGCTGAACGCGGTTATCGACTTCCTTCCCTCGCCGCTCGACGTGCCCGCCTATACCGGCTTCGCACCCGACGACGAGACCGAAACGCGTAACATCGAACGTCACGCGGATGATGCAGAACCCTTCTCGGGTCTCGCGTTCAAGATCATGAACGACCCCTTCGTGGGCTCGCTGACCTTCACCCGTATCTATTCGGGCGTGTTGAAGAAGGGCGATTCCGTCCTGAACGCAACGAAGGGCAAGAAAGAGCGCATCGGTCGTATGATGATGATGCACGCGATCAACCGTGAAGAGATCGAAGAAGCGTTTGCAGGCGATATCATCGCGCTGGCCGGTCTGAAAGAGACCACCACCGGTGATACCCTCTGTGACAGCTCGAAGCCCGTCGTTCTCGAAACGATGACCTTCCCGGAGCCGGTGATCGAGATCGCCGTGGAGCCGAAGTCCAAAGCTGACCAAGAGAAAATGGGCATCGCCCTGGCTCGCCTGGCAGCAGAAGACCCGTCCTTCCGCGTCGAGACCAACTTCGAATCCGGTCAGACGATCATGAAGGGCATGGGCGAACTTCACCTCGACATCCTTGTTGACCGCATGAAGCGCGAATTCAAGGTTGAGGCGAATATCGGTGCTCCGCAGGTGGCTTACCGCGAGACAATCTCGCAAGCGGCAGAGATCGACTACACGCACAAGAAACAAACCGGTGGTACCGGTCAGTTCGCGCGCGTGAAACTGGCGATCACTCCGACCGAGCCGGGCGAAGGCTATTCGTTCGAATCGAAAATCGTCGGTGGTGCTGTTCCGAAGGAATACATCCCGGGCGTCGAGAAGGGCATCCAGTCGGTTATGGACTCCGGTCCGCTGGCAGGCTTCCCGGTTATCGACTTCAAGGTTGCTCTGCTTGACGGTGCCTTCCACGATGTCGACTCGAGCGTTCTCGCCTTCGAAATCGCAACCCGTGCCGCAATGCGCGAAGGTCTTCGTAAGGCCGGCGCAAAGCTGCTCGAGCCGATGATGAAAGTGGAAGTCGTGACGCCGGAAGAATACACCGGTTCGATCATCGGCGACCTGACCTCGCGTCGTGGTATGGTTCAAGGGCAAGACACCCGCGGCAACGCGAATGTCATCAACGCCTTCGTTCCGCTCGCCAACATGTTCGGCTACATCAACAACCTGCGTTCCATGTCTTCGGGCCGCGCAGTGTTCACGATGATCTTCGCGCATTACGAAGCCGTTCCGCAGAACATCTCGGACGAAATCCAGAAACAATACGCCTGATCTGATATGCGTCCGCGGTAGCTCCGCGGGCGCACCCCTTAGATCAGTAGCCTGTGACAGGAGGCCATTATGGCAAAGGCAAAGTTTGAACGTAACAAACCGCACGTTAACATCGGCACGATCGGCCACGTTGACCACGGCAAAACCACGCTGACCGCAGCAATCACCAAGTATTTCGGTGACTTCAAGGCCTACGACCAGATCGACGGCGCACCGGAAGAAAAAGCACGCGGCATCACCATCTCGACCGCACACGTCGAGTATGAGTCGGAAAACCGCCACTACGCGCACGTCGACTGCCCCGGCCACGCTGACTATGTTAAGAACATGATCACCGGTGCGGCACAGATGGACGGCGCGATCCTCGTTGTGAACGCAGCTGACGGCCCGATGCCGCAGACCCGCGAGCACATCCTGCTCGGCCGTCAGGTCGGCATCCCGACCATGGTTGTTTACCTGAACAAGGTTGACCAGGTTGACGACGAAGAGCTGCTGGATCTGGTCGAGATGGAAGTCCGCGAGCTTCTGTCGTCCTACGACTACCCCGGCGACGATATTCCGATCGTCAAAGGTTCGGCACTTGCAGCCCTCGAAGGCCGCGATCCGGAAATCGGCGAGAACTCGATCCGCGCGCTCATCGCAGCCGTTGACGACTTCATCCCGACCCCGGCACGTGCTGTTGACCAGCCCTTCCTGATGCCGATCGAAGACGTGTTCTCGATCTCGGGCCGTGGTACCGTTGTGACCGGTCGTGTCGAGCGCGGCGTGATCAACGTTGGCGACGAACTCGAAATCGTCGGTATCCGCGACACCAAGAAAACGACCTGCACCGGTGTGGAAATGTTCCGCAAGCTGCTGGATCGTGGTGAAGCAGGCGACAACATCGGCGCCCTGCTGCGCGGTATCGACCGTGAAGGCGTTGAGCGTGGTCAGGTTCTGTGCAAGCCGGGTTCGGTCAAGCCGCACACCAAGTTCGAAGCAGAAGCCTATATCCTCACCAAAGAGGAAGGTGGCCGTCACACGCCGTTCTTCGCGAACTACCGTCCGCAGTTCTACTTCCGTACCACGGACGTCACCGGGACCGTTACGCTGCCGGAAGGCACCGAGATGGTTATGCCGGGCGACAACCTGAAGTTCGAAGTCGAACTGATCGCTCCGATCGCCATGGAAGATGGTCTGCGCTTCGCAATCCGCGAAGGCGGCCGTACCGTTGGTGCAGGCGTTGTGTCGAAAATCCTCGCATAATCCCACGCGGATCATGTGATTTACGGAAGGGCGGCCCAAGGGTCGCCCTTTTGCTATGCGAGGGCAGGGGCAAAAGAGATTGTCTCCAACAGGGCCCGGCGCTAGCTATGCGCCACGATCCAAGGAGCGCGCCGTATGACAACCAGCCCGATCAAGCTTTCGCATATCCTGACAGGCCATCCCTCCGCGAATGACCTCCTGCATGCCGACGAGGCCCATATCGTTGCAGCGCTGCGCGATGACCGGCTGGCCTGGGTCCATCTGGATGGCACCCATCCCGAGGCGCAGAGCTGGATCCGGCAGGAGCTGGATTATCTTGAACCGCAGGCTGTCGAAGCACTGCTGGACCGCGATACCCGTCCGCGAACGACGGTTATCGGAGAGGGGATGCTGATCATCCTGCGGGGGATCAATTTCAACGAGGGTGAGGATCGCGAGGATATGGTGTCCCTTCGCATCTATGCGGATAGCAAGCGGATCGTAACGATTGCGCGCAAGCGGGTGCGGGCGATCGAGCGTATGGACGACGCGATCCGGTCGGGACAAGTGCCGGAGAATGCCGGGCTCTTCGTCGTGCGGCTGACGGAGGATATCGTTGGCCGTATCGGCGCCTTCCAAAGCGAGCTCGACGAGCATGCCGAAGCTCTCGAGGATAAGGTCTACGGGCAGGGTGGGGACCATCTGCGCCGCGATGTGCTGGATCTGCGGCTTCAGGTCATCGCTGTGCGACGCTATCTGGGGCCGCAACGCGAGGCGCTACTGAAGGCCTCCCAAGCGCAATGTGCTTTGGTAACCGAAGAGGTCCGGCGCGAGCTGGAAGAGGAAGCAGTGAAAATGACCCGAATCTCGGAGGACATGGACGAGCTGCGTGATCAAGCGCAGGTGCTGCGCGAGGAGTTGTCGACCCAGCTTTCGGACCGCGTGAACCGTAATACTTTTGTCCTATCGGTGGTCTCGGTAATCTTCCTGCCGCTGGGCTTCCTGACGGGACTCTTCGGGGTCAATATCGGGGGCATGCCGGGACTGAACAGCGACAACGCCTTTATGTGGCTCTGTTTCTGGTGCGTCGGGCTGGTCATGGTGCAGCTTTTGTTCATGTGGCGGCTGCTGACGATGGGGCGCCAATAAGGGCGCGCCACCCCGGGGAGGCGGCGCGCTTTGGGTCAGGCGGCTTTGCTGCGCTGGGTGTGGCGGCCCTCCTCAACCTCCTCGATGATCTTGTTGACAAAAGCGTCAAGATCGCCGGGATTGCGCGAGGTGATCAGTGCCTGATCATTGACCACTTCTTTGTCCTCCCAGTGACCACCAGCATTCAGGATATCGGTCCTGATCGAGGGGTAGGAGGTCAGTTTGCGGTCTTTCACAACACCGGCTTCAACCAGCATCCAAGGCCCATGGCAGATCGCGGCGACGATTTTCTTGGCGTTGTAGAAGTCCCGCACCAGATCGACGGCCTCGGGTTTCGTGCGCAGAACGTCGGGGTTGATCTGGCCGCCCGGCAGGATGATGGCGTCATAGTCGTCGACATTGGCATCGGAAATCCTAAGCTCGGCCTGCGCCATCTCGCCCCAGTCAGTTTCGTCCCAGCTGCGGATCGGGGCACCATCGAGCGAGGCGATATCGACTGTCGCTCCCGCCTCGCGCAGCTTGTCGCGCGGAACGGTCAGCTCGGTCTTCTCGAAGCCATCGGTGGCAATAATCAGGATCTTGCTGTCGGTAATCTTCGGCATGGTGTCCTCCTTTGAATATGGTATCAGATAGGGCGTATGCCCCAGCTGCGTTCGTTGGGGGCACAACACCTCGGGCCTGAAACTGTTCCTTTTCTGCGCCTCAAGGTCGCGTGAGACCCTCCGTCCACAGGGCAGGGTGGGGCCAGTCGAGAAAATCACCGCTAATCGCCCAGCATGGGTTGACAGAATCCTTCAGGCGGCCTATTCGCGCAGCCTGATCTACCCATCAGATCTTAGGTTCGAAGCAGGCGTCACATCCGGTGCAGTCTGCCTCTCAACCTTCACGCCATGCGAGAGGCATGACATATGAACGGTCAAAACATCCGCATCCGGCTGAAGGCGTTCGATTACCGCGTACTGGATGCCAGCACGCAGGAAATCGTTAACACCGCCAAGCGCACGGGTGCACAGGTTCGCGGCCCCATCCCGCTGCCGAACAAAGTTGAGAAATTCACGGTTCTCCGTGGTCCGCACATCGACAAGAAGTCGCGCGACCAGTGGGAAATCCGTACGCATAAGCGTATGCTCGACATCGTCGACCCGACCCCGCAAACCGTTGACGCGCTGATGAAGCTCGACCTCGCCGCCGGCGTTGACGTCGAGATCAAGGTATAAGGGAGGTCACGATGCGGACTGGTGTTATCGCCAAGAAGCTGGGCATGACCCGGCTTTTCCTTGAAGACGGCAAGCAGGTTCCTGTTACCGTTCTTCAACTCGACAACCTGCAAGTCGTTGCCCAACGTACCACCGATCGCGATGGTTACGTTGCTGTGCAGCTGGGTGCAGGCGACGCAAAAGCCAAGCGCGTAAGCGCGGCTGTGCGTGGTCACTTCGCGAAAGCTTCCGTTGCGCCCAAGCGCAAGGTTGCCGAATTCCGCGTATCCGAAGAAAACCTGATCGAAGTCGGTTCGGAAATCGCAGCAAGCCACTACAATGAAGGCCAGTTCGTGGACATCGCGGGCACCTCCATCGGTAAAGGTTTTGCTGGTGCGATGAAGCGCCACAACTTCGGCGGTCTGCGTGCATCGCACGGTGTGTCGATCTCGCACCGTTCGCACGGTTCGACCGGTCAGTGTCAGGATCCGGGCAAGGTCTTCAAAGGCAAAAAGATGGCTGGCCATCTTGGTGCCGTGCGTGTGACCACCCAGAACCTGCAAGTCGTTCGCACCGATTCCGAGCGCGGTCTGATCCTGGTAAAGGGTTCGGTTCCGGGTTCCAAAGGCGGTTGGGTCACGATCAAGGATGCGGTCAAGAAACCGCTCCCCGAGAACGTTCCGATGCCGGCGGCTCTGAAAGGCGCGGCTGCTCCTGCCGAGGAAGCTCAGGCAGAAGGGGGTGAAGCATGAAACTTGATGTGATCAAGCTCGACGCTGGCAAAGCTGGCGATATCGATCTGGCTGACGACATCTTCGGTCTCGAGCCGCGTGCAGACATTCTGCACCGCGTTGTTCGCTGGCAGCGTGCGCGTGCACAAGCCGGCACGCACTCGACGCTGGGCAAGTCGGACGTGTCCTACTCGACCAAGAAGATCTACCGCCAAAAAGGCACCGGTGGCGCACGTCACGGTTCCAAGAAGGCTCCGATCTTCCGTCACGGTGGTGTGTACAAGGGTCCGACCCCGCGTTCGCACGCCCACGATCTGACGAAGAAGTTCCGTGCACTGGGTCTGAAGCATGCTCTGTCGTCCAAAGCGGCAACCGGCAATCTGGTGGTTCTCGAGGACATCAACCTCGGCGAATCGAAAACCAAAGCGCTGGCCAAAGCGGCTAAGGAACTGGGCTGGAAAAAGGTCCTGATCATCGACGGTGCAGACGTGAACGACAACTTCGCGAAAGCAGCTCGCAACATCGAAGGTATCGATGTTCTGCCGTCGATGGGCGCCAACGTTTATGACATCCTCAAGCGTGAGACCCTGGTCCTCACCAAAGCGGGCGTCGAAGCACTGGAGGCTCGCCTGAAATGAGCGCGAAACCCGAACATTACGACGTAATCGTCAAGCCGATCATCACCGAAAAAGCGACGCTCGCGTCGGAAAACGGTGCCGTGGTTTTCGAAGTGTCGAAAGACTCCTCGAAGCCCGAGATCAAAGCAGCGGTTGAAACCCTCTTCAACGTCAAGGTGAAAGCCGTCAACACGACGATCACCAAAGGCAAGACCAAGCGTTTCCGCGGCATCGCGGGCAAGCGCTCGGACGTGAAGAAGGCCTATGTGACCCTCGAAGAGGGCAACACGATCGACGTGACCACCGGTCTGTGATCTGTTGATCCTTATTGCTATCGAAAGCCCCTGCTGTCGCGGGGGCTTTTGCTTTGGGCGGGCTCGGAGTGCTGGAAAATCCAGACGCTTCAATCCTTTGAGCCGCGTCCTTAAATATAAGGGCCGAAAGCGCCAAAACATCGGATTCAGCAGTAGACGGATTGCGTTTGATTTGGTAGCTACGCCCATCGCCAGAGGCTTCGGATTCGTCCGGGGCCAAATCGCGTTGTTATCTGGGGACCTTAGGGGCCCTTCACATAAGGCGGTACAACCCGCCTTCAGCTAACGGAAGACAGAAAGCATGGCACTTAAGTCGTATAAACCGACTACGCCGGGCCAGCGTGGGCTGGTTCTGATCGACCGTTCGGAGCTTTGGAAAGGCCGTCCGGTCAAAGCCCTCACCGAGGGTTTGACGAAGACTGGTGGCCGGAACAACACCGGACGCGTCACGATGTGGCACAAGGGTGGTGGCGCCAAGCGTCTCTACCGTATCGTTGACTTCAAGCGTCGCAAATTTGATGTTTCGGCTATCGTCGAGCGTATCGAATACGACCCGAACCGGACCGCGTTCATCGCGCTGATCCGCTACGAAGATGGCGAAGCCGCTTATATCCTCGCACCGCAACGCCTCGCCCTCGGCGACAAGGTCGTTTCGGGTGCAAAGGTCGACATCAAGCCGGGTAACGCAATGCCGTTCTCGGGTATGCCGATCGGTACCATCGTTCACAACATCGAGCTGAAGCCCGGCAAGGGCGGTCAGATCGCACGCGCAGCTGGCACCTATGCCCAGTTCGTGGGTCGTGATGGTGGCTACGCTCAGATCCGTCTTTCTTCGGGCGAACTGCGTCTTGTGCGTCAGGAATGCATGGCCACCATCGGTGCCGTGTCGAACCATGACCACTCGAACCAGAACCTCGGTAAAGCAGGTCGTAAGCGTCACATGGGCGTCCGCCCGACCGTTCGCGGTGTTGCAATGAACCCGATCGACCACCCGCATGGTGGTGGTGAAGGCCGGACCTCCGGTGGCCGTCACCCGGTTACCCCGTGGGGCAAGCCGACCAAGGGCAAACGCACCCGTTCGAACAAGTCGACGGATAAATATATCCTGCGCTCGCGTCACGCGAAGAAGAAGGGTCGCTAACATATGTCTCGTTCTGTTTGGAAAGGCCCCTTCGTCGATGCCTATCTGCTGAAAAAAGCAGAGAAAGCACGCGAGTCGGGCAAAGGCGAAGTGATCAAGATCTGGTCGCGCCGCTCCACCATCCTGCCGCAATTCGTTGGCCTCACCTTTGGGGTCTACAATGGTCAGAAGCACATCCCGGTCGCCGTGACCGAGGAAATGATCGGTCAGAAGTTCGGTGAATATTCGCCGACCCGTACCTATTACGGTCACGCTGCTGACAAGAAAGCCAAGAGGAAGTAATCGTCATGGGTAAGGAAAAGAATCCGCGCCGCGTGGCGGATAACGAAGCAATGGCAAAATCGCGCATGCTTCGCACCTCGCCGCAGAAACTGAATCTCGTTGCAGCGATGATCCGCGGCAAGAAGGTCGACAAGGCTCTGGCCGATCTGACCTTCTCCAAGAAGCGTATCGCTCTGGACGTGAAGAAGTGCCTGCAATCGGCGATCGCCAATGCGGAAAACAACCACGGTCTGGACGTTGACGAGCTGGTCGTCGCGGAAGCATGGGTTGGCAAGAACCTGGTCATGAAGCGCGGTCGCCCGCGTGCTCGTGGTCGCTTCGGCAAGATCATGAAGCCGTTTTCGGAGCTCACCATCAAGGTGCGTCAGGTTGAGGAGCAAGCATAATGGGTCATAAGGTAAATCCGATCGGTATGCGTCTCCAGGTCAACCGCACCTGGGACAGCCGCTGGTTCGCTGAAAGCAAGGATTTCGGTGATCTTCTCCTCGAAGACATCAAGATCCGTGAGTTCATCAAGGACGAAGCCAAGCAAGCTGGTATCTCGCGCGTTATCATCGAGCGCCCCCACAAGAAGTGCCGTGTGACCATTCACGCAGCACGTCCGGGTGTGATCATCGGCAAAAAAGGCGCCGATATCGAAGCTCTGCGCAAGAAGCTGGCAAACTTCACCGACAGCGAACTTCACCTGAACATCGTTGAAGTCCGTAAGCCGGAAATCGACGCGCAGCTCGCAGCAGAGTCCATCTGCCAACAGCTCGAGCGTCGTGTGTCCTTCCGTCGCGCGATGAAGCGTACCGTTCAGAACGCGATGCGCATGGGTGCCCTGGGTATCCGTGTGAACGTTGCCGGCCGTCTGGGCGGCGCCGAGATCGCGCGTACCGAATGGTATCGTGAGGGTCGCGTTCCGCTGCACACGCTGCGCGCGGATATCGATTATGCACACGACGAAGCCATGACCCCCTACGGGATCATCGGTGTGAAAGTGTGGATCTTCAAAGGTGAGATCATGGAACATGATCCGCAGGCACGTGAGCGCAAAGCTGCTGAAGCCCAAGAGGGCCCGGCACCGCGCGGTCCGCGCCGTGAGCGCGAGCGCTGAGGAGTAGTATACCATGTTGCAACCGAAACGGACTAAGTTCCGCAAACAGCACAAAGGCCGGATCCACGGTGAAGCCAAAGGCGGCACCGATCTGAACTTTGGTCACTTTGGTCTGAAGGCCGTCGAGCCCGAGCGTGTCACCGCACGTCAGATCGAAGCTGCCCGTCGTGCGATCAACCGTCACATGAAGCGCCAGGGCCGCGTCTGGATCCGGATCTTCCCGGATACCCCGGTCACCGCGAAACCGACCGAAGTCCGTATGGGTAAAGGTAAAGGTTCCGTGGACTTCTGGGCAGCCAAAGTGAAGCCCGGCCGCGTGATGTTCGAAATCGACGGCGTGAACGAGACCATCGCACGCGAGGCCCTGCGCCTTGGTGCTGCGAAGCTCCCGGTCGCGACCCGCATCGTCGAGCGTCAAGACTGGTAATTCCAGTCTCTATGAATCGGAACAAGGCGCAGGGGGAGACCTCTGCGCCTTGTTTTATTGGATTTCCCCTTGCCAGAGCGGGCTGATGATGTTAGTTGGCCCGAGTTCCTGGTGACAGGACCGACATAACCCACCAGAATCAGGGTCACCCCAAGTGTGTCAACGCACCCAAGCGGGGCCCTCTGGTGCTATTTAAAGGACCAAAGGCATGAAAGCCCAAGAACTCAAGGCCAAGACGGCCGATGAGCTCCGTGACGAGCTCGTTGCGCTGAAAAAGGAAGCGTTTAACCTCCGTTTCCAGGCAGCCACGAACCAGCTGGAAAACACCGCTCGCATGCGCGCCGTTCGTCGTAACGTCGCTCGCGTGAAAACCGTGTTGAACCAAAAAGCTGCTGACGCTGCTGCGAACTGAGGAATCTTCCCATGCCCAAACGTATCCTTCAAGGCGTCGTGACCTCGGACAAGAACGAGCAGACGATCACCGTCATCGTTGAACGCCGCTTCACGCACCCCGTTCTGAAAAAGACCATTCGTAAATCCAAGAAGTATCGTGCGCATGATGCGAACAATACCTTCAAGGTAGGTGACACCGTTCGTATCGAAGAGTGTGCGCCGATTTCGAAGACCAAGCGCTGGACGGTCGTCGTCGAGGCCTGATTTCCGCAAGGAATGACAGGCCCGGCGATAAACACCAGTTTATCGAAACCCTGGGGCGCCAACTGCATGGTCGTCTCCAAAGGTCGGGAGTAACCCTATGATCCAGATGCAGACCAATCTGGATGTTGCTGACAATTCCGGTGCTCGGAAAGTTCAGTGCATCAAGGTTCTGGGTGGTTCGCACCGTCGCTATGCGTCGGTCGGCGACATTATCGTCGTCTCCGTAAAGGAAGCCATTCCGCGTGGCCGTGTGAAAAAAGGTGACGTGCGTAAAGCCGTCGTCGTTCGCACCGCTAAAGAAGTTCGTCGTGAAGATGGCACCGCCATCCGTTTCGACTCGAACGCAGCAGTCATTCTGAACAACAACAACGAGCCCGTTGGTACCCGTATCTTCGGACCGGTTGTTCGCGAACTGCGCGCCAAGAACTTCATGAAAATCATCTCGCTTGCTCCGGAGGTGCTGTAATGGCTGCTAAACTCCGTAAAGGTGATAAGGTTGTTGTTCTGTCCGGTAAGGACAAAGGCAAACAAGGTGAGATCACCTCGGTTATGCCGGCTTCGAACAAAGCCGTTGTCGATGGCGTGAACGTAGCTATCCGTCACACCCGTCAAACCCAAACGAGCCAAGGTGGCCGTCAGCCGAAGGCAATGCCGATCGACCTGTCGAACCTCGCTCTGCTGGACGCAAACGGCAAAGCGACCCGCGTTGGCTTCCGCATGGAAGACGGCAAAAAGGTTCGTTTCGCCAAGACCACAGGGGACGTAATCTGATGCTCGATCAAGCTACCTACACCCCGCGCCTGAAGGCAGAGTACGAATCCAAGATCCGTGCTGCCATGAAGGAAGAATTCGGTCTGAAAAATGACATGATGATCCCGAAGATCGAAAAGATCGTGATCAACATGGGCGTTGGCGAAGCCACGAAAGACACCAAGAAAGTCAAGCAAGCCGCTGAAGAGCTGACGCTCATCGCCGGTCAGAAGGCTGTCATGACGAAAGCGAAGAAGTCCATTGCAGGCTTCCGCGTTCGTGAAGAGATGCCGCTCGGCTGCAAGGTGACCCTGCGCGGCACCCGTATGTACGAATTCCTCGACCGCCTGATCAACGTGGCACTGCCGCGCGTTCGCGACTTCCGCGGCGTGAAGCCGTCCTTCGATGGCCGTGGCAACTTCGCAATGGGCCTCAAGGAACAGATCGTGTTCCCCGAGATCGATTTCGATAAAGTCGACGAAGTTCTGGGTATGGACATCATCATCGTGACCACGAGCAATGATGACGTGCAGGCGAAGGCGCTTCTGAAGCACTTCAACATGCCGTTCACGGCTTGATCGCGAGGAGAGTGAACAATGGCTAAAAAATCCATGGTTGCGCGCGAAGTGAAGCGTGAGCGTCTTGTTAAACAATACGCCGCCAAACGCGCCGCGCTGAAAGAAGTCATCGCCGATCAGGATCGTCCGATGGAAGAGCGCTTCAAAGCTTCCCTGAAGCTGGCAGAACTGCCGCGCAATTCGTCGGCTGTCCGCTTGCACAACCGTTGCCAGCTGACCGGTCGTCCCCACGCTTACTACCGTAAGCTCAAAGTCTCGCGTATCAAGCTGCGTGACCTGGCCTCGTTCGGCCAGATCCCCGGCATGGTCAAGTCGAGCTGGTAAGGAGGTCGGAATATGTCTATGAACGATCCTCTCGGCGATATGCTGACCCGTATCCGCAACGCGCAAATGCGCGGCAAGTCCACCGTCAAAACCCCCGCGTCGAAACTGCGCGCATGGGTTCTGGATGTGCTTGCAGCGGAAGGCTACATCCGCGGTTACGAGTCGACCACCGACTCGCGCGGCCTGCCTGAGCTCACCATCAGCCTCAAGTACTACGAAGGCACGCCGGTTATTCGCGAAATCAAACGCGTTTCGACCCCCGGCCGTCGTGTATACATGGCTGCAAAAGACGTCCCGTCGGTCCGCCAGGGCCTCGGCGTTTCCATCGTCTCCACGTCCAAGGGCGTGATGTCGGATGCAGAAGCTCGTAGCGCCAATGTTGGCGGCGAAGTCCTCTGCACCGTCTTCTAAGGAGGTCTCACGATGTCTCGTATTGGTAAGAAGGCAGTGGAACTTCCGAGCGGTGTAACCGCTTCGGTGTCCGGCCAAACCATCGAAGTGAAGGGCCCGAAAGGGACCCGGACCTTCACCGCCACCGACGATGTGACCCTCGCGGTTGAAGATTCGTCGGTTTCCGTGACCCCGCGTGGCCTGTCCAAGCGTGCGCGTCAGCAGTGGGGTATGGCCCGCTCGATGATCGCGAACCTTGTGACCGGTGTCACTGTCGGCTTCAAGAAAGAGCTCGAAATTCAAGGTGTGGGTTACCGCGCCACGATGCAGGGCAACACTCTGAAGCTGGCTCTGGGCTATTCGCATGATGTGGACTTCGTTGTTCCGGCCGGCGTGACCATTACGTCGCCCAAGAACACCGAGATCGTCATCGAAGGCATCGACCAGCAACTCGTTGGTCAGGTCGCTGCGAATATCCGCGAGTGGCGCGCTCCCGAGCCCTATAAAGGCAAAGGGATCCGCTACAAGGGTGAGTATGTCTTCCGTAAGGAAGGCAAGAAGAAGTAAGGGGCGCGAAAATGGCGAACAAGAAAAGAGAACTGTTCCTGAAGCGCCGCCTGCGCGTGCGGAACAAACTGCGCAAAATGGCCAATGGCCGTGCGCGTCTGTCGGTTCACCGCTCGTCGAAGAACATCAGCGTCCAGCTGATCGACGACGTCAACGGTGTGACCCTTGCAGCAGCTTCGACCCTCGAGAAGGATCTGGGCCTGGTTGGCAAGAACAACGTGGAAGCAGCGACCAAAATCGGTGCAACCATCGCAGAGCGCGCGAAAGCGGCTGGCGTGACCGATTGCTACTTCGACCGCGGCGGTTTCCTGTTCCACGGGAAAATCAAAGCTCTGGCCGATGCAGCACGCGAAGGCGGTCTGAAGTTCTGATCCTTTCTGCCTCAGGGCAGGGTGATCGAAATCTCTCGAAGGGCGCCCCAAAGCGCCCTTCGATTTTAGAGCAGGGGGCAACCCCTCGATGATCCAGGGACATAAATCCACTTGGATTGGGAAAAGGACTTCGGTCCATATCAGGAGATGTTTTCATGGCAGAACGTGAAAACCGCCGGGATCGCCGCGACCGCGAAGAGACCCCGGAATTCGCAGATCGTCTTGTCGCGATCAACCGCGTGTCGAAAACCGTCAAGGGCGGTAAGCGCTTCGGCTTCGCCGCTCTCGTTGTTGTTGGCGACCAGCGCGGCCGCGTTGGCTTCGGCAAAGGCAAAGCGAAAGAGGTGCCGGAGGCAATCCGTAAGGCGACCGAGCAAGCAAAGCGCAACATGTTCCGTGTTCCGCTGCGTGACGCGCGTACGCTGCACCACGATATCGAAGGCCGTCACGGCGCTGGCCGCGTGATCATGCGCACCGCACCGCAAGGTACCGGTATCATCGCAGGTGGTCCGATGCGTGCCGTCTTCGAGATGCTGGGCGTTCAGGACGTGGTCGCCAAGTCGACCGGTTCGCAGAACCCCTACAACATGATCCGTGCGACGCTTGATGCGCTTCGTCAGGAACAAAGCCCCCGTAACGTCGCGGCTCGCCGTGGCAAGAAAGTGGCTGACATCCTGAAGAAGCCGGAAGCCGAATCGGCTGACGCGTAAGGAGATCAGGACATGGCTACTATCGTTGTGAAACAAATCGGTTCGCCGATCCGCCGTCCCGCTTCTCAGCGCGCTACGCTGAAAGGCCTCGGTTTGAACAAGATGAACCGCACCCGCGAGCTCGAAGATACCCCCGCCGTCCGCGGCATGGTAAACTCGATCCCGCACCTTGTTGCGATCGTCGAAGAAAAAGCCTGATTTCGTTCAGTATTTTTCACAAAACGCCCCGGCATTGTCCGGGGCGTTTTGGTATCAGCCTGTCCTTGCGGGAGAGTAATGATGGATATGAAAGACCAGAAGGCCGAGACCTTCCAGATTTTCGCCGAAATCGCCAAGATGGATGCCGTTCCGGAACAGGGCGTTGTGGCCTTCCAGTTCGTAATGGATGACGCCGGTGCCAACTGGGACGAGCTGTCGGACGCTGCCGAAGGGCTTGGCTACAGTGTCGAGTTCTATGAGGCGCAGGATGATGAGGACGAGGCCGTGGCCGAGATCACGACGCCCGTCATCGCGTTGAATGCGGAGAGTCTGTGGACCCATGAAGAGCAGCTAACATTGCTGGCCTCGATCCACGGCTTTGCTCCCGACGGGTGGGCGTTTTCCGGTAAATGAGGGCAGGGGCCCTGCTGATTGGGCGCTTTGTCTAAACGGTTGCCTGTGGGCGTTTGCGGCTGTATAGCGGCGGCAGGCCCCCTCGCGGGGCCCGAATCAATTGCGTAAGCAGAACAAGAAATGCCGAGGCTGACCCAGCTACGCTTCTGGGGTCACGTCCGGCGATAGGAGAAGCGATATGAAACTTCACGAACTCCGTGATAATGCGGGCGCTGCCCAGAAGAAAAAACGCGTTGCCCGTGGTCCGGGCTCGGGCAAAGGTAAAACGGCTGGCCGTGGTATCAAAGGTCAGAAGTCGCGTTCGGGTGTTGCACTGAACGGTTACGAGGGTGGCCAAATGCCGCTCTACCGTCGTCTGCCGAAGCGTGGCTTCTCGAAGCCCAACGCCAAGCACTTCGCTGTTGTTAACCTCGGCCTGATCGAGAAATTCATCGAGGCCGGCAAAATCGACGCGAAAGCAGAGATCAACGAAGACGTTCTGGTTGCTTCGGGCCTCGTGCGCCGCAAGCTGGACGGCATCCGCGTTCTGGCCAAAGGCGACGTGAAGTCGGCTCTGACCCTGAACGTCACCGGTGCTTCGAAATCGGCTGTTGAAGCTGTCGAAAAAGCAGGCGGTAAACTCACCGTTGCGGCTGCCGCTGCCGAGTAAGGCTTAATCAGCTGTTGTGAGCAGGCCCCGGTCTGCTTACAAAGGCATAGGTTTTCTGGCGCCGCCGATCGGGATACCGGTCTGGCGGCGCTGACATGAAAGAGACAGGCATATGGCATCTGCTGCAGAGCAAATGGCGGCGAACCTCTCTTGGGGCGCCCTGGGCAAGGCCACCGAGCTTCGCCAACGGATTTTCTTCACCATCGGCTTGCTGATCATCTACCGGTTGGGGACCTACATCCCTGTTCCGGGGATCGACGCACAGGCCCTGCGCGACTTTATGGACAGCGCGGGCGCTGGCCTCGGGGGCATCCTCTCGATGTTCACGGGCGGCGCACTCGGCCGTATGGGTATTTTTGCTCTGGGCATCATGCCGTATATCTCGGCCTCCATCATCGTTCAGCTGCTGGCCGCAATGGTTCCGGCGCTGGAGCAGATGAAGAAAGAGGGCGAGCAAGGCCGCAAGAAGATCAACCAGATCACGCGTTATGGCACCGTCGCTCTGGCGACGTTCCAGGCCTATGGTCTGGCGAAATCACTTGAAGCCGGTGGTCTTGCGCACGATCCGGGCCTTTATTTCCAGGCAGCTGTGGTCATCACGCTGGTTGGGGGCACCATGTTCCTGATGTGGGTGGGTGAGCAGATCACCGCACGCGGCATCGGTAACGGGATCTCGCTGATCATCTTCGTCGGCATCGTCGCCGAAATCCCTGCGCATTTCGCGAGCTTCCTAGCCCAGGGCCGCGCCGGCGCGATCTCGCTGCCTGCAACCATCGCCGTGATCGTTATGATCATTGCCGTGATCGGTTTCGTGGTCTTCATGGAGCGCGCGCTGCGCAAGATCCATATCCAGTATCCGCGCCGTCAGGTGGGGATGAAAATCTATGATGGCGGCTCCTCGCATCTGCCGATCAAGGTGAACCCCGCAGGCGTTATCCCTGCGATCTTCGCTTCGTCGCTCTTGCTCCTGCCGACCACCATTGCGACATTCTCGGGCGGCAATACCGGCCCCGTGATGTCGACCATTCTGGCCTATTTCGGGCCGGGTCAGCCGCTTTATCTGCTGTTCTACGTGGCGATGATCGTGTTCTTCGCGTATTTCTACACGGCGAATGTGTCCTTCAAATCGGATGAAGTCGCGGACAATCTCAAGAACCAAGGCGGTTTTATTCCGGGTATCCGTCCCGGTAAGAAAACCGAAGATTACCTTGATTACGTGGTTTCGCGTGTGTTGGTGATCGGTTCGGCTTATCTGGCGGCTGTGTGCTTGCTGCCGGAGATCCTCCGCTCGTCGCTTTCGATCCCGTTCTACTTTGGCGGCACCTCGGTCCTGATCATCGTCTCCGTGACGATGGACACGATCAATCAGGTGCAGTCGCATCTTCTTGCGCACCAATACGAAGGTCTGATCGAAAAGTCGCAACTTCGTGGCAAGCGCAAGAAGTCCGGCCGTAAGGCCCCTGCGCGCCGCTAAAAGGAAAATTGATTATGACCAATATCATCTTGCTTGGCCCGCCCGGGGCCGGCAAAGGGACCCAAGCCGGTAAACTCGTCGCGGAACGCGGTATGGTCCAGCTTTCGACCGGCGACATGCTGCGCGAGGCCAAAACCTCGGGCACCGAGATGGGTCTGAAGGTTGCCGAGGTGATGGATCGCGGCGAGCTGGTCACCGACGAGATCGTGATCGGCCTGATCGAGGAGAAGCTGAGCAATACCGATGGTAACGGCTTCATCTTCGACGGTTTCCCGCGCACGCTGGGGCAGGCGGACGCCCTCAACGCGCTTCTGGCGCGTATGGGGCAGAAGCTTGATGCCGTGATCGAGCTGGTTGTCGATGATGCGATTCTGGTCGGTCGTATAGTGGGCCGTGCCGAGGAAGCTGCCGCCAAGGGGCTGCCGGTCCGTAAGGATGACAACGCTGAAGTTTTCGGTGACCGCCTGCGGGAATATTACAAGAAGACTTCGCCGCTGATCGGTTATTACTACCACTCGGGCGATCTGTTCCGTGTGGATGGTCTGGCCGAGATTGATACTGTCGCCGCCCAGATCGCGGCGATCCTGGATCAGCAGCAATAAATCATCAGGGAGGCTTGACGTTGCGGGCGGAACCTCGTAGGTGCAAGTCTCTCTTATGAGAATCAATTTTTCGACAGGATTTACACCCTGTCGGAATCAGGGTCCGAAACATGAGGTTTCGGGCCATCTGTTGTGAAAAAAGGTTCTGGAGCTACGGAACCGCAACGTGAAGGAAGCACGCTTTGGCACGTATTGCTGGCGTCAACATCCCGACCGGGAAACGCACCCCGATCGCATTGACCTATATCACCGGTATCGGCGACGACACCGCGCGTAAAATCTGTGAAGCCGTTGGCATCGACGCGACCCGTCGTGTGAACGAGCTGTCGGACGCAGAGGTTCTCGCGATCCGTGAATATATCGACGCAAACCTCACCGTTGAAGGTGACCTGCGCCGTGAAGTTCAAATGAACGTTAAGCGTCTGATGGACCTGGGCTGCTACCGCGGTCTGCGTCACCGCCGGAACCTTCCGGTTCGCGGTCAGCGTACCCATACCAACGCTCGTACCCGCAAGGGCCCGGCAAAAGCCATTGCTGGCAAGAAGAAGTAAGGGGAGGCTTGACACATGGCACGTGAAAAGGTCCGCACGAAGCGTAAAGAGCGCAAGAACATCGCCGCTGGTGTTGTTCATGTGAACTCGTCGTTCAACAACACCAAGATCCTGATCTCCGACGTTCAGGGCAACGCCATCTCGTGGTCGTCCTCGGGCACCATGGGCTTCAAGGGTTCGCGTAAATCGACCCCCTACGCCGCTCAGATGGCTGCAGAAGACGCTGCACGCAAAGCACAAGAGCACGGTCTGCGCACCGTAGACGTCGAAGTTCAAGGTCCGGGTTCGGGTCGTGAATCGGCTCTGCGCGCACTGGCTGCTGTCGGTCTGGCTGTCACCTCGATCCGTGACGTCACCCCGATCGCGCATAACGGCTGCCGTCCGCCGAAGCGCCGCCGCGTCTGATTTTTGAATTCCGGTTGGGCCGTGTGGGGTTTCCCGCGCGGCCCAATCGTGTCCGCATTCTATCCTCGGGCGTTCCCTGCTTAGGACATGGGTTGGGAACAGGTATGGAGGCACTGCATGATCCACAAAAATTGGGCCGAGCTGATCAAGCCGACGCAGCTGGAAGTGAAACCGGGTAACGATCCGGAGCGTCAGGCTTCGCTCGTGGCAGAACCGCTCGAGCGTGGTTTCGGCCTCACTCTGGGCAACGCTCTGCGTCGCGTTCTGCTGTCCTCGCTGCAAGGCGCGGCCATCACCAGCGTTCAGATCGATAACGTTCTCCACGAGTTCTCGAGCGTGGCCGGTGTGCGTGAAGACGTCACCGACATCGTGCTGAACCTCAAAGGCGTGTCGCTGCGTATGGACATTGAAGGTCCGAAGCGCGTGTCGGTCTCGGCCAAAGGTCCGGGCGTTGTCACGGCTGGCGATATCGCGGAGACCGCGGGTATCGAGGTTCTGAACAAAGAGCACGTTATCTGCCACCTCGACGATGGCGCCGACCTGTTCATGGAACTGACCGTGAATACCGGTAAAGGCTATGTTGCCGCCGATAAGAACCGTCCCGAAGATGCGCCCATCGGTCTGATCCCGATCGACGCGATCTACTCGCCGGTGAAAAAGGTTGCCTACGAAGTCACCCCGACTCGCGAAGGTCAGGTTCTGGACTATGACAAGCTGACCATGAAGATCGAAACCGATGGCTCGATCACGCCGGAAGACGCCGTCGCTTTTGCGGCGCGTATCCTGCAGGACCAGCTGTCGATCTTCGTCAACTTCGAAGAGCCCGAATCGGCGTCGAAGCAAGACGCGGAAGACGGTCTCGAGTTCAACCCGCTCCTCCTCAAGAAGGTCGACGAGCTGGAACTCTCGGTCCGTTCGGCAAACTGCCTCAAGAACGACAACATCGTCTATATCGGCGATCTCATCCAGAAAACCGAAGCAGAGATGCTCCGCACCCCGAACTTCGGCCGCAAGTCGCTTAACGAGATCAAGGAAGTGCTTTCGGGCATGGGGCTGCATCTCGGGATGGAAGTCGAAGACTGGCCGCCGGAGAATATCGAGGATCTGGCCAAGCGTTTCGAAGATCAGTTTTGATCTCGCGCTTACAGGCTTGACGGATAGGGGGGCGTGGGCTACACGCCCCCCATTCAATGCCAGCGTAGGCTGGGAATATCGGGCTCCGCCCCAACTGAGGCACCGGCACGCATCGGCGCCCTGACAAAGCAAAACGCAATTACGGAGAATTCACATGCGTCACGCTCGCGGTTACCGCCGTCTCAACCGTACTCACGAACACCGCAAGGCGCTGTTCGCCAACATGTGCGGCTCGCTCATCGAGCATGAGCAAATCAAGACCACCCTGCCGAAAGCAAAAGAGCTTCGTCCGGTGATCGAGAAGCTGATCACGCTGGCAAAGCGCGGCGACCTGCACGCACGTCGTCAAGCGGCTTCGATGCTGAAGCAGGATAAAGACGTTGCCAAGCTGTTCGACGTCCTCGGCCCGCGTTTCAAAGAGCGTAACGGTGGTTACACCCGCGTTCTCAAAGCCGGTTTCCGTTATGGCGATATGGCTCCGATGGCCTTCATCGAGTTCGTCGAGCGCGATGCGTCGGCCAAAGGCGCAGCAGACCGTGCGCGCCTCGAAGCAGAAGAAGCTGCTGAATAATTCGGACCTACCTTTAGGTCTACAAGGTCAAACCCCGTCCCTCTGGGCGGGGTTTTTCAATGCTTTATTTAAGATTTTAGGGGAATGCTTGGGGCAGGCACCTGAAGGGGAGATCCGGTGCCATAATCGGTGTTTGGTTTGAATGACTGTCGGCGGCTTCGACCTAGCTGTTGGGGCGCGCACATATTTTGGCTAGATATTGGGATGCCATGGCATTTGATTCGGAAACAGAGGCATTGCTTGACGAGCTCGATAAGCTCGCCCCGGCCGGATATATGGTCGGACTGCATATCCGTCTGGCGCAGCCCCGTATCTATCACAGCAGCTACCCGCCCGACTGGGTGACGCGCTATAACGAGCGATCCTATTATCTGCGTGACCCTGCGGTGTTCTGGGGAATTTCCCATACCGGTGTGACGCGATGGAGCGCAATCCGGCTGCCGGATCCGTTCGGTCTCTTCGATGAGGCGGGGCGGTTCGGGCTCTGTTTCGGCGCGAGCGCCTCGGCGGGTCCGATGTCCTCGCGGTCCATCATCGGCATCGCGCATGTAGAGCGCGAATTTTCGGATGAGGAGTTGGCAGCGCTGGCGCGGATCACGCAGGCGCTGCATGCCCATCACGAGGAGTGCCTGTCGCTCACGCCGGCCCAAGCGGAGGCATTACGCCTGCTTGCCTCGGGAGATCGCCATACCGCGGCGGCGGCCCGTCTGGGGATCAGCGAGAGCGCCTTCAAGGCGCGGCTGAAATCGGCGCGGCTCAGGCTCGAGGCGCGCACCACCTCCGAGGCGATCCGCAAAGCCCGCGAGCATCGCCTGATCTAGCTATTGCGCTTGGCGCGGAGCTTGGCGAACCAGTCCACCCGCTTGCGCATCTCGCGTTCGAATCCGCGATCGGGCGGGTCATAGAGCTGCGCACGGGGCACATTGTCGGGGAAGTAATTCTGTCCCGAGAACCCGTCCTCGGCATCATGATCATAGGCATAGCCCGCGCCATAGCCTTGCTCTTTCATAAGGCTGGTCGGCGCATTCAGGATATGCTTGGGCGGCGGCGCCGATCCGGTCTGCTTGGCCAATGCCCGCGCACCCTTATAACCCACATAGCCCGCATTGGATTTGGGGGCCAAAGCCAGATAAATCACCGTTTGCGCCAGCGCCAGCTCGCCTTCGGGCGAGCCGATGCGCTCATAGATCTCCCAGGCATGGAGGGCGTGGGTCTGGGCCTGCGGGTCGGCCAAGCCGATATCCTCGACCGCCATCCGCACGAAGCGCCGTGCCAGATAGCGGGGGTCCTCGCCGCCCTCGAGCATCCGCGCATACCAGTAAAGCGCCGCATCGGGGTCGGAGCCGCGCACGGATTTGTGCAGGGCCGAGATCAGGTTGTAATGCTCGTCGCCGGATTTGTCATATTGGGCGGCGCGGCGTTGCAGCCGCTGGGCCAGCTCTTTGGCATCCATCGGGGTGCTCACCCGGATCGCCGCGACCTGCTCGACGAGATTCAGCATGGCGCGCCCGTCGCCATCGGCCATCGCCACCAATGTGGCGCGTGCCTCTTCGGTCAGGGGCAGGGGGGTGCCACGGGCGGCCTCGGCGCGCGAAAGAAGCTCCCCTAAAGCGCCCGCATCGAGCCTGTGCAGCACCATCACCTGAGCGCGCGACAAGAGTGCGCGGTTCAGCTCGAAACTCGGGTTCTCGGTGGTGGCCCCCACGAGCACGATGGTGCCGTCTTCCATATGTGGCAGGAAGCCGTCCTGCTGCGCCTTGTTGAAACGGTGGATCTCGTCCACGAAGAGGAGCGTCCCTTGGCCCGCGCGGCGGCGGGTCTTGGCCGCATCGAACACCTTGCGCAGTTCCGGCACCCCCGAGAAGATCGCGCTGATCTGCACGAAATGGCGGTCGGAGGCGTCCGCGAGGAGCCTCGCGATGGTGGTCTTGCCCACACCGGGCGGGCCCCAGAGGATCATCGAGGACAGTTTACCCGAGGCCAGCATCCGGCCCAGCGGGGCCTCCTCGGCCAGAATATGGGCCTGGCCGATTACCTCGGTGATATCTTTCGGGCGCAGACTGTCGGCCAGCGGCCGGTCGCGCGACTCGGGCTCGGTTGCGGGGCGCTGGTCGGCCATGTCGGGGCTGTTGTCGAAAAGATCGCTCATGGGTGCACAGTAATCGCCCTTTCAGGCAAGATGAAGACGGGATTTGCGGTGCATCATCCGTGCAGATATGGCACAAGCACACCAAAGATGAAGGATGCAGGGCCCGTCAAGGCGGCGGGTTCCGGCACGCAGGCGGGGCAAAAGCGCCTGCGATAGGAGATGAAGATGTTGTTGACGATGTTGCAAGTGGCGCTGGGTGGCGCGATCGGTGCCTCCGGGCGCTACCTCTCGGGGGTGGCGATCCTGCGGATGATGGGGCCTCAACAGATCCCTCTCGGGGTGATCTTCGTCAATATCGTCGGCTCGTTTTTGATGGGCGCTCTGGTGACGTTTCTGGGTCAGAAAGAATTGACCCACTGGAACGCCTTTCTGGCGACAGGGATCCTTGGCGGGTTCACCACATTCTCCTCCTTCTCGCTTGAAACATGGATGCTGATCGAGCGGGGCGAAACGGGGCTGGCTTCCGTTTATGTTGCGATCTCGCTCGGGGCGTCTCTTCTGGGTCTTATTTTCGGGGTGCATGTAATGCGCTGGGTGCTGGCATGAGCAAGGTTCAAAACGTCAAGGTCGATGCGGATGGCGCGGAAATGCGGCTTGACCGCTTCCTGAAGAAGCGCTTTCCGCAGATGACGCAGATCATGGTGGAAAAACTCTGCCGCAAGGGGCAGATCCGCGTGGATGGCGGGCGGGTAAAGCCGGCCCATCGTCTGGAAGAAGGGCAGGAGGTGCGTGTGCCCCCGTTGCCCGAAGAGCGCCCCGAGCCCAAGAATGATGGTGCGATCACCTCCGATCAGGAGAAGATGATCCAGTCCTGCGTGATCTGGAAGGACGAGCATATCATCGCGATCAACAAGCCGCCGGGTCTGCCTTCGCAGGGCGGGTCGGGGCAGGGCAATGTCCATGTGGACGGCCTCGCCGACGCTCTGATGTTCGGCTATAAAGAACGCCCGAAACTGGTGCACCGTCTGGACAAGGATACCTCGGGCGTGCTGCTTCTGGCGCGCACCGACCGTGTGGCACGCCGCCTGTCGGAGGCCTTCCGCCGCAAGACCACCCGCAAGATCTACTGGGCGGCCGTCGCGGGAGCACCGCAGCCGAAATTCGGCACAATCCGCTACGGGCTTGAAAAGCAGGGCGGTCACGGGCCGCATGGCGCGGGCGAGAAGATGATCTGCATCCATCCCGCCAAGATGAACGAGCATCCCGAGGCCAAGCGTTCTACTACCGATTATTTCACGCTGCATATCCTTGGCCAGCGCCTGTCATGGGTCGCGCTGGTGCCGATCACGGGGCGCACCCACCAGCTGCGCGCCCATATGGCCGAGATCGGCAACCCGATCGTGGGCGACGGCAAATATGGTGGCTCGAGCCAGGAAAACATGGGCGACGGCTGGGGCGCCCAGCTGGGTGGCGAGGTCTCGCGCAAGCTGCACCTGCATGCGCGCCAGATCAGCTTCGATCACCCGATCACCGGCAAGCGCATCACCGTCGAGGCGCCCTTGCCCGAGCATATGAAAAAGACATGGAAGTTGCTGGACTGGAACGAGAAAGATGTGCCCGCCGATCCGTTCGAGGATCTGATGTAATGCTTGCTATCTTCGACGTCGATGGCACGATCTCGGATAGCCAGCACCATATCACCCATGCGATGGCGCTGGGGTTCGAGGCAGTAGGGCTGACGCCTCTGCCTGCCTCCGAGGTGTTGTCGATCGTCGGGCTCTCGTTGCCCGAGGCTCTGATGCGGCTTCTGCCCGATGCGCCGCAAGCGACCCGCGATGCGGTGGTCGAGGGCTACAAGGCCAGCTACAAATCCGCGCGTGCCGCCAGCCCCGCTCCGCTCTATCCGGGGGCCAAGGACTTGCTGGACCGTCTGCAGGCGCGCGAGGATACCGTGCTTGCGGTGGCGACCGGAAAATCGCGCCGCGGATTGCGCGCGCTGGTCGAGCATCATGGGCTCGAGCGGCATTTTGTGTCGCTGCAATGCGCCGATGACCATCCCTCCAAGCCGCATCCTGCCATGGTGCAGGCGGCGCTCGAGGAAACGGGCATGGAGGCTGCGCAGGCGGTCATGATCGGGGATACGAGCTACGATATCGAGATGGGCCGTGCCGCCGGTCTGCGCACCATCGGGGTGGCATGGGGATATCATCCGCTGGACGCGCTCGAGGCTGCCGGTGTGGATCATATCGTTCACGATTTCAAAGAGTTGGAGGCGCTTCTGACGCGCCTAACGGAGGAGGTGGCATGAGCAGCTGGACTGCGAAACGTTTCTGGAAAGAGGCAACCGTAGTGGCGTCCGACGACGGGTTCGGCGTGGCGCTCGACGGGCGTCCGGTGAAGACCCCCGCAAAGGCGCCGCTGGTGGTGCCGACACAGGCGCTGGCGCTTGCGATTGCCGCCGAATGGGACGCGCAGGAGGGCGAGATCAAGCCCGAGACCATGCCACTCACCCGCGCGGCCAATGCCGCCATCGACAAGGTCGCCGTCCAGCATGAGGAGGTTGCGGCCTATATTGCGGAATATGGCGGCACCGATCTGCTATGCTATCGCGCCGATCAGCCGGAGCGTCTGGCCGAGCGCCAGGCCGAGGGCTGGGACCCGCTTCTGGCTTGGGCCAAGGCGCGTTACGGGGTCACGCTTGCGGTCACGCAGGGGCTTCTGCCCGTCCCGCAACCGGAAGTCGACCTCCGCAAACTGCATGACGAGGTGCGCGCGCTGACCCCCTTCGAGCTGTCACCGCTGCATGATCTGGTGGGAATCAGCGGCTCGCTGATTCTGGGTCTGGCCGTGATCGAAGGTGAGATCGACGCCGAACAGGCCTTCACGCTGTCGCGAATTGACGAGAGATTCCAAGCGGAAGAATGGGGCCGGGACGAAGAGGCCCATCTTGCAGATCTGGTCAAAAAACAGGCTCTTCTGGACGCCGCGCGGTTCTGGTCCTTGTTACACGAATGAACGGCCTGTCTAAAAAGGCAAGTTTGAGTTCCTTTCCTGAGCAATTGCCTAATCGATGAGCGAATTTATTGCAAAATGATGGTTTGGGTTCTTGACCTTAAAGCCAATACGCGCTCACAATTCTGGCACTGGGGATAACCTCACAGTCTCCCGACGGCACAAAGCCGCGTGAGAACCGTTCAAGAACCGCCCTCAAGGGCGGCAACTCAGGAAGAGGTAATAATGAATAAACTAGCACTTCTCGGCGCTGTAGCTGCCACTGGTCTGACCGCAGCCGCGGCACAAGCTGCAACGCTGGATGATGTGAAGGCACGCGGCACGCTCAACTGTGGCGTGAACTCGGGTCTGGTCGGCTTTGCTACGCCGGATGCCAACGGTAACTGGACCGGCTTCGATGTCGCGATTTGTAAAGCCGTAGCCGCCGCCGTTCTGGGCGATGCGAGCAAAGTGAACTACGTTCCGGTCTCGAGCCAGAACCGCTTCACCGCACTCAGCTCGGGCGAGATCGACCTGCTGTCGCGGAACACCACCTGGACCTTCTCGCGTGATGTCGACCTGAAACTCGATTTCGCGGGCGTCAACTACTATGACGGTCAGGGCTTCATGGTCCGCAAGGATCTGGGCGTGACCTCGGCCAAGGAACTGGATGGCGCGACCGTCTGTATCCAGACCGGCACCACCACCGAGCTGAACCTTGCCGATTACTTCAAAGCCAATGGCATGACCTATAATCCGGTCTCGGTTGACACCAACTCGGAGGGCGAGCAGCAATTCCTCGCCGGTGCATGTGACGCATACACCACCGACGCATCGGGTCTGGCCGCAACCCGCGCAGCTTTCGCCAATCCGGGTGATTACATCATCCTGCCGGAAATCATCTCGAAAGAGCCGCTCGGACCGTCGGTCCGCCACGGCGATAACGAGTGGGGCGATATTGTCCGCTGGACGCTGAACGCGCTGATCGCTGCCGAAGAATACGGTATCACCTCGACCAATGCCGATGAGCTGGCAACCACCAGCGAGAACCCCGAGATCCGCCGTATTCTCGGTGCAGAGGGTGATCTGGGCAAGATGTTCGGTCTGGACGCCGAATGGGCCAAGCGCGCGATCAAGGCGGGCGGCAACTATGGCGAGATCTTCGCTGCCACCATCGGTGAGGATACCCCGATCGGTCTGGCGCGCGGTCTGAACGCACAGTGGACCCAAGGTGGTCTGCTTTACGCTCCGCCCTTCCGCTAATATAGATCCTGAAGGGGGGCGCTCGGGAGACCCAGCGCCCCTTTTCAATTCAACGAACAAAAAATGGCCCGCGGGCGAGGCAACGACCTCATTGGCGACAAACAGCCGCCCAGCACAGGCACAGGGGTATACCAATGGCAAATGCGCATGATGGGCCGGAGCGTGGCTTCCGGCTCAGCGATCTCATATACGACACGCGCTACCGGTCTTTGACCATCCAGACAATCACGCTAATCCTCGTCATGCTGGGCGTAGTCTGGCTGGTGGATAACGTGATCACCAATTTCCAAGCGCTTGGAAAAGATTTCAACTTCAGCTTCCTCGGACAGCGCGCGGGCTATGACATCGCCCAGACACTGATTCCCTACAGCAATGACGATACCCATGCGCGGGCGGCTCTTGTGGGGCTGCTCAACACGCTCTGGGTCTCCTTCCTCGGCTGTATTGCGGCGACCATTATCGGGATCGTCGTGGGGATTCTGCGGCTGTCGAATAACTGGCTGATCTCGCGGCTGATGACGGTCTATGTCGAAGCGTTCCGTAACGTTCCGCTTCTGCTGTGGATTCTGGTGGCGATTGCCGTCATGACCGAGCTGACGCCCTCTCCGGCAAGCTATCGCGGCGAGAATTCCGCCTCGTCGATGCTGTTCTTTGACACGGTGGCCTTTACCAATCGTGGCACGCATATTCCGGGCATCGAGTTCACTCATGGCCTTGGTTCGATCGATACCGCGCTGGCGCCGATCTCGCTGAATTTCATCGCCTTTGTCATCGTGGTCGCCGTGTCGATCTTTGCCAACCGCAAGCTGCGTGATCATGCGGCGCGTGTGCAAAGCGCGACCGGCGTCCGCCCGACGACGTGGTGGAAATCACTCCTGATCCTCTTTGTGCCTGCGATCGCCCTTCTGGCCGCGCTCGGGATGACGCTGAACGCGCCGATGCTCGAGCGGTTCAACTTTACCGGCGGTATCGATGTGTCGAACGCGATGGTCGCGCTCTGGCTGGGGCTGTCGCTCTATACCGGTGCCTTCATCGCCGAGATTGTACGCGCGGGCATCATGTCCGTCTCGCGCGGGCAATCCGAGGCGGCCTTCGCGCTGGGTCTGCGGCCCAACCGCACGATGAAGCTCGTGATCCTGCCGCAGGCACTGCGCGTGATCGTGCCGCCACTGATCTCGCAATATCTCAACCTCACCAAGAACTCGTCGCTGGCAATCGCCGTGGGCTACATGGACCTGCGCGGCACGCTGGGCGGTATCACGATGAACCAGACCGGTCGCGAGATCGAAGCCATCCTCTTGATGATGCTGATCTATCTCGCCGTTTCGCTGGCAATTTCCGGCGTCATGAACCTCTACAACCGGTCGGTAAAGCTGAAGGAGCGGTGAGATGAGCGATACACATGCACAATCCGTCGCCTATGTGCGCGACACCATGCTGCCCCAGCAACAACCGCCGACAAATCAATCCGGCGCGGTGAAATGGCTACGCGAGAATATGTTCTCGGGCTGGGCGAACACGGTGCTGACCCTTCTGGGCATCATCGTTGTCTATCTGTTCGTCTCGCATTTCTACGCGTGGTTCCTCCATGGCGTCTGGAATGCCGAGAGCCTGAGCGAATGCCGCCAGATCATCACCGAGAAATGGGGTGAGGGGGCAACCGGCGCTTGCTGGGCGGTGATCCATCACCGCTGGAACCAGATCATCTTCGGCTTCTACCCGCCAGAGCTCTACTGGCGCCCGGTTGTGGTCTTCCTTGGCCTGTTCGTGGCAATCGCACCGGTGCTGTTCTCGCAGCTGCCGCGCAAGATGCTGGCGTTCTCCGCCCTCTACCCGCTGGCTGCCATCTGGCTTCTGTGGGGTGGCTCGATCTGGCCGGTGGTCATGATCGCTGCGGGTTTCTTCATCGGCTATGTCCTGCTGAAAGCACTGGCGCCGGTGAACAGGGCCCTCGCTGTGATTGCTGCAATCCTCGTGCCGGTGCTCTTCTGGGTCTACGCGGTTGACCCGCTGGATGCGGGGCTGAGTGCCATCCTTCCGGTCGCGATCGCCTCTGTGGGGTCCAACCAGTTCGGTGGCTTCCTGCTGGCGATCGTCATCGGGGCAGGGGGCATCGGCCTGTCGTTGCCCTTGGGGATCATGCTGGCGCTTGGCCGCCAGTCGAATATGTTCCTGATCAAGACGCTGTCGATTGTCTTCATCGAGTTTATCCGTGGCGTTCCGTTGATCACGCTTCTCTTCGTGGCCTCGACGCTCCTGAACTACTTCCTGCCGCCAGGTACGAATTTCGACATCATCCTGCGGGTAATGATCCTCGTTACGCTGTTCTCGGCCGCCTATATCGCGGAAGTGATTCGTGGCGGTCTGGCGGCCCTGCCGCGCGGCCAATACGAGGCGGCGGATGCGCTGGGTCTGGATTACTGGAAAGCGCAACGGCTGATCATCCTGCCGCAGGCGCTGAAAATCTCGATCCCCGGCATCGTGTCGACCTTCATCGGCATGTTCAAGGACACAACACTCGTGACCTTCGTGGGCCTCTATGACCCGCTGAAATCCATCCCCGATGCGATCCGCAACAATTTCGAATGGAAGGGCGTCTATTGGGAACCCTTCCTCTTCGTGGGCGTGATCTTCTTCCTCTTCAATTTCGGCATGTCGCGCTACTCGATGTATCTCGAGCGCAAGCTGAAACGTGACCACCGATAAGGAGGCCAGAGACAAATGGCTGATATGACTATGGCAACCACCAATCCGAAAGCCTCCGACGAGGTCGCGATCCGTATCGAGGGCATGAACAAGTGGTACGGCCAGTTCCACGTCCTGCGTGATATCGACCTGACGGTCACCCGTGGCGAGCGCATCGTCATCGCGGGTCCGTCGGGGTCGGGGAAATCCACCATGATCCGCTGCATCAACCGTCTGGAAGAGCACCAGTCGGGCAAGATTGTCGTGGATGGCACCGAGCTGACCAATGATCTGAAAAACATCGACAAGGTGCGCTCTGAAGTGGGGATGGTGTTCCAGCACTTCAACCTCTTCCCGCATCTGACGATCCTCGAGAACTGCACGCTCGCGCCGATCTGGGTTCGCAAGATCCCGAAGAAGCAGGCCGAAGAAACCGCGATGCATTTCCTCGAGAAGGTGAAGATCCCCGATCAGGCCCATAAATATCCGGGTATGCTCTCGGGCGGCCAGCAGCAGCGTGTGGCGATTGCCCGCTCGCTCTGCATGATGCCCAAGATCATGCTCTTCGACGAGCCGACCTCGGCGCTTGACCCGGAGATGATCAAGGAGGTGCTCGACACCATGATCGAGCTGGCGGAAGAGGGGATGACCATGCTCTGCGTGACCCACGAGATGGGCTTCGCGCAATCCGTGGCCGACCGCGTGATCTTCATGGCCGATGGCCAGATCGTCGAGCAGAACAATCCGCATGATTTCTTCCACAACCCGCAATCGGAACGCACCAAGCAGTTCCTGAGCCAGATCCTCAACCACTGAGTTGGGCGGCGGAGGGGGCAGAGCCCCCGACCGGATTGGCTTGGGGTTCAATGCCCCAAGCCAATCCGGCCCCGCCATCACATGAAACCGGAAGGGGCCCGCGCGGCCCCTTTTTCCATGCCGCGTTGCAGCAGCAGTTGACAGTGCACGGGCGCAGGCGTTCTATCTGCCTATTATGACACAAAAACCCTGCATCATATGCGTTGCCATTACAGGCTCGCTGCCCCGCAAAGCCGATAATCCGGCCGTGCCGATCACGGTGTCGGAACAGATCGAATCCACCCATGAGGCTTTTGAAGCCGGTGCGACCATCGTCCATGCCCATGTGCGCAACGACGACGAGACCACCTCTTCGGACCCCGAGAAATTCGCGGCCCTCAAGGAAGGTCTCGAGAAGCACTGCCCCGGCATGATCATCCAGTTCTCTACAGGTGGGCGTTCGGGCGCGGGCCAGACCCGCGGCGGTATGCTGCCGCTGCGCCCCGATATGGCCTCGCTTTCGGTCGGCTCGAACAATTTCCCGACCCGCGTCTACGAGAACCCGCCGGATCTGGTCGACTGGCTGGCCTCGGAGATGAAAACCTATGGCGTGCGCCCCGAGATCGAGGCGTTTGACCTCAGCCATATCCATCAGGCCGCGCGGATGCATGCCGATGGCCGTCTGGTTGATAGCCCCTATGTGCAATTCGTCATGGGCGTGAAAAACGCCATGCCGGTGGATCGCGATGTCTTCGATTATTACCGCAAGACCATGGCGCGGCTCTTGCCCGAGAGCGAATGGTGTGCTGCCGGGATCGGGCGCGACCAGATCACCGTCAACGAGTGGTCGGTGGCCAATGGCGGTCATGCGCGTTGCGGGCTCGAGGATAATATCCGTCTGGATAAAACCACATTGGCGCCGTCAAACGCCGCTCTCGTGCGCCGTGTCACAGATCTCTGCGAGACATACGAACGCCCCGTTGCCACATGGAACGAGGCGCGCGAACTGCTCAAGCTGCCTCTGCCGCAACCGGCCTGATCAGCGGTGGGGCCTCCTCTTGCGGGTAGCCCAGCCTCAGCCGCGGCGGCTCGGCGTGAAGAAATCGAGCACTGACCCTGTGCCGGGCTTCAGATCGGACCAGCTGTCGATCTGGAAATCCACGATCAGCGTCGCACAGGTCACATAACGGCGGAAATCGCCGCTCAGCGGCACCCGCGCAGGCAGGCTGGCCGCGAAATCGGCGATGCCCGGATTATGGGCCAGCATCATCACCGTGGGCATCGTCGCCTGTTTCAGCGAGGCCAGAAGCTGGGCGGCATTGGCCTGATAGAGCTCGGGGATGATATGCTCCTCGGGCAGGCTTTCAAGCACCGCGCCCTTGACCCTTGCCCAGGTCTCCTGTGTGCGAGCGGCAGGCGAGCACAGCACCTCTTCCGGCTCGAGCCCGCGGGAGGCCAGAAAATCTCCCAGCTCGCTTGCGGCAAACCGCCCCCGCGCATTCAGCGGGCGGTCAAAATCGTCCTGCGTCGGATCATCCCAGCTGGACTTTGCATGTCGCGTCAGGATCAGTCGGCGATATCCTGCAGGAGTCGTCATATGGCAAGCCCTCTGGTCTAGTGTTGGAATATTGATGGGAACGCGGCCACTGTGCCAAGCCAGCGGACCCGCCGCAAGCCCCCATGCAAGGGGAGCTTGCGGATTTCGCACGGTATTTACGGGTAGGCTTAACCGTTCTTGGGCGCCACGCGCGGCGCGCTCGAGCGGATCATCGAGCCCGCACCGCCTTCGGTGAACAGCTCCAGCAGGCAGGCATTGTCCACGCGCCCATCAAGGATCACCACCGCACGAACGCCCGCCTCGACAGCAGCCAGCGCGGTTTCGGTTTTGGGGATCATACCGCCGGCAATGGTGCCGTCCTCGATCATTGCCCGGACATCCTCGGGGGTCATCTGGGTGACAACCTCGCCTTCCTTGTTCTTCACGCCCTTCACATCGGTCAGCAGCAGCAGGCGGTCAGCCTTCAGAGCACCGGCAATCGCGCCGGCGGCGGTGTCACCATTCACATTGAAGGTCTCGTTATCGTTCATGCCGGTGGCAACCGGCGCGATCACCGGAATGATTCCCGCGTTGTAGAGATCGCGGATCACCTGCACATTCATCTCGACGGGACGGCCGACATAGCCCAGCTCGGGATCATCAGCCTCACACACCATCAGGTCGTCATCCTTGCCGGAGATCCCCACGGCGCGTCCGCCCTCATCCATGATCGCCTGAACGATCCGCTTGTTCACGAGGCCGGTCAGCACCATCTCGACCACTTCGACCGTGGCCTTGTCGGTGACACGCTTGCCGCGCACCCAATCCGATTTGATGTTCAGCTTTTCCAGCATCTCGTTGATCATCGGGCCGCCACCATGGACCACCACGGGGTTTACACCGACCTGTCGCATCAGCACGATGTCGCGGGCGAACTGGGCCATCGCCTCGTCATCGCCCATGGCGTTGCCGCCGAATTTCACAACAACGACGGCTCCGGTGTAGCGCTGCAGGTAGGGCAGGGCTTCCGAAAGGGTGCGGGCGGCGGCTGGCCAGTCTTGGTTCATGGTCTGGGGTCTCATGCGCTGTCTCCGAAAGGATTGTCCTTTGTTAAGCCGTTCTGGCCGGAGTGTGAAGGCCCCTCTCCGGAGCTTCGCGTGACACGGACCGCTCTGAGCTAAGGCTTGCAGTTCCTGACGGAACTACTAGGGTTTGGCCATTCGGTTTAAGGAGTCGTGCTGATGGACGAACGCAAAGTGATCCTGTTGACGGGCGCAAGCCGGGGGATCGGCCACGCGACGGTCAAACGCTTCGACAGCGAAGGCTGGAGGGTGCTGACCTGCTCGCGCCAGCCCTTCGATCCGCGCTGCCCCTGGGGCGGCGAGGAGGACCATATCCAGATCGATCTTGCGGACCCGCAGCAGACGATGGATGGGATCAGCGAGATCCATTCACGCCTCGATGGCAAGCTGCATGCGCTGGTCAATAATGCGGGGATCTCGCCCAAGACCGAAACCGGCGGGCGGCTCTCGGCGCTGGAAACGGATCTGCGGACATGGGGAAAAGTGTTCCATGTCAACTTCTTCGCCTCGATCGTTCTGGCGCGCGGGCTGAAGGAAGAGCTCTGCGCGGCCAAGGGATCGGTGGTCAATGTGACCTCGATCGTGGGCTCGCGGGTGCATCCCTTTGCCGGTGCGGCCTATGCGACCTCCAAGGCAGCCCTCAAGGCGCTGACCCGCGAGATGGCACATGATTTCGGTCCCTATGGTGTGCGGGTGAATGCCATCGCACCGGGCGAGATCGCAACCTCGATCCTCAGCCCCGGCACCGAGAAGATCGTCGAGAATATCCCGATGCGCCGTCTGGGCGAGCCGAAGGAAGTGGCCGATCTGATTTATTATCTCTGCTCGGATGCGTCGAGCTATGTCACCGGCACCGAGATCGAGGTCAATGGCGGACAACACGTCTGAGTGAGGCCCCCGAAGCCGTCCCTCGGGGGCGGTCTTCGCGAGGCGCAAGGGGCTCGATGCCCCGCCGCGCCGAGGCCCGCCTTTCTCACCAGTGCGGCGGGCGCTGGTCGGCTAGCGGGATCGCGCTGCTATCGTCATATTCGCGCTGCGCCTCGCGTTCCAGCAACATCGATACCCGACGCTCCAGTTTAGTGATCTGCGCATCCTGCCGTGCGACGACATCCGACAGGTCCTCGACCGTGCGGGTCAGGTGGGCGAGTTTCTCTTCGAGTTCCGTGCTGCGGTCCATTGCGCTCTCCGTTCCGTGGGCGGCGCGTGCCGCCCGAAAGGTCTGGCGTGCTTATGCCACGCCCGTGCCCGAAGGGAAATCATCAATCCGACCCTGTCCCAAAGCACCCTGAAACCCCTCCCAAAGCCTTGCCCCCCTTGGCGCAAGCCGCTATTGCCTTGCGCACAACCAGTATTGGGAAAGACCATGGCCAAGCAGAAGAAACAGCCCCGCCCGAAGGCCGAAGCGCCGAAAGGCTTCCGCGACTACTTCGGTTCGGAAGTGACCGAGCGTCAGGAAATGCTCGCGACCATTGCCGAGGTCTATCGCTCCCATGGATTCGATCCGCTGGAAACCTCGGCTGTGGAAACGGTCGAGGCGCTTGGCAAATTCCTTCCCGATGTGGACCGCCCGAATGCCGGCGTCTTCGCATGGCAGGAGGAAGATGACGGCAAATGGCTGGCGCTGCGCTATGATATGACGGCTCCTCTCGCGCGGGTCGCGGCGCAGTTCCGCAATGACCTTCCGAGCCCCTACCGCCGCTATACGATGGGGCCTGTCTGGCGCAATGAGAAACCCGGTCCGGGACGCTTCCGCCAGTTCTATCAATGCGATGCCGACACGGTTGGTGCGGCATCGGTCGCAGCGGATGCCGAGATCTGCGGCATGCTCTCCACCTCGCTCGAGGCGGTGGGTATCCCGCGGGGCGACTATCTCGTGCGCGTCAATAACCGCAAGGTGCTGAACGGCGTGATGGAGATGGCGGGCGTGCTCGACCCCTCCGATCCGGCCCGCTTCGAGGACGAGCGCGGCACGGTCCTGCGCGCCATCGACAAATTCGACAAATTCGGCGAGGAGGGCGTGCGCCTTCTGATGGGCCCCGGCCGTCTCGACGAGTCGGGCGATTTCACCAAGGGCGCGGGGCTTTCCCCCGAACAATGCGACATCGTCATGGGCTTCATGTCGGCAAAACGCGAGAACGGCACCGCCACGGCCGCGCGTCTGCGTGAGCTGGTCGGCGGGTCGCTGATCGGCGCCGAGGGCGTCAACGAGCTTGAGGAGATCGCGGAACTCCTCGACATCCAGGGCTTCGGTTCCGACCGGATCGAGATCGATCCTTCCGTCGTGCGCGGCCTTGGCTATTACACCGGACCCGTCTTCGAGGCGGAACTCACCTTCGAGATCCTTGACGAGAAGGGCCGCAAGCGCCAGTTCGGTTCGGTCTCGGGCGGCGGTCGCTATGATGATCTGGTCAAGCGCTTTACCGGTCAGGAAGTGCCCGCCACCGGCGTCTCCATCGGCGTGGACCGCCTGCTGGCCGCCCTGCGGGCCAAGGGCCGGATCGGTGCCAGCCACCAAGGCCCCGTGGTGATCACGGTCATGGACCGCGACCGGATGGGCGAATACCAGTTGATGGCCGCAGAGCTGCGCGCCGCTGGCATCCGTGCCGAAGTTTACTTGGGCAATCCCAAGAACTTCGGTAACCAGCTGAAATATGCAGATAAACGTGAAAGCCCAGTGGCGGTAATCCAAGGCTCGGATGAGGCCGATCGCGGTGTGCTGCAGCTCAAGGATCTGGTGCTTGGCGCGAAGCTTGCGCAGGAAGCCAGCCTCGAGGAATGGAAATCGCAGCCTGCTCAGGTCGAGGTCCCGCGTGCCGATCTGGTGGCCGAGACGCGCAAGATGCTGGCCCGCTACGAGGTGAAATGATGGCGACCAAGACCGAGGCCCGTGCCACCGGCCAGCGCATCCTGCAATCCTTCCTCTCGGCAGGGGCGGCGGAGATCCAGCCCGATATCCTGCAACCCGCCGAGGTGCTGCTGGACCTTTACGGCGAGGATATCCGCGCCCGTGCCTATGTGACCCATGATCCGGGTCAGGGCGAGATGATGCTGCGCCCTGATTTTACCGTGCCTGTGGTGCAGGCGCATATGGCCGGCGGCGCCGAGCCCGCGCGCTATTGCTACTTGGGCGAGGTTTTCCGTCGTCAGGACCATCTGGGCTCCGCCCGCGCGGTGGAATATCAGCAGGTGGGCTACGAGGTCTTTGACCGCGAGGATCCCGAGACTGCCGATGCCGAGGTGTTCGCGCTCTTCAACGGGCTTCTGTCGCGGCTGGGTCTGACCGCCACCATGGGTGATTTCGGTATCCTGCGGGCGGCTGTGGACGGGCTCGATACGATGCCCGCCCGCAAGGCGGCGCTCTCGCGTCATATCTGGCGGCCCGCGCGGTTCCAGAAACTGCTTCAGCGTTATGCAGGTTTGGTCCCCGTGCCCGAGACCCGCCGCGAGACGCTGGGCGGCATGCGCTCGGAAGCGCCGTGGATCGGTCTGCGGTCTTCGGGCGAGATGGAGCTGCGGATTTCCGTGCTGAAGGAAGAGGCCGAGGAAGCGCCGATTTCCCGCGCCGATGTCGAGAAACTCGATGCGCTCTTTGCGCTCAACTGCGCCGCCGAGGATGCACCCGCCGCGCTTCGTGCGCTGGATATTCCGGCGATTGCTCCGGCGATCGCGCGGCTCGAAACCCGTCTGGCCGCCCTCAAGGCCCGCCGGATCGATCTATGTGCCTTGCGCTTTGACGCGAGCCACGGGCGCTCCACGATGGAATATTACGACGGGTTCGTGTTCAGCTTTGCCACCGAAAACCCAGATATGCCGCCTGTGGCCACGGGAGGGCGCTATGATGCGCTGACCCGCATTCTGGGGCAGGGCGCCGAAATTCCCGCCGTAGGGGGCGTCATCCGTCCGGGCGTTCTGGCAGATCTGGAGGCAGGCCGATGAGCATGATCAAGCTGGGTGTGCCGTCCAAGGGGCGGCTGATGGAAAAGACCTTTGCGTGGTTCGCCGAGCGCGGTGTGACGCTGAAACGCACAGGGTCCGACCGAGAATATGCCGGCGCGGTCGAGGGGGCTGAGGGCGTCGAACTGGTGCTTCTGTCGGCCTCCGAGATTCCGCGCGAGCTGGCGGCGGGGCGTATCCATCTGGGGGTGACCGGGTCCGATCTGGTGCGCGACAAGCTGGTCGATTGGAATAAACAGGTGGTGGATCTGGCCCCGATGGGCTTTGGCCATGCCGATCTGATCATCGCCGTGCCCGATTGCTGGGCCGATGTCGATACGCTGGAAGATCTCGACGCGGTGGCGCATGCCTTCCGCACGACCCATGGCATGCGGCTGCGGATCGCCACGAAATACCACCGTCTGGTGCGCGAGTTCCTGACCCGCGAGGGCGTGGCCGATTACCAGTTGGTCGATAGTCAGGGCGCGACCGAGGGGACGGTGAAAAACCTCACCGCCGAGGCGATTGCCGATATCACCTCCTCGGGCGAGACCCTGCGGGCCAACCACCTCAAGATCCTGTCGGACGGGTTGATCCACCAGTCGCAGGCGACGCTGTTTGCATCCCGCTCGGCAGACTGGGGTTCGGTTTGTGACAATTTCGCCCGCTTTGCGGCGCAGCTACAGGTCGAGACGCAGGATCTGTGACAGGAAAGGCGCCCCGTGGGGCGCCTTTTTCAATAGCCGCGGGTGCGGTCGACCAGATGCAGGAGCGGCTGGCCCGCCTCGGCTCGCGCGATATTCTCGGCAATCACCTTGGAGGCCGTCTCGGGGCGTGTAGCGGCGGCGATATGCGGGGTCACGGTCACGCGCGGATGCGCCCAGAACGGATGGGTCGCGGGCAGAGGCTCCACGCGGAACACATCCAGCACCGCATGGCCGATTTCGCCGGCATCCAGCGCCGCCAGCAGTGCCTCGTCCACCAGCACCGTCCCGCGCCCCGGATTGAGGATTACAGCCCCCTCCGGCAAAAGCCCCAGATGGGCGGCATCCAGCAGATTGGTGGTCTGGGGCGTTTGCGGCAGCAGTGTCACGAGGATCTCGGCCTCGATCAGGGCCTCTTTGAGCCCCGCATCACCCGAGAGGCAGGTAATCCCCTCGATCTCCTTCGGACTGCGGCTCCAGCCGATGACGTTGAAGCCCACTTGCGCGAGCATCTTGGCGCAGGCCCGCCCCAAGGCACCAAGCCCCAGAACGGTTACCTTGCGGTCGGAGGCCAGAGGCGCTGCATGGCCATTGCGCCAAACGCCATCCTGATGGGCGGCAAAGAAGCCGATCCCGAGATGGTGCGCCATCACATGGCCCAGCACCCATTCGACCATCCCGCGCTCCAGCCCGTGGTCGACCATGCGGCAGAGGGGCTGGGTGAGGCTGGCGTTGCCCACGATCTTTTCGACCCCCGTCCAGAGGCTGAGCACCGCACGGGCCTTGGTATAGGGGCTGAAATCCTGAAGCGGGCCTGCTGGCGCATAGACGATATAGTCTACCAGCGCGGGGTCCATGCCCTCATGCACGGGCACCAGCTCGGCCTGGATGCCCTTTTCCTGCAAGGCGCGGGGAAGGCAATGGCGGTAGTCGTGCCAGTCGTCTTCGGTGGCGGCAAAGAGGATACGGGGCATGGGGAATTCCTATCGGGTTCGGGGGCGGTGGATATGGGCGCTTTGCACGAGGCCGAAGGCCGCAAGCAAGATCATCATCGCGGTTCCGCCATAGGATACAAGGGGGAGGGGCACACCCACCACCGGCATCAGCCCCATCACCATCGCCATGTTGATCGCGAAGAACAGGAAGAATGTCCCCGCGATCCCCAATGTCAGCAGTGAGGAGAAGCGGTCCTTGTTATGGAGGGCGGAATGGATGCAGAACCCGATAATCCCGCCATAGAGACAGAGCAGAGAGAAGGCCCCGACAAAGCCGAATTCCTCGGCCAGTGTGGTGAAGATGAAGTCGGTATGTTTCTCGGGCAGGAAGTTCAGCCGCGATTGGGTGCCCTGCATATAGCCGCGCCCATGCAGCCCGCCCGAGCCAAGCGCGATCTGCGCCTGCATGATGTTATAGCCTGCGCCCAGCGGGTCCGCGCCCGGATCGAGGAAGGTATCGATCCGTTTGAACTGGTAGTCATGCAAGAGCTGCCAGTCGGTGCCGCGGCTTTCCATCACGGTAAAGACCAGAGCGCAGACGATGGCGATGACGGTCCCGAAATACCAGAGGCTGACACCGGCGCAGAACATCAGCAGCCCCCCGCCTGCCACGAGGAGGACCGCCGTGCCCAGATCGGGCTGGGTCAGCACAAGGAAGGTCGGGATTAAAATCAGCACCACAGGGATCAGCACCCAGAGGGGACGCGAGACCTTTTTCACATCGAGCCAGTCGTAATAGGCGGCCAGCAGCATCACCAAGGCGATTTTCATCAGCTCGGAGGGCTGGATGCGCAACGGTCCGACCTCCAGCCAGCGCTGCGCGCCCATGCCGATCGCCCCGAACAGCTCCACCGCCAGCAGCAGAAGCAGCGCGATGATATAGATAACCGCCGAGACGTTGCGCCAGAACCATATCGGCGTGAAGCCTACGATGAACATCGCTGCGATCCCGATGCCGAAGCGTTCCATCTGCGGTTGGGCCCATGTCTTGATGTCACCGCCTGCCACCGAGTAGAGCATCAAAAAGCCTACCGAGGCCACGGCCGAGAGCAGGATCACCAGCGGCCAGTTGATATAGAGGATCTTGCGCAGCCCTGTGGGGACGGTCTTGAGATTGGATTCGAGATAGCTCATGTCAGGCCCCTTTACGCTCTGCTGGTGCCCGAGGGCTTGGCCAGATCGGGATCGACGAGGTTGAGCTTCGAGAAGCGCTCCTCTATCTCGCCGCGCTGGCTACGCGGATAGGCATCAAGCGGCGGCAGGCCGTCGGCCAGTGCAAACAGCATCACATCGCGCGCGATCGGCGCCGCGGCGGTGGCCCCGCCCGAGCCGTGTTCGACAACCACCGAAATGGCATAGCGCGGGTTATCCACCGGCGCGTAGCACACGAACAGACCGTGGTCACGGCGGCGCCACGGGAGTTGGTCGTTGCGGATCACCCCGCGGGCGCGCTCGGCGGCCGTGATGTTACGCACCTGTGCCGAGCCCGTCTTCCCCGCCATGCGCCATTCGGATTTCACGACCTTCGATTTGCCCGCCGTCGCATGTGTGCCGTTCACCACCATATCCATGCCGCGGCGCACGTTGTTGAGCATCGCTTCGGGCAGGTCCATATGGGGCATCTCGGGGCGGGGCACCTCGATCCCGTTTTTCGATTTGACGAGATGCGGCACGATCTCCTTGCCGGAGGCGATCCGCGCCGTCATGATCGCCAGCTGCATCGGCGAGACCAGCACATAGCCCTGACCGATGGACGCGTTGACCGAATCGCCCACCTGCCAGTCCTTGCCGAACCGCTCGCGTTTCCATGCCCGAGTGGGCGCGATACCGTCCTGCACCGCAGACATCGGCAGATCGGGTTTGTGTCCGAAACCCAGACGTTCGGCCATGGCCGACATCCGGTCGATGCCGCAGCGCTGCGCCATCTCGTAATAGTAGCAGTCGCAGGACTGCTCGAGGCTCTGGGACATGTTGAGCCAGCCATGCCCCGAGCCTTTCCAGCAGTGGAAGCGGCGGCCCGCGATCTCGGTATAGCCGCGGCAATAGACCTTTTCGTCGGGGGTCACGAGGCCGGCCTCGAGCGCCGCCAGTGCCGCGACCGGTTTATAGGTCGAACCTGGCGGGTAAAGGCCCTGCACGGTCTTGTCGGCCAGCGGACGGTGGTCATCCTCGGTCAGGGTCTTGTAATCGGCCACCGAGATGCCGCGCACGAAGAGATTGGCGTCAAAGGACGGCGCCGAGGCACAGGCCAGCACATCGCCATTCGTGATATCGAGCACCACGCAGGCCGCCGATTCATCGCCCATCCGCTGCAGTGCGAAATTCTGGAGTTTGTAATCGAGTGTCAGTTGCAGGTTCTCGCCGGGCGTCCCCTCGCGGCGGCCCAGTTCGCGCATCTCGCGACCCGTGCTATTGACCTCGACCTCGCGCTGGCCCGCCTCACCGCGAAGCTCCTCCTCGAATTTCGCCTCCACACCGATCTTGCCCAGCTGCACACCGGGGAGCATCAGAACGGGGCTCGGATCGGGAATTTTCGAGAGATCGTAGCTGGAAACGGGGCCGACATAGCCCAGAACATGGGCGAAATCATCATGGCGGGGATAGATGCGCGAGAGGCCCACCTCGGGGGTGACGCCCGACAGCGAGGGCGCATTGACCGCCACGCGCGAGAATTCCTCCCAGCTGACACGGTCGGCCACGGTCACCGGCACGGTGCGGGCACGCTTGCGCAATTCGTCGCGGATATCGGCGACCTGCTCATCGGTCATCGGGATCAGTGCGCGCAGATCGGTCATGACACGGTCCAGATCGTCCACATCCTCACGGGTAATGGAAATGCGGTAGAGCTGTTCATTCCCCGCAATCAGCACCCCGTTGCGCTCGTAGATCAGCCCGCGCGTCGGCGGGATCAGCCGGAACTTGACCGAGTTGCCCTCGGCCATCGTCCGGTATTGCTCGGAATCCTCGAGCTGCATCTTGCGCATACGCTCGCCCAGAATGCCCATGACCCCCAACTGGATACCGCCCAGCATGAGCGCGCGTCGCGTAATGCGGCTTTTGCTCTCGCGGATCGTTTTCTCGGTCTGTTTCATGGGCGGTCCTTCCTTCGGAAAGGGGCTGAACTTCGGCGGGGCCGCGGGCAGTGGCTGCCTGCGGGAGTTTTTTGGTCAGACGCGATGTCCCAGATCGTCCACCTCGCCCGGCACGGCGCGTTTGACCCCGAAGGCCAGCCGCGACAGCGCCACGACGAAGGGATAGGCGATCAGCGTGGTCAGCGCCTGCAGCAGCACGCGGCCCAAGGGGGGCTGGTCTACCATCATCAGGGTCATCACGATCCGTTCCAGGAAGACCATCATCACCAGAAGGGCGGCGATCATGGCCAGTTCCATGGCAAAGGGCATCTCGCGTAGGCGGGTCTCGCGGCGGCGCAACCATTCAGTGGCCATCAGCACGATCAGCGTCCACAGCCCCGGTGCGCGCCAGAAGACCAGATCCTGCACGAAAAACACTGCGATGATCAGGATGGCAGGCACATAATCGGGTTTGCGCTGCACCCATGCAAGGGCGAAGGCAAGGCACAGATCCGGCCCCGGTATCCCGTGATAGGTGGGCGAGATCGGTAGCAGGCGGATGAAGATGATGACCGAGATGATCACCACAAACAGCAGCCTGTGCGCCCAGATGCGGGAGGTGAGCGGGTCAACCATTGCTTTGCCCGGTGGATGTCTTGGGGGCGGGGGGCAGGGCCTGCTGCTCGCGGTCGATTTTGCCGACGGGCGGCGGGATGAGGGCGCCCACGCCCTTCAACTGCTCGGCCGGATAGGAGCGCAAGACCTTGAGGAATTCGAGCTGCTCGTAATCGGCGGCAAGCCGGACCCTCAGGCGGCCGTTGCGCTCGACCACCTGACCCACCAGCAGACCCGCCGGAAATACCCCGCCATCGCCCGAGCTGATGATGCGGTCGCCCGCACGGATCCGGTCGGGATGTTCGATGAAATCGAGCGCGGGGAAGGGGGAGTTGTCGCCCGACATGATCGCGCGCTGGCCGGAGGGCTGCAGCGTGACCGGAATGCGCGAGGAAGAATCGGTCAGCAGAACCACCCGCGAGGTGGTCTTGCCCACACCCGAAATGCGCCCCACGAGCCCCAAGCCATCCATCGTCGCCCAGCCATCCACGATCCCGTCACGCGAGCCGATATTCAGCAGCACCGACTGCCGGAAGGGCGAGCCGCTATCGGCCATCACCACGCCCGAGACGGAGGTCAGTTTGGGATCGAGCCGGACATTGTTCTGCGCCAGCAGCTTGGCGTTTTCCTGCTCCAGCTGGACGGCGGCCTCTTTCCACGCCTTCATCTGCTGCAGCTCGCGGCGAAGCTCCTGGTTCTGTTCATAGATCCGCGTGTAGGACTGGAAGCCCTCGGCCATGTCCAACACCTTGGTCACCGGCACCATCGCCCAGTCGAAGGTCGGCACATAACGGTCGATAAAGGCCGAACGCAGACGCTCGACGCGCGGATTGTCCACGCGCCACAAGATGACCGCTGCCACGAGGGCGAGCACGAGAATGGCAATGACGATCCGGCGCAGGGGGCCGAGATAGTCCTCTTCATCGCGGTTTCGTGCCACTGTCCACTCCGGAATTCTGGGGTTGGGCCCGAGCGGCCCGATCTGGCGGGGTTATAACGAAAACGGGCGCCCCGCTCAACGCAGCAGACGCCCGCCTCTCATCACATTCCTACACGCGTCTTAGCTGTCGAAATCGATCACATGACGCAGCTGTTTTTCGTATTCCAGTGCCTTGCCGGTGCCGAGGGCCACACAGTTCAGCGACTGGTCCGCGATCGAGATCGACAGGCCCGTCTGCTCGCGCAGCGCCAGATCCAGTTCGCCCAGAAGCGCGCCGCCACCGGTCAGCATCACGCCACGGTCGACGATATCGGCGGCCAGATCCGGCGGGGTTGTCTCGAGCGCCTGCATCACCGCATCGCAGATCTGCTGCACGGGTTCGGCCAGCGCCTCGGCGATCTGGGCCTGCGTGATCTCGACCTCTTTCGGCACACCGTTGAGGATATCGCGGCCGCGCACCGACATCGAGGTGCCGCGCCCGTCATCGGGCATACGCGCCGAACCGATGGAGGTCTTGATGCGCTCGGCGGTGGCTTCCCCGATCAGCAGGTTCATGTTGCGGCGCAGATAGGAGATCACGGCCTCGTCCATGCGGTCGCCGCCCACACGTACTGAACGTGCATAGACGATATCGCCCAGCGAGAGCACGGCCACCTCGGTGGTGCCGCCGCCGATATCCACGACCATCGAGCCCGTGGGGTCGGTGATGGGCATGCCCGCACCGATGGCTGCGGCAATCGGCTCGGCGATCAGGCCGGCGCGGCGGGCGCCTGCCGAGATCACCGACTGGCGGATCGCGCGTTTTTCCACCGGCGTCGCGCCATGGGGCACACAGACGATGATCTTGGGCTTGGACAGGGTCGAGCGGCGATGCACCTTACGGATAAAATATTTGATCATCTCTTCGGCGCTGTCGAAATCGGCGATGACGCCTTCGCGCATCGGGCGGATCGCCTCGATGGAGCCGGGCGTCCGGCCCAGCATCAGTTTCGCGTCCTCGCCCACGGCCAGCACCTGCTTCTTGCCGTCCTTGACGTGGTAAGCCACCACGGAGGGCTCGTTCAAGACGATGCCACGCCCTTTCACGTAGACCAGCGTGTTCGCCGTCCCGAGGTCGATCGCCATGTCTGATGAAAAGATTCCGCCCAAGCTAACCATGTTTCGTCCTGCACTGCCCTGTAAAGCCTTCGGCGACTCATACGGTCGCCCCCAGCCCGTATAGTCAAGGAATAGGGACGCGGAAAGTCCAATTGCCCTCACGACATTGCAATGACGCCCCTATCCGCCAATCACATACTTGCGAGTGTGATTTACGCAATTTTTGGCCGTCAAATAGGCGGTTTTCCGCGTGGATAGTGTCATTTTTCGAACATGCCTGATTTTCACGCGATGGTGTCGGACCTGTGCCTTCCGTCTTGTCGTTGCGCGCGTCAGGAGGAGACATGACACAGAGTTTGCAATGGGCCGGACGTGACGCGCAGCCGCATCCAAGAACGCAATCCACGCGGATTGCCGCGATCGAATGGACGAAGATCCTATTCGCGCTCTCGATCGTGTGTCTGCATACCGGTATTTTCAGCGATCTGTCGCGCCCTCTGAATATCCTTATCGGCAACAATCTCGCGCGGCTCGGGGTGCCGTTCTTCCTGTTTGTGACGGGGTTCTATTTTGACAGACAGGTTAAACGCGGGATCGGGCACCTCTTGAGGCGGATGGCGGGGCTCTACGCGATCTGGACACTGATCTATCTACCGTTCTGGATCAGCGATGCGACCCTTCCGCTCTTCGTCACCAATGTCATCGTGGGTTACTGGCAACTCTGGTATCTGCTGGCGGCGCTGATCTCGGCGGTGATGCTCTATCTGGTGCGGGGGCTCTCCCCGAAAGTGCTGATCGGGCTTGCGGTGGCGATCCTCTTCCTCGGCGCGGCGCTGCAATATGGCCAGCGGGTGGACCAGAGCCCGGTCCATGAAAGCCTGCCGATTTCGGCGGATGGAGCATTGGCGCGGAATTTCCTATTTTTCGCCTTTCCTTTCATGGCACTGGGATATGTGGCAGCACGGCTTCAGGGCCGCTGGGATGGGCTGACACAGACGGGTCGGCGCCTCCTTCTGGGCGTTACAGGCGCGATCTTCGCCGCCGAGATCGGGATGAACGATCTGGTCTTCAACGCGGTCGGGCCGTTCGACATCTTCCTGTCGAGCGCGCTCTTTATCCCTGTGCTGTTCCTGACGCTGAAAGGGCAGGGCGGCGGCTGGCAGATCTCGCCCGTATGGTCCACGGGGATCTATCTGGTCCATGTGCTGTGGATCAATGTGCTGGGGATGGCGCTGCCCGACTTGCCAAAGCTGGCGCTGGGGCTGGCGGTGATCGCGCTGTCACTGGCCTCGGTGCCGGTCCTGCGGCAGGTCAACCGGTCTATTCCCGTCTTGTGAAAACGGCGCGGGGGATGCCCGCGCCGTTCTGCTTTATTCCTTGAAGGAGACCGTCTTCATATCGGCATCCGGTGCCGTCTTGGTGCGGCGCAGAATCAGGCGGTTGAGCGCACCGACATACGCCTTGACCGAGGCCAGAATGGTGTCGGTATCCGCCGCCGAACCGGTCACGATACGGCCATCCTCTTCCAGACGCACCATCACGGTGGCCTGCGCATCAGTGCCATCGGTCACGGCCTGCACCTGATAGAGCTTCAGGCGCGCGCCATGCGGGAAGATCTGTTTGACCGCATTGAAGCAGGCATCAACGGGGCCGTCGCCCTCGCAGGTGGCCTTTTTCTCCTCGCCCGCAACGGTCATCACCAGATCGGCTTCCTGACCGTCCGAGCCGCAGACCACGCGCAGTTTCTTCACCTGCAGATGGTCCTCGCCGGTATTGACGACGCTATCGGTCATCAGCGCGAGGATGTCCTCGTCATAGACCTCTTTCTTGCGGTCGGCCAAAGCCTTGAAGCGTACGAACACGTCCTGCAGCTGGTTATCGGCCAGATCGTATCCCAGTTCCTTCAGCTTCGAGCGCAGCGCGGCACGGCCCGAATGCTTGCCCATCGCGATATTGGTCTCGGTGATGCCGATATCGGCGGGCTTCATGATCTCGAAGGTCTCGACGTTTTTCAATACGCCGTCCTGGTGGATGCCCGATTCATGCAGGAACGCGTTCTTGCCGACGATCGCCTTGTTGAACTGCACCGCAAAGCCCGACACTTGGGACACGCGACGCGAGAGGTTCATGATCTTGGTCGTGTCGATCTTGGTCTCGTAGGGCATCAGATCTTTACGGACGCGCAGGGCCATGACGACCTCTTCGAGCGCGGTATTGCCCGCACGCTCGCCCAAGCCGTTGATCGTGCACTCGATCTGGCGCGCACCTGCCGAAACCGCCGCCAGGCTGTTGGCGGTCGCCATGCCGAGGTCATTGTGGCAATGGGTTGCAAAGACCACATCCGAGGCACCCGGAACCTTCTCCAACAGCATACGGATGATGTCGGCCGATTCGTCGGGCAGGGTGTAGCCTACGGTGTCGGGGATGTTGATCGTGGTGGCGCCGGCCTTGATCGCGGTTTCGACCACGCGGCAGAGATAGTCACGCTCGGTGCGGATCGCATCCATTGCCGACCATTGCACATCCTCGCACAGGTTGCGGGCATGGGTGACGGTCTCGAAGATGCGCTCGACCATTTCGTCCTGATTGAGCTTGGTGATTTCGCGGTGGCTGGGCGAGGTGCCGATGAAGGTATGGATGCGCGGGCGGGCGGCGTGTTTCACGGCCTCCCAGCAGCGGTCGATATCCTTGAAATTGGCGCGGCTCAGGCCGCAGATCACCGAATTCTTCGAGTTTTTGGCAATATCGCTGACAGCAGCGAAATCGCCTTCGGAGGCGATCGGGAAGCCTGCCTCGATAATATCCACGCCCATTTCATCGAGCAGCCCTGCGATCTCGAGCTTCTCGTTATGGCTCATCGTCGCACCCGGCGATTGCTCGCCATCACGCAAGGTGGTGTCAAAAATCAGAACTTGGGAATTATCGGTCATGTTCGCAGCCATGGTTGTCTCCTCGTAATCGGCTCTTAACGCGTCTGAACCCCGATGGCCAGCAAACCGCTTGGGCATCGGGTGGCTTGGGCGCTGGCTACCTCCGAGCGGTCGCGCCCAAGGGCACGCTCAGAGGCGCGTAAGAAGAAGGAGAAGGCCGCGCAGCGCACCGCCACCAGCCGTCAGGCCACGCCCTTGGGCGGCCAGCGAGGTGGGGTTATGTGCGGTGCGTGTCATCATGGGCTGGACTATAGGGGCAGATTCCACGATGAAAAGCCCAAAATGGCCGGACCGGTCCTTTTTTTGGGGTTGAAATCATGCTGCGGCGCGGCAATTTCAGGAAGGGAGCTTAGGGAGGCACTTATGCGTGCACTGATCATTGGCGATACCGGCGGTATTGGCGGCGCCTTGCGCGACCGTCTGGAACAGGGCGAACACGAGGTCATCGGGCTTTCGCGCGCGCGGGACGGGTTCGATATTTCCCAAGAGGCCAAGATCGAGGCGGTGATGTCGGGTCTCGACGGCACATTCGATCTGGTCTTTATTGCCTCCGGTATTCTCGGCACGCCCGAGAAGTCGCTCTCGGCACTGAAGGCCGAGGATATCATGCGCCAGTTCGCGGTAAATGCGATGGGGCCCGCGCTGGTGATCAAGCATGTGCGCAGGCTTCTGCCGCGCGACAGGCGAGCCACGCTGGCCGTGCTGTCGGCGCGGGTGGGATCGATTGGTGATAACCACCTGGGGGGCTGGTATTCCTATCGGGCCTCCAAGGCCGCGCTGAACCAACTCGTGCATACCTCGGCCATCGAATTGCGGCGCAAATTCCCGCAGCTTGTAGTGGCTGCCCTCCATCCGGGGACTGTGGCTACGGCCTTCACCAGCAATTACACCGCCGATAAGGTTTCTCCCGAAGAGGCGGCCGAACGGCTGTTGACCGTGGTTCAGGGTTTGACGCCGGAACAAAGCGGTGGTTTCTGGGATTATTCCGGCAGACCAGTGGAGTGGTGACTATATGAAGACGGCGATCGTAACGGGGGCGGCCTCGGGGATCGGGCGGGCGATTGCGCTGCGTCTGGTCAAAGAGGGCTGGCAGGTTGCGGCGCTCGATATCGACGAGGAGGCGCTTGCGACCCTGCCGCACGAGATGGCGCTATGGGATTTTGTCTGCGATCTGGGCGATGAGGCCTCGGTCAAGTCGGCGGTGGAGCAGGCGGGTTTCGACCGGCTGGATCTGCTGGTCAATAACGGCGGCCCCGCCGACCCGTTCTCCGGCCCGATCGAGACCATGACGCTCGCCGATTGGGATCATTGGCTGGAGCCCCATCTGACCGGCACCTTTTTGATGGTGCGTGAATGTGCACCCGCTCTGAAGGCGGCCAGGGGTGCTGTGGTGAATATGGCCTCCACCCGCGCCTTCCAGTCGCAGCCGCAGACCTATGGCTATGCCGCGGCCAAAGGGGGTGTGGTGGCACTGACCCATGCGCTGGCGGTGGGGATGGGGCCCGATGTGCGGGTCAATGCCATCGCTCCGGGCTGGATCGATACGGTGGGCGAGCCGCTCAGCCCGCGTGATCATATGCAGCATCCCGTGGGGCGTGTGGGCCTACCCGAGGATATTGCCGATGCGGTGATGTATCTGGCGGGGGCGGGGTTTGTGACGGGGCAAGTATTGCCCGTCGATGGCGGCATGACACGGCGGATGATCTATGGCGAATAAACCACGCCTCGTTCTGGTGCTGGGCGACCAGCTGACGGCCGAGGGTGCCGCCCTGCGCGCCGCCGACAAGACCCGCGATGTGATCGTGATGGCCGAGGTCCGCGCAGAGACCGATTATGTGGGCCATCACAAACAGAAGATCGCGCTGGTCTTTGCCGCGATGCGGGCTTTTGCCGAGGGCTTGCGGGCCGATGGCTGGACCGTGGCCTATACGCGGTTCGGCGAGGCGGGAAATAGTGGCTCGATCACCGGCGAAATCCTGCGCCGCGCCGAGGAACATGGGGCGGCTTCGGCTGTGACGATTGCACCGGGCGAGTGGCGGCTGCGGCAGGCATTGGAGGATTGCCCGATCCCCGTGGTGCAATTGCCCGATGACCGCTTCCTGTGCTCGGAGGCAGAGTTTGCCGAATGGGCCAAGGGCCGCAAATCGCTCAGGATGGAATATTTCTACCGCGAGATGCGCCGCAAAACAGGGCTCTTGATGGCAGGAGATGATCCAGAGGGTGGGCAGTGGAATTACGACGCCGAGAACCGTAAGCCCGCGCAGGCCGACCTATTCCGCGTGAACGCGCCGCGCTTTGCGCCGGATGGCACCACGCGCGAGGTGCTGGATCTGGTGGCGCGGGAGTTTGCCGATAACTTCGGCGGGCTCGAAGGGTTCAACTGGGCAGTGGACCGCAAGGGGGCCCAAAAGGCGCTCGCTCATTTCATCGCGCATAATCTGGCGGATTTCGGGACCTATCAGGATGCGATGCTGGAAGACGATCCGCTTCTCTATCACTCGCTCCTCTCGCCCTATCTCAATCTTGGCCTGCTGGGGCCTTTGGAGGTGTGTCAGGCGGCAGCCCGCGCCTATGCGGCGGGCAAGGTGCCGCTCAATTCTGCGGAAGGCTTTATCCGGCAGATCATCGGCTGGCGCGAATATGTGCGCGGCATCTATTTCCATGAGGGGCCGGACTATACCGCGCGCAACCATCTGGATCAGCACCGCAAACTGCCTTGGGCCTATTGGGGCGGCAAGACAGAGATGAACTGTCTGCGCCACGCCGTGGCCCAGACCCGCGATCTGGCCTATGCCCACCATATCCAGCGTCTGATGATCACCGGCAATTTCGCGCTTCTGGCGGGGGTGGATCCCGCGCAGGTGCAGGAGTGGTATCTTGCGGTCTATATCGATGCGTTCGAATGGGTCGAGGCGCCCAACACGGCGGGCATGAGCCAGTTTGCCGATGGCGGCGTGATCGCCTCCAAACCCTATGTCTCCTCGGGCGCCTATATCGACCGGATGTCGGATTATTGCGGGTCTTGCGCCTATTCGGTGAAGAAGAAAATGGGTGAGGGGGCCTGCCCGTTCAATCTGCTCTATTGGCACTTTCTCGACCGGAACCGCGAGAAATTCGCGGGGAACCCCCGTATGGCAGTCATTTATCGGTCATGGGACAAGAGAAAACCCGAGGATCGCGAAACGATCCTCGGGCAGGCCGAGACGATGCTCAACAAGATCGCGCAGGACGCGTTTTAGTCGAGACCGGCAATGATCGCGCGGAGTGTCTCGATGCCAACGCCCTTGTCCGACGAGGTCAGGATGATCTCCGGATGCGCTGCCGCGTGTTTGGCCAGAGCGCCCGAGACCTGCTTGAAGAGCGCCTCGTGGTCCTTGGCATTGATCTTGTCGGCTTTGGTCAGCACCACCTGGAACGTCACGGCGGATTTATCCAGAAGCGTCAGGATCTCCTCATCCACGGCCTTCACACCATGGCGCGAATCGATCAACACAAAGACGCGGCGCAGGGTCGGGCGGCCCGCCAGATAGGCGCGCAGCAGTTCCTGCCATTTTTTCACGATCGGCACGGGGGCCTGCGCGAAACCATAGCCGGGAAGGTCGACCAGATAGGGGCCGTCCTGCGTGGTGAAAAAGTTGATCTCCTGCGTCCGGCCTGGGGTATTGGAGGCGCGTGCAAGGTTCTTGCGGCCTGTTAAGGCGTTGATCAGGGATGATTTCCCGACATTCGAGCGGCCCGCAAAACAGACTTCGATCCGGTCGGCAGGCGGCATGCCCGACATCGCCACAACGCCTTTGAGAAACTCGACAGGAGCCGCGAACATCAACCGGCCACGTTCGGCGGCGAATTGCTCGGGGGCGGGGGCTTCCTTGAATTGGATTTGCATCAGATCACCTCGATTTTGCTGCCGGTCGCGATTTGGCCGGGTTTCGTGACGCGCACGAAAATCCCGAAATTTGTATGCCCATAGCGGTCTTTCAGCAGTTTGAGAAGGTCTTGATCACGCGCACCGGTTTCGGGGTTGCCGTCGGTGGCGCGGCAGCGACCTACGGGTTCGACCACTTCCAGCTCCGCCTCGCCCAGACGCAGGCGCTTCCCGACCAGCTCCTGCTCGGCCATGGCACCCCAACCCGAGACCCAGAGATTGGCACGGAACCGGCGCATGTCGAGGGTGGTGCCCGCCGCCTGCGACAGATCGCCCAGCGAGCCGGTGCCGATCAGCGACAGGACCGGCGTTTTCTGGTCGGTCAGGGGCTGATCGATTGCCGCGGCCAGTCCGGTGGGGCGGGGGCGATGCGCGGGCCAGAGATCGTCAAGCCATGCCAGAAACCGCGCGTGGTCCTCGGCGTTTTGCGGTGAGAAAACCAGTGGATCTTTCGTAGGATGCGAGAGGCAGAATGCCTCGCCGCGCGTCTCGAGCGTGACAGCCATCAGGGCAGGGGCGGAGACGCCCACCACGAAATTGAGTTTTTGCGCCCAATCGGCGCGGCCCTCGCGGAGTTCGATCTTGGAGCGCTCGTGCAGCACGGCCCAGACCCTGTCCAAAGGCAGAGCGCGCCCCTCTGTGAGGGACGCGCTGTTGATGGCTTCCGCCCCGATCGCTTTGATCGGATGGCGGAAGATATGGCTCAGAATGCCGGTCATTTGGCCTTTCCGTCGGCTTTCTTCTTCCCGAAGCTCGACTTGATGTTGCCAAAGATGTCCGGGCGTTTCCCGTGCATCGACATGATCGTATATTGCTGGATGAAGGTGATCGTGTTGTTCGCGATCCAGTAGAGCACGAGGCCCGACGCGAAGCTACCCAGCATGAACATGAAGATCCACGGCATCCATGCGAAGATCATCGCCTGGCTCTTGTCGGCGGGGGCGGGGTTCAGCTTCTGCTGGAACCACATCGACACGCCCAAGAGGATCGGCAGGATGCCGAGGCTGAGGATGAACAGGAAGCTGCCCGGTTCCGGCGTGCCCCATGGCAGCAGGCCGAAGAGGTTCAGGATCGAGGTCGGATCGGGAGCCGAAAGGTCATGGATCCAGCCGAACCACGGCGCATGATACAGCTCGATCGTGACATAGATCACCTTGTAGAGCGAGAAGAAGATCGGGATCTGCAGCAGGATCGGCAGACAGCCCGCGGCGGGGTTGACCTTGTTCTTCTTGTAAAGCTCCATCATGCCCTGTTGCAGCTTCTGGCGGTCGTCGCCTGCGCGCTCCTTGAGGGCTTCCATTTCGGGCTGCAATTCCTTCATCTTCGCCATGGAGATGTAGGATTTGCGGGCCAGCGGGAAGACGATCAGCTTGATAATGCAGGTCAGCGCGATGATTGCCCAGCCCATATTGCCGATGGCGGCATGCAGCCAGTGCAGGAGCCAGAAGATCGGCTTCGTCAGGAAGTAGAACCAGCCCCAGTCGATCGAATCGACGAATTTGGTGATCCCGAGATTGTCCTGATAGCCTTTGATGACCTCGTATTCCTTTGCACCGGCAAAGAGATAGGTGTCTGCCGACTGGGTTGCCCCTGCGGCCACGGTCATCACGGGCAGGCGGGTCTCGGTCTGATAGATATCGGAGTTCTCGCCCGAATATTTGACGACCGAGGTGAAGGGGCCGGTTTTCGGCGCCAGCGTGGTCATCCAGTATTTATCGGTGAAACCGGTCCAGCCGCCTTCGGAAACCGAGATCAGCTCGGCCTGACCCTCGCCCGCGCTTTGCTCGAGATCGCCGAATTTCTTGTATTTGATCTCTTCGAGTTTGCCATCGCTCATGCGCACGGCGCCCTCATGCAGGACATAGGTCGCTTTCGACGGCGGCAGGCCGTGACGGGCGATGATGCCATAAGGCGCGAGACGGACCTCGGTGTCTGTGGTGTTCTCGACCGATTGCTGGACGGTGAACATGTAATCGTCATCGACCGAGATCGTGCGGCGGAAAATCAGGCCAGCGCCATTGTCCCAGGTCAGGGTGACGGGGGTGTCGGGGGTTAGCTTGGCGCCTTCAGGGGCGGTCCAGACCGTGCGGGGCCCGGGAACCTGATCGGCCGAATAGCCGCCTGCGGGGGACCACCCATAGACCACATAATAGGGTTTGGCGGCGTTGGGCTCGGTGCCGCTGATCGGCGCGAGCAGCCGCACATCAGGGGAGTCGTCGGCCAGCGTTTCCTTGTATTTCTCGAGAGAGAGGTCGTCGAAACGGCCGCCCATCAGCGAGATGGAGCCTTTCAGATCCGGCGTCTGGACCGGAATGCGGGGAATGTTCGCCAGCTCATCGCTGGTGGCATTCGCTACATTCTTGGCGTCCTGCGTCGCGGTATTCAGCGCATCCGGTGTCGGTGCGATGGTGGGCGCGGTTGCCGAGGCGGCCTGATCCGAGACGGTTTCACCACCCTCCGGATTGGTCGTCTGCTCCGGCGGGAAGAAGACTGTCCAGCCGATCAGCACGAGTGCGGATAATACGGCTGCGATGATGAGGTTCTTATTCTGGTTTTCCATGGGCGATGAGGATCCGTCTGCCTTTCGGGAAGTCGTGTCGGTTCAACAGAAGGGGGGGCAAAAGGTCAAGCCCTTTCCCCCCGTTCCTTCGCTTCCCAATAGGATTCGTGATGATCGCGCCGGTTTTACGACCCTCGGCGGGTATTCAGCCTTGGTGTTTTCTCTAGCTTGGCCATGTGGCGGGCGATCCAGTCATGGGTTTCTTCCAGCGGCATCGGGCTGGCAATACCGCGGCCCTGCACATGGTTGCAGCCCAGCTGCGCGAGCATTGCGTGCTCTCCGATGGAACCTACCCCCTCTGCGATGGTCTGGATGCCCAGCCCCTCGGCAAGCGAGATGATGGCGGCTACAAGGCGCTGTTGTTCGGCATCGTGATCGACATGGGCCACGAAGCTGCGATGGATGCGGATCCGCTCGGCGCAGGCATTACGGACCGAATTGATCGAAGCCGGGCCGCTTCCGAAACCGGCAAGCTCGATCTTACAGCCCATCTTGCGGCAGGCGCTGAGCGTATGGGAGATCATATCATCGCTGAGCTTCGAAACGATCTCCTGTTCGAGCACCAGACGGATCTGGTCCGCAGGAAGCTCGAACCGGTCGAATTCCCATTGCAGGCGCTCGGGCATCTTCGGGTTGGCGAGCAATTCCTCGTTGATGGGCAAGGAGATCACGCCGACCAGTTCTTCCCGCGCATTCCATTCCTTCAGCCCGTTGAAGACCTGGAACATCATGACTTCGTAGAAGCGGGTGCGCAGGTTTGCGGCCATGACTGCGGGCATGATATCGGTTTCACCCAGCACGCCGCGATCACGGTGCAGCCAGCGCGGCATCGCCTGCATACCGGAGATCAGGCCGGTATCGGTGCAGATCTGCGGCTGGAAATAGGCGACGATCTCGCCGTTCTCCAACGCATCGCCCACCTCTGCGGAAAGCGCCGAGCGGATTTCGGCAGAGCGGCGGATTTCGTTGGAAAAGGCTCGGATCGCCGATGTGCCGTTGCGCGAGGCTTCCTCTGCCGCAATCTCGGCGGCGTCCAGAATGCTTTCGGCATCTGGCTTAGGGCTGCGGCTCATTTGGCAGAACCCGATATGGAAGGTGGGCGACAGGGTGCGCCCGCCGATGGAGAGTGGCTCTTCCAGCGTGCTTTGAAGCCGGACGGAAAGCTGGATCATGCTTTCGAGATCGGGATTGGGTGTCGGTTTCAGCATCACCATGAAGCGCGCGCCGCCCAGGCGTGCGATGTAATCCGAATCGCGTAGCACGGAGCGCAGACGCTCTGCCGAGCGACGCATCGTATCATCGAACTCGCGGGTGCTGGTATTGGCAGTAAAATTCTGCGGATCGTCGATGGCGATCACGAAACAGCTCGTCAGGCGATTGCTCGTGCGCGCTTCGGTCATGATCTTGTCCATCATCGGTAGGGCCAGTTCGCGTAGCGGCAGCCCCGTTGCCGGATCGAGAGTGGTCATTTCCAGATCATCGGAAGGCAGGACAGGGCGGGTCATCCAGCCCACCGCCAATGCGGTAACGCCGAGGAGGATCATCGCTTCCAGTCCGATCCAGTAGCCCGCCAGAATGATCGCCGGGACAAAGGCGATCATTTCACGACGCATGAGAATCGGGCCCCCTTTCAGGGTGGGTTTTCGATTCTTTTCCTTCGACATCACCATACCTCGTCAAACGGCGCATAAATTAATAGCCGTAGTCTTAGGCGGGTTTTGTCAGTGATCGGTTAATCGTGCTGGCGCAAATCGGGGATGTTATCGTTCAAATTTGAATCACCGCCCGCTTTCAGCGACAGGCCGGCAAAGTCGAACAGTCCCGTATCCAGCAGATGCGAGGGGCGCGCATTCATCAGCGAACGGAACATGACCTGTCTCCGTCCAGGGCGGTTTTTCTCCCATCCATCAAGCATTTGCTTGACCTGCTGGCGTTGAAGCCCGTCTTGGCTGCCGCAGAGATCGCAGGGGATGATCGGATAGTTCATGTCGCGGGAGAACTTCTCGCAATCCTCCTCGGCCACGAAAGCCAGCGGGCGATAGACGAAAAGATCGCCCTCCTCGTTTACCAGCTTCGGCGGCATCGTTGCCAGACGCCCGCCATGGAAGAGATTCATGAAGAATGTCTCGAGGATGTCGTCGCGATGGTGCCCCAGCACAACGGCCGAGCACCCTTCCTCGCGCGCGATACGGTAGAGATTGCCGCGGCGCAGGCGCGAGCAGAGCGCACAATAGGTGCGGCCCTGCGGAACCTTGTCCATCACGACCGAGTAGGTGTCCTGATACTCGATCCGGTGCGGAACCCCCATTTTCTCAAGAAATTCGGGCAGAACGGTGGCCGGAAAACCCGGCTGGCCCTGATCGAGGTTGCAGGCGAGGATCTCGACCGGCAGCAGCCCGCGCCATTGCAGTTCATGCAGGACCGCGAGCAGCGTATAGCTGTCCTTGCCGCCCGAGAGGCACACAAGCCAGCGGGCACCACGCTCGATCATGCCATATTGCTCGATCGCCTCGCGGGTCTGGCGGACGATGCGCTTGCGCAGCTTCTTGAAGGCCGTCGTCGAGGGGGCGTCGGCAAAGAGCGGATGGATCGGGGCGTCGTCATCGTCCAGCATGGTCATGCTCCTTTGCACAATGGCATTTCGCGTCATGGTCGGGGTCGGCGCCCGGAACGGGGTCATAGCCGTGTCCGCCCCACGGGTGGCAGCGCAGGATGCGCCGGACGCCCGTATAGGTGCCTTTGACGGCCCCATGCAGGGCAAGCGCTTCCAGCATATAGGCCGAACAGGTCGGTTGATAGCGGCAGCCATTCCCGACCCACGGGCTCGCGACCAGCCGGTAAGCACGCACGGGCAGGGCGATGATATGGGCCAGGGGGCTCATGTCTAGCCTTTGCCGCGGCGCGGGCCACGGGGAATGTTCGGCTTCGGGCCGCGGGGCTTGGGTGGACGGTAATCCTCGGCATGGACCCGCTCCAAGGCACGGACCAGATCGTCCTGCATCGCCTTGAAATCATGCGTGGCGGTGGCGTCTGCACGCCCGATCAGCACATAATCCCAGCCGGGCTTGCCATGTTGCGGCAGCACAAGCCGCGCGATCTCGCGCAGGCGGCGCTTGGCGCGGTTGCGGGCTACCGCATTGCCGACCTTTTTGGAACAGGTAAAGCCTACCCGCACCAGACGTGGCGAGACGAGGTCATCCACACGTAGCCGTGCCTGCAGGAGCCCTGCCGGCATGCCGGCACGGCGCGCGGAGGCCGCACGCAGGAAATCGGCCCGTTTGCGAAGGGTCGCAACGGGTGGCGGGGTGGCGGGATGGCTGGCATCCGCGCATGAAGAAACCGCCGGAGCCGTGCCCGCGTCCTGACCTTGGGGGTCTGTCACGGAAGCCTCCGACGGTGTCATAGGATTAGCCTGTCGCCAGTCGTGACGGCTTATGCCGACAGCGACTTCCGGCCTTTTGCACGGCGTGCATTCAGGACCTTACGGCCACCTTTGGTTGCCATACGGGCGCGGAACCCGTGGCGACGGGCGCGAACGAGGTTCGAGGGCTGGAAAGTGCGTTTCATCGCTTAACTCCGGGTTCTGATACGGTAGGGCAACACGACGCCAAACGGATTCGGCTGCCGCTCATATTCGAGGCCCGGTCTTTAGTCAGGATAAGATCACAAGTCAATTGACCCGGGGCAGTTTTTTGCCGATTGCCCCGAAGTTGATGTCGAATTCACGATAATTCGGGCGGTTGTCTCTTTTGTCTTTTGCCATCACGCCCTATTTATCGCAACAAAGCAACAATATTTGCAGATCCGTCCCGCAGTCATAGTCGCGGAGCCACCCGAGACAGGTAATGAAGATCAACTCGCTTTCCGGCCGTTTCCTTATTCTGACGACGATCTTCGTCGTCCTGGCGGAGCTGTTGATTCTGCTGCCGGGAATCGCGACCTACCGCGAGAACTATCTGCTCACGCGTCTGGAGCGTGCCCAGATCGCCTCTCTCTCGCTGCTGGCCACGGATCAATCGACTATCGATCCCGATCTGGAGAACGAGCTTCTGGCCAATGCGGGCGTCTATAACGTGGTGTTGCGCCGCGATGCGGTGCGTCAGCTGGTGCTGTCCTCGCCGCTCCCCGAGGCGATCTCGGGCACCTATGACATCCGCAATGCCTCGCTCTGGAGCCGGATCCACGATGCGCTCAGGATCCTGATCGACCCGGAGAACCATATCATCCGCGTGGTGGGGGAACCGGTGCAGAGAGGCGGGCAGGTGATCGAGATCACGCTCGACACGAAACCGATCCGAATCGGGATGATCGAATACGGGCTACGCCTGCTGACCCTGTCGGCGGTGATCTCGGGGATTACGGCCGTGCTTCTCTTCGCGTTGGTGCAGCGCCTGATGGTGACCCCGATCAAGAGGCTGGTGGCGCATATGTCCTCCTATTCGGAGGCGCCCGAGGATAACCGCCGTATCATCGCGCCCAATGCCCGTATTCAGGAGCTGCGTGTGGCCGAGGATGCCCTGGCCGATATGCAGACCCAGTTAACGGCGGCCCTGCGCCAGAAGGAGCGTCTGGCGCAGCTGGGGCAGGCGGTGGCCAAGATCAGCCACGACCTGCGCAATATCCTGACCACGGCGCAACTCTTTGCGGACCGGATGGAGTTCTCCGAGGATCCGGTGGTAAAGCGCGCCGCCCCCAAGCTGATCAATTCGATCGGGCGGGCGGTCAATCTGTGCGAGACGACACTGGCCTTCGGCAAAGCCGAGGAGCCGCCGCCCTCGCTTTCGCGTTTCATGCTGGCGCCGCTGGTGGCCGAGGTGGTCGAGAGCGAGCAATCGCTCGAGGGGGCGGGACTTGTCGATTTCATCGTTGATATCGCGCCGAATCTCACCATTCGTGCCGACCGCGAGCAGCTTTATCGCGTGATCTCCAACCTCGTACGCAATGCGCGTCAGGCGCTGGAAGCCACGGGCGAGCATGGCACGATCGAGGTGGGCGCAGGCGAGACGCGCGATGATTGGTGGATCCGCGTTCAGGATACCGGTCCGGGCCTGCCCGCCAAAACGCGCGAACATCTGTTCCAGCCTTTCACGGGAGGCTCGCGCAAGGGCGGCACGGGGCTGGGGTTGGCGATCTCGGCCGAGCTGATCCGAGGCCATGGTGGCCGGCTGGAGCTGAACCGGAGCGACGAGACGGGTACTCAGTTCATGCTCTATCTGCCGCAGGAGCTATCGATGCAGCCTGTCTGAGAAGCGCATTTCCCGAGAAATGCTGTCTTGTGAAAAAACTTTCATTTTTCCTCTTGCGCCCCCCCGACTTACCCAATAGATAGCCCCCCACGACGGACCCGTAGCTCAGCTGGATAGAGCACTTGACTACGAATCAAGGGGCCGGGCGTTCGAATCGCTCCGGGTCCGCCACTATCTCTGGCTTTGCCAGAAACGACATAGCCTGATTACTCAGGTGCAGATATTGCGGACCCGTAGCTCAGCTGGATAGAGCACTTGACTACGAATCAAGGGGCCGGGCGTTCGAATCGCTCCGGGTCCGCCATTTCTGAAACTGTCGCATGTCAGACGAAACTGGCTTTTCTTTCACATAGATGTCCACGAATATGATTTTGGCCTATGGTTGGTGTATTGGTCGATTGAGCGGGCTGGCCTAGGGTTGGGGCGATCTCAATGCCTACTTCCGAAAGACTCGCGTGGCAAAAAGTCGACCTGTAGATCCCGATGCCCATTTCGCGCCGCTGCCGCTGACCGTGCAGCACGCGTGCTTTGAGCCAGCTTCGTCATTGCTAACGCGGTTGGCCGCGCGAAATGGTGCACCTTCTGTCTACCAGTTCTGCGGTGATCTGGCCTTTCCGGTCGATCCTCTGTTCCGCGGCGAACCTTTGGCAATCGTCCAGCTTGCGCAGCTTGCAGGTTGTGATGCTGCTGCGCTGGCGCGGGTTTCCATCCGTCATCTCGGTCATAACCGCTTCCGCCTGCGCGATGAAATCGCGACGACGTCCAGCCTGCAACGCTCGCGCATACGCATCTGCCCCGATTGTCTACGCCAAGAGGTTCCATCTGCGAAGGAAGCGTGGCGGATGCCTCGCAGGCTACATTGGAAGTTTGCCTCGGTACGAAGTTGTGCCGATCATGGCTGTTTACTGGTCACATTGCCGCCTGAGAAAATCACGAGGGATGGACGGGATTTCGCGGCGCAGATCCGGAAGCACTTCGACTGGGTTTTATCGCAAAACTTCGTGCCCGCAGCTACGGGCTCCTTTGAGTGCTGTCTTATGGAGCGTATTCTTAGCGGGCGGGGCGATGCATGGCTCGACAGGCTCGAGCTTAATGTTGCAGCACGCCTCTGTGAGGTCCTAGGTCTACTATTAAAGAAGGGGCCCGAGGCGACGCTCAGCGGCCATGGTGAGCACGAATGGGCACAGTATGGAGAAGCAGGCTACCAAGTGCTCAAGGGGGGTGAGTTGGCCTTCTCAAGCTGCTTGCAAGAGCTGGCTGAGCAACATGCCGAGAAGCGCTTCTTCGGGCGTATTTACGGGCCGCTGATGAAATGGCTTCAGAGTAGGGGGCTTGGTGATGAAGTGGAGCCGCTGCGTGCTTTGATGCGGCGAGAAATCTTTGCTCGTTTCTCGATTCGCAAAGGCGTTCAGGTCTTTGGTGTGCCTTCTGAGGGTATTGCTTCGCGTAATGAAGCGCTTGTTCCCTCAGTTGAGGGCTTCTCTCTTGAAGAGCAAGAGCTGCTCGTCCGGAGGGGGCTGGCATATAGGCAAGAGGATGGCACGGTCGCTACCAAAAGTTTTGTCACCGAGGCTATGCTTTCTGCCTTCAGGCGTGAACTAGGAGAGTGGATCGAGGCTGATGGAGATCGGAGTGAAGTGGATGAGCTGGAATCTATAGCCTATCCGATTGCTGAGGCAGCAAGCTATTTGCGCATAACTGTAAGGACAGCCAGCTACCTTGCGCATGCCGGCTTTCTAAGTCGTGCCCATTGCAATGCTGAGGCTCGTATCGGAGCGCTGCAGGTATCTCGCAAAAGCCTTGAGGCTTTTCGTCAAAGATTCATATCTCTCGGAGAGCTCGCGAATTCTACGCGAAACCCCGTAGGGGCTTTGTCCACTCGTTTGCGAAACAAAGGCGTGGCCACGCTACCTATGCCACCTGACCTAAGCCGCATTTATTGGCGCTCCGATTTGACCATATCTGGTTGCTTGGCCGAGTGCGATGCAGGGAACAGTCGCGTCGCCCGTTAGTCGATAGCGAAATAAGTGAGTTTGTAGCTTTCGGCCCTCCGCCGACTTTCGTAGAGCTTCGGCCATGTTGCACTGCAGCCCGTCGAAGAGGACATTCGCGGCAACGAGTACGTTGCGCGCCCAGCGATTACCTGCAACTATGATCTCATGACCGAATTCGAAATGAAACTTGCAGAAACAATTGGTCGACCCTCATCACAAAGACCATTTGTCTGCGATGGTGATCCTTCAACCTGCTCGACATGGGTCGTTGGTTACAACGCGGCGACTACTGGTGGCAACTGGTGGCGGTTCTGGACGTCCGACAAGGGGTTCGACCTTGGCTTATGGCGTCGAGACTACGACGCCGAAAGAGCGGCGCGCGGTAAGGGTCCATCGGCAACGAGACGACGTATTGATAGGCTCACGTCAAAGGTGTCGGGCGTGTTAGAAACCAATATTTACGCGACACCATCGACTGAAATGGCTAATATGCCGGCAAGCACGACAGACGCCTTCGATCTCCTTTTGACGACATTCGAACCGCGTGTCATCATTGCTCATGGTGTTCCCGCTGCAAAGCACCTTCAAGGCTGGACCGGTGGAAAGCTAATAACTTGTCCTCATCTCTCTCGGGCCAGTTATGCTGTCGTGGATGAAATCGTCAAACAGCTTGCGCGCAACTAGCACCAACCTATCCGAGATCGAAATACTGCGAATATGATTGGCCGCTGTGCTCGAGCCAGTCATGCGGCACATTAGCTGCCGGGATCAGGCACGATGGCGGGGTTTGGCTATTCTTGATAGACATCGATCTTAGCAGTTGTTCAAGCTAAATGCGCAGGACCCCTCTCCTCTAACAAGTGTATGTAATCTATATTTTTTACCAAACGGATTGAGAGCATAAAACGGTCAAGATATCAGCACCGAGCGATCGAGTATTTTTCGGATTTCCATTCGAGTTGAGAATGTCGACTCCGATTGCCACGGCTACTTCACGAAGTGCAGGTATGGCAGGGGTTTCTCGCTGTCCGTTGCGCTCAACTAAAATAGTGCCGTTCTCGAGTTGCTTGATGAGAATGTCACGAGACACTGCCTGCGCGGTAACACGTAAATCAGAAAGTTCGCGCACTCGGGGCAGCTTTCGAGGCGTATAGACCAATTTAGACGCTGAAGCGCGCATTTCACTGCGCGCTTCAGCACTCGTGCAATCGAGCAGTTCTTCGATCGAAACCTCATTTTCTTCGACGACCAAGCGAAGAACAATTACTCGGTCCACCTGATCGAATGTGTCCAAATTGAATGAAACTTGAGATGATGTCGTGATCGTTTTGACAGAAATACGCTCCCCGTCGGCGCTGACAACATCATACCCGTGCTGATTGACGGCCAACGCCATTTGGCCACGTGTGATCATCGCTGCATAAAGCTCCCCGATCCGACCAGATAAGTGGCGTAACTCGGCTTGCTGTACGCCCCAGTTCAGCTCTTTCTCAAACCAAGAAAGTGCTTCAGCTAGGGATTGAATAATCTGAACTTGCGATAATGCCATGCTTCAAATCTCTTCTATAACGCCGCTGAGAGCAAGGCAGCCCGAACACAGCAATTCCGGCCCAAACCCGAAATTCCAATTCAATCGATGCTGCGGAGCAGCATTCCGCTAAGTGGCTGTCCGATGCAACTCCACGGAGTGACAGCAGCAGGCAGGGCGCAATCAGCTCAGCTGCTGTACCACCCTCAAATAGGTGTAGGGCGTAGACACAGCGAATAGATGGACGTTAGACATATACTCACGCGCCCATTTTCGCTCGGCGATATCCTCACCAGCCCTGTAACCTGTCCCCTGTACCGGCCACGTCTGTAAACGAGTTTCTGATATAGGCGTGATCTTAGACGATTCCTTCAACGAGAGGTCCGTCTGCTTCCCATCCTGCTCGTTGGAATGCTGCAAATAGCCAGTCAAGCAAGGCGTCTTCGAGCAAGCCAGAGAGAAATACTGAACGCCAGTTGTTACGACTGCCATAAGTGTCATCTTGTCGATCCAGTTCCGCCCTCAGGATGTCGATCAGAGATTGCCGAGACGCTGGCGCATTCCGTAGGTCTGCCGCCGCGAGGCTTGGTCGACGCAGAAGATTAGTCCAACTGGTGCGCAGATGCCTCAGTATCGAGGTTCGTTCTACAACATTTGTCATGTGGAAATGTACCGCCGAGGCGTATGCATGCGCTGGATCGAGTGCAAGTCGGAGCGAGATACGCGGCACGAGACCAAAGTCCTCGAAATGCGCAATAAATAGCCGCTCGCGGAGGATATCGTCGAAGTAAGGATGGAGGATACGCTCGCTTATATTTGCGCCAACAAGCTGGTTGGTCCGCTTGCTATTGCATTTGCATGCTGGAACAAGGTTGGGTCCGAAGATGGCGAAGGCCGGATACTCCTCCTTGGGGAGAAAATGGTCGAGGGTGCCACTGTGAAACGACCCACACATCGGGCAGCAGTTAGCATCGCTCTCCTCGCGGATGCGATCAATGTGCGGTAGTTCTTTTGAAGGCGAGGAGTAAAGCGCCTTGAGCTGCTTCTGTATCTGAACTGGGAGCGCAACATTGGCGATGTTATGCACATTGCCGCTGGCACCGACATACTGAAGATAACCTGCCTTGAGCGCGGGAACCTCAACGGCCAAATTCGGGTAGCATTTGAGCCGTATATTCAATGCCAATGCGTCGAGCGCGGCCGCGTCATCGAAATAGTCGGGCGGATCAAGTCGATTCATTGACCGCCAGCCTCGCGCTCAGATCTTTCCACCCGAGCGCGAATCTCTCCGAGCAGATCAAGCGAGACCCGATCTTTATAGGTCTCGAATATTTGTTCCCAAGAGACGGAATGCGCCATGATTTTGGTTTCCACCTCCTGAGCGAGACGCGAAGGCTGATCTTCGCCGAATACAAAGTAGGAAATAGCGCCAACATCGGCGCCAAACGTTTTCAGCGTCGGGGTCTCGGCTAATACTCTGCGATCCGCGTCGGAACGCAGGACAGTGACCTGATCCTCCATCGTTTCGCGAACAAAATAGACCGAGTGCGTTGCCAGGATCGCCACGGATCCGGTCTGCTCAAGTAATTTGTCCAGTAGTGCAACAAATTGACTTATAAAGTTCGGGTGGAGATGCGTCTCAGGCTCGTCAAAAAGTAGCAGTGTACCGTTCTCAATAAAGAGACTGGTGAGCGCAGCGAAGCGAAGAAAACTAAGTTCTCCGCTACTTAGACGATAGGTCTTGCCCTCGATCATACGGACAGGTTCAACGCCGACATTGATTGCGGCATATCGCTCAAGCCGCTTTTGCTCTCCGCCTTGGTTAAGTTCAAAAATGGAGACAGGGCGGTCTTCACCGTCCTTTGTACGCAATACCAGTTCTTTGTGACCTTCAATCGCGGTTACTGCGTTCAGGAAAATTTTGTAGCGGCTCTGTCCGGCGATACCCTCAATGCTGCGTGCAAGTTGAATGATGAGGTCACTGGCGGTATGTTTCGACCATCGACTCATCAAAGGAAAGCGTCGGTACCAGAATCGCGAGCGCTTGCGGCGATCGCTGGGATATGCGGACGATGCCGAGGCTGACGGATAAAAACCAAGTATTCGGTTAAATATCGGGCGATGACCATCCAGATCAGTGAGTTCTGATTTCCCGAGCAACGCTGCATCGATAATCTGTGCCAGCGCTTGGCTCTTGCCGACGCCATTTTTACCAATTACGACCGCAAAGCGCTGTGGGAGCACATGCTCCCCCTGAGCAAATCGAAATTTTAGATCGTGTGCATTTGGTCGTCCAGCGAGCTGGAACTGTATATGCAAGCCACTGGATATCCTGCCAAGTTCCTCGAACTCAACACCGCGTAAGATTGGTGCTGCGTTTTTCCAAGTGAAATAAGATTCGCTATTTCGCAGAAATGCATTGAGAAATAATGGGCTATTACGGGCTCTGTTAAGCCACTGCCTCCCAGCGGGTCGGTCATCCGCTTCGACAATATCGTTCATCGCGCGTAATGCGATGCGAGCTTCTTCCGGTCCAAGTTGGCCGACGATTCGCCGATAGCTCTCCATATCGGGTAGCATAGTGAAATATGCCGGCACCTTTTCGGCGGAGGTCGGGGCAGAAGCACGATCGATAAGGTCGCGAAGCGGTAAAGTATCGTAGTTATCGCCCTGCTTATCTAAAAAGCCAAAAAATCCGCGGAACTCTAGGCGTTCGCTTCCGAATTTGGCATCAAGTCTTGGCTGGAGCACCGCCTCGATAAGAATACGTTCACCAAAGTCATTCCAACTATCCAAACTGGGCGCGATTAGGATTGTGCCCGGTTCGGTGGTGCTCGAAAGATTTTTCTCGTTTACGAACAGAACCCGATAACCGTCAGCGTATTCGTCCACAACACACTCTCCAAGACCTCAACTTTGTACTGTTGTGGTCGCAACTCCGACCAATTTTTGCAAGGGCTTGGGCAGAGGATTCATCCGGCCATTCTCAGTTTCTGCACTAGGGTCATCCCGCCGGTGCCGATGGTCGAGAGTTTTTGGTTGTAGCGGTAGAGCCACTCGGTGCCAATCTGCCGCAACACTTTGATGGCTTCGAAGATGTGGAGATCAAGCCATTCATGCCGGACCGTCCGGTTGTATCAGTCGACGTAACCATTCTGCTGCGGTTTGCCTGGCTGGAAATGTGCTAGAGCAAGAGCCGTGTTCGCTCTCCGGCGAAGAGCTGGCATTCATCGAGAGCACAGCAAATGACGGCTTTGAGCTATTGCTGCAGCTACCACGCCGCGGCGCCGCAAGTCAGCTTTCCGCCGATATTCCCCCATGCAGGGCGTCGAGGAGAAACACGTAGCCAATACTTTCGCTGCGTTGTTGCCGTTCAATCGGCGGCACCGCTAAAAGGGCAGAGGAGCGGAAGTTATTCTTAGTTCGACATCTGGCTTCACACTATGGCGTTTGAGTGCGCTTTAACAGGTGCTGCACGGCCTTAAGTAAAGGGAGTTCAGCAAGGACTGGCGGTGAACATAGCACGATAACGGCAACGGCAGCGCCAAACGCCCAATCAACCTCCAACAGCTTAAAGTCGCGAGGTAAACTAAGCTCTTCAACGATGATCTTAATTACTACATATGCCGTGCTACAGATATACGCGTCGTCACGAAGCTGAATGAATTTTTGCCCCGCTTTAGAGTATCTCTCTCTACGATTTCTCTTCACCTCATTCTCACGCAGGTTTTTCCAGAAATCCAGTTCTGGCTCGGGTGATGGAATAGGGACGACTGTGGGGACCGGTTCGGGTACTGGTGCGAGGGTTACGCCTATATGGCGGGCCAGCTCTTCTGCGGGCAGTAAATCAAACTGAAATTTGTCTATCATTGCACATCGCGTTGAGGCCGGCACGGGACGTTCGCCCTTTTCGTAGCGGTAGTAGTCTCGTGTCGATATGCCGAGCTCCGTACTGAGATGCTTTTTGGTCCACCCTCTCTCCAGTCGAAAGTTCAGCAGCTCGGTCGCTCCAACGTGCTTGATCGTCGAATCGTATGGGCTGTCTCCCTCTGCCATTTCCATTGCCTCCGCTGCTGGTTTTTCCAGCCTACTCAGAAACCTTAGTTCGGGAACCGAAATTTATATTGGAAATACAACGGCCGGACTTTTCGGTCCGATCGGACCAAAGAGTCCGCTTCTCTTTTTCCTTTTAAGTCAATTGATTGCGCGGTTGACCCAGAAAGATAGAGATCCTTAGCTTGAAAGGGGGCTTGCCCACATTCCATTCATGCAGAACCTGGAGGCGGCTCAATGCGCACCCCGACGAAGGAAGAATTAGACGCCCATGAACTGCTGAAAGCACAGCTACGTATCCGGGGAACATCCCTTGCGCAGCTGGCTCGTGAGATTGGTGTGAATGATTCAGCGCTGACTTTGGTTGGAAAACGTATGTGCCGTTCGGCGCGCATCGAGAAAGCGCTTGCCGAAGCCGTGGGACGACACGTCGAGGACCTGTTTCCTTGTCAAAAAAGGAGGGCCGATGATGATCTGTAACAATACGCCGTAAATGAAGAAGGGCCGTCGGAGTTGCAGCTCCGAAGGCCCTCTATGGAGATGTATCAAGTAGCACCCGATACATCTCTTTCATGACCCATTTTCTGGATCCGGTCAAGCGCGCAGAGCTTTCTGCGCGGCGGGTCTTTGTGTCTCAATGAAAGAGGAGCTCGGCGTGGGCAGAGATTGATCTGCCGCGCGGGTAAGAATTCCAATGGATGGATTTGATTTCTGGGGGCCGTATGTGCCCCCGGAGCGCACGCGGGCGACGCGTATGTTTGCGGCGCGCTCAAAGTCGAGCGCGCGTGGTTTTCTGCTGGCCAAACTGCATCGGAGTGCTGCATGGCGCCAGTTTATCTTCGAGAGCAATGAGGAGCGTAAATGCCTGCTCGTTAGCTTCTCGCAAAGGGAAGTGGTCGACATCTGGGACCAGCCGCCCCGCGTTCCCTTTCGCGATGCTGCGGGGAAGCTTCGGTATCACGTCTTTGATTACCTTCTTCTGTTTGAGACCGGCTTCAAGCTTGCTCTGGCCGTAAAGCCGAGCGCCTTGGTCGAACGTAACGGTTTCGATAAGGAGCTCGCTCTTATCAAAGCTCAGCTGCCGAAGCGGTTTGCGGATGATGCTCTGCTCGTGACCGAGAACAGCTACTCCGAGGCAGAGGTGCGGAATGCCGAGCTCCTTCATATGTTTCGTGGGATTGAGGACGCGGAAGCGGATGCTGTTGTCGCCGAAGTCTTGCGCGGGCTGAACGGATCGACATCGGTGCAGCAGGTCGTGGAGGCGACCGGGCTGAAGGGGCGGGCCTATCGCGCGGTCTTTCGGGCGATCTTTGACGGGGCAGTCGAGGCAGATCTGTCCCACCATGTCACCGAGCGCAGTATGTTGACGCTGCCGGAGGTGCAATAATGGCGGTCCGGTTACGCATATCCAAGGCCGAGGCGGTGATCCTCGGCGAGACCCTTCACATGGTCGACAATGTGAGCGAGACGCTTGTCGAGTTGCGCGCGTTAAATGCCACTTCCGAACCTCTTTGCCTGAGCCATCAGGATCTTAAAACGATGCTGGACGATGGTAAGGCACGGCTGGAATATGGCTATTTTTCCAACTCAAGAGCTGCGCGGCGGGCCTCGGCGGGAAGCATGCTTGTCAGCCGAATGCCTGCTGCCGAGCAGGCCCGCGTTTTTCGCAAACAGCTTTTCGTAGAAGAATTTGAGGCGGGGGAGGCCGCCAAGGAGGTCAGCCGCTCGCAAGCTTCCGTGTGCGCCTACATGCCCAAACTGGTCGAGCGTGTCGAGGCGAGGCTGACGGAGCAGATCTGCCAAGGGCGCAACGCTGAAGAACTGGCAAAGCTCTTTGCGCTGCGCGCGCCTTGTCGGACTTCACTGATGAAATGGCTGAGGGATTGGCAGGAAACGCGCGATCCGATGTGCTTTGTCAAAAGGTCGCGTTTCAATAGCCAGAATGCCAAGCGGGTCTCTGCGCGGGCCGAGGCGATCATGCAGGAGACATTCAAGCTCTATCTACATCCGAACCGGGTCAATGTGCCTTATGTGACCATGCAAGTGAACAGGGTCATTCGCGAGCTAAACAAGTCACTCGCCTTGAATGAAGACCTGCCGGAGCCAGAGATTTCCGAAAGCACGGTCAGACGACGGATCTCCGAGTTGAACAAGTTCGAGGTCTGCGCTGCGAGAGAAGGGCTCACGGTCGCCAAGAATAAGTTTGGTCCCTACACCAAAGGTCTATTGGTCGAGGCGCCCCTGCAAGGCGTCGAGATGGACGAATGGCAGATAGATCTTCTTGCCTTTCTTGAAGGGGGTGGCATTGATGTCAGTCGTCCGAGTTTTGACAAGCTGAGAACCGGACGCTCCTGGATCTGCGTGGCCTTGGACCGTGCGACACGCGTCGTACTGGCCGTAAAAATGGCATTTAAACCTAATTCGGATATCGCCCTCGCGACCCTTTGGCTGGCGATGCGCAATAAGGCCGCGATCTCCAAGCAGCTTGGATGTCAGAAAGAGTGGAGCCAAGGCGGGCATATCTTTTCGGTGTTCGTCGATAACGGCAGCGCATTCGTCGATTCCAAATTCTCGGCAGCCTTGGCCGATCTTGATGTGGGCTATGAGGTTTTACCCGCTGGGGTTCCAAAATTGCGTGCCCGTATCGAGCGGCTTTTTCGAACCTTCGGAACGCGGTTGATGCAGCGGCTGACGGGAAGAACATTCGGCAATACGCAAGAGCGTGGTGATTATCCTGCTGACCAGAATATCGTCCATACAGCCGAGAGCATCGTCGAATTGCTCGTCAGTTTCGTTGTCGACGAATACCACGATACGCCGCACCGCGGCTTGGAATATGCGACGCCGGCGAATACTTGGGACCGCCTGATCGATCAATACGGCCATAGTCCCGCTAAATCCCCGCATGAGCTGCGCCATATTCTGGGTATTCCACTGCAACGCCAGCTGGGGCGGCATGGGGTTCTGGTCTGTGGCGTCAATTACCATAGCCGGGAGCTTGCTGAGTATTTCATGCGCTATGGCGCACAGAAAATGGATCTGCGGCTTGATCCCGAGGATATGGGATTTCTGTCCATTTGGTATGACGATGCCTGGCACACCATCCCTGCCGGACTGAGCAAGCTGCAAGGCGTGTCTCTGGCGGTCTGGGACGCGACGATCCGCGATCTCCGGCGGACCAATAAGGCTGCCGCGCGCCTTCATATCGATGTGGTGGATGCAGCCCTCGAACGCTCGACCAAGAACGACGATGCCCAGCGGGCATGGCGGCAGATTGGCCCACTGACAGTATCGGCGCGCGACATCCGGCGTGCCGAGCAGGAGTGCTTTTTCGGACTGAGCTTTGGTGGTGAAGCCGAGGCGGAACAAATCACCCCTCTCTCTGATCGACCAAGTCTCAGCAATGCAATCTCGCAGGCTGCCGAGAAGACACCGACGGCTTCTACGCAACCCACGCCGCCAGATCCAGCGCCGAATACCGACGGCGGCTCGCGAAAACCCAAATTCAGTTGGAGGTTCAGTGATGACAATGAATGACCCGAACGTGCGGCAGATTATTCAGGATATCCGGTCTGCCTATATCCCGACCGCGGCTTTCCGTCGCCTTGAGGAGTATTTCGATCAGTTGCTGGAACAACGCCGTGCCGATCTTGCGGACGGGATTGTGGCGGATTTGCGCGGCATCGCGCTCGTGGGCCGTTCTGGCGCTGGCAAAACGACGGCGATCAAGGAGTTAAGACGGCGATACCAGAGCCGGCTTCTTTTTGAGGGCCCGGATGGCGAAAGTGAGCTGGTAAGCCTCAAGGTGCCGTCTCCGGCAACGATGAAGGTGGTCGGGACCGATATCTTGCATGCCTTGGGACATAAGCTGCAGCAGGATCGATCCTCGGCGGTAATCTGGAACCTCGTGAAGCGGCACTGCAAGCTGCGGAAAACGCTATTCCTGCATCTCGATGAGGCGCAGGATCTGGCACAGCACCAGACGATCAAAGAGCGACAGGCGATTGTTAATACCCTGAAGTCTCTCATGGAGAACAGCCAATGGCCCGTGGGCTTGATGCTGACGGGCATGCCTGGCCTCAAAAGGATCATCAATCAGGACGCACAATTGGCGCGGCGCATCTATCCCATCGAGATCGAGCGGCTCTCGCAATATTCGAGCCACGAGGAGGTGTTCAGCCTGGTTTCCGTCTATTGCGATCGGGCGCGGCTCCAGATGGGGGAGGATGTGATGTCGGATGAGTTCGCGGCCCGTCTTATGCATGCGGCAGATTATGAATTCGGTCTTCTGGCGCAGTTCATCGTTGAAGCCCAGACAAGGGTTCTTGGTCAGGATGGGATCAATGGCTGCCTGCGCAAAGAGCATTTTGCAGAAACATACCGGATGCGTACTGACGCGCTTCCAGCGCTCAACCCGTTTCTCGCGGACGATTTCCACCGCATCGACCCGCGTCAAAGCTTCAATGATGACGAGGAGGATGACGATGCTTGAGCGTCACCTTGCTCTGTCGGTCTCTCCGTTCGATGGAGAGACACCCGCCAGCATTGCAGCACGGCTTGCCTGTCGCAATGAGACCCCGCCGCGTGATCTTTGCTCGGATATGGGGTTGAGATGGCCCTATCTCTGCTCGGGCCATCCCGATCAGCTCTCGCTGCTGGCCGAAGTCTCGGGGGTAGACTTGGCCTATCTTCATCACTGGAATCCGGAACAGATCGGTGTTGGACGCTATCGTATCGGACAGATGCGCAGCACAACGGGGGTGTTTCACCGCTGTCTTACGCGGGTCTGCCCGCTCTGTCTGGAGGAGGCCCTGGCACAGTTCGGCAGGTCAGGGGCGCATCAGCTTCTGGAATGGAATGTGCTCTGTCTGAAGGGATGTGAACGGCATGAGGTCGCCCTGCTCGAATTGCCTCGGGCGGCCACGTCGCATGAAACCTATGATGTGGTGACGCAACTGGGCCGTCATCAGGATGCTTTGCGATCCGCAGCCGATCACGCCGCTCCGCATTTTGCTACGGATTTCGAGACCTATGTACGGGGCCGGATCCGTGGGCAAGTGGAGGCCGATTGGATGAGCGGCTTGGAGCTTGGCCAATTGCATGGAGCTTGTCTCACCCTCGGTGCGGTGCTTGCAGGTGATCCCGCCGATAGTCTCTCAAAACTCGCGCCAGAAGCCGAAGATGACTATTGTCTTGAGGGTTTCAATGTCTTGTCTTCCGGCCCTATCGCGCTTGAGAATTGCCTTGAAGCGCTGCGGGGCAGGGGGGTGGGACGACGATCCTACCTGTCCTCCGATCTCGGACTTTTCTACAGCTGGTTGCAATCGGTCGATGATCAGCCGGAAATGCAGGACATCCTCGATTGCGTGCATCAATTCGCGACCCGCAGCTATACGATGACGCCCGGAAAAACCGTGCTCGGGAAAGCTGCCCCCGAGATCCAGCGGATTTCTTTCGAGACGGCGCGACGGCAATCTGGGCTGGGGGTGGCGTTGATCCGGCGGCTCATTGCGCATGTCGATTTACTTTCCGAGGCGGAAATGGCCGCCCTTCGGGAAACGACACCGGCGCAACTGGCAAGGGCGGTTGCGTTCTGGCGGGGTTTGCACAACCTGACCATTACTGCACAGAGGCTCAATATCGCGCCAACGCAGGTGACGGCGATGATGGATCTGGGGCTGATCGGGCATATCAAATTCGGAACGGCGCTTCGCTACGCCTATGCTGCCGATGTCGACCAATTGCTTGCGCAGGTGTCAGAACTGCCAGTGCTGTCGCATCTGCAGGGGTTTCAGTCTCTCCATCAGTTTGCGCGATCGCAGAGGATCCGCGTGGCGCATCTGGTTGCGCAATGGCGCTCGGGTACGCTTGATGGCATGGTACGGGCGACCGATGCCGCGGGACTGCGGGGGCTGTATGTGCCGGTGGGTCAACAAGTGCAGGAAACGAAGCTTGCTTGTCGGGAAGGTAACCTGCCGCTTCTGGACGCGGCCAAGCGTCTTAAGATCAGCGCGGGCTCAGTTCGGTCGCTAAGAAACGCCGGTTATCTTCGGGGCGTGACAGAGCGAAACCCCGAGACCAATTATCTGCATCAGCTGATTAGCCAGACCAGCATCACGGCTTTCGAAAAACACTATCTTACACTCGGCCAACTGGCGGCAGATGTGAACAAGGCACCCATTCACCTTGCGCGCCAGCTGGATCGGGCAGGGGTGCCAACACTCGACTGCGGAGGGGGCCGCATCAGGGTCTATGACCGAGCGCTGGTAGGTGAGTTTTGATAGCTGAGCGCCAGCGGAATGCGGAATTCCTCGCTTTATTAGGGTTTCGGGGGTACCCTAGGCTGGCATTTTCATGAGCGGCACGACCATGACAGAAACAGAAGCGAAGAAGATCAGCGAAGATATTGCGCGGCTCAACTCCGTGACGGGGACGCTTATTGCCGAGACGATGCGGCTTCAGGCGCAAAACCGCTGGTATATGGCTCCCGTTGGTGCGATCGCGACGCTCGTTTGGATCGCGCTTGTAAAGGTCTTGATGTCGTAAATTCGGGACCTGCGGCCTAGCCATAGATTGCGCCATTTTCCCGTCCAGATTGCGCTGGGATTGGATGTTATGGAACTAAGGCGGGGCGCACGCAAAATCAGGCTAGGGTTGCGCTCCGTAGCCGCCGAAAACCACAACACAGCTATAGGATTACCATGGTCAAATGGCTTCGGCGCATCTCTGGCGGCAAATCCCAGAGCTCAAAAATAACAGAAGAAATCGGACAGCTCCTTTGGAAAGTCTTCCCGCCAGAGGCAAAGGCAATTGTTTTCTGGGCCCGTTTCGGCTCTGGGGGGCATGGATCGAGGTTGGATTGGCTCGACGACGCCGGAAACCGCATCGGGCCGATGGGTTCAAAAGCAACTCCATTCGACGCCATGCGCGCAATCGAAACGCTTGCCCTGAACCTGCGGCGCACGCCACCTTTCGACCGCGATCCCTTCACGCATATGCGTGTCGAACTCACGGAAAAGGGCAAGATGAATATCAACTTCGCCCATATTCCGGAATGGGACAGCTGGATGGGCCTTTTCATGCGTGGAGTGAGCGAGCTTTCAGAAGAGGAAGCGCGTAACCCGGAGCTGAGCAACACATGGGGGATCGACGTCGAGCATTGGCAAAAATGCCGTGCCCGGCGAGAACAGGAGCCTTACGAGAAGTGAGCGGCACGGCGATCATTGCAAACGTCAGCAATGCGGGACAAAGCGGACAATAAGTCGCGCCGTGGGCCGATCATGCGCCACGCAAGGAGTAAAGATTGACTACAACCAAAGATGCGGTACTTGCTCTCACAGAGACAGCAGCAGGCGAGATTGCGAGCAGCTGGGCTTATAACAAGCGGGCCAAAACATTCGCTTTGACGCCAGTCGAAGGTATTACTGCTCTGTTAGCGCCAAACTGGGGCTTCAAGAGCTGGATCGCGCGCACAGAGCCGCGTCTGGATCTATTCTCGGAGCGCGTATCTTCAACGCATAGGCTATTGTCGGGACAGCGAGATGCCGTCGCGGTCCTCACGCTTGTTAATCAGCAATTTTGGAGATCCTGCGGACAGCGTGGCTACCCACAGTCTTTCATGGAGGATCTTGCAGGGTATCCGGCAACCGCAGGAGACCGTGAAATCTCAGATGTCCCAGCATATATCCAGCAACTGACATCCTGCGCAGAGCACTATCTTTCCTCTGGCTTTGACTTAGGCGATGAATGGCAATTTCTTCGATCGTGCCCAAAAAACTGGGTCTATTACAGTCCATTCTATCGGCAAGATCCAAGGGCTTTTGTTCTGATCCAGCTATTACAGGGTAATACCCAAGCAATGGCGCAATTTCTGACTCAAACGGATCTTCCGTCTGAATTCCGCGAAAGCTTGATGCCGACGTTCGCGGCATATGAAGCTAATCTAGCGAAGTTGAAGCTTCACTAAATAGCAATAAGGAAAATACGCTACGGGCTCGAAGCTGCCCTTGGCCTTCAACGGGTATTATGTCGTAGATTGGCCCCTATAGCTCGTTCGCCTACAGATTTAAAATGACTCAGGTCAAGTAAGCATGTTCCGTATTTTAAACGCTCTAGAAGCGTTGTTGACCCCTATTTAAGTGGTACGAAGAGGAACGAGCGAAATTTTTGATAAGCCCCCTTAGATCATTTGAAGAGGTATGCATTGCCACGCAAATCAAAAGATGAATTTTTTCATGTAACAAGAACAGAGGGAATTGCGCTGCTTCGTTGGTCATTTACGGTCGTCGGAGCAGTCATGTCGTCGCTGCTGCTGGCAGCGTCACAGGCTGGCGACAATTTATCATTCTATTTGATGACTTTATCTTTATTTAAGCTGGTTCTTTGGCTTTTCTTATTTTTATTAGGATTGGTTTTTGCAGCGCTTTCTGCAAGCCTTATGGGGATTTCAGAGCGCGAAAGCCGAAACCGCTGGAGGCGGATTAAGCTAGCTCGAGCGAGAATTGGCTGGATGATTTTTTATGTAAATAAGGTGAAACGGTGGGGTGTTTATCTTTACACTAGAGGAGCTTTGCTCCTGGTGATCATTATTTTTGTACTTCTCCCTTACAGCTTTTCATTCTTTGGATTGAATTCTTTGCGTGCTGACTTGGAACTTTCCAAGGAGCTTCTGAAACGTCGAATAACGCAGGTCAAATCTGAGGCGCAGCTAAGTAGTGGTGATGAAAGTGCTCTAATGCCTATTAATAGGTAAGCTGGCTGCGCCTTTAAGACGCTTTAAGGCTTGGTAGGTGTTGCTCAAATGGGTCAGGAATACTTGGCGATTGGGTTGGAATTGCTCGATGCGCCTTATTGAAAAGACTTGAGAAAATTCCTCGATTGGGCTGCAAAGCGATGACATTCGACAGAAACTATCGAATGTCAGACGAAACTGGCTTTTCTTTCACGTAGATGTCCACGAATATGTTCTTGGCGCATGTTTGGCATGTTGGTCGATTGATCGGGTTGGCTTAGGATCAGGGCGCAGCCAATGCCCAATCCCGAAAGACATGCGTGGCAAAAAGTCAATCTGTGGATCCTGAAGCGGATTTCGCGCCGCTGCCGCTGACCGTGCAGCACGAACGCTCTTTGCCCGCCTCGTCTTTGCTAACGCGGTTGGCCGCGCGCAATGGTGCACCCTCTGTCTACCAGTTCTGCGTCGACCTGGCCTTTCCTGTCGATCTTCTGTTCCGCGGTGAGCCTCTGGCAATCGCCCAGCTTGCGCAGCTTGCAGGCTGTGACGCTGCCGCGCTGTCGCAGGTCTCCATCCGTCATCTCGGCCATAGCCGCTTCCGCCTGCGCGACGAGATCGCGACGACGCATAGCCTGCAGCGCACGCGCATACGCATCTGTCCCGAATGCCTGCGTCAATACCCACACCGGAGTTAGGGCCGGTACGTTTAACGTGAGGATCGTGGTGCTCCGGTTCTTCTTCGGCATGACTTGCGGGCGCGAGACCATGAAGCGCTACATGCAGGTCCGTATCCAGCCGCGGAGGCCGCCGGTGGTGTCCCGCATCTCCTGCGGAGCTGGCCTGCGGCTCACCGAGGTCTGTAATCTCAAGATCGGCGACATCGACAGCGACCGGATGCTGCTTCATGTCGAGTAGGGCCAAGGGCGGAAGAGCCGCAAGGCCAATGCTGTCAAAGGGGTTGCTCGAACTCTTCCGAGACTATTGGCAGGAAGCAGAGCCCGAAGGCTGGCTGTTCCCGTGCAATCCGGAGATCGACCCGATCTCGCCGCGCCATCTGAACTGTGCCTTTCATGTCTTCCTGGACCATGGCGGGGGTCAAGAAAGAGGTCAGTTCCCGACCTTCGGTGACATCGTGTTCAGATCCGGTCAAAATCCGGCTGAGGCTGTGTTCTGCCAGCTCTGATCGCCGCAGGGCGTCCGGAGGCGTAGCGGTTCGATCATGTTCTGAGCATGAAGCCGCTTGGCCTGCGAGGGCCTCATCCGGTGAGTGAAGGCTGGCAGGCAGGAACTCGCCTGACATGCGCGGAAAGGTCGTTGCACGGATTTACGGGCTCATCTGGATTGTCCTTGGAAATATCGAAAGACCCCGGCAAGCGGGCACGCGCCCGTTGACGGAAAGGGCCGTGGCCCTGGCTCTTGAAGGTCAGCTCCCGGGAGAGACTGGTCTTTCGCCCTGCACTTCCTGAGTCCACACTTCAAACTCCGACAGGGTTCCCGGCCCGAATATCTGTGTCAGCGGCACGTCTGCGGCGTCCCTGCCGCGCGCTACGAGAATGCGCCCGGTGCGCCGTTTGTTGTTTCGAGGATCGAACACCCACCATTGGCCGCCCAGATAGACCTCCATCCATGCAGCGAAATCGTCTTCGGCATGGGGCAGCGGCTCGCCGATTTCGCTCAGATAGCCTGTGCAGTATCTGGCCGGAATGTTCATGCAACGGCAAAGCGCAATACCGAGATGGGTGAAATCGCGGCAGACCCCGAAACCTCCGGCCAAGGTCTGCGCTGCCGTCCGGGTTGCATCGGCTTTCATGTAGTCGAAGCTTATGGTGTCATGCACATAGTCGCAGATCGCCTGCACCCGCGACCAGCCCTGATCGGTCTTTCCGAACAGCTCCCAGGCGCGCTCGGACAACAGGTCCGTATCGCAGTAGCGGCTGCCCAGCAGGTAGACGAGCGTATCGAAGGGCAAGTCTTCCACGGCATGTTGCTGTGCATCGGGGCAATAGGGATCAGGATGGCCTGCATCGCGGAAGATCCCGTCAGTCGTCAGGGTGAATTCTCCCGCGGGGGCGACCATGCGCGTACACCAGTTACCGAAGCCGTCGCGGTAGCTTTCGAGCGGAACGCTGGGCCGGGTCACAAGGTAATCCGCGCGCTCGAGGTCGCCGAACCGCGAGTAATGCACATTCAGCAGCGCGATCAGGGGAGTCGGCTGGGTCAGGGTGTGGGTGATAGTGCACCCGATATTCATACGCAGCGCCGAATTCCGGTCTGCCATCGAAGAGGGGCGGGTGTCCTTGGTCACGGACGATCCTTTCAATCACCTCGCAAGAGGTTGTTGCGGTTGCTTGGTCAGAGGCGGGGCAGAAAAAAGAGCCTGCCTGAAAGCCAGTCCTCGGCGCAGATCCGTTCGGCGCGTGAGATGTCTGGGCGTGGGGTCGTTCTGCGGAAGCGAGCGGCGCATGAGAGCTCCGGTATTGGGGCCGGGCATGCCGGACAATCGGCGGGGGCAACCTTTCCCTCTGAAGCTCTAAATTTGGGATGCGCGACAGGTGTTGATACAAAATATAGAGTGCCGCGCCTGAATTGCAATGGCAGGTCTGTCACGATTGACGGCCTCGGACCGTGCGGTCTCGCCGAGCGTCGCCGTCGGGCACAGGGCATGGTCTTTGGAGGATATCGGCGTCCATGCCGCTGTCGCGGGTTTCGCGCATATTATTCGTCATGGAAGCGGCGCCGGCCCTACTGGGGGCGCGGTCTTACTTGATAATTTTACTCAAAAAATCACGGGCCGAAAAGAAAAAGGGGAACGCGTGTGCTCCCGAGCCGTTGTCCTGAGTATCGTAGAGCGCGCGAGCGCTGGCTGCGTTGCAGTTCACCTGTAGGATTGGAGCGACCGCATGACTGACAAGAGCCTGACGATTCTCGTTGTCGAGGACGAGCCGATAATTCGCATGGATCTGGCGCTCGGTTTTGCGGATCTGGGATATAATGTTCTGGAAGCGGAAGATGCGGCAACGGCACTTCGTGTCATAGACGGTGGCGATACGGTTGACGTGCTTGTCACCGATATCGATATGCCGGGCGACATGAACGGTGTCGCCCTTGCATCGCAAGTGCGGCGGCGGTCTGACAGTTGCCGGATCCTCATCATGTCGGGTGGCACACGCCCCGCCTCTCATGTCATGCCGGAACACAGTCCATTTCTCGCGAAGCCTCTTGCCGCCGAGGATGTTATTGCGGCGCTTGGCCGGATGCCATGATCTCAGATCACGCACTCAGGCCGGTTTGGCCGGCATATGCAGGGTGAATGTCGTGCCGGCCTCCGCCGAAGACGAAACATCGAGCCGTCCGCCATGCGCCAGAGCGATCTGCGACGCGATGTATAGGCCCAGGCCGAGGCCTTGAGGACCCTTCTGATTGCTTTCATTGCGCGAGAAGGGGTGGAACAATGACGGGTGCATCTCTGGCGGGATCGGCGTGCCCTGGTTCGTGACACTGGCGACCAGCTCACCGTTTCGCTCGGCAATGTCGACCGAAATCGGCTGGTTGGGGGCGCCGTGGGCCACGGCATTGCCCAGAAGGTTTGACAAAAGTTGAGCAAGCCGCTGCGGATCGGCAACCAGAGCACGCGGCAGGTCGATCGAGGACAGGACTGGTTGACCGGCAATCTGCTCGATCTCGCCAATCACGTCACGAAACACCGGCACGAGGTCGATCGGCGCGGGCGCATTCACGTCTATCCCGGCCCCAAGGCGGCCACGGGCAAAATCCATCAAGTTGGTTATGATCTGGCTGGCCCGCGTCAGCGCTCGCTGCATCTCGAACACGAGCATCGCCCGGCGATCCGGAGAAATGTTGGGTTTCTCGATCATCCGTAAGCCGGATGTAACCGCGGCGATCGGATTGCGCAGATCGTGCCCGACGATGGCGATGAACTCTTCCCTCAACCGTGCCGTATCGCGTTCGGTCTGAAGGGTGGCGCGACCTTCTGCCAGCTCTTCACGCCCCTTGGTAAGCTCGTCCTGACGGTCGAGCTCGCGGGCAATCAATCTTGCAAAGATCGTAAACAGCTGTTCCGCATGCGACCCGATTTCGCGCGGGTTCGGGTCGATGGCGCATAGCGTGCCCCAGATGCTGTCATCGCTTTTGATGATCGGAACCGATATGTAGCTCTTGAAACCGTATTGACGGGGCGTGGGGTGGTCGCGGTAGATCTCGCTATCATCCACATCCGAAATCGTGATGCTGCTGCGGCAGGCTCGTACTTCGCTGCAGATTGTCGATGCCACATCAAGCTCATCGCCGGGCGTCAGACCGAAATTCACCCGATCACGGGACGCGCAGGTTATCCAGCGGTTGTCGGTTACCCGAGCAACGGCAACAAAACCCATACCGGTTGCCGTTCCGCAAGCGTCGAGGATCATCGAAATATCGGAGACAAGATCGACCTGCCGGATACTGTCTTGAAGGGGATCAATATTAGGTAACACGCGCCTGGCCAGTAAGGTGGTCTCGGGGCAACTTACTTGACACGATGTTGAATTCCAAGGGCCGATGCGTGTCCCCGAATGTCCGGGGAGCCGAAGCGTTTCGCGACACTCTCCTGTGCCGGATTGAGGGTGACCGTTTCCTCTTGTCCTGGCAACATGGTTTTGTTCCGGTCCGGGACTGCAATTCCGGCGCTGCCTGTCCGGAAGGGTCGCCCGCAATGCTTGTCGAAAATGCAGGAGATCGCCAGCTTGGCGCGACGATGGTCACGACTGGTCCCGCATCAGGGCAGTGCCGGATGGAAATAGCCTGCGACCGCCCTTTCGTGTTGCTCGGTTTATGATGAGCTACAGAAATGTTTGTGGAAAATTTCGTGCAGGCAGAAGCGTGGAAAGCGGCGGTATCGGGATGGGGATCTGTCGCTATCGTCCCGTGCTTGTGAGCGTCTTTTCAGGCGCAGTTACGGCATTTTCAGCCGGAATGGAAAAGGCGGGCGTCGAAAGCCGCCCGCCTTTTCTTTTCTGAGCCGGAATACCTTCAAGCAGGTTTCCCAGCTACGTCTTCACGCAAGTGCCAAGTTGACAGCGGATTCGCGACCGTCACGACCGCTTTCGATGTCGAAGGTGACAGCCTGACCGTCTTCAATCCGGCTGATCCCGGCGCGTTCGACGGCAGAGATGTGCAGGAAAATATCTTTATTGCCGTTTTCGGGCTGAATGAAGCCGAAGCCTTTGGTGCTGTTGAACCATTTCACGGTGCCGTTGGCCATGTCCGTGGTCTCCTTGATAAACGCTGCCCACAAGATCGCGGCAGCCCGGCATAGTCGATCCAAGCCGATCAACCGAAACCAAGCTAGTGGCGGCGGAATAACGAAGAGAAGAAACGTAAGCACATTCTACATAGTGCCTGCCCGAAAAAAATCAATAGTTTAGTTGTGGTCGATTGCATTCCTGTCCAAGGTCGGTGACCTGTGCGGAAGCGCGAGGGGAACGGGGCGCTCTGTCCCGTATCCGCTTCCTGCGCATATGGCTATCTGTCTCAGACGCGTCAAAGGTCGGATTTCCGCATTCTTTCCTGTGTCTCCTGCCTTTGTGCCGGGGGTGACCCGGCCTGGAGAACGCTCTCCTTTCGCCGTCTTCCGCCCGCGCTCTGGAGAATGCGGAGCATCCGGCGTCTGTCTTGGGCCACGGCGGCGTCAATCACCCCGTCGAGGCATCCGCGGCGTTTCAGATGCGGTAACAAGGAGGAATGATCGAGATCGTCGAGGAGGATGTGATCCACACCCCTTGCGGGCCGGAAGCCCTGCGCATGGTCCAGATCGTCGCGCAGGGCGTGAACGAGGAAGGTCTGACAGGGCGCGGCGGGAAGGGGGGCTATTGGCCAAAGGGGCTGGTCGATGCGCGCGACCCAAGGCTGCCATTCCCTCCGGTTGGCGGCCAGTTCCAGTGAATATTGCGGCCCGAAGGCCAGCACCGTGTCCACTGGCAGGATCTGCGCGGCAATCAACGCCTGATAGGCGCCCATGGAAAGCCCGAGCGCGATCAGCTGGCGCACAGGGCGCTGCGCACAAGCATGGGCATAGGCGCGCCGGACGATCTCGGGGAAAAGCGGCGTATTGCCCCAGCTGCGCGCGGCATCCATGAAGAAAAGTGCACGCCGGTTGCCACCCTGCCGGTGACCAATGGCAGAGGCCACGAATTCTGGCGAGGGCAGACGCGTCGCATCATGGCCTATCGAGGAAAAAGACAGAACCAGCGCATCCCCATCCCCCTCATGGTAATCGACGGCAAATGCGGAGGTGTCATAAAGGCGGGTCAGGGATAGGGGCGGCACGGTGATCTCCTCTCCCCCTTCATATCGCGCAAGTCCAGCCCCTGCAATTTGCCGCCTCAAACGGGGTTTCACGTGAAATGATCGGAGACGCGGCCATGCAAAAAGCCGACGGGATGATCCCGTCGGCTTTGCTTTCCCGCAGTCCGCGCCGGATCAGCGTGCAGGGCAGGCTGCAGCGTAGGAGCGGCCATAGGAGTCGGTATAACGGCAGGTCTGCGCATCGGGATTGGTGCGGCTTGCGACAGCCTGACCCGCGATCAGGCCGACAGCGGCACCGGCTGCCGCACCCGAGATGGCGTTCTCGTCATTGTTGTCGGCGATATTCGCGCCAAGCGCCGCGCCACCCAATGCGCCTGCGGCGCGGGTCTGGTTTGCGGTCTGGCAGGCTGCGAGAGCGGCGACCATCGGCAGAACGAGCAGAAGTTTTTTCATTTTGATCTCCAGTTACCGGCCTTTAACGGGCCTTTTCATGGATCGCGTCTCCGATCCGTCGGAGGCCCAACGCGCGTCGTCGCGACAAGTTCCCGTCAATGTTATCGTCCGCACCTTGCCGACCGTCATGAATGCTTCATCTATGTGTCATTGGAACTTCGTATCCGCTTGGCACCAAAGACAATAGAAGACGTATAAGGATCAGGGTATGACCGGCAGCTTCATCCCGCCACTGCGCCCGAGGCGTGTCAGAACGCTTTTCGTATCGGACCTGCATTTGGGAGCGTGGGGGAGTCAGGCGGGGCGGTTTCTGGAATTCCTGCGCCAGACCGAGGCCGAGACGATCTATCTGGTGGGCGATATTCTTGATATCTGGCATGGTGGCAAGCCCAACTGGTCGGCCACTCATGACGCGGTGATGGACGAGTTGCGTGCCCGTATCCGCGCGGGCGTCAGGGTGGTCTACCTGCCGGGCAATCACGATGCAGAGCTTCGCAAACGTCTGGGGCGCCAGTTTCAGGGTATGGAGCTGGTCAATGAGGCGATCCACCAGAGCGCCGACGGCCGCCGCTTTCTGGTCCTGCATGGCGATCAATGCGATGCACGGCTCCTGCGCTTCCATTTCATGACACGGCTCGGGTCGCGGCTGGATGCGGGGCTGCGCCGGTTTGACGCGTGGGCGCGGCGGGGACTGTCGCGGTCGTTCCACCGTGAACCCGAGCGGAATCTGGTCGAGATGCTTGTGACGGGTGTGAATATGCTGATGACCGCAGGCAATCGCTATGAGGGGCGCCTGATGGAGCTGGTGCGGGCGCGGGAGGCTGATGGCGTGGTCTGCGGCCATTTCCACAAGCCGGCCCTGCGCAATGTCGAGGGGCTGGTCTATGCCAATTGCGGCGACTGGATCGATAGCTACACGGCGATGGTCGAAACCGAGGACGGACGGCTGGAGTTGCTTGAGCTGCGGCCTGTGGCCAAGCGCCAGAGCCGCAAGCTGCCGCAGCCTGCGGAGGTGCGGGTATGAGCTGGTCCATGATCTTTCTCGCGATCTTCGGCGTGCTTTTCGGTGTGCATCTGGTGACGGTGGCGCAGGGGCTCTGGCGATATCGCCGCAGACCAGCCGCCGAGATCGCGGCGCGCCCGATGGTCACCCTCCTACGGCCGGTCTGCGGGCTTGACCGGTTCGACGCCGAGACGCTCGAGACCAGCTTCAAACTCGATTATCCCTCTTATGAAGTGATCTTCTGCGCCGCGGTGGAGCATGATCCGGCGGTAGAGGTGCTGCGCGCGCTTGCGGCGCGTTATCCGCGGGTGTCATGCCAGATCCTGATTGGTGAGGACCGGATTACCGGCAATCCCAAGCTGAACAATCTCGAAAAAGGGTTCAGGGCCGCGCACGGCGAATGGATCGCGATGGCCGATGCCAATCTGCTGCTGCCGCCCGATTATATCGACCGGATGCTGGAGGTGGTGGAAGCCGATACGGGGCTGGTGACCAGCCCGCCCATCGGGATCCGCGCCGGAAATTTCTGGGGCGCAGTCGAGGCCGCTTTCCTCAACAGTTTCCAGGCCCGCTGGCAGTTATCGGCGGATATGCTGGGCAATGGGTTCGCGCAGGGCAAGACGCTGTGCTGGCGTCGCGATGTGCTGGAAAAAGCGGGTGGTCTGGTGGCTCTGGGGCGCGATCTGGCCGAGGATGTGGCCTCGACCAAGGCCGTGCGCCGTCAGGGGCTGAAGGTACGCGTGGTCCGTAAGCCCTTTGCGCAGCCGGTGGGCTCCCGTGGTTTCCGCGCGGTCTGGGACAGGCAGCTGCGCTGGGCGCGGGTCCGCCGCGACGGATTCCTGATGATTTTCGCCGCCGAGATCTTGCTTGGGCCGTGGTTGCCCGCGCTGGCTCTGGGGCTGGCGGGAGCATGGGCGCTGATCCCTGTGCTATGCTGTGTGTGGTATCTGGCGGAATGGGCGCTGGCCAAACGGGCGGGCTGGCCGCATGGCGCGCGTGATGTGGCGGCGATGGTCGCGCGCGATATCCTGATGCCCGCGCTCTGGGTCATGACATGGGCGCGGCGCGGGTTCGAGTGGCGCGGCTCGGCTATGGACCGGAATGGCGCCCTGACACCTCCGAAAGCCGCGAAGTAACCCTATGTTCGGTCTCGACCAGATTATAGCGCTTTTGTCGTCCCACGGGCTTGTGCTGGTGGGCGGCCTTTCCATTCTGGAAGGGCCTATCGTGACCGTGCTGGCCTCGTGGCTCGCCTCGAATGGCGCCTTCGACGTGGTGCCCTTGTTCTTCGTTCTGGTCGCAGGCGATCTGATCGGCGATCTGGGTTTCTATTTCCTCGGCCGCAAGGGGCTGGGGATCGTGCCGCCGAAATGGCGCCACAGGCTGGGGCTCGACGGACGGCGCCTGCGCAAGATGCTGCGCCATTTCCGCGAGAAAGGCGGGCGCACCCTGATCGCGGGTAAAATTACCCATTCCGCAGGGGCGGCCATTCTGGTGGCTGCCGGTATCTCGCGGATGCCGATCGTCCCGTTCTTTCTGTATAATTTGCTGGCGACGATCCCCAAAACCGGCGCACTCATGGCACTGGGCTATTTCATGGGCTCGGCCTATGCGCGGATCGACGGATGGATCTCGAAGGGCTCCATCATCGTTCTTGCAATACTCGTTATCGCCGGTATCGGCTGGTATATCCATCACAAGAGGCAGTCGTCATGTCCGCAGGACTAAGCATCAGTTGCGTGATCCCCGCCTATAACGAGGCGCCCCGTATCCGCCGCGTTCTGGAGGCGGTGCTGTGCCATCCCGCGATCCATGAGGTCATCGTGGTGGATGACGGATCGAGCGATGGCACCGCCGACGTGGTGGCAACGCTGCCCTCGGTGAGGCTGATCCGGCAGGCGCAGAATGGAGGCAAATCGGCCGCGGTGGCGCGGGGGATCGCGGCGGCGGCGGGCAGCTATGTGATGCTCCTCGACAGTGATCTTCTGGGGCTGACGGGGCTGCATGTGTCGGAACTGCTCGACCCCGTGCGGAGGGGGCGCGCCGATGTGGCGATCAGCCTGCGCCGCAATGCGCCCATGGTCTGGCGGATGATCGGGCTCGATTACATCTCGGGCGAGCGGGTTCTGCCGCGTAACTGGCTCATGGAGGGGCTCGACGATCTGCCGCATTTCGGGCTGGAGGTGCATATGAACCGCCTCTTGATCCGCAACAATGCGCGGATTGCGGTGGTCGAATGGCCCGATGTGGCAAGCCCCTACAAACACGCGAAACTGGGCAGCTGGGCGGCGGGTCTGCGCGCCGATGCGGCAATGCTGGCCGATATGTTCCGTGTGGTCAGCCCGCTGGAGGCGGGGGGCCAGATCTGGTCGATGCGCCGGATGCGGGTGCGGGATATCTCTGGCGGTCACGCGTCTCTGTAACGCAAAAAGGCTGCCGTTCTGGCAGCCTTTCTGTTTGGGGTCAGACCTGTCCGCTGGCTTCGAGCGTATCGGCAAAGGTGCGCAGGCCCGTTCTGGTTGCTTGCACCAATACCGCCATGTTCCCCGGCTTATGCTGGTTATGCATCATCTTGGTATGGGATTGCGGGATTTCTTCCCACGGGAACACTTCCGACATGCAGGGATCGAGCCGCCGTTCGATCATCAGCCGGTTGGCCGAGGCTGCCTGTTTGAGATTGGCGAAATGGCTGCCTTGCAGGCGCTTTTGGTGCATCCACATATAGCGCACGTCAAAGGTGCAATTGAACCCGCTCGTGCCCGCGCAGATCACCACCATGCCGCCCTTTTTCACCACGAGGGTGGAGACGGGGAAGGTGCTCTCGCCCGGATGCTCGAAGACCATATCGACATTCACGCCCTTGCCGGTGATGTCCCAGATCGCCTTGCCGAAGCGGCGGGCCTCTTTCAGCCAGTCGTTATATTCGGGGCTGTTGACAGTGGGTAGCTGCCCCCAGCATTTGAATTCCTTGCGGTTGATCACGCCCTTGGCGCCCTGTGCCATGACGAACTCGCGCTTGGATTCATCGGAGATCACGCCGATCGCATTGGCGCCCGCGGTATTGGCCAGCTGGATTGCATAGGAGCCGAGGCCGCCCGAGGCGCCCCAGACCAGCACGTTCTGTCCCGGTTTCAGCTCATGCGGGTGATGGCCGAACAGCATACGATAGGCAGTGGCCAGCGTCAGCGTATAGCAGGCACTCTCTTCCCATGTCAGATGCCGGGGGCGCGGCATCAGTTGCTGGGCCTGCACGCGGGTGAACTGCGCGAAGGAGCCGTCCTGCGTCTCGTAGCCCCAGATGCGCTGGCTGGGCGAGAACATCGGATCGCCGCCATTGCATTCCTCGTCATTGCCATCATCCTGATTGCAATGGATCACCACCTCGTCGCCGACTTTCCAGTTCTTCACCTTGTCGCCCACGGCCCAGACGATGCCCGAGGCATCGGAACCGGCGATATGGTAGGGGGCCTTATGCACGTCGAACGGGCTGATCGGCACACCGAGCCCTGCCCAGACGCCATTATAGTTTACGCCCGCGGCCATCACGAGGACGAGCACCTCGTTGCTGTCGATAGTCCATGTATCGACGATTTCTTTCTGGAAGGAATCTTCGGGGGCGCCGTGGCGTTCGCGGCGGATTGCCCACGCATACATCTTGGGCGGCACATAGCCCAAAGGCGGGATTTCCCCGATCTCGTATAGGTCTTTCTCTTCCGCCTTATACGGAATGATGTTGCTGTCGCTATCCAATGCCATCCCCATCTTCCTCTTCCCAAGATGCCGCGCCGCAGAATCGTCTGGGTGCTCCTCAGTTCTACAATCGGATGCGCAATAAAGCAACTATATAGATTTTGATTTTGTAATTTTGTGTCGCAATGGATATTTTTCCGAGCGTAGCCATACCGGCCAAGCCACCCGCTTTGGTGCCCTGTCCTGTCGCGATTTCGTGTAGTCCGGCCTTGCTATGCTGACTTTCCGCAGAAATTTTATAGCATGACTCTGGCGGCAAACGGTAACTTTCGGGTAAAAAGAAAGGAGAGCTTCACATATTGCTCTCATCTTGGGCGTGTGGCGCGCAAACGCGCGTTTTGCCGGACAATCTCTGCGATGCAGAATTTTCTTGTTATTATAAAGTTGCGTGTAGTATCTAATTTCAGGAATTATGTTTCCATATTGGATTCGTGGAGGGGAGGCCGCCCATGACCGAGACCAGAACCGATCTACCCGCTCGTGACAAGCCGTGGCTGTTTCGCACCTATGCCGGTCATTCGACCGCTCGGAAATCGAATGAGCTTTACCGCACGAACCTTGCCAAGGGGCAGACGGGGCTGTCCGTGGCCTTCGATCTTCCCACCCAGACGGGCTATGATAGCGATCATATCCTCGCGCGGGGCGAGGTGGGCAAGGTGGGTGTGCCGGTCTGCCATCTGGGCGACATGCGTGCGCTGTTTGCCGATATTCCGCTCGAACAGATGAATACCTCGATGACGATCAACGCGACCGCGCCGTGGCTTCTGTCGCTCTATATCGCGGTGGCCGAGGAGCAGGGCGCCGATATCTCGCGGCTGCAGGGCACCGTGCAGAACGATCTGGTGAAGGAATATCTCTCGCGCGGGACCTATATCTGCCCGCCCAAACCGAGCCTTGCGATGATCACCGATGTGGCGGCCTATACCCGCGAGCATCTGCCCAAATGGAACCCGATGAATGTCTGTTCCTACCACCTGCAGGAGGCGGGGGCCACGCCCGAGCAGGAGCTGGCCTTCGCGCTTGCCACGGCGATTGCCGTGCTCGACGACCTGAAGACCAAGGTGCCGGTGGAGGCGTTCCCCGAAATGGTCGGGCGGATCTCGTTCTTCGTGAATGCGGGCATCCGCTTTGTCACCGAGCTGTGCAAGATGCGCGCCTTCACCGAGCTATGGGACGAGATCTGCCGCGAGCGTTATGGGATCGCGGAAGAGAAATACCGCCGCTTCCGCTATGGGGTGCAGGTCAACAGCCTCGGTCTGACCGAACAGCAACCCGAGAATAACGTCTATCGTATCCTGATCGAGATGCTGGCCGTGACGCTCTCGAAGAATGCCCGCGCCCGTGCGGTGCAGCTGCCGGCATGGAACGAGGCTCTGGGCCTGCCGCGCCCATGGGACCAGCAGTGGTCGCTCCGGATGCAGCAGATCATGGCCTACGAGACCGATCTGCTGGAATATGGCGATCTCTTCGACGGCAATCCGGCGGTGGCCGCCAAGGTCGAGGCGCTGAAGGACGGCGCGCGTTCGGAGCTGGCGCAGATCGATGCGATGGGGGGGGCGATTGCCTCCATCGATTACATGAAATCGCGTCTGGTGGAGGCCAATGCCGCCCGGATCGGGCGGATTGAGGCCGAGGAGACGATCGTGGTGGGCGTGAACCGCTGGCAGCAGGGGGAGCCTTCGCCGCTGACCGCCGGGGATGGCGGGATCATGGTTGTGGACCCTGCGGTCGAGGCCGAGCAGGTGGCGCGTTTGGCCGAGTGGCGCGCGGAACGTGACGGGGCGCGGGTGAGCGCTGCGCTGGAGGCGCTTCGGCTTGCGGCGTCAAAGGGCGAGAATGTCATGCCTGCCTCGATCGAGGCGGCCCGCGCGGGCGTGACCACGGGCGAATGGGCGGGGGTCATGCGCGCCGTTCATGGCGAATATCGCGGCCCGACAGGTGTGGCCAGCACGCCCTCCAACCGCACCGAAGGGCTGGATGATATCCGCGAGGCGGTCGAGCAGGCCTCGCGCAAACTCGGGCGGCGCCTCAAGTTCGTGGTGGGCAAGCCCGGGCTCGATGGCCATTCCAACGGGGCTGAGCAGATCGCCTTCCGCGCCCGCGATTGCGGCATGGACATTACCTATGAGGGTATCCGCCTGACGCCCGAGCAGATCGTGGCCCGTGCGCTCGAGGAAAACGCGCATGTGGTGGGCGTCTCGATCCTGTCGGGCAGCCATCTGCCGCTGGTCGAGGAGCTGATGGAGCGGATGCGCGAGGCGGGGCTTGCCGATGTGCCCGTGCTGGTTGGCGGGATTATCCCCGACGACGATGCCAGACGCCTGATGGGCTATGGCGTGGCACGGGTCTACACGCCCAAGGATTTCGAGCTGAACCGCATCATGATGGATATCGTGGGGCTTGCCGTACCGCAGGCCGCGCAATAGGGGCGGCTGCTCGAAATCCGCGTGGGCGGGGGGCTTTCGCTCTTCCGCCCGTAGACGGGCTTCTTTATGGTCGCGGCCATGAATGATGTGCCCGCAATCCAGTTTTCCGAAGATCAGGCCGAGGCCTGGGATGCCGTCGCCGACGCTCTGCGCAAGGCAGGGGTCGATGTTGATGACGGTATGGTGATGCCCGAAACCTCGGCTGCCCAAGTGCATTCGGTGATCGGCAAGGCGGGCTCCGGCAAGACCATGCTGCTGTCCTCGCTCTACAAGGCCCTGCAGGAGGCTGGCGTCGAGATCGTCTCGGGGGATTACGAAGGCAAGAAAAAGAAGGAACGCCGGACGCTGGCGATCCTTGCGCCGACCAATAAGGCGGCCTCGGTGCTGCGCTCGCGCGGGGTGCCGGCAACCACCATCCACCGCATCCTCTACACCCCCGTCTATGACCCAGAATACGAGCGGATCGCCGAGTGGTTGGGCGGCCAGGGTGAGCGCCCGAACCTCGATATCCTGAAGGTCGAGGGGTTGACCGAAGAGATGCTCGACCGTGCCAAAGCCTTCTACGATATCCACAAATCCGTGCCCGCCGCGCTCGCATCGGCGGGGTTGCGCGGCTCCGATTTTATTCAGGGCTGGAAACGGCGCGAGGATCCGCTCGATATCGGCTTTGTCGACGAGGCCTCGATGCTGGACGAGCGCCAGTTCGACGATCTGCGCGAGATCTTTCCGACGCTGATCCTGTTCGGCGATCCGGCGCAGCTGGCGCCGGTAAACCAGTCGGGCCAGATGAGTTTCGAGAAACTTCCCGACGAGCGCAAACATGTGCTCCACCGGATCCACCGCCAGACGCAGGATAATCCGATCCTCGATCTGGCCCATGCGCTGGCCGATGACGCCCTCACTTTCGACCGGTTCGAGCGGATGATCGAGGACCGCGCCGCAGGTGACGAGCGTGTGGTCTGGGCGGGCCGCGTCGAGGCCGATCTGATGGCGCGCTCGCCGGTGCTTGTCTGGCGCAATGCCACGCGTATACGGCTGATCCATGCCTTCCGCGGCGCCTTCAGTGCGCCGGTCGATGAGCTTCTGCCAGGCGAGCCGCTGATCTGCGACGGGATCGAGCTGCCGGTAAAGCACCGCAAACGCCGGATCGATCTGGAAGCGCGCGGCCTGATCAAGGGCGCGCAGGTCATTTATCTGGGGCCGGGCAAGAAACCCGGTTTCTCGCGGCTGCATGTGATCGGCTCGGAAGATCCGCGCCTGTCTGCGGCCTCGATCGTGAAGATCGAGCTGCCCGACGAGGAAGAGCCCTTCATCCCCTTTGCCGCGCGCATGGGGGCCACCTTCCTGCACGGGGCGGCGGTGACCATCCACAAGGCTCAGGGCTCGCAATGGCGCGATGTGCAGGTCTTCGCGCCCGATATCTATGCGGCCGCCCGTGCGGGGCGGGTGGAGGCAGGTATCCCCTTGTGGAAACGTCTGGCCTATGTGGCGATCACCCGTGCCGAGCACCGCCTTTTGTGGGTGACGCGGGCGCGGCTGGCACGTCCTTCGGCGCCGCTGGGCGTGGAGGATCTGCCCAAAGGGGCGGCGCAGGCGCTCAAGCTCGAGATCCAGGACGCGCCTGAAGGCTGATCAGCTGAAGAACCTGCGGAAGGCCGCATTGGCCGCCCAACCCGCAAACACCGCGAGCGCCAGCGACATGATGCCGTAAAGCGGCGGATAGTTTTGCGACAGCGCATAGAGCCAGCGTTCCAGCCCGACTTTGCGCACGCTCACGGGGGCGGTATATTCGTCGATCACGCGGTATTTGCGCACAAGGAAGATCCGCACTTTGTAATCGCCCTCGATCAGGTTGGCAGGCAGTTTGAAATCGGCGCGGAAGAGCGTGTCGTCGAGCAGTTTCACATCGCCCGGATTATCCTTGTAGAGGCTCTGGCGCAGCCGGATACGCTGCAGCGCCTCGGCATAGGGGGCGGCATTGGCGCGCTCGATCGCGTCGGTATAATTGCGCAGGGCCTGCGGCACGGTGATGCGGTAGATCTCGTCAACCTCGGGGGCCAGAAACTCATGCTCGGGGCGGGTGGTGGCCACGGCGTAATAGGTCGGGGCCGAAGGGATCTCGACCGAGCCGGTATTGATCCAGATCCCCATCTGGCGCGATTTACGGCGCACGGTCACGGGGCCTTGCGGACCCTCCAGCGTCACGATCACATCCAGCGGGCCGCTCGGCTCGGGGGCGGCGCGTTTGACCGCGCCGAAGATCAGGATCTCGGAGCCGTCGAAGGAGGTGGTGATCCCGATACTCTCGCGCGAGAGACCGGCCACCACGGTTTCGGCGGCACGGGCGGGCAGGGCGATGACAATCAGGAGAAGGGCAAGACGCAGCATCAGCCATCTCCCAGCGAGATCGAGTAAAGCTCGCTCGGCTTCAGCACCAGATCGAAGCCCAGTTTCAGCGCGACGAGCAGCACGAGCGCCGCCAGCAGGATGCGCAGCTGTTCGGCCTTCAGCCGCCCGCCCAGCACCGAGCCGATCTGTGCCCCGATCACCCCGCCCAAGATCAGCATGATGGCCAGCATGACATCGACCGACTGGTTGGTGATGGCATGCATCATCGTGGTAAACGCCGAGGTGAACAGGATCTGGAACAACGAGGTGCCGATCACGACCTTGGTGGGCATGCCCAGCAGGTAGATCATCGCAGGCACCATGATGAAGCCGCCGCCCACGCCCATTACCGCGCCCAGAATCCCCACGCAGAACCCCACCAGAAGCGGCGGTATGATCGAGATATAGAGACCCGAGGCGCGGAATTTCATCTTGAAAGGCAGTTTATGGACCCAGCCGTGGCTGTTGCGCTTGCCGCGGCGGGCCGAGGCGCCTTTGGTGCGCCGCAGCGCCCGCAGGCTCTCGAGGAACATCAGAAGACCGACGCCGCCCAGAAAGACCACATAGCACAGCTGCACGGCCAGATCGATCTGGCCCAGTGCCTGCAGGTAATTGAAGATCGAGATCCCCGCGACCGAGCCGATCAGACCGCCAATCAGCAGGATCATCCCCATCGGGATATCCACGGCCTTGCGCTTGAGCTGGCTGAGGACACCCGAGACCGAGGACGCCACCACCTGATTGGCGCCGGTGGCCACCGCGACGGTGGGCGGAATGCCGATGAAGAACAGAAGCGGCGTGATCAGGAAGCCGCCGCCCACCCCGAAGAGCCCCGACAGGATGCCGACGATTCCGCCGATCCCGAAGAGGAGGAAGAAATTGACCGAGACTTCGGCGATGGGCAGATAGATTTGCATGTGGATCCGCGCAATGTCAGTGACTTACTGTGAGCGCCTCTTGCCGGTCTGTCAAACCTTTGCGAAAGGCAGGCCGTCCTCGCCGCCGGAGGCGGCAGGGTCAGAGACTTCGCAGATATCGTCGCAGGATCTTTTCGAGCTTGGCAGCGCCCAGAGGCGCCATCGCCTTGGTCTGGGCATGGCTGATCTGCTCGTCGGCTTTCATGCCCGCCCCCATATTGGTGATGACCGAAATGGCCGCAGCTCTTAGCCCCAGGAACCGCGCGAGGATCACCTCGGGCACCGTGGACATGCCCACGGCATCCGCACCAAGGATTTTGGCGGCGCGAATCTCGGCTGGGGTCTCGAAGGACGGACCGGAGAACCAGCAATAGACACCGGTGGGCAGATCGATGCTCTCGGCTTGGGCCGCGGCCATGAGACCCGCGCGCATCTCCACGTCATGGGCGTCCGTCATCGGCACGAAACGCGCCTCCGTGGGTTCGCCGATCAGCGGGTTATGGCCCGCGAAATTGATATGGTCTTCCACCATCATCAGCCCGCCCGGCAGGATATCGGGGCGTAGCGAGCCTGCCGCATTGGTCAGGATCAGCCGCTCGCAGCCCAGCTCCTTCAGGATCTCGAGCGGCAGGCGCATCTCGGCGGGGTTACCATGCTCGTAATAATGCACACGGCCCCCGAAGACGGCCACGCGCACCCCTTCGAACTCTCCGATCACCAGCTTGGGGTTATGGCCCGAAACGCCCGCATGCGGAAAGCCCGGCAGGTCGGCATAGGGAATGGCTGTGCCGTCGATCTCTTCGGCCAGATGGCCCAGACCCGACCCCAGAACCAGCCCGATAGCGGGGGGCGTATCGCCCGCCCGCTCGCGGATGAGGCCCGCCAGCTCAGCGCTCTTTGACATAGGGTTGGCCTCCGGCCTTCGGGGGATGGGGTTTGCCGACGACACCGGCCAGCACGATCACGGTCAGGATATAGGGCAACGCATCCAGAAGCGCGCCCGGAACCGACAGATGAAGCGTGTTTTGCAGCACATCGGGGCGAAGGGCCAGTGCCTGCAGGAACCCGAAGAGCAGGGTCGCCCAGAGCGCGGACCACGGTTTCCAGTTGGCAAAGATGAGGGCGGCCAGCGCGATATAGCCGCGCCCCGCCACCATCTCGCGGCCAAAGCCTGCCTGCAGGCCGGTGGCCATATAGGCGCCCGCCAGCCCGCAAAGCACGCCTGTGATGGTTACCGCGCCATAGCGCAGCCCGATCACCGAAATACCCGCGGTATCGACGGATTCGGGGTTTTCGCCCACGGCGCGCAGCCGCAGCCCGAAGCGGGTGCGGTAGAGCACCCACCATGTCAGCGGCACGCAAAGGAGCGCCACATAGACCAAGATCGAATGACCCGAGAGCACATCCGAGTAAAGCGGGCCGATCACGGGCACCTGCCGGACGGCATCTTCGAAGGGCAGGTGCAGCTCGTTGAACCGCGCCTCGCCCGATAGCGCCGGTGTGCGCCCGCCCTGATGGAAGAGTGCCTGCGCGATGAGCACCGTCATGCCCGAGGCAAGGAAGTTGAGTGCCACGCCCGAGATCAGCTGGTTGCCACGAAAGGTGATCGAGGCCAGACCATGCAGGAGCGAGAACAGGATCGAGGCCACGATCCCCGCCAGACAGCCGAGCCAGACATTGCCGGTGAGGTAGGCCACTGCGCCCGAGGTCATCGCGGCCATCAGCATCTTGCCTTCGAGCCCGATATCGAACACGCCCGAACGCTCGGAGTAAAGCCCCGCCAAGCAGGCCAGAAGCAGCGGCGTCGCCAGCCGCAGGGTGGAATCGAGAATGGCGATTAGGGTTGCGTAATCCATCACTTGGCCCCCTGTTTCACGCGGAAGAAGGGCAGGAGCATCATCCGCACCATCCCGTCAAGCGCGCCGGTAAAGAGCACGACCAGACCCTGGATCAGCAGGCGCAGCTCGATCGGGATCGAGGTCCAGAGCCCCATCTCGGCACCGCCCTGATAGAGGAAGCCGAAGAGGAACGCCGCAAAGAAGACCCCCAGCGGATGGTTGCGGCCCATCAGCGCCACGGCGATCCCGATAAAGCCCGCGCCTTCGGCGGAGTTCTGCAACAGACGCTCGGCCTCGCCCATGACGTTATTGATCGACATCAGTCCCGCCAGCGCGCCCGAGATCAGCATGGACCCCAGAATGATCTTGGTGCGCGAGATACCGGCATAGCTTGCGGCTTTCTCGTTCAGGCCGAAGGCGCGGATTTCGTAGCCGAGTTTCGTCTTCCACAGGAGCACCCAGACCAGCACACAGGCCGCCACGGCGATGAAGAAAGTGATATTGGCCGGAACCGAGGGTTTGAAGATCGCGCCAAGCCCCGGAATATCGTGGAAGGTCGGCAGGCTCGCCCCAGCAGGAAAACGCGCGGTGGCCGGATCCATCGCGCCTTCGGGGCGCATGACGGTGACCAGCAGATATTGCAGCAGGCTATAGGCGATGTAGTTGAACATGATCGTGGTGATCACGATATGGCTGCCGCGTCTGGCCGCAAGCCAGCCCGGAATGGCGGCCCATGCCGCGCCAAAAAGTGCCGCCCCCACCATCGCCGCAGGAAGCGCCAGCCACCACGCGGGCCAAGGCAGCGCGAGGCAGACCAGCGCCACGCCAAGCCCGCCCAGCTGGGCCTGACCCTCGGCGCCGATGTTGAACTGGCTCGCGTGATAGGCGACCGTCACGGCAAGACCCGTGAAGATGAAGCTGGTGGTGTAATAAAGCGTGTAGCCCCAGCCATAGGGGGTGCCCAAAGCGCCCTCGAACATGACCGAGATCACCTCGATCGGGTTGCCGCCGATGGCCAGCACCACGATGGCCGAGATGATCGCAGCCATCAGGATCGAGATCAGCGGCACAAGGACCACATCGGCCCAAGTCGGTAGTTTTTTCATCAGCCTTCTCCGCCGTCATCGCCATCGCCGTCATCCTCATCATCGTGAAGATGGTCGTCATGGCGGTGCTGGTCGTCGTTATCTTCGCGGGCAATCGGGCTCGGGTCACGCATGCCCGCCATCAGCAGACCGAGGTCTTTCTCGTCGGTGGTGGCCGGATCGCGGAAGCCCATGATCTCGCCATCGAACATCACCGCGATCCGGTCCGACAGGGACCTGATCTCGTCAAGTTCGACAGAGACCAGCAGGATAGCGGCCCCCGCATCGCGCAGCTCGATAATGCGCTTGTGGATGAACTCGATTGCGCCGATATCCACCCCCCGCGTCGGTTGGCCGATCAGCAGAAGGGCGGGATTGCGTTCGATCTCGCGCGCCAGCACGATCTTCTGCTGGTTGCCGCCCGAGAAATTCTTGGCGGCCAGCGAGGGGATCGGCGGGCGCACATCGAAGCGTTCCATCGCGCCTTCGGTCGCTTTCACGATCCCCGCATTATCCATCAGCAGGGCGTTCTTCTGGTATTCCGGCGCACCGTGATAGCCGAAGATGAAATTCTCCCAAGCGGGGAAATCGAGGATCAGCCCGTGATGGTGACGGTCTTCGGGGACGTGGGCGATACCGTCGCGGCGGCGGCTTTGCGCATCGGCGCGGCCCGTCAGGTCCAGCACCTTGCCGTTCACCCTGATCTGGCCCTTGGCGGTCTGATAGCCGCCCAAGACCTCCAGCAGCTCGGTCTGGCCATTGCCGGCCACACCGGCAATCCCCACGATCTCGCCCGCGCGGATCTCCAGATCGACGCCTTTTAGACGCTCGACACCGGCCTCGTCGCGCACGCGCAGGTCGCGGATCTCGAGGATCGGCTTGCCGGGCCGGGCTTTGGTCTTCTCGACATTCAACAGAACCTTGCGGCCCACCATCAACTCGGCCAGTTCGGTGGGCGAGGTCTCGGAGGTCTTCACGGTGGCTGTCATCTCGCCGCGCCGCATCACGGAGACCGTATCGGTCGCCATCATGATCTCGCGCAGCTTATGGGTGATCAGCAGGATCGTCTTTCCCTCGGCCCGCAGCGTGTCGAGAATGCGGAACAGGTGGTCGGCCTCGGCGGGGGTCAGCACGCCGGTAGGTTCGTCCAAAATCAGGATCTCCGCCTGACGATAGAGCGCCTTGAGGATTTCAACCCGCTGCTGGTGGCCCACACTCAGGTTCTCGACCAGCTCGTCGGGGTCCACATCCATTTCATAGTCTTCGGCCAGCCGCTTCAGTTCGCGCCGCGCCTTGGCGATGGAGGGGCGCAGCAGGCGGCCATCCTCGGCGCCGAGGATCACGTTCTCGACCACGGTGAAATTCGGGACCAGCTTGAAATGCTGGAACACCATACCGATGCCCGCGCGGATCGCGGCCTGACTATCGGGGATGAAGGTCTCGCGCCCGTTGATCAGAATTTCGCCACGGTCGGCCTTGTAGAAGCCGTAAAGGATCGACATCAGCGTGGATTTCCCCGCGCCATTCTCGCCGATAATGCCGTGGATCGTGCCGGGCATCACCTTGATGGAGATGTCCTTGTTGGCCTGCACCGGCCCGAAGGCCTTCGAGATGCCGCGCAGCTCGATTGCGGGGGCGGGCTTAACGCCAGACGCGGCAGTTTCCTGCCGCGTCATATTGGTTGCCATATCGCTCATGGGATCACTCGACCGGGCAGGTGCTGTCCGTGGTGTAATCATGCACTTCCAGCTCGCCATCGGCGATCTTCTTGGCGGCCGCATCTACCGGTGCACGCATCTCGGCGGTGACCAGATCGGCATTGTTCTCGTCCATCGCATAGCCCACGCCGTCATCGGCCAGACCCAGCGTCACAACGCCGGTTTCCATATCGGGGCCCGCGGTGAACATGTCATAGACGGCGTTATCCACGCGCTTGACCATGGAGGTCAGCACTTTGCCCGGATGCAGCATGTTCTGGTTGCTGTCGACGCCGATCGACAGGATGTTCTCGTCGGCTGCGGCCTGCAGGATACCGATACCGGTGCCACCGGCGGCGGCATAGATCACATCCGCGCCCTGGCTGATCTGCGCCTTGGCAAGCTCGGCACCTTTCACGGGGTCATTCCATGCGGAGGGCGTGGTGCCGGTCATCGCCTGAACCACCTTGATATCGGGATTGGCCGCTTTGGCGCCCTGCACATAGCCACAGGCGAATTTGCGGATCAGCGGGATGTCCATGCCGCCGATAAAGCCCACGGTGCCGGATTTGGAGGCCTCTGCCGCCAGCATGCCGACCAGATACGAGCCTTGTTCTTCCTTGAACACGACCGAGCGGACATTGGGCAGATCGACGACCGAGTCGATGATCGCGAATTTGGTGTCCGGATAATCGGGCGCCACGGTGTTCAGCGTATCGCCGAAAGCGAAGCCGGTGGTGATGATCGGGTTCGCGCCGGATTCGGCCAGACGGCGGAGCGCCTGCTCGCGCTGTGCTTCCGATTGCATCTCGAGTTCTTTATAGCTGCCGCCGGTCTCCTCGACCCAGCGTTTCGCGCCATTGAACGCGGCCTCGTTGAAGCTCTTATCGAATTTGCCACCCAGATCGTAGATCAAGGCCGGATCGGCAAGGCTGGCACCCGCGGTCAGCGCAAGCGTCGCGGCAGCGCCGAGAATGGATTTCATAAAGCTCATGGATATCTCCCCGATCATGGCTTGGCCGGCCCGAAGGGGCCGGTGGAAGGGCATTCTATCTGTGCCCCATAGCCAATTCAGACCGAACTCGGCAAGACGCGTCAAGTCAGATTTGACCCCTCCGTAGGGGGCGGTCGTCATTTTTCGTCTGATTGGTCAGAAAATGTCCGGCCCGAAGTCGCGCACCATCAGGATCGCGTCACTCCGCTTGCCATCAGGATGGCGGTAATAGTTCTCGCGGATACAGCTGTCGGACCAGCCCGTCGCTAGGTAAAGTGCGTGGGCGGAATGATTTTCCATCGCGACCTCGAGATGGGCGATCTCGGCGTTGCGGGCGCGTAACTCGTCATCGAACCGCGCCATCAACCTGCGCGCAATGCCCTGACGCCGCGCGGCGGGGGCCACCGCGATGGTGGTGAGCTCCGCCTCTCCGGCGATCACCCGACCGATCAGGAAGCCCTGGTCTTCCGACAGGCAGAAGTAGAATTTCTTCGAGAGCGTCTCGGCGAATTCCTCGGCCCGCCACGGGCGCGGGGTCGTGAAACACTGTTTGTGGATCGCGGCCATCTGGGCAGGTGTCATGGGCAGGCTCTTAGTCGAGGATAACAGGCGGCGCATCCGAGGGCGGGGCGGCATCGGCGGCGCGGATATAGAGGGGCGCGGGGCGCGTGTGATCGGTCTGCGTGGCCAGTTTGCGCGCCGCGATACGGGCGATGCGCTCGGGCACCTGTGCCATCTCGCAGGGCAGGGCCTGCGCAATGCCCAGAAGGCTGGCGATCCGTTCGGCCTGCGCGCCGATCACCCGCTGGGCGCCCAGAACGGTCAGCGCGGTGTCGGGCGCTTCGGGGTCGAAATGCACAGGTTTGGCGGCGGGCGCCCCCTGATCGAAGAGCTGCAGATAGACCTGATCGCGCGGGGCCGCCACGGAGACGATCTCGCGGCCCGCAGACTGGCCCTCGCGCAGGATCTCGAAATTCGACACGCCGATTGCGGGGATCTTGCGGGCCAGCGCCAGACCGCGCGCGGCCGAGACCGAAATCCGGATGCCGGTAAAATTGCCCGGCCCGATCCCGACGCCGATCGCATCAAGGTCGGCCCAGCTAACGCCCTGATCCGACATCATTTCTTGCATGATCGGCATCAGGCGCTCGGCCTGACCTCGCGACATTTCCTCGGTGCGCGCGGCCAGAAGCGTGTCGCCGCGCAGCAAAGCGGCCGCGCAATGCGCGGCCGAGGTGTCGAAAGACAGTATCAGAGGCTCAGCCTGCAACGGGGCGGACCTCGGTCACTTCGGGGATGTAATGGCGCAGCAGGTTCTCGATGCCCATTTTCAGGGTCAGCGTCGAGGAGGGGCAGCCCGCGCAGGCGCCCTGCATATGCAGATAGACCACGCCACGCTCGAAACCGTGGAAGGTGATGTCGCCGCCATCCTGAGCCACGGCGGGACGCACGCGGGTATCGAGAAGATCCTTGATCTGCGCCACGATCGCGCCGTCCTCGGCGTCGCCCGTATGCTCGGCATGGCCGCCAGAGCCAGAACCTTCACCGTCCATCACTGGCGCGCCGGACTGGAAATGCTCCATGATCACGCCGAGGATTGCAGGTTTCGCATGATCCCAATCGGTCGCATCGTCTTTGGTCACGGTCACGAAATCGGACCCGAAGAACACGCCCGTCACGCCGGGCACGGCGAAGATGGCCTTTGCCAACGGTGATTTGGCAGCCGCGTCCGCGGTCGGGAAGTCGGCAGTGCCCATCTCCAGAACGGTCTGGCCGGGCAGGAATTTCAGCGTCGCCGGGTTCGGCGTGGTCTCGGTCTGAATGAACATGATGGGCTCCTTCGGCTTTGGGCACCTGATATGCGCTTCAGGGGCCCCGATGTCAATGTTTAGAAAAGTTCTAAACTATTCCCGATCAGGTGATCTGTTCGAGCTTTTCCTTCGACATATCGCCCGGCACGATGGTCAGCGGGAAGGGCAGGGTTCCGGCGATCTTGGTCATCTGCGTCACCAGCGGACCGGGGCCGCCCTTGCCCGAACCCGCGCCCAGAACCAGAACGCCGATCTCGGGGTCATCCTCGACCAGTTTGAAGATTTCCTTAGCCGGTTCCCCTTCGCGGATCACCAGCTCGGGGTTCACCCCCTGACGGTCGCGCATCCATTTTGCGAAGACCTCGAAATGTGCCTCGATCCGCTCGCGGGCTTCCTCGCGCATCAGCTCGGCCACCCCCATCCAGTGCTGGTATTCCTCTGGCGGGATCACCGAGATGATGGTCACGCCGCCACCCGTGTGGCTGGCGCGCATTGCCGCAAAACGCATCGCGTTCAGGCATTCGCGGGTATCATCGAGCACGACAAGGAATTTGCGCATGAAAGCTCCGGGAAAACGGGGCCAAGCGCGGCTTGGCCGTGAAAGGAGTGCCCATAGGAGGGGCGGGTGCATGATTGCCCGCCGCTCCGATCTTTGCAACCGCCTGTGAAATCAGAGCGGGCAGCTCGTCGCCCAGTCCATATACAGCTCGCGCGCCTTGCGGGTTAGCGGGCCGTATTCATAGCTCACATCGTCGAAGGCCTTGACATATTGCACCTTCGAGAAGTTGCCGGTCAGGAAGACCTCATCGGCTTTACGGAAGTCTTCCAGCGTCAGAACCGTCTCGTTGACGGTATAGCCCGCCTCGCGCAGGTTCTTCATATGGCGCTTGCGGGTCAGGCCCGCGAGGAAGGTGCCGTTGGCGACTGGGGTGAAATACTCGCCATCCCTGACCATCCACACATTGGCCGAAGCGGTCTCGGCCACATTGCCGAGCGCATCCTGCACCAGCGCATTGCCGAAGCCCTTGCGCTGCGCCTCGACCAGCATCCGCGCGTTATTGGGATAGAGGCAGCCCGCTTTGGCATTGCAGACGTTGTCGGCCAGCACGGGGCGGCGGAACTGGGTGGTGGTCAGCGTGGTGGCCGCATCCTCGGCGGGCATCGGCACTTCCTCGAGGCTGATCGCGAAGCCGGTGGAGTTCGGCGCGGGCGAGATCCCCAGTTCGGAGCCGTTCACCGCCCAATACATCGGACGGATATAGACGGCGGTATCGGTGCCATAGGGTTTGAGCCCCTCGCGCACGATCTCGACCATCTCGGCGGCGTCCATCGTCGGGGTGATCATCAGCGCCTCTGCCGAGCGGTTCAGGCGGGCGCAATGGGCGTCCAGATCGGGGACGAGCCCGCCAAAGAGGCGCGCGCCGTCAAAGACATTGGACCCTTGCCAGAGCCCGTGATCTGCCGCGCGCATGACCATCGCATCGCCATCGTGCCAAGCCCCGTCAAACCATGTGCGGATATTCTTACCGAATGCCATCTTCTTCTCTCCAAATTCTGGCGCCAAGCAATCATCTTGCGCCGCAAAGGTCCAGAGAGGCGGAACGTAAAAACGCTTGTGCAGGGCCGCCATGCGCTCAGGGAGCGGAGCGCATGGCGGTTATATGATCAGAAGTTGTCGACGCGGGCCGCCGAGGAGACCGTCGTGTTGAACAGGCTGAACAGCGTCTGGGCCTTCACGATCGGGCTTTCGGTGGCCAGAACCACATCCTGCGGCTGCAGATAGAAGTTCTGTGCCGAGAAGAGGCCATCCGTTGTGGTCAGGTTGATCGAGAAGATCACCCGCTGGTTCGACGGACCGTTGGGGCCCACGGCACTGGCCGGATAGTCGCGCAGGATCAGCACGCCTTTCGGGTCGGCGCGGCTGTCATTGACGCCGCCTGCAAGGGTGATCGCCTCGAGCGCGGAAACCTTGTCACGCGGGAAGGGCACGATGGCTTCCTTGCCGGTGGCGCCCATCGAGAGGAAATAGCGCGGATCTTCGGTCACCAGCAGTTTGTCGCCTCGGCGCATGCCGGTGTCGAGCGTGGGATCGTCGATCAGGCGCTTCATCGAGATTTCATAGACCGAGTTGCCGCGCAGCAGACGCACCTGCGGGTTGGCGAAGGATGACGACACCCCGCCGCCCTCAGTGATGGCCGACAACACGCTCATCGGACGTTGCGACAGATCGATGGATTTGGGTGCGGCCACACCGCTGACCAGATCGGCGGTGTTGCGTGCACCGGGCTGGCGCGAGAGCTGGACCTGTGCGGCGGGAAGGAGCGAGCTGAGCGCGTCCTGCACCCGCTCGCGGGCGGTCTCGACCGTGAGGCCCGCCACATGGATCGGCCCCGCATAGGGGACAAAGAGCGTCCCGTCATCGTTGATCTGCGTGGCCTGCAGCGCCACCGAGGGGGCGCCTTCGGTTGTCAGCAGCTTGTTGTCACCGTTTTCCCAGACCGCCAGACCGACGCTGTCACCGGCGCTCAACGTGCCGGGCTGGGAGCTTGCGCCGCCCCGCAGCCATGCGCGCGGCGGCAGGGCATGGGCACCGGCAGGCCAGCTATGGATCTGGGCGAGATGGGCACGGTCAATCTCGTAATGGGCGAATTGAGCGTTTTCCTTGCCTTCGTTCTTGAGGATCTCAGAGCGCATGGCCGCACCGCGCGGGAGCGTGCAGGCGCCTAGGGCGACGAGGGCCGCAATCAGAAATACTGCGCGACGGTTTTTCAAACTCATTCACTTCCCCCGTTTCGCATCCTTGAAACGGATGCTAAGTCTTTGGCAGGCTTCAATCGCATAGGCGCGTTCGGCGCTATTCATGGCCTGTCCGAGAGAGATTTACAAGTTGGCAGATAATTTTTCGACCCAGCCCGCCCTCGCGCAACCTGCCGCTCTGGCGCAGCGTCCCGTCAGGGTGCTGGCTGTTGGCGCGACCGGACGGCTGGGGCGGCTCCTTGTGCCGGCATGGCGCTCTTCGGCCTTCGGCCTGACCTCGGGGCTCGAACTTGCGCTGCAGGCACGCAGCGAGGGGAAGGGGGCCGATATTCTCTTTGATCCACTGGCAGATAGCGTCGATTTCCGCCGCGCGGCCGAGGCTGCGGATGTGGTGCTGTGTCTGGCGGGTGTGACGCCGGGACAGGACGTGGAAATGGGGCTCAATGTGACGCTCGCGCAGGCTGCCTGCGAGGCGGGAAAGGCCACGGAACGGCCGGTCATTCTGGCCTCTTCGGCGGCGGTCTATGGGCGGGGCTCCGCCGATCTGCCGCTTGCCGAGGATGGGCCGCTCGCGCCCCTGTCCGATTACGGCCGTGCCAAGGTCGCAATGGAGGAAATGGCACGCGGATATGCGCGGACCTGCTGTCTGCGCATCGGGAATGTGGCGGGGGCGGATGCGCTTCTGGGGGCCGAGGCTCCCGCGGCGGGGCGCGTGCTCGATATGTTCGGGGGCATGGCGGATAAGCCGCACGGGCCGCTGCGGAGCTATATCGGGCCGGTGACGCTGGCGCAGGCGCTTGCGCGGCTCGCGCGATTCCTGGCGGCGGGCGCGCGCGTGCCCGAAATCCTCAACATGGCCGAACCCGATCTGGTGTCGATGGACGCGCTGCTGCGTGCGGCGGGCGAGCCGTTCACCCCGCGTCCGGCACCGGCCGAGGCCATCGAACGGGTCGAGCTGGATGTCAGTCGGGCGGTGGCGCTGGGGCTTGTGCCCGAGCGCCCCGTCGAGGCCACGCGACTGGTGGCCGAACTTCGTCAATTGCGTGGAGATCTTCGATGACATTCGGCAAACGCCTCTTTGATCTGGTGCTTGCGCTTTTGCTCGCACCGATCCTGCTGACGCTGATCGCGATCGTGCTGGTTACCTTGGCCTTTACCGAAGGGCGGCCCTATTTCTACGTTGCCGAGCGGATGAAAAGCCCGACCGAGAGCTTCCGGCTCTGGAAATTCCGCACGATGAGCCTCGTGGAGAGCGATAGCGGGGTCTCGGGGGGCAACAAGGCGGCACGGATCACCCGAATCGGACGGATCCTGCGCAAGACCCGTGGCGACGAGCTGCCCCAGCTATGGAATATCTTCAAAGGTGATCTGAGCTTCGTCGGTCCGCGCGCACCGCTGCGCGAATATGTCGAGCGGTTTCCCGCCATCTATGGCGAGGTGCTCAAATCCCGCCCCGGCGCGACGGGTTTGGCCTCGCTCTACTACCATCGCCATGAAGAATGGCTGCTTTCCCAATGTGATACGCCAGAGGAGACCGATCGTGTCTATTGCGAGACCTGCATTCCGGCCAAAGCAAAGCTGGATCTTATGTATCAAAAACATCGCTCCGTCTGCTTCGATGCCCGAATTGTCTATGATACGATCAAAAAAGTTCTCGACTGACAGAGTGCGAGGCTTATCCTGCACATGCAGCACCGACTGACGAACTCTATTTGACCCCGAGAGGCCTATGCCTTCTTTGACACGGCGCCTCGTGGCGCTGAACCAGAAAACGAAATTCTGCATTCTGGCGGTGGTCGACCTGATGATGGTCCCGCTGACCTTCTGGCTGGCGCTTATCCTGCGCTTCGGGCTGGAGGAGGCGGTCAATACATTCCGCTTCACGCTGGTCTATCTGCCCTTCCTGCTGATGGTCAGTGTCGGTCTCGGTTCTGTGCTGGGGATGTTCAACCGCAAGCTGAAGGATTTCGATGGCGAGGCCGTGCTGCGGTCACTGGCGATTTCCGTAGCGCTCGGGATCTCTTCCTATCTCCTGTCGACCATCTCGCATGTGAATGCTGGGCTGCGGCTGCATATCCTCTTTGCCATCGTGCATTTCGTGGCGACGGTGGGGATGCGGCAATTCCTCTATTTCCTCTTGGTGCAGATCTACCGGCAGTCGAATGTCGTCAGCCGGATCGCGATCTATGGCGCGGGGCGCACCGGCATGGCGCTGGCGCATGAGCTACGCAACCGGCCCGGCATGATGATCTATGCGTTCCTTGATGATAACGGCACGCTGGACGGGATGAACCTCAACGGTGTTCCGATCTTCTCCGGGGTGCATGCCGACAAGGTTATCGAGCGTCACAAGATCAACCGTGTGATCCTCGCGATGCCGTCGGTCTCGGTGCAGAAACAGACCTTCATCTCCAAGCGTCTGGCGCGTCTGGGGATCGATGTCGAGACTCTGCCGGCCTTCGCGCGGCTGACCGGCGAGACCAATCTGCTGACCAAGCTGATGCCGGCCGGCACGGCAGCGCTTCTGCCGCGCGAGAATCTCGAGAAGAAAATCAGCAACAGTCACACCGCCTATCGCGGACGTGTGGTGATGATCTCGGGGGCGGGGGGCTCGATCGGGATCGAGCTATGCCGCCAGGTGATGACCAGCCGTCCGAGCAAACTGGTGCTGTTCGAGCTGTCCGAATATGCGCTCTATCAGGCCGAGGCCGAGATGCGGGTCCTGGGCGAGGCGATCGGCTGCGAGATCGTGCCGGTGCTGGGCTCGGTCTGCGATTCCGTGCATGTGCGCGAGACGCTGGCCCAGCATCGTGTCGAGGTGGTGCTGCATGCCGCCGCCTACAAGCACGTCCCCCTCGTCGAGAGCAATGCGCGTGTCGGGATCTCCAATAACGCGCTCGGCACCGCCGTTCTGGCACGCGCCGCCCGCGATTGCGGAGTGCGCCGTTTCGTGCTGGTCTCCACCGACAAGGCCGTGCGCCCGAGCAATCTGATGGGCGCTTCCAAACGGTTCGCCGAACTCACCGTGCAGGATCTTGCGGGCCGCTCGCAGGGCACGATCTATTCCATTGTGCGCTTCGGCAATGTGATGGGATCCTCGGGCTCGGTCATTCCGCTGTTCAAGGAGCAGATCGCGCGGGGCGGACCGGTAACGGTGACCGATCCGCGCATGACGCGCTATTTCATGACCATCCCCGAAGCGGCGCGGCTCGTGCTGGCCGCTGGAGCCTTTGCCGAGGGCGGTGAGGTCTATGTGCTGGATATGGGCCGCCCGATGAAGATCGTCGATCTGGCCGCCAAGCTGATCGATGCGGCGGGCTTCACCGTGCGCAGTGAGGAAAATCCCGAAGGTGATATCGAGATCGCCTTCACGGGTCTGCGTCCGGGCGAGAAGCTGCATGAGGAGCTGATGGTGCGCAAGGGCGCGCAGACCACGGATCACCCTAAGATCATCCGCGTGCGCGAGGATATGCTCTCCGAAATCGAGATGGCCGCCGCGCTGCGCGATCTGCGCGAGGCGGTCGATCTGGGCGATACGGCGGGTATTCTGGGCGTGATCCTGAAATCCGTGCCCGAATATGTGCCGCGCAGCCTGCCCGAGGGATCCCTACAGCTGCGCCTTGCCCGTGAATTGCGCGAAATCCGCAAAGACGACGCGAGTGGCACCCCCGCAGAATAGGGCAGTTCAGTCCGTGAAGGGGTCCTGCGGGTAGCCCACGCCACACAGGTAGAGCCCCTGAGGCGGGCAGACGGGGCCACAGGCCGCCCGGTCGCAGGCCTCGAGCGCGTCTTTCACCTGATCGGGCGCCCATGCGCCGCTGCCGACCTTTTCCAGCGTCCCCACAATCGAGCGCACCTGATTATGCAGGAAGCTGCGGGCGCGCAGGAAGAAGCGGAATTCCTGCCCATGCGGTATGGGGCGTTCCTCGATGGTGATCTCGTCGATCGTCTTTACCGGCGATTTTGCCTGACAGATCGAACTGCGGAAGGTGGTGAAATCATGCAGGCCCACCAGATGGGCGGCCCCCTCGCGCATGGCGTGGAGATCGAGCGGGTTGCGCACCCGCCAGACCTGACCGGCCTCATGCGTCATCGGTGCGCGCCGCACCACGAGCCGAAAGAGATATTGCCGCTCTACGGCACTAAAACGGGCGTGGAAATCGTCGGCCACCTTTGCGGCTTTCAGGATGGCCACGGGGGCGGGCTTCAGATGGAAGTTCAGCGCCTCGGAGAGCCGGAACGCATCCCAGTCCTTTTCAAGATCGAAGGTCGCAACCTGCGCGGTGGCATGCACGCCGGCATCGGTGCGGCCTGCCGCCGCAATCGTGTGCTCGCGTGGTTCCAGTCGTGCCAGTGCCGCCTCGATGGCGCCTTGCACCGAGGGCTGGTCGGCCTGTCTTTGCCAGCCCGCGAAGGGCTTGCCGTCATATTCGATCTTGAGAGCATATCTGGGCATAAGGCTTCCCTAGCGAGGGCTGTTCGCCCTTGCAAGTATCTCGCTATGGTAAATGACATATAGAAACCCTGCGTCCCATGCTAACCTTACCGTGATTGCGGGGTGGATCGGGCGCGCTGAATGCCTATCTTAGTGCCGCGACCAGAAGGGGAGGAAAGAGACATGAAACTCAGCCGCATTCCATCCATCAACGAGGCCCTGCCGGGGCGCGAGATGCCGATGCCCGTCACCCAACCGCATTTCGTCACCGGACGCGATCTCGAGGCTCCCGTGCCCGCGGGAATGCAGCGCGCCATGTTCGGCATGGGATGTTTCTGGGGCGTCGAGCGGCTCTTCTGGCAGCTGGACGGGGTCTGGCTCACCATGGTGGGCTATGCGGGCGGTCATACGCCCAATCCGACCTACGAGGAGGTCTGTTCCGGCCTGACCGGCCATAACGAGGTGGTTGGCCTGATCTATGACCCCAAAACGATCTCTTACGAGGCGCTTTTGCGGGTATTCTGGGAAGGCCATGACCCGACGCAGGGCATGCGGCAGGGCAATGACCGCGGCACACAATACCGCTCGGGCGTCTATACCTTCAGCCCCGAACAGGCCAGAGCCGCCGAGGAAAGCCGCACCGTCTATGCGGCCAAGCTGGCGCAGGCCGGCCACGGGGCGATCACCACCGAGATCTATCCCGCACCGCCCTTCTACTATGCCGAAGACTACCACCAGCAATATCTGGCCAAGAACCCGCGTGGCTATTGCGGCATTGGCGGCACTGGGGTCTCTTGTCCCATCGGACTTGCGGTCTGATAAGGGGGGGCGCTATGGCGCCCTTCTTCTTCTGCTGACAGGCTTGTTCGGCCGGTGGGGTGCTTGACGATAGGGCCAAAGCCCGCCAAAGCAGGGAGAAGCCCGAAAGGAGATCTCCATGCCCACCTATACCGCTTTCACCACGCTTTCCGACCGCGATCTTGCCGATGCGCTTGAAGAGCGCGTGGGCGAGATCGAGCCCGCCCCCTATGGCACGGGCGTCTTCGAGATCGAGGACGGGTCGGGGCGTTACGAGATCGGCGCCTATTTCACCGAGAAGCCCAACGAGATCGCGCTGGCTCTCCTGGCCGCCGTGCATGGCGCGCAGGATTTTGTAGTGTCCGAACTGCCCGATCAGGACTGGGTCGCGCATGTGCGCCGCGAGTTGGCGCCGGTCGCTGCGGGCCGGTTCTTTGTTTACGGCAGCCACGATGCCGACAAGGTGCCCGAGGGGGCCATCGCGCTGAAGATCGATGCGGCGATGGCCTTCGGCACCGGCCATCATGGCACAACGCTGGGCTGCCTTCTGGCGCTGGATGCGCTGGAGAAAGACGGCTTCCACGCGAAAAACACGGTCGATATCGGCTGTGGCACTGCCGTGCTGGGGATGGCCGCGGCCAAGATCTGGCCGGAAACCGTTTTGGCCTCGGACATCGATCCGATCGCGGTCGAGACGGCCCGGGCCAATGTCGAGGGCAATGATCTTGCGGGGCGCGTAATCTGTCTCGAGGCTGCGGGCTTTGGCAATCCGGCCCTGGCCGAGGCCGCGCCGTTCGACCTGATCTTTGCCAATATCCTCAAGGGCCCGCTGCTGGCGCTTGCCCCCGATATGGGTCGCAACTGCGCCGAATCAGGCTACGCAATTCTAAGCGGAATCCTTCATGAGCAGGCTGATGACGTCGTGTCAGCTTACGAAGCGGAAGGGTTCAGTCTCCGCCAGCGAAACGAACATGGCGACTGGACGACATTGGTTCTTCAAAGGAGCTAATCGCCAAGATTTTGAATGGGTTTTTGCTAAAAATGCTCGAAATAATTTAACAATCCCTTCATAAGTGCCGTAGCGGCAATGACTGCTGCGGCACTGTGGAGGATGTTATGGGCACGCATATTTCGAAAGAATTCGCCGAGCGTATCGACCGTATCGCGCGAACCCACAAGGCCGGTGGCGGTTTCGAGGCTGTGGGGGCTCTGGGGCGTCTGGATCAGGTCAAGCCGCAGTCGTCGTGCCGGATCAGCCTGCCGCTGAAAGCGCTCGTCTTCCTGTTCCTTGGCTTTTTCCTCTTTAAGGGTGCGATGATCGCGCAGATGGGCGAGCAGAGTTATCTGCTGCGTCTGACGACCCTCAAGGCGGATGGTGGTTTCGATGCTGCGGTCGCTCTCGTCATGGCGCCGGATACGCTCAGCCACATCGCGGCGCGTTTTATCTCGCAACTGCTGGGATAAGGCTCAGCCCGCATCGGGCCAGATGTCAGACAGAAATAGAAAAAGCCGTGCACTCTCAGAGTTGCACGGCTTGTCTTTTAGCTTCGTAAGCGCGGGTGAGGAGAGTTAACGTCCTTACATCCATAGCTTAGCGGATTTTTGCGATATCGAAGCGGCTCAGGCCGATGTCGTTGAGTTCACGATCGGTCAGTTTGGACAGGGCGATGCGGGTCATGCGGCGGTCGTTCCAGTTCGCGATCATGTCGATCACCTGTTGGAAGAAGCCAGCGCGGACGGTGCGCATTTCGATACGGTTTGCAGTTTGCAGCGACATGGGGTCACCTTTTCAGTTCGTGCTAATAGTTGATCTCTTCTCTTATGAAGCTGCACATAATGTGAGCGGTTTATAAAAACAAATGGCGCTTGGGCAGTCCCGCCATGCAGTTTTTGCATGGCATATTTTGTAGCGTTTCATGCCTTCTTTTTAGACGTTTATGCCGTTCGCGGCGGTGTCCCCTTCCTGATGTTCCTGTTTCGTGCTAGCAGTCGTAAAAGAACGGTAAAGGGGCAGGCTATGCGGGTGATCGGAATCGATCCGGGATTGCGGAATCTCGGCTGGGGCGTGATCGAGATGGAGGGATCGCGCATGCGTCATCTTGCCAACGGGACGCTGCATTCGGCAGGTGATTCTCTGGCGAGGCGGCTGATGGAGTTGCATGCGGGCCTGACGCAGGTGTTCGAGATCCATAGCCCCGAAGCGGCCGCAGTCGAGCAGACCTTTGTCAACAAGGATGCGGTGGCCACGCTGAAGCTCGGGCAGGCGCGGGGGATCGCGCTGCTGGTGCCGGCGCAGGCAGGGCTCGAAGTGGGTGAATATGCCCCCAATGCGGTGAAAAAGACCGTGGTGGGCGTGGGTCATGCCGATAAGGTGCAGGTCCAGCATATGGTCAAGCACCAGCTGCCTGGCGTCAGTTTCGACAGCCCCGATGCGGCGGATGCGCTGGCGATTGCGATCTGTCATGCCTTGCATCTGCAATCGGCGCGCCGCATGAATGCCGCGCAACTGTCGCGCGCGGCTTCGGGCAGCGGGCGGATCAAAAGGAGCGCATCATGATCGGACGTCTGGCCGGAACCATCATCCATCGCGGGCTCGATCAGGTGATGATCGATGTGCGTGGCGTAGGCTATGTGGTGCATGTGAGCGCGCTGACTTCGCAGAGCCTGCCGCGGGTGGGCGAGCCCTGCGCTCTCTATACCGACCTGCTGGTGCGCGAGGATCTGTTGCAGCTCTTCGGTTTTGCGAGCCTTCTGGAGAAAGAGTGGTATCGCCTGCTCATTTCCGTTCAAGGGATCGGGTCGAAAGCGGCGCTGGCGATTTTGGGAACACTCGGGCCGGAGGTTCTGGGGCGTTCGATTGCCTTGGGCGACTGGTCGGCGGTAAAAGCTGCGCCCGGTGTGGGGCCGAAGATCGCCCAGCGAGTGGTGAACGAGCTGCGCGACAAGGCGCCCTCGATCATGGCGATGGGCGGCGATCTGACGGTGGAGGCCGCGCCGGTGATCGAGGCGGATGGCGAGGTCATAGAGATGTCACCGAAGACGCCTCGCCCTGCGCCTGCGGCGACGCCAAAGACCAATTTCACCGCCGAGGCGCTGTCGGCGCTGACCAATCTGGGCTATTCGCCGACCGAGGCCGCGGGGGCGGTGGCGCAGGCCTCCGAGGATCCGGCGGCGGTTGATACCGCCAAGCTGATCCGGCTGGCACTGCGTCTGCTGGCGCCGAAAGATTGAGGGGAGTGCGATGCTTGAGGGCATCGAGCCCTCTTCGCATCGCGGGCGGCACAGCCGCCCATCGACAGACCTCCGAGCTTGCGCGAGAATGAGAGCATGAACGAGCCAGACCCCACCCTTCGCCCCGACCGTCTGCCGGAAGATGCCGACCGCGCCTTGCGGCCGCAGGGGCTTGATGAATTCGTGGGGCAGGCCGAGGCGCGGGCCAATCTGCGCGTGTTCATTGCCTCGGCCCGCATGCGCCAGCAGGCGATGGACCACACGCTGTTCCACGGCCCGCCCGGTCTGGGCAAGACCACGTTGGCGCAGATCATGGCCCGCGAGCTGGGGGTGAATTTCAAGATGACCTCTGGCCCTGTTCTGGCCAAGGCGGGGGATCTGGCGGCGATCCTGACCAATCTCGAGGCGCGCGATGTCCTGTTCATCGACGAAATCCACCGGCTCAATCCTGCGGTCGAGGAGGTGCTTTACCCCGCGATGGAGGATTTCGAGCTCGATCTGGTGATCGGCGAGGGGCCTGCCGCGCGCACCGTGCGGATCGAGTTGCAGCCCTTCACGCTGGTGGGCGCCACCACGCGGCTGGGGCTCCTGACGACGCCGTTGCGTGACCGGTTCGGTATTCCGACGCGGCTGCAGTTCTATACAGAGGACGAGCTTGACCAGATCGTGACGCGGGGCTCGCGGTTGTTGGGGATCCCCTCCGATCCCGAGGGCACCCGCGAGATCGCCAAACGTGCCCGTGGCACGCCGCGGATCGCGGGGCGGCTGTTGCGCCGTGTGGTAGATTTCGCGCTGGTCGAGGGCGATGGCCGCCTGACCCGCGAGATTGCCGATAGCGCGCTGACGCGGCTGGGGGTCGATACGCTCGGTCTCGACGGGGCGGACAGGCGTTACATGATGCTGATGGCCGAGCATTATGGCGGCGGGCCGGTCGGGGTGGAGACACTCTCGGCAGCGCTGTCGGAAAGCCGCGATGCGATCGAGGAGGTGATCGAGCCCTATCTCTTGCAGCAGGGCCTGATCCAGCGGACGCCGCGCGGGCGGATGCTGGGGCAACGTGCCTGGCGCCATATGGGGCTTGCCGAACCGCAGACGACCCCGCCCGCACAAAGCGATATGTTCGAGTGAGGCGCTGATGACCGACCCCTTGGCCCGTTTCCCGATTACCGGCCCCGAGATCGACCGCGTTGTGGCGGCCTTCTACGCCCGTGTGCGCGAGCATCACATGTTGGGGCCGGTCTTTGCTGCCCATGTGACCGACTGGCCGGCCCATGAGGAAAAGGTCGCGGCCTTCTGGCGCGGATCGATCCTGCATGAGGGGGACTATGACGGATCTCCGATGATGGCACATCGGCGGGCGGGCAATGTGCGGCCGGGCATGTTTCCGGTCTGGTTGGGACTGTTTGACGACACATTGCGGCGCGAGTTGGACCCGCTGGCCGCGGCTGGCTGGTCGGCGCTGGCGCACCGGATCGGCACCAGCTTGCGGGCGGGTGTGGTGGAGCGCGAGAAACTGCCGGGCGGTATCCCGAAGCTGCGATGAGAAGCGAGAAACAGAAGATGCTGGCGGGTGATTTATATTGCGCTGCCGATCCCGAATTGCAGGCCGATATGGCGCGGGCGGCAGCGGTGCTGGCCGCGTTCAATGCGCGGCTGGATGCGGGGGCCTGCGCCGAACTTCTCGGGCCGTTGCTGGGCGCTTTTGGTGAGGGCACGCAGATCAAGCCGCCTTTCCGCTGCGATTATGGCCAGCATATCCGTGTGGGAGCCCGTAGCTTTATCAATTTCAACGCCACCATTCTGGATTGCGCTCCGGTCACGATCGGTGACGAGGTGCTGATCGGCCCCAATGTGCAGATCTTTGCGGCCACCCATCCGATCGAGGCCGCGCCCCGTCGCGCCATGCTGGAATCGGGCAAGCCTGTCACCATCCATGACGGGGTCTGGATCGGCGGGGGCGCGATTGTCTGCCCCGGTGTGACGATTGGCGAGAATGCCGTGATTGGGGCAGGGTCCGTGGTGACCCGCGACGTGGCACCGAATACGCTGGTGGCGGGAAATCCCGCCCGTCTGATCCGGAACCTCTGATCCGGAACCTCTGATCCGTCAGCTCTGATCCTTCTCGCGGCCAAAAAGGCCCGTCAGGCTGCGCGAGAGGATATTGGTCACTTTCGGTTTGCGCAACGTCGCGAAGGGCATCGGCCGGCAGACCTCCATCGCGGCAATGCCCACGCGCGCGGTCAATGCGCCATTCACCACCCCCTCGCCAAAGCGGCGCGAGAGTTTGGCGGCCAGATGCCCCCCCGCGACTGTCTCGATCAGGTCATCGCCTGCCGCAACCGCCCCCGTGGCGACCAGATGCGTCATCACCGAGCGCGCCAGCCGGATCGAGCCGAGGCTTCCTGCGCGACCCCCGTAAATCTCGGCGATGCGCCGGATCATGCGGATATTGGCCATCAGCGCGGTGCCCACATCGGCCAGTGCCAGCGGCACGAGCGCGGTGGTGGCTGCGACCATGCGCGAGGCGGCCTCGATCTCGAGGCGCACGGCTTGATCGAGCGGCTCCATCAGCGTTGTTTCGGTGAGGCCGATCAGCGTCTGCACATCCAGCTGCTCGGGGGCCTGCTCGGCCAGCCGCGCGCGCGACCAGTCCATCTCCTTGCGGGCCGCGTAGATGGAGGACACGCGGGCCGAGACCTTCCGTGCGCGGGCAAGATCATCGCTCTGCACGCATTGTGTGACCTCATGGTGCACCGTATCGAGCCGTTTGAGCCGCGAGAAGGCAGCGATCTCGCGCAAGGCCACCATGAGGGCGGCCAGAACGAAGAGCCCCAACAGCCCGCCCCCGATCCATCCGAGGAAGGGGTTCGCGGCAAAGAGGCTTTCGACGAAGCGCCATGCCGCGACCGAGGCCAGAAAGCCGATCAGTGCCACGAATGACCGCCAGAAGAACCGCCCGATCTTCGAGGGAGGGCGGGCGGCAAGTCGTGCCGCAATCTGCATGGCGCGGCCCTCGAGCCGCTCCTGCGTGGCGTCTGGCAGGTCGGCCACGGGGGGCGCATCGGCGGGGTTCTGGGGCGCGTCATCCAGCTCGATCATCACGGGCTTTGTCACAGGCGGTCTCCCAGCAGGAATTCGGCAGCACGGTCGAGGCGGATATGGGGTGGCCCGTCTCCGGGACGCAGGGCGAGAGGCGCGGGGGCGAAATCCATGATGGAGTAATCTCCCGCCAGCCAGTCCTCGCGCCCGCGCCGTGCCGAGGACAGAAGCTGGGCGGGGTCATCGGGCAGCTCGCCCGGATAAAGCGCCACATTGCGCCCGTCGGGCAGGCGACCCCGCACCGCAGGCAGCACCGTTTCGCCCTGCGAAATATCGGCCTCGGTCGTGGCGCGTAGCGCGGCGATGGCCAGCGCCTGCGTTTCGGCACCGGCAAAATCGGCACGGTCGCGGGCCTCGCGCAGGAGGGCCTGCGTGATATTGGCCAAGCGGGCATGCTGGCTGTGATGCAGATGGTCGGCCTTGGTCGCGGCAAAGAGGATGCGCTCCACCCGATGCCCGCCGATCAGGCTCGTAAGCCAGCTCGCCCGCCCGGGGCGGAAGGCGGTCAGGATATCGGCCATGGTCTGGCGCAGATCCTCGAGGGCTGCCGGCCCCGCATGGATGGCGCTGAGCACATCCACCAGAACCACCTGCCGGTCGATACGGGCGAAATGGTCGCGGAAGAAGGGGCGCACGATCTCGCGCTTATAGGCGTCATAGCGGCGCTCCATCTCGCGGGCCAGCGAGCCGCGGGGGCTGGCCGAGGGCGGCAACGGCGCAAAGGTGAGGGCGGGCGATCCGGCCTTCTCGCCGGGCAGCAGGAACCGCCCCGGCGAGCAGTCCGAAAATCCGGCATCCTTGGCGCTATGCAGATAGGCGGTAAAGCCCTGGGCCAGACGGTCGGCCACGGGCTCGTCATGGCGCTGGTCGGGGTCGGTCTGGCGGGCCAGCGCCAGATAGTCCGCCCCGCCCGGACGCGTCGAGAGCCGCGCGAAAGCCTCATCCGCCCATTGCCGGTAGCTTTTCTCCATCAGCCCCAGATCCAGAAGCCATTCTCCAGGATAGTCGACGATATCGAGATGCACGGTGCGCATACCCCGCATCCCCGCCAGAAGCCCGCCCGGCTGGACGCGGAAACTGAGCCGCAGCTGCGAGACCGCCCCCGTGCCTTCGGGCCAATGCGGATCGGGGCCGGTAAGTGCGGCCAGATGGCTCTCATAGGCGAAGCGCGGGACGGTATCATCGGGCTGGGGCTGCAGGAAAGCGGCACGGATGCGCGATTGGCCGGTAAGCGCGGGCATCCGGCCACGGTCGAGGAGATTGGCCACAAGGGATGTGATGAACACCGTCTTGCCCGCGCGCGAGAGCCCCGTCACGCCAAGCCGGATCACCGGCTCGAACAGGCTCTCGCTTACCGAGGATCCCAGACCCTCGATCCGCCGTGTCAGCCCGTCTGCCAGATCCGAAATGCCCAAAACGCGCGCCCCTATACGATTGATCCCGCTTAGATATAGGAGGGGGGCTGGCGGGGTTCAATCGTGGTGGCCCTTGCTTGGCTCTTGTGGCGAGGGCCGATGGGCGTGCCGCAGGCCGCCCATCCGCGCGCGAAGCGGGGCTCGATGCCCCCGAGCGCGCGCCCCTCACGCAGAGCAGGCTCAGTTCGGCGCGCTGCTGGCAGGCGGTGTGGCCATTTCGGGGGCAGGGGCTTCCTCGGCAGGGGCTGCGGGCTGGTCTGGTGCCGGTTTGGCCTCGCCACCGGCTTCGGTCAGGGTGTTGTCCGACCAACTGCCTGCGGCCGTCTGCCCGTCGGCATATTTCATCACGCCCGCCCCCTGCCGCTTTCCTTGCGCGAAATGGCCGGTATAGACATCACCATTGGCATAGGTGGCCACGCCCTCGCCGTCGATCTCGCCCTCGCGCCAGTCGCCCTCATAGGTGAAGCCATCGGTCATCGTGAGGCGGCCCTTGCCCGAGCGCTGGCCATTCTCGAAATTGCCCTCGTAGACCGTGCCATCGGCATAGCTCGCGCGGCCCTGTCCCTGACGCTGACCGCCCTTCCAGGACCCCTCGTAGACATAGCCGTCGGGATAGGTCATCCGGCCCTGACCCTCGTTGCGGGCATTCACGAAATCGCCCTCATAGGTCAGGCCATTGGCATAGGTCGCGCGGCCCTTGCCCTCGATCTGTCCCGCTGACCACTGCCCGTCATAGCTCGACCCGTCGGGATAGGTGATCTTGCCCTGTCCGTCGGGGAGATCGTTGACGAAAGCGCCCACATAGACCGAGCCATCGGGATAGGTGACCTTGCCCTGACCCTCGATCCGGCCCTCGACCCAGTCGCCCTCATAGACATAGCCATCCGTCCCGCGGAACGTGCCCTTGCCCTGACGGCGGTCCATCGCGAAATTGCCCTCGTAGGTATCGCCATTGGCATAGGTCACCTTGCCCTGACCGTTACGGCGCCCGTTCTCCATCGCGCCCTCATAGGTATCGCCATTGGCCTGTGTCAGATGGCCGGTGCCGTTCATCTGGCCCGCCTTCCACAGGCCGGTATAGCTCAGCCCGTCGGCCATGGTCAGCGTGCCCGTGCCGTCGCGCTGACCCGCCTTCATGCCGCCCTCATAGGTCGCACCATCGGGATAGGTGATCTTGCCCTGACCCTCTTTTGCGCCATTGACCCAGTCGCCCTCGTAGCGATAGCCGTTCTCGCCGGTCAGCACGCCCTTGCCGTCATGGCGGGCATTCCTGAACTGGCCTTTATAGGTCGTCCCATTGGCATAGCGGGCGGTGCCTTCGCCGGTGATCTCGCCCGCACTCCACTCGCCCTCATAGGTGCCGCCATCGATAAAGGTGATCTTGCCTGTGCCGTCGGGCTTTCCGGCGGTGAACTGGCCCTCATAGACGGAGCCGTTGGGGAAGCGTGCGCGGCCTTCGCCCTGGATCTGTCCCGCAACCCAGGAGCCCTCGTATTCATAGCCCGAGGGCAGGGTGTATTTGCCGTGCCCGTCCTGTTTGCCATTGCGGAAGGTGCCGGTATAGATGCCGCCATCATCATATTCCTTGGTCGCCACATCGCCTGCATTTTCCTGTGCGGCCACGACACCTGCCGTGCCGAGACCCAGAGCAAGGATGAGGGCGATATTGCGAAGCGGGGCGAAAGTCATGGGGCGCGGCTCTCCTGTGTGGCCCGCCGGCCCGTCGGGCTGCGGCAGGTCTTTGCCGCTAAACTACGGGCAGAGCGCGTATGAGACAAGGGTGGCGCATGGTGCCTTCGCCCTATGTGATGGAACGCGATGCCCTTCCCCTCGCGCGCGCTTGCCGTTACACCATCCCTCGAGACTTAATGAGGATCTGTCCCATGGCCGCGACCTTCCGTTTGACCCTTGCCCAGCTGAACCCCACGGTGGGCGCGCTTGATGCCAATGCCGCCAAGGCGCAAGCCGCATGGGAGGAGGGCAAACAGGCAGGGGCCGATTTCGTGGCCTTGCCCGAGATGTTCCTGACCGGCTACCAGACGCAGGATCTGGTGATGAAGCCCGCCTTCATCGCCGATTGTATGGCGCGGATCGAGGATCTTGCCGCGCGTCTGGCCGACGGTCCGGCGCTGGGGATCGGCGCGCCCTATCAGGACGCGACCGGCCATTACAACGCCTACTGGGTGCTCAAGGGCGGCAAGGTCGTGGCGCGGATGCTCAAGCACGAACTCCCGCATAAAGAGGTCTTCGACGAGCACCGGATCTATGATGTGGGCCCGATCTCGGGGCCCGTGCAGATCGGCGCGGCGCGGATCGGTCTGCCTATCTGCGAGGATGCGTGGCACCCCGATGTGGCCGAGACACTGATGGAGACCGGTGCGCAGATCCTGATCGTGCCCAATGGCTCGCCCTATTTCCGTGACAAACACGAGGTGCGGCTCAATCATATGGTGGCCCGCGTGGTCGAGACCGGCTTGCCGCTCGTCTATCTCAACTCGGTGGGCGGGCAGGATGATCAGGTCTTTGACGGCGCGACATTCGTCCTCAATGCCGACCGTTCCCTGGCCGCGCAATTCGCTCCTTTCGAGGAAATCATCGACCATATCACCTTCACCGAAACGCCCTCGGGCTGGGTGGCAGGCGAGGGCCGCTTCGACCCGCAGCCCGACGCATGGGAGCAGGATTACCGTGCGATGGTCATGGCGACCCATGACTATCTGGCGAAATCGGGGTTCAAGAAGGTGGTGCTGGGTCTCTCGGGCGGGATCGATTCCGCCATTGTGGCGACCATTGCCGCCGATGCCTTCGGCCCCGAGAATGTGCATTGTGTGATGCTGCCCTCGGAATATACCAGCCAAGGCTCGCTCGATGATGCGGCCGAACTGGCGCGGCGTGTGGGCACGAAGCTCGATACCGTGCATATCGAGCCCGCCCGCGACGGGGTGACCAAAGCGCTGGCCCATGTGTTTGATGGCATGGCGCCTGACGTGACCGAGGAAAACATCCAGTCGCGCCTGCGCGGCACGATCCTGATGGCGATTTCCAACAAGTTTGGCGCCATGCTGCTGACCACCGGCAACAAATCCGAGATGGCCGTGGGCTATTGCACGATCTATGGCGATATGAATGGCGGCTATAACCCGATCAAGGATCTCTACAAGACCCGCGTGTTCGAGACCTGCCGCTGGCGCAATGCCAATCACCGCCCGTGGATGAAGGCGCCCGAGGGCGAGGTGATCCCGAGCATTATCATCGACAAGCCGCCTTCGGCCGAACTGCGCCCCGACCAGAAGGACGAAGACAGCCTGCCACCCTATCCGGTGCTCGATGACATCCTCGAGCGGCTGGTGGAGGGCGATCAGTCAGTGGCCGAGATCGTGGCGGCAGGCCATGACCGCGAGACGGTCAAACGCATCGAGCATCTCCTGTATATTTCCGAATGGAAACGCTTCCAGTCGGCGCCCGGCACGAAGCTGACGCGCAAGGCGTTCTGGCTTGATCGCCGCTATCCGATGGTCAATCGCTGGCGCGACCAGTCGGGCCACTAAAAGCGCCAATAATCAGACGAAATGCAGGGGGCATTGCGGCAGCAATGCCTCGATATCCTCGCCATGGCAAAGTTCGGTGGCGGGCGTCATCACCGCCGCCGAGGCGGCCGCTGCCCCATGCTGCAACGCCTGCGGCAGGTCCAGCCCGCGCGCCAGCGCCCATGTGAAGCCGGCCACGAAACTATCTCCCGCTCCGACCTTGGAGGCGATCTTCACCCTTGCCGCTTCCGCCACCCAGCGCCCTTCGCGCGTGGCCATCACATTGCCATCGGCGCCGCGTGCAATCAGAACGCAATCGGCCAGACCCAAAACGACCAATTCTTGTGCAAAATCGGCCGTGTCGCGACGGGTGGGCAGGGGGCGTCCTGCCAGTTCCTCGGCCTCCAGATCATCCATCCGCAGAAAATCGGCGGCGCGGTGCTTGCGCTGCATCAGATGCAGAAGGGCGGGGCCGGACGTGTCGAGAAACAGCCGCGCTCTGACGGGTGCCAGATGATCGGCGAGCCTCGCGGGGAAATCCTCGGGGACACCGGGCGGTTGGCTGCCCGACAGCACCACAATCCCGCCTTCGGGCAGGGCGCGGGCGATCTGACTCAGGGCGGACGCCACATCGGATGCGCTCCAGCAGGGGCCCGGCATGACAAAGCGGTATTGCTGATTGCTGGCCAAATCATCCACTGTCAGGCTCTGCCGCGTCTCGCCCGGTGCGGGAAAAGGCACCACGCCGATGCCTTGTGCCGCCAGCAACCCCGTGATCTTGGTGCCAATCGCCCCGCCCAAGGCCACGAAGGCCGTGCTCTGACCGCCCATCGCGGCAATCGCGCGGCTGACATTGATCCCGCCGCCACCCGGATCCTCTTGCGGCGCGGTGCAGCGTAGCTTGCGATCGGGGAGCACCTGCGCCGTGGCAATGGACAGATCGACGGTCGGATTGAGCGTAACGGTCAGGATCGGTGTCATTGATGTCCCGGGTTATGAAGGAATTTACCTCGAATTTAAATTATAAGCTGACGATAGGGTGGATTGCTAGCTGAGCTTACGTTGGGAAAGCAAAACTTAAGAGTGTGTGCCTTATGTCGACTCATAGAGTTGAGGAGAGAGACGTAATGATTCCCGATACGAACGACCCGCGCTGGAAGCGCGTTCTGACTTCCGAGTCCGACCTGTCCGCGACCTCGCTGGCCACCCGTCTTATGGTGTCCCGTCTCCGTCGTGAAGTTGCAGCAAGCCCCGCAGCCCTGGCTGCAAAAATCGGGGAATTGCGCGATTTTGTGGTCAAGAACCCCTTTGCCACTGCTGATATGGCCAAATTCTGAAGCTGGAGCCTCCGATGAAAAATGAAATGCTGAGTGTTGCGGATGTGTCCGCACGGATCAATGACGGTGCAACGATGGTCATCGCGGGGGCCGAGGAACTGCTGCGTCAACTGCCCAAGGGGAAATGGATCGGCGGCACGACCGTCTATTTCGTGACCGATCAGGGCGGGGCCGTTGTGCGTGACAAGCTGTTCTGCACTACCTTCGACCGCGTGGCCGAAACGGATATGCGCTATGTGGATGTGGACGCGCTGCCCACCATCGCCGAGGGCTATAAGCCTAATGGCTTTACGATGATCATGATTCCCGCTTTCTCGGTGGCGCATTCGAATTTTGCCGTCGAAGGCCAGACCTATGACAATCTCTTCAATCAGCCATTGGCGGGCTGGATCACCGGTGTGCATCTCGACGATCTGGGCAGGAAAGCCCCGATGATCTTCGATGGCGCCACGGGGCAGGGCCATGACGAAGGGGCGGTGCTGCTGCATGTGGGCCTTCCGGCGGATGCGAAAGCCGATCTCGATATTCTCAATATCTTCGCTCAGGGAGACAGGGAGGATCTGACCTTCCGTTTCAAAAAAGACGGCTTTGTTGCCAGCACCGTAGAGGTGAATGGCGAGGAGGTCGATTTTGCGACCTATATCGAGGAGAACCAGATCGATACCCGCCTGCCGCTGGTGGCCAACTATTCCGGCGCGATGGTCAATGTCTCGATCCAGTCGGTCGATACGGTTTCGGGGCAGGTGAAGTTCTACGCGCCTGTCGTGGCGGGGGTGGAATACCGCATGGCCAATGCCCTTGGCAGCTATGCACAAGCCTTTGCAGAGGGCGCAGGCAATACGGGAGAGGGGCAGTATTCGTGCAACTGCATCCTGAATTATCTCTATGGCGAGCTGGAAGGTCAGCGCACCGGTAATTTCACCGGTCCGGTCACCTTCGGCGAGATCGCTTATATTCTTCTCAACCAGACGCTGGTGCGGATGGATATCTCGGATACGGACGCGGCTTGAGCCGCGCCTGACCGGCAGAAGCCACAATGCAAAAGGCCCGCCGTAATGGCGGGCCTTTCTGTGTATCGCACGGCAGATCAGGCCTGTTCGGGCAGGTTGAACTGGTAGGAGGCGGGGATGAACTCGTATCCCTCGTCTTTTGCGCGCAGGAAGCCCAGACCCGGGAAGGGCATGTGGTAGCCGATAAACGGCACACGCGCATCGGCGACGCGCTTCAGGATGCGATCACGCGTTTCCTTGGCCTTCTCCTTGTCCATATCGAAGCGCACTTCCCAATCGGGGCGCTGCAGCGACCAAACATAGTGATTGGCGGTATCGGCGGTCAGGGCAAATTCCTGCGCGCCGCTGGTGATCCAGAAGGCCAGCATGCCGGGCGTATGGCCATAGGCTTCCATCGCCTTGATGCCGGGCACGACCTCGTCATCGGGACCGATGAAGCTGAACTTGTCTTCCAGTGGGCGGACCTTTGCCTCGAAGGTCTCGTTCTTGGCCTGTGACCAGTAATCCCATTCGACCTGACCGGTAATATAGGCGGCATTGGGGAAGGTCGGGCCACTCTCGCCCATCAGACCCCCGATATGGTCGCCATGCATATGGGTGATGACCACATGGGTGATCGCCGAGGCGTCGAGCCCCGCGGCTTCCAATGCGGCGAGAATGCCATCGGAGTTCAGGCCGGTGTCGAACAGGATTTTCGCGTCGGCGGTTTCGATCAGAACGGGCGTGAACCCGTTCAGCGAGCGGTCGGCGGGGATGAAATTGGCCTCGGACAGGGCGGTGAACTCGCCATCCGACGCATTCAGCCCGAAGGTGCCATGCGGGTCCGCCATCGGCATCGTGCCGGCCAGCAGCGTCGTCACGGTCATATCGCCCAGTGTAAAACGACGGTATGGCGGGATCGCGGGCGTGGATTTGGGCATAGAGGGCTCGTTTTCTTGTGCCGTCGCCGCTGTTGCTGCTGCAAGCGCAGCGCCGGCAACCGGTGCGGCCACGGCCGAGAGCAACGCGTTACGACGTGTCATATGGGTGGTCATTGGGCCTTCCCCTTTGGAAACCAGTTGCTAGTGCAAACTAGGTGCTCTGGAACGAATTGCGACTCACGGCTGCGTTATATCTGATGAGTTATATGTGCGGGTGTGCATAATTATTCCCACCAGCGGTCGATCTTGGCAATCTGCGCATCGGACCAGCCGAAATGATGGGCAAGCTCGTGCACATAGATATGGGTTACCAGATCGGCCAGACCGATATCGCCGCGGGCAATCCACTCGTCCAGAAGCGCGCGCTGGAAGAGCCAGATCACGCTCGGGCCCTGCGGATCGCTGAAAGCGACCTCGGTCAGGGGCACCCCCTCATAGAGGCCGGTCAGCGAGAAGGGATCGTCAATGCCCAGATCGCGCAGCATGTCCTCGGGGGCCAGCTCGGCCACATGCAGGCGCACGGCCCTTGCAGCCTGCCGGAACGGGTCGGGCAGGGCATCGCGCGCAGCCAGCGCGAGCGCTTCGATCGCGTCGAGCGAGGGCGGCAGATCGGACCCTGCGTCAGGATCGGCGCTAGGGCGTGGGGTGCAGGGCTGGTCTGAGCGATCATTCATGCCGTAGATATGGACAAATTCGTGCTTTTATGGAAGACGGAAGCCGCATCAGGAGACTTTGAATGACCGTTACACGTTTTGCCCCGTCGCCCACCGGCTACATCCATGTCGGCAACCTGCGCACCGCGCTGATGAATTACCTCATCACCCGCAAGCAGGGAGGCACGTTCATTCTGCGGATCGACGATACCGATCAGGAACGCTCCAAACAGGAATATATCGATGGTCTGAAAACCGACCTCGAATGGTTGGGCATCACATGGGACCGTGAGGAATACCAGTCCAAGCGCTTCGACCGCTATTATGCGGTGGCCGAGGAGCTGAAGGCGGCTGGCCGTCTCTATGAATGCTTCGAGACCCCGACCGAGCTGGATCTTAAGCGCAAGAAACAGCTGAACATGGGTAAGCCGCCGGTCTATGACCGCGCCTCCCTGCATCTGACCGAAGAGCAGAAGCAGGCCTATCGCGACGAGGGCCGTCAGGGCTACTGGCGCTTCCGCCTCGATCTGGAGCGGATCGAGTGGAAGGATGGCATTCTTGGCGATCTGTCCATCGATGCGGCCTCGGTGTCGGATCCCGTGCTGATCAAAGCCTCGGGCCAGATCCTCTATACGTTCGCCTCCTCGGTCGATGATACCGATATGGGGGTGACCGATATCGTGCGCGGCGGCGACCATGTTACCAATACCGCGACGCAGATCCAGATCATCCGCGCCATCGGTGGCACGCCGCCCAATTTCGCGCACCACTCGCTTCTGACCGGCCCGCATGGCGAGGAGCTGTCCAAACGTCTGGGCGCGCTCTCGCTGCGCGACCTGCGGGCCGAGGGCATCGCTCCCGAGGCGCTGCTGTCGATGATGGCGCGTCTGGGCTCGAGCCAGCCGGTCGAGCTGAAAATGTCGATGCAGGAGCTGATCGACGGCTTCGAGATCAGCCAGTTCGGTTCCGCCCCCACCAAATTCGACCGCGAGGACCTGATCCCGCTGACCCGTGCGCGCAACCAGCATCTGCCCTTTGCCGATGTGAAGGAGCAGATCCTCGCGCTCGGCATTCCCGCCGCTCAGGCCGAGCAGTTCTGGAAGGTCGCCTCGCAGAATATCGACAAGCTATCGGATCTGGCAGGCTGGGCGGATCTGTGCCTCAACGGGGCCGAGCCGCTGATCGACGAGGAAGATCGTGCCTTTGTGACCGAGGCTCTGGCGATCCTGCCGGAGGCTCCATTCACCGAGACGACGTGGAAGGACTGGACAACGGCGGTGAAGGCGCAGTCGGGCCGCAAGGGCAAGGGGTTGTTCATGCCGCTGCGCAAGGCTGTGACCGGAATGGAGCACGGCCCCGATATGGGCGAGCTGATGCCGCTTCTGCACAAGGTGCGTGCCCGCGCCTGAGCGAAGCCTCTGACAAGACGATGGAAGGGTGCCTGAAAGGGCGCCCTTTTTTCATGTGCGGGGCAGGGGAAGGCCCCCATGTTTCCGTAGGGGCACGGAAAAGTGAAGCGCACAGGGAGGCGCGGATAAGAGCGCGTGGAACAATTTTCGCGCAAGACAGGGGCGGGTTGCGGATTCGTCACAGCGAATCGGCAAGCTTTTGAACTACCGTAAAAATTCGATTCGGTGGTTGCGAATCCCCCTCGAGTCAGGCGATGCAGGAGGCCGTGAAACATTTCTGGGAAGGTCTGCGGGATGTTATCCACAGGCTTATGACCGGATTCGTCCATATCTGTGGTGGGGACATTTTTTTATCCCCAGATATCGTGTTCGGATCTAGAGTTATCCACGAGTAACACGTTTACACCCTGTTTCACACAAGTCACGATATCTGGTATGAACTAGGAACGGATCCGCCGTCCCTAGTATGCATGACAACCCGTTGCGGTTCATCGCAGGGGAATGAACAAGAGCAGAAGGACCAGAGATATGGCACTCAGCGACGATTATATCGGCGACGACGCCCACCCGATCGATGTGGTCGAGGATCTGGCCGAAGCCCATGCGTGGGAATTCAACCGCGTAACCGATGACCAGATCGCGATGGTGGTGGAAGGGCAGTGGCGCAGCTATTCGCTGACGCTTGCATGGTCCGATCAGGACGAGGTGCTGCGCCTGATCATGACCTTCGAGATGGATCCGCCTGCCGAGCGCCTGCCGGTGCTCTATGACATGATGAACCGCGCCAATGATCAGGTTTGGTCGGGCAGCTTCGTCTACTGGCCCGAGCAGCGTCTGATGGCATGGCGCTATGGTCTGGTGCTGGCCGGTGGCCAATGCGCCTCGATCCAGCAGCTCGACGAGATGATCGGCACCGCATTGATGTCGGCCGAGCGGTTCTATCCGGCCTTCCAGCTGGGCTGCTGGGGCAATCGCACGGCGGCAGATGCCATTCAGGTCGCCATTGCAGAGGCTTACGGTCGCGCCTAAGCTGCGCCCCGCAAAAGAAGGGGTGCAGAATGGATTTTTCCGATATTTCCGAACGTGGTCTGGTTCTGCTGGGCTGCGGTAAGATGGGCTCGGCGATGCTGGCGGGCTGGCTGAAGGGCGGCCTTGATCCGAAATCGGTGACCGTCATTGCCCCGCGTCCCTCCGATTGGGTCCGTTCGACCGGTGTGCGCATCAACGAGGATCTGCCTGCGTCTCCCGCGGTCGTGCTGCTGGCCGTAAAGCCGCAGAAGATGGGCGAGGCCCTGCCGCAGTTGGCGGCCCTTGGCAATGGCGCGACGCTGTTCCTGTCGGTTGCGGCGGGACTGACGCTCGCGAAATACGAGGGAATCCTCGGAGCGCAGACCCCGATCGTGCGCGCCATGCCCAACACACCCTCGGCCATCGGGCGCGGGATCACCGCGATCATCGGCAATGCGCCGGTCAGCGACGCGCAGATGGATCAGGCCGAAGGGCTGTTGCAGGCCATCGGGCAGGTGGTGCGCCTTGACGCCGAGGACCAGATGGATGCGGTCACCGCCGTGTCCGGCTCGGGTCCGGCCTATGTCTTCCATCTGATCGAGACGCTGGCCGCGGCCGGTGTGGCTCAAGGGCTGCCCGAGGATCTGGCGATGAAGCTTGCCAAGGCGACTGTGGGGGGGGCGGGGCAGCTCGCCGAGGATGCGCCCGAGGATCCGTCGCAGCTGCGGGTCAATGTGACCTCGCCGGGCGGGACCACGGCAGCGGCTCTGGCCGTCCTGATGGACGAAACCTCCGGGTTTCCCGCGCTTCTGGAGCGCGCGGTGAAAGCTGCGGCGGATCGCGGGCGGGAGTTGGGCGCGTGAGCGTGACATTCGAGGATTTCCTGAAGCTCGATATCCGTGTCGGGCGCATCACCCGCGCGGACCCTTTCCCCGAGGCGCGAAAGCCTGCGATCAAGCTCTGGATCGATTTCGGTGGCGAGATTGGCGAGAAACGGTCCTCGGCGCAGATCACCACACATTACGCGCCCGAGACGCTGGTCGGAAAACAGGTTATGGCGGTGGTGAATTTCCCGCCGCGCCAGATTGGTCCAGTCATGTCGGAGGTGCTGGTGCTGGGTGTGCCTGATGAAGAGGGCGGGATTGTCCTGATCGGGCCGGATCAGGATGTGCCCGAGGGGGGCCGCCTGCACTGACACTCCCAGTCAGGTGAACCATTCGACAAGGGGGTGTGCGCGCGCCGCGAAGCGGCGCGCCCGGGGCGCGCAGGCGCGGCTTCGCCGCGCTCGCGCGCAATCTCTCGGACAGGTGCGGGATTATTGCCCCATTGCCTCGCGCCAGTGCCTGCGGCAAAGCGAGACATAGGTTTCGTTGCCGCCCACCTGCACCTGATCGCCGCCGCGCAGCGCCTGTCCGTCAGGCCCCATCCGCACCACCATCGTGGCCTTGCGCCCGCAATGGCAGATGGTGCGCACCTCGCGCATGTCATCGGCCAGCGCCAGCAGCGCCGCCGAACCGGGGAAAAGCTCGCCCATGAAATCGACGCGCAGCCCGTAGCACATGACCGGAATGCCGAGGTCATCGCAGGCCCGCGCCAGAGCCCAGACCTGTTCGCGGGTCAGGAATTGGGCCTCGTCGATGAAGACGCAGGCACAGGGACCTTGGGCAAGGCGGTCCTCGATCATCGCGAACATGTCGGTTTCGGGCGTGAAGCAGAGCGCATCGGCACCGATGCCGATCCGGCTGCCGATCCGGCCTGTCCCTGCGCGTGTGTCGAGCTGGGCCGTGACCAGAAGCGTCTGCATCCCGCGTTCGACATAGTTGTGGGAGGCCTGCAGCAGCAATGTGCTCTTGCCGGCATTCATGGTGGAATAATGGAAGTAAAGCTTGGCCATAGGCGGGGGATAGCTGTGCTGCGGGAGTTGAGCAAGAGCCTTGCAGCCCTCTTGGTGCGGGGAATTCGGCGGATGACTGCGCCGGGGGCGCGGGGGCGGTGGCAAGGCGGCATCGAGCCCCCTTGCCACCGCCACATCCCCTGCGGGGCTGTGAAGCCCAAGGCCGGCGTTCAGGCGCGGTCGGCGGTGTCGAGCCAGATCGTGATCGGGCCGTCATTGGTCAGGCTGACGGCCATATCGGCGGCAAAGATCCCGTTTTCCACAGGCAGATCCAGCTTGCGAAGCGCTTCGCTGAAATACTCGTAGAGATGTTTGCCGGTCTCGGGGGCGGCGGCGCTGGAAAATCCGGGCCTGTTGCCGGTGCGGGTATCGGCGGCCAGAGTGAACTGGCTGACCACAAGGCAGGCCCCGCCCACATCGCTGACCGAGCGGTTCATCTTGCCCGCCTCGTCCTTGAAGATGCGCAGCTTGGACACGCGGGCCGCGAGCTTCTCGGCCTGCACTTCGGTATCTCCATCCATCGCGCAAACAAGCACCAGAAGGCCGCGCCCGATCTCGCCAGTGATCTGGCCGTCCACTTCGACCTTGGCGGAGGTGACACGTTGGAGGAGTGCGCGCATGACGATGCCTTTCTGAGGGTTTTTCGGCAGCATAGCCACTCTGGCGCTGCCGTGCAGGCATTCTACGTCACTGTCGGGCGGAATACGACCTAGCGGGCGATGTAGAAGAGCACCCCCGCCACCAGCGCGGCCAGGAGGGCGGCTAGCGCGATCTTCCATACCGACCATGGCCTGTCGCCGGATACGACCCCTGTCTGGCCATTGACGATGAACCGGTAGCTCCGGCCCTGAAACCGGTAGGCGGCGGACCAGATCGGCAGCAGGATATGTTTGAAGGTCTCGTCATGGAATTGCGGATCCATCGCGCCAAGGCGCTGGGTATCGCCGCCGATATCGCGGCGGATATCGCTCTGGATCACCTGCAGCATCTTGGCCTGTGCCTGATGATGGGCCTCGGGGATCTCGACCGTATAGCTCTCGGCCGAGAAGCCTGCCAGAAAGCTCCCGTCATAGGCAGCCACCCGCGAGAGGTTCCACGGGTGCAGGCGCCCCACATGGTCATCGGGCAGCGAGCGGGCGGCATAGACCAGCACATCGTCGAAATCGCGCGCCACCTGCCCTGTAACGGGGGTCCAGCGGATACGGCGTTCCTGCTCTTCGCGCCGCACGGTCTGGCCGTTCTCGTTGACCGTGACCAGCCGTGTCTCGTAGTAATAATCGCCGCGCTGGCCGGAATAGCGGGTGCGCGAGCGCGCATCAAAGGTCCAGAATGGCGCATAGACGCCGGTCATGCGTCGCCCCTTGCGGGCAAACTCGGCAAGCCCGTTGGGGGCGAACCAGCGGCCCTTGAGCCATTTTGTCAGCGCCGCGCGGGCCTCGGTCTCGGTCACCGTAAAGGGCAGCACGCCTTGCGGCGCAAACTGGCGGGCCCCGCCCGCCTCGGCCACGATCGGGGTGGCACAGAACGGGCATTCCGTGGCCTGCTGGTCCGGTCCCAGCTCGATTTGGGCCGAGCAGTTGGGGCAGGACAGATGGCGCTGACCTATGCTCTCGGTCTCCGGCAGACCCTGCACAAGCACCGGCGCAAGCGGCAGCTCGCGCAGCCCGCTCTCTCCGCGATGGGTGATGGCGGGAATGTCCTGCATATGGCCGCAATGGTCGCAGACCATCCGCGTCTCGCCCGGATTGAAGCGCAGATCGGCGCCGCAGGCTTCGCAGGGGTAGACGCTTGGCGTGTCGCGGCGCACGGCACGGGGGACTTGGGGGAGCTTCATGGCGGCGGGCCTCGTTCGGGGTGCGGTTACGCGCCCGGCGGCGGTGGCGGTTGGATGGTGAAGAGCTGCGCCAGTTCGGGGATCTCCTCGGCGGCGAGCCAGCCTGATTGTCCCGGCGCCCAGACAAGCGAGGCGCGGGTGAACTGCCCCTCCGCTTTCATCTGCGCCAGCTGCCCGCGCCCGAACGGCCCGAGCGTCTGGCCGTTCACCGCCATGTGCCAGACCTTCTCGACAGCCGGCGGGGGCGGAGGAGGCGGTGCGGCGGTGCCTTGGGGCGCGGGGGCTTGCCCCGGGGCAACGCCTTGCGGAGCCATCTGGCCCCAAGGGCCCGCCTGCGGGGCGGTATGTGCGGGTTGACCCCATGGCCCCCCCATCTGCTGGCCCATCGCCATGCCCATCCCCGCACCGAGCCCTGCCCCCATGGCAGCCCCCATACCGGCGGATGCTCCCGATCCGGGTTGGCCCATGGCTTCTGCGGCATTGAACTGCATGTAACGGTTGAGATCGCCCACGATCCCCATCGAGGTCCGTTTGTCGAGCACTGTCTCCACCTCGGAGGGCAGCGAGATGTTCTCGATATAGAATTCGGGCAGGCCCAGCCCGTATTCGGCAATCGTCGGTGCGATGGCCTCGGCCACCAGCTTGCCCAGATCGGCCGTATTGGCTGCCATGTCGAGCACGGGGATATTCGCGCCGGCCAGCGCGCGCGAGAATTCCTGCACGATAATATTGCGCAGCTGGTAGCTCACCTCATCGGCGGTAAACTCGCCGTCGGTGCCCACGATCTCGGTGATGAACTTGGCCGGATCGGTGACCCGCGCCGCATAGGTGCCGAAGGCCCGCAGCCGCACGGGGCCGAATTCGGGATCGCGGGTGATCACCGGATTCTTGGTGCCCCATTTGAGATCGGTGAAGCGCGTCGTGTTGACGAAATAGATCTCGGACTGGAAGGGCGATTTGAAGCCATGATCCCAGTGTTGCAGCGTCGTCAGGATCGGCATGTTGTTGGTTTCGAGGAGATAGAGGCCGGGGGTGAAGACATCGGCCAGCTGCCCCTCATGCACGAAGACGGCGGCCTGTCCCTCGCGAACGGTCAGTTTCGCGCCGTATTTGATGGCATGTCCCTGCCGCTCGAAGCGCCAGACCATCGTATCGCGGGTGTCATCCACCCAAGAGATAACATCGATGAATTCTCCGCTGAGAAAGTCGAGAATACCCATGATCCGGTCTCCGCTTGTCGGTTTGGGGGAGGGCGCGCAGGCCCTCGTTCAGTCGTTCGGCATCAGCTCCGCGGCGACCTGCCGGATCACCGGCATGGCCTCGTCTTCCGACATGCCCGGACGCAGGCGCGGATCGTAGAGCATCTTCAGCATCAGCTCGTCCTGACGGGTCAGGCGGGCGAATTCCTCGTCATCATTGAAGATCGAGGGGCGCGCGCGGGGATAGTCATTGGCCAGCCCGAGACCCTGCGCCAGCTCCTCGTCATAGCAACTTTCGCGCATCGCATCGGGATGCTCGCCACGGATGATCGCGACCGCGCGCGAATAGTCCGAGCGGTCGCCCTCGGAAAAGGCAAACACCACGCAGAAGGTCGTGGTGGGCAGGTTGGTGATCGCATGGATCGAGCTCTCGTCGATGCCGGGCACCATTTTGCGCAACAGGTCCTGCGATTTCTCGCGCTCGTCCTCGTTCAGCACAAGGATCGAGAAATTACCGTTATCGGGAACAAGGCTGACCGGATGGCCGCTGGCACTGGCCAGTTTGCCGGCATAGGCGCGCACGGTGGCGGTGTCCTTGAGGCGTTCTTCTTCGGGGATCGAGGCCCCGAAATGCAGATCCATGCGCACCGGTTTTTCCCAGCGCCGCAGCTTCGACACGGTCGGTCTGGCAATGAAGGCGCCGTTGCGGTGCTCGTATTCGTCGTAGAGCGCCACATTGACGAAGTTATCAATCAACTGGTGCCGGTGGAAGGGCGCATCGCGCGGCGCGACATCGGTGCGCAGCAGCCCCTGCGCCAGAAGATTGTCCTGCACCTGCTGGAAATAGGCCGAAAGCGCGAGACTGTCCTGCGAGCGCGGCGCGACCTTGGGTGGGCCGGAGGATTTCGGGGGGGCCAGAAGCGGGCGCGGCGTCGCGCGCGGTGCCTGTGCCGAGCCGTCCATTCCGGGCAGGTTCGAGCAGCCGAGCACCGCCAGCAGGCAAAGGCCGAGCCCTGCGATGCGCAGCCTCGGGCCGTGTGATCCCGCAGGGATGCCCGATCTGGAGGGCGTGCTCGGGCCGGAGGTCATGCTCGGGGGGCTCCTTTATCTGCGGAGCTGCGCGGGCTGCGGGCCGAGGCCAGTGTATCGCGCAGGCGGCCTTCCATCTGGACCAGCTCGGCTTCCGCCGCAGCGCGCTGGCGCTTGCCTTCGTCGGCGATCGAGAGGCTGTCCTCGATGGTGGCGATCAGCGTCTCGTTGGCCTGACGCACGGCAGCGATGTCGAAAACGCCGCGCTCCATTTCCTGCCGCACGGTCTGGTTGGCCTGACGCAGGTTCTCGGCATTGGCGGTCAGCAGTTCATTGGTCAGGTCATTGGCGGCCTTCACGGCACCTGCAGCCTCGGCCGAACGCTGGATGGTCACCGCCTGAGCCAGCTGGGTCTCCCACAGAGGCACGGTATTCACCAGCGTCGAGTTGATTTTCGACACCAGCGCCTTGTCGTTTTCCTGCACCAGCCGGATCGAGGGCAGCGATTGCATCGTCACCTGACGGGTGAGTTTGAGGTCATGCACGCGGCGCTCCAGATCATCGCGGGCGGCACGGATATCGCGCAGCTCCTGCGCGCGGATCAGCTTGTCGGTCTCGCTGGCCTGCGCCACCTCGGCCTCTTTCGCGGGGATGATCTCGGCATCGGCCTGCGCCAGCTTGGCCTCGCCCGCCGCAATATAGAGCGCGAGCTCATCGTAGAATTTCAGCGTCTTGGTATAGAGAAGATCGAGCGATTTTACATCCTTGAGCAGCTTCGTCTCATGGGACAGAAGCACATCGCTGATCTTGTCGATCTGGCCCTGGACCTCCTCGTAACGGGCGAGGAATTTGGCAAAGGGAGCGGCGCGTCCCATCAGCTTTTCCCACCAGCTCTGCTTGCGGCGCACATCCAGTTCACTGACCGAGAACCCGCGCAGGGTGGTCACGATATTGCGCAGGCTGTCGCCCGCAGGGCCGGTATCCTTGTTCTTCACATCGACCAGCATGGCCTGGCTGATTTCCTGCAGCTCGGACTGGGCGCGGGTGCCGAAACGTAGGATCGTGTTGGAATCGCTCAGATCCACCTCGTCCATGCGCGAGCGGATCTCGATGGCGGTCGGAGCCTCGGCGCCCTCGAGCGCCACGCCCACCTCCTGCGGATCAGGCAGCCGGATCGCGGCCACCTGTTCGATTTCGCTCACATTTTTGGCGGCGGCTTCGCGGGTCGTGTCGCTCATAGGATGGTCTCCTCAGGGCTTTCGGTGTCATTTATGCGCGGACGGAGGGGGCGGGGCAATGCCTTCCCGCTCCAGCCGTTCGCGCAGCACGTCGATTTCGATCTCCAGCCCCTCGCGACCGCTCTCGATGAGCTGGCGCGATTTGGCGGTAAAATTGCGTTCGAGGTCATCGAGAAGGGTCTCGTAACCGGCCCGCGCCTCAGCGTCGCGCGTCTGGGCATATAGGTCGGCAAAGCGGATGGTCGCATCACGCGCGCCTTCGAGATAGAGCGTCAGATAGCGCCGCGCCGCGCGCAGATCGTTGGGGTCTTCCTCGACCGTGCGGAAGAGATCGCGGGCATGGGTGGCAAAGATCTCGACCCGCGCGGTCAGCTGGGGCGTGCAGGCGCGGGCGATGGCCTCGCGCATGGCGGCCAGATGCGCCTCGCCGGTGGCGATGGCCTCGGCGGCACGCTCCTGCTGGAATGGGTCGATGCCCTCGAGCCCCTTATCCTTCAGCGGGTCGATCCCGAAGGCCACGAGGCCCAGAACGGTGCCGATGAGGCCGCAGCCTATGGCGCCCGTCAGCCCCATCTCCTGCGCGCCGATCGCCAGCCCGAGGCCAAAGCCGAGGCTGCCCAGTATCTTGCGGGGAAGGGCGGGGCGGCGGGCCTTGCCACGCGCCTCATAGGCGGCTTGCGCTTTCAGCCCCTCGCGCAGCAAAAGCGCCGCACCCGCACAAAACCCAAAGCCCAGAATACCGCGTGCCAGTCCCACCGGCCCGTCGCCGAAAGCGCCAAAAAGGAAGGGCAGGGCACAGACCGCCAGCCAGAAGGGGCGGCCCTCATAGGGGTGCTCGGGGCGGGGCAGCCGCTCGGTAGGGATGTCTTCCTGTCCGGCGCTGCGGGGCGGGGCATCGGGGCTGTATCTGCCAGAGAAACGGCGGGCCATGGCTCAGACGCTGCCTGTTGCCGCGATCTTCAGCACCAGCGCCAGCATCAGCAGGAAGGCGATGCGCTGGATGGCTTTTTGCGACATGGGTCCCCCTAAACTTGCCCGAATGGTCATGGTGGTGCTCATCTTAAGCGGAGAATAGGTATTTCGGCACGTCTGTGCCAGAGGGGGATGGCAGAAAAGCGCCCATACGCAGGCGCTCTGTCATGACATCTGTATGAGCTATGGGGCCGGAACGACAAACGGCGCCAGATCTCTCTGGCGCCGTTCGATGTTTACTTATTCGCTGCGGGGCTTGCGCGGACCTTTGGAGCCAGAGCCGCGCGGTCCGTTGCTACGGGGGGCATCCCCACGGGGGCCGCCTTTGAAGCCGCCGCCCGGTTTGCCACCAAATTTCTTGTCACCGAAGGAACGGCCTTCGCCGCCTTCACGACGCGGACGGTCACCGAATTTCTTGTCCCCAAAAGAACGGCCTTCGCCACCCTCACGACGCGGACGGTCGCCGAATTTCTTGTCACCGAAGGAACGGCCTTCGCCGCCTTCACGACGCGGACGGTCGCCGAACTTCTTGTCACCGAAGGAACGGCCTTCGCCGCCTTCACGGCGCGGGCGGTCGCCGAACTTCTTGTCACCGAAGGAACGGCCTTCGCCGCCTTCACGGCGCGGGCGGTCGCCGAACTTCTTGTCACCGAAGGAACGGCCTTCGCCGCCTTCGCGACGCGGACGGTCGCCGAACTTCTTGTCACCGAAGGAACGGCCTTCGCCGCCTTCGCGACGCGGACGGTCACCGAATTTCTTGTCACCGAAGGAGCGGCCTTCGCCGCCTTCACGGCGCGGGCGGTCACCGAACTTCTTGTCACCGAAGGAACGGCCCTCGCCGCCTTCACGGCGCGGACGGTCGCCGAACTTCTTGTCGCCGAAGGAGCGGCCTTCGCCACCTTCACGACGCGGACGGTCGCCGAACTTCTTGTCACCGAAGGAACGGGTGTCGCTGCGATCTTCGCGCGGTGCGCTGCGCTTTTCGGGCGACCAGCGTTCCTTGCGCGGACGGTCCTCTCCCTCGGTGCGCGGTGCGCGCTCGGGACGGTCGCCACGGCCTGCGAAATCCTTCTGGCGGCCGAAGCTGCGCTCGGAAGTGCCACGGCCCTCGCCATCCTCGCGGTCGAAGCGTTTCGGGCCACGGTCCCCGAATTTCTTGTCGCCAAATTTCTTGTCACCGAAGCTGCGGCCCCCGCGGTCGCCGCGATCACCACGGTCACCGAACCTGCCGCGCGGGCGCTCGCCATCATCGCGACGACCCGCAGATTTGCTGCGGTCGGCGGGTTGGGCGTTGGGCGTGTCTTCCAGAAGGCTTCCCAGCTGGTCATGGAGCACGCGGCGCTTGATTTCCACCACATCACCCGGTTGCATCTCGTTGAGGCGGAACGGGCCATAGCTTACGCGGATCAGGCGGTTCACGGTCATGCCGATCTCGGTCATGGCGCGGCGGATCTCGCGGTTCTTGCCTTCGCGCAGGCCCACGGTCAGCCAGGCATTTGCGCCCTGCTGGCGGTCGAGAGTGATCTCCATCGGCTGGAAATCCTCGCCATCGATGGTGATGCCGGCCCGCAGCGGGTTGAAGGTCTCGGGTGTCGGGCGGCCATTCACGCGCACGCGGTATTTGCGCAGCCAGCCGGTTTCGGGCAGCTCGAGGCGGCGCTTGAGGCCGCCATCATTGGTCAGAAGCAGAAGACCCTCGGAATTGAGATCGAGACGGCCGACATTGAGCACACGCGGCATACCTTCGGGCATCTCGTCGAAGATCGTGCGGCGGCCCTGCTCGTCTTTCTCGGTGGTGACCAGACCCAGCGGTTTGTAATAGAGCCAGACACGGGTTTCCTGCGGCGCGTCGATGGGTTTGCCGTCGATGGTAACCTTGTCCTTGGGCGTGACATCAAGAGCGGGTGAGGCCGCCTGTTTGCCATTGACCGCCACGCGGCCTGCGAGGATCAGCTTTTCCGCATCGCGGCGCGAGGCCACGCCCGAGCGCGCGATAACCTTGGCGATACGTTCGCCGGAAGAGGGCGTCGTATCCGGTTTCGGCGTGTTGTTGGAATCATTGGTCATGGCAGGCGGCTCCCGAGGCGGTCTTGAAGGCGCCTCTCTATAGTGTCTTATCTCCTGTGGGAAGAGCCTTGCACGAGAGAAGCGAAACGGCCAAGAGAAGATATGTTCAGAAGTTTCATGGATCAGGCGCTGGAGGAGGCGCGGGCGGCCGCTTTGCGCGGCGAGGTGCCGGTCGGGGCGGTGATCGTTGCGCCATCGGGGCAGGTGGTGGCACGCGCCGGAAACCGCACCCGCGAGCTATGCGATCCGACCGCCCATGCCGAGGTGCTGGCCATCCGCGAGGCCTGCCGGAAGGTGGGATCGGAGCGGCTGGTGGGGCATGATCTCTACGTCACGCTGGAGCCATGCCCGATCTGCGCGGGCACGATCGCGGCGGCGCGGATCCGGCGGCTCTATTATGGCGCCGCAGATGTCAAATCGGGCGGTGTGGCGCAGGGCGCGCGGGTATTCTCGCATCCGCAATGCCATCATGCGCCCGAGATCTATGACGGTTTGGCCGCCGCCGAGGCCGAGGCGCTTCTGAAGGGGTTCTTTGCGGCGCGGCGGGACGGGTAGCGGGAGCAGGGGCTTTGCCCTTCTTCGACTGCGTCGAATTCACCCCAGGATATTTGAGGACGCTGGAAAAGGCGGTGGTTTCGCGCTTGACCATACGCGGCCATCCGGCCTAAGGCTCGGGTTGCGCAGGGGGCCGGATGGCCGCGGCGGTTCGTAGCTCTGCTTTTGCAGACAGCCGGATCGCCGAGGAAAGTCCGGACTCCATGAAGTGACGGTGCCGGGTAACGCCCGGCGGGGGTAACCCCAGGGATAGCGCCACAGAGAACAGACCGCCCTGCATCATGCACGGGTAAGGGTGAAACGGTGGGGTAAGAGCCCACCGCGGGACTGGTAACAGGACCGGCATGGCAAGCCCCACCGGGAGCAACGCCGAATAGGGATCGCGTGCCGCGGGCATCTGTCTGACGGTAGGGGAGCTTCGCCCCGAGTGATCCGGGTTGGCAGCTGGAGCCTGCAGGCAACTGCAGGCCTAGAGGAATGGTCATCAAGGGGGGCAACCCCTGAACAGAATCCGGCTTACAGGCCCCCTGCGCAAAATTTCTTCGGCTGATAGTGAAATTTCCCGAGAAGGGTGCGATTGGCTGTTGACTCTGGGGTGAGTCTGGCTAAAAGGCGGGCTTCAAGGATTTCGATGGCAGTGACGCGGATGTTGGCTGCCTGACTCAGGAGATGAAACATGGCGAAGCCGACGACGCAAAAGATCCGTCTGAACTCGACGGCGGGCACCGGGCACTTCTATGTGACCAAGAAGAATGCCCGCACCATGACCGAGAAAATGGTCGTGAAGAAATACGACCCGGTTGTGCGTAAGCACGTCGAATACAAAGAAGGCAAGATCAAGTAAGATCTGACCGTCTTTGACGAAGCGAAAGCCGCCCTTGGGCGGTTTTTTGCTGTTTTGATGACCGATTCCGGCTGCGAGATTATGTGGTCCGGTTGCCGGAGCTAGGCTGTGGCGATGGATCTACATTTTTTCTGAATGCGCGCGGACGCTATGCGCCTGCAATTGCAGCCCTGGGGCAGGTTGTGGCTGATGCGCAGGCAGGTCTTGCGCCTCTGTGGCGGGTTTTGCGGCTTGATGTGGTGGGTAAGGCGGTGGAATGGCTGCCTGACCATTTCCTCTGTTGCGGTTTTGCTCTGATGGCGGGCGCGAGTCTACGCAACTTCAATCCCAAACATGTTGTCGCGCCCGAACTGGCTGATGGGGCGCTTCGGGTGGTGCTGCAGGAATATCATCACGCGCTGCGCCGGGACGGGCCGGGATATGGAGCGACTTTGGGCGGTGCATTGGTGTTGCGGGTTTGGGGGGTGCTACATCGTATGGGGCGCGTGGCTGGCCTGCGGCACGGTTTGAAACGGTCTTGGAAAAATTGACCGAGTAAAACAATCGGGATTTACATTCCCGAGTAAATGTGTCACTTATCCGTGAACTCCAGTTACACTGATCCGAGGCACCGCATGACCCGTCCCCTTTCCGCGCTGCTTGCCAGCACTGCCCTGTTTGCTGCGCCGCTGGCAGCCTTTGCCGAGGCGCCGCAGCCCGAAGCCGTGATCGAAACCTATGCCGATATCGCGCAGGCAGGGTTCGAGGACAGCCTGACCACCGCGCAGGCGCTGGAGGCGGCGGTTGACGCGCTGGTGAAAGAACCCTCTGCCGAGACGCTGCAGGCGGCCAAGGACGCGTGGGTTGCGGCCCGCAAGCCCTACCAGCAGACCGAAGCTTTCCGCTTTGGCAATGCGCTGGTGGATGACTGGGAAGGCCGTGTGAACGCCTGGCCGCTCGATGAGGGTCTGATCGACTATGTCGATGAGGATTCGGCGGCCAATAACGAAGAGAATGATCTGGCTCTGGCCAATGTCATCGCCAATAAATCGCTCACCATCGGTGGCGAAAAGGTGGATGCCAGCACGATCTCGCCGGAATTCCTCGCAGAGACCCTGCAGGAGGCCGAAGGCATCGAGGCCAATGTGGCAACCGGCTATCACGCCATCGAATTCCTGCTCTGGGGGCAGGATCTGAACGGCACCGGGGCGGGCGCGGGTGCGCGCCCCTATACCGATTACATTCAGGGCGAGGGCTGCACCGGTGGCAATTGTGACCGCCGTGCCGAATATCTGCAGGCAGCCTCCAAGCTGCTGGTTGCGGATCTGCAGGAAATGGTCGGCAATTGGGACGAGGAAGGTGCTGCACGCACCGCGCTGACCGATGATGCCGATGCGGGCATCACCACGATCCTCACCGGTATGGGGTCGCTGTCCTATGGCGAGCTGGCGGGCGAGCGCACGAAGCTGGGCCTCATGCTGCATGATCCGGAAGAAGAGCATGATTGCTTCTCCGATATGACCCATGTCTCGCATTATTATGACGCGTTGGGGATCCAGAACGTCTATACCGGCAAATACACCCGTGTGGACGGCTCGGTCGTGGAAGGCGCCTCGCTGTCGCAACTGGTGGCGGCCAAGGATGCCGATGTGGATGCGCAGCTGACCAAGGATCTGGACGCATCGGTCGCTGCAGCCGATGCGATCTACCAGAAGGCCGAAGGCGGTATGGCCTATGACCAGATGCTGGCGCTTGGCAATGACGAGGGGGCAAAGCTCGTCAACGGTCTGGTCGATGCGCTGGTCACCCAGACCCGTTCGATCGAGCGCGCGGTCACGCTTCTGGGCTCCGAGGTCGAGATCGAGGGGTCCGACAGCCTCGACAACCCTGATGCAGTCTTCCAGTAAGACTATTCAAAATAGGGGCTTATGCCCGACACTTCCCCGTGGCAGCGATGCCGCGGGGTTTTGCATGGTGATGTGATGCGCGCTCTTCTTGCTTTCTGCCTTGCTGTGCCAGTGGCGGTGCAGGCCGCCGAGGTGACAGCGCCGGCCACCGAGTTCGTGCAACCCGAGCGCTACGAGGCCAATCCGGCAGGGGCGGCCACGGTGGCGGCCACGGTGACGGGCACGGGGTTCCGCGCGCCTGCGGCCAATCTGCCCCCATCCCTGCGGATGGGGTTCACCTTGGGCGAGGCGTTGTTCGACAAGCTCTGGGTGCCTGCGCCCTCGAGCACGCGGGCCTCGGACGGGCTGGGGCCCTTGTTCAATGCGCGGGCCTGCGCCAATTGCCATCCCGGAAATGCGCGGGGGCGGCCCGAGGATGGCCAGGGCATCTCGGGGATGGTGCTGAAGCTCTCGCGGCGCTTTCCGTCCGGCGATGGCGCAGAGGGCATCGACGGCTGGCATGGTATGATCGCCGATCCCGAGTTCGGCTGGCAGTTGCAGGATCGGGCGCTGCCGTCGCTGGAACCGGAGGGACAGCTGGTGCTAGACTGGATTGAGGAGGGCGATCTGCGCCATCCCGAGGCCCGTCACGGCTTTGCGCCCGAGACACTGGTCTCGCTGCGGGTCGCGCCGCAGATCATCGGGCTGGGGCTTCTGGAGGCGATCCCCGAGGCCGATATTCTGGCACATGCGGACCCCGGGGATGCCGATGGCGACGGGATCTCGGGGCGGGCGCAATATGCGATCGGCCCCGATGGTGTGGTGCGGCTGGGCCGGTTCGGCCATAAGGCGGGCATGGGGCGGCTCGTCGATATGACGGCGCAGGCTTTCAGTCAGGATATGGGGCTCTCGAGTGTGCTGTTCCCCGCAGGCGCGGGCGATTGCACCTTGGCGCAGACGGATTGTCTTTCGCTTCCTGACGGGATTGACGAGGGGCTGCGCGACAATGCCGAGGTCTCGACCGAGGCGCTGGAGGCGGTCACCGCCTATGTGACGGGTCTGGGCGTGCCCAGGCGCCGCGATGTGGGGGCACCCGATGTGCTCGCCGGCAAGCAGGCCTTCTACGAGGCGCAATGTATTGCCTGCCATGTGCCGAAATTCATTACCGCAACCAGCGATAATCCGGTCACCTCGCGCCAGCTGGTCTGGCCCTATACCGACCTTTTGCTGCATGACATGGGCGAGGGGCTGGCCGATCACCGTCCCGAAGGCGTGGCCACGGGCTCCGAATGGCGCACGGCGCCGCTCTGGGGGATCGGGCTGACGGAGGCCAATTCCGGCCATGCGCCGCGCTATCTGCATGATGGCCGCGCGGCCACATTGGACGAGGCGATCCGCTGGCATGGTGGCGAAGCGGGGCCCGCCCGTGATAGATATCTGGCACTGCCCGCCAAGACGCGCGCCGATCTTATTCGCTTTCTGGAGACCTTGTGATGCGTAATCTGCTGTTCTCGCTGCCTCTGATGGCGATCTCTGTGCCAGCTCTGGCCGATACACGCGCCGCCGTCACGCAAGACATCCTGCCCGGATATGCCGCGCTGACCAATGCCACGATCGCGTTGCAGAAGGGGGCCGAGGCGGACTGTTCCATCGCGACGATGCAGCCCTTGTGGAATGACGCGGTCGATGCGTGGTTGGGCGTGGCGTTTTTGCGGCTCGGACCGGTCGAGGAGCAGGGGAGGGCGCTGGCCTTTGCCTTCTGGCCCGATGCCAAGGCCACGGGGCGGCGCCAGCTCTCGGGGCTGATCGAGCAACAAAACCCGCAATTCACCGACCCGGCAGAGTTGGCGAAAGCCTCCATCGGGGTGCGCGGCTTTTTCGGGCTGGAGCATCTTCTTTATGGCGAGCTGGCCACGGATGACGACTATACCTGCAAGCTGCGCGTGGCGATGGCCGGTGATCTGGCGCAGATGGCCATCGATGTCGAGGTCGGCTGGCAGAACGGTTTTGCCGATGAACTCCTGAGCCCCGGCACCGAAGGTCATACCCTTTATCTGACCGAATCCGAGGCGCGGCAGGCGCTTTATACGCAGTTGGTCACGGGGCTCGAATTCAACAAGGACACACGGTTGGGTCGCCCTCTGGGCACGTTTGAGCGCCCGCGCCCCGAACGGGCCGAGATGCTGGACGCGGGCCGCTCCGCCCGCAACGTGACGCTGTCGCTGGTTGCGCTGCGGGGGTTTGCCGACAGGCTGGCGCAGGGCATGGGCGAGATCCCCAAGACCGACGCCGCGTTTGACCGCGCGATCGAGCTGGCGCAGGATCTCGATGATCCGGTCTTTGCCGGTGTGGCCGATCCGATGGGCCGGTTGAAGGTGGAGATCGTGCAGCAGCAGATCGGGCTGACGGTCGAGGCCATGCAGGCCGAGCTGGGGCCTTTGCTGGGTGTCAGCGTGGGCTTTAACGCCGCGGATGGAGATTGATATGAAACGACGCCATTTCCTTGCCAGCCTTGCCGCTGCGGCGACAGTCCCGCGGCTTAGCTGGGCCGATGCAGGCAGCCCCGCTTTTCTGGCGGCGGCCAAAGCGCCCGACGGGAGCTATGCGATCTGGGGGCTTGCGGCGGATGGGACGCAGATCTTTTCGCAGCCACTCCCCGGACGTGGCCATGCCGCGACCGCCCATCCCGAGCGCCCCGAGGCGGTGGCCTTTGCTCGCCGTCCCGGTGTGTTTGCGTTGGTGATTGACTGTGTAACCGGCGGGCTGGTCGCGCGGCTGACCCCGCCGGAGGGGCGGCAGTTCAACGGTCATGGTGCGTTTTCGGGCGATGGCACACGGCTTTATACCTCCGAAGTGGTGGCCGAAGGCTCCGAGGGCCGGATCGGGATCTGGGATGTGGCGCGCGGCTATCAGCGGGTTGGCGAGTTTGCCTCGAACGGGATCGGCCCGCACGAGATCCTGCGCCTGCCGGGGCAAGAGGTTCTGGTGGTGGCCAATGGCGGGATCCAGACCGATCCGACGGATCGCACGCCGCTGAACATCGAGACCATGCGCCCGAACCTGAGCTACCTCTCGCCCGAGGGCGAAGTGCTGGAGGTGGTCGAGCTGGAGCCCGATCTGTGGAAGAACTCGATCCGTCACCTGTCGGTGCGCAGTGACGGGCGGGTGGCGTTCTGCATGCAATGGCAGGGCGATCTGATGGAGCCCGTGCCGCTCCTAGGGCTGCATGACCGCGGGCGGAAGGCGGTGCTTGCCGAGCCGCTGCCCGGTGAGGAATTCGCCATGAAGGGCTATGCCGGATCGGTGGCCTTTGGCCGCGCGGGCCGCGAGGTGGCCATCACCAGCCCGCGTGGTGGCATGGTGCAGGCCTATTCGGCCGAAGGCGAGGCGCTCTGGTCGGTGCGCCGTGCCGATGTCTGTGGTCTAGGTGTCTGTGCGCAGGGTGGCTTCACTGCCACCGATGGTGCGGGGCTTGTCTCGCAGATCACCCGAGACGGTATCACACCGTTCAAACGCTCGGACGTGGCATGGGATAACCACCTGATCCCGATCGGGGTCTGATCAGAGCTTGCGCTCGAACATCAACGAGAGATGGATCTGATCGGTCAGATCCCCCTCGACCCCATCGACCCCGAAACGGGTGCTGAGCGTGCCCAGCCCCTTGCGGTCCATGTCCACACCGACCTCGACGCGCGAGGTGAACCAGTCGGTCGCGGGATAGGCCTCGTCCAGCAGGCCTGTGCCCATGCTATGTTGCGCCACAAGCGCGAATTGCCCCGTCAGCCCCATCTTCGCCCAGCTGCTTTCCAGCGGATGCGCGAATTCGACCCCTGCCGAGAATTGCGATAGCGACAGCTCTTCGCCATCAATCCTTGTGCCATCAGCGATGCGGAAATGGTCGGTCAGCTCGTTGACATGGCTGGCGATGATATTGGGGGTCAGCTCGGTCGTGCCCATCTCGAACCTCCCCTCCATCCGCGCCTGAAACAAGGTGCGTTGGGATTCGGCATCACGGCGGATCGAGCCATCGGGGGCGAACTGGTTATTGGTGCGTCCGTGCAGAAGGCGCATCGACCAGTCGAGTTCGGTTTTGGGCAGCCTGCCCGCCAGATAAGGGCCGACCAGGAAACCTACGCCATCGCCCGAGGCATCAGCATCCACCTTGCGGTCTGCGGCGTCCAGCTCCGCCATTGCACCGATATAGAAACGGTTGTTCAGTTTCTTATGTGCGCCCAGCGACGCGAAACTGTATTGCAGCGAGCTGCTCTCGCTGCGGGTCCAGTTCGATTCCACCACCGCCCAGCTCTGGCGGCCTTTCGCGGTGTTGAAGCTCAGGTCGCCCAGCTCGTCGGTCAGATGCGCGTCAAAAACACGCTCCTTGCTGTTCTCGAACATGAAATCCAGCACGTTGGGCTGGCGGGCCAGCAGGCGGTCCTGACGCATTTTCTGCAATCCGGCAAGCGCAACGGAGGTTTCGCGTGCGGTCGGGAAATCGGCCTCGCTCGCGGCGGCCTGAGGCATCGACAGGGATGCGCAAAGAAAAACCGTCATGATCGCGGGGAGGGTGCCCCGCTGTAGCGCCCGTCTGTTCATAGAACGCCTCGCTGGTTACGTCGTGCCTGATGGCGGGTTTGTCGGCGTAGCGGTTGACCCCGTCCACCCCGTCTGGGCAGCCATGGTTCCGGCAGGGCCGAGGGCCCGTCTGTTTTCTTTTGGTATGGGACAAAAGTAACAAATGCGCAGGGGCACTGGCAAGTTATTGCCGGTCGGATATGTGAAATGTGATCAGAAACGATGATGTTTCAGGCAGGGGCAGCGGAACAGCGGCGCTGCGCCATAAAAAAAGGCCGCGCAGGATACCTGCGCGGCCCGCAATCCGGTAGAGGCGGGTCTGTCAGGCTTCCACGACGAGGTGGCCGCGCGGGTTCGAGCAGCAGGCGAGGATATAACCCTCTTCGATATCGTCATCGGTGATGCCGCCATTATGGACCATATGCACCTCGCCCGAGACCTTCTTGATCTTGCAGGTGCCGCAGACCCCGAACGTGCAGCCCGAGGGAATGTTGAGCCCTGCCTGACGGGCCACGGCCAGAACGGTATCGGTTTCGGCGCATTTCTGGGTGACGCCCGAGTCGGCGAATTCCACCTCCGCCACGGCGCCTTCCTCGGGCAGCTCGTCCTCGGGAATGATGCGGACCTCTTCGATGGGCGCACCGAAGCTTTCCTGATGGTAGTGGTCCATATCGAAGCCGAGGCCCGCCAGTGCCTCGCGCACGGCGGTCATGAACGGCTCGGGGCCACAGCAGAACACTTCGCGTTCCAGATAGTCGGGGGCCATCAGACCCAGCATCAACTGGTTGAAATAGCCCTGATAGCCGGTCCATGGGTCATATTTGTCCGAGCCTTCCACGACCCATTTCAGATCGATGCCGCTGACGCGCGAGGCCATATGCTCGAGCCGTTCGCGGAAGATGATCTCCGAGGGACGACGGGCGCAATTGACGAAGACGATGTCGCATTCGCGGCCAAGGTCATACATCTGCGTCGTCATCGACATCATCGGCGTGATGCCGGAGCCTGCCGAGATAAAGAGATATTTCTCGGCAGGGTAATTGGCATTGGTGAAGCTACCGGCAGGGCCGATAGCGCGGATCCTCATCCCCGGTTTGAGATTGTCGAACATCCAGCGGGTGCCGATCGACTCCTTCTGCGCCTTGACCGTCACCGTGATCGACATCGGCCGCGAGGGCGATGACGAGATCGTATAGGTGCGATACAAAGGCCCGCCCGGCACCGGAATTTCCAAGGTCAGGAACTGGCCGGGCATATAATCGAAGATTGCCCGTGAAGGTGCCTGAAAACAGAAGGTCATGACATTGGGCACCTCGGAAAGCACCGAGACGCATTCAAGCTCTTCCGAATCGTTCCAGATCTTGATCGCGGTTTCGCCGGGAATGAGGGTCATCAATTTACTCCGCTGCCAGCTTCACGGGATCCAGCCGCGAAGCCATGGTGTCACAATACCAGTTCACGAACTGGATCACCCCGTCCTCATGGGTGGCCGAATAGGGGCCGGGCTCGTAGGCGGGCGAGTTGATCCCCTGCTGGTTGTCCTCGACGACCTGACGGTCCTCGTCATTGGTATGTTCCCAGACCGTCGTGAGGTTCTTGAGATCGTAATCCACGCCCTCGACCGCATCCTTGTGCACGAGCCAGGTGGTGGTGACCTCGGTTTCGGTCGGGCTGATCGGGGTCACGCGGAAGGTGATCGAGTGATCCGACAGGAAGTGGTTCCAGGTCGTGGGGTAGTTGAACAGCAAGAGTGTGCCCGCATCCAGAACCGGCACGCGGCCCAGACGTTTCTGCACGGCGATCTTGCCGTTCATCGTGTAGCTTTCGGCCCCGTCCAGCAGAGGCATACGCGCCACGCGGTATTCGCCGTTATCGGCCATCTTGAAGCGCGAGGGTGCGCCCATACCCTCGAGACGGTTGAAGTGGTTCTCGACCTTTTCGGGGAAGGTGCCATCGGCGCTGACGCCGGTAATGGTCGGATCCTCGGGATAGGTGCGGCACAGATCGGGGTGGTTGCCCGCGCAGTGGTAGCACTCGCGGTTATTTTCCCAGACGAGTTTCCAGTTGCCGTTCTCGATGATCGTGGACTGGAAAGCGACCTTGGCATTGGAGAGGTCGTGGACCTCCAGATAGGGCGTCACGGTCTCGGCAAAGGCGTCGAAATCGGGGGCGGTCTCTGCGAGGCAGATATAGATGAGCCCTGCCACTTCACGGCAGTTAACGGGCTTGAGCCCGTGTTTGGAGGCGTCGAAATCCGGCCCCATGTCGCGCGCCCACAGAAGGCGCCCATCCAGCTCGTAGGTCCATTGGTGATAGGGGCAGACCAGCTTGGCAGCGGTGCCTTTCTTATGCTGGCAGATGACGGAGCCACGGTGACGGCAGGTATTGTGGAAGGCGCGGATGACATCATCCTGGCCGCGCACGATCATCACCGTATAGGCGCCGACCTTATGGGTGACATAGGCGCCTTTTTTCGGCAGTTCGGCGCGGGAGGCGGTAAAGAGCCAGTTCTTGTACCAGATCTCTTCGAGATCGGTCTGGTAGATCTCGGGGGAGGTGTAGAAGGCCTGTTCGAGCGCATGGCCGGGTTTACGGCGGGCGAGAAGCTCGGTGAGGGAAGCGGAGGGTTGCATGGCCTTGTCTCCATGGCACGCTAGTGCTGCGCGGCTGTGGGTTTCAATAAGATGAGACTACTCAGGAATGGCAGGAAACGACGGCGCGTTTGCGACTCCTCCCGCGGGGATTTGCGACATAGGCGTAAACTTGTCGTAAAAAATTCGGCGCCGGGCCATGGCTGCAGAATTGGAGGAAATCTGTGTTTCTAATATATTTTTAGCGGTCAGGGATCCCGAATGGAGACGCCGCGCAAGGCGGACTTGCGCGGCGTGCTTGTTCAAATACGACTCAGACGGGGATCAGAGACCCAGCGCCTCTTTCACGACCGGAAGACCCTCTTTGCCATCCTTGGTGGTGACACCTTCGAGCCACGGGGTGACGACATCGGGATGCGCCTTGAGCCATGCCGGAACCGCTTCGTCGGGGTCCTGACCGTCATTGAGGATCGCGCCCATGATCTCGTTTTCCATCGGCAGGGTGAACTTCATGTTCTGCAGAAGCTTGCCGACATTGGGGCATTCTTCCACATAGCCCTTGCGGGTGACAGTCTGCACGGTGCCTTCGCCGCCGAAGAAATCTTCGCCGCCGGTCAGATACTTGAGGTCATAGGTAGAGTTCATCGGGTGGGGCGCCCAGCCAAGGAAGACCACGGCTTCCTTCTTGGGGTAGAGGCGGCCAACCTGCGCGAGCATACCCTGCTCGGAGCTTTCGACGATCTGGAAGCCCTCGAGGACACCGCCCTTTTCGGTCAGGTCCATCAGATAGCCATTGCCTTCGTTACCCGGCTCGATGCCATAGATCTTGTGATCCAGCTCGTCGCCGAATTTCTGGATGTCGGCATAAGTATGCAGGCCCTTGTCATAGAGATAGGTCGGCACGGCCAGCGTATAGTTGGTGCCGGTCAGGTTGGTCGCGACCACATCGATTTCGCCCTTGTCGAGATAGGGGCCGATGGCGGCCTGCTGTGCGGGCATCCAGTTGCCGAGGAAGACATCGATATCGTTCGAGGCCAGCGACGAGAAGGTGACCGGCACGCCGAGCACATTGACTTCCACGTCATAGCCGAGCGCGGTCAGGATTTCATTGGCGGTCTCGGTGGTGGCGGTAATATCCGTCCAGCCGACATCCGAGAAACGCACGGTGCCGCAATCGGCAAAAGCGGCAGCGGCGTTAAGGGCGATGACGGAGGCGGTGAGGCCGCCCAGAAACTTGGCTTTCATTTGTACTCCCGTTGTCTTCGTGTTTTTTTGATTGACGAGTCAATTAGTGCATTCCTACGTTAGCATGGCAATCAGTTTTTGTCATGGTTCCGGTGGAGAGTTTCCAGATTGACCTCACAGGACCGCTTTGCGCCCGCTTTCTGGGCAGGCGCCGATCTTTCACTCTAACAAAGAGAGCCCTTTTAAATGTCGCAACCGAATATCCTGATCTTCATGGTGGATCAGCTCAACGGTACCCTGTTCCCCGATGGTCCGGCAGAGTGGCTGCACGCGCCGAATCTCAAAAAGCTCGCGGCGCGGTCGGTGCGCTTTGCAAATGCCTATACCGGCTCGCCGCTCTGCGCACCGGGGCGTGCGGCATTTATGTCGGGGCAATTGCCCAGCTCGACGGGTGTCTATGACAACGCGGCCGAGTTCCGATCGGACATCCCGACCTTTGCACACCATCTGCGCCGCGCGGGCTATCAGACCTGCCTTTCGGGAAAGATGCACTTTGTAGGTCCCGACCAGCTGCACGGGTTCGAACAACGTCTGACCACCGACATCTACCCTGCCGATTTCGGCTGGACGCCGGATTACCGCAAGCCTGGCGAGCGGATCGACTGGTGGTATCACAACATGGGATCGGTCACAGGCGCAGGCGTAGGGGAGATTTCCAACCAGCTGGAATATGACGATAATGTTGCCCATGAAGCCAAGATGAAGGTCTATGATCTGGCGCGTGGTCTGGACGCACGTCCGTGGATGCTGACCGTCAGCATGACCCACCCGCATGATCCCTATGTGGCCCGCAAGAAATATTGGGATCTCTACGAGGATTGCGAGCATCTGCTGCCCACCGTGCCGGATATGGGCTACGACAATCAGGACAACCATTCCAAGCGTATCTTTGATGCCAATGACTGGCGCAACTTCAATATTACGGAAGACAATATCCGCGAATCCCGCCGCGCCTATTTCGCCAATATCTCCTATTGCGACGACAAGATCGGCGAGATCATGGAGGCGCTGGAGAGCACCGGCCAAGAGGCGATCATCCTCTTCGTGTCGGATCATGGCGATATGCTGGGCGAGCGCGGGCTGTGGTTCAAGATGAACTTCTACGAGGGCTCGGCGCGGGTGCCTTTGATGATGGCGGCCAGCGGGGTGGAGCCGAAGCTCGTCGAGACGCCCGTCTCGACCATCGACGTGACGCCGACGCTCTGTGATCTGGCGGGGATCGATCTGGAGGAGATCGCGCCGTGGCTCGATGGCGAATCTCTCGTGACTCTGGCCAATGGCGGCACGCGCGAATCGGCGGTGAAGATGGAATATGCCGCCGAAGGCTCCTATGCGCCGCTCGTTTCCCTGCGTAAGGGTGATTACAAGCTGAACCTGTGCAAGCTCGATCCCGACCAGTTCTTCCATCTGGGGGCCGACCCGCACGAGCTGGTCAACCTCGCGGGCGATCCTGCCCATGCTGAGGCCTATCAGGCGATGAAGGCCGAGGCCGCGGCGCGGTGGGATCTGGAGCGCTATGATGGCGATGTGCGCGCGTCCCAGGCGCGGCGCTGGGTGGTTTACGACGCGCTGCGTCAGGGCGGCTATTACCCGTGGGATTACCAGCCGCTGAAGGATGCGTCGGAGGCCTATATGCGCAATCACATGGACCTCAATGTGCTGGAATCCAACAAGCGCTTCCCGCGGGGCGATTGAGCGGTTGACCGGGTCGTGAAGCGAGGGGGGCGGGAGACCGCCCCTTTTTCGTGGCGCTTTGCCGGCGGCGGCCTATCCTGTGCACAGCCAACACGGAGGGTTTCATGACGACGCATTTCTTCACGGCATCTGATGGCGCGAGGCTCGCCTATCGCGATGAGGGGCAGGGGGTGCCGATACTGGCGCTCACCGGCCTGACCCGCAATATGGCCGATTTCGACTATGTCGCCCCGCATCTTCTGGCGATGGGCGTGCGTCTGATCCGCATGGACTATCGCGGGCGGGGGCAGTCGGACTTCAGCGGTGCCGAAACTTATACCGTGCCACAGGAAGGCGCGGATGCGCTGGGGCTTCTGGCACATCTCGGGATCGCGAAAGCAGCAGTGCTGGGCACGTCGCGCGGCGGGCTGATTGCGATGTATCTGGCAGCCGTGGCGCCTGACAGGCTTCTGGGCGCGGCGCTCAATGATGTCGGCCCCAAGCTGGAGATGGAGGGGCTGAACGCGATCTTCGACTATCTCGGGCGCAATCCCGCACCCAAGACCTATGATGCGCTGGCCGCCCGTCTGCCCGAGCTGATGACAGGCTTTGCAAATGTGCCAGCGCGGCGCTGGGCACAGGAGGTCCGCAACCAGTATATCGAAACCGGCAGCGGGCTGCAGCTGCGCTATGACCCCGCATTGCGCGACCCCTTCCTGAAAGACTTCAAGGGAGACCTGCCTGAAGCGTGGCCCTTCTTCGAAGCCTTTGGAGAGCTTCCGCTTTTATTGATTCGCGGGTCAAATTCCCGCCTGTTGAGCGCCGATACCGCGGCCAGAATGCAGCAGCTCAAACCCGCTATGATCTTTGCCGATGTGCCGGATCGGGCGCATATTCCGTTCCTGGACGAACCCGAAGCCTTGCAGGCATTATCAACATGGGTTGGCAAGCTGGCTCATGGTGATTAAGCTAAGTAACTGAAAATTAAGCACATATTTAATTTCAATTTTACAAAATGTCTATCGGTCTGCTAGAAAGTCCTTGCCTCAGCTGAAACGCGCGAGGTTGCGGCGGGGGTGTATCGCGTCTCTTGTTCACCAGTCATTCCCCCGTCGCACTTAACAAGTTCTGTGGTTTGTGCGTAATCAGTAAGCTGGTCTGTTTCTTGTTATGAGTGCCCCGAAGCTCTGGTTCCGGCTTCGGATGTTAAAGCCGCTCGAGCGTGCGAGGGCAGCGGCTGCCATTGTAAAAGGTGACAAGCACACGAGTAAAAATGGCGCTGCTGTCCGAGCTGGAGAGTGTTTCCGCGGCTTCGAAAAGGGTCATCGACGAGCGCAATTTGCGTGCATCGATTGTGCCCAGGATCTGTTCTATCTCCTGATCCCGATGAGACAGAACCGCCTCGCAGGCTTCTGTTAACCGGGTTTGCAAAGTCATGTTGTCGAGATAGGCGGTGGCTTCGGCCATATCCTCAAGCCCGAAATCCTTCGATCTTGGCGAGACGCCGAGGGCGGCGAGCTGCGGGAAGATCCACCACATCCAATGGCCGCGTTTGCGGCCCGCCCGCAATTCGGAGAGCGCGACCGGATAGTCGCGCTCCTGTTCTTTCAGAAATCGAGCAAGGCCCGGCATCAGCCCCAGACGGCTTCGAATTCGCGCCATTCGCCCTTGGACATGCCCGAGGTCTCGGCGGTTACCGTCTCGCCCGCCAGACGGCGCTTGAGCACCTCGACCGCGCGGCCCGACAGGTTGACCCCGCCCAGACGGTAATCCTCGAACGCCTCATAGGCCGCGGGCACCCAGTCCTTGACGATCTCGCACATCGTATCGGCATAGGCGCGGATCTCGTATTGCGCATGGGCATCGGCGCGCAGGCGCAGGAAATGGAAGAGGTTGTGCAGATCGACCTTCCAGTACCATTGGGTATAGGTGTTCATCGGCAGGTTCATCCGTGCCAGCTCACGGGCCAGACCCTGTTTGCCAGCCTCCGCATCGGGCGTCAGCATGTCCTCGTAATGGTCATAGGAGCGCATCGCGTCCTCGCGCAGGATATCGAGCACGCGGGCGGCTTCCTCGCCCTGCAGGACCGCGCCACGCCCCTGATGGTTCACCGTGGATTGCGCCGCCAGTTTGTCGGGTTCGGGAATGTAGAACTCGCGGTCCAGAATCGAATAGCGCGCCGAGTATTCATTGACGTTCGCGGTGCGGTGGCGGATCCATTGGCGCGCAACGAAGACCGGAAGTTTTACATGGAACTTCACTTCGCACATCTCGAATGGCGTGGAGTGCCAGTGGCGCATCAGATAGCGGATCAACCCGCGGTCATCGGAGACCTTCTTGGTGCCGCGGCCATAGCTGACACGCGCGGCCTGCGTGATGGCACTGTCGTCGCCCATGTAGTCGATGACGCGGACCAGTCCGTGATCGAGCACCGGATGCGCGGTATAGAGACGCTCTTCCATGCCGGGGGAGACAGCACGGCGGGTCGGCTGTGACAGCGAACGCTGTTCCTCGATTTCGGCATGCTGTTCGGGGGTAAGCGTCATGGCGGTCTCCAGTCGATGGGCAATCTCTCCGTCGGCGCGCCGGAGCGTAGAATCGTCCGGGATGCCGAGTCCCCCTCCTGTTACGCGGAAAGGAAGAATTGGCCAAGTGCGAAGGGCGGCCGCGTTTACGGAAACGTCTTGCCGCTGCCTGTTCATAAGCTAGGTTGCGCTTTAACGAAAGGAGGCCCTCATGAAGGTCGAATATCTACACACGATGGTCCGCGTTCTGGATCTGGAGAAGACCAAGGCATTTTTCGAGCTGCTGGGTCTGGTCGAGCGGCGCCGCGTGGAAAACGAGAAGGGCCGTTTCACGCTGGTGTTCATGTGCCCGCCCGATCAGGCTGATGGCCGTGCCGATGTGGAGCTGACATGGAATTGGGATGGCGATACGGGGCTGCCCTCCGATAGCCGCCATTTCGGGCATCTGGCCTATAAGGTCGAGAATATCTACGACATGTGCGCCAAGCTGCAGGAGGCGGGCATCACGATCAACCGTCCCCCGCGCGACGGCCATATGGCCTTTGTCCGCTCTCCTGACAATGTGTCGATCGAGCTGTTGCAGATGGGGGATGCGCTGGCGCCGGCCGAGCCTTGGGCCAGCATGGAAAATACCGGCCACTGGTAAGCAACTCACGCCTCATCGAAACGGGCGCTCTCTCTACGCGAAAGGGGCGCCCGATCTCATTTCCCGAACTTGTCTTTCAGCTTCTCCAGCGGCGAGCGGGAGTCTTCCGGATCCGGCGCTGGTTTGGCAGGACGTTCGGTCTGGGTCTTTGCGGTCTGGGCCTTTTCGGGGTGATTTCCGGTCGAGCTGCGCGGCGGGGCCGTGCGCAGGCTGACGGCATTGAGGAATTTCTGCCGGTCGCCCGCCGCCAGTGCCGCCGCCCCGTCCGAGAGGCCGCGCATCAGATCATCCAGCATCTCCTGCTCGGCCTTGGCAAAATCGGCCAGCACATAGCCCGCCACGCGGTCCTTATGACCCGGATGGCCGATGCCGAGCCGCACGCGCTGATACTCGGGCGCCAGATGCGCATGGATCGAGCGCAGCCCGTTATGGCCCGCATGGCCGCCGCCCTGTTTCAGGCGGCACTTGCCCGGCGCCAGATCCAGCTCGTCATGGAAGACGGTCAGATCCGCCACGGTGAATTTGTAGAAATCCGCCGCCGCCCGCACCGATTGGCCGGAATTGTTCATGAAGGTCTCTGGCTTGAGGAGCACGATGCGTTCCGAGCCCAGCCGCCCTTCGCTGATCTGGCCCTGGAACTTCGATTTCCACGGGCCGAAACCGTGATCATCGGCAATCCGGTCCAGCGCCATAAAGCCGATATTGTGCCGCGTTGCCGCATATTTCGCGCCCGGATTGCCGAGGCCCACCCAGAGTTGCATGTCGTCTTCCTTCGGTCCTGTTGCCCCTCGAGATAGGCCAGCGCGCCTGCGGAGAAAACCCCTAACTGCCCTGTGCCTGCCCGAAACGCTGCCGCCATGCGGCGGGGGGCAGGCCGTAACGTTTGCGGAAATGGTGGCGCAGGAGCGCGCTAGAGGCAAAGCCGCATTGCGCGGCGATCTCTTCCATGCCGGCCTCGGGGCGCTCCAGAAGGTGAGCGGCCAGTTGCAGCCGCTCCTCGATCAGGAAGCGGATCGGGGTGGTGCCCGTGGCTTCCTCGAACCGGCGCAGGAAGGTGCGCTGGCTCATCGCGCAGCTTTTGGCAAGCGCGGCGATCGTGGGGGTGTGATGCAGGTTCTGGCGAAGCCGGTCGAGAAGGGGGGCGATTTTGTCAGCCTCGGTCGCGCGCGGCACGGGGCGGGGCAGGAACTGGTTCTGCCCGCCATCGCGATGCGAGGCGATCACCAGACGGCGGGCGACCGAATTGGCCGCCTCCGGCCCGAAATCCTGCCGCACGATGTGCAGGCCCAGATCCAGCCCTGCAGCCGACCCCGCCGAGGTATAGAGCGGCGCATCATCGGTATAGAGATTGTCGGCCCGCATGGTCACTTGCGGAAAACGCGCTGCGAAATCGTCGGCATAGCGCCAATGGGTGGTGGCGCTATGGCCATCGAGCAACCCTGTCTGGGCCAGAATATAGGCGCCCGAGCAGATCGTGGCAATCCGCGCCCCCCGCGCATGGGCGGCGATGAGCGCCGCGACCAGCTCGGGTGAGGCAGGGGTGTTGACCCCTTTCCAGCCGGGAATGACGATGAGCCCTGCATCGTCTAACAGCTCCAGCCCGCCATCCGTGCTGACCATCAATCCGCCATGGGCGCGTAATGGGCCCGGCTCGACTGCAGCCGTGCGGAACCGGTACCAGTCCGGCCCCATCTCGGGGCGCGGCAGGCCGAAGATCTCGGCCGTGACGCCGAATTCGAACGTGCAGAGTCCGTCATAGATCAGGGCAACCACCAGATTGTTGGGGATCGGGCGGAGGGAAATAAATGGCAGGATATTATCTGGCGTTGTCATTTTGCCAGCTTACGGCAACCCGATCCGTCTGGCAATCTGGCATCATCATTGCAAGGAGATTTGAAATGAATGCAGTCCTGTCCCGCCCGCCCGTCGCTTCCGCCGATATCGTGACCCTTCTCGAGCGCCAATGCGCCCTGCATACCGATTGTTCGGATGTCCATGCCGCCATGTCCGGCGGGGATGCGGGGTTTGTGCTGATCCATGCGATGGGCACGCCCGCCACCTATGCGCGCCGCCATATCCCTGATGCCGTGTTCATGCCGCACCGGACCATCTCGGCCGAGGCTCTGGCCTCCTATCCGCAGGACACGCTCTTCGTGGTCTATTGCTCCGGCCCCCATTGCAACGCGGCCGAGCAGGCGGCGCTCGCCTTCGCACGGCTCCGTCGGCCGGTGAAGATCATGCTGGGCGGGCTGATGGGCTGGGAGTATGAGGGGTTCGCCTTCGCGGGCGAGGCGGCTCTGGCCTGATACCCCTAATACCCAATGCAAAACGCGGGGCATTGGCCCCGCGTTCCGTAAGACAGATGTCTTCCAGCAGCTTATTCGGCTGCTGCTTCGCCTTCGGCTTCCTCGTCGTCGCCACCGGCAAGGCCCTTGGGCGCTGCGATGTTCGCGATGACGAAGTCACGCTCGATGGTCGGTTTCGCGCCATTGGGCAGCGTCACGTCGGAGATGTGGATCACGTCGCCGATCTTGCGACCGGTCAGGTCGACAACGATCTGCTCCGGAATATCACCCGCCAGAACTTCCAGCTCGACTTCCTGACGCACGACGGTCAGAACGCCACCGCGCTTGAGGCCCGGTGCGGCTTCGTGGTTCTCGAACTCGACATGCACGAAGAGTGCGATGCGCGAGTTGCGGTGGGTACGCATGAAGTCGACGTGGGTCGGCAGGTCCTTGACGACGTCTTTTTGAACGCCGCGGCAGATCACGCGGACGTCTTCCTGACCTTCGACCTTCAGGTTGAACAGGGTCGACAGGAAGCGGCCTTTGCGCAGACGGGTCAGAAGCGGGTTGAACTCGAGGTTCAGTGCCAGCGGTTCTTTGCCGTCGCCATAAACGATTGCAGGTACTTTGCCCTCACGACGTGCTGCGCGAGCGGCCCCCTTGCCCGTCCCCGAACGCACGACGGCTTCGATCGTTTCGATCTCTTTTGCCATTTTGCTATCTCCGATATGGAATGTAAAAGGGCCGCCTCCAAGGGTGCGACCCATGAGCGCCTGCCATTAGGCGAGAATCCCCTTTATGGCAAGCCCAAAACACCCGCTCAGACGTATTCTTCCATGAACCCGCGGGGCAGCAGAAGATTGTGACGGCCCAGATCGTGCACGTCTTTCTCGCCGCAGAGCGCCATGGTGATATCCAGCTCCTTGCGGATGATGTCGAGTGCTTTGGTCACGCCTTCCTCGCCCAGAGCCCCCAGGCCATGGATGAAAGCGCGCCCGATAAAGGTCGCATCTGCCCCGAGTGCCAGGGCCTTGAGCACATCCTGCCCCGAGCGGATCCCGCTATCCATGAAAATCTCCATTCCGGGTCCAACTGCCTCGCGGATGCGCGGCAGCATGCGGATGGCGCTCAGCGCCCCGTCAAGCTGTCGTCCGCCATGGTTCGACACGATCATCGCATCGGCACCGAAGTCACGGGCCAGACGCGCATCATCCTCGTCGAGTATCCCCTTCAGGATCAGCTTGCCGCCCCATTGGTCGCGGATACGGGCGATCTTCGACCAGTCGAGCTTGGGGTCGAATTGCTCGGCGGTCCAGCTGCTCAGGCTCGAAGCATCGCCCACGCCCTTCGCGTGACCCACGATATTGCCGAAGAAGCGCCGCTTGGTCTGTAGCATCTCCATCCCCCATTGCCATTTGGTCGCCATATCCATCAACACCGGCAGGGTTAGCTTGGGCGGGGCGGTCAGCCCGTTCTTGAGATCCTTATGCCGCTGGCCGAGGATTTGCAGATCGAGCGTCAGCACCAGTGCTGAGCATCCCGCCTTCTTCGCACGTTCCAACGTGGCATCGACGAACTCCTCGTCCTTCATCACATAGAGCTGGAACCAGAACGGATCGGTCGTATGGGCGGCCACATCCTCGATCGAACAGATCGACATGGTCGAGAGCGTGAAGGGCACACCGGCCTTCTCGGCCGCCCGCGCCGCCTTGATCTCGCCATCGGCGCGCTGCATCCCTGTCAGGCCCACGGGCGCCAGCGCCACCGGCATGGTCACATCGCGCCCGATCATCTTGGTCGCGCTCGAGCGCCCCTCCATATCCACGGCCACTTTCTGGCGCAGACGGATCTTCTCGAAATCGCTGGTATTCTCGCGGAAGGTCTGTTCCGTATAGGAGCCACTCTCGGCATAATCATAGAACATCTTCGGCGTGCGGCGCTTATGAAGGCGCTTGAGATCGTCGATGCAGGTGATAACGGCCATGAAAATGCACTCCCGATAAGTTTGTAGGAGGCTTAGCAATGCAGCTCGTGCAGGGCAATCGGCCATTTCTGCATGGCTGTCGTGCGATCAGGCGTATTCGGTCCCGGATTTCGTTTCCGTCACAGAAACAGTAATGCAATTTTAAGGCGAATGTCCCAATCTGATCGGGCGGCATAGGCGGGGACGCCGATGACCGTGACGATGGAAGAAGAGGCATCCGGGACTGCTCCGTCGGGGACAGCAGATGACGGTCGATATGCCCGGGTGCCTCTGGTTTTCCAGCGTCCTCAAATATCCCGGGGGAGGCGCCGCTCAGGCGCCGGGGGCAGAGCCCCCGCACCCGTGCGCCACGCGTCATAGATCAGGCCGAATGCGCGCCGCCCGCCAGAGAGGCCACAAATTCCGCAACCTCGGCTGCGGGCTTGCCCTCGGCGACCTGTTTCACGATGGCCGAGCCCACGACACAGCCATCGGCAATCGCGGCGATCTCGCGCGCGGCCTCCGGAGTGTTGATCCCGAAGCCAACGATCACTGGCAGATCGGTCGATGCCTTGATCCGTGCCACTTCGGGCGCCACATCCGCAGCCTGCGCGGCAGCGCCTCCGGTGATGCCCGTCACCGAGACATAATAGACGAAACCGGAGGTGTTCTGCAGCACCTTGGGCAGGCGTTTCGCATCGGTGGTGGGGGTTGCCAGCCGGATAAAGTTGATCCCTGCCGCCTGCGCCGGAAGGCACAGCTCGCTATCTTCCTCGGGCGGCAGATCCACCACGATCAGCCCGTCGATCCCGGCGGCTTTCGCATCCGCCAGGAACCTGTCCACACCGCGCGAATAGATCGGGTTGTAATAGCCCATCATCACGATCGGGGTCACAGTGTCGGTCTTGCGGAACTCGGCGGCCATATCCAGCGTCTTCTGCAGTGTCATGCCGCCATCGAGCGCGCGCTGTCCTGCAAGCTGGATGGTCGAGCCATCGGCCATCGGATCGGTGAAGGGCATGCCCAGTTCGATGATATCCACGCCCGCACCCGGCAGCGCCTTCATCACATCGAGCGAGCGTTCCACATCGGGATCGCCACCCATGATATAGGCGACAAAGGCCTTTTTACCTTCGGCCTTGAGCGCTGCGAATTTTGCGTCGATGCGGGTGGTTTCCATGACATGCTCCCTGATCTTTGCGCCTCTTTTCGCGTAAGCCGCCGCTATTGTCTAGCAAAGCCTGCATCACAAGCTCTCGCCACGCCGCGCAATCTTGCATGAAATGCCCGGGCGCTTTAGGAACGGGCCAGAAATTCAGGACCGTTTTGCCAAGGAGAGCGTGATGGGCTTTAAGATGGGTATCGTGGGTCTGCCGAATGTCGGCAAGTCGACCCTGTTCAACGCGCTGACCAAAACGGCAGCGGCGCAGGCTGCAAACTTCCCGTTTTGCACGATCGAACCGAATGTGGGGGATGTGGCCGTGCCCGACCCGCGTCTGGAAAAACTGGCCAGCATCGCAGGGTCCAAGGAGATCATCCCGACCCGCATGACCTTCGTCGATATTGCCGGTCTGGTGAAGGGCGCGTCCAAGGGTGAAGGTCTGGGCAACCAGTTCCTCGCCAATATCCGCGAGACCGATGCCATCGCGCAGGTGCTGCGCTGCTTCGAGGATGATGACGTCACCCATGTCGATGGCCGTATCGATCCGGTGGCCGATGCCGAGACCATCGAGACCGAGCTGATGATCGCCGATCTGGAATCGGTAGAGAAGCGTCTGGCCAATCTCGTGCGCAAGATCCGTGGTGGTGACAAGGACGCCAAAGAGCAGGAGAGGCTGCTACTGGCCGCGAAAGAGGCGCTCGAGGCGGGCCGTCCGGCCCGCACCGTGCAGATCTCGGACGAGGACCAGAAAGCATGGCGCATGCTGCAACTGCTGACCTCGAAGCCGATCCTCTATGTCTGCAATGTCGAGGAAAGCTCGGCCTCGACCGGCAATTCGCTCTCGGCCAAAGTGGCCGAGATGGCCGCGGCACAGGGCGCGGGCACGGTGGTGATCTCGGCCAAAATCGAGGAAGAGATCAGCCAGCTCGACGCCGAGGAAGCCGAAATGTTCCTTGGCGAGATGGGGCTCGAGGAGGCCGGTCTCGACCGTCTGATCCGTGCGGGCTACGAGCTTTTGGGTCTGCAGACCTATTTCACAGTGGGCCCCAAAGAGGCGCGTGCGTGGACCATCCCGCAGGGCACTCTGGCCCCGCAGGCCGCAGGTGTCATCCATGGTGATTTCGAGCGTGGTTTCATCCGTGCCGAGACCGTCGCCTATGACGACTATGTCGCGGGCAACGGCGAGGCCGGTGCCAAGGAAGCGGGCAAGTTCCGCGTGGAAGGCAAGACCTACGAGGTCAAAGACGGCGACGTCCTGCACTTCCTGTTCAACGCCTGAGCGCGTCCCGAAAATCAGGACCGATCCGGAAGGGGTGGCTTGCGCCGCCCCTTTTTCGTGAGGGACGACCCCATCCGCCATACCGCTTCACAACGTAGAAAATAGGCGAAAACCGAGCCTAATCAGGTAGATATGTGAGAGTGTAGATGGATGCGCTGGCAGCCCGTAGGGGAATCGAACCCCTCTTTCCAGGTTGAAAACCTGGCGTCCTAACCGATAGACGAACGGGCCACTCTGGCGTGTTCGGCGGTGTCAGTGGCAGCCCGTAGGGGAATCGAACCCCTCTTTCCAGGTTGAAAACCTGGCGTCCTAACCGATAGACGAACGGGCCATTTCTGACACGCCTGCGTTGCAAGTGGCAGCCCGTAGGGGAATCGAACCCCTCTTTCCAGGTTGAAAACCTGGCGTCCTAACCGATAGACGAACGGGCCATGCTTGCGGCGTGGGGCGGTAGATAGTCGAGGTTTATCCGCCGCGCAAGAGGTTTTTTCACGATATTCTCACCTGTCGTAACGCATGGTGGAAAGAGCTATGAAAATAAGGCGTTTCAAAGGGTTTCGACAGCCGGAGACGCATCCTCGAGCCGCAATTGGACCTTGTTGCGGCCGCCCCACGAGTTGATTTCCAACCGTCCTGCCAAGTGGAATCGCGTGGCCCCCGGTTTGGCGAGGGCCGGACCGATGGCGCTGTCGAAGGCCCCGAAGGCGATGGCATCGCGTTTCTGGCCGAGCCCGTCACCAAAGGAGAATCGCAGATGCGACTCGCCCACCTGACGCGCGCCCGTGATCTCCATTGCGGGGAAGGCGAAGCGTGGCGCGGGCGCGCCCTGACCAAAGGGGCCGGCCTGTTCGATCTGCTCGATCAGATCGGTGGTGACCGCGCCCGGCATCAGGAGCGTGTCGATGCGCAGATCGCGCGGACCACCGGTGCCTGCGCCCTGTTTGGCCAGCAATTCCGCCAGACGCTCCATCGCGGCCTCCAGCTTGCCTTCCTCGACCGTCAGGCCGGCAGCCATCTTGTGGCCACCCCCTTTCAGCAAAAGCCCCTCGGCGGCCACACGTTGGATCGAAGCCCCCAGATCCACACCATTGACCGAGCGCGCCGAGCCCTTGCCGATCCCCTGATCGAGCCCGATCACCACGGCGGGGCGGTTGGTGGCCTCCTTGAGGCGGGCGGCGACGATCCCCACCACACCCGGATGCCAGCCTTCGCCCGCAGCCCAGACCAGAGGCGCATCGAGGCCGCGTTCCTCGGCCTGTTTCAGGGCGGCTTCGCGCACGCGGTTCTCGATATCGCGGCGGTCGGTATTAAGCTGGTCAAGGCGGGCGGCCAGCGCCTCCGCCTCGGCGGTATCATCGGTTGATAGAAGCCGCGCGCCCAGATCGGCGGCGCCGATCCGTCCGCCCGCATTGATCCGCGGCCCCAGAAGGAAGCCCAGATGATAGGCATTGGGGGCCTGATCCATCCGTGCCACATCGGCCAGCGCGCGCAGCCCCACGCGGTCGCGCCGCCCCATGACCTTCAGGCCTTGGCGCACCAGCGCGCGATTGCAACCAATGAGCGGAGCCACATCGGCCACCGTGGCCAGCGCCACCAGATCCAGCATGGCGATGAGGTCCGGGCCCTTGAGGCTCTCGCTCCGCATCAGGCGGTTCACATCGACCAGCATCAGGAAGACCACGGAGGCGGCGCAGAGATGCGCGAGGTCCTTTGTCTCGTCCTGCCGGTTGGGGTTTACGCAGGCCACGCAATCGGGCAGGGTCTCGCCGCCCAGATGGTGATCGAGGATAATTACATCCGCGCCCCTGGCCGCCGCCACCGGCTCGTGCGAGAGCGTGCCGCAATCGACGCAGACGATTAGGTCGTGATCCCGTGCAAGGGCCTCCATCGCGGGGACATTGGGGCCATAGCCCTCGTCGATCCGGTCGGGGATATAGAGCGTGGGGGGTACCCCCATCTGCTTGAGCCAGACCATCAGGAGCGCGGCAGAAGACCCGCCATCAACATCGTAATCGGCAAAGATCGCGATCCGCTCGCGGCGTTTGACCGCGGCCAGAAACCGGGTCGAGGCTTTCTCCATATCCAGCATCTCGCGCGGATCGGGCAGCAGGTCGCGTAAGGTCGGCTCGAGGAAGCTTGCCGCCTCCATCGGCGGCACGCCGCGCGCCACGAGGATGCGGGCGAGGGGATGGGGCAGGCGGGTTTCCTGCACCATGGCTTCGGTCAACCGATCGGATTCGGGGCCGGGGCCCACCCAATGGCGATTGGTCAGCGATTGTTCGACATTCAGAAAGGCACTCATGGCGCAGTCCTAGCCCAAAAGAGGGCGGTGCCGCCAGAGGCAACTGGGGAAAAGCAGCGCGGGTTACAGGCTGCGCTGGCGTCGGGGATAATAGGTCCATGCGATGAAGCGGCTGGTCTTCTGGCCCTGCGCCATTTCGACCATGCGCATCTCGTCCACCCTCGCGTCACGCAGCAGCCGCTCGAGCACGCGCAGATTGTACTTCTTGGAGACGAGCGAGGTGAACCACAGGCATTGCTCGGCATAGATCCGGCTTTGGGTGATCATCGTCGAGAGAAACCCGATCTCGCCGCCCTCGCACCATAGCTCGGCATTCTGCCCGCCAAAATTCAGCGCCTTCGACTTTCCGTGGCCGAGATTGCGCCATTTGCGCTCGGTGCCCTTTTGCGCCTCCTCCATCGAGGCATGGAAGGGGGGGTTGCAGAGTGTGACGTGGAAAAGATCATCGGCAGTGAGGAGGCCCTTGAAGATATTTTCGGCGTCGGGCTGCTGTCTCAGCTCGATCGGCAGCGCGTTCCGCTCGCAGATTGCCTGCGCCGAGGCGATGGAGACGGGGTCGATATCGGCGCCCGTGAAGCTCCAGCCATATTCGCGCAGCCCTGTCAGCGGGTAGACGAGGCTCGCGCCCGTCCCGATATCGAGCGCACGGATACCCGGCCCGCGCGGGATGCGGCCCCGATCGGCCTCTGCCAGAAGATCAGCCAGATAATGGATGTAATCGACACGACCGGGAATGGGCGGGCAGAGATAGGTTTCGGGGATGTCCCAGTCGTCGATGCCGTAATGCGTCTTCAGTAATGCGCGGTTGAGGGCGCGGACCGCTTTGGCATCCTTGAAATCGATGGTGGTGCCGCCCGAGGGGTTGAGCGTGGTGAAACCGGCCAGATCGGGGCTGTCCGCCAGAAGGCGCGCAAAATCATAGCCGTCCCGATGCTGGTTGCGGGGGTGGAGCAGGGGTTTGCTGGCCATAGGGCGCATCCTCGGATTGCGGCAAAAGGAAAGGCCACCGGACCTGTATCCGGTGGCCATAGGCCCTGTCCTAGCCGACAGAGCGCGCTGGGAAAAGCCGCTTACTTGCGGGTGGTGGGGTTGCGATAGAGCATCCGGCGCACCGAGCCGGTTTTCGAGCGCATCAGCACCGTCTCGGTCTCGATGTAATCGGGGGTGCGCTTCACGCCCTTCATGATCGAGCCATTGGTCACGCCCGTCATCGCCACGATCACATCCGAGGTCACCAGCTCGTCGCGCGCATAGATCTTGTCGAGATCGGTAATGCCTGCCTTTGCCGCGCGGCCCTTCTCGTCATCATTGCGGAACAGCAGCTTGCCCCACATCTGGCCGCCCATGCATTTGAGCGCGGAGGCTGCCAGAACGCCCTCGGGCGCGCCGCCCGAACCCATATACATATCGATACCGGTGGCCTCTGCCTCGGCGCAATGGATGATGCCGGCGACATCGCCATCGGTGATCAGGCGGATCGCGGCGCCGGTCGAGCGGACTTCCTTGATCATGTCCTGATGGCGCTCGCGGTCGAGGATGCACACGGTGATGTCACGCGGTGCCACACCTTGGGCCTTGGCGAGCGCGTTCACGCGTTCGGCGGGCGACATATCGAGGGTGACGACGTCTTTCTCGTAGCCCGGACCGATGGCGAGCTTTTCCATATAGACATCGGGCGCATGCAGCAGCGTGCCGCGCGGTGCCATGGCGATCACGGTCAGCGCATTGGGCATGTCGAGCGCGGTCAGCGTGGTGCCTTCGAGCGGGTCGAGCGCGATATCCACGGCAGGGCCGGTGCCGGTGCCGACTTCCTCGCCGATATAGAGCATGGGGGCTTCGTCGCGCTCCCCCTCGCCGATCACGACCACGCCCTGAATGTCGAGCATGTTCAACTGCTCGCGCATGGCGTTCACGGCCGCCTGATCCGCGGCCTTCTCGTCACCGCGCCCGATCAGATCGGCGCTGGCATGGGCTGCGGCCTCCGATACGCGGGCCAGGCCCAGCGAGAGCATGCGGTCATTGAAATCTACGGGAGTGTTCATGTCTTGTCCTGTTTAATGCGCTTGCGCGCAGTGCAAATGGGCCAACGCCAAGAAAACCCGTTTGCCAGGGCAGGGCAACCCCCGTGACCGCTAACAGCCTGAAGTTAGTGCTTTTGGCGGGCGGATTTCTGCGCGCGGAGCGGGGCAGGGGAAGGCATGCTGCGGTGGGCTGTCCCGCAGGCACAGAGCGGGGGACGCGTCATGAAGAAGGCGGGGACTGGCCCCGCCTTCTCCTTACACTTCCTCGATACGCAGGGCGACGGGGTCGCCTTGCACCACGCCGGTCTGCGGGAAGCTGGCGATTGCGTGGTCGATTGCATCAGTGGTCGTCTTATGGGTGACGATCAGCACGGGGGCGGCGCTATCGGCATGGCCATATTGACGCATCCGCGAGATCGAGATGCCCGCATTACCGAGCGCCTGTGCCACCTTGGCCAGCGCCCCCGGTTTGTCGGCCAGATTGATGCGCAGGTAATAGGGCGCGGGGGCCGTGGCCGAGGCATGGGTCGCATCGCTCAGCTGGGCGGCCGGAATGCCGAAGGTCGGCAGGCGCAAACCGCGCGCGATATCGGAGACATCGCCCATCACGGCGCTGGCGGTCGGGCCCTCGCCCGCGCCTGCGCCCCTCAGCACGATCTGGCCCACGCTATCGCCTTCGATGACCACCATATTCGTGCCGCCCGAAAGCTGGCCCAAGGCCGAGGTGGCTGGCACGAGGCAGGGGGTCATACGCTGCTCGAGGCCACGGCCCGTCATCTGCGCTACGCCCAGCAGCTTGATCTTGTAGCCCATATCGCCCGCACGACGGATATCGTCGATCGAGATGCGCCCGATACCTTCGAGGACCACATCATCGAAGGCCACCTTGGTGCCGAAGGCGATGGAGGCCAGAAGCGAGAGCTTGTGACCGGCATCGATGCCGCCCACATCGAGATTGGGGTCGGCTTCCAGATAGCCCAGCTGGCGGGCTTCCTCGAATACGGTCGCATAGGGCAGGCCCGCATCCTCCATCCGCGTCAGGATGTAGTTGCAGGTGCCGTTCATCACGCCCATGACGCGGCGGATCTGGTTGCCGGCCATGCCTTCGGTCAAGGTCTTGATCACGGGGATGCCACCGGCAACCGCCGCCTCGAAACGGATCACGCGGCCAAGGCTCTCGGCCAGTTCTGCCAGCGCCTGCCCGTGATGGGCCAGCAGCGCCTTATTGGCGGTGACCACATCCTTGCCGGTTTTCAAAGCGGCTTCGGTCGCGTCCTTCGCGGCACCTTCATGGCCGCCCATCAGCTCGACGAAAACATCAATGTCGTCGCGCTTGGCGAGGCTGACCGCGTCGGTTTCCCAGGCGTAGCCCGACAGATCGGCATCGCGGTTCTTGGTCCGGTCACGGGCGCAAACGGCGGTGATTTCCACGCGACGGCCCGTGCGGGCGGCCAGCAGCTCGGCATGGCGCTGGACAATCTTGACGACGCCGATCCCCACTGTGCCAAGGCCGGCAATGCCGAGACGAAGAGCGGGGCCGGTCGCGGGCTGTGTGGACATGAGATACCTCATCGGAATTGGTCAGAGTTGGGGTCTGTTAGCCGGAAAACCCTGTCCGTGCAACGCGCATCGTCGGCAAGGCACGGCAGAGATTCATCAGGTGGCGACAGCGAGGTGAAGCTCAGTTCTCGCCGGTCGGGGCATTGCGCAGCGCCTCGGCCTCGGCCCTGAGCGCGTCGGCCCGTGCTTCGAGCGCCCGGCTTGCGGTGTAATCGGGCTCGGGCGTGGGGGTGAGAATCTGGTCGAGGGGAAGAAGCTCCGGATAGCCGCCGTCCATCATCGGCCCTCCGCCACAGGCCGAAAGCGCGGCGCAGAGCAGCGGGATCAGGGCGAGGCAGGGCAGATGTCGCATCGATTCTCCTTCCGACGGGGCAGGGCCGACCATAGGCAGGGCCGCAGGCCTTGACCAGCCCGATCGGGGTCCATTGACACGATCAGGACGCGTCATCCCAAGTGATGGCGGTGCCACGCCGACGGGTCACGATGAAGTTCCCGATAGGTATCCCGTCGGCGCTCTGTTCCATGCCGACATTGAACGTGCTCTGGGTGCCGCCACTGCCCGGCAGGAGAAGCACGAGATTGCTGAGATTGAAGGGCGGGCGGTAGCGATAGATCGTCTCGACAATGACCGCTGTATCGCCCGCACCGAGGATCGGAATACGGTCCGCCTGTGTTTTCAGGGATTTCTTCGTTTGCGGTGTCAGCCCGTCAGGCGAATAGGATTCGTCCACACCGACAAACTTGTCCACCCCGTCGCAGACATTGGTATTGTTCTTCGCGCCGCATGTGATGAGGGTGACCCGCAGTGAGGTCTGCCCGTCGAAGCTGGACCGCGACGCGAAGTCGAAGACCTTCTTCATCCCCGCGATATAGGCGGGGCCGATGGCCGAACGCTCGCGCGAGAGGATATCGGCCACATCATAGGACGCGCGGGCGACCTCGCCTTTGGTGCGGAACGCATCGTAGAACTGGAAGGCCAGAAAGACCCAGACGGTCAGGATCAGATAGCCGAAGACCGCCTCGATCGGGATCGAGCCGTCTTCATTGTGGCGCAAGCGGGAGAGGCGGAGGCGTATCATTGCTGGATCGGTTCGTTGGCAAAGACAGTGATCGATACGAGGTTCATCTCTCCGTCATCATCCTTGGCAAGCATCGCCCATTTCAGAATGCTCGCGGCAGAGATATTCATCAGCGTGTCTGTCAGCAGGGAAGGCACTTTGAGACAGGCCCGCATCAGCATGATCTGGTTCTCGGTGCCCTGCTGGAGGACGGGTTTCGCATCTAGTGCCTTGCCGTCGCTATAATCATGACAGATGGCCGTCGTGCTCCAGTCGGGAGCGGTCCATGTGCTCCGGTCGACGGCGACAAGCTCGATGGTCAGCTGGTCTGTGCAGTGCTTGATTAGGCCGATATTGCGGCACATATTGCTCTTGATCTTTTCCTGGGAGGGGAAAGTGCTGCCATAGGTCTGCAGTCGCAGGTTGCGCGCGGTGATCTCGAGACCGCGGTCGAGCATGGTCTGTTTGCTCTGCAGCACAAAGATCTGCACACCCGCAAAGACGAACATCAGGAAGAAGGGCAGCACGATGGCCGCGGCCACCGTGCTGGCGCCGGATTGGTCGTGGTGGAAACGTCCGAGTAGGCTTCGTCGCATCGTCTTCCCTCAATTCGTCAGGCGTAGCGAGTTGATCGAGGCAGCGATCTCGGCGAAGGCATCGGTCAGTTCGTCTGAGGTGATGTCATAGTAATAGCCATCGCCCGACGAACAGGATTTCAATATAGCGGCACCGTTATCGGGGGCATCGACCGCGAGCGTATAGATCAGGATGTCATTGGCTTTCGCGGTGGTGCAGATCGCCTTAAGCGCCGTGTCCTTTTTGGTGAAGGTGTTGCCATCGGAAAAAACGGCGTAGGTGCCCGGGAAAGATGTGCTGCGTTTGATGGTCTTATAGACTGCATCGAAATAGGTATAGGCAACGTATTCGTGCCGGAAATTGAGTTTGCCCCAAACCGTCGACCAGTCGATTTGGTAGAGCTTGCCCGTGTCGGAGACATAATTCTTCTGTGTGCCGCCATAACGGGATGTGGAGGTCGTGTAGAAGCCATTGCTGTCGCGGTAATACCACTTCTTGTTGGTCAGACGATACCATTTGGTGGTGCTGTAGCTATCGTCGTGCCAGTAGAGCGAGTCCCATTCGCTGGTCGTGGAGCTGTTGGTGGAGCCGGAATCGGCAGGGTTCAGCGAATCCGCGCTTTTGGTCGAGTAGAGTTCGGAGGGCCCGCTCTGGTATTTCTGTTTGATGCTGAACGACCCGGTATTCTCGCCATCCGTCATCAGGACCATTACCTTGATCGAACGGTCGTCGATATCTGCCGTGCCATCAAGGTCGTACTCATAGGGGCGGGCGTCGAGGGAGGAGTCCACGTCCCCTTCGCTGATCAGATTGTCGACGACCGGCTGGGCCGCAGGATCAAGCAGTGCCAGACCCCAGCGCGCACCGATATCGATGGCCGTATCGCCACTGGCCTTCAGGCTGCCGATCTTTTTCTCGATGTCAGTCTGTGAATTGCTGAAGGGCAGGACCGGGGAGTAGCTTTGCTCGTCACAGTTCGACACCCAGGTGTGATAGGGGAACTGCCATCCGTTATAGTTGTCGGCATTATAGCCGAAGCGCACATAGTAATCGAGGCTGTCGCCCGACATCGTGCGCTGGATCGCAGTGGTCGGGCTGATGGCGATGGTATCGGTCGGCAGTAGGAAGACATCACCACAGGTCGTGTCCGTCTGTTCGGTGGACAGGTTGAACTGTGCCGCCAGATCATCGCCCAGAACGACCTGCTGGTTATAGGGGATGACCGAGATCGACAGCCGTCCATCGGGTGCGTTTTCGGGCTGCACCTTGGTAAACATCTGGTCCACGAATGTATCCGCGCCCTCCTGCAGGGCCGCGAGGCGGGTCACGCCGTCACCGACATCGGTCGCCATCGAGCCCGACACGTCGAGCACCAGCGAGACCTCGACATTGCCGATGGCCTCATAGGCCTCGCTGACGATCTTGGTGGAGAGCGTCTTGATGCCGATCTGCGCGAGTTGTCCCATGAAGCTCGTCGTCATGGTATCGGTCGCCTCGATGCGGACCCTGCGCCATTCCCCGTAGCTACCTTCGGTGACGGTCACGGTTCGGTCGACATCCTCGAGCCCCGCTTTCTTGAGATAGTCATCCACCACAAGCTCGGGATCGAGTTCCTGGCTTAGCGAGGCGGCTGCAAGGGAGGCACGGTCAAGGACCGCAAGGATCTGGGTCCGGCGGGCTTCGAAATGCATGAAGTCGAGCGCCACGCCCGAGAGGACCAGCAGCACCGTCAGCAGGATGATCGTCAGCGGAAGGATCGCGCCGGTTTCCTCGTCGCGCATCCGCATGGCAGGCCGTAGGCTCCGGCAGGCCATATCGGGCAGGCGGGTGCGGCTATGGACCATTGGACGAACTCCGGGCGGGCAGAGGGGGACGTGTAACGAGGCTACTTCTTCATGTCTTCTTAATCTTTTGCATGGGGCAGAATTGGGGCAATTCTCGGGCAGGAATGGTGTTTGTGTTGAGCATTCAGGGAGGATTGCAGCGAACTGTTCAGATTGGATCAATCACGGTAGGCAAAGCGGCCTGAATCTAGCGCGTATTTTAGCTATCTCGGCACTTTTTTGATGCTTTGCGGCCAAAACATGTCGGATCGGATCCGGCGGCAGGCCGGAGAATTTTGCGTCAACTTGATCCCGCACCCTCTGGACAGGGGCGCGAACTGCGCCGATATACTCCCTATGAGCTTGCCGCCAGGATTCCTCGACGAACTACGCAACCGCCTCTCGATCTCGCAGGTGATCGGGCGGAAAGTCATGTGGGATAATCGCAAGTCCAATCAGGCCAAGGGCGATATGTGGGCGCCTTGCCCGTTCCATCAGGAAAAATCCGCGTCTTTCCATGTGGATGATCGCAAAGGCTACTATTACTGTTTTGGCTGCCATGCCAAAGGTGACGCGCTGACCTTCGTGCGCGAGACCGAGAATGTCGGGTTCATGGAAGCGGTCGAGATCCTCGCCACCGAGGCGGGGATGCAGATGCCCGCCCGCGATCCGCGGGCGCAGGAGAAATCCGACCGCCGGACCGAGCTTGCCAAGGTCATGGAAGAGGCGCTGAAATTCTACCGTCTGATGCTCAACACGCAGGCGGGGCAGGGTGCGCGCGACTATCTCGCACGGCGCAAGTTGGGCCCCGAGGCGCAGGCGCGTTTCGAGATAGGTTTTGCCCCCGATGGCTGGCAGGGCCTGTGGGATACGCTGCGCGCCAAGGGAATCGCCGAAGACCTGATCATCGGTGCGGGGCTCGCCAAGGCCTCGACCAAGGGAAAGCAGCCCTATGATGTCTTCCGCAACCGCATCATCTATCCGATCCGGGACCCCCGCGGGCGGTGTATCGGCTTTGGCGGGCGGGCGATGGACCCCAATGATAACGCCAAGTATCTGAATTCGCCCGAGACCGAACTCTTTGACAAGGGCCGCTCGCTCTATAATCACGGGCCCGCCCGCGAGGCGTGCGGCAAGGGGGCGCAGCTTGTGGTCTGTGAAGGCTATATGGATGTGATCGCGCTCGTGGAGGCGGGGTTTGGTGGCGCGGTAGCGCCTCTGGGCACCGCTGTCACCGAGACCCAGTTACAGCTTTTGTGGCGTATCCATGACGAGCCGGTCATCGCGCTTGATGGTGATACGGCCGGTATCCGCGCTGCCCATCGGGTGATCGATCTTGCACTGCCGCTGATGGAGGCGGGCAAGGGGCTGCGCATCGCGATCATGCCCGAAGGACAGGACCCCGACGATCTGATCAAGGCCAAGGGGCGCGAGGCGATGGCCGAGGTGCTGAAGACCGCGCGTCCGATGATCGAGCTGATGTGGAGCCGTGCCATCGAGGGGCGTGTGTTCGACAGCCCCGAGCGCAAAGCCGCGCTCGACAAGGAACTGCGCGCGGCAATCTCGCAGATCAAGGATCCCTCGATTCGCGCGCATTATGGTGAGGAAATCCGCCAGAAGCGCCGCGAACTGTTCGGGCTGGGCCGCGAGCCCGAGCGGGATTTCTCGGGCCGTGGGGCTTACTCACAGAGCTATCAACAGGATTATCAACAAGGCGGTGGTAATTTCCGCCGTAATTATCCACAGGGCCGCAATGGCGGGCGGGGCGGTTGGGGCAAGCTGCCCGCGCTGCCGCTCGAGCAGACCCGCAACTCCATGCTGGCCGTGGCGCAGGATGCGGCGGTGGCCGAAAATCTGCGCGCGGCGATGGTGCTGGCGATCTTTGTTTCGCATCCACGGCTGGTGGCCGAGTTCGAGGCACAGCTGGAAAATGCACCCTTTGCCAATCCCGATCACGACCGGTTACGCAATCTGATGCTCCGGAATCTGGGGCTTGAGCCGGAAGAATTGACGCGGCTCTTGCAAAATCAGATGGGGGACTATCTTGAAAATATGATGAGTTTGCCCCATCTCCGTAGCGCGCCGCCCGTGGTGAAGGTTACGGATACGGCGCTTGCGCGTATGTGTCTGGCCGAAGAACTGGCAAAACTCGACGCCGAACGGGCCGTGCGGGCCGAAGTGGAAGATGCGATGGAAGACTTGGAAGGCGTCGCCGATGAAGGGCTGACATGGCGCCTGAGCCAAGCAACGCGACAAAAACAGAAGGCGTCGCGTTCAAAACTGGATGATACGAGTGATATGGGGGAAGACCGCGCAGCGCTTTCGGCGTATTTGCAATCGGTCATCGATCAAGAGATATGGCGGAAGAAAAAATGACGCGGTGATGCAACGCCCTGAATATGATCGATTCACCCCCCTGTGATTCGGTCGAATGATTCGATAATACAGCGGGATATGATTCGTACCCGCCCTAGCCGTGCTACAGCCCAAGCCGATCAAGGAGCGCCCATGGCCGCCAAAGACATCGACGATAACAAGCCTAATACCGCCAATGACGATGGTACGTCCTTCGACATGTCGAAGACGGCGGTCAAACGCATGATCGCCGAGGCCAAGGAAAAAGGTTACATCACCTATGACCAGCTGAACGCGGTCATGCCGCCCGATCAGGTGTCGGGCGACCAGATCGAGGACGTCATGTCGATGCTCTCAGAGATGGGCATCAATGTGATCGAGGACGAGGAAGCAGACGAGGATGCGTCCGAGAATGACGGCTCCTCTTCCGGCGGTGCGCTGGCCACTGTTGGCGGGGGTTCGCGCGAGGTCGCGCTTTCGTCAGGCTCCGGCGAGACGTTGGACCGCACCGATGACCCCGTTCGGATGTATCTGCGCGAGATGGGCTCGGTGGAACTGCTGTCGCGCGAGGGCGAGATCGCCATCGCCAAGCGGATCGAGGCGGGCCGGAACACCATGATCGCCGGGCTGTGCGAAAGCCCGCTGACCTTCCAGGCGATCACGATCTGGCGTGACGAACTTCTGGAAGAAGACATTCTGCTGCGCGACGTGATCGACCTCGATGCGACCTTCGGCCGCTCGCTCGATGAAGAGGGCGAGGATGACGAGCATGTCGTTGGTGGCGTCGGCGGTGGTGATGCGCAGGTGCGCCCTGCCGAAAAGACGCAGGAATTCGACGCCGACGGCAATCCGATCGATTCGGATGACGAGGATGAGGACGACGCGCCCAACATGTCGCTCGCTGCGATGGAAGCCGCGCTGAAGCCGCGTGTTCTCGAGACGCTCGAATCCATCGCGCTGCTTTATGACGATCTGGCCGAAATGCAGGATATGCGGATGTCGGCCACCCTGAACGAGGATGGCACCTTCTCGGTCTCCGATGAGGCGGCCTATCAGAAGAAGCGCTCCGAGATCGTCGAACTGGTGAACTCGCTTCATCTGCATAACAACCGGATCGAGGCGCTGATCGATCAGCTTTACGGGATTAACCGCCGTATCATGTCGACCGATTCGGCGATGGTGAAACTGGCTGATCAGGCCCGTATCAACCGCCGCGAATTCGTGGAATCCTATCGTGGCTACGAGCTGGACCCGACCTGGGTCGATGCAATGGCTGCCAAACCCGGCCGTGGCTGGCAGACCCTGATGGAGAAATATCGCGACAAGGTGGAAGAGCTGCGTGGCGATATGGCCCAGATCGGGACCTATATCGGTGTGGATATCACCGAGTTCCGCCGCATCGTGAATCAGGTCCAGAAGGGCGAGAAAGAGGCGCGCGCCGCCAAGAAGGAGATGGTCGAGGCCAACCTCCGTCTGGTGATCTCGATCGCCAAGAAATACACCAACCGCGGTCTGCAATTCCTCGATCTTATCCAGGAAGGGAATATCGGCCTGATGAAGGCTGTGGATAAGTTCGAATATCGCCGCGGCTACAAGTTCTCGACCTATGCGACCTGGTGGATCCGTCAGGCGATCACCCGCTCGATCGCCGATCAGGCGCGCACCATCCGTATTCCGGTGCACATGATCGAAACGATCAACAAGCTGGTCCGCACCGGTCGTCAGATGCTGCACGAGATCGGCCGCGAGCCGACGCCGGAAGAACTGGCCGAAAAGCTGCAGATGCCGCTCGAGAAGGTCCGCAAGGTGATGAAGATCGCCAAGGAGCCGATCTCGCTCGAAACCCCGATCGGGGACGAGGAAGACAGCCAGCTGGGCGATTTCATCGAGGACAAGAATGCCGTGCTGCCGCTCGACAGCGCGATTCAGGAAAACCTCAAGGAAACCACCACGCGGGTTCTGGCCTCGCTCACCCCGCGCGAGGAACGGGTTCTGCGGATGCGTTTCGGCATCGGCATGAATACCGACCATACGCTCGAAGAAGTGGGTCAGCAGTTCTCGGTGACGCGCGAGCGGATCCGTCAGATCGAGGCGAAGGCGCTGCGCAAGCTGAAGCACCCCTCGCGCTCGCGCAAGCTGCGGTCGTTCCTCGACCAATAACCTATGTGGCCAGAAACGATTGAAGGCCCGCTGGATCGTATCGCGCGCGTGGTGGAAACCGCGCGCGCTGCGCATTTCAGCGAGGCGGTAACGCTCGAGAATGCCCATTGGGGCGAGGATCTGGACGCCCGCTTCCCTTGGGAATGTGGCGCGATCTATCTGATCGAGGATCTGGGCGATCCGGCGGAGACGGCGGAGGCTTTTACGCTCTATCGCCAGAACCTGACACCGCAGAACCGCCACCGGCTGAAGATCTTGCAGCCCACCGGCAGCGGGTCACAGGTGCTGCATGTGGGGGCCTGCAGCCGTAATTTGCGCGGCGCGCTGCGTCAGCATGTGATGTCGGTCACCGCCGCCACCCCCGCGCTGAAACTCAGCTGGTGGTATACCCCGCGCCCCTACCGCATCCACCTGCGCCGCTATGATGTGGACCCGCCAGTGCTGGACCTGATCCGCTCAGCAATGGTCGAGGAAATGCGTCCGGCCTTCGCCTGACGCTGCAGCGCAGAAAAAGCTGGCAATCCGGCACAGGCTCGGCATGATGGGTCGTGTTCCATGTATGCGTTTCGGCCAGGTTTTCCGGCCTTCACCCTCTGCGGACATCGAAGGAGCCAGCCCATGTTCTCGCTTGCCGGTCAGAAAGCCCTGATCGTTGGGATCGCCAACGAGAGCTCCATCGCCTATGGCTGCGCCAAGGCGCTGAAGGCCCAAGGGGCGGATCTGGCGATCACCTATCTCAATGAAAAGGCCGAGAAATATGTGCGCCCGCTGGCAGAGGAGCTGGGGGCAGAGATCTTTGCTCCGCTCGATGTGTCCGACCCAGACCAGCTGACGGATCTCTTTGTGCAGATCACCGCCAAATGGGGGCGGCTCGATACGCTTTTGCATTCCATCGCCTTTTGCCCGAAGGAGGATCTGCATGGCCGCGTAACCGATTGCTCGCGCACGGGGTTCACGCAGGCGATGGATATCTCGGTCGGGAGTTTTATCGAACTGGTCCGCCGCGCCGAGCCGCTGATGGGGCAGGGTGGCACCTGTATGACTGTCAGCTTCTACGGCGCCGAGAAGGTCGTGAAGGATTACAATATCATGGGGCCGGTCAAGGCCGCGCTGGAATCGGTGTCGCGCTATATGGCGGCGGAACTCGGGCCCAAGGGTATTCGCGTACACGCGCTCTCGCCCGGTCCGCTCAAGACGCGTGCCGCCAGCGGAATTGCGCATTTCGACGAGATGATGGATGCCGCCAGCGCCCGTGCGCCCACCCATCAGCTTGCCACGATCGAGGATTGCGGGGCCTATGCGGCCTTTCTGGCGAGCGCCGAGGCTGCCAATATCACCGGCGGACTGCATTACATCGACGGCGGTTTCAACATCACCGGATAGGGGCTAGCCGAGCCGCATTTCGGGCACATCTCCTGCATGGATCAGAGGGGCTTCGGTTAGTGCCTCGATCTCGGCCACGCTCACTTCCGGCGCCCGCTCGATCAGATGCAGCCCGTTCTCGCGCGGCTCGATCACGGCCAGATCAGTGACGATCAGGCTCACGCGGCGCTCGGCCGTGAGCGGCAGGGTGCATCGCGTGACGATCTTCGGCGCGCCATTGGCAGCATGCTGCATCGCCACGATAACCCGTTTGGCCCCCGCCACCAGATCCATCGCGCCGCCCATTCCGGGGATGCGCTTGCCGGGCACCATCCAGTTGGCAAGATAGCCGCGCGCATCCACCTGCAACCCGCCCAGCACCGTCACATCCAGATGCCCGCCACGGATCAGCCCGAAGCTCATCGCGCTATCAATGGACGCCGCTCCCGGCACGGCAGTCACAAATGTGCCGCCCGCATCGGTCAGATCGGGGTCTTCCATCCCGTCCGGCGGGCGCGTGCCCAGCCCGATCACGCCGTTTTCGGCCTGAAAGAAGACATTCCTCTCGGGCGGGACATAGGCCGCCACCAGCGAGGGCAGGCCGATCCCCAGATTGACCAGCGTTGCCGGCTGGATCTCTTGCGCAACACGTCGAGCGATGAGTTCTTTCGGCTCCATCAATGTGCCCTTTCCAGCAGGTGATCGACCAGCACACCGGGGGTCTTTACGCCGTCCGGCGGGATCGCCCCCACCGGCACGATCAGGCCGGGTTCGGCGATGACAGTGGTTGCGGCCAGCGCCATCACCGGATTGAAGTTATGGGCGGTCATCGAATAGGTGAGATTGCCAACATAATCGGCCTCATGCGCGGCAATCAGGGCGAAATCGGCGCGGAGCGGCTTTTCAAGCAGGAACGCCTTGCCATCAATCGTCAGCACCTCCTTGCCCTCGGCGATCCGTGTGCCCACGCCGGTGGGCGTCAGCACACCGCCAAGGCCCATGCCGGCGGCGCGGATCCGCTCGGCCAGCGTGCCCTGCGGAACCAGCTCGACCTCGATCTCGCCCGCAATCATCTGGGCCTGTGTCTCGGGGTTGAGCCCGATATGCGAGGCGATGACATGGCGGACGGCCCGCGCGGCAACCAGCTTGCCGATCCCTTCATTGGGGCGGCATGTATCATTGGCGATTACGGTGAGGTCTCTCACACCCGCGGCCACCAGCGCATCGATCAGGCGGTGGGGCGAGCCCACACCCATAAATCCACCGATCATCACAGTGGCTCTGTCGGGGATGAGGGCAGCAGCTTTCTCGGCAGTCAGGGCTGGTTTCACAATCGCACCTCCACATCCGCCACGAGAGGCGGCCCGAAATGGAACGTCATCAAAACGCGTAATCCGACTATTGATGAGGAGGGCGATGAATTCAACGTGTGATTGAAATGTATCTTTGATTCTGGAGATATCGGGACCGGATGACCGGCCCCGATATGCGTGGATCAGAGTGCCTTTCGGACCGTTTCTGCCATCGGCTCGGTCGGGCGGCCCAGAAGGCCCGAGAGGGTCTTCGATTGGTCATCCAGCCAGCCTTCGCCCGCGCGCACCGAGCTGTCGACCAGAACATCGGCAAAGCCGTCGGGGATGCCTGCGCCAACGAGCGCGGCCTTGTACTCGGCAGGCGGCAGATCGGCATAGGCCACCGGCTTGCCCGAGGCTTTGGCGACCATTGCCGCCAGTTCGGCGCCCGTATAGCCCGCATCGCCCGCCAGTTCGTAGACCTTGCCCGCGTGATCGCCCCCCGCCAGTACGATCGCTGCGGCTTCGGCATAATCTGCACGCGGGGCCGAGGCATAACGGCCCTCGCCCGAAGCACCGATCATCGCGCTATGCTCTACGGCATAATCGAGCCCTCCCAGCATGTTTTCCGAATACCAGCCATTGCGCAGCAGCGCATAGGGGATGCCCGAGGCGGCCAGCGCCTCTTCGGTGGCTTTATGCTCGACCGCAAGGATCATCGGGGACACGGTTGCCTGCAGGAGCGAGGTATAGGCGATAAAACCCACGCCCGCCGCCTTGGCCGCAGCCACCACATTGCCATGCTGGCGCGCGCGCTGGCCGACCTCGGAGCCCGAGATCAACAGAAGGCGGTCGACGCCCTTGAAGGCGGCAGTCAGCGCCTCGACATCGTCATAGGAGGCTACAGCCGTGCCATAGCTCTGGGCGGCCAGAGCAGTTGCGGCCGCTTCACGGCGCACGAGTGCGGTGATGTCGGATTTCGCGACGCGGGTGGAAAGCTGTTCGAGAACGGCGGAGCCGAGCTGACCGGACGCACCGGTGACCATGTAACGCATTGTCTGTTCCTTCGGTTACGAATCTAGTATAGGTCTCGTTTAGAGACCAAAGGCCCCCGTGTGAAGGAGGCAGGTTTCGTGAACAAGGTAACACAGAGGGAACCATCATGACGCAGGCAGAGATATTGCTGGATGCCAAAGGGCGCGATCTGGCCGATTGTCCGGTGCGCCATGTGCTCGACCATTTGGCCGCCAAATGGACGACGCTGATCGTGCTGGAGTTGGCCGAAGGGCCGCGCCGGTTCTCGCAACTCTCGAAAGCGCTGCCCGATATTTCCAAGCGGATGCTGACCCAGAGCCTGCGTGATCTGGAGCGCGACGGGCTGATCTCGCGCGCGGTCTTTGCCACCAAGCCCCCCAGCGTCGAATACAGCCTGACCGCGATGGGGCATTCGCTTCTGCCGCCACTGATCGGGCTCATCGACTGGGCCAAGGCGAATGGGCCACAGATCGCAGATGCCCGAACGGCATTTGCCAGCTAATCTTTTCAACTTGCCTCTTGCTTGCTATGCCTTAACAAGTTGCAGCCCAGAGGTGAAAATGACGCGTAGATTCCTGTCCCTGTTGTGCCTGCCGCTTCTGGCGGGCTGCACGCTGGATGCCAATGGCCGTCCGGCCTTCATGATGCATAATAGCGGTCCGTCGATGGATCAGCCGGGGACCTGCTTCCTCTATGTCGAAGACCCGAAGGACGGCACTTATAATCTTGTAAGCGGGATCGGTAACGGCACGATGCGCCCCTGGGCCACGCGCAAACGCGATCTGGATGCGGCGGCGCTTGACGCGGCATGGGCCAAGGAACGGCGTATCATGGATGTTAATCCCGAATGCTTGGCGATCCTCGCCAGCGACCGTAGCGATCCGCGCCCCGTTTCGGAGTAACCTCCATGGCGCATCGGGACTTTCGGGTGCAGACCCGCGGGCAAGGGCTTTACGAGGTCACACGCGAGCTGGCCGCATGGGTGGCGGAGGTGGCCCCTTCCGAGGCACTGCTGACGCTGTTTATCCGCCATACCTCGGCCAGTCTCCTCATTCAGGAAAATGCCGACCCCGATGTGCAGACGGATCTGAAGGTTTTTTTCCACCGGCTTGTGCCACCCACGACGGACCCGAGCCAGTCGTGGATGGTGCATACCTATGAGGGCCCCGACGATATGCCCGCCCATGTGAAGGCGGCACTTCTGCCGGTCTCGCTGCAGATCCCGGTTCTCGACGGGCGCATGGCTCTGGGCACATGGCAGGGGGTCTATCTCTTCGAGCATCGCGATAATCCCCACAGCCGCCATATCACCGCAATGCTGCGCTGAGTCTGATCGGCCACAGGTCTGTATCTACATGATTTGGTAGCGTCACTTTATGGCTACCCAATGATTCGCGTCTCCCCTATAGTCTTGTGGATAAGTGGGGCATCAGACCCCATAGAGGCGGTTTTTACAGGAAAAGGGGGACGCGATGCGCTGCCCGTTTTGCGGAAATGTTGATACGCAGGTAAAGGACTCGCGTCCGGCCGAAGATCATGTCGCGATCCGGCGCAGGCGTTTTTGCCCCGCCTGTGGTGGACGGTTCACGACCTATGAGCGGGTCCAGTTGCGCGATCTTGTCGTGGTGAAAACCAATGGCAAGCGTGAGGATTTCGAGCGCACCAAGCTGGAGCGGTCTATCCGGATCGCCATGCAGAAGCGTCCCGTAGACCCCGAGCGCATCGACCAGATGATCTCCGGCATCGTGCGGCGGCTGGAAAGCATGGGCGACACGGATATCCCCTCGAAGACGATCGGCGAGATCGTCATGGAGGCGCTGGCCCGTATCGATACGGTCGGGTATGTGCGCTTTGCCAGCGTTTACAAAAACTTCCAAGAAGCGGACGATTTCGACAAATTCGTCTCCGAGTTGCGTCCGGGCACGCCTGACTGATGCAGGCGGACGAACGGTTCATGCGGTTGGCCCTGTCGCTTGCGCGGCGGGGTCTTGGCAATACATGGCCCAACCCTGCGGTGGGCTGCGTGCTGGTGAAGGATGGCGTGATCGTGGGGCGCGGCTGGACCCAGCCGGGCGGGCGTCCCCATGCCGAACGCCATGCGCTGGCGCAGGCGGGCGAGGCCGCGCACGGTGCTACGGCCTATGTCACGCTCGAACCCTGTTCGCATTATGGTCATACGCCGCCCTGTTCGCTGGGGCTGATCGAGGCCGGGGTCGCGCGGGTGGTCTCGGCGCAGACCGACCCCGATCCGCGGGTAGCCGGGCGCGGTCATGCCATGCTGCGCGAGGCGGGGATCTCTGTCACGGAAGGCACGCTCGAGGCCGAGGCACGCGCGCTTCAGGCCGGTTTTCTGTCACGGGTCGAACATGGACGTCCCTGGCTGGCGCTGAAACTCGCCACTTCTTTCGATGGCCGGATCGCCCTGTCCAACGGCCAGAGTCAATGGATCACCTCCGCGCAAGCCCGCGCGCATGTGCATGCACTGCGCGCCGAGTTCGATGCGGTCATGGTGGGCGGGGAGACGGCGCGCGCCGATGATCCTCTGCTGACAGTGCGTAATTTTACCCCGATCCGGCAGCCGGTGCGGGTGGTGGCGGCCTCACGGCTCGATCTGCCGCGCGCCCGCTTGGCGGGCTCTGTTTCCGATGCGCCGCTCTGGCTGGTCCATGGCCCCGATGCGCCGGCGGAGGCGCGGGCCTATTGGCACGGGCAGGGGGCGGATCTTACGCAGGTGCCACTTGGCGCGGGCGGGCTCGACCCAAAGGCGCTGATGGCGGCGCTTGGGGCGGCTGGGCTCACGCGGGTCTTCTGCGAGGGCGGCGGGCGGTTTGCGGCGGCCCTGATGCAGGCGGGGCTGGTCGATGAGCTGATCGGCTTTACCGCAGGCAAGGTTCTGGGCGGAGATGGCCGCGCGGCCCTTGGCCCGATGGGGCTGGAGGCGCTGGATCAGGCCCCGCACTACCAGCTTGTCAGCCAGCGCGAGATCGGTGGCGATGTGTTCCACCGCTGGCGGCGGACCTAACCTCTGGGCGGTTTCAGTAGATCCTGAAGTTTCGATAAGATCCGAAGCCCGATAGGCGCGGGGAGCGATGCCGCCAGCCTGTCCACGGCCACTTCGGGCGGGCAGGGCAGCCCGCTGACCGGATCGCGATAGCGCGGATAGGCGATCAGCGTGGCATGGGCCAGCTGCCACAGATCGGGCCGCGCCAATCGGCGGGCGGGCGCGGGCTGCAGATCGCGCGTCAGCCCCCAGCCGGCATAGAAAGGTGTGCCGAGGCACGTCACCGGCTTGCCGCGGATCAGCGCCTCGAACCCCATGAGCGAAGTCATCGTCCAGACCTCGTCACAGGCCTCGATCAGCGCGACCCCGTCGGCATCCGCGCAGACCTGATTGGCCAGACGCGCCAGATCCTGTGGCGCGACCGCGCCTTTACGCAGCCCTGCCTCGACATCGGGATGGGGCTTGTAGATCACCACCGCTTGCGGGTTCTCGCTGCGCACCCGCTCGAGAAGCGCCAGATTGCTCTGCGTGCTCGGGCTACCCTTCAGGATCGAGGCGTCATCCTCCACCTGTCCGGGCACGAGGATCCGATGGCCCTCGGGCAAGGTAGGCCGTGCGCCGGTGAGGTTGTATTTCGACAGACCCGCCTTCACGATCCGGTCCAGCAGCGCCTCGATGCGCCGACGCTCGGGCTCCGAAATCGGACGGGCGATCAGCTTTTCCAGATCCGAGGGGGCGGACGGGTCGTAATAGATCCCCTGCCGGTCGGTCACCAGCGACAGGGGCGGCGTCAGTTTTGCGCCGAGGCCACGGGAGCGCAGGAAGCCGTCCTCCATCCGCCACGCGCCCGCGGGCCTGCCGGGTTTGGATGCCCAATGGACGGGCTGGCCCGCACCCGTGGCTTGCCCGAAGCCGACCTTCCCGTAGTCGCCATAGACCTGCCGCAGATGTTTGTGCTTCCAGCGGCTCATGCCGGTCATTCTATAGCCGTGCTGGTCCTCGCGGTAGGCGCGGGTCTGGGCGGCGAGCTGGTTGGTGGCTTCCTCGAAGCTGCAGATCCGGTTGTGGCACGGGTCGAACCAAGTCGGTGCCATGAGGTGCGAGACGGCGAAGATCTGTGCGCGGGTCAGGCGGCGCGCGCGACGCGGGGGGGCGTTCTCGTCAAGGCTTAACCCCCATCCGGCATAGAAAGGCTGGCCGAAGACCCGTGGTTTGTGTCCCGCAAGGATTGCCTCGTAGCCCATCAGCGAGGAGACGGTATAGACCGCGATCGCTCCCTCCAGAAGCGCCCATGGCGAATGGGGCGCGCTGACCAGCTCGGTCAGCGCATCGCAATTCTCGGGGCCGTAATGGCCTGCGCGCAACCCCGCACGGGTCTCGGGATGGGTCTTGATAAGGATGCGCGCCTTAGGGTTCTCGATCCGCGCCACGGCCAGCATCTCGCGGAAGGTCCGCGCGGACGCCGCGCCATAGGTGATAGAGGCATCGCCCTGGGTCTGGTCGATCACCAGCACATAACCTGGAGCGGGGGGCTGCAGGGAGGGATCGAAGGCGTTGTATTTGGAAAGATCAAGCGCCTTGAGGCGGTCGATCCCTTGGCGTGCGCGGGTTAGGAGGGCCGCATCATCCAACGGGGCCTTTGCCAGCAGCATCTCGATCCGCGAGGGGCGGGTGCCATCGAAATGCACCCCCAGCGGGTCAATCATCAGCCCCAGCGGCGGGTCCCCCTCGCGCCCTGTCCGCACCGATCTGAGAAAGGCATCCTCCAGCCGGACCAGCGTCGCACCTGTGCGGGCCGCGATGGCCTCACCGCGCTTTGCATAGGGCGAGCGGCCCCAGACGACCACGCCATCCCCCGTGGACGGGAGGCCCAGATGCAGGCTATGGCCTGCGGCCTTGAGGATCCGGCGCAAACGGGGCTGGCGCAAAAAACCGCCATTATAGAAGAAAAGCCGCCGGGGAACCCCGGCGGCCATATCGTCATCTTCGGCCAGAGGCATTAATTGGCCAGATTGTTCAGCGTATTGACCGTGCCCAGCGAGCCGGTCAGCGCCGAGAGCGTCTTCGACCATTGGACATAGGGTGCTTCAGTCACATAAACCGTATCACCATCGCGGATGGCGAAATCGCGGGCCATGAACATCCCGTTGGGCTCGGTCAGGTTGAGGACATAGACCATGCGCTGGTCGCCCACGAGATCGTCGCGGCCAAGGACGGCGCGGGCGATCTCCTGCGGCTCGTTGCGGAAGACGAAGACGCCGGTCGGATCGGCGGTGCTGGTCTGCAAGCCGCCCACGGTGGCGATGGCCTCGAGGGCCGAGAGGGTCTTCGTCTCGAAGGGCACACGCGCCTGCGTGCCGGTCGCGCCGAGGGCGGTGAAGGCGCGGGTATCTTTCTCGATCAGGATCTTGTCGCCATTGCGCAGGGCGATATCCATCTGCGGATTGGAATAGAGATCCGAGAGCCAGACGGTGCCGGTCTGGCCGGTCTTGCGGGTCACCGTGACCCGTGCAATCGCGGGATCGATGGAGACGCCGCCTGCACGGGCGATCATCGCCGAGAGGGTGCGGGTCGGACGTTCGATCGCGTACACGCCCTGACCGCCGATCGTGCCGGTCAGCGAGACGGTGGAGCCGTCGCCCGCCACGCGCGAGACGGCGACCTGCGGATCGGGCGTCTGGGCGTCGAGCTTGTCGGTAATCAGGCGGCGCAGTCCTTCGGGGGTATTGCCCGCAGCCTTGATGCGGCCTGCATAGGGCACGAAGATATAGCCCTGTCCGTCCACCTGCACATCGGTGAGCTGGGTCGCGCTGGTACCCTGCTGCACGAGGAGACCGTCATCGACGTTTTCCCACACGGTCAGCGCCAGCGTATCGCCGGGATTGATGGTATCGGACCCGAGCACTCCGGCATTGCGGAAGCTTGACGAGAAGCCGAATGCGGGCTGCACGGCGGTGGCGCGGGCCACATGGTCATTGACCGAGACGACGAAGGCATCGCCCTGACGCATGACGGAGCCTGCGAAGATCTCGCGCTTGTTGGGGCCGGAGCGCGGGAGCGCGCAGGCGGCCACGCTGAAGACCAGCGTCGAAAGGACCAGCACACGCGTGGCTCTGGAAATAGTCGTATTCACTGCTCGAGCTCCTCTTTCGGGATGCTTCTCAATAGATATGCGATATGCATTTTGTGGGGCAGCGTCGCAGAAAGCCTAAGTAAAATCCAGTTACGTCACTTTATTACGCGCAACTGTTGCCGAGGTGCCGCTGTTCCGGAGGTCAGCGCATCATAGGGATCTTCGGTCGAGAGCATCATGTCGACGACCTGCCGCAGAAGCGTCCGCCGACCCTTGGCCGAGTAGAAACCGCCAGGGACTTGGCTGGTTTCCAGCAGATAATGGCGGTAATCGCGATAGGCGCGGGTGTCCGGGCGCGCAGGCGCAGTGAAGAAATCGGGCAGCGACTGCTGCGAGACGAATTCGGGCTTGTCATAGACCGCCGCGCCGAAAGCCTTGATTGGTAGCCCGCGCCAGAGCACCTGTTGGGCGGCGGTGGAGTTGACCGTAACGGCGGAGCGGGCCTGTGCCAGCAGACCGGCCAGTTTGCCGCCGCGCACGAAATGGACCCGCCCCTTGAGCCCGTAGCGGGCCACACCGTTGCGGATCGCCGCTTCAATGGGCGCACGGCCATCTTCAAGCGGATGGGCTTTCAGCACCAGATGGTGATGGCTGGGCGCGCCTGCGGCAAAGCCCTTCATCACCAGATCGAGGAAGTCGGTCTGGCTGGCAAAGGGGGAGTGCATGACGAAGCTACTGTCATGTTCAAGCTGCATCAGCACAAGATGATAGGGAAAACCGCCATATTTCACGCGCGAGGTCGCGAGCCAGCGTTGGAGCATATGAAGGGGCATCCGTAGCATACGGCGCAGATAGAAGCGGAACTCCTCCATCACCGTGACCCCGCGATGCGAGCGGAAATTGGGCCAGCGACTGGCCCCGCGCATGACGCGGAAATGGTAGAGCGCGCCGTAGAAGACATGATGGCGCATATCGCCCCAGCGCGGCGGCGCATCGGGGAAGTCGATATCGGATTGGTCGAGCGCCGCGCGCATCTGCTCCACGCTCATCTCCATCAGCCGCGAATGCCCGTTGGAGCCGCCGCGTTCATAGGTGATCCAGTAGGGGCGCAGATAGCCCTCCTCGAAGACATGCACGCGGATACCTGCGGCCCGCGCGGCGATGATGGCTTGTGCATGGATCGCGCGGGTGTCGCCATAGAGCACGATATCGGTGATCTGTTTCTCGAGGAAGAGATCGGTCACGGCCTCGAGCCATGCCTCGGGTGTGCCCTGCCATGGGATAAAGGTCTCGGGGTCATGCCAGAAGGCCGCATCCCCGCCATTGAACCCCACACGCCACACCTTGGCCCCCGCACGGCCCAGCATCTGGGCCAGCTGACGGAAGAAGGGCCCGTGAGGGCCTTGCAGCAGCAGGAAATGGCGATTGTCGAACAGGGGCATAGGCGGAGTGATCCGGGACTGATGACGAAGTGGTGCGACGAGGAATCGCACGAATTCCCTTGGGTAAGGTGAATTTGTGTCACAATTCTGGCCAAGAATAGATCAATATTTAGACAAATCATATAGGGCCACGGGGATGCTGAGAATATGTGCGTATATGTAGCGACCCCAGTTCTTGCACCGCTCTGCCCCTCGGGCTAGGGGAAGGGGGACTGAAAAGGAGAGACGGATGTTCACCGGGATCATTACCGATATGGGCGAAGTTCTTGCGCTGGAACAGCAGGGTGACCTCTGGGCGCGGATCGGCACCTCTTACGATGTGGATACGGTGGATATCGGGGCCTCCATCGCCTGCGACGGGGTCTGCCTGACCGTGATTTCCAAGGGTAAGGACCCGCAGGACTGGTTCGATGTGCAGATCTCGGCGGAAAGCGTCGCCAAGACCAATATCGGACGGAATTCATGGCATGTGGGCCGCCGCCTGAACCTCGAGCGCGCGCTCAAGGTGGGCGACGAACTCGGCGGCCATATTGTGGCGGGCCATGTCGATGGCGTGGCCGAGATCGTGTCGATCCGTGACGAGGGCGACAGCTCGCGTTTCACCTTCCGCGCACCCGATGATCTGGCCAGTTTCATCGCGCCCAAAGGCTCGGTGACGCTTAATGGCACGTCGCTTACCGTGAACGAAGTGTCGGGGGCGGAATTCGGTGTGAATATCATTCCGCATACCAAAGAAGTGACAACATGGGGCACGGCCAAAGCCGGCGACCCGATCAATATCGAGATCGATACGATGGCGCGTTACGTCGCGCGCCTGCAGGAGTGGAACGCATGAGCGAGATTAAACCCGTGGACAAATCCGGCACCCATGATGTTCCGGGCCCCGTCGAGGAAAGCTATCGCGATGCGATCTCCTCCATCGAGGAAATCATCGAGGATGCCCGTAACGGTCGGATGTATATCCTTGTCGACCACGAGGACCGCGAGAACGAGGGCGATCTGTGCATCCCCGCCCAGATGGCGACCCCCGATGCGATCAATTTCATGGCGACCCATGGGCGCGGGCTTGTCTGCCTTGCGCTGACCTCGGACCGCGTTGATGCGCTGGGGCTGCCGTCCATGGCGGCCTCCAACAGTTCGCGTCAGGAAACCGCCTTTACCGTCTCGATCGAGGCCCGTGAGGGGATTTCGACCGGTATCTCGGCACATGACCGCGCGCGCACCGTATCGGTGGCCATCGACCCGATGAAGACGGGCGATGATCTCGCTTCGCCGGGCCATGTCTTCCCGCTGCGTGCCCGCGATGGCGGTGTGCTGGTGCGGGCCGGCCATACCGAAGCCGTGGTCGATGTCTCGCGTCTGGCGGGCATGAACCCTGCCGGTGTGATCTGCGAGGTCATGAAGGAAGACGGCACCATGGCGCGTCTCCCCGACCTGATCGCCTTCGGCCAGAAATACGGTATCAAGATCGGCACGATCTCCGATCTGATCGCCTATCGCCGCCGCTACGACAACCTCGTGACCGAAACCGCCCAGAAGCCCGTGACCTCGGTCCATGGCGGCGATTGGGCGATGCGCGTGTTCACCGACGATCTGGAGGGCGCCGAACATATCGTGCTGTCGAAGGGCGATCTGACGGGCGAGGCGCCGGTTCTGGTGCGTATGCATGCGCTCGATCCGCTGGGCGATGCGCTGGGTCTCGTGCCGGGCCGCGAGGGCGATATCGGGCGTGCGCTCGATGCGATTGCCGCCGAGGGTCGTGGCGTGTTCGTGGCGCTGCGCGATCCGGGCATGAAGCTGCCGCTGGTCGATGAGGGCAGCCCCAACACGCTGCGCCAATACGGTCTGGGTGCGCAGATCCTCGCGGCACTGGGCCTGTCGAAGGTCGAGCTGCTGACCAATTCCCCTCTTCCCAAAGTCGTCGGGATCGATGGCTACGGGCTCGAAATCTGCGCGACGCGTAAATACTGATAGGACAAGACGATGGCCGAATCTGAGACCCATTACACCCTTCCGGCGCCGAGCTTCGACAAGCCCGTGCGGATGCTGATCGTGGTGGCGCCCTATTACAAGGAGATCGCGGATCACATGGTGAAGGGTGCGCGCGAGATGGCGGAAAGCTGTGGCGCGGTGGTCGATATCGTCGAGGTGCCCGGTGCGCTGGAGATCCCGACCGCGATCAAACTGGCCGCGCGTATGGCCGATTACGACTGTTTCACCGCTCTGGGTTGCGTGATCCGCGGCGAGACCACGCATTATGACACGGTCTGCAATGACAGCTCGCGCGCGATCCAGCTGATGGGGCTCGAGGGTATCTTGATCGGCAACGGCATCCTGACGGTCGAGAATTACGATCAGGCCGAGGTGCGCGCCAATACCGCCAAGGCGAACAAAGGTGGCGGAGCTGCTGCTGCGGCCTTGCATTTGCTCGCTCTATCGCGCAAATGGGCGAACCGGACAAAAGGGATTGGCTTCCGCCCGCAGGGCGAGTCGGTCCGCATTGCCGGTGAAGCCGAAGGAACCAAGACCGCATGACCGAAGATATGCCCGCCGAAAAACCGCGCAAACCCTCGCTCGAGGAAAAGCGCCGGATGAAATCCGCAGCACGGCTCTATGCCGTGCAGGCCCTGTTCCAGATGGAAGCAGGCGGTCAGTCTGCGGATAAGGTGCGGGCAGAGTTCGAGAATTTCCGTTTTGGTGCGGTGATCGACGATGTCGAGATGTCGGAAGGAAATGTTGATCTGTTCCGCCGGATCTTGGATGACGCGGTAATGTGGCAGGGCAAGATCGACAAGGCCACCGATAAGGCGCTGCTGGAGAGCTGGCCGCTGAACCGGATTGATTCGGTTTTGCGTGCGCTCTTCCGTGCGGCAGGGGCCGAGCTGGTCAATCCGGCGACTCCGCCGAAAGTAGTGATCAACGAATTCGTGGAAGTGGCTCGCGCCTTCTTCCCCGATGGCCGCGAACCAAAATTCGTGAATGCCGTCATCGACAATATGGCCCGCCAGCTGCGCGACGATATGGCCTGAGCCGTTGCAGGGCAGGCTGCAAGAAGGGGCTGCGGCCCCTTTTTTCATGCCTGCATGCGGGAAGTGTTGTCCGAATAATAAGCAATTTGAGAATCGCCTCTTGGTTTTTGGAAACGATGCGTTACATTGAATGTAACAACTAGAGGACGCGCCCATGCTTGTTCTGCTCAACACCCTCGTTTCTTCTGCAACAGAGCTCGTTTCGGGCCTGACTGGGTTATTCCGGCATGATGGCCGGTCCGGTCACGGGATGCGCGCGCAGGATCTGCAGTTGCAACCGGTGCGCGTCCGTGCCGATGCACCGACGAAGCTCCAGCGCCAACTGCGCCGTTAAGTTCACCGGTTTTCAAATCAAGAGGCGTGCCCGAGGGTGCGCCTTTTCGCGTTTTGGGCTTTGGGCTAAGCTGTCGGCATCAGGGGAGGTCTTTCATGATTACCATTCTGCGCGAACATCCTGTTCAGGAAAATCTGGCGCTTCTGCACAAGCGCCATTTCGATGCGATGCATGCCGACACGCCGCCCGGCTCCATCCATATGCTGCCGCCCGATGCGCTGGCCGCGCCGCAGATCCGGTTTTTCGTGATGCGCGAGGAAGGCCGTGCCATCGGCATGGGGGCGTGGAACCGCCATGGACCCGATCTGGCCGAGCTGAAATCCATGCATGTGCTTTATGAGGAGCGCGGCCGCGGGCTGGCGCGGATGATGCTGCGCCACCTTCTGGCCGATGTGGCGGAGGCAGGGATCCGCGAGGTGCGGCTGGAAACCGGTGCGCAGGCCAGCTTCCAGGTTGCGCGCAGCCTCTACGAGACGGAAGGCTTCACGCGATGTGCACCTTTCGCCGACTATACCCTTGATCCGATGAGCGTCTATATGGCGCTGAGCCTGCCGGTCGCGGTGAAAACCTAACCGCTTGCCGCACCTCGAAATTGGCGGGCCAAGATGCACGGAGCGGATTGCAGCTTCGCGATTGTCGCGTTATCAAGGCGACAATGGCCCCTTAGCTCAGCTGGATAGAGCATCCGCCTTCTAAGCGGACGGCCGAGGGTTCGAATCCTTCAGGGGCCGCCACTTCCATTATTTCGCAGTCTCCGGCGCGGTCTCCTCCAGAAGATCGTCGATCGAGATACCACGCTTTTCGGCGGCCTCGCGGGCGGCCTCGCGGATGGCGGGGCTACGGCGCAAGAGCTTGCGGAACCGTTTTTCATCCAGCTCCAGAATCGTCGAGGGCGCGATGGCACGCACATCGGTGCGCCGCGGCTTGCCGGTCAGCAAGGCCAGTTCGCCGAACATATCGCCCCGCCCGAGACGCGAGATCTGCCCTGCCGTTTCCAGCTCGACCGCTCCCGAGGCGATGAAAAAGACCGAGCGGGCATGGCGTTCCTTGCGCATGATCTTGTCACCCGGATCGAAATAGCGCGTGCGCAGGCTGCGGCCCAGAGGTTTGCGGATACGTTCGTCCAAATCCTCGAACAGCCGCATCCGGCGCAGGATGTCGGCCCGCTGCACCTGCAGGTCCAGCATCGGGCGTTCCTCGGCCTTCAGGCGGCGTGCAGAGATATCCTGCATGAGCGAGGTGAAGACCTCCTCGGAGATCAGTCCGTCCTCGTGCATCGTGTTGTATTCGCGCTCTTCCATCCGCAGGGCTGTGCGGCGGATCAGGCGGCGCTCGAGCTCTTCGGCATAGCCCGGATATTGCAGGCGCAGACCGTAGAGCGCGGTTTCCAGCGCCTCCACACGGCGCGCGAGCAGCTCGTGGAGCAGGTCGGCCACGCGGCGGCCATGGATGCGGCGGATGCGGGCATCGATGAACGCATCCAGATCGCGCAGGATCATGCGCTGTGACAGGAGCCTTTCGAACCGGTCGGCGGTCAGCAGGGCAAGCGGCATCGAGAAGCGCAAGCGGTTGTGCAGGAAATTGGCGATCCGGAAGGCGCGCCCGTAATCAATGGCGCTGCGGGCCGCGCGCTGGTAACCGGTCCGGCCTTGAGCGCGTGCGCCTTCGATCAGATGGTCGGTCTGGCTGAGTGCGGCCTCGCCGATACGCGACGAGATCGAGCGGTCGCGCAGGCGGCTTAGCACCTGTTCGCGCTCGAACCCTGCCAGCGCGATCAGACCCAATGTGATCCGGTCGCGATCCAGAATATTGGCACCGGCTTCGGCGGCCCGCACGACAGAATCCAGCCTCTCGCCGAAGCGCTTCGCCTCGGCGCGGATGATCTCGTGGTTGAGGTTGTAGTTCTCGCTGGATTTGGCGACATCCTCGCGCACGGTCTGTAGCGAGACGGCGATGACCTGATTGGCTAGCGCCTGATCGAGCGGCGAGAGCTTGTCGAGTCCCAGCTTGCCGATCACGCTGCGCAGGGTCGTCCCTTGGACGATCAGGGTGAATAGGGTGAAGCCCGTGGCAAGGATGCCGACAACGCGCTTGATCTCGACGGGCACCAGAGCGTTCTCGGTCACGGCCAGTGCGAGCGCCAGCGTTACCGCGCCGCGCAACCCGCCCCAGAGAATGGCCACGCGATAGGGCCGCTCGACCGGCGGCGAGAGGCGCAGAAGCGTTAGCACCGGCAGCAGTCCCCAGAGGATCACCGCGCGCGCGGCGATGGCCGCCACGACGACCACACCGATCAACAGGAAGTCGGTGACAGTAGTGCCTTCGAGAAGCCGCGGGATCAGGAGCGCGGCCAGAATAAAGATCAATGCGCCGGCCCAATGGGCCACCAGATCCCAGGTCTCGCGCATGTTGGTCCATGTCTGCGGCTCGATCCGGCCGGGCCCCGCGAGGTTGAGCGTCAGACCTGCGGCCACCACGGCGATCACACCGGAGGCCCCGATCAGCTGTTCGGCGATAATATAGGACAGATAGGGGAGGGCGACCGAAACCGACATCTGCGCCAGCTCGTAACGGGGAAAGAGCCCCATGATGCGCAGGCCGATCTGCGACAGCACCCAGCCGGTGGCGGCGCCGCCCGCGATCAGCATCGGGAAGCGGCCCAAGGCCTCGCCCAGTTCGGGGTCCGGCACGCCCAGCATCACATAACCGATGAAGAGGCCGAAGAGCGCGATGGCGGCGGCGTCGTTCAGAAGGCTCTCGCCCTCGATGATCCGCGCCAGCCGCTGCGGGGCCGAGAGCGAGCGGAAGATGCTGACCACGGCCGAAGGATCGGTCGTGGAGACAATCGCGCCGACCAGTAGACAGGCAGCGAGCGGCAGCGAGGAGATATAGGAGAGCGCGTATCCCACCGAAAGAGTGGCTACCACGACGGCCACAACCGCCATCACGAGGATCGGCACCCAGTCATCCATCATCCGGCGCAGGTTCATGCCCAATGTTACCTGGAACAGCAGGAGCGGCAGGAAGATATAGAGGAAGACATTGGCACGGATCGGCAGGCCGAGGATCGCCTCGGCCACGGGATTGAGCGCATCGGTCAGCGTGGTCTGTAAAAAGAAGATCGCCGCCGAGCCGATCAACATGCCCAATGCGGCGATGATCACCGAATAGGGTAGCCGCAGGCGGGCGGCGAGAGGCTCGGCCACGCCGATCACGAAAAAGAGTGACGCGATAATCGCGACAATAATGACGATATCCATGATCGGAAACTAGCGGCTCGGAGAGGAAAGGGAAGGGGCTGACATGAAACAGCCGCCGGAAACCGGCGGCTGTTTGCGTAGTATCGGAGAGAGGCGATTATTCGCGGTTCCCCATGAAGTTCAGGAGCAGCATAAACAGGTTGAGGAAGTCCAGATAGAGGCTCAGCGCACCCATGATGGCAGCCTTGCCAAGGAAGTCCTCGCCCGAATGTGCCATCTCGAGATAGGTAGTCTTGATCTTCTGCGTGTCATAGGCGGTCAGACCCGCGAAGATCAGCACACCAAGAACGGACACGGCGAAGGCCAGAGCCGAGCTCGCGATGAAGATATTGACGATCGACGCCACGATCAGGCCGATCAGACCCATCATCAGGAACGAGCCCATCGGCGACAGGTCGCGTTTGGTGGTGTAGCCATAAAGCGAGAGCGAAGCGAAGGCGATCGCGGTCACGAGGAAGGTCTGGGCAATGGATACGCCGGTGAAGACGAGGAAGATCGAGGAAATCGATGCGCCCACAAGCGCCGCATAGACCCAGAAGACCAGCTGTGCCGCACCGACCGACATGCGGTTGATCGTGGCCGAGAACAGGAAGACGACGGCTAGAGGCGCCAGCATCACCACCCATTTCAGCGGCGAGGTATAGAGCAACGCGCCGAACTGCGTCAGCATGGTGCCATTGCGCATGGTGCCGACCGCGGCGGCCGGATCATTGGTCATTGCAAGGCCGGCAAGCGCCCATGCCACTGCCCCGGTGATGAGCATCGCTGCCGACATCAGCCCGTAGACCTTGTTCATGTGTGCGCGCAGACCTGCGTCAATCTGCGCCTGACGCGCGCCGGTCGCGGTGCGCATCGTGTTAAAACCAGCCATCAAATCCCTCCATGAAGTGGCATGCGCCCTCAATGGCGCTCTTATCCCTGCCGATATTGGCAGACCATGCTTCCATTTCAAGATAGCGCTTGGCGGCTTTATGCGGAAAACGACCAAATAAACGTGGTAATTTTTGATGACGGTTTAAAAACTGCTGCCATCGATGGCGATCACGATCTTGCCGCTCGACTGTCGGTTGCGTAGCAGCTCCAGCGCCTCGCCCACACGGGCGAAGGGGAGCCGGTGGGAGACATGCGGGCGCAGATGGCCCGCCGCATGATCGCGCAGCACCTCATCGAGCGAGCGACGGAAGGCTTGGGGGGCGATCTCGCGGTATCCGCCCCAATACAGCCCGTGGATCGAGATATTCTTGACCAGCGCGTGATTGAGCGGGAGCGCCGGTGGGGTGCCCCCCGCAAAGCCGATCAGCAGAAAGCGGCCGCCACGGTTCAGCGCGCGGAAGGCCGCCTCGCCAAGTGTGCCGCCCACGGCATCATAAACCACATCAACCCCGCCCAGAGCCTTCAACCCTGCCTTGAGCCCGCCTTGTTCTCCGGCCGTATCGCTGTCGATGGTCTCGGCCGCACCTGCCGTGCGGGCGATGGCGCATTTCTCCGCACCGCGCGCCACGGCGATCACCCGTGCCCCCAGTTGCGCCCCGATCTCCACGGCGGTCAGTCCGACGCCACCTGCCGCACCGATCACCGCAAGCGTTTCTCCGGCGCGCAGGCCCGCCGTATGGGTCAGTGCGAGATGGGATGTGCCATAGGTGATGAGGAGCCCGGCAGCCTCGTCATAGGGGGTGTCTGGCGGGAGCGGGATGCAGGCGGCTTCCGGAAAGCTGCCATATTCTGCCAGCCCGCCCTGTCCTGCATAGACGGCGACCCTTGTGCCGAGCGGAATGGTGCAGCCGACCCCGCGCCCCACGACCTCGCCCGCACATTCCAGCCCCAAGGTGAAGGGCGGGGCTGGGGTGTCCTGATACCGGCCCTGCATCATCAGCAGATCGGCAAAATTCAGCCCACAGGCATGGATACGGATCAGCAGCTCTCCCGCTTCGGGCTCGGGCCTTGCGCAGGGGCGGTGCTCGGGCGGGCGCGCGAAATCGACGACTTGGAAGGCGGTCATCTGGGGCATCGGATCTCTCCTGTAACGGGGGCCAGACTAGCGGCTCCGCGCGTTACGACAAGTCGTCAGGTGATTCGCGAAAGAATATTTCCATAACGAGAACCTTTTCAATTTCGCATTTTGCGATGCAAATTGCGAAACATCCTGAGGATGATACAGTTTCGCAAGGCTCGCTTTAAGCATTGGAACAAAAAATTTTAAGAAATTGGCCTGAAGATTAACTTCGTTTAGTCTTTTTATACTAATTTTGACGACCTTTTGTGAGGAAATGCCGCCCTATGCGTGTGTCGACGTGATAGGTTCCTATTTGTAGTGTTGTAAGGACGATTGAATGAAACACCCAGTTGATGCCCATGTAGGTAAACGTATTCGCCATCGTCGCTGGATGATCGGCGTCACGCAGCAGCAGCTCGCGGACAAGGTTGGAATCAAGTTTCAACAGATTCAGAAATACGAAACCGGCATGAACCGCGTTTCGGCATCGCGTCTTTGGGACATCTCCGAAGCTCTCGATGTTCCGATCTCCTTTTTCTTCGAAGGTCTGGACGGTCAGGTCGACAAGAAGGAAGTGGAAGGCGACATCCTTGCCGACAAGGAAGCTCTGGCGCTCGTCCGCTCCTACTACGCAATTCCCGAAGAACAGCGCCGTCGCCTTTTCGATCTGGCAAAAGTGCTCTCGGCTTCTTCTGCAGCCTGATTCACCCATATCGGCTGTCCGGCCTTCCACGGCCGGACGGCAATTCGCGGCTCCTGCCTTGACCTTGTGAAACGTGCTGGCTACCGCTTGCAAAACAGCGGGAGAATAGCATGAGCGCGTCACACGATCTTTCCTCCAATGACATCACCGCGCTGACGGAGCTCGCAGGGCGGTTGGCCGATGCGGCCCGACGCGAGACGCTGGCCCGTTTCCGGCCCGCAGGCGGTATAGCCGCCGCCAACAAAGAGGCTGCGGGCTTCGATCCGGTGACCGAGGCCGATCGCGCAGCCGAAGCGGCGATGCGCGAGATCCTTCGCCGTGAACGTCCCGAAGACGGGATCTATGGCGAGGAACAGGGGCAGTCGCTAGGCACGAGCGGCTATGTCTGGGTGCTCGATCCGATCGACGGCACACGGGGCTTCATGTCCGGCACGCCCACCTGGGGGGTGCTGATCGGGCTCGCGCGGGTGGTTGATGGCGCGCTCGGCGCGCCGTTTCTCGGGATCGTGGACCAGCCCTATATCGGCGAGCGGTTCATCGGCGGTCCGGGGATCGCCAGGCTGATCGGACCGCATGGCGAACATGATCTCAAAACGCGTAGCGCGGCCACCGATGCGCTCGCCGACGCCGTGCTCTTTACGACATTCCCAGAGGTCGGCACCCTCGAGGAGGGCGCGGCCTTCAAGCGCCTGTCCACGCAGGCCAAGCTGACGCGTTATGGAATGGATTGCTATGCCTATGCGCTTCTTGCGGCGGGGCAGATCGATCTGGTGGTCGAGGCACAGCTGCACCCTTATGACATCCAGGGCCCGATGGCTGTGGTCGAGGCCGCAGGCGGGATCGTCACGAACTGGCAGGGTGGGCCGGCGCATCTGGGGGGGCAGGTGATTGCCGCCGCCAATCCCGAGATCCATGCCGCAGCTCTGGCTGTGCTGAACGGCTGAGCCAATCCCCCCTGCATGTCCGACATGCAGGGGGGATATTTTTATTTCCAGCAGCTTACATGCACCACCATGCCCTGCACCTCGCGTGTCAGGTCTTCGGTGGCAAGCGCGCCATGGGGCTCCGCGGCTTCGGGCGGGGTGCCCATGCTTGCCATCGCATCGGCCATCGGTTGCGCCTGTAGGGCCAGCGAGAGATCCTTGGGCAGCACCTTGTCGCCTGTAGCTTTGGGCAGCACCATCCCGATCACCGCGCCCGAACTGTCCAGCACAGGTCCGCCCACATCGCCGGGCAGGGTGCGCAGGGTCAGGCGGGCGAGCGACGGATCGGTGTTTTCCAGCCCCTTTAGGGCCGCCAGCGTGCCGAAGCTCAGCACCGGCGCTGACATCGCCTCCGGATAGGAGAAGCCCGCCGCCGCGATATCGGAGCCCACAGCCGCGCCCCCCGTCTGGAAGCGCGCGACCGTTTTCGGCGCGAGTGGCTTGTCGGGGCTCAGCAGCGCCAGCCCCAGCGCCTTGTCCTGCGCCTTCAGCGTGGCCGTGCCATCCTGGATGGTGATCCTCTTGCAGCTGTCGATACCGGCAGCAGCGGTGGCCACGGTGCCGCGATCATCCACATAGAAGCCCGAACGTGAGAAGACGGGTTTGCGGATGTCGGTCCCGCGTGTCAGGTCTTCATGGCTGACGGTCATCGGTTTGCCCAAGGTCGGGTCCAGTGCCTGATTGCCGATGGGAGCAAAATTCTGTTCCATTGCGGCCAGAACGCGCCTGCGCTGTGCCATATCGCCATCCGCTGGCCAGATCAGGGTGAAGCCCTTGATCAGCCCGTCCGAAAGCGTGGCTTGCGTGTAGGAGATGACTTTGTCGTTGCGTCCCTCGATATGGAATCCCGTGGCTTCGAGGGCGCGAGGCCCATCGGCGGGCACGGCATCGAGCGTCTGCATCACCTTGTAAAGGGCGGCCAGCGCATCGGCATCGCCCTTGCGCGAGATCAGCAGCGCCGTGACACCGGAGCCGTCTTTCGGACCATATTGCACGAAGGGCGCGTCATATCCTTTGAACGCGACAAGCGCCTCGGGCAGGGCGATACGGATGCCGGCATCGCTATTTTCCACTACCGCCAGCCCGAGGGCCGCACGTTCGGTCTCGACCTCGTCCAGAAGGGCGGCCTGCTGGGTCGAGGATAGCACCCCCGTTGGTTCATCGCCCTGCGCGCGCTGCCACTCGGCGATGGAGCTCCGCGTGCCCGGCCCGAACGAGGCATCGAGCGCGCCCTTGTAATAGCCCTGCCATGTCAGCGCATCCTGAATGGCCATCTTATCCGCGCGCGACAGGAGTTGTTCGAGGCGCCGCGATTCGGCCAGTGTTTCCCCTTGCGGCGCGGGAGGTGCCGCCGTTTCGAGGGCTTGTTCGGGCGTGGGCGCTGGTGCGGCTGCAGCTTCGCTCGGGCCGGTGACGGTATCGGTTCCGGTCTCCGGCACGGTGTCATCGGGCAGGGCGGTCGTGTCGACGGTGCCTGTGGTCACGCCGGAGGTGATGGGCGCATCCGGAGAGGGTTCGCCGGCAGAAGGCTGGGCGGAAGACGGCTGGGCCGCGGGTGCCTGCAGGAAACGTGCGCCCACCGGCCAGAACTGCGCGCCATAATTCGTGCCTTCCGTCACATAGGCATCCGAAGGGATCAGCCCCTCGCGCTGGAGCGCGCGGCGGCGGTCATTGGCCGCGTCACGGGTTTCGAACGGGCCGATCGAGATCGCATACCAGCCGGTCGACATCGAGAAACCGGACAGATCGGGTAGGCTGGACCAGCCGCGCGCCGATTGTTCGGCCTGTGCCAGAGAGGGTTGCGCTTCGATCTGCAGCCAGACGGGAGCGGCCCATCCGGCACCGGCCCAGACCATGCCCGTGAGACCCGCGCCCACCAGCGCTGACACAGCTTTGCGCATAACCCTCATTATAAAACCTGCCCTGTTCAAAATTGCAAAGTTGTCGCAAATTAGCAGGCTTTTGTCCCGCGTCATCCCCCAAAGCCCATGTCACAGTATGACGTCGTGACGTTGTTGCACGTTGACCCCGCTTGCGGCCTTGCCTATCAGGCATAGGCAAGTTTCGATGACAGATCCGTCTAGGAGAGTTCGCATGTCAGATGCCACCGCCACCAAACCCGCCGCGCCGCGGTCGTTCCAGGAGATTATCCTGCGACTGCAAGCCTATTGGGCGGGCAAGGGCTGCGCGATCATGCAGCCCTATGACATGGAAGTAGGGGCGGGCACCTTCCACCCCGCGACCACGCTGCGCTCGCTGGGGTCCAAACCTTGGGCCGCCGCCTATGTGCAGCCCTCGCGCCGTCCGACCGATGGCCGCTATGGCGAGAACCCGAACCGCCTGCAGCATTACTACCAGTATCAGGTGCTGATCAAACCGAGCCCGCCGGATCTGCAGGAGCTCTATCTGGGCTCGCTGCGCGCGATCGGGATCGATATCGACCTGCATGACATCCGTTTTGTGGAAGACGACTGGGAAAGCCCGACGCTGGGCGCCTGGGGCCTTGGCTGGGAAGTCTGGTGCGACGGTATGGAAGTGTCGCAGTTCACCTATTTCCAGCAGGTCGGCGGCCATGATTGCCACCCCGTTTCGGGAGAGCTGACCTATGGTCTGGAGCGTCTGGCGATGTATGTGCTGGGCATCGATCATGTGATGGACATGCCCTATAACGACCCCGACGCGCCGATCGCGCTGAAATATGGCGATGTCTTCAAGCAGACCGAGCAGGAATATTCCCGCTGGAACTTCGATGTGGCCGACACCGATATGCTCCTGCAGCATTTCAAGGATGCCGAGGCCGAATGCGAGCGGATCCTCGCGCAGGCCGATGAGGATGGCGCCGAGCGCCGGATCATCATGGCCCATCCCGCCTATGACCAGTGCATCAAGGCCAGCCATCTCTTCAACCTGCTGGATGCGCGCGGCGTGATCTCGGTCACCGAACGTCAGGCCTATATCGGGCGGGTGCGGGCGCTGGCCAAGAAATGCGCCGATGCCTTCGTGCGCACGCCTGCAGGCGGCGCCGTCTGAGATGGCATATCGGCACAGGATACTGGCCGCGCTGGCCATGGGGGCGCTTGCGCCGCTTGCCTCGGCGGCCACACCGCCTGCGGGCGAGATCCGTCTTGTGTCGATCTCTTCGGGGCAGCCCGAGCCTATTCTGACCGAAGATCTGAAAACGACGCAGGATACCGAGTTCCGGGGCTGTTTCCACACGCCGCTGAGCCTCGGTATGCTGACCGAAACCTTCACCGTAGATCCCAAGGCCGCGCCCGAGCCGGAACAGCAGGGGTTTTCCTGCTATGATCCGGCGCGCCTGACCGAGGATCTGCGCACAGGCGAGGCGATTGCCTTCCTGTCCGAACCCGACATCACCCCCGGCATCGACCGGGTGGTGGCCATTTATTCCGATGGCCGGGCCTATGCCTGGCATCAGCGACACGCCGCGGAGAATTGACATGCCCGATCTTCTAATCGAACTCTTTTCCGAGGAAATCCCCGCGCGGATGCAGGGCCGCGCGCGCGAGGACCTCAAGAAGCTCGTGACCGACGGGCTGGTCGAGGCGGGCCTGACCTACGCCTCTGCCGGCGCCTTCTCGACCCCGCGCCGCCTTGTGCTGACGCTGGAGGGACTGTCGAAAGAGAGCCCGACGCTGCGCGAGGAGCGCAAAGGCCCCAAGGTCGGCGCGCCAGAGAAAGCGATCGAGGGGTTCCTGCGCTCGACCGGTCTGACGATGGACCAGCTGGAGATCCGCGACGAGAAAAAGGGTCAGGTCTATTTTGCGGTCGTCGAGAAAGAGGGCCGCGAGGCGCCTGCGATCATCGCCGAGGTGCTGGAAAAGACCATCCGCAATTTCCCCTGGCCCAAATCGATGCGCTGGGGCGCGGGGAGTTTGCGCTGGGTGCGCCCGCTGCATTCGATCCTGTGCCTGCTGTCCGATGAGGGCGGGGCCGAGGTGGTCGATCTGGATATCGACGGGATCACATCCGGCAATACCACCGAAGGCCACCGCTTCATGGCACCGGGCCGTTTTTCTGTCACCGGTTTCGAGGATTACTGCGCCAAACTGGCGGCGGCCAAAGTCGTGCTGGACAGCGCCGAGCGCGAGCAGACCATCTGGCACGATGCCGAGCAGATGGCTTTTGCCCGCGGGCTCGAACTGGTGGCTGACCGCGGCCTGCTGACCGAGGTGGCAGGGCTCGTCGAATGCCCTGTGGCGCTGATGGGCCAGATTGATGACGAGTTCCTCGAGCTGCCGCCCGAAGTGCTGCAGACCTCGATGAAAGAGCACCAGAAATTCTTCTCGGTGAAAAACCCCAAAACCGGCCGGATCGAGGGCTTTGTCACCGTGGCCAACCGCGAGACCGCCGACAACGGCGCGACGATCCTCAAGGGCAACCAGAAGGTGCTTTCGGCGCGTCTGTCGGATGCCAAATTCTTCTGGGAAAACGATAACCGTCTGGTCAAGGCCGAGGGGCTCTCGGGCATGGGCGCGGGGCTTGCGGATGTGACCTTCCACAATGCGCTCGGCTCACAGGCCGACCGTATCGCGCGGATTGCGACACTTGCCACGGAGATCGCGCAAAAGGTCGGCGCTTCGCCCGATCTGGCCCGCGAGGCCGCCGAGGTCGCCAAGGCCGATCTGCGCTCGGAAATGGTCTATGAGTTCCCCGAATTGCAGGGGATCATGGGGCGCTATTATGCCCAACGCGCGGGCCTGCCCGAGGCCGTGGCCGATGCCTGCCGCGACCATTACTCGCCGCTCGGCCCGTCCGATGATGTGCCTACCGCACCGGTGACGGTCGCCGTGGCGCTGGCTGACAAGATCGACACGCTGACGGGCTTCTGGGCGATCGATGAAAAGCCTACCGGCTCCAAGGACCCTTTCGCGCTGCGCCGTGCGGCCTTGGGTGTGATCCGTCTGATCCTGACCAATGATCTGCGGCTGAACCTCACCGAGGTCTTCGCCAAGGGCTATGAGGGTGCGGATGCCGCCGATCTCTTGTCCTTCTTCCATGATCGTCTGAAGGTCTATCTGAAGGATCAGGGCATCCGCCATGATGTGATCGACGCAGTTCTGGCGATGCCCGGAAATGATGATCTGACACTGCTGGTCAACCGTGCCGAGGCGCTTTCGGGCTTCCTGAAAACCGATGACGGCGAGAACCTCATTCAGGGCTATAAGCGCGCCAATAACATCCTCACGCAGGCCGAGGAGAAAGATGGCGTGGAATACAGCTTCGGTGCCGATGCGAAATTCGCCGAAGGCCCCGAGGAGAAGGCGCTGTTTGCCGCGCTCGATAAGGCCGAGGCGGAAATCACACCGGCCATGAAGTCGCAGGAATTCGCCAGCGCGATGGGGGCTATGGCCCAGCTGCGCGCGCCGATTGATGCGTTCTTCACCGCCGTGCAGATCAATTCCGATAATCAGATCGTGCGCCGGAACCGCCTGAACCTGCTCTCCCGTATCCGCCAGATCTGCCTGTCGGTCGCCGATCTGAACCGGATCGAGGGCTAACGCCTTGTTTTCACGCCACGAGTGAGGCGCGCAAGCTAGATAACACGTTCATCATGCGAAACCGGCGGGACGCGCTTTGCGTGCCACCGGTTTTCATGTATGCTGCACCTGCACAATGGGGCTCGCTGCAATGCAGAAATTTTATGATTTTCCCGAGTTCGTCGAGCTAACCCCCACCGCCAAGGTTGAAAAATCTCGGCACGGTTGGCGCGCGAAATGTCTACAACGGTTGATTCGGCTGGATCTGCCGGTGCCGCCGACCGTGGCCCTCCCCGTCGAGACGGTAAAATCCATTGCGACGGGCCAGATGCCCGATCTTGCGCCGCTGACCAATGTCTTCGGGCAGGATTTCCTGATTTCCGTGCGCTCGAGCCCCGAGAACCCCGAATGGGGCGGTCCGGGGACGGTGCTGAATGTTGGAATGAACAATGCGATGCATCAGCGCCTGTCCGAAACCCACGGGCGGGAGGCGGCGGATGCACTCTATCTGAATTTCGTGCAGGGCTATGCGATCCATGTCGCCCGCCTCGACCCGGATATGTTCTCGGCAGAGGCTGGGGAGGGCGCGCTGCAGGAGGCACTGGACGCATTTGCCGAGGAAATGGAAGAGGATTTCCCGCAGGATCCGCTGACCCAGCTGCGCGAGGTGCTCAGGTCGATGGCGCGGGCATGGGAAGGCACCACCGCGCGTCTTCTGCGTCAGGCCAAGGGCGCGCCTGCCGAGGCGACGCTGGGGCTGGTGCTGCAGGAGATGGCGCTGGGGATCGGGCCGGGGCTTTCGGGGTCGGGCACGATCCAGTTCGTGGAAAGCGTGACCGGCCAACCGCAGATCACGGGGCGTTTCCGTGGCCAGTCCCAAGGACGGGCGAATTCGGTCGAGACCCATTATCTGACGCGCGACGAACGCGGTGCCTCGCTCGAGGAGATGGCGCCCGAGGTCTTTGCCCAGCTGGTTGCCTTCAGCCCCGTCTGCCGCAAGCGGCTGCGCGAGGAGATGCAGATCGAGTTCACCATCGAGAGTGGCCGCATTGCAGTGATCGATGCGGTGCGGGTGCAACGCTCGGCACGGGCGGCTGTGCGGATCGCGGTGGCTCTGGCCGAGGACGGGGTGATCCCGCGCGACGAGGCGCTGTTGCGGATCGAACCGCGGGCCCTGACCGAACTCCTGCACTATCAGGTGGACCCGCGCGCCCCGCGCGATGTGATCGCCCGCGGGATCGGGGCCTCACCCGGTGCGGCGACCGGCAAGATCGTGTTCTCGGCCGCGGCGGCGCAGGCTGCGGCCTCGCGCGACGAGCCCTGTATTCTGGTGCGCCGCGAGACCCAGCCCGAGGATATACGCGGCATGCACGCGGCCAATGCGGTGCTGACCGAACGCGGTGGCATGACCAGCCATGCAGCGGTGATTGCCCGTGGTTTGGGGCTGCCCTGCATCGTGGGTTGCACCAATATTACGCTCAATGCGCGTGATCACAGCTTTACCGGACCCAAGGGGAGAGTGTTCCGCGAGGGCGATATCATTACCGTCGATGGCACAAGTGGCGAGGTGCTTCTGGGCGAGGCCGAGATGCTGGAGCCCTCGCTCGATGACGGGTTCCGCACATTGCTGCATTGGGCCGATAATGTGCGCGATATCGGCATCCGTGCCAATGCGGACACCCCCGATGATGCCCGCACCGCGCGCAATTTCGAGGCGGACGGGATCGGGCTGTGCCGGACCGAGCATATGTTCTTCGACGAGGACAGGCTTACGGTGATGCGCGAGATGATCTTCGTGGACAGCCCCGAGGACCGTGCCGCCGTGCTCGAACGTCTGTTGCCGATGCAGCGCAACGATTTTATCGCGCTTTTCGATATTATGGCAGGGGCGCCGGTCTGTATCCGGCTGTTCGATCCGCCGCTGCACGAGTTTTTGCCGCATAGCCGGGAGGGGATGCGCGAACTCGCCGAGGCTTTGGGGCGGCCTTTGTCGGAAGTGACGCGGCGCTGCGAGGCGATGACGGAGTTCAACCCGATGCTGGGGATGCGTGGCGTGCGTCTTGGCGTAACCTTGCCCGAGATCTACGATATGCAGGCCCGCGCCATCTTCGAGGCGGTGGTCGAGGCGGGGCGTCGGGGCTCGGTCATCGTGCCCGAGATCATGATCCCGCTGGTTTCCGCCTCGCGCGAGGTGGAGCTGGTGAAGACCCGCATCGATGCGGTCGCAGCCGCCGTGCGTAACCAGCAGAAGGCGCAGTTTTCCTATAAACTGGGTGTGATGATGGAAACGCCGCGCGCGGCGCTGCGCGCGGGCGAGATCGCCGAACATGCAGAGTTCATGTCCTTTGGAACGAACGACCTGACCCAGATGACCTATGGTCTGTCGCGCGACGATGCGGGGCGGTTCATGTCGACCTATGTAAACCAGCGCGTCTTCTCCGAAGATCCGTTCCATATTCTGGATATCGAAGGGGTGGGCGAGTTGTTGCTGATCGGGGCAGGGCGCGGCCGCGCGACACGGCGCGATATCACGATCTCGGTCTGCGGCGAGCATGGTGGCAACCCCGAATCGATTGCATTCTGCCGCGCTGCGGGCTTCGATTATGTGTCCTGCTCACCATTTCGTGTTCCGGTTGCGCGCCTTGCTGCGGCCCATTTCGCCCTTCTGGCTCCCAAGCAGCAGTGAGGGGCGCTCGCAAATCCGTGATCCTAAAAGTTTAGATAATTCAGTTGGTTTTCTGGATATGGCGCTAAAAAATAACGTTAAGGTGACGTTAGGGTAGGCGGATTCTCGCCGCCTTTCGCCGAAGAAACTGTGGCAAAAACATCTGCTTGTAGATTTTTAACGATTTCCGCGGTAGGTCCCCCAAGTCTTGTTGGCCAGCGGTCGGCAGGGCGCGAAACCACTGCGAGACGGACACATGACGAAGTTTATCGGTAAGATTGTAGCGATTTTCGCCTTTGCGCTCTGTGCGCAGCTAGGTGCAGCCCAAGCCGAAGTGACAGTAAGCGGGTCCAACGACCCTACAATCGATATCGATACGCCTCTGGCATCCATGCTCTCGGGGGAGCGTGACACGCTGGGCAAGTTCTCCGCCGCTCAGGTATCCAAACTCATGACCCCGCCGGAAGGTTCCACACCGCCCTCGCTGACGGCCTCGTGGCTGGCAGCCCAGCCTGCCGCACAGGGCGGTGCCCAGTTCGACTGTCTGGCGCAGGTGATCTATCACGAAGCGCGCGGCGAGAGCCTCAAGGGCCAGCAGGCCGTGGCCGAGGTGGTGCTCAACCGCGTTGATGATCCGGCCTTCCCTAATACTGTTTGCGGTGTGGTCCATCAGGGCACCAAACGCGCTTGCCAGTTCAGCTGGACCTGTGATGGCAAATCCGATGCCATCGCCAACCGTGCCAGCTATGCCCGTGTGGCCAAGGTCGCCCGTGCCATGATGGATGGCGCCCCGCGCAGCCTGACCGATGGCGCGACCTTCTTCCATACGCCCGCCGTGCGCCCCGCCTGGTCGAAGCGTTTCGTGAAAACCACCCGCGTGGGCTCGCATATTTTCTACCGCAAACCGGTGCGGACCGCTTCCAACTAACACGCTCGTGTCGTTTCTCGCTGCTATCCGACGTTTCGGGGTGGGCATTTGCCCGCCCTTTTTCTATTTTCCGCCCAAAGAAAAGCCCTGCCGGCCAAGCCAGAGAGATCCCCATGTCCAGCGATATCGTTCAAGCCTTTGCGCATCCCGAAGAGCGTTCGATTGCCTCGGCTCCGGCTGATCCGCGTGACCGCATCAGCCTGCGCGATCATATCGTCACCGCCGATATCGGCGCGTTCCAGCAGGAGCGCGGGCATGGCCAGCGGCTGCAGTTCAACATCGTGGTCGAGGTGCGCCCGGTGGCCGCACCGCTCGAGGATGATGTGGACCGCATCCTGTCCTATGACCGGATCACCGAAGCTGTGGCGGCAGAACTTGCGGCCGAGCGCCTGAACCTTCTGGAGACGCTGGCCGAGCGGGTGGCCGAGCGCATTCTGGCGGCGCCTCAGGCGATGCGGGTCTTCGTGCGGATCGAGAAGCTCGACCGCGGTCCGGGGGCGCTTGGCGTCGAGATCGTGCGCTCGCGGGCCTCGGTGCCGGTTCAGGCGGCAGGCGAGGCGGTGCATCCGGTGCTGGCCTATCTCTCGAACGAGACCATTGCCGCCCCCGATCTGTCGGCGCGCCTCGATGCGCTCGAAGCGGGGGCTGCGGCGGTGGTTCTGGTGGTGGGCATGCCCGAGGGCACGCCCCCGCAATCGGCCCAGGGGCCGACCCAGCGCCGGATCGATCTGCTGGCGATCGAGCAGAACGCCTGGGTTCTGGCGGGGCGTGATCCGCGCTGTGTGGTGGTATCCTCGCGCACCGAGCTCGACTGGGCGATGAAACACGGCAAGACGGTTGTCTGGGCGCCTTCGAAGATTGTGCTTGATGCGGTGGATGGCCCCAAAGGCAGCCCGCGCGATGCGGTGGCGCTGGCGGTATGGCTGGCCGAGCAGCTGGCCGCCGACCGGCTGGAACTTCACGGAAATATTGCAGCTCCGGCAGGTTCCCGCGTGAAGGTGCTCGCGCAGCGCTGAGCGCGGCCAAAGATGGCTTGCCAAATCACGGCACATGCGGTGAATGGAGGCCATGGAAAAGCTCTATTATCGCCCGATCCCGCGCACGGATCTTGCCCGCCCCGACACCGCCTTCCGCTTGGCCGGAGGCTGGTGCTGGTTTGATGAAGTCGAGGTTCTGCGCCGCGGATTGCCGCCCGAGGTGATCCCTGCGCAGCATTGCCCCGAAGAGGTGCTGGAACGGCTCACCGCCAAGCGCCGGATGATCGGGTCGATGCACCTTGAGGTGCCGCGGGTGATGGGCATCCTGAATGCCACGCCCGACAGCTTCTCCGATGGCGGCGATTATTTCGATATGCATGCGGCGATGGAACGTGCCGAGGCGATGGTCGAGGAAGGCGTCGATATTTTTGACATCGGTGGCGAGAGCACCCGTCCGGGTGCCGAGACCGTGCCCGAGGACGAAGAAATCGAACGCACCGTGCCGCTCATTCAAGAGCTGCGCGACATGTTCGATCTGCCGATCTCGATCGACACCCGCAAGGCGCTGGTGGCCGATGCCGCGGTCGAGGCGGGCGCCGATATGATCAATGACGTCTCGGCGATGGAATATGATCCGGGGATGGCGGAGCTGGCGATGGTTTCGGGCCTGCCGATCTGTCTGATGCATGCGCAGGGCGACCCCGAGAACATGCAGGACAAGCCCGAATATGATGACGTGCTTCTGGATGTTTATGACCATCTCGAGGAGCGCATCGCGCTGGCCGAGGCCGAGGGGATCGACCGCGCGGCGATCATCTCGGATGTGGGGATCGGCTTTGGCAAGACGGTCGAGCATAATCTCACCCTGCTGCGCGGGCTCTCGCTGTTCCACAGCCTTGGCTGCCCGATCCTGCTGGGTGTTTCGCGCAAACGCTTCATCGGCACCATTGCGGGGGTCGAGACCGCAAAGGACCGGATGCCCGGCACGCTGGCGGTGACCCTCGCAGGGATCGCGCAGGGCGTGCAGATCCACCGTGTGCATGATGTGGCGGAAATCAAACAGGGGGTGAACCTCTGGGCGGCCCTGACGTTGGGCTGGGAGGAAGAGAAATGAGCAGGAAACTTTTCGGCACCGATGGGGTGCGTGGCGAGGCCAATCAGGGCCATATGACCGCCGAGATGGCGCTGCGTCTGGGGGCGGCGGCTGGGCGCTATTTCCGCCGTGCGGGCACCAATGGCCACCGCGTGGTGATCGGCAAGGATACGCGCCTTTCGGGCTATATGTTCGAGAACGCGCTGACCGCCGGTCTGACCTCGACGGGGATGAATGTGCTCCTTCTGGGGCCGGTGCCGACGCCTGCGGTGGGCTATCTCACGCGCTCGATGCGCGCCGATCTGGGGATCATGATCTCGGCGAGCCACAATCCGGCCAAGGATAACGGCATCAAGTTCTTCGGACCGGACGGGTTCAAGCTGTCCGACGAGGCCGAGATGGAGATCGAGGCGATGCTGGAGGGTGAGATCCGTCTGGCGATCCCCGACAATATCGGCCGTGCCAAGCGCATCGATGACGGGCTGGGGCGCTATGTCGAATATGCCAAGACGACCTTCCCCGCCCGCGACCGGATGTCGGGGCTGAAGGTGGTCGTCGATTGCGCCAACGGGGCTGCCTATAAGGCCGCACCACAGGTGCTGTGGGAACTGGGCTGCGAGGTGATCCCCGTGGGGGTTGCGCCCAATGGCTACAATATCAACAAAGGCGTCGGATCGACCCACCCCGAGGCCTGCGCCGAGGCGGTCCGGACGCATGGCGCGGATCTGGGCATCTCGCTCGATGGTGATGCGGACCGCGTGATGATCATCGACGAGACGGGCCGTGTGGCCGATGGCGACCAGATCATGGCGCTCTTTGCCCGCCGCTGGGCCGGGAAGGGTATCCTGCAGGGTGGATCGCTGGTCGCCACCGTAATGTCCAATCTGGGGCTCGAGCGCTTCCTACAGGGCCACGGGATCGGGCTCGAGCGCACCAAGGTCGGCGACCGCTATGTGGTCGAGCGGATGCGCGCGGGTGGCTTCAATCTGGGCGGCGAGCAGTCGGGCCATATCGTGATGACCGATTACGCCACCACCGGAGACGGTCTGATGGCGGGGCTGCAATTCCTTCTGGCCATGGCCGAGACGGGGCAGCGTGCGTCGGAACTGGTCAGCCAGTTCGAGACCGTGCCGCAGCTTCTCAAGAATGTGCGTTATCAGGCAGGGCAGGAGCCGCTGAACGATACGCAGGTCCAGAAGGTGATCGCCCAGACCGAGGCGCGGCTGCAGGGGCAGGGCCGTTTGCTGATCCGCAAATCCGGCACCGAGCCGCTGATCCGCGTGATGGCGGAATGCGAGGATGACGGTTTGCTGGCCGAATGTGTGGATGCGGTGGTTGATGCCGTGACCGTTGCGGCAGGATGATGGGAGGCGGCCCTCGGGGCCGCCTTTTTTCTGTCAGGTCCGTTTCGCTTTGGATGTGCCGCTACCCGCAGGGAACATGGCGGCTATGGGCTGGGCGTGATGCGGGGCTGTGACCCGGTTGACGGGGCCGGCCGGATATGGGAGCCGCAGCCCCGAAAATTTCCACAGCTGCCCAACCGAAGGAAGGACCTATGGCTCTTACCCTGCGCCGGAACCACGATCATGATCTCGCCCCGCTGGCCGAAATGCTCCCCGACGAGGACGTTCCCCTGATCAATCCCAATGCCAAAGTGCCTTTTGACGAGCGCGAATGGCACCGCAAATGGCTGGGAGATCGGGATGATGTCTCCTTCTATCTGCGTGATGAGGCGGAACAGGATGTAGGGTTTTTCGCCCTGCGCGTGGGGGTCGGTCCGGAGGTGCGCCATCTGACCTATGTCTATCTGGTCGAGGACGCACGGGGCGGAGCCGCTTCCGATGTGACCGGCCGCGTCGAGGAGGCCGCGCGCGATCTGGGGGCTGCGGTCCTGACGCTGAAGGTCGAGCTCGACAATGTGCCGGCAGTGCGGGCCTATCGTTCGGCAGGCTATGAGGAGCTTTCACGCCGCAATGGCATGGCGACGATGCAGCTCGAGCTCGACACGAGAGAGGCGGCCTGAGCGCCCTAGCGGCGCTGTTTGCCGTTGATCCATAGATCACTGATGGCGCGGTCATCGCCCATCATGATGGTGGCAAAAAGCGCCTCGTCGAAACTTTCGGCACGCGCCATACGCTGGCGGATCGCGGGGGTGGAGTGGAGGTCGATGACCACCAGATCCGCTTCCATACCAGGGCTGATATTGCCCACGCGGTCGTCGATCTTCAGGGTGCGGGCCGAGCCCTGGGTCGCGAGCCACCACAGGAAGGCCGGATGCAGGGGGGTGCCGCGCAGCTGGCCTACCTCATAGGCGGCGGCCATCGTGCGCAGCATCGAGAAGCTCGATCCGCCGCCCGTATCGGTGGCGAGCCCCACGCGGGTGCGCCCGGCCATACCCGCCATGTCGAACAGACCCGAGCCGATGAAGGTATTCGAGGTCGGACAATGGGCGATGCCCGCATTCAGCTCCGACAGGCGGTCGATCTCGCGCGGCTCCAGATGGATGGCATGGCCATAGATGCCGTTCTCGCCCAGAAGCCCGAAGGCCTCGTAGGTGTCCAGATAATCGCGGGCCTGCGGAAACAGCGATTTCACCCAGTCGATCTCGTCGGTCTGTTCGGACAGATGCGTCTGCATCAGGCAATCGGGATGCTCGGACCACAGATCCCCCAGCACACGCAGTTGCTCGGGCGTCGAGGTGGGCGAGAAACGCGGAGTGATCACATAGGACAGCCGGTCCTGCCCGTGCCATTTCCGCAGGAGCGCGCGGCTGTCATCATAGGCCGATTGCACCGTGTCGCGCAGCCCGTCGGGCGCGTTGCGGTCCATACAGGTCTTGCCCCCCATCGCGCGTAGCCCGCGCCTTTGCGCCGCCGTAAAGAAGGCATCCACGCTGGCCGGATGGATGGTGCAGAAGCTGCACATCGTGGTCGTGCCATGCGCCAGCGCCAGATCCATATAGCTCTCGGCAATGGCCTCGGCATAGGCGGGGTCGGCCAGACGGGTCTCTTCGGGGAAGGTGTAGCTGTTGAGCCAGTCGATCAGCCGCTTTCCCCAGCTGGCAATAATGGCGGTCTGCGGGAAATGCACATGCGCATCGACAAACCCCGCCGAGATCAGTTTGTTGTCATAGTCATGGACCACCGCTTGCGGCCAGTCGCGCTTCACATCTTCGGCAGGGCCGACGGCTGCGATATGCCCGTCCTTTACAACAATCGCGCCATGGGTCAGATGCTCCATCCCGTTGGCGCTGTCTGTCATGGGCATGTCACGAAAACGGATCACCTGTCCCAGCAGAAGATCGACCATCACCATTCCTTTTCTCTCGCGCAAATCACTCCATCTTACGCACGAGGCAAAAGCGGATACCAGCCTCTTCTGCCCGCCCAGCAGATAGGCTAGTTTGAAGACCAAGTTGCGGGCCAATAAAAACGAGGGGGCCGGATGGCGGACTATCTGATCGACGAACAAGAGCGCGAAGAGCAGGAATACGGTCTTGATGGCGAGCGCGTGGAGAAGATTCTGCACGCGGTCGAGGCGGAGGATGCCGATCAGCTGAAAACGCTGCTCGAACCGTTGCACGCGGCTGATATCGCTGACCTTCTCGAACAGATTTCCGGTCCGGAACGGCGCGAGATCCTGCGGCTCTGGGGCCGCGAGATCGATGGTGAGATCCTCACCGAGATCGACGAATCGATCCGCGAGGAAGTGATCGCGAGCCTTGCGCCCGATGTTTTGGCCGAGGCCGTGCGCGAGCTTGATTCCGATGACGTGGTCGACCTCATCGAGGCGCTCGAGGAGCCGCAGCAGGAAGCCATTCTGGAAATCCTCGATGATCGCGACCGGATTGCGGTCGAGAAATCGCTAACCTATCCCGAATATTCGGCAGGCCGGATGATGCAGCGCGAGGTGGTGACCGCGCCCGAGCACTGGACCGTGGGCGAGACCATCGACTATCTGCGCTCGTCCGAATGGCTGCCGGACCAGTTCTACCATGTCATTCTGGTCGATCCTGCGCATCGGCCCTTGGCCAATGTCACACTCGGGCGCATCCTGTCGGCGCCGCGGGGTTCGGGCCTGAAGGATATCGCGGAGGAAGAGTTCCGCACGATCTCTGTCTATCAGGAAGAAGGCGATGTGGCCTATGCCTTCAATCAGTATCACCTGATCTCCTGTCCGGTGGTCGACGAGAATGACCGTCTTGTTGGCGCAATCACCATTGATGACGCCATGTCGGTGCTTGATGAAGAGCACGAGGAAGACATCCTGCGTCTGGCCGGTGTGGGCGATGAGTCCTCGCTGTCCGATACCGTTCTGGAAACCGTGCGCCAGCGCCTGCCTTGGTTGATGGTCAACCTGTTGACGGCGATTCTGGCCTCGCTGGTGATCTCGATGTTCGAGGGCACGATCCAGCAGCTGGTGGCGCTGGCGGTTCTGATGCCGATCGTGGCGTCGATGGGGGGCAATGCGGGCACCCAGACCCTGACGGTGGCGGTGCGGGCATTGGCCACCAAAAGCCTGACCGAAAGCAACGTCTGGCGGGTCGTGCGGCGGGAAACCGTGGTGGGGCTTCTCAACGGCTTCGCTTTTGCCGTGGTGATGGGGGCCGTGGCATGGTTCTGGTTCGACGGCGCGACGCTGGGCGCGGTCATTGCGATTGCGATGGTCATCAACCTGGTGGTCGCGGCACTGGCGGGGATACTGGTGCCCTTGACGCTCGAGAAACTGGGTGCGGATCCGGCACTGGCTTCGGGCACATTCGTGACCACGGTGACCGATGTCGTGGGCTTCTTCGTCTTCCTCGGTCTGGCCGGAGCGATGTTGCTGTGAGCCTGTCAGAGGACAAACAGGCCGGCCGAAAGGCCGCCTTTGCGGCACGCAAAACGGCATTCGGCGTCGAGGGTCTGGCAGACAGGGCCGCCGACCGGTTGGCGGAGGTGTTGCAGGGGTTCAGGGGGCTGACGGTGGCGGGCTATATGCCGATCCGCACCGAGGTTGACCCACGTCCGGCCATGCTGCGCCATGACGGGCCTTTGTGCCTGCCGGTGGTGGAGGGCGAGGCGCGGCCTCTGGGCTTCCGCCCGTGGTCGGCTGCCGCCGAAATGATCCCCGGCGCTTTTGGCGCGGCGATTCCCGCCGAGACCGCTGCGGTGATCCCGCAGGTGGTGATCCTGCCGCTGGTGGCCTTTGATGCCCGCGGTTACCGGCTGGGCTATGGCGGCGGTTTCTATGACCGCACGCTCGAACTTCTGCGCGCGCAAGGTCCCGTAACCGCGATCGGTTTTGCCTTTGCGGCACAGGAGTTGCCGCAGGTGCCGATCGAGTCCACAGATGAGTTGCTGGATCTGATGGTGACAGAGCAGGGCGTGCTCGGCCCGTTTGCCTGAGGCGCAGCCCGCAAAACCAGTTGCCCTTTCGCGCCGGAGCCCCTAAGGCAGATGCCCATGAAAATATTGTTTCTTGGCGATGTAATGGGCCGCGCAGGCCGCACGGCAATCAGCGAACGTCTCGCGGGTCTGCGCGAGGCGTGGAAGCTTGATTTCGTGGTGGTCAATGGCGAGAACTCCTCCAACGGGATGGGGCTTTCGGCCGAGCATGCGAAGCTTTTGCTCGATGCGGGCGCGGATGTGGTGACGCTGGGCGATCATGCCTTCGACCAGAAGGACATGATGCAGTTCATCGCGCAGGAGAAACGGGTGATCCGCCCGTTGAATTTCGCCAAGGACGCGCCGGGTGCAGGAGCGCGGCTGTTCGAGGATCGCCGTGGCCGCAAGATTCTGGTCGCGCAGGTGCTGGGGCAGGTCTTCATGAAGCGTCCCTTCGATGATCCCTTCGCCGCCGTAGAAAAGACGCTCAATGCCTATCCGCTGGGCGGGCAGGCGCAGGCGATCTTGCTGGATGTGCATTGCGAGGCGACCTCGGAGAAAATGGCGATGGGCCATTTCTGCGATGGGAAGGCCTCGATGGTCGTGGGGACCCATACCCATGTGCCCACTGCCGATGCGATGGTGCTGCCCGGTGGCACCGCCTATCTGACCGATGCGGGGATGTGTGGCGATTATAATTCGGTCATCGGGATGGAGAAGGCCGAGCCCTTGCGCCGTTTCATCACCGGTATGCCCAAGGATCGCTTCACGCCGGCCAAAGGCGAGGCCTCGCTCGCGGGGTTCTATGTGGAAACCGATGACCGCACGGGGCTTGCCAAACGCTGCATGGCGGTGCGGGTCGGCGGACGTCTTCCCGAACAGACGCCGATTTCGGCATAAACGGTCCGCCCGCCTACCCGTTGCGGCGGAAAGGCTCCCGAATTTCAAACTCTGCTTGTGCCTTTTGCCGCGCTGATTAGTATCCGCCCGAAGACGCTTGAAAAAATCTTGGGGTCATGATGATCGATCTACCGATATCCGACACGTGGCGCGCCGTTTTGCCGCTTTTGATCGTGGTCTGGATGTTCGTCATGTTCATCCGCGAAACGCGTCCTCCCGAAGTGATCGCGATTGCGGGGGCTGCGCTTATGGTGGTCTTCGGCTTCGAGCCGGTCAAACAGGCCACGGAGAGCCTCTCGAATTCCGCACCATGGACGATCGCCTTCATGTTCCTGATCATGGGGGCGCTGGTGCGCACGGGCGCGCTGGATGCGATGACGCGTTATGCCGAGACCCATATCTCGAAACACCCCGTCTTTACGGTGGCGTTGATGTTTGCCATCACGGCGGTCGCCTCGGGGGTGATGAACAACACACCCGTCGTGGCGGTGATGATCCCCGTGTTTATACAGGTTGCGCGGAAACTGGGTAAGTCGCCCTCGAAGTTCCTGATGCCATTGAGCTATTTTACGGTGATGGGAGGCATGCTGACGCTTCTGGGCACCTCGACCAATATCTTGGTCGATGGTGTGGCTCGGCGCAGCGGGCTCGAGCCCTTCGGTGTGCTCGAGATCCTGCCGGTGGGCGTGGCGGTGCTGCTCGCGGGCTCGCTGTTCATGGCACTGACGTCCAAATTCCTGCTGCCCGAACGCCAGTCCATGGCCTCGCTTCTCGGCCAGCGTCCGAAGATGAAATATTTCACCGAAGTGGCGATCCCCGAGGATAGCTCGCTGCTGGGCACTCCGGTGCTCGAGGTCGATGCGTTCAAACGCGAGGGCGTGCGGGTGGTCGATGTGCTGCGCGGTGATGCCTCGCTGCGCCGCGATCTGCCCAATGCCATCCTCGAACAGGGTGACCGGATCGTTCTGCGCACTGAGATGACCGAGTTGCTGGGCATGCAGAAGAACCCCGATCTGCGGATGATCGACAAGCTCAGTTCGGTGCAGACCGAGACGGTCGAGGTGCTGATCTCGCCCGGTTGCCGGATGATCGGCCGATCCCTGGGCGAGCTGCGCCTGCGCCGCCGCTATGGGGTCTACACGCTGGCCGCCCACCGCCGGAACCAGAATATCGGGCGCCAGCTCGACGATCTGGTGGTGGTCGTGGGTGATACGCTCCTGCTGGAGGGCGCGCCCGAGGATATCGCGCGTCTGGCCTCGGATATGGATCTCGTTGACGTGTCCAAACCGACCGCCAAAGCCTATCGCCGGAGCCATATGCCGCTGGCCATCGGCGCGCTTCTGGGTGTGGTGGGCTTTGCAGCCTTCGATGTGGCGCCCATTCTGGTTCTTGCGGGCGTGGCGGTTGCGATCATTCTGGTCAGCAAATGTATCGATGCCGAGGAGGCTTTCACCTTTATCGACGGGCGTCTTCTGGCCATGATCTTCTCGATGCTGATCGTGGGGGATGCGCTCGAGGCGTCGGGCTCTGTCGCGCTTCTGGTCAGCTATATCTCGCCATGGCTGACGCATCTGCCGCCTTTCGCCACATTGATGGCGGTCTATTTCATCGGGCTTATCTTGACAGAATTCCTGTCCAATAACGCGGTCGCGGTGATCTATGCGCCGATCGCGATCAGCCTTGCGCAATCGCTGGGGCTCGACCCGCGCCCCTTCGCGATCGCGGTAATGTTTTCGGCATCGGTGGCATTCGCGACCCCGATCGGCTATCAGACCCATATGATGGTCTATGGTCCGGGCGGATACCGCTTCAACGACTTCCTGCGTTTCGGGATACCGCTCGATATCGTTACCGGCCTGACCGCCTGCCTGATCATTCCCTTGGTCTGGCCGCTTTAACTGATTTCGGGAGAGTTCCCATGAAATACCTGATCGGTCTTGGCCTTCTGCTTGGCCTTGGGGCCTGCGCCGCGACAACCGGCTGGAAGGCCAACCCGCAGGGCGTGACGCTGCATGGCGAACAGCTGGCTGTCACTTTCTTCGATGGCGAGGTCTGCCGGGTGGATATGGGTGGCGCGCATTCGGGTCAGCTGCCCGGCTGCTCGAACCCGTTGCACTACAAGGTGGATGTCGAAAGCGATCCGATCCTGCCCGGTGCCTCTGCCGTGCTGGAAACCAAATCCACGGTGGTGCTGTCCAACGGTCAGGGCCGGACATGGACCTTCCATACGCCGGAACTCCGCGACGCGACAGGCAATAAGATCGAGCCGCCGGTGGCGCTCCACTAAGGCTTTTTGCGCAGCACCTTGCGGCAGGGGCCCCGAATGCCCTATATCGTCCCCAAATTATATGACAATCTGACGGAGAAGACGGCTCATGGCAGGCCACTCAAAATGGGCAAACATCCAGCACCGTAAAGGCAAGCAGGATGCCATCCGCTCGAAAATGTTCTCGAAGCTCTCGAAAGAGATCACTGTTGCCGCCAAGATGGGCGACGCCGACCCCGAGAAGAACCCGCGTCTGCGTCTGGCGGTAAAAGCGGCCAAGTCGCAATCCATGCCGAAAGACGTGATCGACCGCGCGATCAAGAAATCGCAGGTGGGCGATGGCGACGAATATACGGAAATCCGTTACGAGGGCTATGGGCCCGAGGGTATCGCGGTGATCGTCGAGGCGCTGACCGACAACCTCAACCGCACCGCCTCGAATGTCCGTTCTACCTTCACCAAATGCGGCGGTAATCTGGGCACCAGCGGCTCGGTGAGCTTCATGTTCGACCGTCTTGGCGAGATCATCTATGATGCGTCTGTGGGCGATGCCGATACCGTCATGATGGCGGCAATCGAGGCCGGTGCCGAGGACGTGGAATCGGATGAGGAAGGTCACTGGATCTACTGTCCGATGGAAGATCTTTCGGCTGTGACCGATGCGCTCGAGAAGGAACTCGGCGAGGCGAAAGAGGCCAAGCTGATCTGGAAGCCGCAGAACCGCACCGAGGTCGATCTCGAAACCGCGCAGAAGCTGATGCGCCTAATCGACACGCTGGAAGACGACGATGACGTCCAGACCGTCACCGCCAATTTCGACGTGCCCGAGGACGTGGCCGCCCAGCTCTGAGCTGGCATCCCACCGCATGACAGAACCCGCAGCCGCCACAGCTGCGGGTTTTTTCATGCGGTGGGGTCAGTGGGTGAGGGCCGCGGCCAGATGCTCTATGAAGGCCTCGACACGACGGGCAGGGCGCGCGTCACCCGGGGTGACGGCATAGATATTCACCTCGCCGCGCGAATATTCCTCCAGCACGGCTTCCAGCCGGCCCGCCTGGATGTCGGGCTGGATGTCGTTGGAGGATTTGAGCGCCACACCGCCGCCGGCAATCGCCCATTCGCGCACCGCGCCCCCGTCATTTGCGCTGCGGTCCCCCGAGACCGGCACCGAGATATGCTCGTCGCCGTCGTTGAAATGCCAAGTGGATTGTGGCGCCCCGTCGCGGTTGATGATCAGGCAGTTATGTTTGGCCAGATCGCGCGGATGGGACGGGCGCCCGTGCCTGTCCCAGTAGCCGGGTGCCGCGCAGACCTGCCGCGTGCCGCGCAGCAACAGCCGCGATTTCAGGCTCGAATCCTTCAGTGGTCCCGTGCGGATCGCCAGATCGATCCCTGAGCCCACGATATCGGTCACCCCGTCATTCAGCATCAGATCAATGCGGATATCGGGATTGCTTGCCAGAAAACTGTCGATGATCGGCGGCAGACGGGTGCGTCCCAGATCATTGGTGGTGGTGATACGGATGCGTCCGCGCAATGAGCCATGGGGGGCAGCACGGTCAAAAGCGCTGTCGATCTGTTGCAGGATGCGGCGGCAATCGGCCAGAAACAGATCGCCCTCGGGGGTGAGGCTCAACTTGCGGGTGGAGCGCTGCACCAGCTGGACACCCGCGATATCCTCGAGCCGTTTGAGGCTTGCGGTGATCCGCGAAGGCGTCTGTCCGCGCGCCCGCGCCACCGCCGCCATCGAACCCAGATCGGCAATGGCGGTGAAGATCTCTAGGAGGTCGATGCGATCCATTATGCCGCCTTTGCGTAATGCACTCTTTCAAAACAAGGCCCTTGTCGGGGCAGGCGCGAATAATAGCGTAGCCAGCAGCAATGACAACGCGCCAATGGCCCTGCCGTCCGGTCAAACGCCCGGACCCATGCAAAGGGGTAATGCGTTGGGAGCCAAGAAGTTTTGAAACGGAGCATAACATGAAAATCGATCTGAGCGGAAAATCTGCCCTCGTCACTGGCTCGACCAAGGGGATCGGCTTTGCCAGTGCCAAAGGTCTGGCAGCCTGTGGCGCGCGCGTGACCCTGACGGGGCGCAAGACGGAAGATGTGGACGCCGCCATTGCCGAGATCCGCAAGAGCCTGCCCGACGCCGAACTGTCCGGCGTCGCGGCCGATCTGGGCACTGCCGAGGGCTGCGAGACTGTGGTGAAGGCGCTGCCCGACTGCGATATTCTCGTCAATAATGCGGGGATCTTCGGGCCGGTGGATTTCTTCGAGACCGAGGATGCTGTCTGGGACAAATATTGGCAGGTCAATGTGATGTCGGGGATGCGGCTGGCCCGAGCCTATCTGCCTGCGATGGAGAAGAAGGGCTGGGGGCGTGTGGTCTTTCTGGGTTCGGAATCCTCGTTCAACATTCCCGAGGACATGGTGCATTACGGCGTCACCAAAGCCGCCGATGTGGCATTGGCGCGCGGGCTTGCCAAACGGATGGCGGGCACGGGGGTGACGGTGAATTCCGTTCTGCCGGGGCCGACGCTGTCTGACGGGATGAAAGCGGGCTTGAAAGACACGGTCGAGAGCACCAGCAAGAGCTATGAGGAGGCGGCAGCCGATTTCGTGGCTGCCAATCGCCCCGCTTCGATCCTGCAGCGCGCCACCTCCACCGAAGAGGTAGCCAATATGATCGTCTATGCCTGCTCGCCCCTGTCCTCTGGCACGACAGGGGCCTCGCTGCGCGTCGAGGGCGGGGTGATCAACAGCCTGTGACATATCGGGGCGCGCGGGCTGTCCGTGCGCCCCTGCACTGGTCTTGGGCCGCGGATCATGGGAAGAGACCGGACCTGCCTTCGGAGGGCCTATGGACCAGACCATTCTCTATCTCATCGCCGCCCTGATCGTGGGTATGTCGAAAGGCGGACTGGCTTCGGCGGCCGCCATCGCTGTGCCGATGCTGGCGCTGTTCATGAACCCCGTGACAGCGGCAGCCACGCTTCTGCCGGTCTATGTGGTCACCGACTGGATCGGGGTCTGGCTCTTCCGCAAGGATTTCTCGGCCAAGAACCTGTTGATGTTCACGCCTGCGCTTCTGTTTGGCGTGGTGCTGGCCACGGTGATCACTCCCTATACGCCCGAGCCGGTGCTGCTGGTCTTCACGGGCGCAATCGGGCTGTGGTTCTGTCTTCGCGCATGGTTCGGGCGTGGATCGGACCATGTGACCAAACCCGCGCTGGTGCCTGCCCTGTTCTGGGGCACGCTGACGGGTGTGGCGAGCTTCATCACCCATTCGGGCGCACCGCCCGCGCAGGCCTATCTGCTGCCCCAGCGCCTGCCGAAGCTGAAATTCGCAGGCACCATCGCCATCTCCTTCGCTATCGGCAATCTGGCCAAACTGCCCGCCTATTTCGCCATCGGTCAGCTCGACGGGTTGAACTGGGGGCTGATCGTGGCGCTCGCCGCCACCGGCATCATCGGCACCTTTATCGGGCGATGGCTGACGGTCAAACTCTCGGATACCCATTATGTGCGTGTCATCCAGGGGATGCTGTTTATCCTGTCCGTTATTCTGCTCATCAAGGGCGGGATGGCGCTGATTGGCGCCTAGGGCTTGCTTTCCCAATTGTTACAGACATGTCATAGAGCATCCCTAAGAGAGCCCTGCGCGTGACGCGCCACAGACTTACTGCCCGAAAGGTTGCCATGACCCGCATCGTTCAATCGCTTGCTGAAATCTCCGAACCCTATGATGCGCTGTTCTGCGATCTTTGGGGCTGCCTGCATAATGGCGTGACCGCCTATCCGGCGGCGGTGGCCGCGCTTCAGACGTTCCGTGCCAAGGGGGGGCGTGTGGTCCTGCTGACCAATGCGCCGCGTCCGGCGGATTTCGTCAAGGAGCGCTTTGCCAAGATGAATATCCCCGATGATGCGTGGGATATGATCGTCAGCTCCGGCGATGCGGCGCAGGATGCGATGTTTGCCAGTGCCGTGGGCCGTAAGGTCTGGCATCTGGGGCCGGAAAAGGATGATGGCTTCTTCACCCATATTCCCGCCGAATGGGAAGGTCGCGCCAATATCGAGCGTGTGTCGTTCGAGGACGCCGAGGGCATTGTCTGCACCGGTCCGTTCCATGAGGACACCGAGACCCCCGAGGACTATCGCGCGCAGTTTCTGGCCGCCAAGACGCGCGGGCTGAAGATGCTTTGCGCCAATCCCGATCTGGTCGTGGATATGGGCGACAAGCGGATCTATTGCGCCGGTGCGCTGGCCGAACTGTATGAGGAAATGGGGGCCGACGCGATCTATTGCGGCAAGCCGCACCCGCCGATCTACGATCTGGCGCGGCGCAAGCTCTCGGCGGCCTTCGGCCTGCCCGATGACAGCCGCATCCTGACCGTGGGCGACGGTATCCTGACCGATGTGGCGGGTGCTGCGGGTGAGGGGCTTGACTGCCTGTTCGTGACCGGTGGGCTGGCTGCGGAAGCTTTTGGTCCTGATGTCGAGAATCCCGATGCCGGGAAGCTCGAAGACTGGCTCGACGGGCAGGGGCAATCGCCGCTCTATGCGATCGGTCGCCTGCGCTAACCAGTCCTCCCGTATTCCGATGATCTGGCGCCCCTTGGAGCATGCTGCTCCGGGGGCGTTTTGCCATACTGTCTCGGAATTGAAACAATCTTGCTCGCAATAATATGATGCCAAGCTATTATTCTGCGATATATTGTTTCGAGTGTAATTGTTTCTTGAGCCATTCCGCGCTATGCTGCGGTGCAACATGGCCGCGTAGCGGGGTAGGGGAAAGGGAGTCGTGATGACGATGATGAAGGAAATCGAAGGGTCTACGATTTTCATCGAGGATCTGCAGATGGGGATGTCGCGCCAGCTGGTGAAAACCGTCACCGACCGCGATATCGAGATGTTTGCCGAGGTCTCGACCGATCATAACCCCGTCCATATGGATGAGGACTATGCCCGCACCACCCTGTTCAAGGGCCGGATCGCGCACGGGATTCTCTCGGCGGGGCTGATTTCGGCGGTGATCGGCGAGCAGCTGCCCGGACATGGGGCGATCTATCTCAAACAGTCGCTGACTTTCATGGCACCGGTGCGGCCGGGGGATGAAGTTTGTGCAACTGTCCGCGTGGCGGCGATTGATCGGGATAAGCGGCGGGTCACACTTGCAACCCAGTGCACGGTGGGCGATACGGTTGTTCTGAAGGGTGAGGCCCTTGTGCTGGCGCCGTCGCGGGAAACCCTGCGCGGCTGAGGCTATGGTTCTCGCCGGAATGCGGGAACGGACGGCTTATGCGAGTTTACGACCACTGGCAGATCCCTGAAGAGGCACGCGGGGCCTCCATCGCCATGGGCAATTTTGACGGGGTCCATCTGGGGCACCAGTCGGTGATCGATCTGGCGCGTCGGGAGGGTGCGCCGCTGGGTGTGTTGACCTTCGAGCCGCATCCGCGCGAGTTCTTCCGGCCCGATGATCCGCCCTTCCGCCTGATGAATGCCGAGGCGCGGCGTAATCGGCTGGAAAAGCTGGGCGTCGATTTCCTCTATGCGCTGCCTTTCGATGTGGCGCTGGCCTCGATGGAGCCGGAAACCTTCGCACGCGAGGTGCTCTCCGAGGCGCTCGGGGTGACCAATGTCACAGTGGGACGCGATTTCCGCTTTGGCCGCAAACGGGCGGGCGGTATCGAGGAGCTGAAAGCCTGCGGGCAGACATTCGGCTTCGATGTGACCGTTGCGCCGCTGCTCGAAGTGGAGGGCGTGCATGTTTCCTCGACCGCGATCCGCAATGCGCTGAGCGAGGGCCAGCCCGAACTCGCCGCCGCGATGCTGGGCCATTTGCACCGGATCGAGGGCGCGGTGATCCATGGCGAGAAACGCGGGCGCGAGCTGGGCTATCCCACCGCCAATATGTCGGTTGACGGGCTGCATCTCCCGAAACTCGGGGTTTATGCGGTGAAGGTCGATGTGATGACCGGCCCGCAGAAGGGCAGCTATATGGGCGCCGCGAGCCTCGGTGTGCGGCCGATGTTCGGGGTCAATACACCGAACCTCGAAACCAATCTGCTGGATTTCAAAGGCGATCTCTACGGCCAGCATCTGTCGATCGCGCTGGTCGAATATCTGCGCCCCGAAGTGGCCTTTACCGGCATTCCCGATCTGATCAAACAGATGGATCAGGATGTGATCCGAACACGCGAGATCTTGACCGCCTGAGCCAAGCGACGCATTGCAATTCCTACCCTAAAGGATGAGTCTCGCCCCATGGCCGATAAGAAACGCAAGAAATTCTGGGAACTGCCGCTGGGCGATCTGAACCCGACCGAATGGGAGGCGCTCTGTGACGGTTGTGGCAAATGCTGTCTCAACAAGCTGGAATTCGTGGATACGAACGAGGTGGAGTTCACCCGCGTCGCCTGCCGCCTGCTGGATGGCCAGACCTGCCGCTGCTCGCAATACGAGATCCGGCACCATTTCGTGCCCGAATGTGTGCGTCTGACGCCCGAGTCGATTTCCGAGATCGCCTACTGGATGCCGCGCACCTGCGCCTATCGGCTGCGCTTCGAGGGCAAGCCCTTGGAAAGCTGGCACTACCTTCTATCTGGATCGAAAGAGACCGTGCATGAGGCCGGTCAATCCGTGCGCGGCTGGACCGTGCCGGAATACGAAGTGCAGGAAGAAGACTGGGAAGATTACGTCATCGAGGATCTGTCATGAATTTTGGGTCGGACAATACATCGGGCGTGGCGCCGCGCATCATGGAAGGTCTTGTGGCTGCCAATGCGGGCCATGCACGCTCCTATGGCGCCGATGATCTGACCAAAGCCGTCGAGGCCCGTATCCGCGAGGTGTTCGAGGCACCTGAGGCGCGGGTCTTTCTGGTGACCTCCGGCACTGCGGCCAATGCGCTCTCCTGTGCGCTGCTGACCAATCCGTGGGAGGCGATCTTCTGCCATCGCAATGCCCATATCGAGGAAGACGAATGCGGCGCGCCGGAGTTCTTCTCGGATGGGGCCAAGCTCGTGCTGGTCGAGGGCGAGGATGCCAAGATGACGCCCGAGACGCTGGCGCAAAAGATCGGCCATACGGGGGCGGCGATCCATAATATCCAGCGCGGTATGGTCTCGATCACCAATTCCACCGAATTCGGCACGGTCTATACCGCGCAAGAGGTCCGTGCGCTTTGCGATGTGGCCAAGGCCCATGATCTGCCTGTGCATATGGATGGAGCGCGCTTTGCCAATGCGCTGGTGCGGCTGGGTGTGAGCCCTGCGGAGATGACATGGAAGGCAGGCGTCGATGTGCTCTCCTTCGGCGGCACCAAGAACGGGTGTATGGGGGTCGAGGCGGTGGTGATCTTCGATCCCGCGCGCGCGCAGGAATTCGAACTCCGTCGCAAACGGGCGGGACAGCTGATGTCCAAGCACCGTTATCTGGCGGCCCAGATGCTGGCCTATCTCGAAGAGGGTTACTGGCTGGAGCTGGCGCGTCATGCCAATGCGATGGCCGATAAACTCTCGCAGGGGCTTGCGGCATTGCCGTCGGTCCGCCTTCTGCATCCGGTGCAATCGAACGGTGTCTTTGTGGCGCTGCCGCGCCATCTACACCGCAAGCTGATGGCAGAGGGCGCCTATTACTATCTCTGGCCCTTCGATCAGGATCTGGAAACCGGTGACCCCGAGGAGCTAATTTCGGCGCGGCTTGTCTGTTCATGGTCCACGACCGCGCAGGAGGTGGGAGCCTTCCTCGACCATCTGGGCGGCCAGAGCGCCAGCCAGGCGGCATTTTCCGAAGCCTGAAACGCAAAAAGCCCAAAGCATCTGCTTCGGGCTTTTCCGATAGGGGGGCAGGGGCCGGTCTTACGACTGGCTATACATGCCCTCGTAGATCGGCTTGATCGTTTCGGTCTCGAAGAGCGAGGAAACCGAGGTGCCCGACCAGGTGTTCAGGATCGCTTGCGCGAACATCGGTGCGGTCGGCACGATGCGGATATTGGGGCAGTTCTTCACCGCGTCGGTCGCCTGGATCGAGTCGGTGATCACCAGAGATTTCATGACCGATTTCGACACGCGCTCGACGGCGGGGCCGGAAAGCACGCCGTGGGTGATGTAGGAATGCACCTCGGTCGCGCCCGCTTCCATCAGCACTTCGGCGGCCTTGCACAGGGTGCCTGCGGTGTCGCAGATGTCATCCACGATGATACATTTCTTGCCGGTCACGTCGCCGATTACGGTCATGCCTGCGACTTCACCCGCTTTCTCGCGGCGCTTGTCGACGATGGCCAGCGGTGCGCCGATGCGCTTGGCGATCTCGCGGGCACGGGCCACGCCGCCGACATCGGGGGAGATGACCATGACATCATCCATATTGCCCTTGAAGTGGTGCATGATATCGAGCGCGAAGACCGGCGAGGCATAGAGGTTGTCCACCGGGATATCGAAGAAGCCCTGGATCTGGGTCGCGTGCAGATCGAGCGTCAGGATGCGGTTGACCCCGGCTTCGGTCAGCAGGTTGGCGATCAGCTTGGCCGAGATCGGCGTGCGGGCCTTGGTGCGGCGGTCCTGACGGGCATAGCCGAAATAGGGGATGACGGCGGTGATGCGGTCTGCCGAGGAGCGCTTGAGCGCATCGGCCATGATCAGCAGTTCCATCAGGTTGTCATTGGCCGGATTGGAGGTTGGCTGGATGACATACATGTCCTCGCCGCGGACGTTCTCGTAGACCTCCACGAAGATCTCCTGATCGTTGAAACGCTCGACGCGGGCATCGACGAGGCCTACGGACATTCCGCGATGCATCGACATGCGGCGGGCAATGGCTTCGGCCAGCGGTCGGTTGGCATTACCGGCGATCAGTTTGGGTTCAGTCATGGCGGACATGGGCTTTGGCTCCGGGCAGCGCCGCGAGGGAAGGGTCACGGCAGAGATTCGCTTACATTGCGCCTGCCTTAGCACCGAGGTAGCCTCGGGGCAAATCCAAGGGTGCAAGGGAGACATGCGAATGTCACATATTGATTACTACTTCTCGATCTTTTCGCCTTATACCTATCTCGCGGGGCTGCGTCTGGAGGAAATCGCCCGCCGCCACGGGGCCGGTGTGACATATCGTCCCCTCGATCTGATGGCGCTTTTCGACCGCACCGGAGGCACCCGTCCTGCGGCGCGCCACCCCTCGCGGATGGAATACCGTAATCAGGAGGTCACCCGCTGGGCCGAGAAGCTTGGCATGCCGATGCCCGATATCTCGGTGCCGTTGCCCAATGCGGCACCCGCCTCCTATGCTATCATCGCGGCGCAGAAAGCCGGTGGTGGTGATCTGGGCGGGCTTGTCCATGCCATTGCGCGCGCCCGCTGGGCCGAGGGGCGCGATATCGGCGAGGAAGATCTGATCCGCGCGGCGCTGGTGGAAAACGGCTTTGACGGCAATCTGGTGACGACGGGGCTGTTCGACGGCGCCATCGCCTACGAGAAGAATCTCGAGGATGCGGTCGCCGCCGGTGTGTTCGGCTCGCCCTTCTATATCGTGACCGATACGGATGCGCGCTTCTTCGGGCAGGACCGGCTTGAGTTTCTGGACGCGCATCTGGGGACGCTTTCATGATCGACGAACGTCAGGGCGTCGTCATTTCTTCCGAACAGCTGGGGCAGGGCGACCGTCCCGCTCTGGCGATCCATTGCATGCTGGGTAATGCCCGCGCTTGGGAGCCGTCCTTCGCGCTCTTGGAAGACCGCATCTCGGCGCGTGTCTTCGATCTGCCGGGACACGGGCGGTCGGGCGACTGGGCCTATGACGAAACGCCGGGGGCGTTCGAGCGGCTGGCTACGCAGATCACCGCCAGCTTCATCGACCGGCCCGTCGATCTGATCGGGCATAGTTTCGGCTCTTCGGTAGCCCTGCGGCTGGCAGTGGCCGCCCCGCATGCGATCCGCAGCCTGACGCTGATCGAGCCGATCCTCTTTGCTGCCATCGAGGGCGCACCCGAATATGATGCGGTGGCCGCGGATCAGGCGGCGCTGAGCGCACTTCTGGCGGCGGGCCAGCATGAGGCGGCGGCGAAAGCCTTCATGGCGCAATGGGGGGCAGGTGTGCCGTGGGAGGCGCTCCCCGAGCACCAGCGCATCCGGTTTGTCGCGCAGATGCCCATTCTGGGGAACGCCGCGGCTGCCAATTTCTCCGATCCGGGCAATATCCTTCGCCCGGACGGGATCGAGGAAATCGATGCGCCGGTGCTTCTGGTCCATGGGCAGGAGACACATCCCTCGGTGCCGCTCGTCTGTGCCGAGCTGGCGGTGCGGATGCAGGATGTGGGCACGGCGACCGTGCCCGGCGCGGGGCATATGCTGCCGCTGACCCATCCCGAGAGCCTGGCCGATCTGATCGGGGTCAATCTCGACCGCTCCTAAGGCAAACGCCGCGCTGATGCGCGGCGTTTCCGGTTAGAGAACCTTGTTGATATGGCCCATCTTGCGGCCCGGTTTGGCTTCGGCCTTGCCGTAGAGATGCACCTGCACACGCGGCGTTTTGGCGAATTCCGGCACGCGCAGCACATCATCGCCGATCAGGTTGAGCATCTCGACATCGGCGTAACGCGTGCCATCGCCCAGCGGCCAACCGGCTACGGCGCGGATATGCTGCTCGAACTGGTCGACGGTGCAGCCCGCCTGCGTCCAGTGGCCCGAGTTATGCACGCGCGGCGCGATCTCGTTCACGATCAGCCCGCCCTTGGTGACAAACAGCTCGACCCCCATGACGCCGACATAATCGAGCGTATTGAGGATCTTGGCGGCCATCAGCACGGCATCCATCCGCAGGCTTTCGGGGATCTGCGCCGGCACCGTGGTCGTGTGCAGGATGCCGTTTTTGTGCACGTTCTGGCCGGGATCGAAACAGGCGACCTCGCCGGTGGTGCCACGCGCGGCAATCACCGAGATTTCCATCGAGAAATCGATGAACCCTTCGAGCACAGCCTCGGCCCCTGCCATCGCGGCAAGCGCCTCGGAGGCCTCCTCGGGCGCCATGATCCGTGCCTGACCCTTGCCGTCATAGCCCAGACGGGTGGTCTTCAGGATCGAGGGCGTGCCCACGTCCGCGATCGCGACCTCAAGACTTGCGGCATCGGTGACCTTTGCCCAAGGCGCGGTCTTCAGGCCGATCTCGTTCAGGAAGCTCTTCTCGATGATCCGGTCCTGCGAGGTGGCCAATGCGCGGCGGTTGGGATGCAGCGGACGGATCGCTTCGAGGATATCCAGCGCCGAGGTCGGGATATTCTCGAACTCGTAGGTGATCACATCGACAGATTGCGCGAAGGCGCGCAGCGCATCGACATCCTCGTAGGAAGCGGTGGTGACCGTCTCGGCCACATGGCCTGCGGGCGGGTTGCTGCCCGGTTCGAAGATGTGGGTCTCGAAGCCCAGACGCGAGGCCGCGACCGAGAGCATCCGGCCCAGTTGGCCACCGCCCAGGATACCGATCGTGGCGCCGGGTTGAAGCGAGGTGGTCATAGATGTTCGTCCTGCGGCTCGTCGGGAATTGAGGCCGAAAGCGCCTCGCGCCAAGCGTCCAGACGCTGCGCCAATTCGGGGTCCTGAAGCGCCAGAATACCTGCTGCCATCAGGGCCGCATTGGGCGCCCCGGCCGAACCGATCGGCATGGTTGCCACGGGGTAGCCCTTGGGCATCTGCAGGATGGAATAGAGACTGTCCACGCCCGAAAGCGCCTTGGTCTGCACCGGCACGCCGATCACCGGCACGCGGGTTTTGGAAGCCATCATGCCGGGCAGGTGGGCCGCGCCGCCCGCACCTGCAATGATGACCTGCAGACCGCGCTCGACGGCTGTCTTGCCATAGGTCCAAAGGCGATCGGGGGTTCTATGTGCCGAGACGATTTTCGTCTCGTAGCTGACCCCGAGATCATCAAGGATCTGTGCTGCGCCCTTCATGGTCGGCCAATCCGACTGGCTCCCCATGATGATTCCGACTTGTACGCCCAATGGTACCTCCTGAAACTTTGAGCGCGCACTATAAGCGCGCCACCGTTCTGGGCAAGGGCTTGGGCGGCGAAAGCCCCGTGTTTTCGCAATGTGGGCTGGATTATGCGAGAATGTCGGGGATCAGCTTGTCCTCGATCCGCGCGATTTCATCCTTCAGCTGGAGCTTCTGGCGTTTCATCCGCGACAGGCGCAGCTGGTCGCAATGCGCCACCGCCTGAAGTGCGGCAATCGCCTCGTCCAGATCGCGGTGTTCCTGACGCAGCACCGCGAGCTTTACCCGTAGCACTTCCTCATGTTCCATTTCGACATGCGCATTCATGATGGCGTCCTAAACATATCTATAACCCCGCTCGGGGCGCCGCGGATGCGGGTGACTCGGCGGGTGTTCACGTTTATTAATACACGATTTTTCGGATTTCAGGAAGGAAATCGACGTTAATCCTTTCATGGCAGGGTCTTGCAGTGTCCGCTTTGCCTGACCATATTGAGATGAAGGGGTTGCCGGATCGCGGGGCCCGATAACCGCATGTCGCTTTGAAAAGGGCTTGCCTGATGACGAAACTGAGCTTTGGATCTCATCCCTATCTGCTGGGCTTTGATCAGCTGGAACAGCTGGTGGAACGCACCGCCAAATCCGGATCGGATGCCTATCCGCCCTATAATATCGAACAGTCCGGACCCGATAGCTACCGGATCTCGCTGGCGGTGGCGGGGTTTGGAGAGGATGACCTGTCGATCACCATGGAAGACCGTGCGCTTGTGATCCGTGGCCGTCAGGGCGATGATCTCTCCGAGCGGATCTATCTCTATCGCGGGATCGCTGCGCGCGCCTTCCAGCGCAGCTTTGTGCTGGCCGATGGTGTCGAGGTGGCGGGCGCGTCGATGGAGAACGGGCTCTTGCATGTGGATCTGCGCCGCGTGATCCCCGATCCGGTCGTGCAGACCATTCCGATTTCGAAAAAATAAGCAGGCAGGAGGACTTGTGATGAATACCAAATTCAACTTCGCCCCCGAAGACCAGACAGAGCGTCTCGCCTATATCCGTGCCGTGGATGCGGGCGAGCTGCCCGAGGATATCAAAGCGCAGCTGGGGGAGGTGAAGCAGCTTTACGCGCTTCACGCCTCCGATGGCGAGCGGCTGGCGCTGGTGAAGGACCGTGAGATGGCTTTCATTCTGGCGCGCCAGAACGATCTTGCGCCCGTTACGGTGCACTGAGTTGACAGGGCGGCCTCAGGCCGCCCTTTGCCGTTTGCCGGCGGATAACAGATCCGCGCCGAGCTGGCGGCGGATCTTTCCCGGTAGGTCGGGATAGGCCAGCGGGCCATAGCTTCCCGGCAGATCCTGCAGATGCGGTAGCGCCTCATGGATATGGCGATGGCAGGCGGGTCCCAGCATGTTCCACGCCTGGGATCCGGGATAGAGAGTTTCGAGCCAGGCGCCTTCGGCCATGATCGCCTCGTGATACTCGGTCAGGATGTGCCAGTAGTTAATATGCGCGCGCGGTGCAGGGCGGATATCGGGGTGCAATCCGCATAGATGCCGCGCGGCCACGAAACCGTGGCAGTAGCCTGTCAGTTCCTCGAGCGCCGGATGTCCGACCAGCACGCGGTGATGGGGGGAGAGGTAGAGCGGACGATGATTGCCGATGCTGCCCTTGCCGAAACGGATCGGTGCGGCCTTGCCGGTTGCCACGACCGTGCGGCAGCCGACCCAGACGACAGCGGCGGCTTGCCCGCCATGCGTTATCAGCCTGTCATCTGTCGTGATCGTCTCGACCGGTCGCGGCCCTTCGGTGGTCATCACCATGCTGTTTTCGGCAAAACAGACGAAAGGATCATCGATATGCGAGATCGTGACCCCGTCATATTCAACGCCATCCCATGTTCCGAGGGTGACCGAGTCGACATTCTGGTAGTTCACCCCGTTGGGTAGCGAGCTATCCAGCAAGCGCGCGCTCCATGTGCCGTTGGTATAAAGCGTGACCTCCATATCAAGGCCGGTATAGGTGACTCCGTTTACCGTGATGGATGAATTCGAATAGCGTGCGATTTCATGCGCAAAGAGCGTCAATTCCTCGATGACGATTGTGTCGTTGTCATCGGCCCGGTGGACATCATCGCTGTCGTCATCCCAGATATAACCGTCGTTATCGGCGTCATGCAGGGTAACTTCGACATAGCTGTCGGGATCGACCGACAGACCGTTACCGGATGTGTCGAGGTTATTCTGCTCGGTGAGGGAGGCACCGGGCCATAAGCTCGAGGCATACCAGCCCCAGGAATTTATATCGGACATAGCAAATCGTTACTGTAATAAAGGACACGATTGCTTACCTGTTGCGCCCCTGCCAATTCTTTAATTTATGTGATCATACTAACCTAAATATCAGATGTATATTTTGTAAAATTCTAGTGTTTTCAACATGCTGAATTGTTGGGCACGAAAAAGCCCCCGACGCTGGAGTCGGGGGCTTTCGCTGTCCGCTTAAAAAGTCGTGTTACTCGGCCAGACCCTGCTCGGCCAGCCAGCGCTCTGCATCAAGCGCCGCCATGCAGCCCATGCCGGCGGAGGTAACGGCCTGACGATAGGTGTGATCGGTCAGATCGCCTGCCGCGAACACGCCTTCGATCGATGTGCGGGTGGAGCCCGGTTCAACCCAGACATAGCCGCCATCTTGCAGTTTCAGCTGGTCTTTCACCAGTTCCGATGCGGGCGCATGGCCGATGGCCACGAAGAAGCCGTCACAGGGGATCTCGCGCTCGGCACCGTCTGCGGTGGATTTGACGCGCACGCCGGTCACGCCCAGCGGGGCCTCGGTGCCGAGGACCTCCTCAACGGTGTGGTTCCAGACAACCTCGATCTTGGGGTTCTTGAACAGGCGTTCCTGCAGGATCTTCTCGGCACGGAAGAAGTCGCGGCGGTGGATCACCGTAACCTTGGAGGCGAAATTGGTGAGGAATAGCGCCTCTTCCACCGCGGTATTGCCGCCGCCGATGACCACAACTTCCTTGCCGCGATAGAAGAACCCGTCGCAGGTGGCGCAGGCCGAGACGCCGAAGCCCTGGAACTTGTCTTCCGAGGGCAGACCCAGCCATTTGGCCTGTGCGCCGGTGGCCAGAACCACGGCATCGGCCTCGTAGGTGGTGCCCGAGTCGCCACGCGCTTTGAACGGGCGCTGCCCCAGATCGAGCGAGGTGATATAGTCACCGATGATCTCGGTGCCCATCGCGCGGGCATGCTCTTCCATCTGAACCATCAGATCGGGGCCTTGGACCTCCGTGTGGCCGGGCCAGTTCTCGACTTCGGTCGTGATGGTCAGCTGGCCGCCCGGTTGCAGGCCCTGCACCAGAACCGGCTGGAGCATTGCCCGCGAGGCATAGACGCCTGCGGTATAGCCAGCAGGGCCGGAGCCGATGATGAGAAGTTTGGTTTTCTTGGTCGTCTCGGACATGCGGATCTCCTGAGATTCCTGTCTTGCAGCGGGTTTGTTGCGGATATAGACACCTCCACCTGCAACGAAAACCCCCGAGCGGGGCAGAGCGGCAGAATGAAGCGGATCTGTCACCCGTCTTCGTGATGAAAAACATTGCGGCATGTCGCGCGATTGCGCTTGCAGTCAAATGTGTGAAATATTATTGCGCGACTGTGAAATATTCGATAGTTTTCGGCGCAAGGCGGAGGTGTATTCATGGCCAGTTCAAAGCTTGACGAAATCGACCGGAAGATTCTGGCCGAGTTACAGGCCGACGGTCGTATGACGAATGTCGAACTGGCGAAACGCGTCGGGATCTCGGCACCGCCTTGCCTGCGCCGTGTGCGCACGCTCGAGGAGGCCGGTTATATCCGCGGTTACCACGCGGATGTGAACCCGCGCGAGCTGAATTTCGAGGTGCAGGTCTTTGCCTCTGTGCGGCTGCATTCGCAATCGGAGGCCGATCTGGCCCAGTTCGAGGCGCTTTGCAATGCTTGGCCGCTGGTGCGCGAGTGCCACATGCTCAATGGCGAGATCGATTTCATCCTGAAATGCGTGGCGCCCGATCTCTCGACGTTCCAGAGCTTCCTGATGAGCCATCTGACCGCGGCAGAAAACGTGGCGAGTGTGAAGACCTCGCTGGTGATCCGTTGCGCAAAGGACGAGCCGGGTGTGCCCTTCGATGTGCTCGAGAGCCGTCTGGCAAAACAGGCCTGATCGCCCTTGAGGCGGTGGTGGAGGGGCGCTGCCCCTCTTGGCGGCAGGGCCGCCAATTCACCCCGGGATATTTAGGGACGCTGGAAGGGCCTGTTTTGCGCAGGGATATGTGACCGGCTGTGTGAATTTGCCGGTGTGAAACTTTCGGAATTCGGGCTACACTAGGGTTTATGGACAAGCCTCTTTCACTCTGGTCTCGGATCGCGGCGGCGATCGCTTCTCTCGCACGGGGGGAGGCGCTGTCGGATGTGTTCGACCAGCTGCGCGCGCCGCCCGAACGGTCGGTGGCTTTCACCATTGCGGTCATCGCGCTCGGAGCGAAGATGGCCAAGGCGGACGGGCAAGTGACCCGTAACGAGGTGGAAGCGTTCCGGCGGATTTTTTCCATTCCAGAGGACGAAGAGATCAATGCCGCGCGGGTGTTCAACATGGCGCGCACCGATGTGGCGGGGTTCGACGCCTATGCGCGCAAGATCGCGGCGATGTTCGGTGAGGGCAATCAGGTCCTGAAAGACGTGCTCGAGGGGCTGTTCGCGATTGCAGTGGCCGATGGGGATTTCCACGAGAACGAGGAAGTTTTCCTGCAGGAAGTGGCACGGATCTTCGGGTTGAAGGAGTGCTGCTACCGGGCGCTGCGGGCGAGTTATGTGGCGGGGTCCGATCCTGATCCGTGGACCGTGCTGGAGGTGGAGCCCGGAGCGAGCCTCGAGGAGGTGCGCCGGGCGTGGAAGGCGGCGATCCGTGAGGCCCATCCCGACCGGGCGATTGCCCGTGGTATGCCCGAGGAGGCTGTGCGTCTGGCCGAGGACCGTGTCGTGGCGCTGAACCGCGCATGGGAAGAGATCCGCGCGCGACCGGAGCTGGCCTGAGGGCATCATGACCCGCGATATGAACCTGCGGATTGCCACCTACAATGTGGAATGGTTCACCAATCTGTTCGATCGGGATGGCAGGCCCGCTTTTGACGACCGACCCATGCGGCACGGGCAGGTGAGCGCACGGGAGCAGGCGGAGGCCATCGCACGGGTGATGGCGACGGTGGATGCCGATCTCATACTGGTGGTCGAGGCGCCCGATGACGCGGTGGGGCGATATACGCGGGTAAGCCTCGAGATGTTTGCCGCAGCCTTTGGCCTGCGCACCCGCGCCTGTCTGCATGGCATGGCAAGCACCACGGCACAGGAGATCGCGCTTCTCTATGATCCCGACCGGGTCCGGGTGGGGCTCTCGCCCGAGCCCGGACGGCATCCGGTCCCGAAAGTCCACGGACTGAGTTCGGGCGATCATGTGTTCGACAAGCCCCCGCTCGAGGCGGTGGTGCAGGCGGGGGCACAGGATTTCCATCTGATCGGGGTGCATATCAAATCGAAAATCACCCATGGCGAGACAGCGAGCAATATGCACCGTCTGGCGTTGCGCAACCGTCGCAAGCAGTTGGCGCAATCGCTCTGGTTGCGCGAGCGGGTCGAGCAGCTTTTGGAGGAACGTAAATCGGTGATCCTGCTGGGAGATCTGAATGACGGGCCGGGGCTGGATGAATACGAGGAGATCCTGGGCCAGTCGGCGCTCGAGGTGATTGCCGGGCAGCTGGGCCCCGGGCACTATCTTCTGCATGATCCACATGCGCGGATCGGGACCGCGCCGACACTTGCGCAGCCGGCCTCGGCGCGGTTCTGGTCGGTGGCCGAGCAGCAGTATTTCGGGGCGATCGTGGATTACATCATGGTGTCGGGCGATCTGTGCGCCAACCGTCCGGCATGGCGGATCTGGCATCCGTTCGATGATCCGGCCTGCTATAGGGATCCGGAACTGCGCGACGCGCTGCTGGCGGCATCGGACCATTATCCGGTTTCGCTGGATCTGGTGGTGCATGCCCCGCCCGAAAGCGGGGCATAGGGTCAGGGCTGGGTAATCACCGCTTTGACACCGAGCGAGCTGCACAGCGATGAAAACCGCGATTCGGTTACCTCGCCAAAGAGTTCCGCGCCTTTCGAGGTCAGTTTCAGCTCGAGGATCTTGTCCTCACGATGGCGGACCAGACGTCCGGCATCGCCGGGATCATCGATCGAGAACATCGCCGCGAAGCGCATCGCCTTTCCGAGGATCTCGGCCTCGCGGATCTGGTCCTTGGACAGCAGCTTGAACAGGTCCTGATGGGCCGAGTTCGAGCGGTTGTTCTTGTAGCGGTGCAGCAGGGCAAGGCCGATCAGCACCCGTTCGGGATGCGAAAGCGCGGCCATATTGGCACGGGTCACATTCTCGAAACAGGCATCGGCGCGGTAATCGGGATGGGTGCGCCATGTCGTGTCATGCAGAAGGCAGGCGGCGCGGATCACCCGATAGGTTTCGGGCGGCACCTCGCCCCAGATCGGCTGGATGAAGCTGTGCATCTTCTTGCCGAAACCGGGCATGCGGGCGGCGCGGCGCTCGGCATGGCGGCAGGCCTCGATCAGCGGATCGCGCTTGCGTAGCCTGTCGGGCATCTGTTCGTAAAGAAGCCCCTCGCGGATTCCGTAGGACGAGACATCGATCTCGGCAGGCTGGAAGACCGCCACCAGCTCGCGCAGCACCAGCGCCGCATAGGGCACCAGATCCATCCGCGCCGAGCCGATCCCCGTGCTTGCCCGCAGATCCGACAGAGCCGCGCTTTCGATCATATCGATGGTCTTGCCCACGGCCTCGGGTGTCATGCGGTATTCATGCAGCACCAGAAGCGGATATTTCTCGCGTTCCATATCGATGCGGGCAATGGCGCGCCACGAGCCACCCACCAGATAGATACGCTCGTAACCGGTGCCGACCTCGGCGGCGAGCCGCTGCATCGTGTCCTTGATATGCTGGATCTGCGCCGCGCGGTCGCCCACCAGCTGCAGACGGAAGGGGCCCAGCTGCGAGGAGACCCGCCGCCAGACCTTGCCGTCGCGCACCTCGGCCAGTTCCATCGAGTTGCCGCCGATATCGCAGATCAGGCCATTGGCATCGGGCCAGCCCAACAGGACGCCCTGCGCCGAGAGCCGCGCTTCCTCGGGGCCGTCGACCACATGGATGGTCAGGCCGGTCTCGTTCTCGATCAGGCGGTGGAATTCCGGCCCATCCTCGGCATCGCGCATGGCTGCGGTGGCCACGCAGGTCAGCGAATTGACCTTCATGCCCTTGGCGAGCGCTGCAAAACGGCGCATCGCGGTGAGCGCCCGCGTACGGCCTTCGGGGTTCAACCGACCGGTTTCGGCCAGCCCCTGTCCCAGACCCGCCATGACTTTCTCGTTGAAGAAATAGGCGGGCGAGCGGGCCGCGCCGTCAAACACCACCATCCGGATGGAGTTGGAGCCGATATCGACGACCCCCACACGGCTGAGTGCGCGAATCGAGGGGTCGTCGAAGAGCGGTTTGCCAAAGGGGTCCCACTCGTCGTTGTCAGTGCTGTTACCGACGGCCACTATATCTGCCATCTGAGCCTTCCGGACTAAACAAACTTCGCCCAAACATTAGGCTTAGTCGAAGCTATGGGCAAGCTTTGGAACGTCACTTGCGCCCGCAGAGCCCCGACCGGAAAGCGAGGGGTTCTCCATGAAGAAGCGGTGGCAGTTGAAAAGCGTCTGGTTATCTTCCGGAAGATGGCGGATGAACTTGCCATCGGGTTGCAGGATCCAGCTCTGGGCCTCGTCGGCCATGTTGGCCGCCATGATCTGCTCGGTGATCTGCGCTTTCACGGTGGGGTTGGTGGCCTCGACCAGTGTCTCGACACGGCGGTTGAGGTTGCGGCCCATCCAGTCGGCAGAGCTGAAGAAGACCCGCGCCTTCTTGGAGGGCAGCCCGTGGCCATTGCCGAAACAGACGATGCGCGAATGTTCCAGATAGCGGCCTACGATGGATTTCACGCGGATATTCTCGGACAGCCCCTTGATGCCGGGGCGGATGCCGCAAATGCCGCGGATCACGAGGCTGATCTTCACGCCCGCCTGACTGGCGGCGTAGAGCGCGTCGATCACCTCGGGGTCGATGATGGAGTTCATCTTGCCCCAGATCTCGGCAGGTTTGCCGGCCTTGGCAAATTCCGCCTCGCGGGCGATCATCTCCAGAAGGCGCGGCTTCAACGTATGGGGCGAGATCGCGAGGTTCTCGAGATTTTCGGGCTGCACATAGCCCGAGAGATAGTTGAAAACCTTGGTCGCATCGCGTCCCAGCGCATCATCACATGTGAAGAAGCTCAGGTCGGTATAGATCTTGGCCGTGATCGGGTGATAGTTGCCGGTGCCGTAATGGGTATAGGTCACGAGGCTGTCGCCCTCGCGGCGCACCACGGTGCTGATCTTGGCATGGGTCTTGTAATTGGTGAACCCGTAGACCACATGCGCTCCCGCACGCTCGAGCATGCGCGACTGGCGGATATTGGCGGCCTCGTCGAAGCGCGCCTTCAGCTCTACCAGTGCGGTGACCGATTTGCCGTTCTCGGCGGCCTCGCAGAGCGCCGAGACGATGGGCGAGTTCTTGGAGGTCCGGTAAAGCGTCTGCTTGATGGCCAGCACATTGGGGTCATTGGCCGCCTGCGTCAGAAAGCGCACCACCATGTCGAAGGTCTCGTAAGGGTGATGGAGCAGCATATCCTTCTGGCGGATCGCCGCGAACATATCGCCTTCGTGGTCCTGTACGCGCTCGGGGACGCGCGGCGTGAAGGAGGGCCACAGGAGATCGGGCCGGTCGTCGATGATCAGCTCTTTCAGATCGGCCACGCCCAGAAGACCGCGCACCTCGACCACCTCGTCTTGCGTCACATGCAGCTCGTCCATGATGACCTGATGCAGGCTCTCGGGCGCTCCTGCGGTGATCTTCAGGCGGATCACCTGACCGCGGCGGCGGCGTTTGAGGGCCGTCTCGAACTCGCGCACCAGGTCCTCGGCCTCGTCCTCGACCTCGAGGTCGCTGTCCCGCAGCACGCGGAAGGCGCAATGGCCGCGCTCGCGGAAGCCGGGGAAGAGCGAGTTGAGATGCAGGAGGAGCACATCCTCGAGCGGCAGGAACCGCGCCTCGCCGGGCAGGCGCACAAAGCGGTCGATCTGCTGCGGGATCGGCAAAAGCGCCTGCATCCGGCGTTTGTCGCCCGGGCGTTCCAGTTCGAGCGCCAGACAGAAGCCCAGATTGGGGATGAAGGGGAAGGGATGTGCGGGATCGATCGCCAAGGGCGAGAGCACCGGAAACACCTTCTGCAGGAAGTGGTTGCGCAGGAAGACGAGGTCATCCTCGGTCAGGGTCGCGCGGGTCACCACATGGATGCCCGCCTCATCCAGCTCGGCGCGGATCTTGTTCCAGCTCGATTGCTGCATATCCATCAACTGGCGGGCGTCCTCGTTGATCAGCTGGAGCTGCTCGCGCGGGGTCAGGCCGTCATGGGAGGGCAGGTTGTTGCCCTCGCGCACCAGCTCGCGCAGCCCCGCCACGCGGACCGTGTAGAATTCATCAAGGTTCGTGGCCGAAATCGAGACGAAGCGCAGCCGCTCCAGCAGCGGCACGCGCGGATTGGTCGCCTCTTCCAGAACCCGCCAGTTGAACGCGAGCCATGACAGCTCGCGGTTGAAGAAACGTCCGGGGCCGGAGATAACCTCTTCGGGAAGCTCGACGGGCGCGGGAAACGGGGTTTTGAGAAAATCAGCCTGTGTCATGCCGCGGTTATTGCCCTGAGTTGTAACGGAAAGATGACGGTTTGATTAATCTTCTTCGTGAAGCCCGAGACTGTCCAGAACATCGGAGGCCAACGAGCGGGTAATCGCCCGTTTTTCCGTAAGTGACCTTGCGTCAAGCGCGCCCACCAGCGCCCGTGCCGTGGCCAGCGACCGGTCCATCCGGCTGACGAGCCACGGGATCAGCGTGACCGGCACATGGATCTGGCGATCGGCGAACATCTTCACCAGCACGGCGGCCAGAAGCGCGTCATCGGGTGGCATGATCTTGGCGGAAGTGGTCGCCTCCATCCGTGAGCGCAGATCGGGCACCACGAGGCCCCAGTCGCGCGGCGGCGTGCGCGCGGTCAGCAGGAGCTTCACGTTTTCGGCCTGACAGAGATTGCACAGATGGAACAGCAGCGATTCGCGCTCGCGCGTGCCCGCAATCTGGTTGGCGTCATCCACAACGATGGCACCGGCGGTCGCCAGCCATGGCGCGTCGTAATCGGCCAGCTCGCGGGCAGGGATCAGGGGGGCACGGTTGGCATCGGCCCAGATCTGCGCGAGATGGGTCTTGCCCGCGCCCGCATCGCCCGTGAGGATCATCCGTCCCGAGGTCCAGCTTTCGGGTGTGTCCAGCATCGCCAGCGCCAGCGCATTGGCCTGTGCGACATAGTAATCCTCGCGCCCCTGCGACTGGCGCAGCGGCAGGTCGAATATCAGCTGTCTGCCCATTATCCTGCCTCCCCCGGTCTGGCCGGGCCGCCCGCCTATTTGGTGAAATCTTCCGGCGGAAGATCCTTGGCGCCGACCCCTTTGTAAAGCGGTCCCTGCATGTACTGCTGGATGCCGAAACGTGCAAGCACGCCGAGCATCGCCGCAACCGGAACCGCCACCAGCATCCCCACAAATCCGAAGAGCGTGCCGAAGGCCGAGAGCGCGAAGATCAGCCACAAAGGATGCAAGCCGATGGAATTGCCCACGAGTTTGGGCGTGATGATATTACCCTCGAGGAACTGGCCGATGGCGAAGATCCCCGCGACGATCGCGATATGCCACCATTCGCCCCAGAACTGGAACAGCGCCAGCCCGATGGCCAACCCACCGCCGATGATCGCGCCGACATAGGGAATGAAGGTCAGCGAGCCCGCGATCGCGCCTGCGATCAGCCCGAAATTCAGCCCCGCCAGCATCAGTCCAACAGCGTAGAACGTGCCCAGGATCAGGCAGACCGTGACCTGCCCGCGCACGAACCCCGATAGAACACGGTCGATATCGCGGGCAATGCCGCGGATGGTCTCGGCGCTCTGACGCGGCAGCATGCGGTCGACCTTGGCCACGATCGGATCCCAGTCGAGCAGCATGTAGAAGGCCACGACCGGCACCACTACGATGAAGACCACGAAATTCACCACACCCATAGCCGAACTGAGCACCGTTGTGGCCAGCTCGCCACCACGGCTCTGGATGGTCTGGCCGATAGAGACGAGCGCATCATTGACCGGCGAGCCGTTCTCCACAAGCTGCGGGAAATTGGTGGTCAGGAAATCCTTGAGACGGGTAAAGATCTGCGGCGCGGTGGCGATCAGCTGTGTCAGCTGGTCGACAAGGAGCGGGATGATCGCGATGCCCAGCACCACGAAGATCAATGTGGCGGTGACTGCGATCACCGTGGTGGCCAGCGCCCGCGACATGTATTTCTCGAGCCGGTCGGCCAGCGGGTCGAGGAAATAGGCGATGGCGCCGCCCACGATGAAGGGCAGGATCACATCTCCCATCAGCCACAGCGCCAGAAGGAAGACCACGATGGCAATGGACCAGATGAGCGCTTGGTTGCGCATTGTGAAAGACATGATTGCTCCAGAAAAAATACTCGGGCAGAATGGCAGTATATGAGGCAAACGCAACCGCTCGATGATGCCATTTTAGGGCGGATCGAAAACACGGCAAGAACCGATACGTCCGGCAACAAGGACGACAGTCTAACGTGGCGCTTGAGAAAAGGTGATCGGAGGCGCGGGATGCAGGGCTTGCATCCTTTGCCTATGGTCGGCATGTCATGCAAGGCGCCTAAGCAGGAGCAGCAGATGAAGACCCTTATCGCTATGGTGATCGCGTCCATTTCCGTGGCCGTGACGGCGCAGGCAGAGACCGCGCGCGCCGATCTGGTGGATGCCCAAGGTCAGGCGCTGGCCTCGGTGACGGTGGCCGATCTTGCCCCCGAGGATGGCTCGGTGCGGCTGATGCTGGCCACGATCGAGCTGACCAAGGGGGATCATTTCGGGGCAGGGGTGGAGCTGGCCTCCACCAGCAGCTGCGGATCCGCGCAGGGCATGCTCCTGATCCCGCAGGCCGATCTTGTGGCACAAGGGGAACACCCCGCGCTGCCCATGCCCGCGCTCGGGCGCCAGAAGGCCGAGTTCATTCTGGCCGATACCGATGTGCGCAGCGCCTTTCTTGCGCGCAAGACCCGCGCGATCAGCCTGCGGCAGGACGGTGTGCAGCTGGCCTGTGCGATGTTCGAGCCGGTTTCCGACGGGCCGGATAGCGCCTCCACGGATCTCTGAACGCGGCACGGCGCGGTTGCTCTTGCCCAAGGGCGCTATATCGGCTAGCCCCGAGCGCAGTTTAACATAACCGACAGGGACCGTCCGTCATGCGCCTTTCCCGCTACTTTCTTCCCGTTCTGAAGGAAAACCCGTCCGAGGCGCAGATTGCCTCGCACCGGCTGATGCTGCGTGCTGGTATGATCAAGCAGCAGCAGGCAGGGATCTATTCGTGGTTGCCGATGGGCTATAAGGTCCTGCGCCGTCTGGAACAGATCGTGCATGAGGAACAGGTCCGCGCGGGCCATATTCCGGTGCTGATGCCCACGATGCAATCGGCCGAACTCTGGCAGGAATCGGGCCGCTATGATGCCTATGGCCCCGAGATGCTGCGCATCAAGGACCGCCACGGCCGTGACATGCTTTACGGGCCCACCAACGAGGAGATGATCACCGACATCTTCCGCGCCCATGTCGAGAGCTACAAATCGCTGCCGATGACGCTCTACCAGATCCAGTGGAAATTCCGCGACGAGGTCCGCCCGCGGTTCGGCGTGATGCGTGGCCGCGAGTTCTTCATGAAAGACGGCTACAGCTTCGATCTGACCAAGGAAGATGCGCTCCATGCCTATAACCGCCATATGGTCTCCTACCTGCGCACCTATGAGCGCATGGGCCTGACCGCGATCCCGATGCGTGCCGATTCCGGCCCGATCGGTGGCGACAATACCCACGAGTTCCTCGTGCTGGCGCCTACGGGCGAGTCGGAGGTGTTCTACGATTCCAACGTGACCGACCTGACACTGGGCGATCGCGAGGTGGATTACGACAATCGCGACGAGGTCGAAGCGATCTGCAAGGAGTTCACCACCCTTTACGCCCGTACCGACGAGACCCATGACGAGGCGATCTTCAACGAGGTCCCCGAAGAGCGTCGCAAATCGGCCCGCGGGATCGAGGTTGGCCAGATCTTCTATTTCGGCACCAAATACTCGGAATCGATGGGCGCCAATGTGCAGATGCCCGATGGCTCCAAGGTTCCGGTCGAGATGGGCTCGCACGGGATCGGCGTCTCGCGTCTGGTCGGCGCGCTGATCGAGGCGAACCACGACGAGAAGGGCATCATCTGGCCCGAGGGCGTGACACCCTTCCATGTGGGCATCGTGAACCTCAAACAGGGCGATGCGGCCTGTGACAGTGCCTGCGACGCGCTCTATGCCGCGCTGACCAAAGCCGGTCTGGACCCGCTCTATGACGACCGTAACGAGCGCGCGGGTGCCAAATTCGCGACGATGGACCTGATCGGTCTGCCGTGGCGCGTGACCATCGGCCCGCGTGGCGTGGCCGCCAACAAGGTCGAACTGACCTCGCGCCGCACCGGCGAGAGCGAGGAAATGTCGGCCGAGGCCGCCGTGGCCAAGATCATCGAGATCTACGCCAAGCACCGCTGATCCGCGCCTCTAGCGTTTCTGGAACGCCCCGGCTTGTCCGGGGCGTTTTGCTTTGCGTGCCTGACGTTCCTGATTGAAAAGATCAGGAAAATAGGGCATGAACGGGCCGTCTCAAGGAATGTGCCCATGATGTCCCGTTCTCTCGTTCTTGCGGTTATCGCGCTCTGGCCTCTGCAGGCATCCGCCCAGGAAGGGCCGGTAAACCTCTGGGCTGATTGGGGCGAGACGCTGTTCCATGATACGGAGCTTTCACAGAACGGCTCGCAATCCTGCGCGACCTGCCATGATCCGTCCTTCGCCTTCACCGATCCACGTGAATCAGAGGCGGGAAAGGCGGTCTCGCTGGGCGATGATTTCGAGAGCCTTGGCGACCGGAACGCGCCGACGCTGGGCTATACCTCCTTCTCGCCCGATTTCGCGATGGACGCTTCGGGGATCTATCGCGGCGGTCAGTTTCATGACGGACGCGCCAGGGATCTGGCCGAGCAGGCGCGCGGGCCGCTGTTCAACCCCGTCGAGATGGCGCTGCCATCCCCCGAAATCTTCGCGCAGCGTCTGGCGGAAAACCCCGATCAGGCGCGGATGGCGCGCGAGGTGGCGGGGATCGCGGACCTCGAGACCGATCCCGAGGCCACGCTTGCCGCTGCGACCAAGGCATTGGCCGAATTTCAAAGCACCGAGGATTTCGCGCCTTTTGATAGCCGCTATGACCGGTTCCTGCGCGGCGAGATCGAACTGACCGACGAGGAGGAACTGGGGCGCATCCTGTTCTTCTCGCAGCAATTCACCAATTGTAACCAGTGCCACCAGCTGCGCGCCACACCCGGCGAGGCGGGCGAGACCTTCTCGAATTACGAATACCACAATATCGGTGTGCCGGTGAATACGGCGGTGCGCGGGCTCAACGGCAAGGGAGAGGGCTTCCTCGATCGGGGGCTTCTGGACAATCCCGCGATCACCGATCCGGCGCAGGCCGGAAAGTTCAAGGTGCCGACCCTGCGCAACGTGGCCGTGACCGGCCCTTATATGCATAACGGAGTGTTTTCCGACCTGCGCACGGTGATTCTGTTCTACAATACCTATAACACCAAGCGCCCCGAGCGGCATATCGACCCCGAGACCGGCGCGCCCTTTGCGCCGCCCGAGATCGCGCAGAATATCTCGCTCGACAAACTGGAGATGGGGCCTGCGCTCGATGATCAGCGGATCGATGCGCTGGTGGCCTTCCTCAGGACCCTGACCGATGCGCGTTACGAGCATTTTCTGGAAGAATGATGTCGGCAGTTTGATGCGGGTGGCCCTCGCCAGCGCTTGACCTTTGCTCCGCACGCCGCAACTGTGCCGCGCGGTTACGTTTATCGGAGAGACCATATGGCTGGCCAAAGCAGGCCCTTCTCGGCGTTTGAGTTTATGATTGCCTGGCGCTATTTGCGGGCAAGACGGGCCGAGGGCGGGGTCTCGGTGATGACCTGGATCAGCCTGATCGGCATCACGCTCGGGGTCGCGGCCCTCATCATCACGCTGGCCGTGCGTGCGGGCTTCCGCGCGGAGTTCGTCGATACCATTCTGGGCGCCAATCCGCATGTGACCGTTTATTCGGCCCCGACCGAGGTGGTCGAGGGCTCGGGCGTCTATAGCCGCATCATCCGCGACTATGACGAGCGCGCCAAACGCATCGCCGCCATTCCGGGTGTGACTGATGCCGCTCCCATCGTGAAGGGGCAGGTCATGGCCACCTTCGATGACCGCAACAATGTGGGGCAGGTCTTCGGGATCCGCCTTCAGGATCTGGAAAAGATCCCCGGCGTGGCGCATTCCGACGAGGCGATCGGGTCGCTGGACAATTTCGATCAGGGTATCGCCATCGGCGCGGGTATGGCGCGGGATCTGGGGATCGGTGTGGGCGACAAGCTGCGGCTTCTCTCGCCCGAAGGGGCCAAGACCGCCTTTGGCACCAGCCCGCGGGTCTCGGCCTATACGGTTACCTATATCTTCTCGGCGGGGCGTTACGATATCGACCAGACCCGCATCTATATGCCCTTCAAGGAAGCGCAGAGCTATTTCAACCGCGAGGGTGGCGCCGACGAGATCGATGTCAGCGTGACCGATCCCGAGAATGTGGATGACTGGACGCCCCAGCTGATGGAGGCGGGCGGCGAGGGCACCATGCTCTGGTCGTGGCGCGACAGCTCGGGGAGCTTCCTCAAGGCGCTGACGATGGAAGACAACGTGATGTTCATTATCCTCTCGGTGCTGGTGCTGATCGCCTCGATGAATATCACCTCCGGCCTCATCATGCTGGTCAAGAACAAGGGCCGCGATATCGGGATCCTGCGGACGATGGGGCTGACCGAAGGCTCCATCCTGCGCGTGTTCTTCCTGTGCGGGGCGTTTACGGGTATCATCGGCACCTTCGCAGGGCTGATCCTCGGGGTCGTCTTCTCGCTTAATGTCCAGCATATCATCGACGGGCTGAACGCGCTCAATGGCGGCGATGTCTGGGATGCCTCGGTGCGCGGCATCTACGAATTGCCCGCCAAGCTGCAGGTGATGGATATCGTCAAATCCGTGGGGCTCTCGCTGGGCCTGAGCTTCATCGTGACCATTTTCCCTGCCCGCCGCGCGGCGCGCCTGAACCCTGTGGAGGCCCTGCGCTATGAATGATGTCCTGCAACTCTCGGGGATCGAGAAGATCTATAACCGCGGCACGCCGAAAGAGATCGCCGTGCTGCGCGGTCTCGATCTGTCCATCGCACCGGGGCAGGTCGTGGCGCTGGTTGCGCCCTCGGGCACCGGCAAATCGACGCTCCTGCATATCGCGGGCCTTCTGGATACGCCCGACACCGGCGGAGTGATGATCGATGGCGAGGATCTGGGCCGCGCTTCCGACAAGCAGCGCACACAGGCACGGCGCAACTCGCTGGGCTTTGTCTATCAGTTCCACCACCTGCTGCCCGAATTCACCGCCGAGGAGAACATCATCCTGCCACAGCTCGCCAACGGGATTGCGCGTAGCGAGGCCACGGCCCATGCGCGCTCGCTTCTGGAACGGGTGGGACTCAAGGATCGCGCCAGCCACCGTCCCTCGGCGCTATCGGGGGGCGAGCAGCAACGCGTGGCCTTCTGCCGTGCACTGGCCAACAAGCCTCGGCTTCTTCTTGCCGATGAGCCCACGGGCAATCTTGATCCCCAGACCTCGGACACGGTATTTGCTGCCCTTATGGACCTTGTGCGGGAGACGAATCTCTCCGCTCTGATCGCGACCCATAATCTGGATCTTGCGAAGCGGATGGATCGGGTTCTCCGGCTCGAGGAGGGAGTTCTGAGGGAATAAGATGGACCTATACGGTATCAAGACCTGTGATACCTGCCGCAAGGCCCGCAAGGCGCTGGAACAGGCGGGCAAAGAGGTGGCGTTTCACGATATCCGCGAGACGCCGCTGTCGCAGGATCAACTGGAGGCTTTTTATGCGGCCTTCGGCGACAAGCTTCTGAACAAATCCTCGACCACATGGCGCGGGCTCAACGAGGATGCGCGGTCCGGACCCGTTCTGGACCTGCTGGCAGAGCACCCGACCCTGATGAAGCGGCCTGTCATTGTGGCCAATGGGGCGATGACACTCGGCTGGACCAAAGACGCTCAAAGCCACTGGTTTTAAGGGGCTGGCGGGAACTTTCTCTGCCAGCTCACGTTTTCTAGCCAAATATGCCGCCGGATGCGTCGGAATTTTTAACCGTCGTCGTTCATAGTGGTGAAGATTAGGAAGTAACGGAAGGATTCCGTATGGTTCAGCTTAGCAGCCCTGCCCAGATTATGTCTGCGCCAGTCCGCCCGGTTGCCTCAGTGCGCCCTGATTACTGGACACATCTCGCGTGGATCACGGCAGGAGCGACGCCGCTTTGTGCATGGCGTCATGCGGCCAATCTGCCGACCGCAAGTCTGGCAGAGGCAATCGGGATATCCCCCGCGCGTCTTGCCCGGATCGAGGGCCGTCAGGAGACACTCGGGGCCGATATCCGCCGCCGGGCCTCCGAGGTGCTCGGGGTGCCCGAGACAGATCTCAGCGAATGAACGCCTGAACAGGCATGGTAGACAACGCGCCCGTGTGGCGCGTTTTTCTTTTGCGGCACCGCACGCACCGGCAAAACAGCGCAGCCCCATGCGTATCTCGTGGCCGGACACGAAAAAACGGCCCGAAATTCGGGCCGTTCAGATGCGTCTATAGTCAAAGCTCAGAGAACTTTGAGGTCACCAGCAGAGGCACGACCGTCACGGCCGCTGATCAGTTCGTACTCGATTTTCTGGTTGTCGGCGAGGCCGGTCAGCCCTGCGCGCTCGACTGCAGAAATATGCACGAACACATCCTTGCCGCCTTCATCGGGCGCGATGAAGCCGTAGCCTTTGGTGGTGTTGAACCATTTTACGGTGCCAGTGGCCATTCCCGTATCTCCTTCAGGTCTTCCCGGCGGCGATATTGCAACCGGGCCGCGCTGCCTGGTCTTCCAAGTCGCCCGGCAGCCTAAGGGCACGGGGTAGAAAGTCAGCGTTACACGCATCTACGAAGATGAAGCATGTGCATGAAAATGCAATGACGAAATGGCGAGGAAGCGAACTCCCTCACCTTTCTGTGATGTTGCACTGCGGCATGGCCGGATTTGCCCTAAAAATCAGCGCAGATCAGGGGCCATAGCTTCCGATGCGAGCGTTGCGAGAACGTCATCGAGCGCAACGATCTCGGTCCGGTTCTCGCCCAGCTTGCGCACCGAAACGGTGCGGTCCTCGACTTCTTTCATCCCGATCGCGAAGATATAGGGCACTTTCCCGAGACTATGCTCGCGCACCTTGTAGTTGATCTTCTCGTTGCGGGTATCGGCCTCCGCACGGATGCCGCGGGCTTTCAGGGCTTCGGTCACTTCGCGCACATAGTCATCGGCATCCGAGACGATCGAGGCCACAACAACCTGACGCGGCGCGAGCCACAGGGGCAGCTTGCCTGCGAAGTTCTCGATCAGCATGCCGATGAACCGCTCGAACGAGCCCAGAACCGCGCGGTGCAGCATGACAGGGCGGTGACGCTCGCCATCCTGACCGATATAGCTCGCATCCAGACGCTCGGGGAGGTTAGGGTCCACCTGCAGCGTGCCGCATTGCCATTCACGCCCGATCGCATCGGTCAGGGTGAATTCGAGTTTGGGGCCATAGAAGGCACCTTCGCCTTCCTGGATCTCGTATTCATAGCCCGCGTGGTTGCACGCATTGCCGAGGGCGGCCTCGACGCGGTCCCAGCTTTCTTCGGAGCCGATGCGCTTCTCGGGACGGGTCGAGAGCTTGATCGTCCAGTTGTCGAAGCCCAGATCCGAATAGATACCGGCGAGGAAGCTGATGAATTTCGCGGTTTCCGTCTCGATCTGGTCTTCCGTGCAGAAGATATGCGCGTCATCCTGCGTGAAGCCGCGCACACGCATGATCCCGTGCAGCGCGCCCGAGGGTTCATAGCGGTTGCACGAGCCGAACTCGGCCATGCGCAGGGGCAGGTCGCGATAGGATTTCAGCCCCACATTGAACACCTGAACGTGGCAGGGGCAGTTCATGGGTTTAAGCGCATTAACGGTTTTCTCGCGGGCATGATCCTCGTCCACTTCGACGATAAACATGTTCTCCTGATAGTTTTCCCAGTGGCCCGAGGCTTCCCACAGCTTGCGGTTCACTACCTGCGGCGTATTCACCTCGACATAGCCGTCAGCGCGCTGCTTGCGGCGCATATAGTCCTGAAGCGTCGTGTAGATGGTCCAGCCATTGGGGTGCCAGAAGACCTGACCGGGGGCCTCTTCCTGCATGTGGTAGAGGTCCATCTCGCGGCCCAGACGGCGGTGGTCGCGCTTGGCGGCCTCTTCCATCATCGTGGTCCAGGCGCTCAGGTCTTTCTTGGACTTGAAGGCCACGCCATAGATGCGCTGCAGCATCGGGCGGGTCGAATCGCCCAGCCAGTAGGCGCCCGCCACATGGGTCAGTTTGAACGCATCGGCAGGCACCTGGCCGGTATGGACAAGGTGCGGACCACGGCAGAGATCCTGCCAGTCGCCATGCCAGTACATCCGCAGATCCTCGCCCTCGGGGATGCGGTTGACCAGCTCGACCTTGAAGGGCTCGCCCCTGTCCTCGTAATATTTGATCGCATCCTCACGCGACCACAGCTCGGTCTTCACCGGCTCGCGGGCATTGATGATGTCGCGCATCTTCTTCTCGATTACCGCGAGGTCTTCGGGAGTGAAGGGCTCGGCGCGGTCGAAATCGTAGAACCAGCCATTGTCGCGGACCGGACCGATGGTCACTTTCACATCTGGCCAGATCTCCTGCACGGCGCGGGCCATGATGTGGGCCAGATCGTGGCGGATCAGTTCCAGCGCGGGCGCGTCATCGGACATGGTGTTGATGGCGATCTGCGCATCCTGCGTGATCGGCCATTGCAGATCCCAATGCTGGCCATTCACCTGCGCGGAAATCGCTTTTTTCGACAGGGATTTGGAAATGCCTTCGGCGACTTCCAGAGCCGTAATGCCGGCATCGACCTGCTTCTGGTTTCCATCGGGGAAGGTGAGGGTAATCTGGGACATCTGTCGTCCTCCTCGTCGGTTTGGCGCCCACGGAACGCCCGGTTGCAAGTTATGTTCGTGCGGGCCTTGTGCGACCGGCGGCCTGTGGTGTCAAGTCTCAGAAATGGATTGCCCCGCAGAATCGGGGGATTAGACGGAACCGCGTGCTCACGGCGCCGTTATCCGTGGAAGCCAAAGCGAGGTCCCCATGCCCAGCCAGTTCAGCCGGTCCCTGTTCAACCGTCTTGTCGATGATCCTGACCGCGATGGCGGGTTGGAGGCTGCACCATTGAAGGCCGAACCGGCCAATTTCCTGCGCCACATCGTGGGCTTGGCAGCCACGAAATCGGCAGACGGGCTGATTGACCCCAAACTGGTGCTCAGCTGGCTCCTGAACCATCTGGGCGCCGGGGCCTTCTATGCCGGCCTTCTGGTGCCCGTGCGCGAGGCAGGGGCGCTTTTGCCACAGATCTTCACGGCCGCGCTGATCCACGAGCGCGGTCGGCGCAAATGGGTCTGGGCTCTGGGCGCGGCGGTGCAGGGGCTGGCAGCGGGCGGGATCGCGCTGGCGGGGTTACGGCTCGAGGGTGCGGTCGCGGGGATGGTCATCGTGGCGCTGCTGGCAGTGCTGGCGGTGGCGCGCTCGGCCTGTTCGGTGGCCTATAAGGACGTTCTGGGCAAGACCATCGGCCAGAGTCGCCGCGGCACGGTCACGGGCACGGCCTCGACCATTGGCTCGGCGGCAGTGGTCATCTTTGCGCTAATGCTGCTCTTCATCTCCGTGGATCGCTACGCGCTGGTCGAGGTGGCGATTGGTCTGGCGGCCATCGGCTGGATTCTCGGGGCGGTGATGATGGCGCTGATGGTCGAGGAGGATGACGGCGGCACCGGCGAGAGCGGGTTGCCCAACCCATGGACCCTGATGCGCGAGGACCGCCAGCTGCGGCTCTTTGTCATCGCGCGCTCGTTATTGGTGGGAACGGCTCTGGCGCCGCCCTATCTGGTGTTGCTGGCGGCCAAGGGAAGCCAAGATTTTGCCGAGCTTGGCGGGCTTGTGCTGGCATCATCTGTGGCTGCGGTCCTGTCGGCCTATATCTGGGGGCGGCTCTCAGACCGCTCCTCGCGCCGTGTGCTGATCTATGCGGGGCTTGCAGCCGCCGTGGCGCTGGCGCTGGCGCTGGGGCTCAACGCCTCGGGCCTCGCACAGACCGTCTGGGCGATGCCCTTGGTGCTCTTCTGCCTGATGCTGGCCTATCATGGGGTGCGTCAGGGACGCTCGACGCATCTTGTGGATATGTCAGGCCCCGGGGAGCGGGCCGATTACACCGCCGTCTCCAATACAGTAGTAGGGCTCTTCCTGCTGATCGCGGGGGCAGGGGCTGCCGCATTGGGAAGTGTCTCGGTGCCCCTTGTCATCGGGGTCTTTCTTGTGATGTCTGTGGCGGGCGCTTGGATTGCAACGAAACTGACCGAGGTTCAGACATGACCGATTTCCTGACCACAGCCGAAGGCCGCAAGATCGGCTATAACCGTATCGAGGGTAGCGAGCCGGGGATCGTGTTTCTGGGTGGCTTGCGCTCGGATATGGAGGGGACCAAGGCGCTGGCGCTCGAGCAATGGGCCAAGGCGCAGGGCAAGGCCTTTTTGCGCTTCGATTATTCCGGTCATGGCGTGTCATCGGGCACATTCGAGGAGGGCGCGATCGGTGATTGGTTCGAGGATGCGATGGCCGCAATCACCACGTTGACCTCCGGCCCGCAGGTGTTGGTCGGCTCGTCGATGGGGGGCTGGGTTTCGCTTCTGGTGGCGCGCACCATCCCCGACCGTGTGGCGGGGCTTGTGACGATCGCGGCTGCTCCCGATTTTACCGAGGACGGATACTGGGCAAGCTTTAACGAGGCCACGCGCGAGAAACTCGAACGCGAGGGCCATATCGCCATACCGTCAGAATACGGGGCGCCGATGATCATCACCCGCCGCCTGATCGAGGATGGCCGCAACCGGCTGGTGCTGCGCGATCCGCTGTCGCTCCCCTTCCCGACGCGGCTGTTGCAGGGCACCGATGACGAGGCCGTGCCCTATGACTGGGCGATCCGGCTGCTGAACCACGCGGATTGCCCCGATCTGACCCTGACACTGGTCAGGGGGGCCGATCACCGTTTCTCGGACGAGGATTGCCTGAAGATGATCGAACGCGCCGTGGCGGATGTGCTGGCGCGTATTCCCTGACGGCACGACCGGCAGTCCTCCCCGGTGCCGCAGGCGCGGCGAAAACATGACGGGGACATGACGTTTGCGCTTCAATCCTCTGGCTCCATCGGTCACATTACGCGTAAGAGCGGGCAAGCCGCCGAGGGTGGAGAAGGGAATTCGAGCAATGACCGCTGAACCGCTGGTTCTGCTGCCGGGCTTCATGAGTGACGCGCGGCTCTATTGGCATCAGTTGGCCGAGCTTTCGGCCGAGCGCGCCGTGATGGTCTGTCCTTTGCGCGGCGACAGCATCGAGGATATGGCGCGCAGCGTTCTGGCCGAGGCACCGCCGCGTTTTGCGCTGGCGGGGCACTGGCTGGGGGCGCTGGTGGCCATGGAGGTTCTGCGGCAGGCGCCCGAGCGTGTGACGCGGATCGCGATGATCAATGTCTCGCCGCTACCCGAAACCCCCACGATGGCCGGGCTGCGCGAACAGCGCATTCTGAAAGCCAAGACGGGGCGTCTTGATGATGCGATGCTCGAGGAGGTGCCCGCGAGTGCTCTGGCCGAGGGCGAGAGCCGGATCAATGTGCAAGCGATGATGCTGGATATGGCACAGACGCTCGGTCCCGACCGTTTTGCCGCGCAGTCCCGCGCGCTGATGCGCCGTCCTGACCAGCAGCGGCTTCTGCGCAACTCGCCTGTGCGGGCGCTACTTCTTTGCGGCGTGCATGACACGATCTGCCCGCCGCGCAGACACCAGTTCCTGGCCGAGCTGATCCCGCATGGAACCTATACCGAGATCGCGCAGGCAGGGCATCTTACCCCTCTCGAACAGCCCGAAGCGGTGACATCCGCGCTGCGTGAATGGCTCAACGCCCCTGTATCATTCAAATAATCGATTTAAAATTTGTTATTTGTTAATGTTTCTCCGACAGTGTTGTCGAGGAGAGGCAGAAAGAACTTTTGCGCCTCTATTCTCTTATTTACGGTGAATAGTGTGTTCTGTTTTTTCATTGCCTTACACGAAGGCGATCAATGGCGAGGAGGGCCAGATGATCCATATCGTGAGCTGCACTTTCAGAACGAGCGGTCTCGTCTATGATCATCGCCAGATGTCGGGTGGCGCAATCCGCGTCACGGCGACCGATAGCGGGCGTGATTTGGTCAAATGCAGATTCTTCGGGGTTGGACGCGAGAAGGGGAGCCAGCCTGCAAATGATGTGCTCTGCTGTCCCGCTTTCTCGAAACCGTCATCGCGGGCGGCCTCTGGTATGAACGGGGCGGATGCCGTGCTCGACCGGCATATGGCAGAGGCCCGGCGCGTGGACGAGCTGATGCGGATGATCGAAGGCGCGCTGAATGGCGGACTACCACGGCAGGACCATCCCTGAACGTAACCCTGCGAACAAAAACGCGGCCTCTGGGGCCGCGTTTTTGTTTTTGCTGTTTCAGACGCCGCGCGAGAGCGCCGCGACACCTGTGCGGGCCACATCACTCAGGCCCAAGGGGCGCATCAGCTCTGCAAAGGCGTCGATCTTTTCCGGCGCGCCGGTCATCTCGAAGACAAAGCTCTCGAGCGTGGAATCGACCACATTGGCGCGGAAGATCTCTGCAAGCCGCAGTGCCTCGATCCGCTTGTCGCCAGAGCCTACCACCTTGATCAGTGCCAGCTCGCGCTCGACCGCCTGACCCTCGAGCGTCAGGTCGATCACCTCATGGACCGGCACGATCCGGCCAAGTTGTGCCTTGATCTGCTCGATCACGGCAACGGTGCCGCGGGTCACGATCGTGATGCGCGAGCGGTGGCCCTTGTGATCGGTCTCGGCCACGGTGAGGCTGTCGATATTATAGCCGCGCCCCGCGAAAAGCCCGATCACGCGGGCCAGAACGCCCGCCTCGTTTTCCACGATCAGCGCCAGAGTATGGCTTTGCACCACATCGGAATGGAAATCCCGCAGGTCATAGGCCGAATGGCTCGTGGAGCCTTGTTTGATGTTCAGAGCGGCCATGGCCGGTCTCCTTTCAATCCATGCGTTTCAGCGCTCGGGCGGGGCGCACCCGCCCGATCAGGCTTACACGAGAGCGGCGCCCTCTTTGAAGGCCTGCGCATCGGCGGCCAGAAGCATCTCGTTATGCGGCTTGCCCGAGGGAATCATCGGGAAGCAGTTCTCGTGCTTCTCGACAAGGCAGTCGAACAGGACCGGACCGTCATGGTTCAGCATTTCCATGATCGCGTCATCGAGATCGGCCGGATCATGGCACTGGATGCCCTTCCAGCCAAAGGCCTCGGCCAGCTTCACGAAATCGGGCAGGCTTTCGGACCAGCTCGAGGAATAGCGCTCGCCATGCAGCAATTCCTGCCACTGGCGGACCATGCCGAGCCGTTCATTGTTGAGGATGAACTGCTTCACCGGTGCGCGGAACTGGGTCGCGGTGCCCATCTCCTGCATATTCATCAGCCACGAGGCTTCGCCCGCCACGTTGATCACCAGTGCCTCGGGGTGCGCGATCTGCACGCCGATCGAGGCGGGGAAGCCGTAGCCCATCGTCCCCAGACCACCGGAGGTCATCCAGCGATGGGGTTCGTCGAAATGCAGATATTGCGCGGCCCACATCTGGTGCTGGCCCACCTCGGTGGTGATGTAGCGGTCACGACCGGCGGTCAGGGCCTGCAGACGCTCGAGCGCGTATTGCGGCTTGATGGTCTTTTCCGAGTTCGTATAGGCGAGGCAGCGCACGGCGCGCCACTCGTTGACCTGTTTGTGCCATTCGGCAATGGCCTCTTTGTTGGTCTTGCGGCCACGCGCTTTCCAGACCTTGAGGACGTCTTCCAGAATATGGCCCACATCGCCCACGATCGGCAGATGCACGGGGATGATCTTGTTGATCGAGGAGGGGTCGATATCGATATGGACCTTGGTCGACCCCGGCGAGAAATCGGCCACGCGACCAGTGATCCGGTCATCGAAGCGCGCGCCCACATTGATCATCAGGTCGCAATCATGCATCGCCAGATTGGCCTCGTAGAGGCCATGCATCCCCAGCATCCCGAGCCAGTTCTTGCCCGAGGCGGGATAGGCACCGAGGCCCATCAGCGTGGAGGTGATCGGGAAATCGGTGCCATCGACCAGCTCGCGCAGCAATTGCGACGCGGCCGAGCCCGAATTGATTACACCGCCGCCGGTATAGAAGACGGGCTTCTTGGCGTTTTCGATCAGCTCGACGAGCTTGGTGATCGCCTCGATATCGCCTTTCACCTTGGGTGTATAATGGCTCACATCCACCTGTTTCGGCTCGGAATAGGTGCCGAGAGCGAACTGCACGTCTTTCGGCAGATCCACCAGCACCGGCCCCGGACGGCCCGAGGTCGCCACGTGGAAGGCCTCGTGCAGGGTGGCGGCCAGCTCCTCGGTCTCTTTCACCAGCCAGTTATGTTTGGTGCAGGGACGGGTAATGCCCACGGTGTCGGCTTCCTGGAACCCGTCGGTGCCGATCAGGAAGGTCGGCACCTGACCCGACAGCACGACCAGCGGAATGGAATCGAGCAGCGCATCGGTCAGGCCGGTGACCGCATTCGTGGCCCCGGGGCCTGAGGTGACCAGCACAACGCCCGGTTTGCCGGTCGAGCGCGCATAGCCTTCGGCCATATGAACAGCGGCCTGCTCATGGCGGACAAGGATATGGCGAATGTCGTTTTGCTGGAAAATCTCGTCATAGATCGGCAGGACAGCGCCACCCGGATAGCCGAAGATTACTTCGACACCCTGATCCTTGAGCGCCTGAACCACCAATTTCGCGCCAGTCATCTGCCGTGACATCGCATACTCCATCCATTGCCCGTGATCGGGCCCGTTCCAATCCAACCCAGTGTGTCGATATGAAAAAGCCCCCGACCTGTGGCGGGGGCGCATGGGAACCATCATGGTCTAACCGTCACCGGCCCATGCGCTTCCTTCTAATGACGACGAGGAGCGAGTTCATCGCTAATCCTTTCACTGTGGTTGGCGGCACATTATGTCGCACCGTCCGGCCCGTCAATCGCAAAATCCGAAATAATATGATTTCAATCGGCCAAATTATAACTTTTTATTGCGCTGAAATCCTATAAAGCTGGAATAATCGCAAAACCGTGAGAGGTTTTGCAGTGTTCATCCGCCGGATTCGGAAATTTACCGGCGGGGCAGGCTTAAATGGGTTCACATCCGCGCGAGACATGGTAAGCGAGGCCGGATCGGTAAATCTTCATGGTTTTTGAGTTCCAGACTGCGGTAAATCTGCAAAGTGGTCAATTAATCTCACCAGATTGAGGCAATTGTCTTGACCAAGCGGCGCCGTTTGGACGAAGAAATATGTCATCATGTGGTCCTGCCCATCGGGACCTGATGTGAGGGAGGGAAATTATGGGCGCCTTACTGGCGTTTGCGCGGGTCATTGACCGCGTGAATGAGTTCATCGGAAAATCCGTCTCATGGCTTATCCTGCTGGCGATCCTCGTCAGCGCGGTCAATGCCGTGGTGCGCAAGGTCTTCAGCATCTCGTCCAACGCGTGGCTCGAGCTGCAATGGTATCTCTTCGGGGCGGCCTTCCTGCTGGCCGCAGCCTATACGCTGCAGAAGAACGAGCATATTCGTATCGACATCCTCTACGGCGCGCTGAAACGGCGCACGCAGAACTGGATCGATCTGTTCGGGCATGTGGTCTTCCTGCTGCCCTTCACCTTGCTCATGCTCTATTTCCTCTATCCCTATGTCATGCTCTCGCTGCGCTCGGGCGAGGTCTCGACCAATGCGGGCGGCCTGATCCTGTGGCCTGCGAAGATGCTGCTGCTGGTGGGGTTCATCCTGCTTTTCGCGCAGAACATCTCCGAGATCATCAAGAAGATCGCCATCCTGCGCGGGCTGATCGAGGATCCGCATGCGGGCCAGCCGGCGCATGGCGATATGTCCGATGAACCCGTCGTGAAAGAGGAGGCTCTGTGATGTTGATGGAGCTGATCGCGCAGAACCTTGCGCCCATCATGTTCGCCTCGCTGGTGATCTTCCTGCTTTTGGGCTATCCGGTGGCCTTCTCGCTGGCGGCCAATGGTCTTTTGTTCTTTGTCATCGGGGTGTTTCTGGCACCGATGTCGGGTGGCTCGATCCATCTCAGCTGGCCCTTGCTCAACGCGATGCCGGAGCGGATGTGGGGGGTCCTGTCAAACGAGACCCTGCTCGCCATTCCTTTCTTCACTTTCATGGGGCTGATGCTGGAGAAATCCGGTATGGCCGAGGATCTTCTGGATACGATCGGCCAGCTCTTCGGCCCCGTGCGCGGTGGTCTGGCCTATGCCGTGGTCATCGTGGGCGCGCTGCTGGCGGCGACCACCGGCGTGGTTGCGGCCTCGGTGATCGCGATGGGGCTGATCTCGCTGCCGATCATGCTGCGCTACGGCTATGACCGCAAGATCGCCTCTGGCGTGATCACGGCTTCCGGCACTCTGGCGCAGATCATCCCGCCCTCGCTGGTGCTGATCATCCTCGCCGACCAGCTGGGCCGGTCCGTGGGCGATATGTATAAGGGCGCACTGATCCCCGGTATGATCCTGATGGGGCTCTATCTGGGCTATGTCTTCGTCGTATCGATCATCCGCCCGAACGCCATGCCCGCACTGCCGAAAGAGGCGCGCACATTGGGCTCGGGCGTGACTTCGCTGATCGTGGTGCTGGCGATTGCGGTCGCGGTTTTCTATGGCGCCGACCTCTATCTGGCGGCGAACCATCCGGCCAATGACGCAGGTATTCTCGCGGTCTTCGCCGCCGTAATCGTGGCCTATGTCATCGCGCTGGCCGATCGCGGGTTGAAGACCAATCTGATGAGCCGTCTGGCCCAACAGGTGGTGATCGTGTTGATCCCGCCGCTGGCGCTGATCTTCCTCGTGCTCGGCACGATCTTCCTCGGGGTGGCGACGCCCACCGAGGGCGGGGCGATGGGCGCGGTTGGCGCGCTGATCCTTGCGGCGATGAAGGGGCGGCTGAAATTCGATGTGGTGCGCGACGCGCTGACCGCCACCACACGCCTCTCGGCCTTCGTTATGTTCATCCTGCTGGGCGCGCGAGTTTTTTCGCTGACCTTCTACGGGGTGAACGGGCATCTGTGGGTCGAACATCTGCTGACCTCGCTGCCGGGGGGACAGATCGGCTTCCTGCTGGTGGTCTCGGTTCTGGTCTTCTTCCTCGCCTTCTTCCTCGATTTCTTCGAGCTGGCCTTCATCATCGTGCCGCTCCTGGCACCGGCGGCGGAAGCCATGGGGATCGACCTGATCTGGTTCGGGGTGATCCTGGGCGTCAACATGCAGACCTCCTTCATGCACCCGCCCTTCGGTTTCGCGCTGTTCTTCCTGCGCTCGGTGGCACCCAAAGTGCCCTATCTGGACCGTATCACCGGCAAGACGATCGCGCCCGTGAAGACCTCGCAGATCTATTGGGGGGCAGTGCCCTTCCTCTTCATCCAGATCGCGATGATCGGGCTGGTGATCGCCTTCCCGCAGATGGTCATGCACTACAAGGGCCCGACCATCGATCCGGCGAGCATCGAGATGAAGCTGCCCGATATGCCGGGTCTGGGCGGGATCGGCGGCGGTCTTGCACCGCTGGGCGGCGCCCCCTCGGGTGGCGCGGGGTCGAATCCGCTGGGTCTGCCGCCATTGGGCATGCCCGGTGCGCCAACCGGCCAACCGGCCCAGCCGCCGCAGGGCGGAGATGCCAGTCTGGGCATTCCCGCACCCGCAGGGCTTGGCGGACTGAACTGAGCGACACAGTCAAGGAAACGGCGGCCCTCGGGCCGCCGTTTCCATATCGTCCCCTCCGCTGCCGGGGCGGGCGGGCTATCCGTTGATCGGGATCGGCTGCCGCCGCGTCCCGACCCGTTGCGCCGGAGCCATGGTCTGATCCGCTCTTGTTCCGCGCCGTCCGATCGGGCCTAGTGGGGGAGAACAGGATCGCGAGGAGAGAGATATGCTGGAACGGATGAGGATCGGATTTGTCGGCGGGCGCGGAATGCTTGGCCATGCTATGGTATTGGGGCTCCTGAAGGCAGGCATGCCCGCCGCAAATCTGACAATCTTCAGCCGCAGCGACAGGCCGCTCCCTGCGGTATTCGAGGGGGTCGGGCTGTCGCAGGAACTCGGGGAGATCAGCGATCTATGCGATATAGCCGTGCTGGTGCTGCCCCCGGCCGAGGCAGGAGCGCTGCGGATCCGGTTCGAGGGGCGGCTGGTGGTTTCGGTGATGGCGGGGGTGGATTTTTCCCGGCTTGGCCGCATCGCACCGGGCGCGCAGCTGGCGCGGGCCATGTCGAGCCCCGCCGCCTCCGGTGGGCTGGCCTATTCGCCATGGGTCGCGCAAGAGGAGCCTACCTCCGATATGGTCGTGCAGATCGAAACGATGTTCGGCGCGCTCGGCCAGTGCGACAGGTTGGAGCGCGAGGAGGATCTTGCGCTTTTCACGGCGATGACAGGCCCCGTGCCGGGTTTTGTGGCGCTGTTTGCGGAATATATGCAGGACTATCTGGAAGAGCACGGTATTGCGCCGGAGACCGCAGATCGGGCCACGCGCCAGCTGTTTCTGGGGGCGGGGCAGCTGCTGTCTTCCGAGGCACCGCGGGCCGCGCAACATGTGCAGGGCATGATCGATTATGATGGCACGACAGCCGCCGGATTGCGGGTCATGCGCGAGAGCGAGATCCGCGAGGACATCTTTGCGGGGCTCGATGCGGCAGCGCAAAAGGCGCGCGAGATCGGGGGCTGACGGTAGCAGGCGTTTGCCTGTCGGGGCAACACCAATGAAAAAGGGCGCGACGAGGTCGCGCCCGTTTTCATTGCGGAGAGGCCGAGGCCCGTCCCTAGTTCTTGGCGTCGTCCTTTGCGGCCTCGGCTTGCGCGGCAGGTTTTGCTGCCGTTTCGGTCTGCGGGGAGGCCGCTGCCGGCTTGGGAGCCTCGGCCTTTACCGTCTCGACCTTTGCGGGCTCGGCCTTTGCGGGCTCCGTCTTCGCGAGGTCGGGCTTGAGCTCTGCCGGTTTGCTTTCCACGGCTTTCGGTGCCGCGGGTGCTGCGGGCGACGGGGCGGGGGCGGCAGACGTTGCCACAGGGGCCGATGCGGCTTTGGTGGCCGATTTGGGCTTGGTTGCGCGCGGCTTGCGGGCAGGGGCCGCGGCCTTTTTCGGCTCTTCCGATTTGGTCACGGCCGCAGTTGCGGCGGCTGCCGCCGGTTTGCGGGCGCGGGCCTTGCGCGCGCCCATCGGTGTCACACCGCTATTGACCTTCACCTCGCGCGAAAGCTCCTCGTCGGAGGCGTGATCGTCAATGAATTCCAGCACCAGCGGGCGGATATTGTTGCGCCATGCCCCACCGGCAAAGATGCCGTAATGGCCCGCTTTGGGTTCCAGATGCTGCTGCTTCATGCTGTCGGGCAGACCAGTGCACAGATCGAGGGCTGCCACACACTGGCCGGGGGCGGAGATATCGTCCTTCTCACCTTCGACGGTTTTCACCGCGACCGTGGTGATCTTGCCGATATCGATCTTCTTGCCTTTGATGGTGAAATTGTTCTGCGCGATCTCCAGACCCTTGAAGATACGCTCCACCGTCGAGAGATAGAACTCGGCGGTCATGTCCATGACCGAGAGATACTCGTCATAGAAGCGGTTGTGGCGGTCGCGCTCGGCGGGGCCGTCCTTGGCATCGTTCATGATCTTGTCGAGGAAGGCTTTGGCATGGGTCTCGGCATTCATCGAGATGAAAGAGGCCAGCTGCATCAGGCCCGGATAGACCATGCGGCCCACACCCTTGTAGCGGTAGCCCACACGCTGGATCACCATCTGCTCGAGCTGGCCCATCGTGATGCGGCGCCCGAAATCGGTCACTTCGGTGGCGGCGGCATCGGGGTCGATCGGGCCGCCGATCAGGGTCAGCGTGCGCGGCTGGGCCTTGGGGTCCTCTTCCGCCAGATAGGCGGTGGCGGCCAGCGCCAGCGGTGCCGGCTGACAGACCGCGATGACGTTGATATCGGGGCCTAGTTCGCGCATAAAATCGACGAGATAGAGCGTATAGTCCTCGACGTCGAACTTGCCCTCGCTCACCGGAATGTCGCGGGCATTCTTCCAGTCGGTCACATAGACCTCGGCATCGGGGAGAAGCGAGATCACTGTCGAGCGCATCAGCGTCGCATAATGGCCCGACATCGGGGCCACGAGCAGGATACGGCGGGGCATCTTGTCACGGCCCTGCACGTTGAAATGGATCAGCGAGCCGAAGGCCTTGTCCATGATAGTATCGACTTCGACCATATGGTCCCGCCCGTCGGCGGCGGCGATGGCGCGGATGCCCCAATCGGGTTTCATCACCATGCGCGAGAAGCTGCGCTCGGTCACCGCCCCCCATGATTCGAGCATGCGGTAAGCGGGGTTCGGGGACAGGCCGAAGACAGGGTAGGACGCCATCGCGCGCGCAGAGGCGCCGATCCATTCATTGGTGTTCCTGATGCTCTCCATCAGATCGTAGCTATAGATGCCTTTCATCGCGTCGCTCCTTTGGCCGACCAGTCCGGACATTTCACACGCTTGAGGTGAAAATCTGCTGAATGCCCGCTTTACCGTAGAGAAGAGAAGTCTATGGTTGAGAAAAAGATAGGAGGAGCGCGAGGTCATGACAACAGGGGAGACACAGGTTTCTGCTGCATCGCAGAAAATGCAGGAGAATCTGGCAAGAATAGAACAGCTTTCGCAACGTCTGGTCGAAGCTTTGGGCCGCAGACGTATGCCGAACCCTTCTCTGGAGGGGCCGGGCGTCGATCTTTATATGTCGACCACTGCCGCCGTCATGAAGGAGCTATCCGATAAACCGGCGCAAATCCTTGAAGCCCAAGTGAAATACTGGGGCGATGCAATGAGCCACTATATTCAGGCGACCCATGCGCTGGCGACTCAGGGGTTCCGCCCGCCCGAGGATACCGGCCCCGAGGACAAGCGTTTCTCCAACCCGCTCTGGGCCACCCATCCCTATTTCAACTTCGTCAAACAGCAATATATGATCGCCTCGCGCGCCATAGACGAGGCTACGGATGCGCTCCCCGGACTGGCCGAAAAGGACCGTAAGCGACTGAAATATTTCACCAAGCAACTGGTGGACATGATGGCGCCCACGAATTTCTTCGCCACCAATCCCGATGCGCTCGAACGCGCGATCGAGACCGAGGGCGAGAGCCTCGTGCAGGGGCTCGAAAACCTCGTGCGCGATGTCGAACAGAATCAGGGCGATCTTCTGGTGACACTGGCCGACCGCACGGCCTTCGAGGTCGGGCGCAATCTGGCCACGACCGAGGGCAAAGTGGTCTATCGCTGCCGGATGTTCGAGCTGATCCAGTACACGCCCAAAACCGAAAAGGTCTATCGCACGCCGCTGCTGATCTTCCCGCCTTGGATCAACAAGTTCTACATCCTCGATATGAAGGAGCAGAACAGCTTTATCCGGTTTGCAGTCGAGCAGGGCTTCACGGTTTTTGTGGTCAGCTGGAAAAACCCCGATGCGAGCTATGCCGATGTGGGCTTCGAAACCTATATCGAGAGCTATCTGGATGCCATCGAACAGGTGAAATCCGAGACCGGCGTGGCCAAGATCAATGCCATCGGTTATTGCATCGCGGGCACCACGCTCAGCCTGACACTGGCGCTGATGAAAAAGCGGCGCGACCATTCCATCAATTGTGCGACCTTCTTCACCACGCTCACCGATTTCTCGGATCAGGGCGAGTTCGTGTCCTTCCTGCAGGATGATTTCGTGGACGGGCTGGAGGTGCAATGCCGCGTGGACGGGGTGCTTTCGAGCTACTTCATGTCGCGCACCTTCTCCTTCCTGCGCTCGAACGACCTGATCTGGCGTCCCGCGATCCGCAGCTACATGATGGGCGAGGCGCCGCCTGCCTTCGATCTGCTTTACTGGAACGGGGACGCCACCAATCTTCCGGGCAAGATGGCGATGGAATATCTGCGCGGCCTGTGCCAGCAGAACCTCTTTGCCGAGGACTGCTTCACCCTGATGGGCGAGGAGCTGAAACTGTCGGATGTGACGGTGCCGCTGATGGCGATTGCCTGCGAGACCGATCACATCGCGCCGTGGAAGGCGTCCTTCAAAGGAATTTCGCAAATGGGCTCGAAGGATAAAGAGTTCATCATGGCGCAATCGGGCCATATCGCGGGGATCGTGAATCCGCCCAGCAAGCAGAAATACGGCCATTATACCTCGTCCGCGCCGATCGAGGATGCCGATGAGTGGCTGGCGGCGGCAGAGTTCCACGAGGGCACATGGTGGCCGCGATGGGCCGAATGGCTGGCCGCGCAATCGGGTCGTGAGGTTGCCGCACGCATTCCGGGCGAGGGCGGGCATCAGATTCTGGGCGAGGCGCCCGGCAGCTATGTGCGCGAAACCATCGTGCTATGAGTGATCCGGCCCCGAGGGGCCGGATCCGTTTGTGCTTTACGCTGTGTAAAATTTCTGCAACGCGGCACAAAACACTTGATTTGCTGCAGTGCAGCATATATCGTTGATTGTAGCGAATAGGGCCGCGCAGACCGAACCACTGGCCCTTCTATCAAGAATGGAGCATCTACGATGGCCGCAACTACCCAAGACTTCACCAAGATCATGCAAGATATGATGTCCTCGATGCCGATGGACATGTCGAAGTTCCAAGAGGGCTTCAAAGCGCAGGCGGCCTTCTCCGAGAAAATGTCCAAAGTGGCTCTGGATGCCGCAGAGAAATCGACCGAGATCTCTGCCAAATGGACCAAAGAGACGCTTGCCAAGATGGGCGACATGACGGCCACCAAATCCGAGCCGGCTGATTACGCAAAAGCGATGAGCGATTTCGCTTCCGCTTCGGCCGAGATCGCTTCGGAAAATATCTCGGCTTTCGCAGAAGTTGCAAAGAAAGTTCAGATGGAAACCGTCGAGCTGATGCTGGCCGCAGGCAAGGATTTCTCGGAGGATGCGACCGCCGCCATGAAGTCGGCAACCTCCTCGACCGCAGCTGCCGCGAAGAAAACCACCGCAGCCGCGACGAAGTAATCTCTTCCTCCCGGATCTCTGACAGCATCCTCCCAGTCAGGGAACGGATCTGGGGCGGGCTTCGGCTCGCCCCTTTCTTATTGATTTCGTGACATTTGCGCCTCATGATGGCCACTCACTCGATATCCTGGGGAGGATCATCATGGCCGATGCGGAAAAGCCTCTTTTAATCAAACGCTACGCAAGTCGGCGTCTCTACAATACCGAGACGAGCGATTATGTGACGCTTGAAGATATCGCCCGCTTCATTCGCGATGGCCGCGAAGTGCAGATCGTGGATCTGAAATCGGGCGACGATCTGACCCGCCAATATCTGCTGCAGATCATCGCCGAGCATGAAAGCCGTGGCGAGAATGTTCTGCCGGTGGATGTGCTGACCGATCTTGTGCGCTCCTATGCCACTTCGGCGCAGAGCGTTGTGCCGCAGTTTCTGGCCGCAAGTTTCGATATGCTGCGTCAGGGCCAGTCCCAGATGATGGAGAATATGGGCCGGATGCCGATTGCCTCCGTGCCCGGGTTCGACGCGCTCCAGAAACAGCAGCAAGCCTTCTTGCAGACGATGATGGGCGGTTGGCCCAAAGCGTCATCGGGTCCCGAGCGCGAGGCGCCTGCCGCCTCCGAGGATCGCGAGGAGCTGGAGAAGATCAAGAAACAGCTTGCAGAGCTGCAATCGAAGCTCTCCAAGCTCTGATCATCGCAGCCCCAATCCGTGCAGCACGATGCGCAGCGCGGCCTTGGGCAGGATCACCAGACAGGGGCCCGTCATCTTTAAGGTGACGGGCCCTGTTACCTTATTCGAAGTGCCGATCATCCCCACTGGATCGAGCCGCACCCCATCGAGAGGGTATTGCAATCCGGTCGAAGAGCCGTCGCAGGGCCCCAGAGGATAGAGCGAGAGCCGCATACCAACGGGCAGATCAAGCCGCATCTCGGGCGGGGCGCTGAAAATGATGTCGCTCGCATCGAGCAGCAGGATGGGCCGTTCGGGAAACCGGACCAGAACCGAAAGAGCCGCAAGCGTGTGATCGACCCGCCGGCCGGTGAAGCCAAGCCCCAGATAGAAGGGCGCACAGGTCAACCGCAGCGCTTTCTCGAAATCGACGCTATCTTGTTCGGCGACATGGTGGATGCGGTCGGGAGCGATTCTGTTGCGGGCCTGCGCGGACAGGCTGTCGAGATCGCCGATTACCGCTTCGGGCATCAGATCCAGCGCCATCGCCTTATTTGCGCCACCATCCGCGGCCACCAAATGTGGCGCGAATTCCAGAGCTTGGTAAACGTCTTGAGTGTCGATTTCGCCGCCACCCATGAGCGTAATACCGGTTTTTCTTGATAATACCGGTGTTTCTGTCATCAAATAGCCCTGTGTGATGGTCCCGATTGGGCCCTGAATAGGTAAAATTCCTTGTAATTGCCATTATTCGTTCACTGAATGGCACCAATTTCGAAACATGGTTAGCCGAACGGAAGTCCAAAGAGGCGAGCATAATGGTCGGTGCAAATAAGATTCTGACGGTATCTTACGGAACGTTCTCCTGCACGCTGGAGGGCTTCGACGAACCGTTCCAGACGATGCAGGCGATTGCGGAATATTTCCGCGATCTCGCGGCCGAGGACCGCTATTTCGGCGCCGAACCTCCCCAGCCTGATGCGGAGATGCTGCACCGGATTGCCGAGCGCGAAATCCAGCGCCGTGTGGAAGCAAAAATCCAGAAAAACGGCGTGATCCTGCGCGCCTCAGATGAGACGCCCAAGCTCGATCTGACCTCCAAGATCGCGGCCCCTGTCGCGGCTTCTGTCGCGGAGCCGGTCTCCGAGCCTGCCAAGGATGCGCGTCCGCAGTCTGCGCCCCCTGCGCCGACGGATGACAGTGTCGCGGCCAAACTGGCGCGCATCCGCGAGGTTGTGGCGCGCTCCAAAGCCGAAGCGACCAAGCCCGCGCCGACGCCGGAATTCCTGGAGGATCTGTCCGGTGCACCCGAAGCCCAGAATTTCGGCGGGAATGGCGGGTTTGGCGAGGCGCTGGATATTTCCGGTCCTGTCTCGGATGACGAGCTGAAGGCTATGGCTGAAAGCGACGAGGTCTCGCCTGACGTGCTCGCGGCCGAGGCAGAGGCCAAAGCCGCCGCAGAGGACGCTGCGCGTCAGGCAGAGCTTGCAGCTAAGGAAGAAGCTGAGCGTAAGGCCAAGGAAGAGGCGGAGCGCGCCGAGGCAGAGGCCAAAGCCGCCGCTGAGGACGCTGCGCGTCAGGCAGAGCGTGCCGCCGAGGAAGAAGCCGAGCGTAAGGCCAAGGAAGAGGCGGAGCGCGCCGAGGCAGAGGCCAAAGCCGCCGCAGAGGACCCTGCGCGTCAGGCAGAGCTTGCAGCTAAGGAAGAAGCCGAGCGCAAGGCCAAGAAGGAGGCTGAACGCGCTGAAGCGGAAGCCAAGGCCGCAGCCGAGGAAGCCGCGCGTCAGGCAGAGCTTGCCGCCGAGGAAGAGGCTGAGCGTAAGGCCAAGCAAGAGGCGGAGCAGGCGGCCGAGAACGAGGCGCTTTCTGCCGAGCTGGCGGCGCTGGAGGAGACCGCGGAAGATGCGGAGCACTCCTCCGAGATCGCGCAAGCCGAGAGCCCCGAGGAAGCGTCCGAGGCGGCCCCGCGTCCGGTGCGTCCGGCACTGCGGGCCCGTGTTATCAAGGTCCGGCGTGTCCAGCCAGCGGTTGAGGCTCCGGTGGCAGAGCGTCCTGTTGTGCCGACCAACGATCTGCCCGGCGCTGACCTGTCGCCCGAGGATGAAGAGGATCTGCTGAAGGCGCTGGCGGAGCTGGATATCGACGAGCCCGCGTCTGTTGGGCAAGCGGAGGCGCAAGTAGAGATCGCCCCCGAGAGAGGCGCCGATGAGAGTGATGCGGCGATCGCCGATCTTCTGGCGGCGGAAGAGCCCGAGACGCAAGAGCCCATCGCCGAGGAGCCTGCTCGTGAGGCGGCCGAACCCGATGCAGAGGAGGCGGTCGAATCGCCCAAGGCGGAGCCGGCACCCGAAGTCGGGACGATGGAGCCGTCTGCGGCGGACCCCGCCGCGCCGGTCGCGCCGCGCCGGGGTCCGAGCCTGACCGACATCCTGCGCCGTCGCCGCACCGAAGAGCCCGTGCGGACCGATGCACCTGCAAAAGACGCCGCGTCCGCTGCGGAGCCCGCGCAAGCGGAGGTCACACCGCCAGAGACCGCGAAGAAGGCCACCAGCGAAGCCGATGTCTCGCGTCTGATGAAAGAGGCGGATAACCAGCTGGCAGGACGGGATAATCGCCGCCGGCTCTCGGCTATTGCGCATCTGAAGGCTGCGGTTGCCGCGACCGTGGCCGAGCGCCGTCTGAAAGGCGAGAAAGCCGAGCCCGACGAGACCAAGGCCTATCGCGAAGATCTGGATCGTGCCGTGCGTCCGCGCCGTCCGGTGGCGGGGGAAGAGCGGGACAGCCGTCCCGAACTGACCAGCCCCGCGCAACCCAAAGAGGATGCAAGCCGCGACGCGCCGTTGGTGCTGGTGTCCGAGCAACGGGTGGATGAGGACATTTCGGCGGCGATCATCGAGGAGGCCGTGCGTCCGCGCAGGGTCACCACCTCGGAGATTGCGCAGCAGATCGACGAGGCCGCCGAGGAGATCGAGGAGATGCATACCGCGGCCGCGACCAGCTTTGCCGAATTCGCCGAGCAGGCGGGCACGCGTGGGCTGGCCGATCTTCTGGAGGCCGCCGCCGCCTATACCGCGCAGATCGAACAGCAGCCGCATTTCACCGCGCCGCAGATCATGCGCAAGGTGACGGCGCTGGAAGAGGGGGCGGGCTATTCGCGCGAGGACCGGATGCGCAGCTTTGGCAAGCTGCTGCGTCAGGGCAAGATCAACAAGATCAATCGCGGGCAATATGTGGTGTCCGAGCAATCGCGCTTCTTCGAAGAGAAAAGTGCCTGAGCGGAGCGCAAATGTCTCTAGCCGAAATGAAAACAGCCGCCAGATCTCTGGCGGCTGTTTTTACTTGCTTTGGTCGGGATCGCTCCGGCCAACCCCCATGAAGACCGGCCTGCAAGGCCAGATCCATGCCACACCGAGCGCGATATAGAGCGCGAGTTCGGCCGGGAGGGGCAGGCGCCCGACGCGGGCTTCGAGCCAGTTGGCCAAGGTCACCGCAACCACGATATAGACCGGCAGGCCGAGAACCAGCACCAGAATCGCCAGCCTGCGCCGCGTCTTCCAGCTGAGGCCACGCCCTGCCATTGCCATCAATCCGCGAAGGGGTCGGTGACGAGGATCGTGTCGTCGCGCTCGGGCGAAGTCGACAGGAGTGCCACCGGGCAGTCGATCAGCTCTTCGATGCGGCGGACATATTTGATCGCCGCAGCAGGAAGCTCGGCCCAGCTGCGCGCACCTTCGGTCGACTCGCTCCAGCCTTCGATCTCTTCATAGATGGGCGTGCAGCGCGCCTGCTTGTCGGAGGCGGTCGGCAGATAGTCCAGACGCTCGCCATCAAGCTCGTAGCCCGTGCAGATCTTGATCGTCTCGAACCCGTCGAGCACGTCGAGCTTGGTCAGTGCGATACCGTTCACGCCAGAGACCGAGCAGGTCTGGCGCACGAGGGTCGCATCGAACCAGCCACAGCGGCGCTTGCGGCCGGTGACGACGCCGAACTCGTGACCGCGGGTCCCGAGACGCTCGCCATCATCGTCTTTCAGCTCGGTCGGGAAGGGGCCTTCGCCGACGCGGGTGGTATAGGCTTTCACGATGCCCAGCACGAAATCGATCGAGCCCGGACCGATGCCGACGCCGGTTGCCGCCTGACCTGCGATCACGTTGGACGAGGTGACGAAGGGATAGGTGCCGAAATCGATATCCAAGAGCGAACCCTGTGCGCCCTCGAAGAGGATACGCTTGCCGGCCTTGCGCTTCTCGGCCAGCACCTTCCAGACGGGGGCTGCATATTTCAGGATCTCGGGGGCGACCTCATTGAGCTTCGCGATCAGCGCATCCTTGTCGATGGCCTCGAGGCCCAGACCGGCGCGCAGCGCGTTATGGTGCACGAGGGCACGGTCCACGCGCAGTTCCAGCGTTGCGGGATCTGCGAGATCCGCCACGCGGATCACGCGACGGCCAACCTTGTCCTCATAGGCGGGACCGATGCCGCGACCGGTGGTGCCGATCTTGGCAACCGATGTTTGCGCCTCGCGGGCACGGTCCAGCTCGCCATGGAACGGCAGGATGAGCGGCGTGTTCTCGGCGATCATCAGGGTCTCGGGCGAGATATCCACACCCTGTTCGCGGATCTTCTCGATCTCGCCCAGAAGATGCCACGGATCAAGCACGACACCATTGCCGATGATCGACAGCTTACCGCCGCGCACGACGCCCGAAGGCAGCGCGTTCAGCTTGTAAACCTTGCCGTCGATGACAAGCGTGTGGCCGGCATTATGCCCGCCCTGAAAACGTGCGATGACGTCGGCCCGTTCCGACAGCCAATCTACAATCTTGCCTTTCCCCTCGTCACCCCACTGGGCACCGACGACGACGACATTGGCCATGAGACTCTCCTTGGCGCTTCGAAAAACCTTGGGCGGTATACAGAAGCGATGCCTCGGGGGGAACCGATTTCTTGGCAAAACCGGCGGGAATACGATGAAAAATCGCCCGCGCTCCCACAGGCCCCTATATATAGGGTATCTGCACCCTGTTTCGCGGCGTGAAGATGCGCGGGATAAGGGGTTGCACGAAGGGCGGCATATGAATAAGTAGGCGCAAGCTTTGCAAGAAGGTCCCTCTCCATATGCAGAACATCATCCTTACCGTTCACCTGATCCTCGCGCTGTTGATGATCGGCGTCGTTCTGTTGCAGCGCTCCGAGGGCGGTGGTCTGGGCATGGGCAGCTCCGGTGGTGGCGCGGGCGGTGGTGTGATGACCGGTCGTCAGGCGGCCAACGCGCTGTCGAAGGCGACCTGGGTTCTGGCAGCGGGCTTCCTCATTACCTCGGTGGCGCTGACCGTTCTGGCCGCAAACGAGGCGGGCGAATCCTCGGTTCTTGACCGGATCGGTGTGGGCAATACGACCGCACCGGCCGCGGATGACACCAACACGACCGGCAGCGCGATCCCCGATGTGGATCTGACCCCGCCGCCGGCCACGGACTCGCCGGTAACGCCGCCTGCGGCCCAGTAAACGTGACCTTCAGTGCGCCCCCTCGGGCGCACTAGTTCTTGCGTATCTACGGATAAATTAGTCAACTGCTTGCGGTCCGATTGCGGGCTGACCGCGAATCATGTAAGCATCAAATCCCGTGATCCCGAAGCCATTGGCCTCGGGAATGTTTATAATTTTTGTCAGGTCCGATGCTGGACCGGCAGACCCAAGCAAACTCACGGGGGCTTTCATGGCACGTTATGTCTTCATCACCGGCGGTGTGGTGTCTTCTCTGGGGAAGGGGCTGGCATCGGCGGCGCTGGGGGCTTTGCTGCAAGCTCGCGGCTTTTCGGTGCGACTGCGCAAACTCGACCCCTATCTGAATGTCGATCCGGGCACGATGAGCCCGTTCGAACATGGCGAGGTTTTTGTCACCGATGATGGTGCGGAAACCGATCTGGACCTCGGTCACTACGAGCGTTTCACCGGTGTTCCGGCGCGCAAGACGGATTCGGTCTCTTCGGGCCGTATCTATTCGGACGTGCTCGAGAAGGAACGCCGTGGTGAATATCTGGGCAAGACCATTCAGGTCGTCCCGCATGTGACCAACGGTATCAAGGATTTCCTCGCCGTCGGCGATGACGAGGTCGATTTCATGCTCTGCGAGATCGGCGGCACGGTCGGCGATATCGAGGGGCTGCCCTTCTTCGAAGCGATCCGTCAGTTCGCGCAGGAACGTCCGCGCGGGCAGTGTATCTTCATGCACCTGACCCTGCTGCCCTATCTGGCAGCATCGGGCGAGCTGAAAACCAAGCCTACCCAGCACTCGGTCAAGGAGCTGCGCTCCATCGGGCTGCAGCCGGATGTGCTCGTCTGCCGCTCCGAGCAGCCAATCCCCGAGAAAGAGCGCGCGAAGATCGCGCTGTTCTGTAATGTCCGCCCCGATGCGGTCATTCCGGCCTATGACCTGAAGACGATCTACGAGGCACCCCTGGCCTATCACCGCGTGGGTCTGGATCAGGCGGTTCTGGACGCGTTCGGCATCTCGCCCGCGCCCAAGCCCGATCTGTCGCGTTGGGAAGACGTGATGGACCGGATGGATAATGCCGAAGGCGAGGTCAAGGTGGCCATCGTCGGTAAATATGTCCAGCTCGAAGATGCCTACAAGTCCATCGCCGAGGCGCTGACCCATGGCGGCATGGCCAATCGCGTGAAGGTCAAGGCCGAGTGGATCGATGCCGAGCAGTTCGAGAAGGAAGATCCCGCGACCTTCCTTGGCGAGTATAACGCGATCCTCGTGCCGGGTGGCTTTGGCGAGCGTGGCACCGAGGGCAAGATCCGTGCGGCGCAATTCGCCCGCGAGAAGAAGATCCCCTATCTGGGGATCTGCCTTGGTATGCAGATGGCGGTGATCGAGGCCGCGCGTAACCTTGCGGGGATCGAGGATGCGGGCTCGGAAGAGTTCGATCACGAGGCGGGCAAGCGCCGGTTCGAGCCGGTGGTCTATCACCTCAAGGAATGGATCCAGGGCAACCACCGCGTCGAGCGCAAGGTCAGCGATGACAAGGGCGGCACGATGCGTCTGGGTGCCTATTCTGCCGTGCTGAAAGCCGATTCGAATGTAGCCGCTGTCTATGGCACCACCGAAATCGAAGAGCGCCACCGTCACCGCTATGAGGTCGATGGCCGCTACCGCGAGAAGCTTGAGGAATGCGGTCTGGTATTCTCGGGCATGTCGCCCGACAACCGCCTGCCCGAGATCGTCGAGCATAAGGACCACCCGTGGTTCATCGGTGTGCAGTTCCACCCCGAGCTGAAGTCGAAACCCTTCGCGCCGCACCCGCTCTTCTCGGGCTTTGTGAAAGCCGCGAAAGAGCAAAGCCGGTTGGTATAAGAAAAGGGGCCCTCGGGCCCCTTTTCATTTGGCGGTCTACAAACGCTTCTGTGCGGCCATTTGCATATTTCTTCCGCGTCTTTCGGGTGCATCAGGCGAAACCATGATCTAGCGTAACGGATTTCTGGGCGGATTTCTGGTCGGGTGCCCGGATCGGGCATATGATTGATCGGGCATGCTATCTGACACCCGAACCGGAGGCTGACATGACGACCATTACGGTTTTTCTGGCTATTCTTGGTGCGGTCCTTCTGGGCGCAATGAGCCCGGGGCCGAGTTTTGTCCTGATTTCCCGCCTGTCCCTCGCGAATTCCCGACGAAGCGGTATGGCCGCTGCGATCGGTATGGGGGCGGGAGGGGCCGTGTTTTCCGTTCTCGCTCTGGTCGGGTTGATCGCACTTCTGCAGCAGGTTGAATGGCTTTACTGGGGACTGAAGGTCTGTGGCGGAACCTATCTGGTCTTCCTTGGCCTGAAAATCTGGAGGCATTCGCGAAGCGTTATGGTTATGGCGGGGACGGATAGCTTGCAGATGCCGGGAGCCGCTAAAGCAAAGAGACAGGATTTTGGGAGTTTCGGTCTGGGCTTTGTGACGCAAATGGCCAATCCCAAGACTGCTATCGTCTATGCCAGTATCTTTGCGGCGATGTTGCCGGAGAACCCTGAACGGATGCTCATTTTCGCGCTTCCGGTCGCGGTGTTTGTTGTTGAGGCGGGATGGTATGGGCTGGTCGCGCTTGTCTTTTCGGCGCCGGGGCCGCAGCAGACCTATCTGCGGAGCAAGCGCTGGTTCGACAGGGCGGCGGGAACCGTGCTGGCGCTTCTCGGGCTGCGCCTGATCGTCGAGGAGATGCGCTAGGCCGCTGCGGCGCTCGTTTGCGGCTAGGGCGGGGGCCGATTTGCATCGGGGCATCGAGCCCCGCCACAAATCGAAAAGGGGCGCGGTGCGCCCCTTTTGTCTTAGCCCATCCGTTCCGAGGCATAAGAGCCCGGAGAAGCGGGGAAGACCACGGTTTTATTGCCATTGATGAAGGCGCGGTGGTGGATATGGGCATGGATCGCGCGCGAGAGCACCTGCGCTTCGACATCGCGTCCCAGCGACACATAATCCGCCGCCGATTGCGCATGGGTGATGCGCACCGTATCCTGCTCGATGATCGGGCCTTCATCGAGATCGGCCGTCACATAATGGGCCGTTGCCCCGATCAGTTTCACGCCCCGCTCATAGGCCTGTTTATAGGGGTTGGCACCCTTGAACGACGGCAGGAAGGAGTGGTGGATATTGATGATCCGGCCTGACATCTTCTGGCAGAGATCATCCGAGAGGACCTGCATGTAACGCGCGAGCACGATGAGGTCGGTGCCGGTCTCCTCGACCAGCGCCAGCAAGCGGGCCTCGGCTTGCGGCTTGTTCTCCTTGGTGACCTTGATGTGGTGGAAGGGGATGTCGTAATTGACCACGACCTTCTGGTAATCGAAATGGTTCGAGACCACTCCGACGATATCCACGGGCAGCGCGCCGATGCGCCAGCGGTAGAGGATGTCGTTGAGGCAATGGCCGAAACGCGACACCATCAGCATCACCTTCACACGCTCGGAGGGGTCGTGGAATTTCCAGGCCATGGCGAAGGGAGCGGCCACCGGATCGAAGCTCGCCGAGATATCCTCAAGCGCCATCCCACCCTCGCTGCGGAAGGTTACGCGCATGAAGAACTGCCCGGTGAGCGCATCGTCATATTGCTGAGCGTCGATGATATTACACGATTTTTCAGCCAGATAGGTGGTGACGGCGGCGACAATGCCGCGGGCTGTCGGGCATTGGACGGTCAGCACATAGGTCTGTTCGGCGCTCGGTTCGGCGGTTTTTTCGGGGGCGGTCATCGGAGATCCTCTCGCATGGCTGTTGCCATGACCTTCATCCGAACCGCCATTCCCTTCGCGGTGGTTTGCGACAGCCTGACGGGAAAAGGCGACGCAGGCTGGAGACATTCTCCAAAAGAAACGCCCGAAGCGCGGGCTTCGGGCGGGATCTGTCAGGTCTGTTTTCCGGTCAGATCTGCTTTTCCGGCAGTTGGACCACGAGGCCATCAAGCGCCTCGGTGACCGTGATCTGGCAGGTCAGGCGCGAGGTTTCGGGGTCGGGCTGATAAGCGAAATCGAGCATGTCCTCTTCCATGCTGTCCTTGGGCGTCAGCTTCTCGACCCATTCCTTGGCCACATAGACATGGCAGGTCGAGCAGGCGCAGGCGCCGCCGCAATCGGCATCGATGCCGGGCACGCCATTGTCGCGTGCGCCTTCCATCACGGTCAGGCCGGGTTTGACATCGATTTCGTGTTTCGTGCCGTTATGTTCGATATAGGTAATTTTTGCCATGGCTGTTTCCGCGCGCGCCCCGAAGTTTGCTTTGGTGTGTCTGGTGCTTCTGGTGTAGGGCAAGAGGGCGGGCTTGACCAGTGCATGCGGGCGCGCTTTGGTGCACAAGATCGGATGGATACCGGATGGCGTTGATGGGAAGATTTCTGGCGGGGCTGTGCACGCTTGCGCTCTTGGGGGGCTGCATGGATGGCGAGCGCCAGATTGCCCCGCGCGACGATGCAGAGATTCCACTGACGCTTGCCAATGAGTGGCGCGAGACGCCGCCCGACCCGAAGGCTGCGGGCTGCTATGCCCGTCAGACAAGCCCTGCGGTGGTGGAAACCGTCACCGAGCAGCGGCTGGTGAGCCCCGAGATCCGCGACCCGAAGACCGGCCAGATCACGCAGGCCGCCACATATCATACCGAAACCCGCCACGAGATCGTCACCGCCCGTGGCACACGCTGGTTTGCCGCGCCCTGTCCGCCGGTCTTCACGCAGGATTTCGTAGTGATGCTGCAGCGCGCGCTGGCGGCGCGCGGCTATTATCATGGCGGGTTGTCGGGGGTGCTCGATACGCCCACGGGGCAGGCGATCCATGCCTATCAGAAGGCGCGTGGGCTCTACAGCGCAACGCTTTCCACACGGGCAGCACAGGAGCTTGGCCTGACCATCTGGTCCGACCAGACAGCGCCGACATCCTCGGCCACGCCAGGCGTGGCATCGCCCTATCCGGGGCAGATGGGACCGAATTGACCTGAGCCCAACGAGAAAGGGCGCCCCGTGGGGCGCCCTCCGGTTCTTGGCAGAGGCGGTGTTACTTCACCGGAAGAGCCACGAAGCGCGGCGCCCCCTCACGACGGATCAGCAGAAGGATCGACTTGCGCCCCTCGTCGGTGGCTTTCTTGATACGGTCCTGAAGCTCGGCAACCGTGGTCACATCCTCCTGACCCGCCTGCGCGATCACATCGCCCGGACGCAGCCCCTTGTCGAAGGCGTCCGATTCCTCATCGATATCGCCGATCACCAGACCTTTGGCATCCGAGGACAGGTCCAGCTGGCCGCGCAGATCGTCATCGAGCGGCTGGATGGTCATCCCGAGCACGGTATCCGAGGTTTCGTCAGGTGCCTGCGCGGCTGCGGGGATCGGCTGCGCCTCTGACGTCTCGCGGCGGCCCAGCGTCACCATCAGGGTCTGTTCCTTGCCATCGCGCAGCACGACAACCTGCACCTTCTGGCCGATCGGCGCCCGCGCCACGCGGCGGACCAGATCGCGAGTATCGGCCACTTCGCCACCATCGAATTTGACGATCACGTCACCCGATTTCATGCCGGCATCCTTGGCCGGTCCATCCGGCACATCCGAGACCAGCGCGCCCTTGGTCGAGGACAGGTTGAGCGCCTCGCTCATATCCGAGGAGACATCCTGGATCTGGACGCCGAGCCAGCCGCGGCGGGTCTCGCCATATTCCTTCAACTGGGAGACGACATTCTGGACGACATTCGAGGCCATCGAGAAGCCGATCCCGATCGAGCCGCCATTGGGCGACAGGATCGCGGTATTGACGCCGATCACCTCGCCGTTCATGTCGAAGAGCGGGCCGCCGGAGTTGCCGCGGTTGATAGCGGCGTCGGTCTGGATGTAATCGTCATAGGTGCCCGACAGCTCGCGGTTGCGCGCCGAGACGATCCCTGCCGAGGCCGAGAAGTTCTGGCCGAGCGGGTTGCCCATCGCCATCACCCAATCGCCGACCCGCATCTTGTCGCTATCGCCGAAGGGCACATGGGGCAGGGGCTTGTCGGTCTCGACCTTGAGGAGTGCAATATCGGTCTTCGGGTCGGTGCCGACCAGTTTGGCGGTCTTGGTCGTGCCATCGAAGAAAGCGACCGAGATATCGTCGGCATTCTCGATGACGTGGTTATTGGTGACGATATAGCCGTCTTCCGAGATCACGAAGCCCGAGCCGAGGGCCTTGGAGTGATGTGGCTTCGACGGGCTTTGCTGGCCCTGATCGGGGAAGCCGAAATCGCGGAACAGATCATCGAAGGGGCTGCCTTCGGGGAACATCGGGTTGTTCTGGGTGGGGGTCGAGACGGTCATCGAGGTGGTGATCATCACGACCGAAGGCGAGACCTTCTGGGCCAGATCGGCAAAGCTTGCGGGGGCGGCTTCCGCAAAGACGGGTGTCGCGTGGATCGGGCCCATTGCGAGCGCTGCGGCGATGGCTGCGGCACCGACGGCGCCACGAAGGCTACGGCTGCTGCGTTTGGCGGACAGGAAGGCGGGTGTCTGGATTGTCATGCTCTCTCTTGCTCCGAAGATGCGGGTGGCCGGCACCTTTCGGCTTCCGACCTCGGTGACACGATTTAAGAACGCCACAACGGAAATCACAAATGAAAGCCCCGTCGCGACGGGACAATTGGCTGTGAAACGCCGGTGACCACCAATCTGCCAGAGATGTGATTTGGCACAAGGGGGTTCGTGAGGCGTTTGTTACCCAAGCTTAACCCATTCCGGGTGGTCTCCCGTTCATGGTCATTGGTCTATATCGCGAGAAGCCAAGGAACGGTAGACATATCTCATGCGTCCCGGAATTGCCCGGAGGCACGGGTGCCCCAAGAGGCTGCCGCGACACTGCCGGGCTGCAACGGGTCGATAATACGCCGGTTGCGCTTGCAGGTCAGGAGCGGGCAACATCAGCCGACGGTCAGGCTTGTCCTTCTTGCCAGAGCCGATCATGTCCGCAGGACGAAACCGCTGGCGGATAGTTTCGTCGGCGCGCGGATCGGTCTGCGAACGGGGCAGGCTACCATCCCATGCCCACCGACATGTGGCAGATCTGTCCGCGCTCGGGCCGGTGCGACCTCGGAGAGGATAAGGAAAAAGGCAGGCGGATCGCCTGCCTTTCCGGTTTTCACTTGGCCAAAATGCGCTTGGGCCAAAACGCTACGGGGCCTGTGTGTTATGGGCCTGCGTGTTACGGGGCCTGCGTGCTGCCTGTCGCAGGGGGGCTCCCCGCAGAGGCCGTCGTGCCAGCGTCGGTTGCCGCGCTTGTCCCGAGCGATTTCAGGAAGCGGTCATAGTCGAAATAGAGACTATCCGGCTTAACCACGATCCGCGAACTGTCGGATTTCAGCGCCTTGGCATAGAAATCGAGCTGGCGCGTAAAGGCGAAGAAGGACGGGTCCTTGGAATAGGCATCGGCATAGATCTTGTTGGCCTGTGCCTGTGCCTCACCGCGCACGATCTCGGCCTGACGCTGCGCATCCGAGGTCAGCTCGGTGCGGGTCCGGTCGGCGCTGGCACGGATCCGCTGAGCGGCCTCGTTACCACGCGCGATCTCGTCCGCCGCTTCCCGCTCACGCTCGGCGCGCATACGGGCATAGGTCGCCTCGAGGTTCTGGTCGGGCAGGTCGGTGCGGGTCAGACGCACGTCGATCACCTCGACGCCCAGATCCTTGGCTTCCTCGCGGGCCTGATCGCGGATCTTCACCATCAGCCCGATCCGGTCATCGGACAGAACGGCGGTGGAGGGCACGCCGCCCAGCACTTCGCGGATCTGCGCGGTGATGATGTTATCGAGCTGCTGCTGTGCCCAAGGCTCGCCACGGCCACGGGTAGCGGTGTGGAATTTCACTACATCGGTAATGCGCCAGCGGGCAAAAGCATCCACCACGAGGCGGCGGTCATCGAGCGGTGTGACCTCCAGCGGGCGGGTGGTCAGTGACAGGATACGGTCCTCATAGGTGCGCACGGTCTGCACGAAGGGGATCTTGAAGCCGAGGCCCGGCGTCGTCTTGATCTCTTTTACCTGACCGAATTGCAGCACCAGTGCCTGTTCGCGTTCGTCCACGACGAAGAGCGAGCTGAGCCCGAGCGCGCCGACGATCACGACGGCGGGGATTGCGAGAGCGAGTTTCTGCATCAGTTCGACCCCCCGTTGGACGTAGTGGAGCTGGTATCGGAAGTGGCTGCGCGTTTCATGTCGGGCAGGGGCAGATAGGGCACAACGCCCTGACCGCCATCCGGCTCGTCGATGATGACCTTGTCGACGCCGCCCAGCACACCTTCCATCGTCTGCAGGAACATCCGGCGTTTGGTCACGTCGGGCGAATTGACATATTCGTTATAGACCGAGGTAAAGCGTGCGGCCTGACCTTCAGCCTCGTTCACCGTGCGCGCACGGTAGGCCTCGGCCTCTTCCTTCAGCTGGGCGGCCTGACCACGCGCCTGTGCGGTCACGCGGTTGGCGTAGGCATCGGCCTCGTTGGTCAGACGGTCACGCTCCTGTTGCGCGGCTTGAACCTGCCGGAAGCTGTCGATGACCTCCTGCGGCGGGTCGGCCTTGTTGAAGTTCACACGGATGATGTGGATACCCGAGTTATAACTATCAAGTGTGCCTTGGATCGCGCCTTCCAACGTCGAGCGGATCGCGCCACGGTCACGGTTGAGCACGGGCGCCAGTTCCGAGCGCGCGATGATGTCGCGCATGGCCGATTCGGCGACAGCGCGGATCGATTCCTGCGCATCGGCAAGGTTGAACAGGTATTTCGCCGGATCATTGATGTTCCAGACGACCTGAAACTGGATGTCGACGATATTCTGGTCGCCGGTCAGCATCAGGCCGGTATCGTTGGAGCCTGCACGCCCCATCCCGATATCGACGGTCTGTTCCAGATCGACGGGCAGGATTTCGTGGGTGACGATCGGCCATGGTGCGAAATTCAGACCGGCGGTCTTGGTGGCCGAGTATTTGCCCAGCGTCATCTCGACCGCTTCCTCGCCCTGCTGGACGGTATAGAGCGAGGACCAGCCCCACAGCAGAACCGCTCCTGCGACGACGATGCCGCCGATAGCCTTGAAACTGGGGCCGGGGTTCGGGCCGCGCGGGCCGCCAGTGCCACGGCCATTGCCGCCGCGTCCGCCCATCAGCACGCGCAGATGTTCAGAGCCCTTCTTCATGAACTCCTCGATCTCGGGGACATTTTGATCCTTGTTCGGACCGCGCTGTCCGGGGCGTTTGTCGGACCCGTTCGGCTTGTCGCCATTGTCTCCGCCGCCCGTTCCCCAGGGACCTGAATTGCTCATGAGACTCCTCACCTTTTCTTGATCTCTGCTGTGACTTGGGAAGGGAACCCAATTGTTTCAACCCTTAGCCCAGCAAAACTGCATGCGAGTTTGGCGCCCGCATGCGTTTTTTCGCGGAACCCGCCGCTCAAACGCTGCGGGTCGGGTTGCGCATGGTCACCAGCTCTTCGGCCATAGTCGGATGCACGGCGCAGGTCGCGTCGAATTGCGCCTTGGTCGCGCCCATTTTCATGGCGATCGCTACCATCTGGATCATTTCGCCCGCATCGGGGCCGACGATATGGCAACCGGTGACGACCTGGGTCTTCTGGTCGACGATCAGTTTCAGCAAGACCTTCTCGTCATTGCCGGCAAAGAGGCTCTTCATCGGCCGGAAGCTGGAGGTGTAGATATCGGCACCGGTGCCCTTGGCCTCTTCCTCGGTCACGCCACAGGTGCCGAACTCGGGCTGGGTAAATACTGCCGAGGCCACCAGATCATGGTCCATCTTGCGCGGGGTGGCGCCAAAAACGGTATCGGCGAAGGCATGGCCCTCGCGGATCGCCACAGGGGTCAGCTGGATGCGATCGGTCACATCGCCCACGGCAAAGATCGAGGGCACATTGGTCTGCGACCACTCGTCCACCAGTACCTCGCCACGCTGGCCCAGTTTCACGCCAGCCGCCTCAAGGCCCAGCCCTTCGGTCAGCGGCACACGGCCTGTCGCATATAGCACCGCATCATAGGTTTCCTCGGCTTCGCCCGCGATATGCACGGTGACGCTCTCGCCGGTTTTGGTCACGCGGTCGATCACATGGCCGGTGCGCATGGTAATGCCCGCGCGCTCCATCTGGCCGATGATCACATCGCGCGATTCCGCGTCGAACCCGCGCAGGAAGGGCGAGCGGTTGAGCACGCTGACCTCGGTGCCCAGCCCGTTCATGATGCCCGCGAATTCGCAGGCGATATAACCGCCGCCCACGATCAGCATTTTCTTGGGTAGGGTCTTGAATTTGAACATATCGTTCGAGGTCAGCACATGTTCGCAGCCATCGAACTGGGGGACGAAGGGCTTGCCGCCAACGGCGATCAGGATGTGCTTTGCAGTGACAGAGCGCCCATCGGCCAGCGCCACCTCATGGGGGCCTGCAACCGTTGCGCGGCAATCATGGATGCTCACGCCCGCGCCCTCCTGACCCTTGCGGTAGAGCCCTTCGAGCCGGTCCAGCTCGGCCTCCAGCTTGCCGTGGAAGATGCCCCAGTCAAACGCGCCGATCTTGGCGTCCCAGCCATAGGCCTGCGCCTCTTTCACCGCCTCCGGATAGCCCGACGCATAGACCATCAGTTTTTTCGGCACACAGCCGCGGATCACGCAAGTGCCGCCCATGCGGTATTCCTCGGCCAGCCCGACCTTGGCACCATAGCCTGCCGCGATGCGCGCCGCACGCACGCCGCCCGAGCCGCCACCGATGACAAAGAGATCAAAATCGAAATCGCTCATGGGATATCCTTTACTTGGCCGCGCCGGCGCGGCTTTTGGGCCGCCGTGGCGGCCGCATGTCCTGTCTGTTGGAGCAGATATAGACCATAGCTTGGCCGCTTTGGCCAGTGCAGGGCCGCGCAGGGGGGATGGAATGAAAAAGGGGGCTGTCGCCCCCTTCAAGTCTCACGCGGTCTGGCAGGTTATTTCAGATCGCCGAAGATGTTCTCGGCATCTGCAAAATCGATCTTCTCATGGGCCACTGTGCCCGCATTGATGTCGCGCACTTCGACGCGGCCCTCGGTATCGCCAATGATGACCATGTCGCAGATATCGATGAAGAGCCCGCTTTCCACGACGCCCGCAATCTGGTTCAGCGCAAGCGCCAGCTGGCGCGGATTGCCGATCTTGTTCAGATGGCAGTCGATGATGTGGTTGCCTTCATCGGTGATCAGCGGCGTGTCGCCATCCATACGCACGGTCGTCTCGCGGCCCAGCACATCCATCGAGCTCAGCACTTCCTCGATCAGGGTGCGGGTCACCGGCCAGCCGAAGGGGGTCACCTCGACGGGCAGCGGGAAGGCCCCCAGATGCGCGACTTCCTTGGAGGCGTCCGAGATCACGATCATACGGTCGGAGGCGGTCGCCACGATCTTTTCCTGCAAAAGCGCCGCACCGCCGCCCTTGATGAGGTTCAGTTCGGGGTCGAATTCATCGGCGCCGTCGATGGTGAGGTCGAGCCATTTCGCCTCTTCGAGCGAGACGACCTTGATGCCCACTTCACGCGCCAGTTCCGCGGTGCGGGTCGAGGTGGGCACGCCGATAATGTTCAGCCCTTCCTCACGCACGCGCTCGCCCAGGCACCGCACCATCCATGCGGCGGTCGAGCCGGTGCCGAGACCGACACGCATCCCGTCCTCGATGAAATCCACCGCGCGGCGGGCGGAGGCGAATTTGGCCTTATCCATAGGGGAAAGCTCGGCGGGCATGGTTTTGCTCCTCAAAGATCCGTTCGCGCGGCTTATAGCAGACCTGCGCGCCCGTGCACGTCCAATTCATCCGCGTTTTGGATAAAATCGGCGCGGATCGCGCCGGTCAGACCGTCTGTTTCAGCCGCAGGATCCGCGCGGCCTTGCCTGTCGGGACGATCGGGCGGGCGGGCAGCGTGGACATGGGGTCGGCGTCCCGGATTTCGCGCAGGAAGCGTGCGGTGTCGGGGCTGACCGCGCCGAGCGCCGAAGGGCCGGGCAGCAGGCTCTCGGCGCGGGCATCCTCGGCAAACAGCACTTCGTGGCTTTCGAAGAGAAGATGCACCCAGTGGATACGGTCACAGGGCGCGCGGGTAATGCCGGGCTGGCCCACAAGAGCGCGGGCGGCCACCAGGATCTCCTCGCCCTTCAGCGGCCCGCGCTCGGGGCGGACCAGCACGCGATGCTGGCCCGAGAGGAGGAGCGGGCGGCTATTGCCCAGAACACCGGTGGCAAAGCGCACCGGCGCATTGGCGCCGCGCCCGTTGACCAGCCAGCGCCCCGACCAGCGCAGCGGCTGGTAGCCGTTATCCATGGTCTGCACCCGCATGCCTTCGCGCAGCCGGTCCACCGGCATGGGCCCCTGTTTGGTGGCGATCAGGCTTCCGGCAGCAAAGCAGATCGCCATCGACGAATAGGCCACCACCGGATCATTGCTGTCGATGGCGACGATGTCGTAGCTCTGGCCTGCAAAGAGCCGCTCGGAGGAGGCGATACCATGCACCTGGCCTTCATATTCGAGCACATAGATGGTGATGTTATCGGCGGGATCGGTCGAGCCGGAGGGCCGGATGATATAGCTGTATTCGGTCTCTACGCTGTCGCCCGCAGCCCATGAAACCCCGTCGAAGATCGCGCCACTGGCCAGTTGCTGGCCGCTGTCGGCATCTTCGAAACTGGCGTCATTATCGTTGAGTTGGACCTGTTGCACTGCTGCCGAGGGCGAGATGGTAAAGCTTGTGGCTCCCACGGCGTCGCTTTCCGCAGTTGCATTGGATGCAAACGGATCTGGCCCCGTAATCGCGAGGTCGGAAAGTTGCCAGGCGCCAAAAGTCGGCATGTCACCATCATGTCAAGAAACGAACTATCTGATTATTTGACCGGATAACGGTAAATGTTCGACTAATGTTCTTGTTTATGCGGTGTGGTGCCGCGCGTTTGAGGCGTCGAATGTCGCTTTCGCACAGACCTGCCGGAGGGCTTGTGACATGGTCGGGGCAAGCAGGTGCAGCCGGTCTGCCACCACCTTCGAGGAGCGCGGAATGTTTTTGAGTGTGTTCGATATCTTCAAGATCGGCGTCGGGCCGTCCTCGTCGCATACAATGGGGCCGATGGTGGCGGGGGGCATGTTCCTTGACATGCTGAAGGGCTCGCATTTCAGGGCGCATGGGCTGCGCGCAAGGCTGCATGGGTCGCTGGCCTTTACCGGCAAGGGCCATGCCACGGACCGCGCGACCATTCTGGGGCTCGCGGGGTTCCTGCCCGAAAGCTATGACCACGAACAGGCCGAGGCCGTTCTGGCGCAAAACCGCGCCGATCATTTGCTGCGCCCCGAAGGGCTGGAGCCGCTGGTCTTCGATCCCGAGACCGATCTGGTCTTCGATTACGGCCCGGCGTTGAAGGGCCATGCCAACGGGATGGTGATCGAGGCGCTCGACCGTCAGGGCGATGTGCTGGCGCAGGAGACCTATTACTCGATCGGTGGCGGTTTCGTGATGAGCGCGCGCGCGATGGACGCCGTGGACGAGGCCGCGCTCGATGCGCCGTCTCCGGTGCCTTTCGCTTTCCGCAGCGCAAGCGATATGCTGGCGATGGCCCATGCTTCGGGGCTCGGGATCGCGCAGATGAAGATGCAGAACGAGGCGCGGTTCCGCACGAAACCCGAGATCGAGGCGGGGCTTGCGCGGATCTGGGAGGTCATGAACGGTTGTCTGCAGCGCGGGCTCGAGACCGATGGCATCCTGCCCGGGGGGCTGAAGGTCAAGCGCCGCGCCAAGGCGATCCATGATGCGCTACAGGCCGAACGCGGCCAGAACATGCAGGCGCCGCATGTGGTCAATGACTGGATCTCGACCTATGCGATGGCCGTCAACGAGGAGAATGCGGCCGGAGGGCAGGTTGTGACCTCGCCCACCAATGGGGCGGCGGGGGTTCTGCCTGCGGTGATCCGCTACTGGCTCGATCATGTGCCGGGGGCAAGCCGCGCACGGGTGGGGGAGTTCTTGCTGACGGCGGCGGCAATCGGCGGGCTGATCAAGACCAATGCCTCGATCTCGGGGGCGGAATGCGGCTGTCAGGCAGAGGTCGGCTCGGCTGCGGCGATGGCGGCGGCAGGGCTTTGCGCGGTAATGGGGGGCACGCCCGAACAGATCGAGAATGCGGCCGAGATCGCGCTCGAGCACCATCTGGGCATGACCTGCGATCCGGTGCGCGGGCTCGTGCAGGTGCCTTGTATCGAGCGTAACGGGTTGGGTGCGATCAAGGCGGTCTCGGCGGCGTCCCTATCGTTGCGCGGGGACGGGACGCATTTCGTGCCGCTCGATGCGGCGATCGAGACAATGCGCCAGACGGGGCGCGATATGCACGAGCATTACAAGGAGACGAGCCTTGGCGGCTTGGCGGTGAACGTGCCTAACTGCTGAGGCGGGATGGCCCCGCCTTCGGGGAGGGTGACCCCTCCCGCTCAGGCGTGGCCCCGGGGCCGCAAAGCGCCCCTGGGCGCGCGGATCAGAGGGCGCGCCAGCCGATATCCTTGCGGCAGAAGCCTTCGGGCCAGTCGATCTGGTCCACCAGCGCATAGGCGCGGTCGCGGGCTTCCTGCAGGGTCGCGCCACGGGCGGTCACATTGAGGACGCGCCCGCCACTGGCGAGAATCGCGCCATCCTTGGCGGTGGTGCCCGCGTGGAAGACGGTCTCGCTCGAGGTGGAGGGCAGGGCGTCGAGGCCACGGATCTCGGTGCCTTTGGTATAGCTACCCGGATAGCCGTTTGCCGCCAGCACCACGGTGAGTGCGTGGTCATCGGCCCATTGCGGCTGGACCTGATCGAGGCGGCCTTCGGCGCAGGCCAGCAGGAGATCGAGCGCCTGAGCGCCCAGACGCATCATCAGCACCTGACATTCGGGATCGCCGAAGCGGACGTTGTATTCCACGAGGCGCGGCTGGCCGTCCTTGATCATGAGGCCTGCATAGAGGACGCCCTGGAACGGGGTGCCGCGGCGCGCCATCTCGGCCACGGTCGGTTTGACGATCTGTTCGATGGCCAGATCCTCGATGGCCTTCGAGAGGACGGGGGCGGGGGAATAGGCGCCCATGCCGCCGGTATTGGGGCCGGTATCGCCATCGCCCACGCGCTTGTGGTCCTGTGCGCCGCCGACCACGGCGATATTCTCGCCATCCGACAGGATGAAGAGCGAGGCTTCCTCGCCTTCCATGAATTCCTCGATCACGACCTCTGCACCGGCCTCGCCAAAGGCGCCGCCGAAGATCTCGGTGATGCCGTCGAGCGCCTCGTCGAGCGTCATCGCCACGATCACGCCTTTGCCTGCGGCCAGACCATCGGCCTTGATGACGATGGGGGCGCCCTGTTCGGTGACATAGGCGCGAGCGGCATCGGCATTGTCAAAGCGCGCATAAGCGGCGGTGGGGGCATTACAGGCATCGCAGACGGCCTTCGTGAAGGCTTTGGAGGCCTCGAGTTTGGCGGCCTCGGCCGAGGGGCCGAAGGTCAGATAGCCCGCCGCGCGCAGCGCGTCGGCCACACCGGCGGCCAGAGGGGCCTCGGGGCCGATGACGACGAAATCGATCGCCTGTTCCTGACACAGCTCCAGCACGGCCTGCGAGCTGCACGGATCGATCGCGGCGCATTCGGCAATCGCGGCAATGCCCGCATTGCCCGGTGCGACGATCAGACGGTCGCATTTGGGGTTTTGCTTGATGGCCCATGCCAGCGCATGTTCGCGCCCGCCGCTTCCCAGAACCAGAATGTTCATATGTCGTCCCTTTGCCGCAATCTCGTGATCGCGCTCCGTTTACGGGGTCGGGGGGCGTCGGGCAAGTGTCATTGACGCCTTGAAGCGGCAGGGAGGATGGGCGAAACAGGGGTATGGATCTTTTTGAAGATGAATCGGGTCCGGGCGGCGGACCCAATGGCGGCAATGCCCATGATTACACCGTGTCCGAGATTTCGGGGGCGGTCAAACGTGTGATCGAGGGCGAGTTCGGTCGCGTGCGGGTGCGCGGCGAGGTCGGGCGCGTGTCGCGTCCGCGCTCGGGGCATATGTATTTCGACCTGAAGGATGACCGTTCGGTGATTGCCGCCGTCAGCTGGAAGGGGCAGGTGGACCGGATGCCGGTCGTCCCCGAGGAGGGGATGGAGGTGATTGCCACCGGTAAGCTGACCACCTTCCCGGGCCAGTCGAAATACCAGTTGATTGTCGATACCGTCGAGCCTGCTGGCGCGGGCGCGCTGATGGCGATGCTCGAAGCGCGCAAGAAGGCGCTGGCGGCCGAGGGTCTGTTTGACGCGCGGCACAAACAGCCGCTGCCATGGCTACCCAAGGTGATCGGCGTTGTGACCTCGCCCTCGGGCGCGGTGATCCGCGATATCCTGCACCGGCTGCGCGACCGTTTCCCGCGCCATGTGCTGATCTGGCCGGTGGCCGTACAGGGGCAGAATTGTGCGTCCGAGGTGGCGCGGGCGATCCGCGGCTTCAATGCGATGGCGCCCGATGGCCCGATCCCGCGGCCCGATCTGCTGATCGTGGCGCGCGGTGGTGGCTCGATCGAGGATCTATGGGGGTTCAACGAGGAGATCGTGGTGCGCGCGGCCTATGAGAGCCGTATCCCGCTGATCTCGGCAGTGGGCCACGAGACCGATACCACGCTGATCGATCATACCTCCGACAAGCGGGCACCGACACCGACCGCCGCTGCCGAAATGGCGGTGCCGGTACGCGGCGAGCTGGCCGTGTGGCTACAGGATGCCGGTGCGCGGATGGGCCGAGCGGTGCGGGCGCGGGTGGAGATCCAGCGCCAGCGCCATAGCGACCTGTCCCGTTCACTCGGGCGGCCAGAGGCAGTGCTTGACCCTGTGCGCCAGCGGTATGACTGGTGGGCGGACAGGCTCGATCCGGCGCTGCGCGGGGTGACCTTGCGCAAACGCTCCGAGTTCGGCCGGATCGAGGCGCGGCTCTCGCCCGGCCTTCTGACGCGCGGGCTGGCCGAGCAGGGGCGCCGTCTGGAGGGGCTGTCGGCAAGACTGCTGGCGGCGCGGGCGCGCAATCTGGATCTGGCGCGGATGCGCAATGCGCAATCGCGCGAGCGGCTCGACAGCCTGAGCCTGCGGATGACACAGGCCCAGCTGCGCCGGACCCAGCAGCTGGGCGAGCGGCTTGAGCGGCTCGACCGGATGCGCCAGACGCTGGGCTATACCGAGACGCTCAAGCGCGGCTATGCCGTTGTGCGGGCGGGCGAGCGCGTTGTGACAACGGCGGCCGCGGCGGCGGATCAGGCAATGTTGCAGATCGAGTTTGCCGACGGGGTTCTGCCGGTGGCTGTGGAGGGTGTTGATGCACCCACGCCCATCGAGAAGCCCGCAGAGAGGAAGGCCCCGAAGAAAAGCGTGAAGAAAGACGATCCGCCCGAGCAGGGCAGCCTGTTCTAGGGCGACCCCTCTCGGGGGGGGCGCGTCCCGTCGGGGCATCGAACCCCTCCGGTCCGCGCGATGCGTTCCGCATCGGGGCGCCCGTGCCGGAGGGGCTCACACGCCGATATCGGGGCCCGGGCAATTGAGTGGCGTCTCACTTTCCTGTAGCGAGATCAGCGGCTCCGACGCGCCGCCATCGCCCATGAACTGGGCTTTCAGCCCGTCCTTCGTGTCGAAGAAATGCCAGCATTGCTTGCCATTCTCGTCCTGGTAATCGAAGCAGATCTCGTCGCCTTCCTGCGCCCATGTGCCCGTCTTGCATTCGCTTTGTGTGAACGCCCAGAGCACTTTACGGCCTGGCAGATATTGTTCGATCCCGTAAGGCAGACCACCTGCGGAATAGGTGATCGTCTTGCCGGTGGTGCGCGCTTCGAACCCTGCGGCATCAAGTGGTGTCTCGGCATCCTGCGCGAGGGTCATATGGCCGGTGAGGGCCACCATCAGGGCGAGGGTGAGCGTGGCATGGGGGCGCATTGGTCTGGCTCCGGCTTGGGCAATCAGGGCTATCTTTGCAAAGCAATGGCGCAAGGGAAACCCACAGAGCCGTGAGGAAGCTATCCCTGTGCCCGCCGCCGACTGTCCAGCGCATCGAGGCGCGGGTCCATGATCTTGCGCCAGAGCGGTGGGAAGAGGGCGATTACCGCCATGCTGGGCAGCGAGCGGGGCAGGATCGGGCGCTGGGCGGTGAGCGTTCCCATGCGAAGTCCTGCATAGGGGCGGGAGGGATGGGCATGATGGTCGCTGTGGCGTGGCGCATTGAGCATCCAGAAGGCCGAGGCCGGCGGGCAGGCATCCCAGCTATGGTGCGGGCCTACGGGCTCGTAGCGTCCCTCTCTCTTGACACGGCGCAGCCCGTAATGCTGGACGTAATCGGCCAGAAGAAGCTGGATCTGGGCATGGGCACAGAGCGCCAGATAGATCGCGATCCCCCACGGGCCGAACAGCATCCCCACAAGGCCGAGCGACAGGGCTGCCCCCACCAGATGGGCGGTATAGGGCGTGCGCCAGAGGGGGAGGGCGCGGCGCTGGCGCAGGCGGTTCTCGGTCTGCCAGCCCGCTTGCCAGGAGCCAATCCATGCGCGCGGCAGGAACCGCCAGAAGCCCAAGCCGCGCGGGGCGGAATTGGGGTCGAGCGGGGTGGCGACATGGATATGGTGCACGAGCCTGTGGGCTGAGGCGTGGTGGCCGAAGAGGAGGGTGATGTAGATCATCTGCCCGAGCCGCACGAGCCCTTTGCGGGGGCGGTGGATCAGCTCGTGGGCGGCGGGCACACAGAGCTGGCCCAGCGTGAAACCGCAGGCGGTAAATAGCGCGAGTTTGGCAAGTGCCTGTGGAAATGCGCGCATTCCCCAGCCGGTTAGCAACGCGTCGATGGCGAGCCCGAACGCCGCCAGATACCCGAGGGAAATCACCACGAGAAGCCCGTTGCCTGCGGGGAATTCCGTGCCCTCGGGCGCATCGGAGCGGGGTGCGGGATGCGCGAGATCGAGGAGCTGGAGAAAGGTCGAGGTTGCTAGGAGCGCCAGCAGGCACCACCAGCCGCCCAAACAGGCCGCCACGATCACCAGCCCCATGGGCACAAGCGTGGCGAAAACGAAGGGCAGGGTCTGGCGCATCAGCGGCATCTCTCGTCAGGGTGGCATCTTCATACGCCGCCCGAGCGGCAAAATCGACGGAAATCGCGGTGTTTTAGGGCGGCGGGGGCGGTTTGGCCTGCCCAAGCCCTTCCATCGGTGGGCGGGATTGATTAGGTGGAACGTAATCTAACAGGGGCCAGTATGGGCCAATAGGGGCGAGCCATGTCGTTTTTCAAAAAGCTGAAATCCCGTCTGACGCGTTCTTCCTCCCGTCTGGAGGAAGGGATCGAGGATCTGGTGGCCGAAAAGCCCGCGCTGCCGGGACCGGAAGACGGGATCGACGAGGCGGTGGCCGGTCCCTCGGCTTCCGGGATGCCGTCTTCCGAAAGCCCCTCCGCTACCCCTGTTGCCACGCCTCCCGCCGGGAAACCTCCCGCCGGGCTCCCGCCTTCCGAGATCCCGCTCGGGCAGGTCCCTGACGAGCTGCCCCCACAGCCCCCAGAGGCGCCGGCTCCCGCGCCGCAGGAACTGCCCGACGAGACGCCGAAATCCGCCGCCGCACCTCTGGCCGACCAGATGCCTGCAGCCGTCGATCCGGCGCAAGCTGCCCCGCAACAGGCGGGTAAATCGGGCTTCTTCGGACGTCTTCTGGGCGGGGCTCGCGACGACAGCCCGCGCCGGGTGCTCGATGACGAGTTCCTCGAGAGCCTCGAGGAGCTGTTGATCGCCTCCGATATGGGCGTCGAGACCTCGTTGCGGGTGACTGCAAATCTCGCCGAGGGGCGGATGGGGCGCAAGCTGTCGGTCAACCAGATCAAGGAACTGCTGGCCGAGGAGGTCTCCCGCATCATGGAGCCCGTGGCCAAGCCCATGCCGATCTTCCCCAAGCGCCCGCAGGTGGTGCTGGTGGTGGGCGTGAACGGCTCGGGCAAGACCACGACCATCGGTAAGCTCGCGAGCCAGTTCAAGGCGGCAGGCAAATCGGTGGTGATCGCGGCGGGCGATACGTTCCGTGCCGCAGCCGTCGAGCAGCTGAAGGTCTGGGGCGAGCGCGCCGATGTGCCGGTTCTGACCGCGCCCGAGGGCTCGGATCCCGCAAGCCTTGCCTTTGACGCGATGACTCGCGCCGAGGCCGAGGGTGCCGATCTTCTAATGATCGATACGGCGGGGCGTTTGCAAAACCGCGCCGATCTGATGGAGGAGCTGGCCAAGATCGTCCGCGTGATCCGCAAGAAGGACCCCTCGGCGCCGCATAACACGCTTCTGGTGCTGGATGCGACGACGGGGCAGAACGCGCTCAATCAGGTGGAAACCTTCCGCAAGCTGGCCGATGTGTCGGGGCTGGTGATGACCAAGCTCGACGGCACGGCCAAAGGTGGTGTGCTGGTCGCGCTGGCCGACCGGTTCGGCCTGCCGATCCATGCAATCGGCGTGGGCGAGCAGATCGATGATCTGGCCCCCTTCGACCCGCAGGACTTCGCGCAGGCGCTGGTGGGCATCGAGCCCAAGTAACTGACACGAGTGTGAGTGGCGCCCCCGCGCCATTCGCGCCATACCCTTACACGCCCCCTCAGACGAGACAGGACGGACAATGTCGGAACGCAAGATCAGCCCCGTGGTGAAAGCCGTTTTGGAATGGGGCCCCGTGCTCGTATTCTTCGTGGTCTATATGAAGTTCAAGGATGCCACGGTGATGTTCCATGGCACCGAATATCACGGCTTCATTCTGGCGACCGCGCTGTTCATCCCGCTCCTGACGGTTTGCACGCTGATCCTGTGGAAACTCACGGGCCGCCTGGCCCCGATGCAGATTGCCACGCTGGTGCTGGTGATCGTGTTTGGCGGGCTGTCGGTCTGGCTCAATGATCCGCGCTTCTTCAAGATGAAGGTGACGCTGATCTATCTGCTGTTTGCGGGTATTCTGGGGCTGGGGCTGATGCTTGGCAAGCCGTGGCTGCAGCTGGTGCTGTCGGACAATCTGCCGATGAAGCCCGAGGGCTGGACAATCCTGACCAAGCGGCTGGCGCTGTTCTTCCTTGGCCTTGCCGTGCTCAACGAGGTGATCTGGCGCACGCAATCCGAGGAGCTATGGGTCAATTTCAAGACCTTCGGGCTGATGATCCTGATGTTCGCCTTCCTGATGGCGCAGGGCGGGCTTCTCAAACGCTATGCGCTCGAGGAAGACGAGACAGACGAGGGCTGAGCCCCGCCTGCTTTGTCCGCCTGCACCGGCTGCATCCCAGCCAATCCTTGACCGAGTGAGGCGATAGGCGTATCGCATCGGCCAATCGGGCCGTAGGGCGGCTTTTCGTCAAGGATGAGGACAAGATGACCAAGGATTGGAACACCCGCACGAAACTGGTTCACGAGGGTATTCGTCGCAGCCAGTATGGCGAGATGGCCGAGGCTCTGTTCCTGACCCAAGGCTTTGTCTATCCGTCGGCGGAAGTGGCCGAGGAACGCTTCCTGCATTCGGGCCCCGACGAGTTCATCTATGCCCGCTACGGCAACCCGACCACCCGCATGTTCGAGGACCGCATCGCGGCGATCGAGGGCACCGAGGACGCCTTTGCCTGTGCCTCCGGTATGGCGGCAGTGAATGCGGCGCTCTCCTGTCAGGTGAAATCGGGCGATCATATCGTGGCCGCCCGCCAGATGTTCGGGTCGTGCCTCTATGTTCTCAAACTCCTACAGGGGTTCGGGGTGGAGGTGACGCTGGTGGATGGTGTTCAGCTGGCCCAATGGGAGGCCGCGATGCAGCCCAACACCAAGATCTGTTTCTTCGAGTCGGTCTCGAACCCCGGTCTGGAAGTGATCGATGTGAAGGGCGTGGCGGATATCGCCCATGCCCATGGTGCGAAGCTGGTCGTCGATAACGTCTTCGCCTCGCCCGTCTTCTCGAAAGCGGTCGAGCTGGGGGCTGATTACATCGTCTATTCCACAACCAAACATATCGATGGTGGCGGGCGTGCGCTTGGCGGCGTGGTCTGTGGCGACCGCGAGTTCATCCGTGGCCCGCTCGAGACCTATGCCAAACATACCGGCGCCGCGATGAGCCCCTATCACGCATGGCTGCATCTTTCGGGTATGCAGACGCTGGATCTGCGTGTGCGCGCCCAGGCCGAGAGCGCAGCCAAGATCGCGGCGGCAACCGAGGGCCATCCGGCCCTGATCCGCGCGATCTATCCGGGCCTGCCGAGCCACCCGCAGCATGATCTGGCGATGGCGCAGATGGGATCGGGCGGCACGATGGTGGCGCTGGATCTGAAAGGCGGCAAGGAGGCCGCGTTCCGGTTCCTCAACGCGCTGGAAGTGGTCAAGATCTCCAATAATCTGGGCGATGCGAAATCCATTGCGACGCATCCGGCGACCACCACGCACAAGAATCTGACCGAGGAAGAACGCGCCGAGATCAAGATCACCCCCGGCATGGTGCGGATCTCGATCGGGATCGAGGATGGAAACGATCTCGTGAAGGATATCGTCGGGGCACTTGACGCAGTTTGATAAGCATTTGTCGCTAGGAGGGTGGCATGAAGGTTCATGCCGCCCTATCTGTGCGGTCTACGGAAAGGATCACCCCGATGAACGTTGATCGCCGCATCGATGCCAGACTTGAGCGCGCCCGCGCAGCCCTGAACGAGCTACGGGACTGGGCAGGCTCCGTGACCCCCGAAGAGGTGGCGGCACTCGATCCGGCCATTGCACGTCTGCTGCCGGGGCGGGAAGTGTCGAACTATCCCGATCTGTCGCGGAGCTATCCCGAGGATTTCACGGTCGACGAGGATTACAAATCCACGATGCCCGATCTGCAGAATGGCCCGTCCTCGCTGATCGTGGGGGCCAGGGCTCGGATCGGCCATGTCGGAATTTCCAACTTCCGCCTGCCTATCCGCTACCGCCGCCGTGACGGCGGCGAGCGCGAACTCGAGACCTCGGTCACCGGCACGGTGAGCCTCGAGGCCGAGAAAAAGGGCATCAATATGAGCCGTATCATGCGCTCTTTCTATGCCCATGCCGAAACCGATTTCTCGCTCGATGTGATGGCGGGCGTGCTCGATGACTACAAAGCCGATCTCGAGAGCTTCGATGCGCGGCTGGCCATGGCGTTTTCCTATCCGATGCGCCGCGACAGTCTGCGTTCTGGGCTCTCGGGCTGGCAATATTACGATATTGCTTTGGAACTTATCGAGCATAGCGGACAGCGCCGCAAGATCCTGCATCTCGATTACGTCTATAGCTCGACCTGCCCCTGCTCGCTGGAACTGTCCGAACATGCCCGCTCGCAACGCGGCCAGCTGGCCACGCCGCATTCTCAACGCTCGGTCGCTCGGATCTCCGTGGAAACCCTCCCGGGAGACCGGCTATGGTTCGAGGACCTGATTGATATTGCCCGTGCCCAGATTCCCACCGAAACGCAGGTAATGGTCAAGCGCGAGGACGAACAGGCTTTCGCCGAGCTTAACGCCGCCCATCCGATTTTCGTGGAAGATGCGGTGCGGGTGCTGGCAGAGGGCCTCAAGGCAGATCCGCGCATCGGTGATTTCCGCGTTGTGGCCAGCCATCAGGAAAGCCTGCATAGTCATGATGCGGTTGCAGTCCTTACAGAAGGTCCGGTCTTTGCGTCCGAGAGCCTTGATCCGAAGCTGTTCTCGACACTTATCCACGGTGGATGAGAGGCTCTGCCTCTCTTGAGCCTGCGGCTCAATTCACTCCGGGATATTTAGAGACGCTGGAAAGGGAACGGCTTTTCCAGCGTCCCTGAAATATCCCGGGGGAGGCGCTCGGAACGAGCGACGGGGGCAGAGCCCCCTTTTTGTTGACCGGCATCTTTGCTATGACAGGAACAATGGTAGAACGGTTGGGGCCGGAATATGGCGCGATTTGACGAAGATGACGCATTCGAAGGCGCGGTCAGCCTCTCGGCCCGTGCAATGGCACGGACGGGGGCGGGCATGCGCCCAGAGCCCTATCTTGACGGGTTGAACCCTGCACAGCGCGAAGCGGTTGAAACGATGGACGGGCCTGTCCTGATGCTGGCGGGCGCGGGCACGGGCAAGACCAAGGCGCTCACCTGCCGGATCGCGCATCTGATGACCACGGGACGCGCCCAGCCCAACGAAGTTCTGGCCGTGACCTTTACCAATAAGGCCGCACGCGAGATGAAAGACCGGATCGGGGCGCTCTTGGGTGGCTCGATCGAGGGGATGCCGTGGCTCGGCACGTTCCACTCGGTTTGTGTCAAGCTCTTGCGCCGTCATGCCGAACTGGTCGGGCTCAAGACCAGTTTCACGATTCTCGATACCGATGACCAGATCCGGCTTCTCAAGCAATTGATCCTGGCCGCCAATATGGACGAGAAGCGCTGGCCTGCGAGGATGCTTGCGGGGCTCATCGATGGCTGGAAGAACAAGGCCCTGACGCCTGATCGCGTAACGGGTGGCGAGACGGCGGCATTTGATCACCGTGGCTCCGAGCTTTATGCCCAGTATCAGGAGCGGCTGCGCACGCTCAATGCCGTGGATTTTGGCGACCTTCTTCTGCATATGGTCACAATCTTCCAGAAATATCCCGATGTGCTCGAGCGTTATCAACGCTGGTTCAAATATATCCTCGTCGACGAGTATCAGGATACCAACGTCGCGCAATATCTCTGGCTGCGGCTTCTGGCGCAGGGGCACAAGAATATCTGTTGTGTGGGCGATGACGACCAGTCGATCTATGGCTGGCGCGGGGCCGAAGTGGGCAATATCCTGCGGTTCGAGCGCGATTTCGCGGGGGCCAAGGTGATCCGGCTCGAACAGAATTACCGCTCGACCGAGCATATCCTTGCAGCGGCGTCGAAACTGATCTCGGGCAATGAGGGGCGACTGGGCAAGACGCTCTGGACCGAGGCACAGGGGGGCGAGAAGCTGCGCCTCATCGGCCATTGGGATGGTGAGGAAGAGGCGCGCTGGATTGGCGAGGAGGTCGAGGCTCTGTCGCGGGGCACGCGGGGAATGGCGCCCTACGGGCTGGAGAGCCAAGCGATTCTGGTGCGGGCCTCGCATCAGATGCGCGCCTTCGAGGACCGTTTCCTGACCATCGGCATGCCTTATCGCGTGATCGGCGGGCCGCGGTTTTACGAGCGCATGGAGATTCGCGATGCGATGGCCTATTTCCGCCTCGCGATCAGCCCCGAGGATGATCTCGCTTTCGAGCGGGTGATCAATACGCCCAAGCGCGGGCTGGGGGACAAGGCGCAGCAGAAGATCCAGATCGAGGCCCGCGAGAATGGCGTGAGCCTCGTGGAAGGGGCGCGATTGTTGCTGGCGCAGGGTGGGATCAGCGGCAAGGGGGCAGGGCAGCTGCGGGCCTTTGTGGCCAATGTCGACCGCTGGAACGCGGTCGTGCGGGCGGCCTCGCCTGCCACTGCGCGCAGCCCTGCGGAGGATGATGACGAGCTCTTCGAGGTGCTCGACGATGCGGTACCGCCCGCAAATGACCATTCGCATCTGCGTCTGGCCGAGGAGATCTTGGAGGACTCGGGCTATGTCGCCATGTGGCAGAACGACAAGACGCCCGAGGCGCCGGGGCGGCTCGAGAACCTCAAGGAACTGATCAAGGCGCTGGAGCAGTTCGAGAACCTGCAGGGGTTCCTCGAACATGTCGCGCTGATCATGGATAACGAATCGAAGGACAGCGAAGCCAAGGTCACGCTGATGACGCTGCATGGGGCGAAGGGTCTGGAGTTTCCGGTGGTCTTCCTGCCGGGCTGGGAGGACGGGCTCTTCCCGAGCCAGCGCAGCATGGACGAATCGGGGATGAAGGGGCTCGAGGAAGAGCGCCGCCTTGGCTATGTGGGGATCACGCGGGCCGAGGAGGTCTGCTATGTTTCGTTTGCGGGGAACCGTCGCGTCTACGGCCAGTGGCAGTCACAGATGCCCTCGCGTTTCATCGACGAATTGCCCCCCGAACATGTGGATGTGATGACGCCGCCGGGTCTGAATGGGGGTGGCTACGGGAGCGGCTACGGGCAATCGACGCTGGGTAGCCAGATCGATGCCCGCGCGGCGAGCGCCGATGTCTATAATTCGCCGGGCTGGAAGCGGTTGCAGACCCGCGGCGTGCAGAGCCAGACGCCCTCGCGCCCGCGCGCCGTAACGGTGGAGAACGAGTTTGATGTGGGCGACCGTGTCTTCCACAAGAAATTCGGCTATGGCGAGGTCATGGGCACCGAGGCCGACAAGCTGGTTGTCGAATTCGACAAGGCCGGCACCAAGAAGCTGATCGCCTCTTTCGTTGTGCCGGCCGATACTGCGGATGATGTGCCGTTCTAGAGCGATTTGAACAGGGTGGTGAGGCGTTTGGCCTCGCCATCCAGCCCGAAGGGCGGGTTGAGGATGAACATCCCCGACCCGATCATGCCATGCCCCTCACGGGCGGGCGGAAACCGGACCTCGTGCGAAAGCGCCTCCGGATATTGTCCCACAAGGCGTGCCACCATTCCGGCCTGCGCGCGGTTTTCCAGCACCGGATACCACAGCGCGATAATGCCGACATTCCAGCGCGTTACCAGCTTGTCGATCAGCTTGGGGATCGCGGTATAGTCGGTCTTCACCTCCCATGACGGGTCGATCATGATCATCCCGCGGCGCGGGGTGGGCGGGGTCATGGCCACGGCCATCTCCAGCCCGTCCTTGTTGTGCAGCCGTGCATGGCGCTTCATCACCGGAAACAGCGCCTGATATTCCTGCGGATGCAGCTCGCAGACCTGCAGGCTGTCGATCTCGCGCAGGAGGGTCGCGGCGATCATCGGCGATCCGGGATAGGCGTCGGGCCCGTGCAGTTCGCGGGTTTTGGCAATCGCGCGGGCATAAGGATGGTCGGGTTTGAACCAGCCTGCCACTTCGGGGCGCTGGATGCCCTGCGCGGCCTCGCCCGTCTTCAGGGCCTGCGCATCCGACAGGTCATAGAGCCCGCGCCCGCCATGGGTTTCCAGATAGCTCAGCGGTTTGTCCTTGCGGGTCAGATAATCCAGCATCACCGAAAGCAGCGCATGTTTGTGAAGATCGGCCAGATTTCCGGCATGGAAGGCGTGTTGATAGGACAGCATGGCTGGCTCCCTGAGAGCTTCGGGTTGGAGTCGGTGATGCCGCGATCGGACGATACGCGCAAGGGGAGGGGCGAAAAAACAAAAACGGCGATGCCCGGGAGGAGATGGGCATCGCCGTTCATGTTGACCAGGGCACCCGGGAGGAGGAGTGGGCACCCTTGGAAACGGATCGGCCCTCAGGGAGGAGGAGGAGAGCCAATCCTAACACGCGCCTCGGGAGGAGGAGTGAGACGCGGTATGGGATGCGGTGCCCTCAGGGAGGAGGAGAGAGGTCACCGCTAACGATCAGCCCTAGGGAGGAGGAGTGGGCTGTCCGTATCTAATTGGGAAGAGGCTTCCCGTGTTTCAAGTGCCCCGTCCGCTTTGGATGTTCTGTATCCCTCGGGAGGAGGAAAGCGATACGGCAACCGGCAGACAGGGCCTTTAGTGGTGGCGGCTCTCAGGGAGGAGGAGAGAGAGCCGCCCATTCCTAAGGCTCAAGGGAGGAGGAGTGAGCCTATGGACGTTCGAATGTCTTAGCGACCGTAGGCAGCTTCGGCTGCGACGCGGGTCAGGGTGGCGCGGCTCATGCCCAGATCGTCGAGCTCGCGGACCGAGAGCGAGCGCAGTTCTGCGAGCGTCTCGTTATAGACTTTGCGGCGGGCGAGAGCGTCTTTGAGTGCTTCGATCAGACCGAGGCCGCGGCGGGTTTGGATGTCATGTGCGATTGCCATGTGCGTCTTCCTTTATGAGTTCGTGCTTTGTGGCGATTACGCCTCTTGTTGTCGCTAACATGGAGAAAATGCTGCTCATGCACAATGGCAGGGTTCACAAGCCCGTCATGCGAAAAGTGCATAACACATTCTGACCTTTTTCGGCCCTCTTGCGGATATTTCATTGCGCATGGGCGGGATGGGGGGCGAAAATCTGTCATCATGACGGGTGTAGGGCTTGAACCACGCGGCCAAATGGCCACAGTCGCCCAAATTCGAGTTCGGGAGCTCCCTATGTCACTTACCAAAGAAACGGTCCTTGCTGCGCTGGAGGAGGTGAAACTGCCTCAGGGTGACAGTGTTATCGACCGTAAACTGATTCATGCGCTGGCGGTCGAGGGCGGTGTGGTCCGCTTCGTGCTGGAAGGCGCGCCCGAGCCCGCGCTCGAACAGATCCGCGGCGTGCTCGAGGCGCGGTTGAAGGCGCTCGAGGGGGTCGAAAGCCTGTCGATCGTGATTCCGTCTGGCGGGAAGGGACCGCAGATCGGCGGTCATCCCAAAAAGCAATCCGGCCCGCTTCCCGTCGAGGGGGTGCGCCATGTGATTGCGGTGGGCTCGGGCAAGGGCGGCGTGGGGAAGTCGACTGTTTCCGCCAATCTGGCCGTGGCGCTGGCCAAACAGGGGGTAAAAGTCGGTCTGCTGGATGCCGATATCTATGGCCCCTCGCAGCCCCGCATGATGGGCGTCAACAAACGCCCCGCCTCGCCTGACGGCCAGACCATCCTGCCGCTCGAGGCGCATGGGGTTACGCTGATGTCGATCGGATTCATGCTGAAGGAGGATGAGGCGGTGATCTGGCGCGGACCGATGCTGATGGGCGCGCTGCAACAGATGCTGGGTCAGGTGAAATGGGACCATTACGGCCCGCTCGATGTGCTGATCATCGATCTGCCGCCGGGCACGGGCGATATTCAGTTGTCGCTATGCCAGAAGACGAAGCTCGACGGGGCGGTGATTGTGTCCACACCGCAGGACATCGCGCTTATCGATGCGCGCAAGGCGCTCGATATGTTCAAACGTCTGGAGACGCCGGTTCTCGGGATGGTCGAGAACATGTCCACCTATATCTGCCCCCAATGTGGCCATGAGGAGCATCTCTTCGGTCATGGTGGCGTCAAGGACGAGGCCACGCGGATGGGGGTGCCGCTTCTGGGTAGCCTGCCCCTGAATCTGGAGGTGCGTCTGGCCGCAGATGGCGGCATTCCGGTCGCCGTGGGCGAGAGCGCGGTGGCGGCGCCTTATGCGGAGCTTGCGGCGCAGCTTGTGGAGGTGGCGCGACTGAAAGGCTGAGCGCACCGGACCCGGTCGCAAATGGCCGGTTCCGGCGGACTACGGGAAATCACGGGATCGTCCTATGGGAATTCACGGGACGGGAAATGACGGGACAGGCCGGGCAGGTAACTGCTCGGCCGATTCTGATTCTAGGCAGGGTCATAAGAGGCCTGTTTCTGATTCGAGTATTGGGTGGTCTTTAAGCTTTGGAATGGATCGGGTAAGAACCGCCTCAATCTTTAGGGAATCGGCATAGCATCGTAAAAATTGACGTATTTTGCCTATGTTTTGCCGATTTTTCGCGTCTTGAAAGCTGCCGAAAAGAAGCAGGTTCACGGCGACTCGCGTTCCTGTGAGTTTGGTTAATTAATGGTTAATTTGCGCTAGACTCGTGGCTTTCCGGTGACATCCGTAAGGTCATCCTGGGAGAGTACGGGATTCCGTCGAATTTTTTTACCTACTACATTTAGTGGGTGATTTTATAGAAACCGCGATTTCTTACTATGGCGTTCTCTCAATGTTCCTAGAGTGTTAACTTATCCACAGAGTTACCCATGCTCGTTAACCAACTGTTAGCTAAAAACCGGTTGCCTCCCGTGAATTCCCATGGCATCCCTAACTCATCGCAAAGGCGGGAACATAGAGGCAAAAAGACCTCACGGCGAAAAGAGCAGTTTCATACAGGCACCCCCTGACGCGAAAGCAAGAGATCCGGCGCGCGAGCGAGCAGACATCCCCCAGGTGGCGCGTGCAGTCGGACAGCCCAGTCAAATGGGAACGAGGGCGGCGGATTGGGCAGTGGCAGCAGCTCAATCCGCCGTTTTCATTCAAAGGTCCTGAGGCAGGGACCGCAGGCAAGAAACCGGTCGGCTCGATGTGAACAGGGCGGACCAGCGTGGCAGGAGAGGGTTCGCAATTGGCGGGCATGTTCATCGGCGAATACACCTTCAAGGTGGACAGCAAGGGTCGCATGTCGATCCCGGCTGCATATCGCCAAGAGCTGGCCGATGGCGACCCTAACCGACCCAATCAGGATCGCCCCCGGATGGTCATCGTCTATGGGGCCGACAATCAGAAAATGCTTCAGGTCTACACGCAAAGCGCCTTCGAGGCGCTTGCTGCCGATATCGCGGCGCTCCCGCGTGGCTCCAAGCAGCGCACCATCCTGCAACGCATGGTGCTTTCCAAATCGCAACCGCTGGAAATCGATCCGGATGGCCGCATGGTCCTTCCGGCTTTTCTGCGCGAGAAGATCGACCTCGGCACCGAGGCCTATTTCGCCGGTGTGGGCGAGACCTTCGAGATCTGGAAGCCCGAAACCTTCGAGGCTGCCGATCAGGCGAATGTGGATCAATGGATCGACGAGATGGGCGATGATTTCGACCCGCTCTCGCTTCTGGGAGGCTAAGCCATGAGCGCGCCGGGCCGCCCGCATATTCCGGTTCTCCTGCGTCCTTTGCTGAAGGCCGTGGCCCCTGTCGAGGGCATCTGGATTGACGGCACCTTTGGCGCGGGTGGCTATTCGCGCGGGCTTCTGGCGGAAGGTGCGGCGCAGGTGATCGGCGTGGACCGTGATCCGCTGGTGTTCGAGATGGCCGAAAGCTGGCGCGGCGAGTATGGCGAGCGTCTCTCGCTCGTGCATGGCACTTTCTCTGAGATGGATGACTATGCCGCCGAGATCGCCCCCGAGGGGAAGGTCGATGGCGTGGTGCTCGATCTCGGGATCAGCTCAATGCAGATCGATCAGGCCGAGCGGGGCTTTTCCTTCATGCAGGACGGCCCTCTCGATATGCGCATGTCGCAGGACGGCCCGTCGGCGGCCGATCTGGTGAATACGCTGGGTGAGGAAGAGCTGGCCGATATCCTCTATCATTATGGCGAGGAGCGCGCCTCGCGCCGGATCGCCCGCAATATCCTCAAGGCCCGCGAGATCGAGCCGTTCACGACGACCAAGCAGCTGGTCGCGGTGATCGAGCGCTCCCTGCCGCGCCCCAAGCCCAACCAGTCCCATCCCGCGACCCGCAGCTTCCAGGCGCTGCGCATCGCGGTGAATGACGAATTCGGCCAGCTGATCGAAGGGCTGGAGGCGGCCGAGCGCGCGCTGAAACCCGGCGGGCTACTGGCAGTGGTCAGTTTCCACTCGCTCGAGGACCGCGTGATCAAGCGCTTCCTGCAGGCGCGTTCGGGCGGCGGCGGGCAGGGCTCGCGCCATGCACCGGTGGTCAAATCCGCGACACCGGGCTTCGACAAACCCTCGAAAGCTATCCCCCCCGATGACGAAGAGCTGGTAGAGAACCCGCGGGCACGGTCTGCCAAGCTGCGCGTCGCGCGCCGTCTTGACACGCCCGCAACCCCGGCTGACCGCACCATATTGGGCCTTCCGGCCCCCGTTCTGGACCCCGCGGCCAAGCCCGCCTCGCATAAACGGAGAGCCCGATGAGATCGCTGATCTATCTCGTAACCGCGCTTTGTGTCATGGGGCTGGCTTTCTGGGCGTATCGGGTGAACTATGACACGCAGGACAAGCGCGACGAGTTGCGTGCGCTCGACCGCGAGATCGCCTCGCTCAACGAGGGTCTGGGCGTGCTGAAGGCGGAATGGGCCTATCTCAACCGTCCTGACCGCCTGCGCGAGCTGGTGAACCTGAACTTCACCGATCTCCAGCTGCTGCCGCTACAGGCCGACCAGTTTGCGAGCGTGTCGGAAATTCCCTATCCCAATCCGGTCGAGATGGCCGATCCGGACGCACAGAAACAGCCGGATATCTTTGCTTTGAACGGGCAGGCACAAAAAGAAGGGCTCTAAGATGATCCGTATTCCGCTTCGTCCTCTGGCAAAGATCCTTCCGGCCCGTACCCGTGGCGAGAACCCCGACGCGATCGAACGCGAGAATACCCGCATCCGCTCCGAGGCTACCCGTGATCGCGCGCGCAAACGGGCCGAGGGCCGCCTTCTGGTCATGGGGCTGGCCTTTGTGGCCGTATTTACCGTTGTAGGCGTTCGGATGGGCACACTGGCTGCCTCCGAGCCCAAGGAGCCGCGCGCCGCGATCAATAACGGTATCCATGCACAGCGCGCCGATATCGTGGACCGTGAGGGCCGTGTCTTGGCCACCAATCTTGTGACCCATGCACTTTACGCCCAGCCGCCGATGATGGTGGATCCGGTGGGCACGGTCGACAAGCTGGTGAAGATCTTCCCCGATCTCGACCATGACCGGTTGATGAAGGATTTCACCGGCAGCCGTAAATTCGTCTGGATCAAGAAAAAGATCTCGCCCGAGCAGATGCAGGCCGTGCATGATATCGGCGAGCCGGGTCTGCTGTTCGGTCCGCGCGAGATGCGTCTTTATCCCAACGGGGCTGTGGCAGCCCATATCCTTGGCGGCTCGCGCTTTGGCGCCGAGGGCGTGAATTCGGCCGAGATCGTGGGGACGGCGGGCGTCGAGAAGGAATTCGACGGCTGGCTGCGTGATCCGGCCAATAATGGCGCGCCGCTGAAACTGTCGATCGATCTCACGATCCAGTCGGCGCTCGAGGAGATCCTCGATGGCGGCATGAAGCTGATGAATGCCAAGGGTGCGACCGCGATCCTGATGCAGGCCCATACCGGCCAGATCGTTGCCATGGCGAGCCTGCCCGATTTCGACCCGAACAAACGCCCGCGTCCGCTGACCACGGGCGATGCTTCCGACAGCCCGCTCTTCAACCGCGCGGTGCAGGGGCTTTACGAGCTTGGCTCGACCTTCAAGATCTTTGCCGTGGCGCAGGCGCTGCAGATGGGGCTGGTCACGCCCAACACCATCGTCGACAGCCAGTCGCCCATGCGCATCGGCCGCTTCAAGATCCGTGATTTCCACAATTACGGCGCGCATCTGTCGGTGATCGATGTCATCAAGCACAGCTCGAACGTGGGCACCGCCCATATCGTCGAGATGTTCGGCCCCGAAAAGCAGAAAGAGTTCCTTGGCAAGCTGGGCTTCCTCAAGCCCACCTCGGTCGAGCTGATCGAGGCCGAGACCGGCCAGCCGCAGCTGCCGCCGAAATGGACCGATGTCTCGGCCATGACCATCGGCTATGGTCACGGTCTGGCCGCAAGCCCGCTGCATCTGGCGGCCGCCTATGCCACCATCGCCAATCACGGCATCCGTGTGGAGCCCACGCTTCTGGCTGGGGTGAACAAGGGCCATGGCGAGCGCGTGATGAGCGATCAGGTCGCCAAGGAGGCGCTTGCCTTGATGCGCATCGTGGTGACGCGCGGCACGGCGTCTTACGGCAATGTCAAAGGCTATGAGGTGGGGGGCAAAACCGGCACTGCCGATAAGGTGAAACCCACGGGCGGCTATTATGATGACAAGGTCATCGCGACCTTCGCCGGTGTCTTCCCGATTTCCGATCCGCAATATGTATTGGTGCTGACGCTCGACGAGCCTTCTGATAATTCCGGCTCCATTCCGCGCCGCACCGCCGGCTGGACCGCTGTGCCTGTCGCCGCCGAAGTGATCCGCCGTGTGGCGCCGCTTCTGGGCCTGCGCCCGCATGCGGCTGTTGACGAGCTTGCGGGCATCAATGTCGCGAAAGACCCCAACAACAAGACTGTGGCGGATGAGTGATCCCGCTATCGCGGCGCTGCGAGCGAGCGGGGCGCCGGTGGTCGGAATTTGCCGATCGGATCCTTTGCCGCGGGGCTGATGCGTTGACCTTTTCTGCCGGCCCGCGATAAATGGGATAGACGTTCGGGGCTATGTCCCCGAGACCGTATCATGGCCCTTGTCCCGAGCGGCCGGATTTGAAACAGAAAGCCATCATCATGCCGACAGATCTGCCGCAATCGAGCCTGAACGCATTGGGTCTGACCCCCAGTTCCGGTGCGGATCGCCAGATCACGGGCCTGTCGGTAGATAGCCGTCAGGTGAAGGCAGGCCATCTGTTTGCGGCCCTTCCGGGCACCAAGGTGCATGGGGCCGAATTTGTGCCCACGGCGCTTGCCAAGGGCGCTGTGGCCATCCTGACCGACCGCGCAGGCGCCACGCAGATCCACGATGCCGTGGCACAGGCCGGGGCCGCGCTGGTTGTGGCCGAAGACCCCCGACAGGCGCTGGCCTATGCGGCGGCGCTGTTCTTCGGGGCACAGCCCGCAACGATGATCGCGGTCACCGGCACCAATGGCAAAACGAGTGTGGCCACCTTCACCCGCCAGATCTGGCAGGTTCTGGGCTATGAGGCGGCTAATATCGGCACAACCGGCGTCGAGGGGGCCTATAGCGCGCCCTCCAACCACACCACGCCCGAACCCATCACCCTGCATCGGCTTCTGGGCGATATGGCGCACGCGGGGATCACCCATGCCGCGATGGAGGCATCTTCCCACGGGCTGGCGCAGAAACGGCTCGACGGGGTGGTGCTGAAAGCTGCGGCCTTCACCAATTTCACGCAGGACCATCTCGATTACCACGCGACATTCGAGGAATATTTCGCGGCCAAGGCGGGGCTCTTTGCGCGTGTGCTGCCCGATGACGGCGTGGCGGTGATCAATATGGATGACCCGCGCGGGGCCGATATGGCCGCGATCGCCAACGGTCGTGGCCAGCGGGTGATCCGTCTGGGCCATGGCGAGGACTGCGAGATGCGGCTTCTGGGCAAGCGCCCCGATGCGTCGGGTCAGGACATCCGCTTCTCGTGGGAGGGCAAGCCGCAGATGGCGCGCCTGCCGCTGATCGGGGAGTTTCAGGCGATGAATGTGCTGACGGCGGCGGCGATGGTCATCGGCTGCGGGGCTGATCCTCTGTCGGTGGTGCAGGCGTTGCCGCATCTGAGCACGGTGCGGGGCCGGATGCAGCAGGTGGCGGTGCGCGATAATGGCGCGACCGTGTTTGTGGATTACGCCCATACTCCCGATGCGGTGGCCACGGCGCTCAAGGCGCTGCGCCCGCATGTGCTGGGCAAGATCGTGGTCATCGTGGGCGCAGGCGGCGACCGTGACCGCACCAAGCGCCCGCTGATGGGCAAGGCCGCGACCGAGCATGCCGATCTGGTCTTTGTCACCGATGACAACCCGCGCACCGAGGATCCTGCCGAGATCCGCGCTGCCGTGATGGAGGGCGCAGGCCCCACCGCCATCGAGGTGGGCGACCGCGCCGAGGCGATCCTTTTGGCGGTGAACAGGCTCGAGCCGGGCGATGCGCTGCTGATCGCGGGCAAGGGCCACGAGACGGGGCAGGTGATCGGCACCGATATCTACCCCTTTGACGATGCCGAACAGGCCTCTGTGGCCGTTGCCGCACTGGATGGGAAAATCTGATGACACTCTGGACCGCTTCCGAGATTGCCCGCGCGACGGGTGGCCGTGCCACATGCGAGGCCCAAGTTGACGGCATCTCCATCGACACCCGCTCGATCGCCAAGGGCGATCTGTTTGTGGCGTTGACGGCCGCGCGTGACGGGCATGATTTCGTGCGTCAGGCCCTCGATCAAGGCGCAGGTGCGGCTCTTGTCTCGCGCATTCCCGACGGGTGTAGCGAAGCCGATCCGCTGGTGATCGTGGACGATGTGCTGGAAGGCCTGCAGGATCTGGGTCGTGCGGGGCGGGCGCGTGCCAAGGCCAAGGTCATCGCCGTCACCGGATCGGTGGGCAAGACCTCCACCAAGGAGATGCTGCGCGAGGTGCTCAAGGGGCAGGGCAAGACCCATGCCGCCGAGGCATCCTTCAACAACCATTGGGGGGTGCCGATCACGCTGGCCCGCTTGCCGGCCGATGCCGATTTCGCGGTGATCGAGATTGGGATGAACCATCCCGGCGAGATCGCGCCGCTGGCACAGATGGCGCGTCCGCATGTGGCGATGATTACCACGGTGGCCGCGGCGCATCTGGAGGCCTTTGACGATATTTTCGGCATCGCCCGCGAGAAAGCAACGATCTTCGAGGGGCTGGAGGCAGGGGGGGCGTGTATCGTGCCGCTCGGGCTCGAGGTCTCGGATATCCTGCTGGAGGCGGCCAGGGTGGCCGGTGAGGTGATTACTTTCGGTGCGGATGCGCAGGCCGATTATCATCTGGACAAAGTGTCCATCCTTGGGGACACCACCGTGGTCGAGGCGCGGGCGCGGGGCGAGAGCCTTCTGTTCAAGGTCCAGAGCCCGGGACGGCATTTTGCGTCCAACGCGCTGGGAGTGATCGCGGCCTGTGGCGCGCTTGGTTGCGAGCAGGCGCTGATCGCGATGGATCTGGGCCGCTGGTTGCCGCCTGCGGGGCGCGGTGCGCGTGAACGGGTGCTGTTTGACGCCTTCAACCCCGAGATGGGGATCGATCTGTTCGATGACGCGTTCAACGCCAATCCAACCTCGATGGGCGTGGCCCTCGAGATGCTGGCCGCCCAAGAGCCGCAGGACGGTGTGGGCCGTGTGAAACATGGCCGTCGCGTGGCGATTCTGGGCGAGATGCTGGAGCTGGGCGCGGAAGAACTGTCGATGCATGCGGGGCTTGCGCGCCTGCCCGCGATGGCGGATGTGGATGTCGTGCATATGGTGGGCAACCGTATGGCGGCGCTGCGCGATGCGCTGCCGCGCGCCAAGCGTGGCGAATGGTATGAAAGCGCGGATGAAATGGTGGCGCGGGCGCGCCATCTGGTCGATGCGGGCGATGTCGTGCTTGTGAAAGGCTCCAAGGGCTCGAAAGTCAGTCGTGTCGTCGAGGCGCTGCGCAAACTTGGTCAGCCGGTTTCGACCGAGGTATAAAGGAAAAGACGGAATGCTCTATTGGTTGACACATCTTTCGGACGGGGGCGACTTCTTCAACCTCTTCCGCTACCTGACGTTCCGCGCGGGGGCTGCGTTCTTTACGGCGCTGGTGTTCGGCTTCCTCTTCGGGCCGACGCTGATCGACTTTCTGCGCCGCACGCAGGGCAAGGGCCAGCCGATCCGCTCCGACGGCCCCGAAGGCCATCTGGCCAAGGCGGGCACGCCCACGATGGGCGGTCTCCTGATCCTTGCCTCGATCCTGTTTTCCACGCTTCTCTGGGCGCGGCTGGATAACGGTTATGTCTGGCTCGTGCTGATGGTGACTTTCGGCTATGCGCTGATCGGCTTTGCCGATGACTATGCCAAGGTCTCCAAACAGACCACCGCGGGTGTCAGCGGGCGGGTGCGCATGGGGTTGGGCCTGTTGCTGGCGGCGATTGCCGGTATCTGGGCGGCCTGGTTGCATCCGGCGGATCTTTCGGGGCAGCTGGCCGTGCCGGTCTTCAAGAATGTGCTGATCAATCTGGGCGTGCTATTCGTGCCTTTCGCGATGCTGGTGATCGTGGGGGCGGCCAATGCGGTGAACCTGACCGACGGTCTGGACGGGCTGGCGATCATGCCTGCGATGATTGCGGCGGGCACGCTCGGTGTCATTGCCTATATCGTCGGGCGCGCGGATTTCACCTCCTATCTGGATGTGCATTATGTGCCGGGCACGGGCGAGATCCTTGTGTTCACCGCGGCACTGATCGGGGCGGGGCTCGGGTTCCTGTGGTATAACGCCCCGCCTGCGGCGGTGTTTATGGGCGATACCGGTTCGCTGGCGCTTGGCGGCGCGATTGGGGCGATCGCGGTCTGCACCAAGCACGAGATCGTTCTGGCGATCGTGGGCGGGCTCTTCGTGGTGGAAGCCATGTCGGTGATCATTCAGGTGCTCTATTTCAAGCGCACCGGCAAGCGGGTGTTCCTGATGGCGCCGATCCACCACCATTTCGAGAAGAAGGGCTGGGCCGAGAGCCAGATCGTGATCCGGTTCTGGATCATCTCGCTGATCCTCGCGCTGATCGGTCTGGCGACGCTCAAGCTGCGTTGAGGGTGAGAAGGGGGCTGTCTGCCCCCTCTTGGGCCTGGCGGCCCAATTCACCCCCGAGGATATTTGACGACAATGGAAAAGGGCGTTGTCGCCCTTTTTTGCATTCGCTAGACCTGAGCCGGGGATCGGCTTTTCGGAAGGGGCTTTGTCATGATTGCAGTGCGTGGTGTCGAAGGGCAGAAAATCGCGGTTCTGGGGCTCGGGCGGTCGGGGCTGGCCACAGCCGTGGCGCTGAAGGCGGGAGGGGCGGAGGTTCTGGCATGGGATGACAGCCCCGAGGGCCGCGCGCGGGCCGAGGAGGCGGGATATGCCTGCCGTGACCTGACAAAAGCGGGCGCGTTCGAGGATGTGGCGCTTCTGGTCGTCTCACCCGGTATTCCGCATCTCTATCCGCATCCAAATCCGGTGATCGCCGCGGCGATGGAGGCGGGTGTGCCGGTGGATAACGATATCGGGCTCTTCTATCGGTCTTGGGCGGGGCCGGACTGGGACCAGTTCGAAACCACTCCGAAGACGATCTGCGTGACCGGTTCGAACGGGAAATCGACGACGACGGCGCTGATCCATCATGTGCTGACCCATTGCGGGCGGCGGGCGCAGATGGGCGGCAATATCGGACGTGGCGTACTGGATCTGGAGCCTGCCGAGGATGGCGATGTGGTGGTGCTGGAGCTGTCAAGCTACCAGACCGATCTGGCGCGTGCGCTGACCCCCGATGTGGCGGTGTTCACCAATCTCTCGCCCGACCATCTCGACCGCCATGCGGGGATGGGGGGGTATTTTGCCGCCAAGCGCCGCCTCTTCGCCGAGGGCGGGCCGGATCGTGCGGTGATTGGCGTCGATGAGCCGGAAGGGGTCTATCTGGCCAACCAGATCGCTACCAATCGCGAGGATGACCGGCTGATCCGCATTGCCGTCTCGCGCAAGCTGGGCGATTGGGGCTGGTCGGTCTTTGCGCGTAAGGGCTTTCTGAGCGAATGGCGCAAGGGGCGGCAGGTGGCGTCCATCGATCTGCGCGAGATCAAAGGGTTGCCGGGGGCGCATAACCACCAGAATGCCTGTGCAGCCTTTGCGGCACTGCGCGCCATCGGACTGGCGCCGCGCGAGATCGAGGCGGCCTTCCATACATTTGCGGGGCTGCCCCATCGCAGCCAGCGCGTGGCCGAGAAGAAGGGCGTGGCATGGGTCAATGATTCCAAGGCGACCAATGTCGATAGTGCCTCGAAGGCCCTGCAGGCGTTCAAGAATATCCGCTGGATTGCGGGCGGGCTTGGCAAGGAGGGCGGCGTGTCCTCGCTGGCCGGTGATCTGGACCATGTAAGGAAAGCCTATTTCATCGGCCATTCGGCGCGGGACTTCGCGCTGCAACTGACCGGTCTCGAGCACGAGATCTGCGAGACGATGGAGGCGGCCGTGGCGGCTTGTGCCCGCGATGCCGAGGCTGGAGATACAGTGCTTCTGGCGCCGGCGGCGGCGAGCTTCGACCAGTATGGCAGCTTCGAGAAACGTGGCGAGCATTTCGTCGCGCTGGTGGGGCAGTTGCCCGAATAGGATTCGCCTTCACCTATCGCGAAAGGTGAATGTTTTGCGATAGGTGCAGAATTGTCCCTTCACCTGCGGGTTGTGGCGTATGCGCGCCACACCAGAGCACAGAACCGCCTGGCGACGCCGCGAAATCCCGCGAAATGCGCCGTAAATCGGCCATAGTTTAACTAGCCATACAGTATGAATTGCGTTAGCATCGGAGACAGACCCGGAAAACGGGCATTTTTTCGAGGCAGTACGGCAGTAACAGCCCATGACAGATATGGTTTTCGGCACCGCGCCTTCGCGCGTCGGTGAACCTGTACTTCCACGCTGGTGGCGCACCATTGACAAATGGGCGTTGTCCTGCGTGCTGATCCTGTTCGGGATCGGAATGCTTTTGGGGCTCGCGGCATCCGTGCCGCTGGCTGAAAAGAACGGGCTCGAGCCGTTTTACTATGTGAAACGGCAGGCGTTCTTCGGCGGGTCGGGCATCATCACGATGCTGCTCTGCTCGATGATGAGCCCGCGTCAGGTGCGCCGTATGGGCGTTCTGGCTTTCTTTGTCTGTTTTGCGGCCATTCTAGCGCTTCCGTTTGTCGGCACCGATTTCGGCAAAGGCGCGATCCGCTGGTTTTCTTTCGGCTTTGCCTCGGTCCAGCCCTCGGAATTCCTCAAACCCGCTTTCATCATCATTGCCGGCTGGTTCATGGCGGCGGCCCATGAGGTCGCAGGCCCTCCGGGACGGCTCTATTCCTTCATCCTGATGGCGATCATTGTTGTGCTTCTGGCACTGCAGCCCGATTTCGGTCAGGCCTCGCTCGTGCTCTTCTCGTGGATGGTGATGTATTTCGTGGCTGGTGCGCCGATCACGCTTCTGGCTGTGGTGGGCGGTCTGACGGCTGTCGGCGGTGTCACTGCCTATAACTTCTCGGATCACTTCGCCCGCCGGATCAACGGCTTCCTGTCGCCCGAGATCGATCCGCGCACGCAGATCGGCTATGCCACCAACGCCATCCAGGAGGGCGGCTTCTTCGGTGTGGGCGTGGGCGAGGGCACGGTGAAATGGTCGCTCCCCGATGCGCATACCGATTTCATCATCGCGGTCGCGGCAGAGGAATACGGGCTGATCCTCGTGCTGATCATCATCGCGCTCTATGCGACCGTGGTCATGCGCTCGATGCTGCGCCTGATGCGCGAGCGTGATCCTTTCACGCGGCTTGCCGGCTGCGGTCTGGCGGCGGCCTTCGGCGTGCAGGCCTTCATCAACATGGCGGTGGCCGTGCGGCTTCTGCCCTCCAAGGGGATGACGCTGCCTTTCGTGAGCTATGGTGGTTCGTCGATGATCGCCTCGGGGATTGCGGTGGGCATGTTGCTCGCGCTGACCCGTTCGCGCCCGCAGGGGCAGATTTCGGATATTCTGGCGCGCCATAATCGCGGCTGAGAGGGGATGGCATGACACAAGAGGCAGCCCCTCTTCTTCTGATCGCGGCAGGCGGGACGGGCGGGCATATGTTTCCCGCCCAAGCGCTTGCCGAGGAAATGGTGCGCAAAGGCTGGCGGGTGAAACTGTCCACCGATGCGCGGGGTGCGCGCTATGCGGGGGGCTTTCCGCATGTGGTGCAGATCGAACAGGTGAATTCGGCGACCTTCGCCCGTGGCGGCCTGCTTGCGCGGCTGATGGTGCCGTTGCGTATCCTGAGCGGCATTGCCTCCGCTGTCGGGCGGAACATGCGTGACAAGCCCGCAGCCGTTGTGGGCTTTGGCGGCTATCCGACGGTGCCCGCGCTGGCCTCGGCCTATCTTCTGGGCCTGCCGCGCGCGATCCACGAGCAGAATGGCGTCATGGGCAAGGTGAACCGCAAATTCGCGCCCAAGGTCGGGGCGGTGGCCTGTGGCACATGGCCAACCGACCTGCCCGCAGGGGTGCGCGGCGTCCATACCGGCAATCCGGTGCGCGGGGCCGTTCTGGAACGTGCGGGGGCACCCTATATCGTGCCGGGCGATTACCCGATGTCGCTCCTGGTGATGGGCGGCAGCCAAGGCGCGCGCATCCTGTCGGATGTGGTGCCTGCGGCGCTGGCGCTTCTGTCGCCCGAGATGCGGCGCAATCTGCGTGTGGCCCATCAGGCCCGTCCCGAGGATCTCGACCGTGTGGTTGCGGCCTATAGCGAGGCGGGGATCGTGGCCGAGGTGCAATCCTTCTTCAACGATGTGCCGCGCCGCTTGACCGAGGCGCAGCTGGTGATCTCGCGCTCGGGGGCCTCCTCGGTCGCCGATATCGCGGTGGTCGGGCGTCCGGCGATTCTGGTGCCCTTTGCGGCCGCAGCCGGGGACCACCAGAGCGCCAATGCCAAGGGCCTCGCCGCGACCGGTGGCGCGATCGTGATCCCCGAGAGCCGCCTGACCCCCGAGGCGCTGGCCGAGCAGGTGGGTCTGGTGCTTGCAAATCCCGACGGTGCCCTGCAGATGGCGCGCGCAAGCCAGAGCTACGGCATTACCGATGCCACCGACCGGCTTGTGGAGATGGTCGAACAACTAACAGGAGGCGCGCGATGAACGCGACGAAGCTGCCCGGTGAACTCGGGCCGATCCATTTTATCGGCATGGGCGGGATCGGGATGTCCGGCATTGCCGAGGTGCTCTTGACCCAAGGGTTCACGGTGCAGGGCTCGGATGCGAAAGCCTCCAAGATCACCGACCGTCTGGAAGAGCTGGGGGCGACCTTCTTCGAGGGCCAGCGCGCCGAGAATATCGGGAATGCGGGTGTTGTGGTGATGTCCTCGGCCATCAAGCCGGGCAATCCCGAGCTGGAAGAGGCGCGCAAGCGCGGCCTACCGGTGGTGCGCCGCGCCGAGATGCTGGCCGAACTGATGCGCCTGCGTTCCAATATCGCCATCGGGGGCACACATGGGAAGACGACCACCACGACCATGGTGGCGACCCTGCTGGATCGGGGGAATTTCGACCCGACCGTTATCAATGGCGGCGTGATCCATGCCTATGGCTCCAATGCGCGGGCGGGCGAGGGCGAGTGGATGGTGGTCGAGGCCGACGAATCCGACGGCTCGTTCAACCGCCTGCCGGCAACGATTGCCATCGTCACCAATATCGATCCCGAGCATATGGAGCATTGGGGCAGCTTTGATGCGCTGCGCAAGGGCTTCTATGATTTCGTGTCGAACATCCCCTTCTACGGTCTGGCCGTGTGCTGCACCGACCATCCCGAGGTGCAGACGCTGGTCGGCAAGCTGACCGACCGTCGCGTGACGACCTTCGGCTTCAACGCGCAGGCCGATGTGCGCGCGCTGAACCTGCGCTACGAGCGCGGGATCGCACAGTTCGACATTGCCCTTCAGGGCGAGGAGCATGACGAGAACGATCGTCCGAAGCTGATCGAGGGCTGCACCCTCCCGATGCCCGGTGACCATAACGTCTCGAACGCGCTGGCCGCTGTGGCAGTCGCCCGCCATCTGGGGATGAAGCGTGACGAGATCCGTGATGCACTGGCCAATTTCAAGGGTGTGAACCGCCGCTTCACCAAAGTGGGCGAGGTCCTTGGCGGGGTCGCGATCATCGACGATTACGGTCACCATCCTGTTGAAATCGCAGCCGTTCTGAAGGCCGCGCGTCAGGCGGTCTCGGGCTCGCCCGGGGCGCGGGTGATCGCCGTGCACCAGCCGCACCGCTATTCGCGCCTGCATTCGCTCTTCGATGATTTCTGCACCTGTTTCAACGAGGCCGACGTGGTCGCCATCGCCGAGGTCTATTCGGCAGGTGAGGACCCGATCGAGGGCGCGACCCGCGAGGATCTGGTGGCCGGTCTGATCCAGCACGGCCACCGCCATGCCCGCGCCATCCTGTCGGAGGACGATCTGGCGCGGCTCGTGCGTGAACAGGCCCGTCCGGGCGATATCGTGGTCTGTCTGGGCGCGGGCACGATCTCGACATGGGCCAACGGGCTCCCCGCCAAGCTGGGCGCCTGAGAAGATCGGGGCGCTCGTTCAGACGGTGCGCCCGCATGTCATGCCAACCTCGTGAAGGGGGTGGGCTGGTAACGAGTAGAGGGCAAGCCGCCGGATTTGTGTGGCTTGTCCGTTGGATGGCAGAGACGTTCTCTGTCTCCGGACGATGCCGGTCTGTCCGCCGGAGCGGCATCGGACTGGGCCGGTCCCCTCGCGGGCCGGCCATTTCTTTCGAACCGCCCGTGTGATGGGCAGAGGAGCCATGCGCATGTCGCTTTCCCTTAGTCTTGCCTGCCTTTGGGTGGTCCTGGCCTCTGTCGCGGCGATGGGGCCGCAGCGCTGGCACTGGATGGCGGCATGGGCGCTGATTGCGACCGGCGTTCCCATTCTGGGCGGGGTTACCTATCAGCAGGGGCCGATCTGGGGGCTGGTTGTGCTGGCGGCGGGGATGTCGGTGCTGCGCTGGCCGTTGCGGCGGCTGATCCAGCGTCTTCATGCCGATGGACGCCTGCGCGACGAGCGTCAGGACGCCTGATCGCCCTTGTGCGCCTGCTGCAACCTGTCTTGGCCCTTGCTGTGCTCGGGTGGCTTCGCTAGGAAGCCTCTATGACCGATATGCTTTCTCCTTCCACCTATCAGCCGCGCGGCGCACTTGGCGCAGGGCGTGCTTTGTCCGATCTGACATGGCTGCGTGTGGGCGGCCCCGCGGACTGGTTCTTCCAGCCCGCCGATGCACAGGATCTGGCGGCGTTTCTCGCGGGGCTTCCCGAGAATATCGCCGTTTTCCCGATGGGGGTGGGCTCCAACCTCATCGTGCGTGATGGCGGCTTGCGCGCGGTGGTCATCCGGCTGGGGCGGGGTTTCAACGCCATTACATTCGAGGGCAACAGGGTGACGGCAGGGGCTGCGGCGCTCGATGCGCATGTGGCGCGCAAGGCGGCAGCCGAGGGGCTGGATCTGACCTTCCTGCGCACGATCCCGGGTTCGGTTGGTGGTGCCGTGCGGATGAATGCGGGCTGCTATGGCACCTATGTGGCCGATCACCTCGTGGAAATCGGCGTGGTGACGCGGACGGGCGCGGTCCGCACGATCAAGGCGACAGATCTCGGTCTGGCATATCGCCAGAGCGATCTGCCCGAAGGCTGGGTCATCACCCATGCCGTGTTCGAGGCCGCGTCGGGCGATCCGGTGGAACTGGAGGCGCGGATGGCGGACCAGCTGGCCAAACGCGATGCCTCCCAGCCAACAAAAGAGCGTAGCGCGGGCTCGACCTTCCGCAATCCGGCCGGTTTCAGCTCGACCGGGCGCGCCGATGACGTGCATGACCTTAAGGCATGGAAGGTGATCGACGATGCCGGAATGCGCGGCGCGCGTCTGGGCGGGGCGCAGATGTCGGAGATGCATTCCAACTTCCTGATCAATGCGGGAGGGGCAACGGCCGCCGATCTGGAAGGGCTGGGAGAGGAAGTCCGCAAAAAAGTTTTGCTCAATAGCGGAATTGAGCTACAATGGGAAATCATGCGCGTCGGAGAGAGATAAGGTCCGCCAAAGGACCGTCTTCTGGCAGTGACCGGCGGGCTTAACCAAAATACATAAACGGGGAAAACCCCGACGAGGCAAATGATGGCGGGTAAGTCGAGCAGGACGACCCAGCTTGTGGCGGTATTGATGGGAGGGGCATCGGCGGAACGCGATGTGTCGCTTTCGTCCGGGCGTGAATGCGCTATCGCCTTGCGGGCTGCGGGATATGAGGTGATCGAGGTCGATGCGGGCCCCGATCTGGCGCAGCGTCTCACCGAGATCAAGCCGGATGTCGTCTTCAACGCGCTGCATGGCCGTTGGGGCGAGGATGGCTGTGTGCAGGGCATGCTGGAATGGCTGCGTATCCCCTATACCCATTCGGGCGTGCTGGCTTCGGCCATGTCGATGGACAAGGACCGGTCCAAGACTGCCTACCGTCAGGCAGGTCTGCCGGTGGTCGAGAGCGTGATCGCGCCGCGCGACGAGGTGCGCAGCCGACATTTCCTGCCGCCCCCCTATGTGGTCAAACCCAATAACGAGGGCTCCTCGGTCGGCGTCTATATCGTCAACGAGGCGGCCAACAGCCCGCCGCAGCTGTCGGATGATATGCCCGAGAGCGTCATGGTCGAGACCTATGTGCCCGGGCGCGAGCTGACCTGTGCCGTGATGGAGGATCGCGCCTTCTGCGTGACCGAGATCGTCACCACCGGCTGGTATGACTATCACGCGAAATATTCGACCGGAGGATCGCGCCATATTTGCCCCGCCGAGATCCCCGAGGAGATCGCGAGAGCCTGTCAGGACTATGCGCTGCGTGCGCATGTGGCGCTTGGCTGCCGGGGCATCTCGCGCACCGATTTCCGCTGGGATGACAGCCGTGGGCTTGCGGGGCTGTTCCTGCTGGAGACCAATAACCAGCCCGGTATGACGCCGACCTCGCTCGTGCCCGAGCAGGCGCTGGAGGCGGGGATCGATTTCCCTGCGCTCTGCCGCTGGATCGTGGAGGATGCCTCATGCGGAAGATGAAGGCATCGCGCCTTCCCGAGGAGGGGAAATGGGCTGGCACCCATGCTGTTGGAGGTGTAGCGCGCGCCCAGCAGGGCCAGCTCTATGTCCGCCGGTCCTCGCGCCGCAAGGACCCCGCGCCCTCGCGGCTCGCTTTCCGGCTGCATCGGCTGTGGCTGACGCCCATCGTGCGGTCGCTGACGCGGATCGGGGTGCCCACCTTTATCGTGGTGCTGGGGCTCGGGATCTATTTCGGCGATGCGGGGCGGCGGGCGGATATGCTGCAGGCCTTCGATGACATCAAGACCTCGATCCAGAACCGTCCGCAGTTCATGGTCAATTCGCTGAAGGTCGAGGGCGCGAGCCCCGAGGTCGAGCAAGCGGTCTATACGATGCTGCCCACGGGGCTTCCGGTCTCGTCCTTCAAGATCGATCTGGGCCAGTATCGCGACACGATCATGCGGCTCGACGCGGTGGCTGATGCCTCGATCAGCATCAAATCCGGCGGTGTGCTGGATGTGGTCGTGACCGAGCGCAATCCGGTCATGCTGTGGCGGACGGCGAGCGGGCTGGAGATGCTCGATGCGACCGGCCATCGGGTGGCGACGCTTCTGGACCGTTCCGCGCGCTCCGATCTGCCGCTGATCGCCGGCCGCGGGGCCAACAAGGCAGTGCCCGAGGCGCTTTCAATCCTGAAGGCGATGGGCCCGCTGTTGCCCAAGGCGCGCGGGCTGATCCGTGTGGGGCAGCGTCGCTGGGACATCGCGCTCGAGAATGACCGGCGCGTGATGTTGCCGCAGGAGCAGCCCGTGGCCGCCGTCGAGCGCCTTCTGGCGATGAATACCGCCGAAGATGTGCTTGCGCGTGACTTTACGGTGATCGACCTCCGTGACAAGGGTCGTCCGACGATCCGCCTGACGCCCCACGCGATGGAAAGCTATCGCGCTATCGCTCATAACTACTGAGCCCATAAGACCGAGACCTGACGTATGCCCGAATTCTACCAAGCCCAGAGAGCGATGCGCAGTATGCGCAAGGCCGCGATGCAGCGCGGTGTCGTGGCGCTGTTGGATATCGGCACCTCGAAGATCGTCTGTCTGGTGCTGAAGGTCGAGAGCACGAACGGGCTGGAGCAGGTCGAGGGGGCGGCGCCGCTTGCGGGTCAGTCCTCCTTCAAGGTGATCGGGGCCGCTACGACACGGTCGCGCGGGGTGCGCTTTGGCGAGATCGATACGATGGCACAGACCGAGCGTGCGATCCGCACGGTGGTGCAGGCCGCGCAGAAGAAGGCCGCGATCCGTGTCGATCATGTGATTGCCTGTTTCGCCGGCGGCGAGCCGCGCAGCTACGGGCTGACGGGGCAGGTCGAGATTGCCGGAGATCAGGTGACAGGGCAGGATGTAGGCCGTGTGCTGGCCGCGTGTGATGTGCCCGATTTCGGGGCGGGGCGCGAGGTGCTGCATGCCCAGCCGGTAAATTTCGCGCTCGACCACCGCTCGGGCCTGTCGGACCCGCGCGGCCATGCAGGGCGCAAGCTGGCCACCGATATGCATCTGCTGACGGTGGATGGGTTCGTGCTCCAGAACCTCGTGAACGCGATCCGGCGCTGCGATCTGGAACTGGCGGGGGTGGCCAGCTCGGCCTATGTGTCGGGCGTTGCCTCGCTGGTGGAGGACGAGCAGGAGCTGGGCGCGGCCTGTATCGATCTGGGCGGCGGCGCGTCGGGGCTGTCGATCTTTATGAAGAAACATATGATCTATGCCGATGCGGTGCGCATGGGGGGCGATCACATCACCTCCGATATCTCGGCGGGGCTGCAGGTTTCGGGACAGTTGGCCGAACGTCTCAAGACGGTGCATGGCGGGGTTCACGCGACCTCGATGGATGACCGCGAGATGATCGAGCTGGCGGCCAATTCGGGGGATTGGGAAAAAGACAGCCGCACCGCCACGCGTGCGGAACTGATCGGGATCATCCGTCCGCGTGTCGAAGAGATCTTCGAGGAGATCAAGGCGCGACTGGATGTGGCGGGCTTCTCGCATATGCCGAGCCAGCAGATCGTGCTGACGGGCGGCACGAGCCAGCTGCCCGGTATCGACGGCATGGCCGCGCGAATCCTTGGCCATAGCGTGCGTCTCGGACGGCCCTTGCGCGTGCAGGGCCTGCCACAGCAGGCCACATCGGCGGGTTTTAGCGCAATTGTCGGCCTCGCTCTGCATGCGACCAATCCACAGGATGAGTGGTGGGATTTCGAGATCCCCGTCGACCGGATGGGCGGGCGCAGTCTGCGGCGTGCCTTCCGCTGGTTCAAGGATAACTGGTAAGCGCCAGCGACTTGGGATGCGAAGTTAAAGTTAACGTAGCGGATATGGCGTCGAAAACCATGGTTTTCGGGGGTGAATTCGTAGCGTCCACAAGATGCTGGGAATTGCGCGAAATACCGCTGAGTATGGCGTTAACTTGGCTAGATTTTGTGTTTTAACTATGTTTTTCGCGTGACGGCGCGCCGATTTCTGGTAAATTAGCGGTAATTATTCAAACGGCCGGGACAGGGCCATTCATCACAAAAACAGGCGGACCTCTATGACCTTGAACCTCATGATGACCGATCAACAGGATCTGAAGCCGCGGATTACCGTCTTCGGCGTTGGTGGCGCTGGGGGCAATGCCGTCAACAACATGATCGAGCAGCAGCTCGAGGGTGTTGAGTTCGTGGTCGCGAACACCGACGCGCAGGCGCTCCAGCAGTCCAAGAGCCAGGCGCGGATCCAGATGGGGATCAAGGCGACCGAGGGTCTGGGTGCGGGTGCGCGTCCGTCTGTCGGTGCGGCTGCAGCAGAGGAGACGATCGAGGAGATTGTCGACCATCTTGCAGGTGCGCATATGTGCTTCATCACCGCTGGTATGGGCGGCGGCACCGGCACCGGCGCGGCGCCGATCATCGCGCAAGCCGCGCGCGAGCTGGGTGTGCTGACCGTAGGCGTCGTGACCAAGCCGTTCCAGTTCGAGGGCACCAAGCGCATGCGTCAGGCCGAGGAAGGTCTCGAAGCGTTGCAGAAGGTGGTCGATACGCTGATCATCATCCCCAACCAGAATCTGTTCCGCCTGGCCAACGAGAAGACCACCTTCACCGAAGCCTTCGAGATGGCCGATGATGTGCTCTATCAGGGCGTGAAGGGTGTGACCGATCTTATGGTCCGTCCGGGCCTGATCAACCTCGACTTCGCCGATGTTCGCGCCGTGATGGACGAGATGGGCAAGGCGATGATGGGCACCGGCGAAGCCTCGGGCGAGGATCGTGCGATCCAGGCCGCCGAGAAGGCCATCGCCAATCCGCTCCTCGACGAGATCTCGCTCAAGGGCGCGAAGGGTGTGCTGATCAACATCACCGGCGGCTACGACCTGACGCTGTTCGAACTCGACGAAGCGGCAAACCGTATCCGCGAGGAGGTCGATCCGGATGCGAATATCATCGTCGGTTCGACCCTCGATCCCGATATGGATGGCATGATGCGTGTGTCGGTCGTCGCAACCGGTATCGACGCGCTGGCCGCTCCGGCAGAAGTTCCGGTGCCGCGCCGCACTCTGGCAGAGCCGCTGCGCAACCCGCAGGAAGCGGCAGAGGAGGCGCGCGCCGCTGCGCCGCATATGCAGGATCCCGCACCGGCCCCGCGCCAGCCGCAGGTTTCGGTGACCTCGGCCCAGCCGGTCCACCAGTCGCGTGGCTATCAGGCACCGCAGCATCGCGCCGCCGATCACCGCCCGGCACAGGCCGAGATGCGCCAGTCGGCTCCGCAGCAGCCCGAGCGCCAGTATGAGGCGCCGCGCCATGAGCAGCCGCGCTACGAGCAGCCCCGTCAGGCGGCTCCCGCACAGCCGCAATACGAGGCGCCCCAGCAGCCGCAATACCGCGCCCAGCAGCCCCGCGTGCAATATGCCGAGGACCAGCCGCAAGCGCAGCAGCCGCATTACCAGCAGCCCCGTCAAGCGCAGCCGCAGTTCAACGAAGCCGCCGAAGAGGCTGCTGAATATGTTGCACCGCGTCCGCGTCAGGCCGGCCAGCCCTCGCCCGAGGCCCTTGCCCGCCTGCAGGCCGCGGTCAATCGCCAGCCGGGTCAGGGAGCCGCACCGCAGGGTCGCCCGAACATGGCCGCAGAGCGCGCGCCCCAGCCGCAGGCCGAGAAGCCGCGTTTCGGGATCAACTCGCTGATCAACCGCATGACCGGTCACGGCCATGAGGCGCCTCAGCAACAGCCCGCACAGCAGCCGGTCCGCCAGCAGCAGCCCCGCGCTGCCGCTCCGGCACCCCAGCAACAGCCGCATGCCCGCACCGAAGACTATGATGACGAGCAGTCCAACGAACAGGACCGCATCGAGATTCCCGCCTTCCTGCGCCGTCAGGCAAACTGATCGGTTTGAAAGATTTCGGTGAGAATGGCCTTTTGCGCCTGAAATACTGAAAAATTCCGATCACAAAATATCTAAAAAGGGTCAGGTTCGCCTGACCCTTTTTTCTATTGTAATCATCAGCTTGGTCTGTCGCTGGCAGGGTTCCGCCACGGCGTGTGGTTAATGTTTCATTCTGTTGCAAAGAGTGAGTTGAGAAAGTCACGGGTTTTTCTTAACTGAAGATGCGGCGGAACGAGGGACAGCTTTCAACCGTTCGTCGCCAAGAAGAGAAAGGAATTGATCGTGCAGACAAGCCTTGCAAAACCCGTGAGCTTCGACGGTGTCGGCCTTCACAAAGGCCAGCCTGTGCGCATGCGTCTTCTGCCTGCGCCTGCCGATCATGGCATCGTGTTCAACCGTGTGGATGTGGCGGGCAATGGCCTGATCCCCGCGCTGTGGAATAAGGTGACCAATGCCCGTCTCTGCACCCTGATCGAAAATGAAGACGGGATCACCGTCTCGACGATCGAACATATCATGGCCGCTCTTGCCGGTTGTGGTGTGCATAACGCGCTTATCGAGATCGACGGGCCGGAAGTCCCGATCCTCGATGGCTCCTCGGCACCTTTTGTCGAAAAGATCCTCGCCGCGGGTCTTGTCGAGGTCGGTGGTCAGCTGCGCGCTCTCCGTATCCTGCGCCCCGTCGAGGTGCGCGACGGTGCGGCATGGGCGCGCCTCGAGCCCAATCACGCGCTCGAGATCGATTTCTCGATCGATTTCACCGACCGTGCGATTGGTCAGCAGCGCAAGCGCCTCGGCATGTCCAATGGCGCTTTCGTACGCGAACTGATGGACAGCCGCACCTTCTGCCGCCGCGCCGATGTGGAGATGATGCAGAAGAACGGTCTGGCCCTTGGCGGCACCTATGAAAACGCCGTTGTGATCGATGGCGACAAAGTGCTCAGCCCCGGCGGTCTGCGCCATAAGGATGAGGCCGTGCGGCACAAGATGCTGGACGCGCTCGGCGATCTGCTTCTGGCGGGTGGTCCGATCCTTGGCCGCTATGTCGGCAACCGCTCGGGCCATGCAATGACCAACAGTCTGCTGCGCGCGGTCTTTGCCAATCCTGCCGCCTATGAGTGGGTCGTGCTTGATTCCGATGCGGCCCACACGACCCCCGGGGCGGGTGTCTGTGTGCCTCAACTTTTCGCGGCGCAATAAGCGCCAGGCGAACTGCTCCAGAGATTGTGAAGCCCCTGCGCGGTCCCCCGCGCGGGGGCTTTCCCATTTGTCACAGGGATACTTGGCTTCTCAAGATGTTGACGATAGGAAGAGGAGACGAAAGGCGTTTTGCGCAGCCGATTTATCTGTGTTAAGCGGTGTTGGACGTAACTGCCTCGGGCAGGACTGTAAGAGATCCCGCCCATCGGGGCGCGGGCAAGAACAAAGGGCAGGGCATGATGCACGGCAAATCAGCGGCTACACGGGTCGGATGTCTTTTGCTGGTGGCGACGCTCGCCGCCTGTTCGGGTAAATCCGATGATCCCAAGGACATGCCTCTCGACAATTTCACCGCGCAACAGATCTATGAGCGCGGCGAATACCAGCTGGAGGTTGGCAATCCGCGCCGCCCCACCGATGCGCTCCATTATTTCCAAGAGGTCGAACGCCTCTATCCCTATTCCGAATGGGCGCAGCGTTCGGTGATCATGCAGGCCTATGCCCAGCACCGTGCGAAGAATTACGAGGAGGCGCGCTCCACCGCGCAGCGTTACCTCGATACCTATCCGGGCTCCGAGGATGCGCCCTATGCCAAATATCTTCTGGCCCTCAGCTATTACGACCAGATCGACGAGGTCGGTCGCGATCAGGGCCTGACCTATCAGGCGCTGCAGGCGCTGCGCGAGGTCATCGAGCAATATCCCGACAGCGATTACGCGCGCTCGGCCATGCTGAAATTCGACCTCGCCTTCGATCACCTCGCCGCCAAGGAGATGGAGATCGGGCGCTATTATCTGAAGCACGGCAATTATACCGCCGCGATCAACCGCTTCCGTGTGGTGGTCGAGCAGTTCCAGACCACGACCCATACGCCCGAGGCGCTGGAGCGTCTGGTCGAAGCCTATCTGGCGCTCGGCCTGACTGACGAGGCACAGACCGCAGCCGCGATTCTCGGCCATAACTTCCAGTCGTCGCCCTTCTATGACGATGCCTACAAGCTCCTGCGTGCCAAGGGGCTTGAACCGGAGAGCAAGGGTGATAACTGGCTATCGACAATCTATCGCCAGGTGATCCAAGGGAAGTGGATGTAACCGCTTCCCGACCCTGGCCCTATTGCAGGACCGCCCATGCTGCGCAGCCTTGAGATTCGCGACATTCTGATCGTGGAACGCACCGAGCTTGACTTCAGTGCGGGGCTCAATGTTTTGACCGGCGAGACGGGGGCGGGGAAATCCATCCTGCTCGACTGTCTGGGTTTCGTGCTCGGCTGGCGGGGCCGGGCCGAGCTGGTGCGCAAAGGCGCCGAGCAGGGCGAGGTGACCGCCGAATTCGGGCTGCCCGAGGGCCATCCGGTGCGCGATATCCTGCGCGAGGCGGATCTGCCGGTGGATGAGAGCCTGATCCTGCGCCGCGTGAACCGCGCCGATGGCCGCAAGACCGCCTATGTCAATGACCGCCGCGTGACCGGCGATGTGCTGCGGCGCCTGTCGGCCTCGCTGGTGGAACTCCACGGCCAGCAGGATGATGGCGGCCTTCTCAATGAGAAGGGCCATCGTGCGATGCTCGATGCCTTTGCCGAGAACGGCGCGCTTCTGGCCGAGGTGAATGCGGCGTGGAAATCCCGTGCGTCGGCACGCAAGGCGCTGGCGGCGGCACAGGCGGCACTGGCCGAGGTGCAGGCTGAGGAGGAATTCCTGCGCCATTCGGTGGCCGAACTCGACAAGCTGAACCCCGAACAGGGCGAGGAAGCCACCCTCGATACCGAGCGCCGCGTGATGCAGCAGGCCGAGAAGATCCGCTCGGATGTGGCGCGTGCCTTGCAGGCGCTTGGCCCCGAGGGGGCCGAGGGGCTGATGCGCGAGGCGGACCGCTGGCTGCAGGGCGCCGCCGACCGCGCCGAGGGTCGGCTCGACCAGCCGATGTCGGTGCTCGAACGCGCGCTGATCGAGCTGGGGGAGGCGACGCAGGGCGTGGAAGAGGCGCTCGATGCGCTGAGCTTCGACCCTTACGCGCTGGAGGCCACCGAGGAGCGGCTCTTCGCCATCCGTGCTTTGGCGCGCAAACATGGCGTGCAGCCCGATGATCTGGGCGATTTCGCGGTGTCCCTGCGCGCCCGTCTCGAGGCGCTGGATGCCGGCGAAGGCCGGATCCGCGATCTGGAATCGGCGGTGACCAAGGCCGATCTGGCCTATCGCGAGGTGGCCGACCGTTTGGGACTTGCGCGGCGCAAGGCCGCGACGCGGCTCGATCAGGCGATGGCCGCCGAACTGGCGCCGCTGAAGATGGAGCGCGCGGTGTTCGAGACCCGCGTCTCCGCCGGTGATCCCTCTGCCGAAGGGTCGGATAATGTGGCCTTTACGGTTGCCACCAATCCGGGCGCACCTGCGGGCCCGCTGAACAAGATCGCCTCGGGGGGCGAGCTGTCGCGGTTCCTTCTGGCGCTGAAGGTGGTGCTCTCGAAAGGGGCGGATGCGCTGGTGCTGATCTTCGACGAGATCGACCGTGGTGTGGGTGGGGCGACCGCCGATGCGGTGGGGCGCCGTCTGGCACGGGTCGCCGAAGAGGCACAGGTTCTGGTGGTCACGCACTCGCCGCAGGTGGCCGCGCGTGGGGCGCAGCATTTCCGCGTGCAGAAACGTGTGGAAAACGGCATGACCCTTTCGGAGGTGGTGCCCCTCGACGAGACAGAGCGCCGCGACGAGATCGCGCGGATGATCGCGGGGGCCGAGGTGACCGAGGCTGCCCGCGCAGCCGCTGCCGAGCTTCTGGGCGGCTGATCCCCGCCTAAGCGCGCATCCGCACACCCTCGGCGCGCGCAGAATATGGCCCGTAGGGCTTTTCTCCGCTCGTGCAGAAGCCTAGAACTACGGCCAAAGACCGGAGTTCTATAATGGCACATGACGCAGCCCTTGAGGCATTGAAAACCCTTCTGGGGGACAGGCTTAACCTCACGCAGGCGGATCGCGATCTGCATGGCCAGAGCGAGACATGGTTTGCGCCGACACCTCCCGATGCGGTGGCATACCCGGCCAATACCGCCGAGGTGTCCCAAATCATGAAGATCTGCACCGCCCATAAGATGCCGGTCGTGGCATGGGGCACGGGCACATCGCTTGAGGGGCATGCGCTGGCGATCCATGGCGGGCTGTGCCTCGACATGAGCCGGATGGACAAGCTGGTGGAACTCTATCAGGACGATATGCAGGTGCGTGTCCAGCCGGGCATGACGCGCGAGGTGCTCAATACCGAGTTGCGCGCCACGGGGCTGTTTTTCCCCGTTGATCCGGGTGCGAATGCCTCTCTTGGGGGCATGGCCTCGACGCGGGCCTCGGGCACCACGACCGTGGGCTATGGCACGATGAAGGATAATGTGATGGCGCTCGAGGTCGTTCTGGCCGATGGCACCGTTATCCGCACCGGCTCGCGGGCGCGTAAATCCTCGGCCGGTTACGATCTGACGGCGCTGATGCTGGGCTCGGAGGGGACGCTCGGGATCATCACCGAGTTGACCCTGAAGCTGCATGGCCAGCCCGAGGCGGTGTCTTCGGCGGTCTGTGCCTTTGATAGCCTGCATGCGGCGGTGGAAACCGTGCAGATGGTGATTCAGATGGGCATCCGCATGGCACGGATCGAGTTCGTCGATGCGATGACGGCGCAGATCTTCAACAAGATGAACGGCACCGACCTCCCCGAGAAGCCACATCTGATGATCGAGTTCCACGGCTCCGAGGCGATGGTGGCCGAGCAGTCCGAACGCTTCGGTGAGGTCGTGAGCGAGATGGGCGGGGCCAATTTCGACTGGGCCACCACCACCGAGGACCGCACACGTCTGTGGCGCATGCGCCATGGGGCCTATCCGGCCTGTATCGCCTATCGTCCGGGCTGTATGGGGCTGGTCACCGATATCGTGGTGCCGATCTCCCGTCTGGCCGAGGCGGTGGAAGATACCCGCAAGGATATTGACGCAGCGGGCCTTGTCGGGCCTATTCTGGGGCATGTGGGCGATGGCAACTTCCATTCCGTCCTTCTTCTGGATCGAAATGACAAGGACGAGTTCAAACGCGCCAAGGCGGTTGCCGCCAGGATGTCCGAACGGGCGCTGGCGATGGGCGGCACGGTGACGGGCGAACATGGTATCGGTATCGGCAAGCTGGGCTATATGGAAGCCGAGCACGGGGCCGCATGGGGCGTGATGGGCGCAATCAAAAAGGCGCTCGATCCGTTGAATATTCTCAATCCCGGCAAGATTGTGCCGGATCAGTCGAATGCCGTCAGGGAGGCCGCTGAATGATATCGACCATCGAGGTTCCGTTTTCGAGCCCCGAAGATCTGCCGCGTGCCTTCACCCGCGCGTGGAGCTCGAAGGATGCCCGCTTGCTGGCCTCCTTCTTCACCGAGGATGCCGATTTTCTGGGGTTGACGGGGGAGGCCGTCGACGGCCGCCAGCAGATTGCCGAGCTTCTGGCAGGCGAGATGGCGGGGGCCTTTGCCCGCGCGCGTCTGGTCACCGGAAAGGTGCGGTTCCGTGCCGTCGGGCGCGATGTGGTGATCGTGCAGCAGCGCTTCGTGCTGTCGGGCATCGTCAATGCCGATGGCTCCGATGCGGGGCGCGTGGGTGCGGTCTTCATCTCGGTCATGGCGCGGGCCGGAAATGGCTGGCTGATCGTGTCGGGACAGTTCGTCGTGGAGAGCTGATCGCCCGGAGCGTGCGGGACGGGTGCCGAATCTATGGGGAAGCCCGCCTGAAAACCGGATCGATCCGCGCGGATCGGGCGCAAACGGGGCAGGAAACTGCCCCGTTTTTCATGCTCAATATATTGGAACTTTTAAAACTGCTTTTTGAATGGGCGGGGTAAAATCACCGAATTGGTCGTTTGCTTCGCTAAAGTTGCCGCATTCTGGCCAGCCGGTTTTCGATATGGTCAGGGAAAACAGCTATTTTGCCTTATTTCGTGGCAGAGGGTTGAATTAGAGGCAGAGGCTTGTTTAGCTGTGCTCACGGGAATGTAAGAACAATAAACCGAGAGAAATCCGACGGGGGCCCGATTTGGCTAAAAACAGTGATAACGACGGATTCGTCGTTTTCGACCGCGTGCAAAAAAGCTACGACGGCGAGAATCTGGTCGTAAAAGACCTCAACCTGTCCATCGGAAAAGGCGAGTTTCTGACCATGCTCGGGCCGTCCGGCTCCGGCAAGACGACCTGCCTCATGATGCTGGCGGGGTTTGAAACCGCAACCAATGGCGAGATTCGTCTCGACGGAACTAATATCAATAACGTGCCGCCGCACAAGCGCGGAATCGGCATGGTTTTCCAGAATTACGCTCTCTTTCCGCATATGACCGTGGGCGAGAATCTCGCTTTCCCGCTCGAGGTCCGCAAGATGGGCAAATCCGAGCGCGAGGCAAAGATCAAACGGGCTCTGGACATGGTGCAGATGGGGGCCTTCGCCAACCGTCGCCCGGGCCAGATGTCGGGTGGCCAGCAGCAGCGGATCGCGCTGGCCCGCGCGCTGGTCTTCGATCCCGAGCTGGTGCTGATGGACGAGCCTCTCGGCGCGCTCGACAAACAGCTGCGCGAGCATATGCAATTCGAGATCAAGGCTTTGCACGAACGTCTGGGCATCACAGTGGTTTATGTGACCCACGATCAGGGCGAGGCCCTGACCATGTCCGACCGTGTGGCCGTGTTCAACGATGGTCGCATCCAGCAGCTGGCGCCGCCCGATGACCTCTACGAACGCCCCAAAAACAGTTTCGTGGCGCAGTTCATCGGTGAGAACAACCGCTTGCCGGGCAAGGTCGAGGCCCTCGACAAGGAGGCAGGCCATTGCACCATCCGTTTGCAGAATGGCGAGAGGATCGCGGCCACCGCGGTCAATATCCGTCATGAGGGGCAGGACACGCTGGTGTCGATCCGTCCCGAACGTGTTGAATTCGACCCCGCTCGTATGGCGCCGGACTGGCACCTGATCGAGGCCGAAGTCATCGATGTCGTCTATATGGGCGATATCTACCGCACTGTCCTGCGCGTCGCCGGGACGGAAGATTTCGTGATGAAGACCCGCAACACACTGGGCGCCTCGATGCTTCCGAAAGGCCAGAAGATCAAGATCGGCTGGCATCCAGATGACGCAAGGGCACTCGATCCTCTGTGATCGAACCTTAACCTCGCGCAGCCCACTCTGCGCGGGTGCCGTTCTGGGAAGACGGCAAAGAAAAACGACCTTTTTCAACGGGAGAGACTACATGACTTTCAAGAAAGCCCTTCTGGCGAGTTCTGCCGTGGCCCTGTTCGCCGCGCCGCTCTCGGCTGAGGAAATGGCCAATTCCATGACCATCGTGTCTTGGGGCGGGGCCTATCAGAACAGCCAGAATAAAGCCTATGTTGAACCCTATGTCGCAGCCAATCCTGGTGTGACCGCCACTTGGGATGAATCCTCCAACGAAGCCGTCGCCAAGCTGCGTGCGATGAACGAAGCCGGCAACGTGACCTGGGATCTGGTCGATGTCGTGGCCTCCGATGCCATCCGTCTGTGCGACGAGGGTCTCGCGATGGAGATCGACCCCGAGACCGATCTGGCCAATGGCGATGACGGCTCGAGCGCCTCGGACGATTTCGGCGATCTGATGGTATCGGATTGCTTCATCCCGCAGATCGTCTACTCGACCACCGTCGGCTACCGCACCGATATGGTTCCCGAAGGCACCGATCCGCCGACCGATATTTGCTCGCTGTTCGATCTGGAAACCTATCCGGGCAAGCGCGCGCTCGAGAAGCGTCCGATCAACAATATGGAATGGGCGCTCTATTGTGACGGCGTTGCGAAGGACGATATCTACGACGTCCTCGAGACCGAAGAAGGTCAGGACCGCGCCTTCAAGAAGCTCGACACCATCAAAAAGGATGTCGTCTGGTGGTCGGCCGGTGCCGATACGCCGCAGCTTCTCGCCGATGGCGAGGTCTTCATGGGCTCGACCTATAACGGCCGTCTGTTCTCGGTGATCGAGGAGCAGCACCAGCCGGTGGCCATGCTCTGGGATATGCAGGTCTTCGATATCGACGGCTGGATCATCCCGACCGGTCTTGCCCCCGACCATCTGGCGCGTGTGAAAGACTTCATCATGAAGGAAACCACGACCAAGGCTCTGGCCGAGCAGGCGAAATACATCTCCTACGGTCCGGCGCGCGCCTCCTCGGCACCGATGGTCGGCAAACATGCCGAACTGGGCATCGAGATGGCACCGCATATGCCGACCGATCCGGCCAACTCGAAAAACACCCTTCTGTATAACTACGAATGGTGGGCGGATTACCGCGACGATCTGGATGCGAAATTCCAGGCATGGCTTGCCCAGTAATCGTCTGACGATCTGATCATCGCGGGGGCCGTTTGAGGCCCCCGCACTCCCAAACCGACCGGCCCGGACCAAGAGGCAGGCGGTTGAACCGACAGGGACCATTACCATGAGCGATACCGTCGAAAGCGCCGAACAGGTTTCCGCCGAAGGCAGCCGCGAACTCAAGCGCAGCCTCGCGCGGGCTCTGCGGGCCCAGAAGATGCGGGCTCTGGCCATGATTGCGCCGCTCCTTCTTTTCATTCTCGTGACTTTCATCGCCCCGATCGCGGATATGCTGTTCCGCTCGGTCGAGAACGAGATCGTCTCCGAAACATTGCCGCTGACGGTGGATGCGCTGGATGACTGGAGCTATGCGAGCGGCGAGGCCCCCTCCGAGACCGTCTTTGCCGCCTTCTATTACGATATGTTCGTGGCCTCCGAGCTGAAGGAACATACCCGTCTGGGCTCGCGCCTGAATTACGAGACAACGGGTATCTCCTCGCTCTTCCGCAAATCGGGCCGCCGTGTGGAGCGGTTCGATACCGATATCTATGCCGACCAGTTCAAGGCGCTCGATCCGGCCTGGGTCAAGCCCGCGACCTGGGTCGCGCTCTCCGAGGCGCTGGATGACGACCCCGAGGCACTGCCCGAGACCGCAGGTGCGCTGGCCGGGTTCGAACGTATGGTCGAGGCCGATGGCGACACGCTGGCCGAGACCAAACCCGCCGATATTCTCTTTACCGCTCTCTATCGCGATCTGGCGGCTGGTGCCAATGGTCCCGAGGGCGATCTGGCGCCGATGTTCGCACAAGCCAAATCCGCCGTGGGCAGCTTCAAGAGCGTCTCCATCCGCGACCAGTTCACGGATATCGACAAGGGCTGGCTCGATCCGGAAGTCTGGGGCACGATCAAGGCCTATGCTCCCACCGTCACGCCGGGTTACTTCCTGACGGCGGTCGATTACAAACTCAGCCCCGCAGGTATCGTGCCCCAGCCCGATGATCAGGCGATCTATCTCAAGCTGTTCTGGCGCACGCTGGTGATGTCGCTGACGATCACGGTGAGCTGTATCCTTCTGGGCTATCCGGTGGCCTATCTGCTGGCCAATCTGCCGATGCGCACATCGAACCTGCTGATGATCCTCGTGCTGCTGCCGTTCTGGACCTCGCTTCTGGTGCGGACCTCGGCCTGGAAGGTGCTTTTGCAAAATCAGGGTGTGATCAACGATATCCTCGTCTGGGCGCATATCATCAGTGAAGATGGCCGTCTGGCGCTGATCAACAACCAGACCGGCACGATCATCGCGATGACGCATATCCTGCTGCCCTTCATGATCCTGCCCATGTATTCGGTCATGCAGACCATTCCTCCGGCCTATATGCGTGCGGCCAAAAGCCTGGGCGCGACCGACTGGACGGCCTTCTGGCGGGTCTATTTCCCGCAATCTGTGCCCGGGATCGGGGCAGGCTCGATCCTCGTGTTCATCCTCGCCATCGGCTATTACATCACGCCGGAACTGGTGGGCGGCACGACGGGGACCTTTATCTCCAACCGCATCGCCTATCACATCTCCAGCTCGCTGAACTGGGGTCTGGGTGCGGCACTTGGCACCATCCTTCTGGCCGCCGTCATGTTGCTCTACTGGGCTTATGACAAGATCGTCGGCATCGATAACGTGAAACTGGGATAAGAGATATGAGCGCACTTCCCCCCTATGCCTCGACGGGTCAGAAGATCTGGCATTATAGCTACCGGACGCTGTGCGGGCTGATCTTCTTCTTCCTGATCGCGCCGATCATCACGATCATCCCGCTCTCGTTCAACGCCGAGAATTTCTTCACCTTCACGCCGGGCATGCTGGAGCTGGACCCTGATGCCTATTCGCTCAAGCATTATGTGGATTTCTTCACCAATCCCGACTGGCAGCAGGCCCTGAAGAACTCGGTCACCATCGCGCCGGTGGCGACCATCATCTCGGTCTCGCTGGGCACGCTTGCGGCTATCGGCCTCAGCCAGTCCCATGTGCCGTTCAAACGCGCGATCATGGCGATCCTGATCTCGCCGATGATCGTGCCGCTGATCATCTCGGCGGCGGGGATGTATTTCTTCTATTCGCGTGTCGGGCTTCAGGGCACCTATATCGGGGTGGTTCTGGCACATGCGGCCCTCGGCATTCCCTTCGTCATCATCACCGTTACGGCAACGCTGGTGGGCTTCGACCGCTCGCTGACCCGCGCGGCGGCAAATATGGGAGCAGGTCCGGTGCGGACCTTCTTCAAGGTGCAGATGCCGCTCATCCTGCCGGGTGTGATCTCGGGGGCGCTCTTTGCCTTCATCACCTCCTTCGACGAGGTGGTTGTGGTGCTTTTCGTGGGCTCGGCCTCGCAGAAGACGCTGCCATGGCAGATGTTCATCGGGCTGCGCGAGCAGATCTCGCCCACCATTCTGGCGGTGGCCACGATCCTCGTGGTCTTCTCCATCGCGCTTCTGACGGCGGTCGAGCTTCTGCGCCGCCGCAACGAGCGGCTGCGGGGCGTCACCCCGCGCTGAGCGCGGCAAACCCGTCTTGCACAATCAAGGGCCGTCGCATTGTTTGCGGCGGTCTCTTTTGTTAAGGCAGGGCGCGACAAAACGGAGCCCGAGATGATTGTTACCAGCGAGTCCGATCTGCAGGGGCTGAAAGAGATCGGCCGGATCTGTGCCAATGTGCTGCAGGGCATGGCACGCGCCGTCGAGCCGGGGATGACCACGCTGGAGCTTGACGAGATCGGGCGCGCGATGCTGGAGGCGGCGGGGGCGCAATCCGCCCCCGAGACGGTCTACCAGTTTCCGGGTGCCACCTGTATTTCGGTCAACGAGGAAGTGGCCCATGGTATTCCGGGTAATCGGATCATCCGCGAAGGCGATCTGCTCAATATCGATGTCTCGGCCTCGAAAGACGGATTCTTTGCCGATAACGGCGCGAGTTTTGGCGTGGGGCAGATGCGCCCCATGCTCGAGCAGCTCTGCCGCGACGGGAAGAAGGCGATGCAGATCGGGGTGAGGGAGGTGGCCGCCGGTAAGCCTTTGGGCGGGATCGGCATGGCGATCGAGCGCTTTGCCAAACCGCGCGGCTATACGCTGATCCGCAATCTGGCAAGCCACGGGGTCGGCGCCTCGCTGCATGAATATCCCGAGGAAATCCCGACCTGGACCGAAAAACGCGAGAAGCGGATTATCGAGAAAGGGCTGGTGCTGACGGTCGAGCCCTTCCTGTCGATGGGGGGAGAATGGGCCGATGCGGGCGAGGATGGCTGGACGCTCTATGCCGAGCCCTCGGCCCCCACCGTGCAATACGAGCATACCGTGGTGGCGACCGAGAAGGGCGTGATCATCGTCACGGTGCCCGACGGGTCCAGTGGCCGGCCCGCCTGACTGTCTGGCCGACGGGCCCGCAGATCATGGCAGGAAGGAGATCCATGACCAGATGGTCAGCGTCGAGAGTGCCGTGCCCACCAGCACCGCCGAGGCCGAGACCCGTTTGCCCACGCCATAGATATTGGCGAAGAGATAGGCATTGACCCCCGGCGCCATGGCCGCCGTCATCGCGACCGAGCGTAGCTGGTCCACATTCAGGCCGAAGCCGAAACGCGCCAGCAGATAGGCGATGCCGGGATGCACGATCAGCGACAGGATGCAGACCATCGCGATGGCGCGGCTGTCTCCTTCGGGCTTGTAGCGCACCAGAACGCCGCCCAGCCCGAACAGTGCCGCCGGAATAGCCGCGCCCGCCATCATATTCATGGCTTCCCAGATCGGATGCGGTAGTGCATGACCGGTGACATACTGGCCGAGCTTGATCAGCAGGCCGCACAGGATGCCGATGACCAGAGGCGTGCGGATCACACCTTTGAGGGCATTGATCCCCACCCGGGCAAGGCTGGTGCCGGTGCCCGCCGAGCGCGTGGCCTCCATCGCCAGGATGCCCACCGTATAGAGGAAGGGGGAATGGATCGAGATGATCGCGAAATTGCCCGCCAGCGCATCGGCGCCATAGGCGCGTTCGGTGATCGGGATGCCGAGCAGCAGCGAGTTGGAAAACAGGCAGCAGAAGCCGATGGCAATCGCTTCGTCGGGACGGCGTCCCATCATCCGCGAACCGAGGATACCCAGCCCGAAGGAGAGAAGCGCGCCCACATAGAAACTGACCATCAGCCGCCAGTCGAAGCTTGCGCCCAGATCCAGCTTGGCGATGGACCGCGCCAGAAGCACCGGCACCGCGAAATTCTGCGCGAACCGCATCAGCCCGTCGACGGCGCTGTCCGAGAACAGCTTTTTCCAGGCGGCCAGATAGCCAAGGCCCACAATCAGGAAGACCGGCAGGATGACATCGATCAATGCGCTCATCAGCTAGGGATCTCCAGAACCATGCCGTCATAGGCAGGCACGACATGATCGGGGGTCTCTTGCATGACCGCGTCGTAATCGAGGTCGATATGCATATTGGTGATCACCCCGTGACGGTTGCCTGCACGTTCCATCCATTCAAGCGCCAGCGCCAGATGCGCATGGGTCGGATGCGGTTTGCGGCGCAGCCCGTCCAGCACCCAGATATCGAGATCCTGCAGGAAGGGCCATGCCACAGGCGGAATCTCCGAGACATCGGGGAGATAGGCAAGCCCACCTTGCGGCCCGCCAATGCGGAAGCCTAAGGCCTTGATATTGCCGTGATCTACCTCGAAGGGCGTCAGCGGAATCTGCCCGCCCGCACCCTCGATAATGAAGGGGCCGGTGATCTCGTTCAGCTCGCAGATCGGTTTGTAATTGCTGTCCTCGGGCTGGACAAAAGCATAATCGAATGCCTTCACCAGCCGCCCCGCGGTCTCGGCATCGGCCCAGACCGGCAGGCGCTGGCCCATATTGAACACGATCTGGCGCAGGTCATCGAGCCCGTGGATATGATCGGCATGCGAATGGGTATAGATCACCGCATCCAGTTCGCCCACGCCCGCATCCAGAAGCTGCGCGCGCATATCGGGGCCGGTATCGATCAGCACACGGGTCGTGCCGTTTTCGCCCACGCGCTCGACCAGCATGGAACAGCGGCGACGGGTGTTCTTGGGGTTTGCGGGGTCGCACTCGCCCCAATGTCCGCCCAGCCGCGGCACGCCGCCTGAAGATCCACAGCCAAGGATGGTGAAGCGCAGGGTCATTTCTGCCCCCAAGCCGCGGCCTTGGCAAAGAGCGTGTCGAAGTTTGTCTGTGTCTGGGCCGCGAAATCGGCATAATCCATGCCGAAGATCTCGGCGCCCACACGCGCGGTATGGGCGGTATAGGCGGGTTCGTTGCGCTTGCCGCGATGGGGCTTGGGCGCAAGATAGGGGCTGTCGGTTTCCACCAGAATGCGGTCCACGGGGGCCGAGGCGAAAATATCGCGGATCTCTTGCGATTTGGGGAAGGTCGCGATCCCCGACATCGACAGATAGATCCCCATCTCCAGCGCGGCCTTGGCCAGATCCGGCCCCGAGGAGAAACAATGCAGCACGCAAGGATAGGTTTTCCGCGCCATGCCCTCGCCAAGGATCTTCGCCATATCCTCATCGGCATTGCGGGCATGGATGATGAGCGGCAGCTGGGTCTCCTGCGCGGCCTCGATATGGATCCGCAGGCTAGTCTTCTGCACCTCGGCGCTATCGGCCGAATAATGGTAATCGAGCCCGCTCTCGCCAAGCCCGACGAATTTCGGGTGCCGGGCCAGTGCCACCAGCTCCTCGACCGAGGCCATCGGCTCTTCGGCCGCGCTCATCGGATGGGTGCCTGCGGCGTAGAACACCTGATCATAGGTCTCGGCAATCGCGCGGACTTGGGGTTCGTTTTTCAGCCTTGTGCAGATGGTGACCATCCGGCTGACGCCTGCCTCGATCGCGCGGGCAATGACCTGATCGCGATCCTCGTCGAAACTGTCGAAATCCAGATGGCAGTGGCTGTCGGTAATTTGCGGAATATCGGTCTCGCGGGCCACTTTGCCTCTCTTTCCGGACGGCTTAGGCGGCCGCCGCTGTCAATTTAAGAACCATATCGACCACCAGCGCGGCAGGGTCAAGGTTCACCGCCCGCCCATGGCGTGCACGGGTGCCAAGTTCTTGGTGCAGTGCTGCCCATTTCATCGCTGCCAGCGGATCGGGCGATAGTCGCGCCATCAGCTTGGCCTCGCCCGCCGCCCCTTCGGGATGAGGGGGCCCCATAACACCGGCGCGGGCCAGCCGTGCCATGAACAGATCCACAAGCCCCAGCGCCAGCTCGAACCGCTCGGCATTCTGTTTGCCCGCAAAGCTCTCGGCCAGTGCCAGCGCCTTGGGCCGGTCGAGGCGGGGCAGGGTGGCCATGAGATCCACGATCTGGGCATAGGTCTCGAGGCCGCCCAGGTTTATCAACCGGATCGCCTCACCCACGGAGCCTGCCGATAGCGCCGACAGTGCCATCATATCCACATCGGGATCCATCGCCTCTGCCTGACCCAGCGCCTGCGCCATGGCCTCGGGCTCGAGCGCATGGAGCCGTAGCTCGCGGCAGCGCGAGCGGATAGTGGGCAAAAGCCCCGCAGGCTGGTGGGAGACCATGAGGAAGGTCACCCGCTCGGGCGGCTCTTCCAGAAGCTTCAGGAGCGCATTGGCGGCCTGCGTGTTCATCTCGTCGGCGCAATCGACGATCACCACGCGCGGTCCGCCATCGCTGGCCGACAGATGCAGGAAACTGCGCATCTCGCGCACACGGTCCACGCGGATATCCTGGCTGAGCGCCGAGCCGGTGGCATTGGGGCCACGCTTCAGCTCGAATACACCGGGTTCCGAGCCCGCCATGATCCGCCGCACCACGGGATGGTCGGGATCGGTGTCCAGCGTTTGCGGCGGCTCGGGGGCGAACATGCCGCCGGGCGCGGGCTGCGACATCAGGAATTTGGCGATCCGCCATGCGAAAGACGCCTTGCCGATGCCGCGGGGGCCGGTCAGCAGCCAGCCGTGATGCAGACGCCCTGCGCGGAAGGCTTCCAGAAACTCGGCCTCGGCGCGGGTTTGCCCGAACACGCTCTCGGCCACACGTGGATGGGGCGCCCCGTCGATGCAGGAGGGATCGGGCAGGCCCGGTTCGGTCTTGGCGGAACGCGGAGCCATCAGGCGCCTTTCTGCAGCTCGGCGGCCATCTCGCGGGTGTAACGTAGCACGTCGGCGGCCACCAGTTCGGGGTCGCGCCCGCCATTGATCGTGCGGAACCGGTCGGGATAGTCATGCGAGAGGTCGATGAACCCCGCGCGCATTTTCTTTTGCAGATCGAGCCCGAAATCCTCGAAGCGTTCCTCGATGCCCTGCCGTCCCTTGGCGCGCGCCAGTCCGACGGCGGGGTCGATATCGATGAGGAAGGTCAGGTCGGGTTCGCGCCCGATCATCATGTCATGCAGCCGGTCCACAAGGCCACGGATATCACCGCGCGAGAGGCCCTGATACATGCGGGTGCTATCGGCGAAACGGTCGCAGATCACCACTTTTCCGGCCTCGAGGGCGGGGGTGATCACACGCTCCATGTGGTCGCGACGCGCTGCGGTGAATAACAGCAATTCGGTATGGGCCGACCAGCGGTCAGGCTCGCCCTGCAGCACGAGGGCGCGGATCTCTTCTGCCCCCGTCGAGCCGCCCGGCTCGCGCGTCAGAACGACATCGAGGCCCTCCTTGCGAAGAGCCTCTGCCAGAAGTCGGGCCTGGGTCGATTTGCCCGACCCGTCGATACCCTCGAAACTGATGAACATCAGAATCCCTTAGCTGTTTGCGGCCTCTAGGGCCTTTGCGGTCAGCCGCGACAATGCCGTTTTTACGCGGATCATGAAACCCCCCTCGGCAATATCTTCGCCCGCGACCAGATCGACGGTCTTGGGCTTGTCGATGCCGGGGATGGTGATGACCAGATCACCCAGCTTGTCGCCCTTGGCAATCGGTGCATCGAGCGGACCGGTATAATTGGCCACGGCGGTAATAGTGTCTTGCGAGGTGGCGGGGACCAGCAGATCGAGATCCTCGGCGGGCACCATGGACACCTGCGATTTCGAGCCCAGCCAGACGGGGGCCGATGCAATCTGCGTGCCGCTGGTGACGACCTTTTTCATAACGAACTGGCGAAAGGCCCAGTTGGCAACCGCCTCCGCCTCCTGACGGCGGGCGGCTTCGGAATCCATGCCCGCCAGCACGAAGACGATCCGGCGGTCGCCCATATGGGCCGAGCCCACCAGCCCGTAGCCCGCTTCCTGCGTATGGCCAGTCTTCATGCCATCCGCCGTCCAGTCGGCGGCCTTGATATCCAGAAGCGGGTTGCGGTTCTCGGCATTGGCCGGAGCGCGGTCCTTGTAGTTGAAGTTCGTCATGCCGAAGAACTTATAATATTCGGGGAATTCGGTGATGATGCGCGTCGCCAGAATGCCCAGATCATGGGTGGACATGCGCTGTCCCGGATCGGGCCAGCCCGAGGCATTGGCAAACATCGAGTTCTTCATACCCAGCTGATGGGCACGCTCGGTCATCTGCTCGGCAAAGGCGCGTTCGGATCCGGCGAGCCCCTCGGCCACCACCACGCAGGCATCATTGCCCGAGTTGATGATAATCCCGTGGATCAGCTCGCCCACGGTCGGGCGGTCCATCGTGTTGAGGAACATCGTCGAGCCGCCCATCGATTGCGCATGGGCCGAGACGCTGAAGGTGGTATCCATCGTCACCCGCCCGTCGCGCAGCGCCTCGAACAGCAGATCCAGCGTCATCAGCTTCGACATGGAGGCGGGCGGCAGAGGGATATCCGCATTTTTCGACATCAGCACCGTCTTGGTGGTGACATCATAGACCCAAGCCGCCGAGGCTGAGGTGTCAAACGCATGGGCCTTGTGGGCCGCAAACGGCACAGCCGCAGCGATGGTCAGGCACAGGGCCGCGATCCGGTGGGCGAGACGTTTCATCTTTCTTCCTTATTTCGAGACGGCAAAGGCGTCTTTGAAGCCCAGCCCCTTGATTTTCGTCAGCAACGTGTTGCGGTCGGATTGCGAGGCAGCAGGGCCCGCCACCACTCGCCAGAATTTCTTGTCTTGCCAGTTTTCCTCGATGGTCTGCGCAACCACACCGGATTTGGACAGGGTCTGGGTGACCTGCTCGGCATTGGCTTTTACCGAGAAGATCCCGATCTGGACCAACAGGCCGGTGGGTTTGGCCGCAGAGGGCTGCAGGGCAGGGGCCGGAGCCTTGGGAGCGGGTTTCGCTGCGGGTTTCTTGGGCTCCGCTGTTGCGGCCGCAGATGCCTGCGCGGGTGCCTTTGCTGCGGGCGCCGCGGCAGGCAGGGCACCGGTGGCGATCTTCTCGGGCGCCATCGCGTCGGAGGCGGCCACGACCTCTGCCTCGGGGGCAGGTTCGGCGCCCTCGGGTGCCGCTTCCTGACGGCGCAGGGCCACGACCGAGAGTTTGGCAGGGGCGCCTGCCAGCATTCCCAGCGCATCGGCCGCATCCGAGGAGACCTGAAGCTTGGGGCCCGGATTCTCGCGTTCGCGGCGGAAGAGCGCGCCGATCACGAATTTTCCGTTGGCGGTGTTACGGATGATGACCCGCTCGGGATCTTTCACGCTCGGATGCGCGACCCAGACACCGCCCAGCGAGGGGCGGCCATCCCAGAGGCCGTCTTCGGTAACGGAAAAGACCTGGGGCGCTTCGACATCGCGCTCGACCAGACGGGCCGAGGTCTGCTCGGTGACCGCGCCCTCATCGGGGTCCTTCTTGCCGAAGGGCAGACCCGTGGTCTGGCAGGCCGCAAGCGAGAGACCCGCGCCGAACATGATGATCACCGGAGATAGTCGTCTGTGCATTCTGCCCTTCCCATTCGCAAGGCAAGACAAGGAGATCCCGTCTGCCCGAACATGCACGCCCTGCGGGGTCGTGATTATTATGCCTCGGTTGCCCGTCTCTTTCGGACGGATCGTTTGACGTGAGTGTAACGGTCAATTCCGTTCAAGGAAAGCACCTCGGCACATGCGATTGGCGGCAGATTGCTGGCGATGCCTCAGAAAAACGTGAGGGCGCGGACCCGCTATGGTCCGCGCCCCCGTTTTCGGGCATTTTCCCTTGTCTGTATTCGGGCGACGGAGGCGGGGGTCAGCCCGCCAGACGCTGCGGCATCGCGCAGGCGGCGTGCTCTGCCTCGAGCGTGAATTTGGCGCTCTCGCTTGCGAGCGTCTCGGCCAGCGTCTGCAGCGCGGCCGTGGTGGCCGAAGCTTCCTCGAACATGGCCGCGTTCTGCTGGGTCACCTGATCGAGCTGGTTCACCGCCGTCTGGATCTCGTGCAGGCCGGTCGATTGCTCGACGGCAGAGTTTGCGATGTCGCGCACCACCTGATCGAGGGAGATCACGACATCCTGGATTTCCTGCAGCGACTGCCCCGACTGGTTGACCAGTGACACACCGGAATTCACATGGCGCTCGGAGGTCGAGATCAGATCGGCGATTTCCTGTGCCGCATCCGAGGAGCGCTGCGCCAATGCCCGCACTTCCGAGGCCACCACGGCAAATCCGCGTCCTGTCTCGCCCGCCCGCGCGGCCTCCACACCGGCATTGAGCGCTAGAAGATTGGTCTGGAAAGCGATATCCTCGATCACCGAGGTGATGCGCGAGATCGCCTGCGAACTCTGGGCGATGGCATTCATCGCAACGATTGTGTCTTCCACGATCTGGCGCCCGTTCTCGGCACGCACCCGCGCCCCGCCGACCGATTGTTCGGCCGCTTTCGCCCCGTCGGCCGAGCTTTTGACCGAGGCTGCCAGCTGGTTGATGGCAGCCGCCGATTCCTCGAGCGAGGCCGCCTGTGCCTCGGTGCGCTGGCCCAGCTTGGTGCCTGCCTCCGCCAGATTTCCGGTCTCGGCGCGCAGGGAGTTCGCGCTGTCCACGATGCCGCCGATCAGCGTCGCGATCTGGTCGAGCGAGCTGTTCATATCGTCGCGCAGCCCTTCGAGGTCGCGCGGCACCTCCACCGTGATACGCCGAGTCAGATCCCCCTGGTTCAACGCCGTCACCACCTGCTGGAAATCCGCGATGGCGGCCTTGCGCAGGGTGATGTCGGTGGCGAATTTCACCACCTTTACCACGTTACCGGCCTCGTCGAGGATCGGGTTGTAGCTGGCCTGGATCCAGATATCGCGGCCATCCTTGCGGATGCGCCGGTATTCGGCCTGCTGGAAGGTGCCCTCGGCCAGCTTCTGCCAGAAGAGCGTGTAGGCGCTGCTGGCGCGTTCGGCCTCGGCCACAAAAATACGGTGATGCTGGCCCTTGATCTCGGGCAGGGAATAGCCGAGCGCCTCGAGGAAGAGGGCGTTGGCGGTCAGGATCTTGCCCTCGGGGGTGAATTCGATCACCGCCTGCGAGCGGCCAAGCGCGGCGATCTGCCCTTCGGCATCCATCGTCTTCTGCTTGTCCTCCGTGATGTCATTGGCGATATTGGTCACGCCGATCACCGTGCCGCGGCTGTCGGTGACCGGGTTATAGCTTGCATTCAGCCAGATGTCGCGGCCCGCTTTGGTCCGGCGCTTGAACTCGCCCGACTGGAACTTGCCTGCACGCAGCTCGGCCCAGAACTGCGAATAGGCAGGCGTATGCGCCTCGCCTTCGGGCATGAACCGAGCATGATGGGTGCCTTGCAGATCGGCCAGCGTATAGCCCATCGCCTTGCAGAAGACGGGGTTGGCGAAGAGGATGTTTCCCTGCGGATCGAAGTCGATCACCGCGTTCGAGCGGTCGAGCGCCTCCAGCTTGGCCATCATCGCCCGTCGCGCCGTTTCCTGCTTGGTCACATCGCTCGCGGTTTTGATGATGCCGCCGATGCGGCCTTCGGCGGTTTTCCACGGCGTGTAGCTGGCGCTGAGATAAAGGCTCGCGCCGCTGCGGGTGCGGCGTTCGAAAATCACGGTCTGGGCTTTGCCATTGCGCAGTGCCTCCCAGAAGAGACGATATTCGGTCTGCTCTGCCTGTCCGTCGGGCATGAACAGGCTATGGGGTTTGCCCACCAGCTCTTCCGCCGCATAGCCGGTCAGGGTGCAGAAATTCGCATTGACCTGACGGATCGTTCCGTCAGGGTCGAAACAGATCACGGCCTGTGATTGATCGACCGCCCATGCGACGGGCAACACGGTATCGTTCGGCCCAAGCCGTTTTTTCTTCAGAGTAAACACAGGGAGATGCTCCGTAATCGTTACGGAACCTAAACTAAGGTGAATTGATTAATGAACTACGCAACAACCATGAGCATGTGATTGATATACATGGAAAATATAGACAGGATATGTGATCGTAACATGCAAGAATCTTGCAGGTTTACCTTGGGGAAATGACTAAGCCGCTTATTTATAAGGCAGATTTGGGAATATACTGCGAGGCAGGGGATTTCTATATCGACCCCCATCGCCCCGTTGCCCGTGCAGTGGTCACCCATGGCCATGCAGATCATGCGCGAGCGGGACATGGTGCTGTTCTCGCTACGCGGGAAACCCTTGATATCATGAAGATTCGCTATGGTGAGAATTTTGCTGGCGCGACCCAGGCTATCAAGGGCGCGATTCGGGTCGGTGATGTCAATGTCAGCCTGCGGCCAGCGGGTCATGTGCTGGGCTCCGCGCAGGTGGTTATCGAGAAGGGCGGGCGGCGTGATGTAATTTCGGGCGATTACTCGCGGGTGGCCAATCCGGCCTGTGCGCCCTTCGAGCCGGTGCCCTGTGACCTCTTCGTGACCGAGGCGACCTTTGCTTTGCCGGTGTTTCGCCACCCTGATCCGGTTAACGAGATTAACCGTTTTCTGGCCTCGGTGCGCCGTTTTCCCGAGCGCCCGCACATCATCGGCGCCTATGCGCTTGGTAAGGCGCAGCGGGTGATCATGCTCCTGCGGCAGGCAGGATATGATGCGCCGATCTACATACACGGTGCGCTGCAGGCGTTGTGCGACTACCACATCGCGCAGGGTATCCCCTTGGGGGATCTGCGGCCCGCCACGATGGACAAGGCGCAGGCGAGGGAGTTGCGCGAGGCGGTGCTGATCGCGCCGCCCTCGGCCTTTGGCGCGGCATGGGTGCAGCGCTTTGCCGATCCGGTGATCTCCTTTGCCAGCGGCTGGATGCAGATCCGCGCCCATGCCCGCAGGCGCGGGGTCGAACTGCCGCTCGTGATCTCCGATCATGTGGACTGGCCCGATGTTACCCGCACCATCGAGGAAATCGATCCGGAGGAATTCTGGATCACCCATGGCCGCGAGGAGGCGCTGATGCGTTGGGCGGCGCTCACCCAGCGCCGTGCGCAGCCCTTGCATCTGATGGGCTATGAAGAGGAGCCCGAATGATGCGCACCTTTGCAGGACTTCTGGAACATCTGGCCTATACTGGCGGGCGCAATGCGAAACTCGCCTATCTGGCCGAGTATTTTGCCGCCAGCCCGGACCCCGATCGCGGCTATGCGCTGGCGGCCCTCACCGGCGATCTGTCCTTGGGCCGTGTGCAGCCCGCGCTCTTGCGGGCCATGGTGGCCCAGAGGGTGGATGCCGAGCTTTTCACGCTGTCCTATGATTTCGTGGGCGATCTGGCCGAGACGATCGCGCTGATCTGGCCCGAACCTGCCGCGACGATCGATCTGCCACTCGGGCGGGTGGTCGAGACGCTCCTGCCGATGTCAAAGCCCCAAGCCGCCCGCCAGATCGCCCATTGGCTCGACCAGTTGTCCGCGCCGGAGCGGCTGGCGCTCCTGAAACTCGCCACGGGTGGGCTGCGGGTGGGTGTCTCGGCGCGGCTGGCACGGGTGGCGCTCGCCCAGATGGGGGCCCAGATAGGTGGGCCTACGGTCGAGGAGATCGAAGAGCTCTGGCACGGGTTGGCCCCGCCCTATACCGAACTTTTCGCATGGATCGAGGGCGGCGCGCGTCCCGCCCAAGCAGCCTTTGCGCCCTTCCGCCCCGTGATGCTCTCGACGCCGGTGACCGATGCTGATCTGCCGAAACTCACCCCCGCCGATTATGTGGCGGAATGGAAATGGGACGGGATCCGCGTGCAGGCCGTCTCCGAGAGCGGCACGCGCAGGATCTATTCGCGCACGGGCGATGACATCTCGGGCAGTTTCCCCGATCTGGTGGAGGCGATGGAATTCGAGGGCGCGCTCGATGGCGAGTTGCTGATCAGACGCGGCGATCAGGTGGCGCCTTTTGCCGATCTGCAAAAGCGCCTTGGCCGCAAGAAGCCGGGCGCAAAGATGATGGCCGAGGCGCCTGCCGCGCTGCGGGCCTATGATATCCTCACATGGGAGGGCGAGGATCTGCGTGGTCTGGCCTTCGATGCGCGCCGCGCGCGGCTCGAGAGGGCGGTGGCGGGGCTTGATCCGCGGATCGATGCCTCGCCGCTGCTGCCCTTCGCCGATTGGGAGGCGCTGGCCGCCCTGCGCGCCGATCCGCCCGAGGTCGTGATCGAGGGGGTCATGCTCAAGCGCCATGACAGTGCCTATCAGGCAGGGCGTCCGCGTGGCCCGTGGTTCAAATGGAAGCGCGAGGCGCGGCTGGTGGATGCGGTGCTTCTCTATGCGCAGCGCGGTCATGGCAAACGCTCCGGCTTTTATTCTGATTTCACCTTTGCCCTGTGGGATGGTGCGGCGCCCGAGGCGCCTCTGGTGCCGGTGGGTAAGGCCTATTCGGGCTTCACCGATGAGGAACTGCGCCGCCTCGACCGCTTTGTGCGCAGCCATACGCGCGAACGCTTCGGGCCGGTGCGCTCGCTCGAACCGAAGCTGGTCGTGGAGGTGGCCTTCGAGGGGCTCAACCGGTCCTCGCGTCACAAATCGGGCGTGGCGATGCGCTTTCCGCGCATCAGCCGTATCCGCTGGGACAAGCCCGCCGAGGAGGCCGACCAGCTGAACTCTCTGCTGGATCAATTGCCGCCCGAAGGGTAGCGTTCTGGCCAACCAAGGGAGGCGACTATGTCCGAGAAATCCAACGCCCTGCGCATGGCGCGCTATAACAGCTGGCAGAATAACGCGATGATCGGGGCGGCCAACCAGCTGCCCGCACCCGAACGTCAGCGCGATTTCGGCACGTTCTTCAAATCCATCGAGGCAACCTTCTCGCATATCTTCTGGGCCGACCAGGTCTGGCTCTCGCGCTTTGGCGTGGTGGAGCCGATCAAGCTGGGGATCCCCGAAAGCACGGGGCTGATCACCGATTGGGACCGCTTCCAGACCGATCGCAAGGCGCTGGACCAGCAGCTTTACGACTGGGTCGAGGGTTTGGACGAGGGGTGGTTCGCGGGCGATCTGGCATGGTATTCGGGCGCGGTCGGGCGCGATATGGTCAAGCCCCGCGCGCAGGTGATCGGCCATATCTTCAACCACCAGACCCACCATCGTGGACAGATCCATGCGATGCTGTCGATGGCGGGCGTCAATTCCGGCATCACCGATCTGGCGATGATGGAGGAGTAAGACGCGGGCGCTACGGTTGGGCCTTGCTCTCGGGCGCAGCCATTGGCGCGTCCGCTACATCTTCCGTGGTGGCTTCGGTGTCCGGTTCGGCCTCGGAGACGGCCACAGCTTCGGGCAGGGCCGGGATCGGCACCCGCAGGATCTTGCGGCCCATCGCATAGGCGATACCGCCGCCCGTCAGCCGCGCAAGCTCGGGATGGTCCATCTCGAGCCCGCCGGTAAAGGTGCCGAATGCGGGCAGGATCATATGCTCTTCGCCCACCAGCAGCGCCCGCGCCGTGCGCCCCGCGATACGGGTCTTGGGGTGGAAATGGGCCGAGATATCGGGGCCCCGTCCCGATGGGCCGCCCGCCTGATGGCGGAAGGCCAGATTGCCGAAGCGGAGTTCGGGCATGATATCGCCAGGCAGGTCGTGCTTGCCCGGGTCATGGTTTCCGGTGATCCAGATCCAGTCGGTCACCTTGGCGATCGCCGCCAGCCGCGCTTTGACCGAGCGCGCCAGTGACCGCCCCGCCTCGTCGTCATCAAAGGCGTCACCCAGCGAGATGACACAGGCAGGCTTGGTGAAAAACAGCGTCGCATCAAGGCGGGCCAGAGTATCGAGATCGCCAAAAGGTGGCAGAAGGGCGCCGCCGCGCCGCGCCACCCGCTCGGCCTTGCCGAAATGCAGATCGCCCAAAATCAGCGTGCGCCGCTCGGGCCAGTAGAGCGCGCCGGTGGATAGCACCATGAAACTATGACCCGCAAAGCGCACGGGGGCAGTGACCAGCTTCTCGTCGAAATCGGGCAGAATGCTCGATACCCCATCTGTCATGTCAGTCCTGCCTCGGCCATCAGCCGTTCCGCTTCTTGTTCCATCAGACGCATTTCGCCCGTTCCACCACGGATCGCAACCCGTCCCGCTTCAAGAAGGAGTGGGGCGGCAAGCGGTGTCACGCGAGTGGCGGTAGTATGCGTGACGGACCGGTGTCTGCGCAACATCTCTTCGATACGCCCGAAATCCACCAGCCCGCGCTGCGCCTCGGCCTGCGTCATGCGCAGCATCAGATGGTCGGGGTCATAGCGGCGCAGCGTGTCATAGAGGATGTCCGAGGAAAACGTCGCCTGTTTGCCAGAGCGCCGCCCGCCCGGCAGATTGCGCTGGATCAGCCCCGCGATGGTGGCCACGGTGCGGAAGGCGCGCTTCATCACCGTATTCCGGCCCAGCCAGTGCTCGAACCCCTCGCGCAGGTCCTGCGCCTCCAGAAGCGGCTGCGGGTCGGTGACCGGATCGACCGACCATATGAGGAGCGCATAATCGGTGGCGGTAAAGCCCAGAGGCCCGAGGCCCAGATCCTCCATCCGCTTTGTCACCAGAAGTCCCAGCGTCTGATGGGCGTTGCGCCCCGCAAAGCCGTAGAGGCAGGTATAGTGGCGGTCTTTGCGCGGGAAGCTTTCCACCAGCAGGTGATCGGGTTGGGGCAGGGCCGATACCTCTGCCTGCAGCTCCAGCCAGTCGCGGCAATGGGGCGGCAGGGCGCGCCATGCGCTCCGGTCGGCAATCAGCGCCTCCACCCGCCGCGAGAGCTGGGTCGAGGTGGCGAGTTTGGTGCCGGAATAGACGGCGATCTTGGGCTCGCGGCCGCGGGCGGGGGTCACCTCGACCACCAGATCCCGCAATCCCTCGTAGCGCACCACCTGACCGCCGATCAGGAACGTATCCCCCGGCGCCAGAGTGGCGGCAAAGGCTTCCTCGATTTCGCCCAGAGGCCCCCCGCCGCGCCGCGATTTCAGGCGGACCTTCAGTGTCTCGCTATCCACGATCGTGCCGATATTCATCCGCAGATCGCGTGCACTCCGCGGATCGCGCAGCTGCCAGAGCCCATGGCGCTGCATCAGCCGCTGCCAGCGGTCATAGGCCCTGAGCGCGTAGCCACCCGTCGCGCAATACTCCAGACAATCGTCAAACACGGCCCGCGTGAGCGCGGCATAGGGGCCCGCGCGGCACACCTCGGTATAGAGCGTATCGGCATTGAAGGGGGCTGCGCAGGCCGTCAGCAGGATATGCTGGCAGAGCACATCCAGAGGTCCGTCCCCGCGCGGATCGCCATCCAGGTCATTCTCCCGCACGGCTTGCAGGGCGGCGGCACATTCGATCTCCTCGAACCGGTTGGCCGCCACGATCCGCGCCTTCGAGGGCGTGTCATAGCGGTGGTTGGCCCGCCCGATCCGCTGCACGAGGCGCTTGACGTTTTTCGGCGCGCCCACCTGAATGACCAGATCGACATCGCCCCAGTCGAGCCCCAGATCCAGCGAGCCGGTGCAGACCACCGCCCGCAGGCTGCCCGCCACCATCGCCGCCTCGACCTTCTGTCGGGCCTCGCGGGCAAGCGAGCCGTGATGGAGGCCGATAGGTTCGTTCGTGTCATTGACTTCCCAGAGCGCCTGGAAGAACAGCTCGGCCTGCGCACGGGTATTCAGGAATACCAGTGTCAATTTCGCCTCGCGGATCGCTGCCATCACATCGCGCACGGCATAGCGCCCGCCACCGCCCGACCATGGCGGCGGGTCAGTGGTGGCCAGCATCGCGATATCGGGGGCGGGGCCGGGGTCGGCCTGAATAATGCGTGCGCCGCCCATGAACGCTGCAAGCCCCTGCGGGTCCTCGACGGTCGCCGAAAGGCCGGTGACGGTAAGATCGGGCGCAAGGCTGCGCAACCGCGCAAGGCCCAGCATCAGCTGGTCTCCGCGGCGGCTTTCGGCCAGCGCGTGGATCTCGTCGAGAACCACCCGTTTCAGCCCCGCAAAGATCTTCGGCGCTTCGGGATAGGACAGCAGCAGCGCCAGCGATTCGGGCGTCGTCAGCAGGATATCGGGCGGGTCCACCCGCTGGCGCCTACGGGTCGTGGCGCTTGTGTCGCCCGTGCGATCCTCCACGCGAATATTGAGGCCCAGCCCGTCAATCGGGGCGTTCAGGGACCGCGCGATATCCGCACTCAGCGCCTTGAGCGGCGAGACATAGAGCGTGTGCATCCCGCCTTGCGGCCCATGCAGCAGATCGGCGAGGCTCGGCAGGAACCCCGCCAGTGTCTTGCCCCCGCCCGTCGGCGCGATCAGGAGCGCATCGCCCTGATGGCAGAGCACCTCCAGCTGATGCGGATGCGGGGTCCAGCCTTGGGCCGAGAACCAGTTTTGCAAAGCGGGGGGGAGCGAGGGCATCATGCCCCCGAGATAGGACAGAAAAACGCCTGCGCAAGGGATCCAGCGCAGGCGTTTCGACGTGATTTGATCAGTTGCGCACGAAGCCCATACGCCCCAGCACTTCCGACAGATCGCCGGTGGTATAGGGTTTGCGCATCAGCTCGGCTGCCGGGTAATCCTCGATCCCCGCCTCATTGGCGTCATAGCCTGAGGCCAGCACGATCGGGATTCCCATCCGCGCCAGATGCTCGGCCACTGGCAGCGAGGTTTCCTCGCCCAAATTGACATCGAGCACGGCAATCTTCGGACGGAACCCCTCATTCAGGATCGCCAGCGCTTCGGCCACGGAGGCGGAAGTGCGCACCGTATCTGCGCCCATATCTTCCAGCATGCCTGCCAGATCCAGCGCCACGATCATCGTATCTTCCAACACCAGCGCCGGTCCACCGACCCAGGGCTCGCCACTTGCAGGGGAATTTTGATCTTGCATTGTGATATCCGGATTACCTTCAAACGGGCGATGATCGATAACGGTAGTGGCGGGCAATGAGAAGGTGGCTTCGACACCCGCGGAGTTGTAACGCACCTCGGCGGCGCCTTTCAGCTCATGCGGAATGGTTTTCTCGATCACGGTCGAACCGAAGCCGCGCCGCGTGGGCGCGCGCACCACGGGCCCGCCGCGCTCGACCCAGGCGATGGTCCATGTGCCATCACGCTCCTCGCTCATGGTGATCTGAACGCGGCCATTGGGGGCGTGCAGCGCGCCGTATTTGACCGAATTGGTCACCAGTTCATGGAAAACCAGCGCCATCGGGGTGAAGGCATCGGGGCTGATGATGATATCCTGACCCTTGAACTCCAGACGGCTGGTATTGCCCGAGCCGAAGGCATTGGCCTCCACCTCGATCAGCTCGGCCAGCGGGATCGGCGAGAACTGGTCGCGGGTCAGCTGGTCATGGGCGCGCGAGAGCGCACTGATCCGCCCATCCAGAGCCTCGGTGAACTGCCCCAGCGTCTCGGCCCCGTTGCTCGATTGTTTCATGATCGAGCGGATCAGGTTGAGAATATTGCGCACGCGGTGGTTCAGCTCGGAAATCAGGAGCGCCTGCCGCTCCTGCGCCTGCTTGCGCTCTTTTTCGGCCTGATCGGTGAGTTTGAGCACCACCTCCAGAAGCGTGCCACGCAGCGCCTCGGCGGCGCGCAACTCGCTCGTGGCCCAAGGGGCGGAGTGACCATGCACCACCTCGCGCCATGCCTCGAAGCTTTTGCGGGGTGTCAGGCGGTCGCCATAGGGCCCGTGCTCCACAGGCTTCTCGGGATTGCCCGCCCATGTGACCGATTGCGCGATCTCGCGACGGAAGAGCACCAGATAGTCCCGCGGGCGGCGCGATATCGGCAGGGCCAAGAGACCCGCGCAGCTGCTCTGATACTCGGAGGCGGCAGGGAAGTTCTTCGACAGGTTGTCGGTGGAGAAGACATGCGCCCCCGAGGCCGTATTGAGATAGCGCGCGAGCCGGTAGAACTGGTCCTCGCTCGGCACCGTGCCACGGGTTATCAGCTTGCCGTCACTATAGAGTGCGACACCGTCAAACTGGATAAGATCCTCGATCTGGCGGGTGATGTCGTTGAAATTCTCGGCCCATTCGCTGGTGTTGGACACCAGCGCCATGATCCGGTTGTGGGTATCCTGCGCGCGTAGGGCGGATTCGTTTTCCGCCTGCGTTTCGGCGCGGGCCAGCTCGTAGGAGAACAGCTGGCCGAACAGCTCGATGGCCGTGCGCTTCTCGTAATCCATGATCAGCGGTTCGGGATGGTGGCAGGCGATCAGCCCCCAAAGCTCGCCGCGATTGAGGATCGATACCGACATTGAGGCCTGCACACCCATATTGCGCAGATATTCCAGATGGATCGGCGAGACCGAACGGGCCACTGAAAGCGACAGGTCCAGCGGCTCGCCTAACGGGTTCTGGGCGGGAACGATAGCAGAGCCTTCATCATCCACATCACCGATCAACCGCAGGAGCGAGCGCATATAGAGCGCGCGCGCCTGTTTGGGGATGTCCGATCCCGGAAAGCGCAGGCCCAGATAGCCCTCCATTCCGGGGGCCAGCGCCTCGGCGATCACCTTGCCCGAGCCATCCGCGCCGAACTGGTAGACCATCACCCGTGCAAACCCCGTCAGCCGGCGCACGCTCTCGGCAGCCGAGGCCGACATGCGGGTAATGTCGCGCATCGTGGCAAGTTTCTGCACCAGTGGCTGCACTACGGCCAGATCGCTGATATGGTTGACGGATCTTTTCACCTCGAATTCGAGAATGAACCCGTGCTTGTAGGCATGGGCCGCCACATCGAAATGCACCCCGCGCCGTCCGATCTCGAGCCCGAAGAGACGTACACTCGTCTGGTCGAGGCTCAGCCGCGTGATATGGGCGCGGATCAACTGCTGGGTCTGCACCGGCAGCAGGTCCGAGATCGGCAGCCCCAGCAGGTCGTCCTGTTTGAGCCCCAGCATCCGGCTGGTATTTTCCGAATGGTGCTGCACGATCCAGTCATGGCTGAGCGCGATCAGGCAGGCCCAGCTTTGCACGCGGCCCAGCTGGTGGATCGGCTCGCGATCACAATTGGTCAGATCCGTCTCGACGGTCATGCTCTGGTTCTGTGTCATAAAGGCGCTTTCTGTGCCCGCGGGTGGTGCTGCGGGTCAGTAGGGGGCGTAACATGTTGCGAAAGCGCCATGGAAAACCATCCAAAGCATCGCTCGGCATCCGCGATAATACAATCAGTCTGGCGGTTTTCTACAGGAATATTGGTGGCTTGGTGAAGAAAACTCTGCCAGAGCCGAGGATCGAACGGATGGCACAGATAGCGATTGGCGCTCTCGGTGCGACCCTTGGCAGCCAATGCCTTGACGCGGCGTTTGGCCAGCGCCTGATTGCCGAGCCGTGAGCCGAAGAGGATGTAATCGAAGGCCAAAGGATGCAGGGGAGCGGTTGGTGGAGGCGCAGTCGGCGATGCGGGCGGGCCGTCCAGTTCCCGCAGATCGGTTCCGATCGCGGCCAGAAGATCGGCAAGCAGCGCCGTGCCTGCGCTGGGCGGCTGACCCTGCATGGCCCGTGCCATTTGCATCAGGGCGTCATGATGGGCGCGCAGGAAAATCCGGTAATCCCCGTCCTCTGTCAGATCGAGGGTTGAGAAGGCGGTGTCGATGGAGGCATGCGCCGGAGCAAGCCGCAGGCGCAGGGCATCTCGCAGATTGGATGCCTCGCGTGGCGCGGCGGGAGAGTGTAGCAAGTCTGGTCTGGCCTTTGTTTGACAAGAAATGGGGAATGGCATGGCACGGGCCGAAGAAGTGACGGCCTGCTGTCGGCTTGGCCTCTGGGAAGTTTCATCAACAGATGGCATGGGGGCTGGCTTTATGCTATGTCAAAAGACATATCTGGCACCTCTTTTTCTCCCTCATCTCGCATTTTTCCCCAGCGTCGCTGCTTGGTCCTGATCGGCCATGGTCATGAACGGGCCGCCGCGCGAAAAGTTCCGTCGCTTGGCAAATAAACTTATTGTGCAGCCGATATTGTCCGCAGTCTCCGCCGCGCCATCTGTGTGGCATCATTGGACCGCCTGCGCACTGCAGGCCAGAGGAGCCCTGATCATGATGCGCTACCGGTGTCCGTCCTGCGGGGCGGAAGTGTATTTCAACAACCAGACCTGTCTGTCCTGTAATACGGCGCTCGAATTCGTGCCCGGTCAGGGGTTCGGGGCGATGGGATCGGCGGCCTTGCCTGCCTGTGCCAACCGCGCGATTATCGGGTGCAACTGGGCGGCCGAGGAAGAGGGAGGGCTGTGTCTCTCGTGCCGCCATACGACGGTGATCCCCGATCTGTCGACCGAGGAGGATGTCACCCGTTGGGCCGAGTTCGAGGCCGCCAAGCGCAACCTGATGCGGATGGCGGTGCTGCTGGGCCTGCCGCTGACCGATACCGACGGCCAGACACCACGCCCGCGCTTCCTGTTCAAGTCGCCCGATGCGGGCGAGAAGGTGATCATGGGCCATGCCGATGGCGATATCACCCTCAACCTCTCGGAAGCCGATGACGATCTGCGCGCGGCCACCCGCGCGGAGATGGGCGAGCCCTACCGCACCCTGATCGGCCATCTGCGCCACGAGAGCGGCCATGCCTTCTGGGAGGTGATGGTGCGCCCATACGAGGACCGGCTGGCTTCGTGCCGTGCGCTGTTCGGCGATGATCGCGAGGATTATGGCGCAGCCCTCGAGCGCCATTACGCCAATCCCGCACCAGAGGGCTGGGAGCAGGAGTTCGTCTCCGAATATGCCACAGCGCATGCCTATGAGGACTTTGCCGAAAGCTGGGCCAATCTGCTGCATATTCTCGACGGGCTGGAAACGGCCTTGGGCCATGGTCTGATGCCCGAGGATCACCGGCTTGATGCCCCGTCCGATCAGCGTCAGGTCCTGCCATGGCTTCTGGAGATCCCGATGGCGGATCTGGTCTCGACATGGGTTGCACTGTCCTTGGCGCTCAATGCGCTCAATGACAGTCTGGGCCATCCGAGTTTCTACCCGTTCGTGCTCACCCCGAAAGTCTCGGAGAAACTCGACTGGGTGCGCCAGCTCATCCGTCAGGGGGCACCGGTTCCGGCCTGACCGGTATCCGCCGGATCGGCCCGACTTATTCCGGGACGAACCCGAAGCTCTTCAGCTCGTCTTGCGACAGTAGATAGATCTGGTCCGGCGGGGTGCGCATGGCAGGCTCCATCACCGCCGGATCGATGCCCATCGCGATCAGATAGGCCATCACCTGCGCCTGTCCGCGCTGCACGCTTTCGACTGCCATGAAGGCGGGCAGAATGGCGCTCGTGCCGAAACTGTGCTGGTGCACCCCCAATTTGCCATTGGCACTCACCTCGCGCGCGGTGCCGCCCGCAAAGAGATAGGGACAGGCCGAAAGGCAGATGGCCCCGTCACCCACGCGGGTGGCGATGCCGCTATCGCGCAGCACCTGCCCGATCTCCAGCGCATCCGAGACCGAGCCGCCGGTGGAATCGAGCGCGACCGTCTCGATGCTCTGGCCGGTTGCGGCGCGGCGGCGCAATTCTTCGGTAATGCGCGCGGCATCGCCCACGGCAATCTGCCCGGTCAGGGTCAGATCGGCCCCTTCGCCCCCCAGTTCGAGCCGCTCGGGCATCGGGCCTTGCGGCGCAGGCACGCCGGGGGCGGTGCCCGGACGGCGGTCGGGCGAATAGGGGCGGGTTGCAGGGCCTGCGGGCAGCGGCGATGTCAGCGGATCGCGCGCGCCCCAGTTCTGGCTCAGATCAATGGCCATCAATGCCGCGCCTATCGCCACCTGCGTCCCCACTAGTGCCACGATCACGCTGCGGATGCGGTTGCGGGGGGGCTCTGGCGACGGGTTGCTCGGGTGGGCCACCTCACTCATGCGCGCGCTCCACGGGCCGGATGGACGCGGCATGGACAGGCGCGGGGGGATCGGTGGCCGAGACGGGCATTGCGGGCCTGCTCTGCACCGGATCCGGCCCGATATTCAGGTCGCGGGCCGCCGCCAGCGCGGCCCGCAGCTCGGCCACCGTCATATGCTCCTCTGGCGCATGCGCACCCTGCGCCTGACGGATGGCCGATTGCACCACCATCAGGATGAAGACCAGCACCGCAGGCAGCAGGTCGATGGCAATCGCCCCTGCCCATGAGGGCACGAAATTGCCCGCATAGCGGATGACGGCATCCGCAGCCGAGAGCGCGGTATATTCGATCTCGGCGGGTTCGGGCAAAGCCTGCACCTCTTGGGCCGCGCTCTCCAGTGTGCTGGCACGATCCCCCAGAAGCGTCAGCACCGAGGCAATCGTGCTCTGCTGCGAATTACGCCCTGCATCGGTGCTGGCATCAAGATCGGGCAGCACCACCGAATCCCGCAGATCGGCGGCGGCCCGCATCACCAGCGGCGCCACGTTCAGCTGGCGCAGTCCCGCGATAATGGCCGAAAGCCGCACGGCCTCTTCGGAAAAACGCACCGAACGGCCCTCGACCGCGCCGGGCTCGACCGAGAGCGCCCGCATCCGCGACAGGATGGCATTGCCATTGGCAAAGGCTTCCTCCACCGCTTTGTCTTGGGCGGCAATCTGCGCCTCGAGCCCCTGCAACTCGTTGGATTTCTGGGTGAGGACACGGAACACCGCGCCACGCCCCGCAAGGCCCGACAGATCGCCCGTGGCCTCCTGCTCGGAGAGCCCGTCGAATGTGTCACGCACACGCGCCACATCACGCTGGAGCGCCTGACCGGCGATGGTATTGGCATGGGTGCGTTCGAGGGCTGTCTGGTATTCCTGCACGGTATGGGCCAGATGCTGCTCGACGGCGGCCGCGCCTGCAAGGGCTGCCGCATTGAGCCAGCTCGACATCGCGATGATGGCCAGCGACCCGAGCGCCATGCTCATCAGCAGGCCCAGACGCGAGGCCGCCGTGCGCATCGCGGGCAGCAGCCGCATCATATAGGACCAGAAGACAAAGATCCCGACCGAGACGGCCAGCGAATAGCTCAGCGCCGCGAAGGTGGTCCATGCGCCGCTATCATCGAGCAGCGAGCGCACACCGAGATAGGTATAGATCCCCGAGGCCGCCGCCAGCACCCCCAGCGCGGCACCGGTGAAACTGTCGAGCCAGCGCAGATGGCGCGACAGCTCATGCGCATAGCGATGGGCCTCGCTATCGGAATGGGGGGCGGGGGAGAGAGGCGTATCGGCCAAGGGCGGCTCCATCATAGGGGCAGGGCTGGGGGATAGGCATATGGGGGAACAGGTCTTGCAAACCGGGCGCGTAAGAGCGCGGCGCCCCAGTGATATGTTGCCATGAACGGGCGGTAATTCAAGGGTCAGGGTCCAATTGCCACTGGGGGACACCGCCGTGCGAAAGGCTCCGCGCCCCGATTCCCTCAGCCTGCTGCCATTTGCCCCTTTGCTTTTCGCGCGGGCTACATATGTTTGAGGGCAAGCAAAGGAGATATCCATGAGCATCGAAAAGACCTATGCCAAGACCGCCGAAGCCATCGAGCGTCTGAGCCCCGAACAGTTCCGCGTGACCCAGCAATCGGGGACCGAGCGTCCGGGTACGGGCGAATATCTCGATGAAAAGCGCAAGGGGATCTATGTGGACATCGTCTCGGGCGAGCCGCTCTTTGCCTCTTCGGCCAAATATGAAAGCGGCTGCGGCTGGCCGAGCTTCACCCGACCGCTTCTGGACGAGCATATCGTCGAGATCAACGACACCTCCCACGGGATGGTCCGCACCGAGGTGCGCTCGACCCATGGCGACAGCCATCTGGGCCATGTCTTCCCTGACGGTCCGCGCGATCAGGGGGGGCTGCGCTATTGCATCAACTCCGCCTCGCTCCGCTTTGTGCCGGTGGAGGAGATGGAAGCCGAAGGCTATGGCGATCTGATCGACCGTGTCGAGTGACATGCAGGCAAGCCTGTGAATGACTGCACAAAAGGCCCTGTTACGGGGCCTTTTGTCTGGCCGGACCCTATGGCAGGGTCGCGCCCGAACCTCCCCGAAGCTGTGTAAAACAGCCAAGAACAAGGACAAACCACCATGCGGAAAGTGAAACTCGGCCGGACCGATATCGAGGTCACCGAAATCTGCCTCGGCTCCATGACTTGGGGCTCGCAAGACAGCGAGGAGAATGGCCACGCCCAGCTGGATTACGCCCTCGATCGCGGCGTGGATTTCATCGACACCGCCGAGATGTATCCGGTCAATCCCGTGAAAAAGGAAACCGCAGGCCGCACCGAGGAGATCATCGGGAACTGGCTGGCCAAACGTGGCAAGCGCGATGATCTGGTGCTGGCCACCAAGATCGCGGGCGAGGGCGGTGCGGTGCGTGATGGCGAGGAGATCAACGCCAAGTCCATCCGTGGCTGCGTCGAGGACAGCCTGCGCCGCCTGCAGACCGACTATATCGACCTCTACCAGTTCCACTGGCCCAATCGCGGCAGCTACCACTTCCGCAAGACATGGAGTTTCGCTCCCGACAAGCAGCCTTCCAAAGACGCGATCCGCGCCAATATGGTCGAATGCCTCGAGACCCTTGATGCGCTGGTGAAGGAAGGCAAGCTGCGCGCCTTCGGCCTGTCCAACGAGAGCGCATGGGGCACCGCGCAGTTCCTCGAGCTGGCCGAGGCGGGTCACGGTCCGCGTGTCGCCTCGATCCAGAACGAATATTCGCTCATGTGCCGCTATTACGACCTCGATCTGGCCGAACTGGGCGTGCATGAGGATGTGACCCTTCTGGCCTATTCGCCGCTCGCGGCAGGGGCTCTTTCCGGCCAGTATTCCAAAGGCGCTGTGCCTGCGGGCTCGCGCATGTCGGTCAATGGCGATCTGGGCGGGCGTGCCAATCCGCGCGCTTTCGATATCGCCGACATGTATGTGAAGATCGCCCGCGATCACGGGCTTGACCCGATCACCATGGCGATTGCTTTCACGCTCGACCGTCCCTTCCCCTGCCTGCCGATCATCGGTGGACGCTCGGTTGCGCAAATCGAAAAATCGATCGACGCGGCGGGAATGGTGCTTTCGGATGAGGTGAAGGCGGCGATTGCCAAGGTGCATCATGATTACCCGATGCCCTATTAAGGTGCTCCTTCTGGGGGTGGCGCTCCTGGGTGCCGCCTCCTGCCAGTTCGACCTGCCGAAACCGGGCAGGTCTGCGGCAGAGCCGCTCCCCGCCGTTGGCAAGGCCCGCGCCACCCTGTTGCAGGAAGCCTGCACAAAGCGTGGCGGTGTGTGGAAACAGCGTTCCGATGGCGCAATTTGCGTGACGACGCCGAAAGATGCGGGTAAGTCCTGTTCCAAGGCGTCCGATTGCGAGGGCGAATGTCTCGCCCGGTCGAACACCTGTGCGCCGTTGAAGCCCCTGATGGGCTGCAACGACATCCGCACTGAAAACGGGATGAGTGTCACCCAATGTCTGGGATAGGCCGGAAACTGGTTCTTGCGGGCGGTCTCGCCGCTCTGGCGCTGGCCGGATGCGGTCACGCGCCCGAGCCTCTGGTGCGCGACCCGAAATCGGGCATCTCCTCGGCCTCGCTGTTTGACCCCAAACGTTTTGGCGGGGAATGGCTGGTCATGGCCTCGAACACGCCCGATTGCGCGGGTGCGAAACAGGTCTGGGCCCCGTTCGGCAAGGATAGCTACCGTCTGTCGGGCACCGATTGCACCGATGGCAAAGCACCGCGCGTGTTGCACGGCAATGCCTTTGTCACCGGTCCGGGCGGGCGGATCACCACCACCGACAGCTATGGCCGCGAGCCGGTCTGGGTGCTGTGGGTCGATCAGGATTACCGGATCGTCGCGCTGGGCACGCCCTCGGGGCGCTGGGGCCAGATCATGGTGCGCCCCTCGGTCGGGCCGCGTTCGGACCTGATGACGGCGGCGCGTGAAGTCATGGCGTTCAACGGCTACCACCTCAACCTTATCACCAACTGATCCCGTTTTCGCGGGATCGTAACCACCAGCCTGCGCGGGGTCCCTGCGCGGGCTATTTTTCTTTATGCAAATCGGAAAGTTACGCATATGTGGATCCTCCTGACCCTTCTGGCCGCAGCCCTGCAAACGGGCCGGTTCGTGCTCCAGAAAAAGCTGGCGGGTTCGGGGCTATCGGCAGGTGGCGCCACATTTTCCCGCTTTGTCTTCGGCGCGCCTCTGGCGATCGCGGGCACGCTGGCGCTTGTGCCGCAGATGGCGGCCCCGCTGGATCTGTTTTCCAAGATGGGCGGGGTGTTCTGGGCCTATGTCATCATCGGCGGGGCGGCGCAGGCCTCGGCCACGCTGCTGCTGGTGCGGCTGTTCCAGCTGCGCAATTTCGCGGTGGGGGTGGCCTTCACCAAGACCGAGGTGGTGCAGGTCGCGCTGATGTCGCTGGTGTTTCTGGGCGATCATGTGGCGCCTCTGGGCTGGGCGGGGATCGTGCTGGGGCTTGTAGGGGTGCTGTGCCTCTCTCGCCCGCCGCAAGGGGGCGCGGCAGGAAAGCCCGCATTCTACGGCATCATCGCGGGCGGGCTCTTCGGCCTGTCGGCCATCGCCTATCGCGGCGCCACGCTGGAACTCATGCCCTTCGCCTTCTTTGACCGCGCCTTGGCGACGCTGGCCTGTGTGACCACGGCGCAGACGCTTGGCATGGGGCTTTACCTGCGCCTGCGCGAGAAGGGCGAGCTGACCCGTGTGATGGGCGCATGGTCGCGCACGATCTGGGTCGGTATTCTCGGGGCTGCGGGCTCTGCGGGCTGGTTCATGGCCTTTGCCCTCCAGAATGCCGCCTATGTGCGGGCGCTGGGGCAGGTGGAGATGGTCTTCACGCTGGGCGCCTCGATCCTGATCTTCCACGAACGCCTGCACCGGCGCGAGATGGTGGGTATCGCCCTTGTGCTGGTCTCGGTGCTGGCGGTGGTGATGGCCGCCTAGAGGATCCGCTCGAACCGCGCCCGCGGCCCGCGCGTCTCGAAAAACGGCACGCCGTCCTGCGGCGTGCCTGTGAGAAGGGCTGCGACCTCGGCCAGAACCAACTCGGTGACAAACGGCAGGTCAAGGCGGCGCGCCTCGGCCAGCGGCACCCATGTCAGATGCGACAGCTCCCCATCGGGCGGCAGGGGCTGAGCTGTCTGCCTCAACGCCGAGGCCGGTCCCATCAGGAACCGCGCATCGAAGCGTCTGGAGCGTCGGGGCGGGGTGATCGCACGGAAGACGAATCGCAGATCCTGCGCGCGATCCAGCTCCAGCCCCGTTTCCTCGGTCAGCTCGCGCAGCCCGCAGCGGATCAGCGCCCCCGCCAGCGGCCCGAGCCTGCGCTGGCATTGCGCATCGAGTGACTGGAAGGGGGCGTCATGATCCGTGTCATCCAACCTCCCGCCGGGAAAGACGAATTTATGGGGCATGAAGCTCGCCCCCGCGCCTCGCTGGCCCATCAGCACGGCACTCCCGCGCGCGGTTTTCTTCCACAGGATAATCGAACAGGCATCATGGATGGGGGGCGTCTGCATGCGGATCTCCGCTTCTCGTGATGGCAATGTGATCGAAGCTTAAGCTGGCTTCAGGCTCACTTCAGGATCGGGCGTCAGAACAGGTCTTGTCGAAGGACATGAAGGACCTTCGGAAGAGTTGGAAACGCAATCATACGGCGCCGGATCTGCAACGGAAAGGCAGCTTGCGCCCGTAGAACGAGATAGGTCCGTAACAGGATCGGTGAGGAGTTCGAGATGAAAACGACGTTCAAGAAATCCATCGGTGCAGTTCTTCTGGCAACTAGCGGTCTTGCCGTGGCGGGTGCCGCCATCGCGCAGGACGCCCAGACCCAATCCGCGCAGACCAAACCCGCCCAGAGCCAGCAGGTCCGTGCGGAAGGTCCGATGGGCAAAGGTCCCAAAGGCGGTCCGGTAATGGATTTCTCGCGCTTTGACACCAATAAGGATGGCGTCATCACGCTGGAAGAGATGCAGGCCCCCCGCGTCGATAAGGCCAAGAAGCTTGACGCCAATGGCGATGGCTTCATCTCCGAGGAAGAGATGGTCGCCGCCGAGATGGCTGATGCGCAGGCCCGCATCGAGAAGCATGTGAAAGAGCGCTTCGAGATGATGGATGCCGATGGCGACGGCAAGCTGAGCGCGGCAGAACTGGCCCAGAAGCCCGAGCCGGGTCTGCGCTTCTTCGAGAAGGCCGATACCAATGGTGACGGCAAGCTCGAGGCTTCCGAGCTGGAAGCAGCACAGAAGATGATGCAGGAGCGTCGCGCCGAGATGCGCGGACAGCATGACGGCAAGCGCGGTCCGGGTGGCGATCATGGCCCGCGTATGGGCAAAGGCGGCGATCAGGGGTTTAAAGATCACGGGCCCAAAGGTGACCGTGGCCCGAAAGGCGATATGGATGGCCGTCCGCCGATGCCGCCCGCAGGCGATGCACCCGAGACCGAGGCCAACTAAGGCCCTGCGAGACAGGATTGACCGGCGCGCTCATGCGGGCCGGTCTTTTGCCGACCCGCCTTGCGTAAGATGCCGTATCTGCTAGGGGAAGGGTGAAAGGAATGGCATTCGATATGGAAGCAGACAAGTCCGACGAGGCTTTGCTTCTGGCTTATGGCCGGGGTGACCGTGCTGCAGCGCAAGCGCTGACAGTGCGCCTTGCGCCATTGAGCTTCCGCCTTGCCTGCCGGATGTTGCGCGACGAGACCGAAGCCGAGGATGTGGCACAGGAAGCCATGCTCCGGCTGTGGAAAGTGGCACCCGAATGGCGCGAAGGCGAGGCCAAAGTTTCGACATGGCTTTATCGCGTGACCTCCAATCTAGCGACCGACCGTCTGCGCAAACGACGCACGGCGTCGCTCGACGAGGCGGGCGAACCCGAGGATGGCCGGCCTTCCGTCGACGAGCAGATGCTTGAGGCGCAGCGGGCGCAGGCGCTCGAATGGGCGCTCGACCAGCTGCCCGAACGCCAGAAACAGGCTGTTATTTTGCGCCATATCGAAGGATTGTCGAATCCGGAGATCGCGGAAGCGATGGAAACCGGCGTGGAGGCCGTAGAAAGCCTGACAGCACGCGGCAAACGCGCTCTGGCCACTTTGCTGGGCCAGCGCAAGGACAGCCTCGGCTATGGCAAGGATTAGCAAACCCGTCTGTTCTGGTGTAGGGTGCAGGGCAGGAAGCGGGCCGTTATGGAGGGTGTGACCATGGTGGACGAACAAAAACTCGAGCCGTTCTGGCAGGCAGCGCGCGATCATGCGCCCGAGGCCTCGCCTGATTTTCTGGCGCGGATCATGGGCGATGCGCTGGAGGTCCAGCAGGGCTTCGGCGTCCCGCGCAAGGCGGGCGTGATGACGCGTCTGGGCGGGTTCATGCAGGATCTCGCACGCAACTGGCTACCCATGGGCGGCATGGTGGCTGCGGCCTGCACCGGTGTGGCAATCGGCTTCAGTAGCGGCAACCCGCTCGCGTTTTGGGGCAATGGCGCCGTGTCGAGCGCGCAGGCCACTACCATCGAACTCCTGCCGACGGGGGATCTGTTCTCGGTCTCCGGCTATGGCATAAGCCTTTCGGGAGTGAACTGAATGACGCAGGCGCGTAGCGGAAGCGGTCGCAAGACCCGTTGGGGGCTTGTTGCCTCGCTGACGCTCAATCTATTGGTGGCAGGGGTCTTTATCGGAGGGTTCTTCGCGCCGCGCCACATGCCGCCGCCCCCGCCGCCGCAGGTGGGGCTCGGTCCCTTCGACCGTGGTCTGACGGAGGCGGATCGCAAGACGCTGACCTCCATGGCCGAGAAAGAGGGCGTAGGTCTGGCCGCCATGCCGCAGGATATGGAGCGCTGGCTCGACGAGATCCTGACCCAAGTGGCCGCGGAACCGTTCGATGAGAATGCGGTGCGGGCGGCGCTGAGCGCGCATCGTATGCAGATCGTCTCGCGGATTCAGCTGGGTGAGGATCTGATGGTGGAATGGCTGGGCACGCTGACGCCCGAGGCACGCGATGCCTTTGTCAAACGTGTGCGCGAGAATGACGGCCCGCCGCCCCCGCCGCCGCAATAACCGCGGGACGCGTGTCATCATACGACGTCAGAACGATAAACCGCCTGTCCGTGTGTCACGGCAGGCGGTTTTTCTGTCGATATCCTTTCGCGAGGATCAGGCGGCCGAGGGGCAGTGATAGACCTGGACCTGATTGCGGCCGTTATGTTTGGACATCATCATCGCCTGATCGGCCGCCTCGACCAGATGGTCGATCGAGTGCAGACGGTTGTCCCCCAGCACCAGACCGATGGAAATGGTCACATGCAACGCGCTGCCATCGGCGCGCTGGAACGGGCGTTCGTTGATGACGCGGCACAGCAGATCCGCGGCCAGACGCGCCTCGCGGGCAGGACAGTCGGGGAGGGCTATCAGAAACTCCTCGCCGCCGATACGCGCCAGGAGGTCATTGCCGCCCAGCACGGTGCTCAGGCGGCGTGCGACCTCGGTCAGCACCATATCGCCCACCGCATGGCCATAGGTGTCGTTGATCTTCTTGAACCGGTCGAGATCCAGCAACATCACCGCAAATTCCTTGGAGCTGCGGCGGGCATGCTCGGCGATGCGTTCGAGCTGCGGCATGGCATAGCGACGGTTATAGAGGCCGGTCAGCGGATCGATCGTCGCCAGACGGAGCCCCTCGGTCAGGTTCTTGCGGCTCTGGTCGAGGCGGCGTTTGCGCGCCAGATGGCGGCGCAGGCGCAGGGTGATGTCCTCGGTGGTCTCGCGTGCACTCATGTCTGCAGGCAGCACGTCATCCGCCCCCAGATCCAGCGCCATTACGGCCGTCTCGCGCGCGGCATCCTCGGCGGCGATGCAGATCACGGCCGCTTTCGAGCCCGCCCGGGCGCGCAGCTCCGCCATCAGCCGCAGCCCCTCGTCGCGGCGCGACAGATCGGCCGAGATGATCAGCGCATCGAAAGGCGATTGCGCCTCGGTCGCAAGGCTCAATGCCTCCGAGCGGTCCAGCACTGTGAGGTAATTCGCCGGAAGATGCCGTCCCAGCGCCTGTTTCCACACCGATGCCTGTGCACGGGTGGGCGCGATCAGCCCGATCCGCGAGGGGGCGGCAAAGGTGGTCGGCCCCTCGGCAAAGCCCAAATCGCGGAAGGTGCTCTCGCGCAGGCGCATCTCGGCATCGGTCGAGCGCGCCCGCAGCAGGCTGCGCAGCCGCGCCAGAAGCAGGATCTCGTCATAGGGTTTGGATAGGCACACATCCGCGCCCGCCCGCAGCGCCGCCAGACGTTGGGCGATGTCCTGCGCCTGATGCAGGAAGATCACCGGTATTTCGCTCAGAAGAGGGTCGGTCTTTATCCGGCGACACAGATCGACGCCGGTCATATCGGGCAGCGCCTGATCGATGAGGATCAGTTCGGGCCGCTCACGGATCGCGCATTCCAGCGCGCCCCGCCCGTCACTGGCCAGTGCGACATCGTAGCGTGCACCCGAAAGCTTTGCCTTGAGCATGATGCGATGGGTCGCGATCTGGTCTGCAATGAGGATCTTGCCTGCCATGACGCCTTGTTCTCCCTCGGCGTTAATTCTCTTGTGCATATTGCTTGGGATTAGGTTAATAAAATGTTTCGACTTGTCGGAAAGGGGGCCGGAATGCGGCAAGAATATGCCGAAGAAATCGCGCTCGGCGCTTTGGGGTGGCTTGCGGGGCAGGAAAGTCTGCTTGAGGCCTTTCTCAATGTCAGCGGCGCCGATGCCAGCCAGATCCGCACCATCGCGCAGGATGCGGGTTTCCAGACCGCGATCCTCGATTTTATCCTGACGCAGGATGAATGGGTTCTTGGCTGCGCGCAGGATATGGGGCACCGTCCGGAGGAGCTGGTGATGGCGCGGGCCGTATTGGGCGGCGGCGACCAGATGCACTGGACCTGAGGGAGACAGTATGGATATCAAGGCCCTGCTATTTGACAAGGACGGCACGCTGTTCGACTTCCACGCTACATGGGGGGTCTGGGCCGCGCGGCTTCTGGACCATCTTTCGGCGGGGGATACGGTCCTCAGGGCCGATCTGGCAGGGGCGATCGATTATGATCTGGCGACATCGCGCTTCCGCCCCACCTCCGTGGCCATTGCCGGAACGATGGACGAGATCGTAGAGGCGATGCTGGCCCATCTGCCGGGACGCACGGCCTCCGATCTGGCGCGGGAGATGCATCTGATGGCGCAGGAGGCGCCGCAGGTGGCCGCAGCCCCTCTGGATGTGCTCTTGCCGCAATTGCGCGGGATGGGGCTGAAGCTGGGGGTCATGACCAATGATTCCGAGGCCTCGGCCAAGGTGCACCTGACCCGCGAGGCGGCGCTCGACTATTTTGACTGTGTCTTCGGGGCGGATAGCGGGCACGGGGCCAAGCCCGATCCGGCTCCGCTTCTGGCGCTGGCGCACAGGCTCGGGGTGGCGCCTGCGCATTGCGTGATGCTGGGTGACAGCCTGCATGACCTGCAGGCGGCGAAGGCGGCGGGGATGGTGCCGGTCGGGGTCCTGACAGGCCCTGCAAGTGCGGAGGATCTTGCGCCCCATGCCCGCGCGGTGCTCGGTGACATTGGCGAGCTGCCGCAATGGCTTGCACGGCAGGATTGTGATCTGTGTCCTGTGACGGGTTGAGGGTATTTTAACAGTCGGAGCCTAATGCTGGACGGAGATTACGTTCAATACGGGTCCGATTATCATGCATGGTCTTATAAACACCTCTATCCAGACGTTTCTGACGGGAAATTATGGTCCGTCGGTCTGGCTTGATGTTGCCTCCGATCTGGGGATTTCCCCCGAGGGTTACGAGGCGATGTTGACCTATGACAATGCGCATACCGATGCGCTTCTGGCCGCAGCCTCCGCACGGCTGAACAAGCCGCCCCTCGTTTTTCTGGAGGATCTCGGTGCTTATGTCGCCATGATCGAGCCTGTGCGCAGACTTCTGCGGTTCAGTGGCCCGAACTACCGGGAATTCCTGTCCTCTCTCAGCGAGTTGCAGGGGCGCGCCCAGATGGCGCTCCCCGATCTGGAGATGCCCGAGATCACCTGCTCTCTGGAGCAATCCGGTGTCTACCGGCTGCGTGTGCACAGTCCGGTTCTGGGCTGGGGCGCGGCGATTACCGGTCTCGTGCGGGCGATGGCCGATGATTACGGCGCGCTGGCCTTTATCGAATATCTTGATCAGGAGCACGATCCGGAAGCCCTGACGGACGAGGAGATCCGGGCCGAAGGTTTGCTACGGGAATCGGTTCTGGTAACCCTGCTCGAGGAAAGCTTTGCCGAAGGACGCAGTTTCGATCTGGCGATAGGTCAGTCATGATGTTGGTAAATTCCAGTGATACCGCGCGCAAACCCTCTCTGCCGCGCCTTTCGATCAAGGCGCTGGGGGAGCTGATGCCGATGTTCCTCTGGCTCGATGCCGAAGGGACGATCCTCGGGATGGGCCCGACGCTCTCGAAAGTTGTGGGCGGGCCATCGGCCATCGGTCATTCGGTGACCGATTGCTTCCAGATGGGGCGGGGACGGATGCGGCAGGCGGCGTTCGATCTGTCGCCCTCGCACCGGCTGCATCTGACACCGCGTAGCTGGCCCGACGTGTCGCTGCGCGGTGTGGCCGTGCCACTGGTCGAGGAGGGGCTGATGCTCAACCTCACCTTCGGGGTCCATCTTAACAAGGCCATCCGCGCCTTCCGCCTGACCGAGGCTGATTTCACCACCTCCGACCTGACGATGGAGCTTCTCTATCTGCAGGAGGCCAAAACTGCCGTGCTGGGAGAGCTGCGCGCGCTGAACAGCCGGTTGGAGCGGGCGCGCCGTTCGGCCGAGGATGCCGCGCGCACCGATCCGCTGACAGGGCTGTCCAACCGCCGCGCCTTCGACATCGCGCTGGAGGCCACACTTGAGGCATCGCGCCGCGGCGGCGCACCATTTGCGCTGGCGCAACTCGATCTCGATCATTTCAAGGCGGTCAATGATACTCTGGGTCATGCGGCGGGCGATCATGTGCTGGCCGAGGTTGCCAAGATCCTGCGCGAGGAGACCCGCGAGATGGATGTCGTCTCGCGCGTGGGGGGCGATGAATTCGTAATGCTTCTGCGGGATTCGCTGGAGCCCAGCCGTCTGCAGCATATGGGCGAGCGCATCATCGCGCGGCTCGAGGTGCCGATCCCCTTCGAGGGGCATGAATGCCGCATCTCGGGCTCCATCGGTGTGGCCATGTCGAAGGATTACGCCGACCCGCTGGCCGAGGAGATGATGGCGGATGCGGATGCGGCCCTTTACAAATCCAAGCGCGAGGGGCGTGCACGCTGCACTCTCTCGACGCCGGGCATGGGGCTTGCCCTCTGAGAACACTGCCGATTTGCATGCCCGCGGGTGGCAATTTGTCGCATTAGGGCTTTCCAACCCCATGCGCTTTGGCTAGGTCTTCGCGCATGAGCCAGAATTTTCCCATAGCCCGTCCGGGCATGCGTATCGGTTTGTTGGGCGGGTCTTTCGATCCGGCTCATGCCGGCCATGCGCATATCAGCCGGATCGCGCTACGCCGGTTCGCGCTGGATGAGGTCTGGTGGCTGGTCAGTCCGGGCAATCCGTTGAAGCCGCAGGGACCGGCGGCGCTTGCCGACCGGATGGCGCGGGCCCGCGAGGTCATGCCCGACCCGCGCGTAAAGATCACCGATCTCGAACAGCGTTTGGGGACACATTTCACCGCCGATACGTTGAATGCGCTGCAATCGCATTATCGCGGCGTGAATTTCGTGTGGCTGATGGGCGCGGATAACCTGATCCAGATCGACCGCTGGGATCACTGGCGCGATATCTTCCACCGGATGCCGGTCGGGGTGCTGGCGCGTCCGGGCCTGTTGATGCGGGCGCGCTATTCCAAGGCTGCGCGGGTTTTTGCCAATGCGAAGCTGCCGGGGTGGCGTTCGCGCGAGCTGGCCGGGAGTGGCGCACCCCAATGGTGCTTCATCAATATGCCGATGTCGGCGGAATCCTCGACCCGTATCCGTGCCGCAGGCCAGTGGAAAAGTCCCGCGCGCGGCGCTTGAACCATAGCCCAGCCCGCGCTACCCTTGTGGCCATTCCACGAAAGGGCAGTTAGGCATTATGCAGGTATCTCGGCGCGGTTTCGTCACGGGTTTGGCAGCGACAGGCTTGGGGCTAGCGGCGCCACCCTCTATCGCTCAGGCGCAGGTGTCGTCCTCCGAGGCCTATGTGCAGGCCGCCCAGCTTGGCGGCGATGTGGGATTTGTGGTGATGGATGCGCGCAGCGGGCAGGTGCTGGAGCAGCGTCACCCCGATCTGCATATGCCTCCCGCCTCCACTGCCAAGACGGTCACCACCCTCTATGCCCTTGAAACCCTTGGCACCGATTACCGCTTCGGCACGCGTCTGATCGCGACGGGTCCGGTTGTGGGCGGGGTCATCCAGGGCGATCTGGTGCTTTCGGGCGGGGCCGATCCGACATTGTCCACCGATGATCTGGGGGCGATGGCGGCGGAACTGTCGCGCATCGGCGTGCGCGGGATCACTGGGCGCTTTCTGGTCTGGGGCGGGGCGATTCCCTATGCCGAGGAGATCGCGCGCGACCAGCCGGTCTATGTGAGCTACAACCCCGCCGTGTCGGGCCTGATCCTCAACTTCAACCGTGTCTATTTCGCGTGGAAGCGGGCGGGCAACGGCTATCAGGTGACGATGGATGCGCCGGGCGATGCGTATAAACCCCGCGCCTATACCGCCTCGATGACGGTCGCCGCGCGGCAGGCACCGCTGTTTTCCTATTCGGACCGCGGTGGCAAGGAGCAATGGTCGGTTGCGGCCTCGGCGCTGGGGCGCTCGGGCTCGCGCTGGTTGCCCGTGCGCCATCCGGTGGCCTATGCGGGCGATGTGTTCCAGACGCTGGCACGGTCTCAGGGCTGTCCGCTGCCCGCAGCCGAAGAGGCCAGATCGCAGCCTGCAGGCACGGTTCTGGTGACCCATGCCTCGCATCGCCTGCCCGATATTCTGGAGGATATGCTGAAATATTCGACCAATCTCACGGCGGAGGCTGTGGGTATGACTTCTTCGACCGTGCGCGGGCTTCCGGCCTCGGTCGGGCGGTCGGGTGCGTCGATGAGCCAATGGATTGCCGCACGCGCGGGCACGCAGGCCATCGATCTGGTCGATCATTCGGGGCTGGGCGGCAATTCGCGGGTCACGCCCCTCGACATGGTGCGGGTGATGGCCGCAGGTCAGCCGGTGGGGCTGCGCAATCTGGTGAAGCCGTTCAAGATGCGCGATGCTTCGGGCAAGACCTATGCCAGCCAGCCGTTCCGGGTGGATGCCAAGACCGGCACGCTGAATTTCGTCTCCACGCTGGCAGGCTATATGACGGCCCCCAACGGGCGCGAGCTGGTCTTCTCGATCCTGACCGGCGACGTGGACCGCCGCCGCCGGACCCAGGACGAGGATCGTCCTGCCGGTTCCGTGCAATGGGTCAAGCGCTCAAAGATCTTGCAATCGCAGCTACTTATGCGCTGGGGTGCCGTTTACGGCTGAGCGTCAGGCGGGCAGGGGCATGTGGCGGGCGCGGGCACCGCGTTCGATGGCCGCCGCATGCAGCCGGTCGAGGCCCAGCTCGATACGGGTCTCCTCCAGCATCCGCAGTTCGGGCTGGTTGAGCGTACCATCGGCTGCGGCCACATCGCAGGCCAGCGCATAGGCGGTCTCGAATGCGGCCTCGGGCAGCGCCTCGCGCACAAGGCCGAACAGCGCCTCCAGCCCGTCCTCTTCCTCGAACAGCGCATAGACCGTGCGGGCGATCGTGCCGATACGGTCCGCGTCATAGCCGCCAAAGGCGGGCAGGTTGTTCACGATCCGCTCGATGGCGAGCAGTTCCGAGGTGCGGATCTCTTCATCGGAGGCGGAAACCGCCACCATGACCGCCACAAGGGCATCTTGCGGCGAAAGCGGGGGAAGGGCATCCGGCATTGTCTTTGGTCCTTTGCAACAGGGTTATACCTGCTGAGTTATTGACGACCCTGCCCGCGTTCAATAGGGGAAGGGCAACGGGGCGGGTTTTCGCCCATTTCCACTCTGTCGAGGTATAGCATGAGCACTCTGCGCGACGCCGCAATGAAGTCCAAAGCATGGCCCTTTGAGGAAGCGCGCAATATCCTCAAACGCTATGAGAAAGAGCCGCCGGCCAGCGGATCGGTGCTGTTCGAAACCGGCTACGGGCCTTCGGGGCTGCCGCATATCGGCACCTTTGGCGAGGTTGCACGCACGACCATGATCCGTCGCGCGTTCGAGGCGATCTCGGATATTCCGACGCGTCTGATCTGTTTCTCGGATGACATGGATGGTATGCGCAAGGTGCCCTCGAACGTGCCGAACCAGGAGATGCTGCACGAGAATGCGCAAAAGCCGCTGACCTCGGTGCCCGACCCCTTCGAGGAATTCGAGAGCTTCGGCCATCATAACAACGCCATGCTGCGTCGTTTCCTCGATACATTCGGGTTCGATTACGAGTTCTACTCGGCGACGGAATTCTATAAATCCGGCCAGTTCGACGAGGTGCTCAAACGCGCCGTCGAGAATTATGATGCCGTGATGAAGGTGATGCTGAAATCGCTGCGTGACGAGCGGGCGTCCACCTATTCGATCTTCCTGCCGATCCATCCCGAGACGGGCCGCGTGCTCTATGTCCCGATGAAATCGGTGAATGTCGCGGATTACACGATCACCTTCGATGACGAGGATGGCCGTGAATGGACGCTGCCGGTGACGGGCGGCAATGTGAAGCTGCAATGGAAGCCGGATTTCGGGGCCCGTTGGGCGGCGCTTGGCGTCGATTTCGAGATGTATGGCAAGGACCATTCCACCAACACCCCGATCTATGACCGCATCTGCGAGATCCTCGGCGGCAAGAAGCCCGAGCATTTTACCTATGAGCTATTCCTCGATGCCAATGGCGAGAAAATCTCGAAATCCAAGGGCAACGGTATTTCCATCGATGAATGGCTGACCTATGCCTCGACCGAGAGCTTGGGTTACTTCATGTTCCTCAAGCCCAAGACCGCGAAGCGGCTGCATTTCGATGTCATCCCGAAGATGATGGATGAATATCACCAGCAGCTGCGCGCTTATCCCGAGCAGACGCTGGAGCAGCAGGTGGCGAACCCCGTCTGGCACATCCATGGCGGCCAGCCGCCGGAGAGCAAGATGGTGGTGCCGTTCTCGATGCTGCTCAATCTGGCCTCGGTGGCTGGGGCGGCCGATAAGGAAGGTCTGTGGGGCTTTATCCGCCGCTATGCGCCGGAAGCGACGCCCGAAACCCATCCCGATCTGGATCAGGCGGCGGGCTTCGCGCTGCGCTATTTCGACGATTTCGTGAAGCCCACGCTCGAGTTCCGCCTGCCCTCCGATCAGGAACGTGCGGCGCTGGAAGATCTGGTGGCCTGCCTGAAGGATCCCGCGCGTGCGGTGGCCGAGATCGTCAAGAAGAACGAGGCGGATGGCAAGGACGAGCCGGCGCCGGAAGCTGATATGACCTCGGACGACTTCCTGCAGACGCTGGTCTTCGCAATCGGCAAGAACCACGGGTTTGACAACCTGCGCGCGTGGTTCCAGGCCCTTTACGAGGTGCTTCTGGGCCAGTCGCAGGGTCCGCGTTTTGGCGGGTTCATCGCGCTTTACGGTGCCGATGAGACGGTGGTGCTGATCGAGCGCGCGCTGAAGGGCGAGCTGGTTGGCTGAACGCCATGACAGGTGATGCAAAACGCCCCGGGCCTCTGGCTCGGGGCGTTTTTGTTAACCATAGGTTGAGATCTATGAGCGAGAATTGGCCGATCTCCTGCCAGAGGTGCTGCCATGATCCTTCCGCTTTGCCTGACCTTTCTGATGATCAGCGCGTCTTTCGCTTACGCGACTGATCTGGAACGTGAATTCTTTCTCGAAACGGGTGTATCGAGCTTGGGGGCCTATGTCGCGCCGAGGCTGGAACTGACGCCGAATCTCTCGCTCAGGGTGCCGCTCTATCTGGCGCAGATGGGCGGCGTTTCTGTTAACCAAGATGGCACGGCGTTCAGGGGCGATCTGGGCTCGGTGCAGGGCGGTGTCATGCTGGAGTATGAGCCGTGGGATAACGGGGTCTATTTCTCGGGCGGGGTAATGGCGGGGGGGTATGATCTGTCGGGCGATCTGGAGCGGATCGAGACGGAGAGCGGCCCCGTCGACGGCCCGTTCGGCTTCGAGTTCATGCAGCCTCGGGATGTGGCACCGGTAGTGTCCATGGGCTACCGCTACCTGTCGGATGGCGGGCTGGTGGCAGGGGTCGAGCTGGGGGGCAAGATTGCTGCGCACAGGTTGCGGCTCGACGGGTTGGAGGGGCTGTCACCCGAGGATCGCGCGGCGGTCGAGGCCGAACGCGCGCGGATCAATGACGAGCTTGATGATCTGCCGGTCATTCCGTTCATGGCCTTCTCGCTGGGATTTGCATTCTAGGACCGCGTTGCGCGCGCTGTTGCGGGCGCACGGTGGCGTCGGACAATGTTCATGCCTCACGCGCAGCCTGTGATCAGGCGGCAGAAGATCCACGCGGTCGCGTTGGCCGGAGCGATCCGGAGCACGCAAAGCGGGTGATGCCGGATGATCCATGAGGAGGCTGCTATGAATGTCGCGATAACCGAGGGGCTGGATCTGATGCCCCCCGCATTTTCGGAAGGGCTGGATGTCTGGTCGTCGGAGAACGGCACCAGCGGGTCGGCGACATATGATGGCTCGGCGACGGCGGCCTATGTGCCCTCCGATGCCGATTTCGGGGGCTGTCTGGAGCTGCAGAAGACGCAGGCCACGCAAAAGCTGCGCTGGATGGGGCAGGTGCCGATCCGGCCCGGTCTTTACCTGCAGATCACGGCACGGGTAAAGGCGGTGAGTGGCAATCTGCCGAGTGTGCGGATCGCGGGCTATGCGATGAGTGGCTCGGCCCATGTGAGCGGGCTGACCGAGGTCGGCACGGCGACCGCGCTCGAGACTTATGGCGAGGTGGTCACGGTGCGGGCGATCGTGTCGGTGGCCACCCGCGAGGGGGTGGATATGGGCTGGGGTATGGACCCTGCCTATGGGCATTTCGGGATCGATCTGACGGGCCAGACCGGCGGAGTGGTGCGGATCGACGATCTGGTGATCGAGGATGTGAGTGATTACTTCTTCCGCGATCTGATCGGGATCGTCGATGTGCGCGATTATGGCGCGGTGGGTGATGGCACGACCGATGACAGGGCAGCCTTCTCGGCGGCCGATAGCGATGCGGGCGGGCGCAGCATTCTGGTGCCTGCGGGCAGTTTCTACATCGGTTCGACGCTTTCGCTGCAATCGCCTATGCGGTTTATCGGCACGCTGGTGATGCCCGATGCGGCGCGGCTCGCGCTGATGACGAGCTATGATTTCCCGACTTATGCGGCGGCTTTTGGCGATGAGGAACTGGGGCTGCGCAAGGCGCTGCAGGCGCTGTTCGGCTATGTGGATCACAATGTGCTCGATCTGAAGGGGCGGCGCGTCGAGATCACGAAGCCTTTGCGGATCGAGGAATATGCGCCTGATGTAACCAGCTTTTCCAACCGCCGTGTGCTACAGAACGGGCAGCTGAATGTGATTGACGGCACCGCGTGGGACGATGTGAAGGTAACCTCGCAGGCAACCTATGCCATCGCCCAGCCGACCACGCTGACCGGTGTTGCCAATGTGGCCAATATCCCCGTGGGCGCGCATGTGACCGGCACCGGAGTCGGGCGCGAGGTCTATGTGCGGTCCAAGAATGTGGGTGCGCAGACCGTCACGCTGAGCCAGCCGCTTTACGGCGGGGCGGGCACGCGGACCTATACCTTCACCCGTTACCAGTATGTGCTGGATTTCTCGGGGATGGAGAAGCTCGACCGGTTCAATATCGCCAATCTGGAATTCCTGTGTAACGGGCTCGCGAGTGCGTGGATGTTCGCGCCCGATGGCCAGATGAACCAGATCCGCGACAGCTATGTGGTGCGACCCAAGGATCGGGTCTTCACCTCGATCGGGCGGGGGTGTCAGGATTTCCTGATCGACGGCTGCCAGTTCCTCTCCGATGAGCAGTCCACCCCCGCCCAGGACCGCAAATCCGTGGTGCTGAATGTAAACGCCAATGATGTGAAGATCCGCGATAGCCGGTTTGTCCGGTTCGGCACCACCTTTGTGCTCAATGGCTCGGGGCATCTGATTGTGGGCAATCACTGGTTCCAAGGCGATAACGAGACCTCGGCGACGCGGGTGGCGGGGCTCGTCTTTACCCAGACCAATGTGCAATCCGCGGTCACCGGTAATTATATCGACAACAATATCATCGAATGGACCAACGAGCATGATGCCACGCCGGATTTCTCCAATGAATACAGCTTTGGCGGGCTGACGGTGACTGGCAATACCTGTGTGTGCATCAACACGGCGGCGTGGTTCACCTGGTTCTCGATCAAGCCCTACGGAACTGGTCATTTCATTCAGGGGCTGAATATCTCGAACAATGTGTTCAAATCGCTCAACGGCACCATCGACAAGATCGAGAAGGTCGATACGACCTTTGCCGATCTTGATTATTCGCGCATCCGCAATGTGATGATCGAGGGCAATATGTATAACGGGGTGACCAAGTTCACCTGCTCGCCGGTCACGCTGGAGATGAACCAGTCCACTGCGGCGCAGACATGGGTGCTCGATGCCTCGGCTTATCTGCCGTTTGGTGGATGGGCGCGCAATGTGGAGGGGCTAGTGGCCGAGGGCATGGTGCGCAATGGCAGCTCGGCCCGCGTGACCGAGATGCCCTATGTGCAGGTCGAGCAGGGCACGGGTAGCCAGCAGGTCTGGTTGAACTGGTCACAGGCGACACAGGGCCGCGTGCAGGTGCGGCTCAGGATGGACACACCGGCATGACATGGGCGGGCCGCTTCCTTCGGGAGGCGGCCTTCAGTTTTCGACGAGATCCGCGGGGGTGAGCCGGTAGCTGCGGGCAAAACCGCCATTGAGCTGGGCGGCGAGGATGCGGAATTCGATAAAATGGAAATCCCCCAGATCGATATAGAGTTTCGATTTGGGGTGATCGGCCAGCCAGCGGTCGCGAAGGCTGGGATGACGCGGGTCGAGCCGGTCGAGCGGGATCGCCTCGACCTGCAGGCTGAGGCGCGGATGGGTCAGTGGATCGCCCTTGGCACCCGGAATGCCGATCAGGATACCGGCGCGCGGATCGGCCTCGAGCGCGCGGGCATGGACGGAAATCCCCGAGACCAGCGACCAGAGCCCGCCCTGTGGCCCCGTGCCGATGGCAATACGCGAGACATGCGGGAAGCCGGTCTGCGGATCGAGGGTGCCGATGGCGGCGAATTGCGATTGGGCGATCAGCTTGCGGGCAAGGGCGCGCGAGTCCGCATCCGCCTCATGCACCGGATCGACGGGTTGGCGGGCACCGGAAAGGGGGATCTGGTCCTTGGGCAAGTCGATTGGTGTGGGCATCGAGATCCGCTCCGCTAAGGCCTTGGGGTAAAATGGTAGGTGCGGGAGACCCGCTTGGCAAGAGCGTGATGGCGCCCCCATGCGGGACAGGACCGGGTGGGCCCGGGCGGTGACAGGGCTGTGCCCGCGCGACCCCATAAAACGAATCACTTCTGGCAGGCTTTCACGCATCACACGCCTAACGTGTTTTTGCGACACATCTATGCGCGCGATGGCATCGGTAAATATGTCATTTTGATATACAGGCAAGAGACGGAACTTGCGGGGAATTTCGCGGCAAGGATGATAAAATTTACAGATACCGGTTTTGTGGCGTCAAATATTTGACAGAAAAAACAAGCCAAAAAAGGGGGTTATCAAAAATAGAAACTCATGTTTACACTTGTCCTTGGGGAATGGCGGCTCTGATGGAGGTCGGAGGCGCCGCGTGGTCCAGACGGGCCGCATGACATAGCTGAGGGAGGAAAGCTTATGGCTGCTCAGGAACAGGTGCTCGAGGCGCCGGATATGCGCGAGGTGCCCAGCCATTTCGGGCCGGCGCATGTGGATGCCGCGAAATACCGCGAGATGTATAGCGAGTCGGTGGAGAATCCAGAGGCCTTCTGGGGCCGCGAGGGGAAGCGTCTGGACTGGATCACCCCCTATACCAAGGTGAAGGACACCGATTTCACCTTCGGCAATGTCTCGATCAAATGGTTCCATGACGGGGTGATCAACGCCTCGGTGAACTGTGTCGACCGCCATCTGGCCAAGCGTGGTGACCAGACTGCGATCATCTTCGAGCCCGATGACCCGAAAGATCCTGCCCAGCACATCACCTATCGCGAGCTCAGCGACAAGGTGAACCGGATGGCGAATGTGCTGCTGTCCCAGGGGGTGATGCGCGGCGACCGTGTGGTGATCTATCTGCCGATGATCCCCGAAGCCGCCTATGCGATGCTGGCCTGTGCACGGATCGGGGCGATCCATTCGATCGTCTTTGCGGGCTTCTCCCCCGATGCGCTGGCCAACCGGATCAATGATTGCGGCGCGAAGCTGGTGATCACCGCCGATACCGCCCCGCGGGGCGGGCGTCGCACGCCGCTGAAATCCAATGCCGATGCGGCGCTCCTGCATTGCTCGGACAAGGTGCGCTGTCTTGTGATCAAACATACCGGCGACCAGATCACCTGGATCTCGGGCCGCGATGTGGATGTGAAGGCGATGATGGAAGAGGTCTCGCCCGAATGCCCGCCGCGTCCGATGAGTGCCGAGGATCCGCTGTTCATCCTCTATACCTCCGGCTCGACCGGCAAGCCGAAGGGGGTGGTGCATTCTACTGGTGGTTATCTGGTCTATGCCGCGATGACGCAGGAATATGTCTTCGATTACCATGATGGCGATGTCTACTGGTGCTCGGCGGATGTGGGCTGGGTCACCGGCCATAGCTATATCGTCTATGGTCCGCTGGCCAATGGTGCGACCACGCTGATGTTCGAGGGCACGCCGACCTATCCGGATGCAGGACGGTTCTGGGAGGTCTGCGAGAAGCACAAGGTCAACCAGTTCTACACCGCGCCCACCGCGATCCGCGCGCTGATGGGGCAGGGGCCGCAATATGTGGAGAAATACGACCTGTCCTCGCTGAAGGTGCTGGGCACGGTGGGCGAGCCCATCAACCCCGAAGCCTGGGCATGGTATGACAAATATGTCGGGCGCGGCAAATGCCCGATCGTGGATACCTGGTGGCAGACCGAGACCGGCGGCCATATGATCACGCCGCTTCCGGGGGCCACACCCACCAAGCCCGGCTCGGCCACGCGGCCCTTCTTCGGGGTGAAGCCGGTGATCCTCGACCCGACCACGGCGGTCAAACAGGACGAGACCGCAGCCGAGGGCGTGCTGTGTATCGCCGATAGCTGGCCCGGTCAGATGCGCACCGTCTGGGGCGATCACGAGCGCTTCCAGGAGACCTATTTCAGCCAGTATAAGGGCTATTACTTCACCGGTGACGGCTGTCGCCGTGATAGCGATGGCTATTACTGGATCACCGGTCGTGTGGATGATGTGATCAACGTCTCGGGCCACCGGATGGGCACGGCCGAGGTGGAATCGGCGCTGGTGGCGCATCAGGCTGTGGCCGAGGCCGCGGTGGTGGGCTTCCCGCATGAGCTGAAGGGGCAGGGCATCTACGCCTATGTCACCCTGATGAACGATGTGGAGCCTTCGGATGATCTGCGCAAGGATCTAGAGCGCTGGGTGCGCACCGAGATCGGCCCGATTGCCAAGCCCGATGTCATCCAGTGGGCGCCCGGTCTGCCCAAGACCCGCTCGGGCAAGATCATGCGCCGTATCCTGCGCAAGATCGCCGAGAACGATACCGGCGCTTTGGGCGATATCTCGACGCTGGCCGACCCGTCCGTGGTCGACGATCTGATCGCCAACCGTGCAAACAAAGGGTGAGCCTATGGCCGAGACCGCAACGACACCTGCCGTTCTGATCCTGCTTGGCCCTCCGGGGGCCGGCAAAGGCACGCAAGCCCGGATGCTGGAGGAGAAATTCGGGCTGGTGCAGCTTTCGACCGGTGACATGCTGCGCGAGGCGGTGGCCAAGGGCACGCCGGCGGGTCTGGCCGCGAAATCGGTGATGGAGGCTGGTGGGCTCGTGAGCGACGAGATCGTTCTGGCGATCCTGCGCGACCGGCTCTCCAACCCAGATACCCGTTCGGGGGTGATCCTTGATGGCTTCCCCCGCACGGCGGGGCAGGCGGCGGCGCTCGATGACCTGCTGCATTACACCCATCAGCAGGTCACGGCGGCGATCTCCATGGCGGTCGATGACGAGGCGATGATCGCCCGCGTCTCTGGTCGCTATACCTGCGCCAAATGTGGCGAAGGATATCACGACAGCTTCAAGCAGCCCGGGGTGGCGGGATGCTGTGACAAATGCGGCGGCACCGAGTTCAAACGTCGGGCCGACGATAATGCCGAGACTGCGCGCCATAGGTTGGAGGCCTATCACGCACAGACGGCACCGCTCATCGCGCATTATCGCGCCTTGGGCAAACTCGAGGTGGTGGATGCGATGGGGAGTATCGAATCTGTCGCCTCGGAACTGCAGGTGGTCATGGAGGAGAAGGGCGTGACCACAGGCGTCTGACGGATCGAAGGGCCGGTTGACCGACCGGCCGCCCGATCCGGTTTTAGGGAGGGGTTGGCCTCGCGCGGCATCTGTCCGTGCGCGGCTGGCTTATGGAGAAAATCCAAAGGGAGACACCAAAAATGGCTGATCAATCATCATCCAATGCCTATTGGAAGGCCAATATCCGCACGATCAAGATCTATCTGGTGATCTGGTTCGTCTGTTCCTTCGGCTTCGGCATCCTGCTGCGTCCGCTTTTGGCGGGCATCCCCGTCGGCGGAACCGATCTGGGCTTCTGGTTTGCCCAGCAGGGCTCGATCCTCGTGTTCCTCGTGCTCATCTTTTCCTATGCGGCAAAGATGAACAAGCTCGACCGCGAACACGGCGTCGAAGAGTAAGGGGGGCGACAGATGGATCAGTTTACCCTCAACCTGCTCTTCGTCGGCGCGACCTTCGCGCTTTATATCGGCATCGCGATCTGGGCCCGCGCGGGTTCTACCTCGGAATTCTATGCCGCAGGGCGCGGGGTCCATCCCGTGCTCAACGGCATGGCCACCGGCGCGGACTGGATGTCGGCGGCCTCCTTCATCTCGATGGCGGGGATCATCGCTTTCGGTGGGTTCAATACCTCGGCATATCTGATGGGCTGGACCGGCGGCTATGTGCTTCTGGCTATGCTGCTGGCGCCATACCTGCGCAAGTTCGGCAAGTTCACCGTGCCGGAATTCATCGGTGACCGCTTCTACAGCCAGACCGCGCGCACCGTGGCCGTGATCTGCCTGATCATCGCCTCCGTCACCTATGTCATCGGCCAGATGACCGGTGTGGGCGTGGCCTTCTCGCGCTTCCTCGAAGTGTCGAACGAGACCGGCCTCTATATCGGCGCGGCGATCGTGTTCATGTATGCCGTGCTTGGGGGCATGAAGGGCATCACCTATACGCAGGTGGCGCAATATGTCGTGCTGATCATCGCCTATACCATTCCGGCGGTCTTCATCTCGCTGCAACTCACCGGTAACCCGATCCCGGGTCTGGGCCTGTTCTCCGAGAGCACCGCGACCGGCCAGCCGATCCTGCAGGAACTCAACGGGTTGCTCGCCGATCTGGGCTTTGCGAGCTATACCGCGCAATCGGACACGATGCTGAACATGTTCCTGTTCACCATGTCGCTGATGATCGGGACCGCGGGTCTGCCCCATGTGATCGTGCGCTTCTTCACCGTGCCGAAGGTCTCGGATGCCCGGTCCTCCGCAGGTTGGGCGCTGGTGTTCATCGCACTGCTTTACCTGACCGCGCCTGCGGTGGGTGCGATGGCCCGTCTGAACCTGATCAACACGGTCTATCCCGAAGGCACCCAATCGGCTCCGCTCTCCTATGAGGCGCGTCCTGACTGGATGAAAAACTGGGAGCAGACCGGTCTTCTGAAGTTCGAGGATAAGAATGGCGATGGCCTGATCAACTACGTCAATGGCAAAGCCGAAGATCCGGCCTCGGCCAATGAACTGTCGGTCAATAACGACATCATCGTGCTGGCCAATCCCGAAATCGCCAATCTTCCGGGCTGGGTGGTCGCGCTGATCGCGGCGGGTGGTCTGGCAGCGGCACTGTCCACGGCGGCAGGCCTCTTGATGGCGATCTCCTCGGCGGTGAGCCATGATCTGATCAAGAGCCAGATCAATCCGGGGATCTCGGAGAAGGGCGAACTGCTATCGGCGCGGATCGCGATGGCGGTGGCGATTGCGGTGGCAACCTGGTTGGGTCTCAACCCGCCCGGATTTGCGGCGCAGACCGTGGCACTGGCCTTCGGCCTTGCAGCCTCCTCGATCTTCCCCGCGCTGATGATGGGCATCTTCTCGAAGCGCATCAACAACAAGGGTGCCGTGGCCGGGATGCTGACCGGTCTGATCGTGACCATCATCTATATCTTCCTGCATAAGGGCTGGTTCTTCGTTCCGGGCACGAACAGCTTCGATGATACCGATCCGCTGCTGCTGTCGATCAAATCCACCTCCTTCGGGGCGGTGGGGGCCGTGATCAACTTCGTGGTTGCCTATCTGGTGTCCTCGGCCACCGAAGAGCCGCCGGAAGAGATCCAGGATCTGGTCGAGTCGATCCGTATCCCCAAAGGGGCGGGTCAGGCCGTCGATCACTGAACGGGAAAAGACCTACGGGCGGCCTCGCCGCCCGTAGAGCGCCGGAGGCCGAAGGCCCATTCGGTTTCCGGCGCCCATTCCGATCCGCAATCATGACCAAAGAACGGATAAGATCATGCGTGACGATCTTGCCTCAGTCGTGACTTTTCTCGAAGGGGTCCACCCCTACGATACCCTGCCGCGTAACGATCTGGTCCGCGTGGCCCGATCCTTTGTCCGCAGGGAACTGTCCGAGGGCACCGAGATCTATCATCATGGCGTGCCGCTGGAGGGGCTCTATCTGGTCTGCTCCGGTGCCGTCGAGATCCGCGATGCCAATGGCGGGCTCGTCTCTCATCTGGGGCCGCGCAACAGTTTCGGCGAGCGCGGGCTGATGCGCGACGGGCGGGCGGCCACCACGGCGCGGATGGAGGAGGCCGGTTTGCTCCTGATGCTGCCTGTTGCCGAATTCACGGCATTATGCGCGGCCGTCGAAAGCTTCCACCGGTTTTTCGACCGCTCGCCGGCGGCCTCGCTATCGGCGCGCGCGCGGTCAGGGGCGGATCTGGCGGGTATGCGGGTGGCGGACCTGCTATCGGGCAAGGTTGTGGCCTGCCGCCCCGAGACCAATGTGGTGGAGGCTGCGCGGCTGATGCGCGACCATCATGTGTCCTCGCTGGGCGTAACAGATGCGGAAGGAAGGCTTCTGGGTATCGTTACGCAACGTGATATGTCGAGTAAGGTTCTGGCCGGCAACTTCCCGACCTCGGCCGAGGTAGGCCGCGTGATGACCCCCGATCCGGTGAGCCTCGGTCCCGAGGCGCTGGGATCGGATATCCTGCACCGGATGTTCGAGCATGGCATCGGCCATCTGCCGGTGACCGAGGGCGGGCGACTGATCGGCATGATCACCCAGACCGATCTGACGCGTTTTCAGGCGGTCAGCTCGGCGGGGCTGATCCACGAGATCGCGCGCGCGCAGGATGTGGCGCAGATGGCCGCGATCACCGCCCGCATCCCGCAGCTTCTGGTGCAGCTGGTGGGGGCGCATCACGCCCATGAGGTCACTACACGGCTTATCACCGATATCGCCGATGCCGTCACGCGCCGCCTGTTGGGGATGGCCGAGGCGCAGCTGGGTCCCGCGCCCGCGCCCTGGGTCTGGGCGGCGTGCGGCAGCCAGGGGCGGCAGGAACAGACGGGCGTATCGGATCAGGATAACTGCCTGATCGTGGATGACAGCGCATCGGATGCGGATATGGAGTATTTTCGCAAATTCGCCCATATCGTCTCGGACGGGTTGCAGGCCTGCGGCTATGTCTATTGCCCGGGCGATATGATGGCCACCAACCCGCGATGGTGCCAGCGGACCGAAGTCTGGGCGCGCTACTTCCGTAGCTGGATCGCCACGCCCAATCCGGAGGCGCAGATGCTGGCCTCGGTGATGTTCGACCTGCGGGTGATCGGCGGCACGGCGCCCGCGTTGTTTGAGGCATTACAGGCCCAGACACTGGTCAATGCTGCCAAAAACTCGATCTTCGTGGCGCATATGATCGCCAATAGCCTCAAACATACGCCGCCTCTGGGGCTGATCCGCGGCTTTGCCACGATCCGCTCCGGCGAGCATCGCAACCATATTGATCTCAAACATAACGGCGTGGTGCCCGTGGCCGATCTGGCCCGTGTCCATGCGCTGCGCGGCCGGCTTGTTGCGGTCAATACCCGCGCGCGGCTGATGGCGGCGCGCGAGGCGGGCACGCTCTCGGTCAGTGGCGGGCAGGACCTGCTGGCGGCCTATGATCTGATCGCCCAGACGCGGCTCGAGACCCAGGCCCGCCAGATCCGTCAGGGGCAGGCCCCCGATAATTACCTTGCGCCCTCGGCGCTTCCCGATTTCGAACGCTCGCATCTGCGTGACGCCTTCGTGGTGGTGCGCTCTCTGCAATCGGCCATGGGCCATGGCAAGGCCAATCTCGGCCAGTAGCAAGCGTCAGCTAAAGGAGACCCTTCATGATCATAGATTTTATCGCAATGTTCTCGGCGGCGGCACTGGCGGTGCTGGTGGTCTTCGCGGCGCGCCACGGGTTGCGCAAATGGGCCGGTGTGACTTTGCCCAAATGGCTGATGCCCGCGATGGCCGGTCTCGCCATGCTGGGCTACACGGTCCATGCCGAATATCGCTGGTATCCCGATCTGAAGGCGGGGCTCGGGGGCGATATGAGCGTGGTGATGACCGTCGAGGATAGCAATTTGTGGCGCCCGTGGACCTATGCCAAACCGGTCACCACACGGTTCATGGCGGTGGATCTGGCGCAGGTGAGTGACCCCGCCCCCGGCCTGCGCGAAGGGCGGCTACTGCTGGTCTCGCGCTGGCAGCCTGTTCAGGCGGTGCCGGTGGCCTATGATTGCGCAGGCCATCGCCGCGCCGATCTGATCGGCGGCGCGCAGCTGTCGGGGAGCGATCTGACGGGCGGTGACTGGCGCGATATCGCGCCTGATGACCCGGCGATGGCCGCGATCTGCGGGGGGGTGGGCCATGGCTGAACGGGGCGACGATGGCATGGCGCGGCGGATACTGATCGTCGAGGACGAGGACAATATCGCCATGGCGCTCGATTTCCTGATGGGGCGCGAGGGGTTCGAGCATGCGCGGATCTCGACGGGGGCAGGTGCTATCGACTTGATCCGCGACATGCGCCCCGATCTGGTGCTTCTCGATATCATGCTGCCCGAGGTGTCAGGCTACGAGATCTGCGAGGCCATGCGCCTCGATCCCGATCTGCGGGCGGTGAAAATCCTGATGATGACCGCGCGGGGCTCCTCGGTGGAGCGTCGCAAGGGGCTGGCGCTCGGGGCGGACGGGTTCATCGCGAAACCCTTCGAGCTCAAGGAGCTGCGCGCCGAGCTGCATCGCCTGCTCGATGAGGCCGCCTGATGGAGGCTTGGGGGGCGCGGCTGGGGTTGCGTTTGCGGGTCTTTCTGCTTTTTGCGGCTCTGGCTGTCGGTCTGGTGCTGGCACTGCTGGCCGGAGCATGGCTGGGCGGGCGGCAGGGGCAGGAGCGGCTGGTGGTCATGGCGCTGGTCTCGGGGCTTTTGGGGGTCACGTTGGTCGCGGGGCTGTGGCTGTTATTCGATGAACATGTGGCCCGTCCGATCGAGGCTCTTGCAGGCGCGATGCGTCTGGCCGGATGGGGCGATAGCGCCGCCTTTGACGCGCCCTATCTGGGCGATCTTGGGCCTGCGGGCGCCGCATTGGGCGAGGCGATGTCGGCGCAGAACACGCGCATGGCCCGCGAGGTCGAACAGGCGCTTGCCCAGGCCGCTACCTCGCAGGCGCGGCTCGAAGTGCTGCTCGCCGATATGCCGGTGGCGGTGCTTTTGTTGTCACGGGATCTGCGCGTCGTGCTCTATAATCCGCAGGCAGCGGCCTTGCTGGTGGCGGGGGAGGCCAGACCCGGACTGGGGCGCAACCTGGCCGATTTCGTGGAACTCGCGCCGATTCTGCATGCCATAGACCGCCTGTCGCACGAAGAGGATCCGGAGGCGCGCTCGGATCTTCTCTGCACTACCCATGCGGGGCAGGTCCTGACAGGCCATCTGCGCTGTCTGCCGGGAAGCGGTGCGGAGGGCGGTCATGTGCTGACCCTGCAGGATGTCTCGGCCCAGAGCTCGGCCAGCCGTGCTGCAATGGCCCTCAATGCCGAGATCCTTGCAACGATCACGCCCGCGATTGCGGCCCTGCATTCGCTGCTCGATACCCTGACCGATCCGCAGGGGCCGCAGGGCGAGGACCGCAGCCGCGTGCGCATGGCGGCGCAGGCGCAGGTCCGCAGCCTGACGCGCGATCTGCACCGGCTGGGCCAGCAGGCCGAGCGGATCCCCGACTGGACGATGGCCGAGATCCGTGCCTCCGATCTGGCCGAGGCCGTGCGCGCGCGGATCGGCCGCCCGCTGACGCTCGCCACCAGCTCGCTGATCCTGCGCGCCGATGCCGAGGCGCTGCTCGATCTCTGGGGCCGGATTGTTCCCGCCGTGGATCGCGAAGGGCGCGGGGAGTTCCGGCTGGAAATCACGGCCGAGGGGGCGGGGGCGCTCATGGCGCTCGAATGGCAGGGAGCGCCATTGCCATTCGCACAGCTCGACGCGCTCCTGGGCCCGTCCGAACGGCAGGTGCTCGACCGCCATCGCAGCGATATCTGGCCCGAAACCCTGCATGACGGGCGGGCGCGGCTCTGTCTGCCGCTACGCGATCTGGCGCCGGCTGCGGACCGGCCCGACCGCTACCCCCGCCGCGTCACCTATGATTTCGACCTTCTCGACCGCCAGCCCCCGGGCGATATCCGCCTGACGCCGCTGGAGCAACTGACCTATGTGGTCTTTGACACCGAGACCACGGGGCTCGATCCCGAAACCGATGCTATCGTGCAGATCGCGGCACAGCGGATCGTCAATGGCCGCGTCTGCGAAACCTTCGAGATGCTGGTCAACCCCGACCGTCCGATCCCCGCCTCGGCACAGGCCATCCACGGGATCAGTGACGAGATGGTCGCTACCGCCCCGACCGCCGCCATAGCAATCGGGAGGTTCCATCATTTCGCACGCGATGCGGTGCTGGTTGCCCATAACGCCCCCTTCGATATCGGCCTGCTCCGCGCCGCACTCCGCCGCCATCCGCAACCGCTGACCTTCGAGCATCCCGTGCTCGATACGGTCCTTCTCTCGGCCATCCTGTTCGGCCAGAGCCAGTCACACACGCTCGATGCGCTCTGCGACAGGCTCGGCATCCTGATCCCGCCCGAGGCCCGCCACAGCGCGATGGGCGATACCGATGCCACCGCGCGCGCCTTCCTGCGCATGCTGCCTGCCCTCAAGTCCAAAGGTCTGCACCGGCTGGCGGACCTCATCATCGCCGCGCGCAAGCATGGGCGCCTGATCCGTGACCTGAACCTGTAAAAACGGGCGCCATACCGGCGCCCGCTCCTGCTTCCATTGTCGTCAAATATCCCGGGGGGAATTGGGGCCGTCAGGCCCCAAGGGGGGCAGAGCCCCCTTACGCCGGTTTACTTGAAGAAACGGCTGTCTTTAAGCTGGTCCCATGCCCAGACGACTTCCTGCAGCATCTCTTCCTGGCTGCGGTCGCCGCCATTCATGTCGGGGTGAAGCACCTTGATCAGCGCCTTATAGGCTTTGCGCACCTCGGCCTTGGTCTCGGCATTGGTCACCTCGAGGATTTCGGCGGCCTTGCGTTCGGTCGGCGGTAGCTTGCGTCCCACGGACCGGCGGCCCGGGTTCTGTGTGGCATTATCGCCCAGGATCTCGTGCGGGTCGGTCACGCCATGGCGGGCGAGGCCCAGCTTCTCGTCATTGGCGCGGTTGAAGGGCTTGGTCGGGCGCTCCCAGACGGTGGCATTGTCGAGGAAGGCCTGGAATTCCTCCTCCGATTGGCCCTGGAAATAGTTCCAGTTCAGATTGTATTCGCGGATATGCTCTTTGCAGAACCAGAAATACTCGTCCAGAACCTTGGGGCTCTTGGGTGCGCGATATTGAGCCTGCTCCTCACAGCCTGCCTTGTCACAGACGCGTGTCGAGGTCTCGAATGCCCCCGACATGCCACGGCGGCCCTTCTGGCGGCGTTTCTTATCTGCCTTCGCCGAGATATTAAAACCAAACGGGTCGTTCTTTTCCATAAGGGGTGGGTCTCCGTAATCTGACGGCTCGGGGTATCTGACAGCATTCGGCGAGGCCCCGGGGCCCCTCCGACTCGGGTCACGCATTCTATGTTATTTTCAGGCGGGTGAAAGCCCCGGATGCCAAAAATTGATCGCTTCCCGGAAGCGCAATTCCGACCCCGCGCGCGGCCTCAGCCGGAAGTGCCGGGCGTGGCCGCGCCAAGCTTCGGCGTTGTGCCTTCCTGCACCTTGGCCGAGAGCGCGCGGGCACGGCGCTCGATGGCGCTGGGGATGCGCAGCGGCTGCGGGCTGCCCGAAGGATCGCCCTGATTGGCCGGATCAAGCATCGGATCAGGGCTCTTGCGGGGCGCCAGAACCGGCTCGGCGCGCGGCGCCTCCTGCCTGATCCCGTCGGAGACGCTGCTCATGGATCTGGGCTCGGCCACAAGCGGGGCTTTGGCTACGGGCTTGGCCGCTTGGGTCTCTTCCGAAGAGGCCGGTGCTTTCGGGGCGGCTACCGGTTTCGCACGGCGGAACACCAGCATGTTGTGATACACAGTGGCCTTGCCACGCAGCCCGCTGCGCTCTTCGGCGGGCAGGGTCTCGGCGCGCAGATAGTCCCAACCATCGACGGCCATCGCATTGAGCGTTGCGGTCAGCGTGTTGGCAAACCGGTCCTCGGGCGTCTTCATGCCACGGTCTCGCTCGCCGCGCACGGGCGCGGGAATTACCTTATACTCGTACTCTTGCATCTCTGCCTCACACCCTCTGGCCCACACCTCTGGCTTTCGCCATGCTTCGGGGCAGACTTGTCGTGCATTCGGGCCCTTGGGTCAAGTGACACAAGGGTGAGGATCGGTGGAGTTCCGCCACAACATACGCATGAAAAAGGGCGCCGGAGCGCCCTTTACCTGCGGATGAAGCGCTGTGCTCAAAGGCCCAGCTTCTTCACAACAAGTTCGTTCACAGCAGCGGGGTTGGCCTTGCCGCCGGTGGATTTCATTACCTGACCGACGAACCAGCCTGCGAGTTTGGGGTTGGCCTTGGCCTTCTCGACCTGCGCCGGATTGGCGGCAATCACCTCGTCCACGGCGGTCTCGATGGCCCCCATATCGGTGACCTGTTTCATGCCGCGCTCCTCGACCAGCGCTTCCGGATCGCCACCTTCGGTATAGACGATCTCGAACAGATCCTTGCCGATCTTGCCCGAAATATCGCCCGATTTGATCAGCTTGACGATCTTACCCAGCTGCTCTGCCGAAACCGGCGAGGTGGTCACATCACGGTCGTCTTTCTTCAGACGGCCGAAGAGTTCGTTGATCACCCAGTTGGCCGAAAGCTTGCCATCACCGCCCACAGCCAGCACCGCCTCGAAGTAATCGGCATTCTCGACATCGGCGGTCAAAACCGAGGCGTCATATTCCGACAGGCCGAATTCCTTCACGAACCGCGCCTTCTTGGCATCGGGCAGTTCGGGCATGGAGGCTGCGATATCATCGACCCAAGCCTGCTCGATCTCCAGCGGCAGCAGATCGGGGCAGGGGAAGTAGCGGTAATCATGCGCTTCTTCCTTCGAGCGCATGGAGCGCGTCTCGTTCTTGTCCGGATCGTACAGGCGGGTCTCCTGCACGACCTTGCCGCCATCCTCGACGATGGCGATCTGGCGGCGGGCCTCGACCTCGATCGCGGCCTGGATGAAGCGCATCGAGTTCATGTTCTTGATCTCGCAGCGCGTGCCCAAAATCCCGAAATCGCCGGTCTCGATGAATTTCTCGTAATCTCCCGGCTTGCAGATCGACACATTCACATCGGCCCGCATATTGCCGTTCTGCATATTGCCGTCACAGGTGCCCAAGTAACGCAGGATCTGGCGCAGCTTGCCAACATAGGCGGCGGCCTCTTCGGGGCCACGGATATCGGGGCGCGAGACGATCTCCATCAGCGCCACACCTGTCCGGTTGAGATCGACGAAGGACATATGCGGGTCCATATCGTGGATCGATTTGCCGGCATCCTGCTCGAGATGGATGCGTTCGATACGGACCTTGCGGCCAACACCCGGCCCCATGTCGACGAGGATCTCGCCCTCGCCCACAATGGGATGGTAAAGCTGGCTGATCTGATAGCCCTGAGGCAGGTCAGGATAGAAGTAGTTCTTGCGGTCGAAGGCCGAGAAGAGATTGATCTTTGCTTTCAGACCCAGACCGGTGCGTACGGCCTGCGCGACGCAATAGTCGTTGATAACAGGCAGCATCCCCGGCATGGCAGCGTCGACAAAGGCCACATTCGAGTTCGGCTCGGCACCGAAGGTGGTAGAGGCACCCGAAAACAGTTTGGCATTCGAATGGACCTGCGCATGGACCTCGAGACCGATCACCAGTTCCCAGTCCGACTTGGCCCCTGCGATGACTTTCGGTTTGGGCGCTTCATAAGCGAGATGGTCGAGCATATCCGCATTCCTCGTGTCTTTGGCCGGGCTTTGCGCCCCAACGTGCTATCCGCCTTCTAGGACAGGGGCGATGCGGGGGCAAGTGCCTGCTTTGGCCGGATCGCGCGAGGGGGCTCTGCCCCCGCGCCTTGCAGGCGCTCCCCCGGGATATTTAGGGACGCTGGAAAACGGCATTCCAGCGTCTCTAAATATCCCGGGGGTGAATTGGACAAAGTCCAAGAGGGGGCGCGAGCGCCCCCTGATGCTCGGGGTCAGCCCAGGAGACGCTGGGACATCTCGGAGAGATCGCGCGAGAGGCCGCGGGTCTGGGAGATGCGGGTGAGTTCCTCGCGGATGAGGTTCTGGCGGGCGCTGTCATAGCGGCGCCATGTCTCGAAACTGGTCGACATACGCGCGGCTGTCTGCGGGTTCATCGGGTCGAGTTTGATGAGCCAGTCCGCAAGGAAGGCATAGCCCGATCCGTCCTTGGCATGGAAACCTGCGTGATTGGCGGTTAGGCCGCCAATGAGCGACCGGAAGCGGTTGGGGTTTTTCCAGTCAAAGGCCTGGTCTTGCGACAGCGCCTCGGCCTTTGCCACGGCGTCTTCGGGCGGGCAGGCGGCGACCTGCACCATGAACCATTTGTCCATGACAAGACGGTTGTCCTGCCAGCGGGCGCGGAAGGTTTCGGAGGCCTCATCGCCCAGACCTGCGCGGATCAGGATCGACAATGCGCCGAAGCTTTCGGTCATGTTATCGGCCGCATCGAACAGGGCCTTGGCGCGGGCACCGTTATCGAGTTTGGTCAGCAGGCTCAGGCAGGCCAGACGCAGGCCGCGTTTGCCGGCGGGTTCTGCATCGGGCGAGTAGGGACCTTTGACCTCCAGCGCGTCATAGAGCGCGCTCAGGCGGGCCTCATGAGCGGTGGCGATGGCCCTGGAGAGGGCGCTGCGCGCGCTGTGGATGGCATCGGGGTCGGGGGTCTCGCCTGCGGCAAAGAGTGCCTGTGCCAGTTCATCCTCGCCCGGAAGGGCAAGGCAATGCGCGGTGAAGGCAGGCTCCAGCGTGTCATCTGCCAACAGGTTGCCGATCGCATCGATATATCCCTGCGCCGGGCGCGCGCCCTTGGTCATCGCGATCAGGGTGCGTTGGGCAAGGCTGCGCCCTGCCTCCCACCGGTTGAAGCCATCTGTGTCATGGGCCAGCAGGAAGGCCTGTTCCTCGGGGCTCTGGTCGCGTTGCAGCACGACGGGCGCCGAGAAATCGCGCAGGATCGACGGCACGGGTCTTTCGGCCACATCGAAGCTGAAGCTCTGCTCTTCTTCGGTCATCTCCAGCAGTTGCGTGGACAGGACCTCGCGGCCCTGCAGGTCCAGAAGACCCACGGCAATCGGGATATGGCGCGGGGCTTTCTCGGGCTCGCCCGGAGTGGGGGGCGTCGATTGGCGGAAGGTCAGCGTGTAGCGGCCATCGGCATAGGCATCGGTCACCTTCAGATGCGGCGTGCCTGCGGAGGTATACCACAGCGCGAATTGTGTGAGATCACGTCCCGTCACATCCTCGAAAACCTTCAGCCAGTCCTCGATCGTGCAGGCCTGCCCGTCATGGCGCTCGAAATAGAGATCGAGCGCCTGGCGATAGGCCTCGTCGCCCGCGAGCCGTTTGAGCATACCCACGATCTCGGCGCCTTTTTCATAGACGGTGACCGTGTAGAAGTTGTTGATCTCGCGGTAGTGATTGGGCCGGGGTGGATGGGCGAGCGGGCCTTGGTCCTCGCGGAACTGGCGGGTGCGCAGCGTAGCGGCATCCTCGATCCGCTTGACCGGCCCGAGGCGCACATCACGGGTGAAACTCTGGTCGCGGAAGACGGTCAGGCCTTCCTTGAGGCAGAGCTGGAACCAGTCGCGGCAGGTAATCCGGTCGCCGGTCCAGTTGTGGAAATACTCGTGTCCGATCACCGCCTCGATGCGCACATAATCGGTATCGGTCGCGGTTTCGGGGGAGGCGAGCACGAGTTTGGAGTTGAAGATATTCAGCCCCTTGTTCTCCATCGCGCCCATGTTGAAATCATCGACCGCCACGAGATTGAAGACCGAGAGGTCATATTCGCGCCCATAGGCTTCCTCGTCCCAGACCATGGAGCGTTTCAGGCTCTCGAGCGCGAAATCGCACCGGTCTTCATCGCCCGGACGGACCCAGATGTTCAGATCGACCTCGAGGCCGGATTTCGTGGTGAATGTGCCCGAGGTTGCTACGAGATCGCCCGCCACGAGCGCAAACAGATAGGCCGGTTTCGGCCATGGGTCATCCCATTCGGCCCATCCCTCGCCCGAAGCCCCCGCATTGCCATTGGACAAAAGCACCGGCAGGTCGCCCTCGATGCGCACATGGAAGCGCGCCATCACATCGGGGCGATCGGGATAGAAGGTGATCTTGCGGAACCCCTCGGCCTCGCATTGGGTGCAATACATGCCGTTCGACATATAGAGCCCTTCGAGGGCGGTATTGGCATTGGGCGCGATCTCGACCTCGGTCTCCAGCGTAAAGGCGCCTTCGGGGAGGGCAGCGGCATGCACGGTCAGCCCCGTCTCGGTCAGCAGATAATCGGCGGGCTGCAGTGCAGTGCCATCGATCCCGAGCGAGATCAGTTTCAGTTCCTCGCCATCGAGATGCAGCGAGGCCCCCTCGCCTTTAGGGGTCAGGTGCAGCCGCGCAAGGACGCGGGTCGCCGACGGGGCCAGTCGGAAGGTCAGATGAACCTGATCAAGATCGAACGGATAGGGCGTATAGTCTTTCAGGTAGATCGTGCCGTCCATCGGGGGGGCTCCTTTGCTTCGTCTCGTGACGTATTGTCTGGCGGCACAGGGTAGGCGCGGGCGCGGGGAGGTTCAAGACAGGGTCATGTGTTTGTGCGGGGGCGTTTGTGTCTCTGGACAGGGCGGCTATCTATCGTCAGGTTGTAAGCCAAGTTACAGATATAAGGAGGTCGCGATGGTCGAACGCATCGAACGCGCAGGATTGCAGGTTGCCAGGGAACTGGCCGAGTTCATCGAGGGGCGGGCCTTGCCGCAAAGCGGGGTCGCCCCCGCGCGATTCTGGGCGGGGATGTCGGTTCTGATGGCCGAGTTCGCGCCGAAGAACCGTGATCTGCTGGAAACGCGCGAGAAAATGCAGTCCCGACTGGATGCGTGGCATCTGGAGCGGCGCGGCCAGCCCCATGACGCGGCGGCCTATAAGGCCTATCTGGAGGAGATCGGATACCTCCTGCCCGAGGGCGAGGATTTCACCGTGGGAACCCCCGCGACCGATCCGGAATTCGCGCAGATCTGCGGGCCGCAGCTGGTGGTGCCGATCATGAATGCGCGCTACGCGCTCAACGCGGCCAATGCCCGCTGGGGGTCATTATATGACGCCTATTATGGCACCGATGCGCTTGGCGACCTTCCCGCGGGCAAGGGGTTCGATGCCGCACGGGGCGCGCGCGTTGTCGCGGCGGTCAAGGCGTTTCTGGATAGAACCTTCCCGCTTGTGTCGGGCAAATGGGCCGATGTCCGTGCCATCTCGGTGGAGAATGGCGGGCTGTTCGTGACCACCGATGACATGACAGGCCTGATGAACCCCGCGCAATTCGCGGGCTATCAGGGGGCGCAGGATGCGCCGACCGCAGTGGTCCTGAAGAATAACGGGCTGCATGTGATCGTGAAGATCGATGCGAGCCATTCCATCGGGCGCACCGATCCGGCGCATATCTCGGATGTGGTGATGGAAGCCGCGATCTCGGCGATCATGGATTGCGAGGATTCGGTCGCCGCTGTCGATGCCGAGGATAAGGTTCTGGCCTATGGCAACTGGCTGGGGTTGATGGCGGGCGATCTGACCGAGCGCGTCGAGAAGGAGGGCCGGACCTTCACCCGCGCTCTGAACCCCGATCTGGAGATCACCTTGCCTGAAGGCGGAGAGGGTATGCTCAAGGGCCGCTCGATGATGCTGGTGCGCAATGTCGGACACCTGATGACCAACCCTGCCATCCTTGATGCGGACGGGCGCGAGATCCCCGAAGGGCTGATGGATGCGTTGGTGACCGTGCTTTGCGCCATGCCCGATATGGCCAAGACGGCTGGTCCGCGCAACTCGGAAACGGGCTCGGTCTATGTAGTGAAGCCCAAGATGCACGGGCCGGAGGAGGTCGCCTTTGCCTGCGCGGTGTTCGACCATGTCGAGGAGGTGCTGGGCCTGCCACGCTATACCGTAAAGCTTGGCATCATGGATGAGGAGCGCCGCACCTCGGTCAACCTGAAGGAATGTATTCGCGCGGCCAAACATCGGGTGGCCTTCATCAATACGGGCTTCCTTGACCGCACCGGCGACGAGATCCACACCTCGATGGAGGCGGGTCCGATGCTGCCCAAGGGCGAGATGAAGGGGCAGGCATGGATTGCCGCCTATGAGGATCGCAATGTGGATATCGGGTTGCGCTGCGGGCTGTCGGGGCGCGCGCAGATCGGCAAGGGCATGTGGGCCATGCCCGATCTGATGGCGGCGATGCTCGAGCAGAAGATCGGCCACCCGAAGGCGGGCGCCAATTGCGCCTGGGTGCCGTCGCCCACCGCGGCCACGCTCCATGCCACGCATTACCACGCAGTCGATGTGCTGGCCCGCCAGCGCGAGATTGCGGCCCTCAACCGGCCTGCGCGCCTTGAGGATCTTCTCAGCATTCCGGTGGCCGTCGGGCGCAATTTCTCCGAGGAAGAGATCGCCCGCGAGGTGCGCAACAATGCCCAGGGGATTCTGGGCTATGTGGTGCGCTGGGTCGATCAGGGTGTGGGGTGCTCGAAAGTGCCCGATATCCATGATGTCGGGTTGATGGAAGACCGCGCGACCTGCCGGATCTCGGCGCAGGCGCTCTCGAACTGGCTCCATCATGGTGTGGTCTCGGAAGAGGCTGTGATGCATGGCTTGCGCGAGATGGCGGAAGTGGTGGACCGCCAGAATGCGGGGGATCCGTCCTATGTGCCGATGGCGCCCGATTATAATGGTGTGGCGTTCCAGGCGGCCTGCGATCTGATCTTCCAGGGCCGCAACCAGCCCTCGGGCTATACCGAGCCGGTCCTGCATCACCGCCGGCTGCAATGGAAGGCGGCCCGCTGATCTCGGCGCCGTTCCGGATCTGCCTGCGTGGCGGGCAGATCCAGTTTTTATGTGCTCTTTTAGCAGGCAGGGCTGTGAAATATGGCCTAAGGTGCGCAGATCGTGAGGTCTCTTCGCCATTGCGCACATTTGCTGCGCATTTGAGGCCTTTTCCTGCGTAGCCGGACTGCCTAGCTTGTCCGTCAAAGGAGAGCAGGCATGACCAGACCCATCGTAGGCATCATCGGAAATACCGGACTGATCAATGATCGCTATCCCGTCCATGAGGTGGGGACGATGGTCTGCGATGCGGTGGCGGAGGTCTCGGGCTGTATCCCGATGATCATCCCGCCCGATCCGTGCTGGATGACGGTGGCCGAGCTGATGGAGACCTGTGACGGGTTCCTGCTGCCGGGCGGGCGTCCCAATGTGCACCCGTCCGAATATGGCGACGAGGAGACCGAGGCGCATGGCACCTTCGATCGCAAGCGCGACGCCATCGCGCTTGAGCTGGTGCGCGCCTGTGTGGCCACCGGCCAGCCGGTCTTCGGTATCTGCCGCGGGTTTCAGGAGATCGCGGTGGCGATGGGCTCGACGCTGCATCCCGAGATCCGTGAGCTGCCGGGCCGGCGTAATCACCGGATGCCGGTGGATGTGCCGCTCGATGAGGGCTTCTCCAACCGTCATATGGTGCAGCTGACACCGGGCGGGCGGTTTGCGCGGATCTTCGGGGCAGAGGAGGTCGAGACCAACTCGCTGCACGGTCAGGGGATCATGATCCCCGGTCCGCGGATCGTGGTCGAGGGCCGCACCGAGGACGGCACGATGGAAGCGATCTATGTGAAGGACGCGCCGGGCTTCACGATGGCGGTGCAATGGCATCCCGAACATCGCGCGGCGCAAGATCCGGTCTCTCGGCCGCTGTTCGAGGCGTTCGGCCATGCGGTGCGGTCTTGGGCCATGGCGCGGCGGGGTGCGGCAAAAGTCGCGTGATCCGGCTGCCGATGCGGAACCGGCTGATGTAGAAAAGGGGGCGATCTCGCCCCCTTCTTTCATAGTCGGGGACTATGAAATTCATCCCCCGAGGATATTTAGAGACGCTGGAATGCTCAAAGACCGTTCTGGGCCTCGCGGCGCAGCGTGCGCGGCAGATGTTCCTGCGTGGCGAGGAAATGTTCGACGCGGGCGCGCTCGAACTTGGCCAGATCCGCCAGCCAGCGCCCGATGGCACGCGACAGCTCGACCGGTGCGCCGGGGGCAAGCCGTGCGGCCAGCGTCAGCAGGTGATCCTGCACGCGGTGGTCTTCGGGCTTGGGGTTGCGCAGCTTGGTATAGGGGCGCGTCATCAGGAAGATCGCGATCTTCGGACCGACAGGGCCTTGGGGTGGTTCGATTGCGTCATCATCGAGCTCGTCTTCCTCGAGATCGCCGGAGAGGGTCGGCTGGCCGTCGGCGGCCCAGGCATCGAGCTGGCTCAGGCGCGCCAGATTGCCCTGCAGGCGTTTGGCGGCCGGTTTGCACAGTGCATCGATCAGCGCGAAGCAATCGGCCTCCTCGATCCATTGGGTCAGGAGTTGCCATGCCATATCGTCAGGGCGCATCCGCGCCTGAGTCAGCAACTTGGCGGCGGCGATGCGGGCCTCAAAGATGCCCGATTGCCAGAGCTCGTGGGCCAGGCTCACGCGGCCCTCATTGTCGAGCGCCTCGCGCCACATGGCGGCCATATCGGTGATGCCGGTCGCCGTGACGCCGATCACGCGGCAGCTGGTGCCGGTCTGGGCCTTTATCTGGGCTGCGCGATCGGCATCCGTCCATGCCTCGAGCGCATAGAGCGCGTCCTCGATCGTGGGCGGAGGCAGGGCATCTTCCGCCTCTGCCTCTTCCTCGAAATATTCGTAATCGGCGTCGGAGGCGGCGTAAGCCGCGGCCTCGGCGCTGAGTTTTGCGGCTTCCTCGGGGGGCAAGCGGGTGCCATCATCCTGAAGGATCTCGGGTTTGGGGCCTTTGCGGCCCCCACGTTTGCGGCTCATTCGACAGTCACCGATTTTGCAAGGTTGCGGGGCTGGTCCACATCCGTGCCTTTGGCGATGGCGGTGTGATAGGCCAGAAGCTGAGCTGGTAGCGCATAGAGGATCGGCGCCCATGGTTCAAGCACTTCCGGCAGTTGCAGCGTGGCCCATGTGCCCTCGGAGGCCTCGGCCAGACCTTGGGCATCGGACACCAGCAGCACCTTGCCATGGCGCGCCATGACCTCCTGCATGTTCGACACGGTCTTGTCGAAGAGCCCGTCATGGGGGGCGAAGACGATCACCGGCACGGTGCGCTCGATCAAAGCGATTGGCCCGTGTTTCAGCTCGCCGCTGGCATAGCCTTCGGCGTGGATATAGCTGATTTCCTTGAGTTTCAGCGCGCCTTCCATGGCCAGCGGATAAAGCGGACCGCGCCCGAGGAAGAGGATATCCTGCGCTTCGGCCAGCTGGTTCGACAGCTCGGCGATGCGCTCGCCGATACCGAGGCCCGCATTCATCAGGCCGGGCAGGGCGCGCAGCGCCTCCATATGTTTACGGGCCTCATCAGAGCCGAGATGGCCGCGGTCGAGCCCTGCCTTCAGTGCCAGCACGGCCAGCGTCAGCAATTGGCAGGTAAAGGCCTTGGTCGAGGCCACGCCCACCTCGATACCGGCATGGATCGGCAGGGCGATATCGGCCTCGCGCGCCATGGTGGAGGTCGGCACATTGATGACGGCGATGGTCTTCTCGACCTTCTCGTTGCAATAGCGCAGGGCGGCCAGCGTATCGGCGGTCTCGCCCGACTGGCTGACAAACAGCGCGACCGAACGGGCAGGCATCGGCGGTTCGCGGTAGCGGAACTCCGAGGCCACATCGATCTCGCAGGGAATGCCCGCGAGTTTCTCGAACCAGTATTTCGCGGTCTGGCAGGCATAGAAGGCGGTGCCACAGGCCACCAGCGTCAGCCGTTCGATCCCCGTAAAATCGACCGTTTCCGGCAGGTTGATCGTATCGCCCTGCAGATAATGGGTCAGCGCATCGGCCAGAACCACCGGCTGTTCGGCGATCTCCTTGGCCATGAAATGCTTGTAACCGCCTTTCTCGACGCGGGTCTGGCCCAGATCGATGCGGGCCTCGTCACGATTGGCGCGGCGGCCCTCGTGATCGAAGATCTCGGCGCCCGCACGGGTGATGAAGGCGTAATCGCCCTCTTCGAGATAGGTGATACGGTCGGTCATCGGCGAAAGCGCGATGGCATCCGAGCCCACGAACATCTCGCCATCGCCATGACCGATGGCAAGAGGCGAGCCCTTGCGGGCGGCGATCATCAGATCGGCCTCACCGTCAAAGAGCCACAGAAGCGCGAAGGCACCCTCGAGCTTTTTCAGCGTGGCGACAGCGGCCTCGCGCGGCGCCATGCCGCGATCCATCATCAGGCGGGTCAGCTGGGCGACGGTTTCGGTATCGGTTTCGGTCTCGGGGGTGATGCCGGCTTCAGCCAGCTCGGCCCGCAGCTCGCGGAAATTCTCGATGATGCCGTTATGGACCACCGCCACCGGACCCGAACGATGCGGATGCGCGTTGGCCACTGTGGCCGCGCCATGGGTGGCCCAGCGGGTATGGCCGATGCCCGATTTGCCCGGCAGCGGTTCGTGGACCAGAAGATCCGAGAGGTTCCACAGTTTGCCCACCGCGCGGCGACGGTCGAGGCGGCCCTCGTTGATCGTGGCAATGCCTGCGCTGTCATAGCCGCGATATTCCAGCCGCTTGAGGCTTTCGACCAGTAGGGGGGAGACTTCATGCGTGCCGAGGACGCCGATGATTCCGCACATATCTCAGCCTTTCGCTTTGGCGGCGCGCAGCTTCGCCATGAGTTTTGCTGCAAGACCGGGCTTGTTGACCTGCTGGCCGCGGGCGATGGCCAGCGCCTCGTCGGGGACGTTCTCGGTGATGACCGAGCCCGAGCCGGTCAGCGCCTGATTGCCGACGGTGACGGGGGCGACCAGCATTGTCGACGATCCGATGAACGCATCCTGACCGATCACGGTGCGATGCTTGAAGACGCCGTCATAGTTGCAGGTGATGGTGCCCGCGCCGATATTGCTGCGCGCGCCGATCTCGGCATCGCCCAGATAGGTCAGGTGGCCCACCTTCACGCCCTCGGCGAGCGAGGAGTTCTTCACCTCGACGAAATTGCCGACATGGACGTTTTCGGCCAGTTCCGCGCCGGGACGCAGGCGGGCGAAGGGCCCGACCGTCGCGCCACGCGAGATATGGCAGCCTTCCAGATGGCAGAAGGCCTCGATGGCGGCTCCCGATTCCACGGTGACGCCGGTGCCGAAGACGACATTCGGCCCCACGGTGACATCGCGCCCCAGATAGGTGTCGAGCGCGAAATAGACGGTGGAGGGGTCGACCATGCTCACGCCGTTCTCGAGCGCGTCGGCGCGCTGGCGGTCCTGGAACAGATCCTCGGCTACGGAAAGTTCGAAGCGGGTATTGATGCCCAGCGTCTCTTCCTCGTCGCAGGTCACCACCTCGGTGGTCAGCCCGCGCGCCCGCGCCATGCCCACGATATCTGTGAGATAATATTCGCCCGCCGCATTGTCATTACCCAGCCCCTGCACCAGCTCGGTCAGCAGCACCGCATCGCAGGCGATGACACCCGAATTGCACAGGGTGATCTCGCGTTCTTCCTCGGTGGCGTCCTTGTATTCGACGATCCGCTCGAGGGCATGGCCATGGGTTACCAGCCGCCCGTAGCGGCCCGGATCCTCGGCCTCGAACCCCAGCACGGTAACGGCGGCATCCGACTCGGCCATCGCTTCCAGCGTTTCGGGGCGGATGAAGGGGGTGTCGCCATAGAGCACGATCACCCGGCCATGATAGCCATCAAGATGGGGCAGGGCCTGCGCCACGGCATGGCCGGTGCCCAGCTGTTCGTCCTGACGCACGCATTGTGCCTCGGGCGCCCATTCCGCTACGGCCTTTTCGACCAGCTCGGCCCCGTGGCCGGTGACGGTCACCACGCGCTCGGGATCGAGGGCGCGCCCTGCGGCCAGCGCATGGGCCACCAGCGGCGCGCGGCCCACCTGATGCAGCACTTTGGGCAGGTCGGAATTCATGCGGGTGCCTTGCCCTGCGGCAAGGATGATCAGCGCGTTCGCCATGGGTCTGCCTTTTCTTCTGGCCTTTTCTTCTGCTCATCCCCGTTTTACCCATAGTCGGACGCGCCGCAAGGTGCCTGATCATCACGTCGTCTTTCGCCGTGTTTCAATTGGCCCTCGGTAGCGGGGCAGGAAGGACAAGATGGAAACCGTAGTCTTCGATCTGGATGGAACGCTCGCCGATACCTCGGCCGATCTTCTGGCGGCGGCCAATGCCTGCTTTGCCGAACGCGGTCTGGAGGCGCGGCTCGATCCGGAGGCGGATGCGCTCATCGCCTTCCATGGCGGGCGTGCGATGCTGCGCGAGGGGTTCGAACGGGCGGGGATTGCCGATATCGAGGCCGCGATCGAGGAGGATTTCGAAGCTCTCCTTGGCCATTACGACCAGCATATCTGCGTTCATACGCAGCTCTATCCGCGCGCGCGCGCAGCCATCGAGGCACTCCGCGCGGCGGGCTACAAGACCGCGATCTGCACCAATAAACCCGAGGCACTGGCCGTGAAGCTGGTGGCGGAGCTAGGCATCGCGCCGCTCTTCGATGCGCTGATCGGTGCCGATACGCTGCCTACCCGCAAGCCCGACCCCGCACCCTATATCGCCTCTGTCGTGCAGGCGGGCGGCGATGTGGGGCGCTCGATCCTGATCGGCGATACGGTGACCGACCGCAAGACGGCCGAGGCCGTGGGCGTGCCCTGTGTGCTGGTGACCTTCGGCCCCGAGGGAGAGGAGATCCTGCGGCTCAAGCCCGAGGCGTCGATGGCCAGCTATGCAATCCTACCCAATCTTGTGGCGCAGTTGCTGCCGAAACTTGCCTGAGGGTGCAAATGCTGCATTGATATTCGCAAGGCCAGAACCGCATCGCCAGAGGACGCGCATATGAGCGACGAGATCTTCCGAAAGCCCTTCACCCAGCAGGAGCCCCTGCCGGAGGCGGCGATCGCCCGCGCGGTGGAGGTGATGCGGCACGGGCGGCTCCACCGCTACAACACATTGCCGGGCGAGCATGGCGAGGTGGCCGATCTGGAAGTCGAGTTTGCCGATTTTACCGGGGCGCGCTTTGCGCTGGCTGTGGCCTCGGGGGGCTATGCGCTGGCCTGTGCGTTACGCGCGATCGAGCTGAAACACGGCGAGAAGGTGCTGACAAATGCTTTCACACTCGCCCCTGTGCCGGGTGCGATTGCGAGTGTCGGCGGCGTGCCGGTGCTGGTGGAGGTGACCGAGGATCTGGTGATCGATCTCGACGATCTGGAGGCCAAGGCGGATCAGGCGCGGGTCTTGATGCTCAGCCATATGCGCGGCCATATCTGTGACATGGACCGGCTGATGGCGATTGCCGGGCGCCACGGGCTGACGGTAATCGAGGATTGCGCGCATACGATGGGCGCGGCGTGGAAGGGCACGCCCTCTGGGCGGCATGGGCTGATCGGCTGCTATTCGACCCAGACCTACAAGCATATGAATTCGGGGGAGGGCGGGCTGATCGTCAGCGACGATCCGATGGTGATGGCGCGGGCGATCCTGCTGTCGGGGAGCTATATGCTCTATCCCCGCCATCGTGCCGCTCCCGCAAACGGGTATTTCGAGCATCTGAAATATGACACGCCCAATGTGTCGGGGCGGATGGACAACCTGCGCGCCGCAATCCTGCGCCCGCAGCTGGCCGATCTGCCCGCGCAGATCGCACGCTGGAATGCGCTTTACCGGCGGATGGAAGCGGGGCTTGCAGATCTCGAGCGGCTGCAACTCGTCGCGCGGCCCGAGGCCGAATCCTTTGTGGGATCGTCTTTCCAGTTCCGGCTGCCGGGGTTCTCTGCCGCGATGGTGGTGGATTTCATCACCCGCTGCCTTGCGCGCGGCGTGGAGCTGAAATGGTTCGGCGCGCGCGAGCCGATGGGCTTTACCTCCCGCCATGAGAGTTGGCGCTATGTGCCCAAGGCAGATCTGCCGCGGGCAGGGGCGGTGCTCGATACCCTGGTCGATATGCGCCTGCCATTGAGCTTCGATCCCGAGGATATCTCGCTGATTTCGCGGATCATTCGCGCGGAGTTGTTAAAAACGCCGGTGATATAACCCAGGATTGTGCATAAAATCCTAGCGATGCTCAGTAATTTTGTAAAAAACCGCCTGAAATGGGACGGCTTTATAAAAAGTTCAAGAGGCATTTTTTCAAGCGAAACGAGTTGTTTGGCAGAAACAGGGTTAATCGATACATCTTTTTCACGAAAAGATTTCGTCATAAACGGTCGATTCACGCTTGCCCGCTAGCTGTCATATCATATCCTGAAAGGGGAGTTGGACGGCGAGGTATAAACCGGATCTTATTGTCGATATTCGTTTTTTCGTGACCGGGCCGGAGGGCCGGATGCCTCGAAAGATACGAAATTACCCCGACATCTGTTGACCCCGGTGCGACACACGTCTATTGCTCACCGCAGCTTGAACCGGCGCGACGATACGTCGCGAGTCTAGGGAGCCAGACAGTGCACGACTACCTGCGCGAATATCTTCCCATCCTCATCTTTTTGTGCGTTGCCATTGCGTTGGCGCTTCTGCTTCTGGGGGCTGCTGCGGTCATCGCGATCCGCAATCCCGACCCCGAGAAAGTGTCGGCCTACGAATGCGGCTTCAACGCATTCGACGATGCGCGCATGAAATTCGACGTGCGCTTCTACCTCGTCTCGATCCTCTTCATCATCTTCGATCTGGAAGTGGCCTTCCTCTTCCCTTGGGCTGTGTCCTTTGCCGATCTGTCGATGACGGGGTTCTGGTCGATGATGGTCTTCTTGGCCGTGCTGACCGTGGGCTTTGCCTATGAATGGAAGAAAGGGGCGCTGGAATGGGCGTGATGACCTCTGCCAATACCGCCGCCGTGGACAAGGAATTCGCCACGCAAGCGATCAACAAGGAGTTGCAGGACAAGGGCTTCCTGCTGACCTCCACCGAGGATGTGATCAACTGGGCGCGCAATGGCTCGCTGCACTGGATGACCTTCGGACTGGCCTGCTGCGCCGTCGAGATGATGCAGGTATCGATGCCGCGCTATGACGTGGAACGTTTCGGGATGGCGCCACGCGCCAGCCCGCGCCAGTCGGACCTGATGATCGTGGCAGGCACCCTGACCAACAAGATGGCGCCCGCTTTGCGCAAGGTCTATGACCAGATGCCCGAGCCGCGCTATGTGATCTCGATGGGCTCCTGCGCCAATGGCGGTGGCTATTACCATTACAGCTATTCGGTCGTGCGCGGCTGTGACCGCATCGTGCCCGTGGATATCTATGTGCCGGGCTGCCCGCCCACGGCGGAGGCGCTGCTCTACGGGCTGCTGCAGCTCCAACGCAAGATCCGCCGCACCGGCACGCTGGTGCGCTGAGGAGGGACGCAGATGACCACTGACGCAACCGATACCAAAACCGATGCGCTGGCCGAGCTGGCCGCGCATATCGAGATGCGCCGTCCCGATGACGTGCTCTCGACCGAAATCGCCTTTGGCGAGCTGACGGTGAATGTGACGCTTTCGGGGATCGCGAATTTCGTGGCCTTCCTCAAGGAAGACCCCAATTGCATGTTCTCCTCGCTCACCGATCTGACGGCGGTGGATTACCCGCAGCGCGCGAAGCGTTTCGATATGGTCTGGCAGTTCCTGTCGATGTATCGCAACCAGCGCATCCGCGTGAAGGCCGAGGTCCGCGCCGACGAGATGGTCCCCTCGATCACCGAGGTGCATAGATGCGCCAACTGGTTCGAGCGCGAGGTCTTCGACATGTTCGGGATCCTGTTCTCGGGCCATCCCGACCTGCGCCGCCTGCTGACCGATTATGGCTTCCGTGGCCACCCGCTGCGCAAGGACTTCCCCACCACCGGCTATGTCGAGGTGCGTTGGGACGAGGTGCAAAAGCGCGTAGTCTACGAGCCTGTGAAGCTTGTTCAGGAATACCGCCAGTTCGACTTCCTCAGCCCGTGGGAAGGGGCGAAATACATCCTTCCGGGCGACGAGAAGGGGGCGAAGTAATGGCCAAGATTTGCATGGAGATGGGCGCATGATGGACGGCGATATCCGGCAGAACCATTATGACGACGGCACGCAGGACGCCCTGACCGGCGAGCAGCGTATCCGGAACTTCAACCTCAACTTCGGTCCCCAGCACCCTGCCGCGCACGGCGTTCTGCGGATGGTGGTCGAGCTTGACGGCGAGATCGTGGAACGTGTGGACCCGCATATCGGCCTGCTGCATCGCGGCACCGAGAAGCTGATGGAAAGCCGCACCTATCTGCAGAACCTGCCCTATTTCGACCGGCTCGATTATGTCGCGCCGATGAATCAGGAACATGCATGGTGCCTCGCGATCGAGAAGCTGACCGGCACCGAGGTGCCGCGCCGTGCCTCGCTGATCCGCGTTCTGTTCTGCGAGATCGGGCGCGTGCTCAACCACCTGCTGAACGTCACCACGCAGGCCATGGATGTGGGCGCGCTGACGCCGCCGCTCTGGGGCTTCGAGGAACGCGAGAAGCTGATGATTTTCTACGAGCGGGCCTGTGGCGCGCGTCTGCACTCGGCCTATTTCCGGCCCGGCGGCGTGCATCAGGATCTGCCGCCCGAGCTGATCGAGGATATCGACACATGGGCGAAGGAATTCCCCGCAAAGCTGGACGATATCGACACGCTGATCACCGAGAACCGCGTGTTCAAGCAGCGCAATGTGGATATCGCCATCGTCACCGAGCAGGACATTATCGACTGGAGCTATTCCGGCGTGATGGTGCGCGGCTCGGGGCTTGCATGGGATCTGCGTCGCAGCCAGCCCTATGAATGCTATGACGAATTCGATTTCGACGTGGCGGTGGGCAAGAACGGCGATTGCTATGACCGCTATCTCGTCCGCATGGCCGAGATGCGCGAGTCGGTGAAGATCATCCGTCAGGCGCTCGACAAGCTGCGCGTGGAAAAGGGTGATATTCTGGCGCGTGGCAAGATCACGCCGCCCAAGCGCGGCGATATGAAGACCTCGATGGAGAGTCTGATCCACCACTTCAAGCTCTATACCGAAGGCTTCAAGGTGCCGGCGGGCGAGGTCTATGCCGCCGTCGAGGCGCCCAAGGGCGAATTCGGCGTGTTCCTCAAATCCGACGGCACCAACAAGCCCTACCGCGCCAAGATCCGCGCACCGGGCTATCTGCACCTGCAATCTATGGACTATGTCGGACGGGGGCACATGCTCGCCGATCTGGCCGCAATCATCGGCACGATGGATATCGTGTTCGGGGAGGTCGACCGCTAATGCTTCGCCGTCTACATCACGAACAGCCCGAGAGCTTCGAGTTCACGCCCGCCAACCATGAATGGGCGTTGGCGCAGATGACCAAATATCCGGTCGGGCGTCAGGCATCGGCCATCATTCCTCTGCTGTTCCGCGCGCAGGAGCAGGAGGGCTGGCTGAGCCGTCCGGCTATCGAATATGTCGCCGATATGCTCGAGATGCCTTACATGCGCGCGCTCGAGGTTGCGACCTTCTACTTCATGTTCCATCTGGCCCCTGTGGGCTCGGTCGCGCATATCCAGATCTGCGGCACCACGTCGTGCATGATCTGCGGGTCCGAGGACCTGATGAAGGTCTGCAAGGAAAAGATCGCGCCCAATCCGCACGAGCTGTCGGCGGATGGCACGCTGTCCTGGGAAGAGGTCGAGTGCCTTGGTGCCTGCGCCAATGCGCCGATGGCCCAGATCGGCCGCGATTACTACGAGGATCTCTCGGAAGAGAGCATCGGTGAGCTGATCGACCAGCTGAAAGCGGGAGAGCGCCCGGTGCCGGGCTCGCGTAAGGGGCGGTTCTCCTCCGAGCCGCTCTCGGGTCCGAATGCCTGTGTCGAGGTTGAAGGTGATAAGGAAGAGCATAATGCGACGACCTCCATCGCCCTGAAATACGGCACCTATCTGAAAAAGATCGACGGGACCGAAGTCGAGCTGACCGCGCCTTGGAAGGTGAATGGCCAGATCGGGCCGGTGGGTCTGATGGGGGCGGAACCGCGCCCCAAGACCGCCGCCCAGCAGGCCGCTGCCCGTGGTCCGCGCCCCGCCAAGGGTGTGCCCGCCGATAGCACCGGTATCACCGAACAAGAAGCCGAAGCTGACTCCAAAGGAAAACCGACCGAAGATTCCAAGCCGCTTTAACCGCCCGCGATAGGGCATGCCGCAGCCTGAAAGGCCTAATGAGATGCTGAACGAAATGAAGAGCCAAGCGCGACAAACAGCGACTCTCTGGGGCGCTGTTCTGGGCGTTGTCCTGTTTCTGTTCAATCTTGGCACGGGATTTCTGGCGGCGCTGTTTATCGGGTTGATCGGGTTCTTCCTGTTCCGTGGTTTCCTGAAATGGGCTTTTGTGGATGGAACGCTCGATCTTCAGGAAGCGGAGATCGAGGTGGGGCTGGCCGCGCGTGCGGTGCCGCCTGCCCATTCGGTTGGTCATGATGCGGTCCTCGCCTATACGCATAAAAGCGAGCCGGCAGCCGAACTGAAGGAGACGCTGGATGCGGATCTCGAGGCGGCCGAGGGGCAGGCCAAGGTCCATATGGACAAGGTCGATATCACGGCCGCCGAGGCCGAAAGCCGCATCCGTCACCAGAAGGACCAGCCCGGTTGGCATGATCCCGACGAGGAAGATGCGGAGGCCGAGGAGGCCAGCGGCGAAGGTGTTGCGCCTGTGGGGCTCGAGGCGCCGCGCGGGGGACAGGCCGACGATCTGAAGCTGATCGAGGGGATCGGCCCGAAACTGGAAGAGCGGCTGAACGCATGGGGCATCTGGCATTACGACCAGATCGCCGGATGGGGCCCCGACGAGGTGGCCTATGCCGATGCCAATGTGCCGCGTTTCAAAGGGCGCTGCACGCTGGACAAATGGGTCGAACAGGCCAAAGTGATCGCGCAGGAGGGCAAGGATGCCTTTCTGGAACGCGCAAAGACGAATGATTACTGAGCGCAAGCTCGACGAGTATACCGCGCTGGTCGGATCGGCGCATCTGCCGCCGGAAGTCCGGCAATATCCGGCCATGAGGGCCGCGGAAGTGAGGAAAGTGACATGCTGAAAGATCAGGATCGGATCTTTACCAACCTCTACGGGATGTATGACCAGTCGCTTGCTGGCGCGATGAAGCGTGGGCATTGGGACAATACCGCCGGTCTTCTGGCCAATGGTCGCGAGTGGATCGTGGACCAGATCAAGGCATCGGGCCTGCGTGGCCGTGGCGGCGCGGGCTTCCCGACGGGTCTGAAATGGTCCTTCATGCCCAAGGAAACCGACGGGCGTCCGTCCTTCCTCGTGATCAATGCAGATGAATCCGAACCCGCGACCTGCAAGGACCGCGAGATCATGCGTCATGACCCGCATACGCTGGTCGAGGGGGCGCTGGTTGCCGGTTACGCAATGGGCGCGCGCGCGGCCTATATCTACCAGCGCGGGGAATATACCCGTGAGAAAGAGGCGCTGCAGCGCGCGATCGATGAGGCCTATGATGCGGGCTTCCTCGGGCCGAATGCCTGCGGTTCGGGCTACCAGTTCGATGTGTTCCTGCATCACGGGGCCGGCGCCTATATCTGCGGCGAGGAAACGGCGCTTCTGGAAAGCCTCGAAGGCAAGAAGGGCATGCCCCGCATGAAGCCGCCATTCCCCGCAGGCGCGGGTCTCTATGGTTGCCCCACCACCGTCAATAACGTCGAATCCATCGCCGTGACCCCCACCATCCTGCGTCGTGGCCCCGAGTGGTTCGCGTCCTTCGGCCGCCCCAACAATGTGGGCGTGAAGCTCTTCGGTTTCTCGGGCCATATCAACACGCCCTGCGTCGTCGAGGAGACTCTGGGCCTGTCGATGCGCGAGATGATCGAGAAACATGGCGGCGGCGTGCGCGGCGGCTGGAAGAACCTCAAGGCGGTTATTCCGGGCGGGGCGTCCTGTCCGATCCTGCCGGCCTCCATGTGCGAGGACGCGATCATGGATTTCGACGGCATGCGCGAGAAACAGACCGTGTTCGGCACCGGCTGCATGATCGTCATGGACCAGAATACCGATGTCATCAAAGCCGTGGCGCGCCTGTCGAAATTCTTCCATCACGAAAGCTGCGGCCAGTGCACGCCCTGCCGTGAGGGCACCGGCTGGATGAGCCGCTTGATGGACCGTCTGGTGACCGGCGATGCCGAGATCGAAGAGATCGACATGCTGCAATCGGTGACCAAACAGGTCGAAGGCCACACGATCTGCGCGCTTGGCGACGCTTCCGCATGGCCGATCCAGGGTCTCATCCGCAATTTCCGCGAGGAGATTGAGGACCGGATCAAGGCTCGCAAGACCGGCCGCATGGGGGCGTTTGCAGCCGAATGAATGTGACGACCGGACATATGGCCCGCGGTATGGCATTGGGGGCAGCGCTTCTGGCGCTTGCCGCCTGTGACACCAAGCCGCTCGTGGCCCCCGAGACACCGGTTCCGGTGTCGCGCGGGGTGCCGCAGGGCTACCAGATCGCCCAATCGCCTTCGGGGCTGATCGTGCAGCGGGTGGCCACGCCCTTCCGCGCCGATGAGGGCATCGAGGCCAAGCGGACGGTCAATGGCTGGTGCGGCCCGAATGGCGTGAATTCGGGTCTGGATGACCGGTTCGAGGACGGGTCCTGGATCTTCCCGGGGGGCTGTAAGTGATGGCCCTTCGCACAGATATCACCGCGCGGATGACCGCGCCCGAGCAGACTGACGGATTGTGACATGGCAGACCTCAGAAAGATCAATATCGACGGCACCGATTACGAGGTGGATGGCGGCCTGACACTTCTACAGGCCTGCGAGGAAGCAGGCATCGAAGTGCCGCGGTTCTGTTATCACGAGCGTCTGTCGATTGCCGGTAACTGCCGGATGTGTCTGGTAGAAGTCGTGGGCGGTCCGCCTAAACCCACCGCCTCCTGCGCGATGCAGGTGCGTGATTTGCGTCCCGGTCCCGAGGGCCAGCCGCCGGTCATGAAGACCAAATCGCCCATGGTGAAGAAGGCGCGCGAGGGGGTGATGGAGTTTCTCCTGATCAACCACCCGCTTGACTGCCCGATCTGCGATCAGGGCGGCGAATGCGACCTGCAGGATCAGGCCGTGGCTTACGGCGTCGATTTCTCGCGCTACCGCGAGCCCAAACGCGCCGCGACCGAGCTGAACCTCGGGCCGCTTGTCGAAACCCATATGACGCGCTGCATCTCCTGCACCCGGTGTGTGCGCTTCACGACCGAGGTCGCGGGCATTTCCCAGATGGGCCAGACCGGTCGTGGCGAGGATAGCGAGATTTCCTCCTATCTCGATCAGACGCTCGACAGCAATCTTCAGGGCAATATCGTCGATCTCTGCCCCGTGGGCGCGCTGGTTTCGAAGCCCTATGCCTTTACCGCCCGTCCGTGGGAGTTGACCAAGACCGAGTCCATCGACGTGATGGATGCGCTTGGCTCGAACATCCGCGTGGATACCAAGGGCCGTCAGGTCATGCGTATCCTGCCGCGTAACAACGACGCGGTGAACGAGGAATGGCTGGGCGATAAATCGCGCTATGTCTGGGACGGTCTGAAACGCCAGCGTCTGGACAAACCCTATATCCGTAAAGACGGCAAGCTGACCCCTGTAAGCTGGGGCGAGGCCCTTTCGGCGGCGGCCGAGGCGATCAGGGGCAAGAAAGTTGCCGGTCTGGTCGGTGATCTGGCCTCGACGGAAGCCGCTTTCTCGCTGAAACAGCTGATCGAGGCGCAAGGTGGCCGCGTGGAATGCCGCACCGATGGTGCGCGTCTGCCCGTGGGCAACCGCTCGGCCTATATCGGCAATGCCGCGATTGCCGATATCGATAGCGCCAAGGACATCGTGATCCTCGGGTCCAATCCGCGTATCGAGGCGCCGGTGCTCAATGCCCGAATCCGCAAGGCCTGGCTGAACGGCGCGAAGATCAGGGTGATCGGCGAAGCGTCGGATCTGACCTATGATTATACGCATCTGGGCACCGACCGTGCCGCGCTGGCCGAGTTGTCGGTGGGCGAGGGCGCGCTGGTGATCGTGGGGCAGGGTGCCGTGAACGAGGCCGATGGCGAGGCGGTGATCGCCGCTGTCATGGCCACCGGTGCGAAGATGCTGGTGTTGCACACGGCGGCTGGTCGCGTGGGCGCAATGGATGTGGGTGCGGTCACGGAAGGCGGTCTGCCGGTCGCGATCGAGGGCGCCGAGGTGATCTATAACCTCGGGGCCGACGAGATCGAGATCGCGCCGCGTTCCGAGGGTGGCCCGCTGGTCATCTATCAGGGCAGCCATGGCGACCGTGGCGCCAACCGCGCCGATATCATCCTGCCCTCGGCCTGCTATACCGAGGAAAACGGTCTCTTCGTGAATACCGAAGGCCGTCCGCAGCTTGCCTTCCGCGCCGCTTACCCGCCGGGTGAGGCGAAGGAGAACTGGGCGATCCTGCGTGCGCTTTCGGCCGAGCTGAACGCCAAGCAGGAGTGGGACACGTTGGCCGGTCTGCGTCGTGCGATGGTGGCGGCTGTGCCGCATCTGGCGCGCGTCGATGAGGTTGTCGAAAGCGACTGGACGGCCCTCGAGATCCGCGACATGGGTAAGGCGACCTTCCGTCCGGCCTTCCGCGACTACTATCTGACCAATCCGATTGCTCGGGCCTCTGTGCTGATGGCGGAACTGTCCGCCAATGCCAAAGCCCGCGCAACCGCCCCCGTGGCTGCTGAATAAGGACACCGAGTGATGCGCTCCAACCTGTGCCAGATCGCGCTTATGACAACCGGCCTTATGGTCGGGCTGTCGGGCTGCGCCTCTGCACGGGCGGCGTTCAAACCAGTGGATTATCAGCCGGTCGAGACGCGGCTTTTGCAAGATGATCTTGTAGAATTTCGCGTGGCGGTGGGTGGCAAGGGCGCAACCCCAGAGGTTGCGACGGAATTCGCGGCCTGCGCTGCGGCACAATATTCCCTGATCAGGGGCTTCGGCTTTGCGCGGCATATCCGCACGAGCCTTGATGATAGCGACGGTCTCTGGCGGGCAGATGCCGTTTACACAATTTCACCCGCATTGCCGCGGGGACTGCGTACCATCGATGCCGAAGTCACGGTCTCCGATTGCGCGGATCGCGGCATCCCGACGGTTTAAGAGAAGGCGATCTGAGGAACACCATGGCCGAGTTTATCGCTACACCCTTTGGCACATTCGTGATCATCCTCCTGCAGGCGGTCGCGTTGATCGCCTTCGTGATGGTTGCATTGATCTTTCTGGTCTATGGCGACCGCAAGATCTGGGCAGCAGTGCAGATGCGCCGCGGCCCCAACGTTGTCGGCCCCTGGGGTCTGTTCCAGACCTTTGCCGATGCAGGGAAATACGTTCTCAAGGAGATCGTGGTTCCCGCCGGTGCCGATAAATTCGTGTTTTTCCTAGCGCCTTTGATGTCGATGGTGCTGGCTGTTCTGGCATGGGCCGTGGTGCCCATGGCCGATGGCTGGGTGCTGGCCGATATCAATGTGGCGATCCTGTTCGTCTTCGCGATCTCCTCGCTCGAGGTCTACGGGGTGATCATGGGCGGCTGGGCGTCGAACTCGAAATACCCGTTCCTCGGCTCGCTGCGCTCGGCGGCACAGATGATCTCTTACGAGGTCTCGATCGGTCTGATCATCATCGGGGTGATCATCTCGACCGGTTCGATGAACCTGTCTGATATCGTGCGCGCGCAGGACGGGTCCTTCGGTCTGTTCAACTGGTACTGGCTGCCGCATCTGCCGATGGTCGCGCTGTTCTTCATCTCGGCACTGGCCGAGACGAACCGCCCACCCTTCGACCTGCCGGAAGCGGAATCCGAACTGGTTGCGGGCTTCATGGTGGAATATAGCTCCACCCCCTATCTGCTGTTCATGGCGGGCGAATATATCGCGATCTGGCTGATGTGTGCGCTGATCTCGATCCTGTTCTTCGGTGGCTGGCTCTCGCCGATCCCGGGTCTGCCCGATGGCGTCTTGTGGATGTTCCTGAAGATGGTCTTCTGGTTCTTCATGTTCGCCATGGTGAAAGCCATCACGCCGCGCTATCGCTACGACCAGCTGATGCGTATCGGTTGGAAAGTCTTCCTGCCGCTGTCGCTGGGCTGGGTCGTCGTGATCTCGTTCCTGGCGAAATTCGAAATCCTCGGTGCCTTCTGGGCCCGCTTCGCGATTGGAGGCTGATATGGCATTCGATTATGCCCGCGCCGCGAAATACTTCCTGCTTGTCGATTTCATCAAAGGCTTCGGCATTGGTATGCGGTATTTCTTTAGCCCGAAGCCCACGCTGAACTACCCGCATGAGAAGGGGCCGCTTTCGCCGCGCTTCCGTGGCGAACATGCGCTGCGTCGCTATCCCAATGGCGAGGAGCGCTGCATCGCGTGCAAACTCTGCGAGGCCGTCTGCCCCGCACAGGCGATCACCATCGATGCCGAACCCCGCGCCGATGGCTCGCGCCGCACCACGCGCTACGATATCGACATGACGAAATGCATCTATTGCGGCTTCTGTCAGGAAGCCTGCCCTGTGGATGCCATCGTCGAAGGCCCGAATTTCGAGTTCTCGACCGAGACCCGCGAGGAACTCTTCTACGACAAGGCCAAGCTTCTCGATAACGGCGCCCGCTGGGAAGCCGAGATCGCCCGCAATATCGAAATCGACGCCCCCTACAGGTAAGGTGCCATGACGCAGGATTTCACCAAACTTTTCCAGACGATGATGGAGCAGGGGGCCGAGATGGCCCGCCGCTTCAATCCCGCATTGGAGAGCTTCAATCCTGCGGCTTTCGATAGCTATTTCCCCACCATGTCGCGCGACATGATGGAGATGTGGTTTGGCAATACATTCAATCGCGATGGTCTGGATGCGAAGACGCGTCTTCTGCTGACCCTCGCGGCACTGACCGCCATGGGCGCGCAGGCCGACGGCCAGATCCGGCTGACGATCCGCCACGCTATGGAAGCCGGTGCAACACAGCGGGAGATCGCCGAGACGATCTTCCAGATGAGCATGTTTGGCGGGGTGCCCGCCATGAGCCGTGCCTTCGAGATCGCCAAGGCGGTCTTTGCGGAGCAGGCAGAAGAATCTGCGGGAGATGACGCATGATGGTATTTTCGTTTTATCTCTTCGCCATCCTCGTGGTGGTGTCGGGGTTGATGGTTGTGCTGGCGCGCAACCCCGTGCACTCGGTGCTCTGGCTGATCCTGGCCTTCTTCTCGGCGGCGGGGCTGTTCATCCTGATGGGCGCTGAATTCGTCGCGATGCTGATGGTCATCGTCTATGTCGGCGCGGTCGCGGTGCTGTTCCTCTTCGTGGTGATGATGCTCGATGTGGACTTCACGGCGCTCAAGAGCGGGATGGTCAAATATCTGCCCATCGCCGTGCTGATCGGGATCGTGATCCTCGTGCAGCTGGGCTGGGCGATCGGGACGTGGAAGATGGCCGATGGCGCAACCAGCCTGCGGGCCGCCGTGGCGCCCGAGGGAGTGGATAACACCCGTGCGCTCGGTCTGATCCTCTATGACCAGTATCTCTATCTCTTCGAGGCCTCGAGCCTTGTGCTTCTGGTCGCGATGATCGGGGCGATCATGCTGACCATGCGCCACCGTGTGGATATCAAGCGTCAGGATCCGATGATGCAGATGCAGCGCGACCCGAAAGAGCAGCTGAAGCTGATCGATGTGAAGCCGGGGCAGGGGCTCTAAGCCTGTCGCGATAAAAATTGGGTGCGGGACAACTCGCGCCCCAAAGAATTCGGCAGGATGCCTGCCAAAGACGGAGTACGGGGCGATGACCCGGAGGGACAACGATGATCGGACTTGAGCATTATCTTGGGGTGGCGGCGATCCTGTTCGTCATCGGTATTTTCGGAATTTTCGTGAACCGGAAGAACGTCATCGTCATCCTGATGTCGATCGAACTCATGCTTCTTGCGGTGAATATCAACCTTGTCGCCTTCTCGACCCATATGGGCGATCTGGTGGGGCAGGTCTTCACCATGTTCGTGCTCACCGTGGCTGCGGCCGAGGCCGCGATCGGTCTGGCGATCCTGGTGGTGTTCTTCCGCAACCGTGGCTCGATCGACGTCTCCGATGTCAACGTGATGAAGGGATAAGCGATGCCGACGATCATTCTGTTCGCGCCGCTCTTGGGCGCGCTTATCGCGGGCTTTGGCTGGCGGATCATCACCGAGAAGGGGGCGATGTATGTCTCCTCCGCGCTTCTGGTGCTGGCGGCCTTTCTCAGCTGGGTGGTGTTCCTGTCCTTCGATGGTCCGACCCAGCATATCGAGCTGTTCCGCTTCATTGAGTCGGGTGATATCGACAGTTCCTGGGCAATCCGTCTGGACCGTCTGACCACGATCATGCTGGTGGTGATCAACACCGTCTCCGCACTCGTCCATGTCTATTCTATCGGCTACATGGCGCATGACGAGAATTTCGGTGAGGGCGAGCAGTATAAAGCGCGCTTCTTCGCCTATCTCTCGCTCTTCACCTTCATGATGCTGACGCTGGTCACCGCCGATAACCTGATCCAGATCTTCTTCGGCTGGGAAGGTGTGGGTCTGGCCTCCTATCTGCTGATCGGCTTCTATTACAAGCGCCCCTCGGCAGGGGCGGCGGCCATGAAGGCCTTCATCGTCAACCGTGTGGGTGATTTCGGCTTCCTGATCGGGATCTTCGCGCTGTTCTTCCTGAGCTCGTCGGTCGATTTCGATACGATCTTCCAGATGGTGCCGCAGCTTGCCGAGCGCAGCATCGATTTCTGGGGCTTCTCGGTGAATGCGGTCGAGCTTTGCGCGATCTTCCTCTTCATCGGTGCGATGGGCAAATCGGCGCAGCTTCTGCTGCACACCTGGTTGCCCGACGCAATGGAAGGCCCGACGCCCGTCTCCGCGCTGATCCACGCAGCGACCATGGTCACCGCAGGTGTGTTCCTGCTGTGCCGGATGTCGCCGCTCTTCGAGTTCGCGCCCGAGACCAAATCCTTCATCGTCTTCCTTGGTGCGACCACGGCCTTCTTCGCCGCGACCGTCGGCCTCGTGCAGAACGACATCAAACGCGTGATCGCCTATTCGACCTGCTCGCAGCTGGGCTATATGTTCGTGGCCGCTGGTGTGGGGGTCTATCCGGTTGCCATGTTCCACCTGCTGACCCATGCGTTTTTCAAGGCGATGCTGTTCCTCTCTGCAGGTTCGGTGATCACCGCGATGCATCACGAGCAGGACATGCGCAACTATGGCGGCCTGCGTAAGAAACTGCCGCTGACCTTCTGGGCGATGATGGTGGGCACGCTGGCCATTACCGGCGTCGGTATCCCGCTGACCCATATCGGTTTTGCAGGCTTCCTGTCGAAAGACGCGATCGTGGAGAGCGCATGGGCGGGCACCGCAGGCGGCTATGCCTTCTGGATGCTGGTCATTGCGGCGCTGTTTACCTCCTTCTACTCGTGGCGCCTGATGTTCATGACCTTCTTCGGCACCGCGCGCGGCGACAAGCACAAGCATGAGCATGCCCGTGAGAGCAAGCCCGTGATGACCGTGCCGCTGGGCATTCTTGGTCTGGGGGCCGTGCTGGCCGGTATGATCTGGTATGGTCCGTTCTTCGGCAACGAAGAGAAAATGGCCAAGTTCTTCAACATGCCGACACATGAAGTGGCCGCTGTCGAAGCTCCCGAAGCTGCCGAAGGGGCTGGCGCGATTGTGGCGACCGGTGCCGAGGCAACGGAGGCAGGTGACGCCGCCGAGAGCGCGCACGAGATGCCTGCGATGGGTCCGACGGGTGAGGGGGCTGTGTTCATCGCGCCCGATAACCATGTGATCCACGATGCACATGAGGCCCCTGCCTGGGTGAAGGTCTCGCCCTTCATCGCGATGGTCATCGGCTTTGCCGTGGCATGGGTGATGTATATCGCGCAGCCCAAGCTTCCGGCGAAAATGGCCTCGACCTTCTATCCGCTCTACAAATTCCTGCTCAACAAGTGGTATTTCGACGAGCTTTATGAATACATCTTCCGCCGTCCCGCGGTCGGCCTTGCGCGCTTCTTCTGGAAGAAGATCGACGAGGCCACCATCGACGGTGCCATCAACGGGCTCGCGTTCAAGGTCATTCCCGCGCTCACCCGTCTCGCTGGCCGGATGCAGTCTGGCTACCTCTTCCACTACGCATTCACCATGGTCATCGGCATCGTGGTGCTCATGTTCTGGGTCGTTCTGGCCGGAGGGTCGCAGTAATGCAGAACCTGCTTTCCATCGTCACCTTCATCCCCGCGCTGTCGGCGATCATCCTTGCGGTGGTCATGCGCGGGGGCACCGAGGCGGCAGACCGTAACGCGAAATGGTTTGCGCTGACCGCCACGCTGGTGACGCTTCTGGCCTCGCTCTTCCTGCTGGCAGGCTACGACCCCTCCAACCCTGATTTCCAGTTCGTCGAACAGGCGGAATGGATCCTCGGCATGAACTACAAGGTCGGGATCGACGGCATCTCGCTCGTCTTCGTCATGCTGATCACCATCATGATGCCGATCACCATTCTCTCCGCATGGGTCAATGACCGCCGCGTGAAGGAGTATATGATCGCCTTCCTCGTGCTCGAGACCTTCATGCTGGGCGTGTTCACCGCGCTCGATATCGTGCTGTTCTACCTCTTCTTCGAGGCCTCGCTGATCCCGATGTTCCTGATCATCGGTGTCTGGGGCGGGCGTCGCCGCGTCTATGCGACCTTCAAGTTCTTCCTTTATACCTTCGTGGGCTCGGTCTTCATGCTGGTGGGGATCGCGTGGATGTTCGCCATCACCGGAACCACCGATATCCCGACCCTGATGACGTATGATTTCTCCTCCGAGGCCTTCTCGGTGCTGGGGATCAACATTCCGGGCGGTGTGCAGACGCTCCTCTTCCTTGCCTTCTTCGCGTCTTTCGCTGTGAAGATCCCGATGTGGCCGCTCCATACATGGCTGCCCGATGCGCACGTTCAGGCGCCAACGGCCGGTTCGGTCGACCTTGCAGCGATCCTGCTGAAAATGGGCGGCTACGGCTTCCTGCGCTTCTCGCTGCCGATGTTCCCCGTGGCCGCCGACCTGATGTCCGATTTCATCATGTGGCTCTCGGTCATCGCGATCATCTATACCTCGCTCGTGGCGCTGGCGCAGACCGATATGAAAAAGGTCATCGCCTATTCCTCGGTCGCCCATATGGGTTTTGTCACGCTCGGTATCTTCTCCTTCAACAAGCAGGGGATCGACGGCGCGGTCTATATCATGCTCAGCCACGGTTTCGTGTCGGGCGCGATGTTCCTGGGCGTCGGGATCATTTACGAACGCCTGCATACCCGCGAGCTGTCGGCCTTCGGGGGCCTCGTCAAGCGGATGCCGGTCTATGCGCTCTTCTACATGTTCTTCACGATGGCCAATCTGGGCCTTCCGGGGACGGGGAGCTTCGTGGGTGAGTTCCTCGCCCTGACCGGTGCCTTTAAGGCGCACACCATTGCGGCGACGCTGGCGACGCTTGGTGTGATCCTGTCGGCGGCCTATGGCTTGTGGATGTATCGCCGGATCTTCTTCGGAGAGTTGCTGAAGGAAAGCCTGAAAAGCGTGAAGGATCTCGATGGTCGCGAGATGTGCATGATGATCCCGCTGGTCGCGATCGTGCTGCTGCTCGGTGTCTATCCTGCCTTCCTGACCGATATCATCGGCCCGACGGTTGCCAATCTGGTCAATAACTACCATGCCGATCTCGCCGCCGCTGGCGTGGCCGTGCAGTAAGGAGAGCCAACAATGACTTCTACGGATTTCGCCACGGTGATGCCGGAGTTCCTGCTGTCGCTTTACGCGATGGTGGCTCTGCTGGGTGGTGTCTGGCTTGGCAAGGACAAGGTCGCGGGGTTCATCCTGTGGCTGACGGTCGCGATCCTTGTGCTCTTCGCGGCGCTGATCGGTCTCAATAATCTCACGAATGTGGCCTTTGACGGGCTTTTCATCGAGGACAACTTCTCGCGCTTCGCGAAGGTGCTGATCCTGCTCTCGGCGGCGGCTGTGCTGGCAATGGGTGTGGATTATCAGGAACGTCGCGGGTTGATGCGGTTCGAATATCCCATCCTCATCACGCTGGCCGTGGTGGGTATGATGATGATGGTCTCGGCGGGCAACCTGATGTCGCTCTATATCGGGCTCGAGCTGCAATCGCTCTCGCTCTATGTGGTAGCGGCACTGCGTCGCGACAGCACCCGTTCCTCGGAAGCCGGTCTGAAATACTTCGTCCTCGGTGCGCTCTCCTCGGGGATCATGCTCTACGGTGCCTCGCTCACCTATGGCTTCGCCGGCACGACCGATTTCGCCGGTATCCTGTCGGTGGTCAAAGAGGGGCAGATCCCCGTGGGCGTGCTCTTCGGCCTTGTCTTCATGATGATCGGGCTGGCCTTCAAGGTCTCCGCCGTGCCGTTCCATATGTGGACGCCGGATGTCTATGAGGGCTCGCCCTCCTCGATCACCGCCTTCTTTGCCACCGCACCCAAAGTGGCGGCAATGGCACTGTTTGCGCGGCTGCTGTTTGACGCCTTCGGTGGTGTGACCGATCAATGGGGCCAGGTCGTGGCACTCCTGTCGGTGGCCTCGATCCTCCTGGGGTCGATCGGCGCGATCGGGCAGACCAATATCAAACGTCTGATGGCCTATTCCTCGATCACCCATATGGGCTTCGCGCTTCTAGGACTGATGGCTGGCACCGAACAGGGTGTGGCGGCGATGCTGATTTACATGGCGGTCTATGTCGCGATGAATATCGGTATGTTCTCCTTCATCCTGTCGATGGAGCGCGACGGCCAGCCGGTCACCGATATCAAGGCGCTCAGCATGCTGGCGCGCCGTGGTCCGATGCGGGCATGGGCGCTGCTGATCCTGCTGTTTGCGCTGGCCGGTGTGCCGCCGATGATGGGCTTCTGGGCCAAGTTCTCGGTGCTGGTCGCGGCAGTTGAGGCGGGCTATGTCTGGCCCGCGGTCTTCGCCGTAATCGGCTCGGCAATTGCCGCCTTCTATTACCTGCGCATCGTCTACTACATGTATTTCGGTGACGAGGAAGAGCTGGGCATCGACAAACGCATCGCCACGCCGCAGCGTGTCCTTCTGATCGGGTCCGGCATCATCATGGTCGCCGGTTCGATCAACCTCTTCGGTATCGAGGGTGTCGCACAGGCGGCAGCAGCAGCACTTGTCAATTGATCTACCCCAATGGCCCGAGGCAGTGGCGCGTAAGGTGCTGCCCCGGGTCGATAGTACGATGGCCGAGGCGGCCAGAATGGCTCCGCAGCAAGCGGGGCCTATCTGGATTCTGGCGCATGAGCAGACTGCAGGTCACGGGCGGCGCGGACGTGCATGGGTGCAGCCCTCGGGGAATTTCTCCGCGAGCTATCTGTTCCGGCCCCGCATGGAGCCCGCCCGGGCGGCGCTCTATTCCTTTGTCGCGGCGCTGGCGCTCGACAAGGCGCTCGGCCAGATCTGTGGGCCTCAGGCGCAACTGGCGATCAAATGGCCCAATGACGTGCTTCTGAACGGTGGCAAGGTGTCGGGCATCCTGCTCGAGACCATCGGACAGGGGCCGGAGGCATGGCTCTGTATCGGCATCGGGGTCAATCTGGCGCAGGCGCCCGAGGCGGGGCTCGTGGAAGCGGGCGCCGTGGCGCCGGTAAGCGTGGCGCAGGCCTTGGGATATGCGCCGACGCCGGACGAGTTTCTGGCCTATCTGGCACCCGCATTCGACCGCTTTGCCACAGATTACCAGACCTATGGTTTTGCGCCGATCCGCACGGCCTGGCTGGCACGTGCCGCGCGTATCGGCCAGCCTATCCGCGCGCGGACGGGCACCCAGAGCCATGACGGCATTTTTGAAACCATCGACGAGAGCGGTGCGATGATCCTGAACCGTCCCGAGGGACGGCTGGCAATCTCTGCCGCTGATATCTTTTTCTGAAAGGGGGGCGCGATGCTTCTCTGTATCGATTGCGGGAACACCAATACGGTCTTCTCCATCTGGAACGGTTCCGAGTTTCTGAGCACCTGGCGCATCGAGACCAATCACAAACGCACGGCCGATGAATATTATGTCTGGCTGACCTCGCTGATGATGCTGCACGATATGAAGGTGCGGATAGGGGCGGTGGTGATTTCCTCGACTGTGCCGCGTGTGGTGTTCAACCTGAGGGTTCTGGCCAACCGCTATTTCGACTGCCGGCCGCTGGTGGTGGGTAAGCCCGAATGCCAGCTCCCTGTGGCGCCGCGTGTCGATATCGGCACCACTGTTGGTCCGGACCGGCTGGTGAATACGGTGGCAGGTTTCGACCGGCATGGCGGTGATCTGATCGTCGTCGATTTCGGTACGGCAACTACCTTCGATGTGGTGGCGCCCGACGGGGCCTATATCGGCGGTGTCATTGCTCCGGGCGTCAATCTGTCGCTGGAGGCGCTGCATGCCTCGGCGGCGGCCCTGCCGCATGTGGATGTCACCATGCCGGAGAAGGCTGTGGGCACAAATACCGTCGCCTGTATTCAATCCGGCGTCTTTTGGGGCTATATCGGTCTTGTCGAAGGCATTGTGCGCCAGATCAGGCTGGAACGTGCGCGCCCGATGAAGGTGATCGCCACCGGCGGGCTTGCAGAACTTTTCGAGCAAGGGTTTGATCTCTTTGACAGTGTCGAGTACGACCTAACCATCCATGGTCTGCGATTGATCCATGATTATAACAAGGGGCTGGCAAGCGCATGAGCGACAGGCTGATCTATCTCCCGCTAGGCGGGGCAGGCGAAATCGGGATGAATGCCTATGTCTATGGGTATGGTCCCGAAGGGTCCGAACGGCTGATCGTCGTCGATCTGGGCGTGACATTTCCGGATATGGACGGATCGCCGGGTGTCGATCTGATCATGGCCGATGCGGCATGGCTGGAACAGAATGCCGAGCGCATCGAGGCGATCTTCATTACCCACGCGCATGAGGACCATATCGGGGCGCTGCCCTTCCTGTGGCCCAAATTGCGCAAACCGGTTTATGCGCGTGCCTTTACGGCGAGCCTTGGCCAGCAGAAGCTGAACGAGAACGGCGTGAACACGCAGATCAACGTGGTCGAGCCGCGTCCGCAGGTGATCGAGGCGGGTCCGTTCAAGGTGCAATTCGCGCCGATCTCGCATTCGATCCCCGAAAGCTCGGCGCTGATCATCGACACGCCCGAAGGCCGGATCGTCCACTCGGGGGATTTCAAGCTCGACGCAAATCCGATCGTCGGCGAACCCTTCGACGTGCAGATGTGGCACGAGATCGCGCAGGAAACGGGCGGCATCAAGGTGTTGACCTGCGATTCCACCAATATCTTCAGCCATCTGCCGGGCAAGTCGGAGGCGACTCTGATCGAGCCGCTGACGAAGCTCATCCAGATGCAGGATGGCATGATCGTCGCGACCACCTTCGCCTCGAACGTCGCTCGGTTGAAAACGCTGGCCGATGCGGGGGTCGCGGCGGGCCGGTCGATCTGCCTGCTCGGCCGTTCGATGAAACGGATGGTTCAGACCGCCAAGGAAACCGGCGTGCTGAAGGATTTCCCTTCCGTGGTGCAACCCGAAGAGGCCGCCGACATCCCGCGCGAAAACCTGATGCTGATCGTGACCGGCTCGCAGGGCGAGCGGCGCGCGGCCTCGGCGGCGCTGTCGCGCGGTAAATATCTTGGTCTCGAGATGAAAGAGGGCGATGCGTTCCTCTTCTCCTCGAAAACCATTCCCGGCAACGAGATCGGCGTGATCAAGATCATGAATGCCTTCTCCGAGATGGGGGTTGAGGTGATCGGTGATCGCGGCGGGCTCTATCACGTTTCGGGCCATGCCAACCGTCCCGATCTGGAGGCGGTGCATGATCTGCTCAAGCCCAAGACCCTGATCCCGATGCATGGCGAGCACCGTCATCTGCGCGAGCATATGAAACTGGCGCAGTCCAAAGGTATCGCCTCGGAAATCGCAACCAACGGGACCATGCTTGATCTGACCGGCGACCAGCCGAAGGTCGTGGAATATATCGAGACGGGCCGTCTCTATCTGGATGGCACCGTGCTGATCGGCGCGCTGGACGGTGTGGTGCGCGAGCGTATCCGCATGGCACTGAACGGCCATATCATGGTGAATGTGATCATCGACGAAGACGGGGCGCCATTGGGCGATCCGTGGGTCGAGACGATGGGCCTGCCGGTCAAGGGCCGTTCTGGCATCGCGCTCGAGGAGGTTCTCGAACAGGAACTCTCCGAGGCACTCGATCGCGCACCGGGCAAGGTGATGAAGGATGACGACAAGATCGAGGATGTGCTGCGCCGCCAGGCCCGCACCTGCTCGCTCGAGGAGATCGGCAAGAAGCCGGAAGTGACCGTCGTCGTCTCGCGTCTGATGGACGAATAAGCATCCAATACCTGCAATTGATACCCGCCCGTGCCTGGCACGCGGCGGGTATTTTTATGTCCGCCCATTGCGGCGCGTGACGATAGAGCAGACATGAAAAAGGCGGCCCGCGGGGCCGCCTTTCTTGCATCTGGATTGATCGATCAGCTTTCGCTGCTATCGCTCGGCGTTTCCGCTGCCGGAGCGGCGGTGGCGTCCCCTGCGGCCTCGACCGGTTCATCGGTCTTCTTCTTGCGGCTGCGCGTGGTGGTCGCCCTGGGCTTGGCCGCGGCCTTGGTGGTCGTGGTTTTGGCCTTGGGCGTTTTGGGCTTTGCCGTTGTCGAGCGGGTGCGCGTGCGCTTGGGCTTTGCAGCGGGTTCCTCTGCCGCAGCTTCGGCAGATGCTGCTGTCTCTCCTGCAGGCTCGGCTGCAACCGGTTCCGCGGGGACGGCTTCGGAGGCTACGTCCGCCTCGGGCGTTGCGACCGGAGCAGCCGCGTCGGTCGACGCTTCGACTGCCGCCTCGGCGCTGGTCTCTTCGGCCTTTTTCGGAGCAGCCTTGCGGCGACGCGAACGGGTGGGTTTCGGCGCTTCTGCCTCTTCCTGCACCTGCGTTTGAGCCTCGGCCTGAATATCGGCCTTCGCCTCGACCGGGGCTGCCGGAGCCGCGGCCTCGACTGTTACCTCGGCCGTCGTTTCGACTACGCTGTCCTCGTCATGCTCGTCATCCTTCGGACGCGAGATCACGAATTCGCGCAGCAGGAATTCCGGCACATGGTCGCCCATGCCGACCACATCAGGGCCATCATCACGACGATTGCGGCGGTAGCGGTCGGAGCCATGACGCTCCGGCTGCGCACGGCCGTGTTCGTAGGATTTTCCATGATCATGGCGGGGGCTGCGCGGGGTCTCGGCTTCGGCGCGCGGAGATTCTTCGCGGCGCTCGCTGTCGCGGCGGTCCTCGTAGCGGCGTTCGGCGGCTTTAGCCTCGACGGGTTTTGCCTCGGGGACAGCCACGTTCAGCGGCTCTTTCGACGCTTCCTGACCGTGATCGGGGACGGGACGTTTGTGGTCACGTCCATTGCGCCCGCCGCGTTCGCCGCGCGAGGAGGACGAGCGGCCACCACGTTCGGTGCGTGGGCGCGGAGCCTGGCTTGCGGCGTCGGAAAGCTCGAACCCTTCGGGAATTTCCGCGCGGGGCAGGGTCGTCTTGACCAGATCCTCGATCTGGCCGAGGAATTTCTCGTCATATGGCGTTGCCAGCGAGATCGCGGTGCCCAGACGGCCCGCGCGACCGGTTCGCCCGATGCGGTGCACATAGTCTTCGGCATGCATTGGCAGATCGTAGTTGAAGACGTGGCTGACGCTGGGCACATCCAGACCGCGGGCCGCCACATCGGAGGCCACAAGGATTTTCAGCTTGCCATCGCGGAAGCTTTCCAGCGTGCGGGTCCGCTGCGACTGGTCCAGATCGCCATGGATCGGCTGCGCATCAAAACCGTATTTTTGCAGCGATTTCGAAACGATATCCACATCCGTCTTGCGGTTGCAGAAGACGATCCCGTTATCGAGCTTCTCGCCCTCGGCGGTGATCACCGCGCGCAGCAGTTCGCGCTTGGTCTTGGCGGCCTGATCCTTGCGGGGCGGGGTGATCTCGATGAGCTTTTGAGTGATGGTCTGCGAGGTGGTGGCCTGACGGGCCACTTCCACGCGCACCGGCGCCTGCAGGAAGGTATTGGTGATACGTTCGATCTCGGGAGCCATCGTTGCCGAGAAGAACAGCGTCTGACGGGTGAAAGGCGTCAGCTGGAAGATGCGCTCGATATCGGGGATGAAGCCCATATCCAGCATCCGGTCAGCCTCGTCGACCACCATCACCTTCACATCGGTCAGGATCAGCTTGCCGCGCTCGAAATGGTCCAGAAGGCGGCCCGGAGTGGCAATAAGCACATCCACACCCTTGTCGATCAGCTTGTCCTGCTCGCCAAAGGCCACGCCACCGATCAGCAGGGCGCGGGTCAGTTTGGTATGTTTGGCATAGAGGTCGAAATTCTCGGCGACCTGCGCGGCCAGTTCGCGCGTCGGTGCGAGCACCAGCGACCGCGGCATCCGCGCGCGGGCACGGCCACGGCGCAGGCGGGTCAGCATCGGCAGGGTGAAGGACGCGGTCTTGCCGGTCCCGGTCTGGGCGATCCCCAGAACATCCTTGCCCTCGAGGGCAGGGGGAATCGCTTTTTCCTGAATCGGAGTGGGCGAAGTGTATCCCGCCTCTTCGATGGCAAGAAGAACCTTGGGGTCGAGTTTCAGCTCGGAAAACTTGGTCATACGCGTCCTGATAACAGCAGAGCAATGTCTGCAGAAAATAAGGGACGCGACGGTTCAGGCGCCCCGGCTAGCTCCCACCGGATTATGGGATGGCGTGTGCACTAGCCGAATTTCAGCAAAAGGTCAATGTAAAGGGCCATGCAGCGGCGGATGTAGCGATTGTTTCGCCATAATGGTGGCCATTATGCCTGCAATGCAGCCCGGCGGACCCGTGCGACCGATCAGCGCAATTGCCTGCGCCGTCCGGGAGCGCTATCTCCTTGCTTTGGTTTTGACAGCCATGACCCAAGGTGACAAAGCTTGGCGTCCCCCCGAAAGCGAGGACTTGGAATGACTTCAGAGATCGTCACGCATGCTGCAGGCCTCGGTCCTGTCATGGCCTTCGCCACGGTGGGCGCGGTCGGCGTCGGTGCCCAGTGGCTGGCATGGCGGCTCCGCCTTCCGGCCATCGTCTTCATGCTGATCGCGGGCGTTATCGTCGGGCCGGTGACGGGGCTCATCGACCCGATGCGCGATTTCGGTGACCTGACCGGCCCATTGATCAGTCTGGCGGTGGCGGTGATCCTGTTCGAGGGGGGCATGTCGCTTGACCTCCACCGACTGGGCGATGCGCGGGCCGGTGTGATGCGGCTCGTGCTGATCGGTGCGCCTCTGGGCTGGCTGATGTCGACGCTTGCCCTGCGGCTGGCAGCCAATCTCTCCTGGGAAAGCTCCGCCGTCTTCGGTGGCATCATGATCGTCACCGGCCCGACGGTGATCGCACCACTTCTGCGCTCCGCGCGTCTGGCACGGCGACCGGCACAGCTTCTGCAATGGGAGGCCATCGTCAACGACCCGATCGGCGCGCTGGCTGCTGTGCTGGCCTATGGGGTCGTGTTGGTGTTCCATGCCGATCTGGGGCTGGGCGAGGCCGCGCTCGAGACAGGGCTCGGCATTCTCTTCGCGCTGGTCTTCGGCCTTGCCAGCGGGCGGGCGATGGTCTGGGCGTTCCAGGGCGGGCGGGTGCCGGAATTCATGAAGGTGCCGGTGCTGTTCGTGGCGCTGCTGTTTACCTTCGCGCTGAGTGATGCGGTGCTGCATGAAAGCGGGCTTCTGGCAGTGACCATGATGGGGCTGGTGATCGGCAATGCCGATCTCCCCTCCTATACCGAACTGCGCCGGTTCAAGGAGCATGCCACTGTTCTGCTGGTGTCGGGGGTGTTCATCCTGCTGGCAGCGAGCCTCGATATCTCGCAGCTGCGGCTCCTGAACTGGAAGGCACTGGGCTTCCTAGTGGCGGTGATCGCCATCGCGCGCCCTGCTACGGTGCTTTTGTCGCTTCTGGGCACCAAAATCCCGTGGAAAGAGCGCGTCTTTATCGCCATGACCGGCCCGCGCGGGGTGGTTCTGGTGGCGGTGGCGGGGCTCTTCGGGCAGCGTCTGGCCGATGCCGGCGTGGCCGATGGCGCGATGATCGCGCCGCTGGCCTTCCTGCTGGTGACGGTCACGGTGGTGCTGCACGGGTTCACACTGGCACCTCTGGCGCGAGCGTTGGGACTGGCCGATACCGAGAAGCCGGGCGTGCTGATCGTGGGCGGCTCGCGGTTTTCCACCCGTCTGGGCGAGGCGTTGCAAAAGGCCGATGTGCCGGTGCTGATCGCCGATTCCAACCACCAGCACCTGATCCGGCCACGGGCGGCGGGGCTGAAGACCTTCTATGGCGATATTCTGGGGGAGGCCGCCGAGGATACGATCGAGCGGCTCTCCTATTCCAATGTTCTGGCGGTCACCGATAACGACGCCTACAACACGCTGGTCTGCACCGATCTCGGCGCAGAGCTGGGCCGTGCCAACGTCTGGCAGGTCGCCCGTCAGCGCGAGGACCAGCGCCGTCATACGCTGCCTGCGCAGCTGGGCGGACAGCCCTTCGGGGCGGGGCGGACCTTCGATATGTTCCGCGATATGGTGCGCGAGGGCTGGAGCTTCCGCGTGACCCGCCTGACCGAGGAGTTCACGCTGGCACAATGGCGCGCGCTGCGCCCGATGGCCGTGCCGCTTCTGCGGATTTCTCCAAAAGGGGAGATCGGTTTCATCGACAAGCCCGAGGAGCTTAAGGCCGATGCGGGGGTGCGGATCCTGTCGCTCCTGCCGCCCGATGCAGGCTCCGACGAGGCGGCCAGCGTGGCGGTGACCGAGGTGGACGAGAAACCCGACACCGCCCCCGGTCCGGTCGCGCCGCTGCCCTGATATGGCGCGATACGGGGCAGCGACCCACGCAAAACCCCGCGGTCCGTGCCGTAACAGTTGACCTTGACCGCCGCCTCTGGCAGTGGAGAGGCAACCAGAGGAAGACCCAGATGAACCTGTTTGCCAATATCCGCGCGGTCGTGATCAACGCGCTGAACGAGATGACGAAGGACGGCACGCTCCCCGAGGGGCTGGACCTGAGCAACGTAACCGTCGAGCCGCCGCGAGACGCGCTGCATGGCGATATGGCGACCAATGCCGCGATGGTGCTGGCCAAGCCCGCAGGCGCCAAGCCCCGCGATCTGGCCGAGGCGCTGGCTGCCAAGCTGCGCGAGGAGCCGCGTGTGACCTCCGCCGAAGTGGCAGGGCCCGGTTTCCTGAACCTGCGTCTCGATGCGTCCGTTTGGGGCGATGTGGCCCGTGCGGCGCTCGCCGCAGGCCCTGATTTCGGCCGTGCCGATCTGGGCAAGGGTCTGAAGGTCAATGTCGAATATGTCTCGGCCAATCCGACCGGTCCGATGCATGTCGGGCACACCCGTGGCGCGATCTTCGGCGATGCGCTCTCGAGCCTGCTGGATTTCGCGGGCTATGATGTCACGCGCGAATATTACATCAACGATGGTGGCGCGCAGGTCGATGTGCTGGCGCGCTCTGCCTATGAGCGCTACCGGGAGGCCTGCGGCCTCGAACCCGAGATCCGCGAGGGTCTCTATCCGGGCGATTACCTGATTCCGGTGGGGCAGGCGCTCAAGGATAAATATGGCGACAGCCTGCTGGAAAAAGGCGAGCAGTTCTGGCTTGAGGATATCCGCGAGTTCGCCACCGAAGCGATGATGGAGATGATCCGCAGTGATCTGGCGTCGCTAGGTGTGAAGATGGATGTCTTCTATTCCGAGAAATCGCTCTATGGCACGGGCCAAATCGAGGCGGCGCTCAAGCGCCTAGAAGATATGGGTCTGATCTATGAGGGTGTGCTTGAGCCGCCGAAGGGCAAGCTGCCCGAGGATTGGGAAGAGCGCGAGCAGACGCTGTTCAAATCGACCCAGTTCGGGGATGATGTCGACCGTCCGGTGAAAAAATCCGACGGAAGCTGGACCTATTTCGCGCCCGATATCGCCTATCACTGGACGAAGGTCGAACGCGGTTATGACATGCTGATCGACGTCTTCGGCGCCGATCACGGTGGCTATGTGAAGCGGATGAAGGCGGCCGTGGCGGCGCTTTCGGACCGTCGCGTTCCGCTCGACATCAAGCTGATCCAGCTGGTGAAGCTGTTCAAGAATGGCGAGCCCTTCAAGATGTCCAAACGTGCAGGCACCTTTGTGACCCTGCGCGATGTGGTCGAGCAGGCGGGCGCCGATGTGACCCGCTTCCATATGCTGACCCGCAAGAATGACGCAGCCCTCGATTTCGATTTCGACAAAGTGCTCGAGCAGTCCAAGGATAACCCCGTTTTCTATGTGCAATACGCACATGCGCGGGTCTGTTCGGTCATGCGCAAGGCGGCGGAAGCGGGCTGGGATCTCAATGATGCCAAGCTCTCGCAGGCCGATATCATGCTCGAGGATGCCGCACAGGCCACGCTTGCACGCAAGATCGCCGAATGGCCGCGTCTGGTGGAAATCGCCGCCCGTGCCAATGAGCCGCACCGCGTGGCCTTCTTCCTCTACGAGCTGGCCTCCGACCTCCACAGCCTGTGGAATCGCGGCAATGACAAGCCCGAACTGCGCTTCTTCCAGGAAGGTGACGAGGCTGCGACCACCTCACGAATCGCTCTGGCCCGCGCCACGGCGGTTGTGATTTCTGCCGGACTTGGTATCCTTGGTGTCACTCCGGCTGAAGAGATGCGCTAAAACGCACGCCGCTGGATGAGAAGGTAGTGGACCGGGAAACCGGCGGCGAGGCGGAATATGGCAGTCTTTCACAGACCCTTCGAGGGGGATGATGCCTCCTATGAGGAGGAAGCATCCGGAAACGAGAGCGCGCGGCCACGGCGGCGCGCTTCCGGCTATTCCATGCCGTCGGCAGGGCGTATGCGGCGCGATTCTGTGGGTGCTGGTGGCGAGTCGAGCTTCTTCATGCCGTCTCAGGCGTTCCGGCCACGCGACGATTACGATGTGGATGACGAGGCGCTGGAATTCGGCGCCTACCGTCCCAACCGCCAGCCCGACGATCACGAATTCATCACGGCGGATGATGATTACGATCCGTGGGAGCAGTCCGAACAGGGGACAGAGCCGCAAGAACCCGTAACAGCGCAAAGCGAGGCGCGCACGGCACCTGCGCGCAGCTTTACCCCCAATTACAGCAACCAGCCGCATCCCTCGCAAGCGCCTGCCTTCGATCCCCGCTATGGCGCGGAGGTGTTCGAGGACGAGGAGTTGCCCGCTCGCGCACGCCCGCTGCAGCGCTGGGTCAATGTGGCAGGGGCACTGACCTCGGTCGCGCTGATCCTCGGTGTGGTGGTCTGGGGCTACAAGCTCGCGATGCGCGACATTCAGGGCGTGCCGGTGATCAAGGCGATGGACGGCCCCGCGCGCGTGGCCCCCGAGGATCCGGGTGGCGAGCTGGCCGAGCATGTGGGCCTGTCGGTCAATGGCGTGGCGGGCACCGGTGTGGCCGCTCCCGCGCCCGAGCGCGTAACGCTCGCCCCGCCCGAGGCCGTGCTGGCCGAAGGCGACAAGGCGATGTCCGACCTGAAGCCGATCGATGCGGCGACCGCTCCGATGGAAGCCGAGGACGCGCCCGATCAGGTCATCGTGCCGGTCCCCGATAGCGATGCCGCGCCCACGCCCGAAATGCAGAGCGCGACCCGCTCGCTGGCCGTGCCCAATGCGATCGATGAGGATGCGGCAGAAGATGCCGATATGACCGATAGCACCGCTCTGGTGGTCGATGATGCCGAAGAGGGCACGCAGGAGGCGGTGGCGCCGCCCTCGGCCGATGCGATCGCCGACACCATTCCCGGTGTGATCCGTTCGCCGCGTCCCTTGGCCCGCCCCGATCATGATCTGGTGGCCGAGGCGGTGGCCGCCTCGCTGGGCGGTGGCGGGGCGTCTGCCTCACCCTCCGAAAGCTCCGGTCCCGTGGAGATCGATGCGGGCAGCCTTCCGGCAGGCACGCGGCTCGTGCAGATCGGGGCCTTCGACAATATCGATCAGGCGCGCAGCGCCTGGGACCAGACCGCCACCCGTTTCGGCCCCCTGATGGAAGGCAAGAAGCGCGTGGTGCAAGAGGCCACCGCGGGTGGCCGGACCTTCTTCCGCCTCAGGGTGCAGGGCTTCGATGATCTGGCGCAGGCGCGCCAGTTCTGCGCGGCACTTGTCGCCGAGGGCGCAACCTGTATTCCGGCAACGGTGCGATAATGACTTCAGCCACGATCCTTGGACTGTCGGGCCTGACCCTGACCGAGACCGAGCGCGCATTTTTCCGCGAGGCGCAGCCTTGGGGGTTCATTCTGTTTGCGCGCAATATCGATACGCCCGATCAGGTGCTGCGCCTGACCTCCGATCTGCGCGAGGCCGTGGGCCGGGATGCGCCGGTGCTGATCGATCAGGAGGGCGGGCGCGTTCAGCGGATGCGTGCGCCCCATTGGCGCGAATGGCTGCCGCCGCTCGAACAGGCTGCATTCCTTGATCCCGAGCGCAGCTTCTGGCTGCGGGCGCGGATCATGGCGGACGAGCTGCGCGCCGTGGGTGTCGATAGCAATTGTGCGCCCTGCTGCGATATTGCGGGACCGCAGACGCATCCGTTCCTGCGCAACCGCTGTATGGGCGAGGATGCCGCCACCGTGGCCCGCAATGCCCGTGCAAGCGCGATGGGCTTTCTGGCAGGCGGTGTGCTGCCGGTGATCAAGCATATTCCGGGCCACGGTCGGGCCACGGCCGACAGCCATAAGGATCTGCCGCTGGTCGAGGCCTGCGCCGAGGATCTGATCGCGCAGGATTTCGCGGCTTTCCAGCCGCTCCATGATATGCCGATGGCAATGACCGCCCATATCCGCTTTGCCGCTTTCGATGATGCCCCTGCGACCCAGTCGCCGGTGATGGTCGATTTGATCCGGCAGGTGATCGGGTTTGACGGTCTGCTGATGTCCGATGATCTCTCGATGCAGGCGCTCTCGGGCAGCATCCGCCAGCGCGCCGAGGCCACGATGGCTGCGGGCTGCGATATCACGCTCCACTGCAATGGCGAACGGGCCGAGATGGAAGAGGCCGTGGTGGGAGCAGGGACATTGAGCGATGCCGCCAAGACCCGTGCCGCAGCGGCCATCGCGCGCCGCGCGATGCCCGAGGCCGTGGATATCGCGGTGCTGGAGCGGGAGCTTGCAGACCTCTTGCAGGCAAGCGGGGTCTGATGGCCACGCCCCCCAAACCCCAGGATATGCGCGTGGCCGAGCGTCTGGCCGCCGAGGCGCTGATCATCGATGTGAACGGGTTCGAGGGCCCGCTCGATCTCCTGCTGACGCTTTCGCGCAGCCAGAAGGTCGATCTGCGCAAGATCTCGGTGCTGGCTCTGGCCGAGCAATATCTGGCCTTTGTCGATCATGCGCGCGAACTGCGTATCGAGCTGGCCGCCGATTATCTGGTGATGGCAGCGTGGCTGGCCTATCTGAAATCACGCCTGCTGCTGCCGCCCGAGCCCGATGCCGAGGGCCCCTCCGCCGAAGATATGGCCGCCCATCTTGCCTTCCAGCTGGAACGGCTGGAGGCGATGCGGGATGCAGCCGCGCAACTGATGGCGCGCGACCAGCTGGGGCGCGATATCTTCCCGCGCGGGATCTCCGAAGAAGTGGTGCGGGTGAAGAAGATCACCTATTCGGCCACGCTGATGGATCTGATGCGCGCCTATTCGCGCGTGCGCACACGCGACGAGTTCCGCCCCTATGCGTTTGACCGGCGTAATATTTTCAGCCTCGAACAGGCGCTCGACCAGCTGCGCGATCTGATCGGCTTCTCGGGCGAGTGGATGGATCTGTCGAGCTATCTGCCCGAGAGCTGGCGGGTCGATCCCGCGCGCAGGCGGTCTGCGACAGCGGCCACTTTTGCCGCCTCGCTGGAACTGGCCAAACAGGGCGCCATCGAGATCCGCCAGAGCGATACCTTCTCTCCCATCTCAATCCGGAAGACATCATGAGCGATCCCGTAGAGACCATGGTCGAAGACCGCGAACCGCAGCTCTTCTCGGCCCCGCCGATGGAGGCGCAGGAGCGGATGGTCGAGGCGATGCTCTTTGCCTCGCCCGAGCCGATCACCACACGCGAGATGCAGACGCGTATGCCCGTGGGCGCGGACCCGCGCGAGGCTCTGGAGCGCGTGCGTGCCCGCTACGAGGGGCGCGGCGTGCATGTGGTGCGGGTGGGCGAAGGCTGGGCCATGCGCACCGCGCCCGATCTGTCCTTCCTGTTGCAGAAAGAAACGGTCGAGAGCCGCAAACTCTCGCGCGCGGCCACCGAGACGCTGGCGATCATCGCCTATCACCAGCCGGTCACCCGCGCCGAGATCGAGGAGATCCGTGGCGTGGCCGTCTCGCGCGGGACGATCGATCTGCTGCTGGAGCTGGACTGGATCCGGTTCGGTCGCCGCCGTATGACGCCGGGTCGTCCGGTCACATTTGTGGTGACCCAAGGATTCCTTGACCATTTCAGCCTCGAATCCGCCCGCGATCTTCCGCAGCTTGCGGAACTTCGCAGCGCCGGATTGCTTGATAGTAGACGCATGCCCGGTGAAGATGAGCCCGAGGATGACGATGACGAGGTCTCGGATAACGGTGCAGGGCAAAGCGAGATGTTCGAGGAATAGGAGCCTTAGAAATGAACCAGATCCTGCGAATGATTATGAATCAGCTGATCCGCAAAGGGGTCAATTACGGCGTCAATCGGGGGATCAAGATGGCCTCCAAACGTGGCCGCAATGCGGGCGACGACACTCCGATGACACCCGAGGAACGCGAGCGCCAGAAAAAGCTGCAGAAGATGGCAGGGGGCGCGAAGAAGCTCTCGCGCATGACCAAGATGGGGCGGCGCCTCTGAGGCTGCTCAGCTCGCCCGGAAATGTTTGGCGAGCTTCAGGCCCTGTCCCTGATAGTTCGACTTGAGATCGGCGCCATAGAGACGCTTGGGGCGCTCGGCCATGTGCTCGTAGACCAGCCGGCCCACGATCTGGCCATGTTCCAGAACGAAGGGTGCCTCATGGCAGCGCACTTCCAGCACGCCGCGCGAGCCTTGCCCGCCAGCGGCCCCATGCCCGAACCCCGGATCGAAGAAGCCCGCGTAATGCACGCGGAATTCGCCCACCATCGCCAGATAGGGTGCCATCTCGGCCGCGAAATCGGGCGGAATGGTCACCGCCTCACGCGAGACAAGGATATAGAACGCGCCGGGATCAAGGATGATCCGGCCCTCGGTCGTGCGCAGCTCTTCCCAGAACTCGGTCGGATTGTATTCACCGATCCGGTCCAGATCGATCACGCCGGTATGGGGTTTGGCGCGGTAGCCCACCAGATCGCCCGTCTCGGGGCGTAGATCGACCGAGAAGCCCAGACCGTGGTCAATCACCGCCTGACCGCTGACAAGGGGCTCCAGCATATGCAGGGCGCGCAACTCGTCATCCGAGAGTGCCGCCTGACCGCCCGAGAAACGGATCTGATTAAGCCGCATTCCCGGTCGCACTAGAACCGAGAAACTGCGCGGGCAGATCTCGGCAAAAAGCGGGCCGCTATAGCCTTCGGGGATACGGTCGAATTCGGTGCCGTGATCGGTGATGACGCGGGTCAGCAGATCCAGACGACCGGTGGAGGATTTGGCATTGGCCACCGCGCTGATGCCCTGCGGCAGCGCAAGCGATTCCATCAAAGGCACAAGATAGACACACCCCTTTTCGAGCACCGCCCCATTGGAGAGATCCATCCGGTGCATCTCGAAATCGGCAAGTTTGTCGGTCACACAGATGCCACGTCCCGCAAGGAAGGAGGCGCGCACCCGATAGGCCACAAGGCCCAGCCGCAGGTCGAGGCTGGCGGGCTGTATCTGCTCGGGAGTTACCGCGATATCGGCGGAGATCTCGCCTTTGGAGATCATCGCCTCGATGGCGCTGTCGGAAAGAACACCAATCGTCACGGGGCGGATCTCCTTCGGGAAATGTCTTTCGAAAACTGTCGGTTAGATACAGGAAAGCCCACCCCGAAGGGTGGGCTGTTCTGATGGTCGGGCCAGCGAGATTCGAACTCACGGCCTTCCGTCCCCCAGACGGACGCGCTAACCAGGCTGCGCCATGGCCCGACATGAGGCGCATATAGAGGGAAAGCGGCGCGGGGTGCAAGAGCGAAAACGAAGATTTTTCCGTCTTTTTTCATCTGCTTTCCCGGGCCCCCTAAAAACACGTCAGGGACGGATTTCGCGCGACAGTTCACGGCGCAGCGCATGCAGTTTGTCGGCGGCGCGGCGCAGGGCAACCTGTTCGGTGCGCGTCATCTGCTCAGGGCGGATCGTGGAGATTCGCGCAACGACCACCGAGATTCGGGTGGGCGGCAGATGGTCGGGTTCCTCGGCGCTGGCCTGCGGCGCCGAGATCTCGGCAAGGGCTGCGGCGCTCTGCTCGGGGCTCGGGCGGGGCGCGGGCGGCACCACGGCCTCTGCCTGCGGTACAGGGGCATCGACTGAGGCTTCGACCGGGGCTTCGACCGGGGCTGTTTCCGCTCCCCGCGCGGCGTCGTCCCCGGCAGCGGCTTCTGTTTCCGGCGCGTCGGTCTCGTCCTCGATCAGCGGGGAGAAGTCTTCCTCCTCCTCCGGCTCATCGTCGAAAAGCGGTGTCTGCGCCCAGACATCGTCAAAGCTTGGCGGCAGGTCTGAAGGGGAGGCGGCGTCGTGCATCCCGGGGGCGGCTTCGGCCGTGTCTTCGGGGACGCTGTCCATGACCTCTTCGCCGGGAAGGGGGTCAAATTCCGGCAGGAAACTATGGGGCTGATGCGGGGCGTCGTCTTCGACCGGAGCGGTTTGTGGTGCTTCATCATCTGCGGACAGCACTGGCATGCTCTCAGAAACCGCATCGGTCTCTGTGGCCTCGCGCTCTGCCAAGAGGTTTTCGGACGGGTCCATCAGCGGCTCTGCCGCCTCAAGCCGTTCCCGACCCAAATCGCTCACATGCCGGATGCCCTGTTCCTTCAGCACTTTCTGCGCGCCGCGGATGGTCAGACCGTCCTCGTGGAGAAGCTGGCGGATACCGCAGAGCAGGGCAATGTCGTCCGGACGATAATAACGGCGGTTGCCCGCGCGCTTGGTCGGCTTGATTTGCGGGAATTTCCCCTCCCAGAAGCGCAGGACATGCGAGGGCACGCCCACAATCTCGGAGGTCTCGGAGATCGTCCGGAAGGCATCGGCAGATTTTGCCATGACTTGTGAATTCCTTTCCCGAAAATCGGATATTCCCGGGCCTATATAGCATGATGCGCCCCTTGCGGGGCGCTGATCATCGGTTATGGATTATTTCGAGTTACCTTCGGCCACGCGATCCTTCATCAGATGCGAGGGGCGGAAGCTGAGCACACGGCGCGGGCTGATCGGAACTTCCTCGCCGGTCTTGGGATTGCGACCCATACGCGAGGCCTTGTCGCGGATGGAGAAGGTGCCGAAAGAGGAGATCTTCACGGTTTCGCCCGCCACGAGCGCATCGGAGACATGCTGCAGCACATCTTCGACCAGCTGGGCCGATTCATTGCGGGAGAGACCGACTTCACGGAAGACGGCCTCGCTGAGATCCATACGCGTCAGTGTCTTGGACATGGTGCCCCCTGAAGAGAATTTTCATTCAAGGATGGGCATGTCAGCCAGCAAAGTCAATATCGCCAGTGGCTTGGCAGGGATTATTGCGATATTTCGCGCGATTGTCCCGTAAAAGCCGCCCGATTACCAGCGAAGGACGGCCGAACCCCATGCCAATCCACCACCGATCGCCTCGACCACGACCACATCGCCGGTCTTCAGCTTGCCCTCGGAGGCACCGACCGAGAGGGCCAGTGGGATCGAGGCAGCCGAGGTGTTGCCATGGTCCTGCACGGTGACGATCACGCGCTCCATCGGCACGCCCATCTTCTCGGCGGTGGCCGAGATGATCCGGGCATTGGCCTGATGCGGCACGATCCAGTCGACATTCTCACCGGTCATGCCCAGCTTGCCCAAGGCGGTATGCGCGGTCTGGGCGAGCTTGGTCACCGCATGGCGGAAGACCTGATTGCCCTGCATGCGCAGATGGCCCGACTGGCCGGTGCTCGACACACCGCCATCGACATAAAGGAGTTCGCGGTAGCGCCCGTCCGAATGCAGATCCGAGGCGAGGATGCCGCGGTCATCGGAGGTGCCGGTGCCATCGGCGGCTTCGAGGATTAGCGCGCCCGCGCCATCTCCGAAGAGCACGCAGGTAGAACGGTCTTCCCAATCCATGATCCGCGAGAAGGTCTCGGCGCCGATCACCAGCACGCGCTCGGCCTGACCCGACACGATCAGCCCGTTGGCATTGGTCAGCGCGAAGATGAAGCCTGCGCAGACAGCCTGCACATCATAGGCAAAGCCGTTGGTCGAACCGAGACCGGCCTGCACCATGGTGGCGACAGAAGGGAAGGTGAAATCGGGAGTGGATGTTGCCACGACGATCGCATCGATCTCGTTGGCTTCCATCCCGGCACTTTTCAGCGCGGCCTCAGCGGCCTTGACCGCCAGTTGCGAGGTGGTTTCCCCTTCGGCGGCGAAATGGCGCCGCTCGATGCCGGTCCGCGAGCGGATCCATTCATCGGACGTCTCGAGCGTGGCCTCGAATTCTGCATTCTCAACAATGCGTTCGGGCAGGTAATGCCCGACACCACGGACCACGGCTCTGATCGTCATAGGGTTACTCGTTTTTATAAGTGGCAGCGTCGGTAGTTGCGGCATCCTGCCCAAGGGGGAGGTCACTTGCAACCCGCGCCGCGAGTCTTTCAGCAAAGCCCGAAGCGGCCAGACGTGCCGCCAGATCGATGGCGGCTGCCACCCCCAGCGCATCGGCCGAGCCATGCGATTTCACCACTGTGCCGTTCAGGCCGAGGAAGACCCCGCCATTGGCACGACGTGGATCGATCCTTTCGGACAGGCGTTTGAGCGATTTCATGGCAAGCATCGCGCCGAGTTTGGACATCACCGAAGAGGTCAGCGCCTCCTTCAGAAGACGCCCCGCAAGCTTGGCGGTGCCCTCGCCGGTTTTCAGGGCGATATTGCCGGTAAACCCGTCGGTCACGATCACGTCAGCCTTGTTCGACGACAGATCACTGCCCTCAACAAAGCCTACGAATTCGAAATCACCGCGCTCTTGGGCATCACGGCACAGGCCATAGGCCTCGCGGATCTCGGCGCGGCCCTTATGTTCCTCGGTGCCGACATTCAGCAGGCCCACACGCGGACGCTCGATATTGAGCGCGTTGCGGCAATAGGAGCTGCCCATCAGCGCATAGGTCAGAAGGTCGGGCGCATCGGCTTTGATGTCGGCGCCCATATCGAGCATGACGCACCAGCCCGCCGTATTCTGCGAGGGCCAGAAGCTTGCGATGGCCGGACGGTTGACCCCCGGGAGTTTGCGCAGACGCAACATCGACAGCGCCATCAGCGCGCCGGTATTGCCGCAGCTCACGGCAACCTGTGCAGATTTCTCGCGCACGGCATCGACGGAGGCCCACATGGAGCTGTCCTTGCCATTACGCATGACCTGGGAAGGCTTGTCCTCCATCCGCACCACGTCTTTCGCGTGGCGGATGGTCACAATATTCTCCAGACCGCGTGCCGCAACGAGGCTGCGAAGCTCCGCTTCGGGGCCATTGAGCAGGAAGCGCAGATCAGGAGACTTCTTCGCGGCGCGCGCGATACCGTCGACCACGACAGAGGGGCCATGATCGCCCCCCATCGCGTCGACAGAAATGACGATAGCGCCGGATTGCTCCGGCGCTGCGGTCGCATCGCGACCCTGCGTCACAGCAGTCGTATCCTGCCCTGCGTCCAGCGACTGGTCTTGCCGGTTAAGCATGCCGATAGCTGTATCGTCGGGCAACGCGGCTTATGCCGCGTCGTCGTCAAGATCGACTTCGTCAGCAGCTGCGACGACTTCACGGTCGTCGTAGTGGCCGCAAGCGCCACAAACGTGGTGCGGGCGCTTCAGCTCGCCGCAGTTCGGGCATTCAGCCGGATTTGCAGCGACAAGTGCGTCATGCGCGCGGCGCATGTTGCGGCGGGAGCGCGTGACTTTATTCTGAGGGACAGCCATGTCTCAACCTCGGATGTTAGGGGGCGCATCGCCCGCGGTGATTGGCCATATGGCCTTGATTTTCCTAGGTTTCACGGGGTCTCCACAAGGGACGACTCTGGTGTGAACCCAAAACTCGAATGAGGCCGGGAACATACTGCGATTTTCCCAGCGTGCAAGCCCTTTATTGAGGCGGTGACGCAGAAAATTCGCGGCAAGGTCCGGCCTGCCCATAGAGAGGGCAGAATGATCGTGCGATGCTCCGTCCTTCGGGGGCTTGGCCCCTGCCGTTCGGCCTTGTGGAAGGGCCGGGATTCGCGCGTTCACCGCCCGCTTACGCGTTTCCGCCCTTTTTGTCCATCAAAGCCTTCAGGTTTGCGAAAGGTTTGAGATCCGCGTCGCGTAAAGGTGCCTCGCCGGGCTTGGTAACGACGGTCTCGCCCAGTTCCACACCTTCCTTGCGCGGATAGAGCGGCAGGCCCAGCTCGAAGGCCTCGAGTGCCACATGCGCCAGATCGATCACAGCAGGCAGGGCCTCGGCACTGTCATCCTCGGGGATCTCCGATTCTTCTGCCGTGGGCTCGACCCAGTCACGCAGGTAGCGGCGGCTGACCGATTCCCGCACCTCGCCCGGCACCGGCTCGAGCGTGATGACGCAAGATTGCGTGATCTGGGCGATCAGTTTGCCGGTCAGGATGAAATCATGCTTGCCGGCGGGAGCAAGCTCGCCCTTGAACATCAGCGTCCCGACCGAGACGATATCCGCCCAGTCGGCGATGGCCTTGCGCTGCGCCTTGTCCGGCGAGATTTCGAAGCGCAGGGGCTTGCGTGCATTAAGGTCTTTTACCGTCACCGGATGGGACCAAGGCATTTCGAGTGGCGTGCCGTCTGTCATGACGCGTGTCCTTCTATGGGGGCTGTCCGGCAGGGTCGGGCAGCCTTTCGGGTCTGTTATCGGCCGTGTGCGGCGGAGGGTACGCCCCCCGAGCGCCGCAAAGGCGGGTTGTTTTCTCCGGCAATTTCCGGCACCAAGCATCCTATAACCTTGCGGTTACGGTCTTGAGGGCCGTGTGCAGGTATTGTAATCGAGATAAAAGGCCAATGGCCGCGAGGCAAGGGGGATACAGTGAGCATTGGTTTCGCACCGCGCCGCCTGATACAGGGGGCAGCCCTTTGTGCAGTGATCGGGCTTGGCGCATGTTCGCCTATCTATCGCAATCACGGCTATGTGCCGACCGACGAGGACCTGTCGCAGGTGAAAGTCGGCCAGACGACCAAGGAAGAGCTCGATACACTTGTCGGGCGTCCCAGCTCTTCGGGCGTGCTGGAAGGATCCGACTGGTATTATGTGGGCTCGCGCTGGAAGCGGATGGGCTGGAGCGCGTCGAAAGAGATCGACCGTCAGGTGCTGGCTGTCAGCTTCACCCAGTCGGGCGTTGTTTCCGATATCGAGCGCTACTCGCTCAAAGACGGTCATGTGGTCTCGCCGACCCATCGTGTGACCGAAGCGAATGTGAAGGGCATCGGCCTGATCCGCCAGCTTCTGGGCTCGGTGGGCCGCATGGATGCGGGGTCGCTCCTCGGGGATAATAGCCCGAGCAACTGATCTGCTCTCCGGTTGCGGGTTTTACGAAACGCGTCGCATCTGCGGCGCGTTTTGCATTTTCGCCTGTAGTGTGGCGCGAAAAGCGACGCGGGGCGGAGTGGCGGGGTATATGACGCGTTTTCTTCACGCGCGAAAGCTAGTCTTGGAGTAGTATGGACGCAGGACGGTCAGGGCCGTGAGGCGGTATCGGAGGCATGGATGAGCTATTCGCTGATGAGGGGGCGCTATCTGGCGCGGCTGGCAGGCTCGGCGGAGGATCTGGCGGCTGTGCAGGCGCTCAGGGGGCTGTGTTTCCGGGGGGCAGGGGCGGTGGATGCCGATGCCTATGATGCGATCTGCCAGCATGTGATGATCGAGGAGAGCGGCTCGGGGCAGCTTGTGTGCTGTCTGCGGCTTTTGCAGCTCGCCTCCGGCGCGCAGATCGGGCGGAGTTATTCGGCGCAGTTCTACGGGCTGGATCCTTTGCGGGCCTATCCTGCGCCGATGGTCGAAATGGGGCGGTTCTGTATCCATCCCGAGCATCATGACGCCGATATCCTGCGTGTGGCATGGGGGGCGGTTACCCATTTTGTGGACGAGGCGCAGGTGGGGATGCTGTTTGGATGCTCGTCGTTCAAGGGGACCGACTGGCGCGCCCATGCCGATAGTCTCGCGCATCTGGCGCAGGGGTATCTGGCGCCGGCGCGCTGGCTGCCGCAGGTCAAGGCTGGTGCAGTGGTGCCCTATGCCCGCGCGCTCTTGGGTGTGGCAGGGGACCGGAAACAGGCCCTGCTGCGCATGCCGGCGCTGCTGCGCAGCTATCTGGCGATGGGGGGATGGGTGTCCGATCATGCGGTGATCGATCCTGATCTGGGCACGCTGCATGTGTTTACCGGTCTCGAGATCGCGGCCATTCCGGCAGCCCGTGCCCGGGCCTTGCGGGCTGTGGCGGGCTGAGGGGGAGGGGCGCTGCCCCTCTTGGGGCTTTGCCCCAATTCACCCCGGGATATTTATGGACATTGGAAGAGGGCCGCCGTGCGAAGGGTGATTGACCTTTGCGCGACGCGTGATTAGCTGCGCCTTATGGCACGTGCACCTATTTTACAGCTTTCCGATATTTCGCTGGCCCATGGCGGCGATCCCGTGTTCGACGGTCTCGATCTTGTTGTCCAGCAGGGCGACCGTGTGGCGCTTGTGGGCCGCAACGGCACCGGCAAGTCGACGCTCATGAAGGTCATGGCGAAGCTTGTCGAAGCCGATCATGGCGATGTGGTGATCCCGCCGGGGATCTCGGTCGGCTATATGGAGCAGGAGCCCGATCTGTCGGGCTATGCGACATTGGGCGAATATGCGGCCTCGGGGCTCGATCCGGCCGAGAGTTACCGGGTCGAGATGGTGGCCGAGGGGCTGAAGCTGAACATGGAGGCCTCGCCCGAGACGGCCTCTGGCGGCGAGCGCCGCCGTGCCGCTCTGGCGAAACTGCTGGCCGAGGCGCCCGAGTTGATGCTTCTGGACGAGCCGACCAACCATCTTGATATCGAGGCGATCGGCTGGCTGGAAGAGGAGCTGAAATCCACCAGAGCCGCTTATGTGGTAATCTCGCATGACCGGGCCTTCCTGAAGGCGCTGACGCGGGCGACCCTGTGGATCGATCGCGGGAAAGTGCGGCGCCTGGAGCGCGGCTTCGAGCATTTCGAGGAATGGCGCGAAGAGGTTTGGGCGGCCGAGGACGAGGCACGTGCCAAGCTGGACAAGAAGATCAAGGTCGAGGCGAAATGGGCCGTGGAGGGGATTTCCGCACGGCGCAAGCGCAATCAGGGGCGTCTTCGGGCATTGCAGGATATGCGCGCCGAGCGCTCGAGCCAGATCAAGCGGCAGGGCGTGGCCGCGATGGAGATCGATTCGGGCAAGGCCTCGGGCAAGCGCGTGATCGAGGCCAAGGGCCTGACCAAGGTCTTTGGCGGCAAGACCATCGTGGAGGATTTCGACCTGCGGGTCCTGCGTGGCGACCGGATCGCCTTTGTCGGCCCGAACGGGGTGGGCAAGACCACGCTTCTGAAAATGCTGATGGGGCAGCTTGAGCCCGATGCCGGCACGATCACGCTGGGCACCAATCTGGAGATCGCGATTTTCGACCAGACCCGCGCGGCGCTCGATCCCGAGCAGACGCTGTGGGAGGGACTGGTGAACGACCCCGATATGGCGGTGCGCGGGGCATCGGATCAGGTGATGGTGCGCGGCACACCCAAACATGTGGTGGCCTATCTCAAGGACTTCCTCTTTGACGAGGCCCAGGCGCGCGCGCCGATCAAATCGCTTTCGGGTGGCGAGCGGGCGCGGCTTTTGCTGGCACGGATTATGGCCAAGGCCTCGAATGTGCTGGTGCTCGACGAGCCGACCAACGATCTCGATGTGGAGACGCTTGATCTTCTGCAGGATATTCTGGGCGATTATGACGGCACCGTTTTGCTGGTGAGCCACGATCGTGATTTCATCGACCGGGTGGCCTCGACTACGATCGCGATGGAGGGCAATGGCCGTGCGGTGGTCTATGCCGGTGGCTGGAGCGATTACCGCCACCAGCGCTCGCTGACCGCGGCGGAGGAAAAGGCCGGCACCAAGCCTTCGGCATCCTCGACCAAGCCAGCTGCGGCCGCCGCCGGGTCTGCCGCCGTATCCGCCGCGAAACCGGAGGCCAAGCTGAGTTTCACCGAGAAGCACCGGCTGGAAGAATTGCCGAAAGTCATTGAACGGCTCGAGGCCGAGATCGCCAAGCTGGAGGAGTTTCTCTCGGCGCCCGATCTCTTTGCCAAGGAACCGGTGAAATTCCAGAAAGCCACCGATGCGTTGGTCGAGCGGCAGGATGCCTTGTCCAGTGCCGAGGAGGAATGGATGGAGCTGGAAGAGAAGGCTCAGGGCTGAACGGACCGCAAACGGGGGAGCCTGACAGAGCATGGCCCGGAAAAGTGATGACAGGGCGGGAATTGTCGCCTTGTCAGATGCGGGTCCGGCGACTAGCTTTCACAAACTGTTGAGCCTGTGACCTTTGCCCCGAGTGAGTGAACGAGACGACCATGCAAGCCCCGCTGCACCCGCGTGAAGCCGAGCGCCTGAAGGCGCTGCGTTCTTATGATATCGTCGATACCGAATTCGAGGCGGAATTCGAGGAAGTTGTCGATTTCGTGCGCGAGGTCTGTGATGTGCCTGTGGTGCTGATCTCTCTCGTGGAAGAGGATCGGCAATGGTTCAAGGCAAAACGCGGGCTGGAAGCTGCCGAGACGCCGCGCGAGCAGGCGATCTGCGCGTATACCGTGCTGCAGGACGACATCCTCGAGATCGAGGATACGCTGGCAGATCCGCGGACACAGACCAATTGTCTGTGCACCGATGATCCCGATCTGCGGTTCTATGCGGGGATGCCATTGATCACCAAGGACGGTCTGGCTATCGGCAGCCTTTGCGCGCTCGATCACCGTCCGCGTGTGCTGAGCGATCTGCAGCGCCAGACTCTGCGGGTGATGGCGCGTCAGGTGATGGCCCAGCTGGAATTGCGCCGCACGCTGCGGCTTGCGCGCGAGTTGCGCGGCGAGGTGGATCATCGCGTGAAGAACTCGCTGCAATCGCTGGCGGCGCTGGCGTCGATCAAGGCGCGTAACGTAGCCTCCGACGAAGGGCGGGAGGCTTTGCGCGCGATCCAGCGCCGGATCCAGACGGTCGCGATGCTGCACGAACAGCTCTATCGTTCCGACAGCGGTGCGGCGGTCAATCTGGGGGTCTATCTGACGGATGTGGCGCGCTATCTTGAAGGGCAGACGCCCGACCGCGTAAGTATCGCCTGCGAAACCTGCGATCTGGCTGTGGTGGCCGAGCAATCAGCGGCCTTGGGCACGCTGGTCAACGAGTTCGTCGCCAATTCCATCAAACATGGCTATCCTGACGGGCGTCGCGGCAATATCCGTGTGGTTCTGCGTATGCTTGGCCCCGAGGATGCTTCTCTCGAGCTGTCCGATGACGGGGTCGGGTTGCCGGAGGGGGGCGTGAAACGCAAAGGATTGGGGCTGCAGATCATGGAGGCCTCCGCGGCGCAGGCTGCCGGAACCTACGAGATCGTGCCGGTCGCGGCGGGCTTTGCGGTGGCGGTCCGCTTCCGGCCGCGCGAGACCCGCGATCCGGTCTGACCGCCTGTCGGGCGCGCTCTGTCGCGCTACGGTTGACTTACGGTCTGTGATCTTGCATAAGGCGCCAACCCGGCATGATTCTGTCTGCCGGGTTTATCATTGTCATCGCTCCGAGAGGGGCGCGCTGTCCGAAGGCGGCCTCACGGCCAAGGAACTCCGCAAGGGGCCATAGGACGCGGAAACGTAAAGGAAGACGCGATGTTTGCGGTCCTCAAGACTGGCGGCAAGCAATACAAGGTTCAGGCGGGCGACGTGCTCCGCGTGGAACTGATTGCAGCCGAAGCTGGCGACAAAGTCCAGTTCAATGAAATTCTGATGGTTGGCGGCGACAATCTGGTCGTCGGCGCGCCCTTCGTCGAAGGTGCAGCCGTTCAGGCCGAAGTGATCGATTCGATCAAAGCCGACAAGGTCATCACCTACCACAAGCGCCGCCGGAAGCACTCCTCGCAGCGTACCCGTGGTCACCGCCAGAAGCTGACGCTGCTGCGCGTCACCGACATCGTCGCCTCGGGCGCAGATGCTTCGGTCAAAGAAGCTGTTGGCACCGCCGTCGCACGTCGTGCGGCTCACGAAACCAAGTAATCAGGGGAGTTAACCACCCATGGCACACAAGAAAGCAGGCGGTTCGTCCCGTAACGGTCGCGATTCCGCAGGTCGTCGTCTTGGCGTCAAGCTCTATGGCGGTCAGGCAGCTATCCCGGGCAACATCATCGTGCGTCAGCGCGGCACCAAAGTCTGGGCCGGCGAGAACGTCATGATGGGCAAAGACCACACCCTCTTCGCCGTTGCCGAAGGCAAGATCGAGTTCAAGAAGGGCCTCAAGGGCCGCACCTTCGTCTCGGTTCTTCCTGTTGCGGAGGCGGCCGAGTAAGCCGACCTTTCCGTCATACGGAACATCGAAAGGGGATCGGCATCTGCCGGTCCCCTTTTTCTTTTCTGCATTGTGGAGGAGCAATGCGGGAAAACCTGCCGAATACTCTTGCGCAAGTCGGTTTGTCCGACGGGGTGACGTAAGGTCTTCATATGATTTTTACCTTGGCATACTAATTGCCATCTCTCGCCCCGAAAATGGATTAAACTCAGGGGCATCACGGAGGACGACATGTATCAGGAAGCGATCCCTGACCAACCTGTAATCGAAGCCGGAAGGTTCATCCTGCGCCCGCTGCGCAAATCCGACGCGGGCCTCATGACCATGTATACTTCGGACAAACGTGTCGCCTCTGGCACCCGCGCCATTCCGCATCCGCTGCCACCGGGCGCCTCCGAGCAGTTCATCGCGCGGATCCTTGGCAAACAGGGCGACGAGGATGTCTGGGCCATCGACGGTTCGGCACAGGGCTCCAGCGAATTGCTGGGCGTGGTCTCGCTGACCCGCATCTCCGAGACGCAATCCGAAGTGGGCTTCTGGCTCGGCGCGGGCTTCTGGAATGCGGGCTATGCTTCCGAAGCGGTGCAGGCCATCGTCGATGCGAATCCGCATGGCGCACGCACCCTTCTGGCCGAGGTGTTCCAGGACAATCCCGGCTCGGGTCGCGTCGTAACAAATGCGGGCTTCGAATATCTGGGTGATGCCGAAAGCTGGTCGGTGGCGCGTAATGCCTCGGTGCCGACCTGGACCTATCTGCGGAAAATGGCCTGACCCATGATCGGGACGCGCCAGGATACCATGGCGCGTTCCCTTTATACCTCGCGCCTGAACCTTCGGGCTTTCCGGCTCGAGGATGCCCCCGATATTGTCGCAGGTCTTTCGGATTTCGAGACCACGCGCTGGTTGGGCCGTGCGCCGCATCCCTACCGGATGTCCGATGCCATGGCCTTTCTCGAGCGGAGTATGACCAGTGATCTGGTCTGGGCGATCGAGGATGCGCGAGGCTTTGCCGGCATGATCGGTATGGTGGGGGAGCTGGGATACTGGATCAGCCCGCATGCGCGTGGACATGGCTATGTCTTTGAAGCCGCGCATCTTTTGGTAGCGCGTCATTTCGCAGATCCGCGGGTTCTTGACCTTGCGGCGGGTTATTTCATCGGCAATGGAGCCTCGGCCCGCATCCTGCATCGGCTGGGCTTTCAGCCCGATGGCGCCCCCGACAAGCGGCTCAGCGTCGCATGGGGCAGTCTTCGTCCGCATCAGCCGCTCCGCCTGTCCCGCAGCGATTGGGCGGCACGCGCCGTCCCGCGCCTGATAACCGACCGTCTGGAGATCACGCCCCTCAAGAGCACCGATGCAGGCGCCTTCCACCGGCTGGTCACCCTGCCGGAGGTCGGGCGTATGTTGCAGATATTTCCTGCCGACTGGTCGCTTCCCGAGGCGCAGGGCTTCGTTGCGCGCGCTGCCTGGCAGGCTGCGCGGCCCTGTCGTCTGGCGCTGCGGCGAGAGGGACGGCTCATAGGCTCCATCGGGATCGGCCTCGGGGACTGCCCGCATCTTTTCTATTTCCTCGACCCCGCCCATTCGGGGCAGGGCCTGATGGGCGAAGCCCTCGCAAGCTTCATCGCGTGGCTCGAAAGCTTCTGGGGGCTTCGCCAATTGCAAGCGCGCGTCTTCACCGACAACCCCGCCTCCCGCCACCTTCTCGAAAAGGCGGGTTTCCGACATACGGGCTCCGGTCGCGGCCAATCTGCGCAGCGGGACCGGTCCGCCCCTGATTGGGAAATGTGCTACACTGCTCCCGATCCGGTCTTCCACTGTCCATAAATATCCCGGGGGTGTGGGGGCTGGCCCCCACTTCCGACCTTGATCCGCGCGCGCAGGCAGCGTATCCAGCGCCCTTGGTATCAACACCACATCACGCCCCAAATCCAAGCCGAACCCCGAAGGGACCTATCCGATGAAATTTCTCGACCTCGCCAAAGTCTATATCCGTTCCGGCGGCGGCGGTGCCGGTTGTGTCTCTTTCCGGCGCGAAAAATTCATCGAATTCGGCGGTCCCGATGGGGGGGATGGCGGCAAGGGCGGCTCGGTTTATATCGAGGCGGTCGAAGGGCTGAACACGCTTATCGATTTCCGCTACCAGCAGCACTTCTTCGCGAAAACCGGTCAGCATGGCATGGGCAGCCAGCGCACCGGCAAGGATGGCGATGATATCGTGCTGAAGGTTCCGGTGGGCACCGAGATCATCGAGGAAGACGAGGAAACCGTCATCGCCGATCTGACCGAGGTCGGGCAGCGCATCCTGCTGGCCAAAGGCGGGAATGGCGGCTGGGGCAACCTGCGCTTCAAATCCTCCACCAACCGCTCGCCCTCCAAGGCCAATCCCGGTCAGGAAGGCGTCGAGCGCACCATCTGGCTGCGCCTGAAGCTGATCGCGGATGCGGGGCTTCTGGGCATGCCCAATGCGGGCAAATCGACCTTCCTCGCGACGGTCTCCAATGCCCGCCCGAAAATCGCGGATTACCCGTTCACGACGCTCGTGCCTAACCTCGGCGTTGTGGGTGTGGATGGGCGCGAATTCGTCATGGCCGATATTCCGGGTCTGATCGAGGGCGCCTCCGAAGGCCGTGGGCTGGGCGACCAGTTCTTGGGCCATGTCGAGCGCTGCTCGGTGCTGCTGCATCTGGTCGATGGCACCTCCGAGACGGTGGCCGAGGATTGGGAGACCATCGTGGGCGAACTGGAAGCCTATTCCGAGGCGCTCTTCGACAAGCCCCGCGTGACCGTTCTCAACAAGATCGACGCGCTGGATGAGGATACCTTGGCCGAACGCAAGGCCGAGCTGGAAGAGGCCGTGGGCGGCAAGGTCTATCTGATGTCGAGCGTCGCGCAACAGAATGTGCAGGGGGTGCTGCGCGCGCTCTGGGCGCAGATTGTGGAAGACCGCGGCGGCAATGGCGAGGATGAGGGCGGATCGTGGCAACCCTAACTGCGGGCATCACGGCAGGGCAGGCACCGCGCCTGTCGCAAGCCAAACGGGTAGTGATCAAGATCGGATCGGCGCTTCTGGTCGATCAGGCGGGGCTCAGGACTGCCTGGCTACAGGCGCTGGCCGAGGATGTGGCGTGGCTCAGAGGGCAGGGGACCGATGTGGTGCTGGTGTCTTCGGGCTCCATCGCGCTTGGACGCCGGATCCTGAAACTCGCCTCGGGCGATCTCGCGCTGGAGCAGTCGCAGGCAGCCGCAGCCGTAGGCCAGATCCGGCTGGCACAGGGCTATCAGGAGATGCTGGCGCCGCATGGGGTGACCACCGCGCAGGTGCTGATGACGCTCGATGACACGGCCAATCGCCGTCGCTATCTGAACTCGCGCGCGACGCTCGAAACCCTTTTGGGGCTCGGTGTCGTGCCGATCGTCAACGAGAACGACACCGTGGCCACCGACGAGATCCGCTTCGGCGATAACGACCGTCTGGCGGCCTCGATCGCGGTGACCATCGGGGCCGATCAGCTGGTGCTCCTGTCGGATGTGGACGGGCTCTATTCGGCCAATCCGAAAACCGACCCCTCGGCGCAGCATTTCCCGATCGTGCCGCATATCACCCCCGAGATCGAGGCGATGGCGGGCGATCCGATCTCCGGCGTCTCCAAGGGGGGCATGAAGACCAAGCTGCTGGCGGCCAAGGTGGCGGTGGCAGGCGGTTGCGCGATGGCGATTGCCGATGGGTTCGTGCAGCACCCGCTCAAGGCGCTCGAAGAGGGCGCGCGCACCAGTTGGTTCCTGCCCGAGGGCGACCCGAGAACCGCGCGCAAACGCTGGATTTCGGGGATGAAACCGCAGGGCCAGATCCATGTGGACCAGGGCGCGGTGCAGGCGCTTGCACGGGGCAAATCGCTTCTGCCGGCCGGTGTGATCCGCGTGTCGGGGCAGTTCGGTCGTGGCGAGCCGGTGACGGTGATCGCGCCTGACGGGCAGATCGTGGCCAAGGGTCTGACCCGCTATACGTCCGAAGAGGCGCGCGCGATTGCGGGCCACCAGTCGCAGGAGATCGCCGAGATCCTGACCTATCCGGGACGGGCGGCGCTGATCCATCGTGATGACATGGTCTCGCTGACCTGAACCGGATCAACGGATTGAAAAGGCGTGTGGAGCGATCCGCGCGCCTTTTGTCATGTCAGGCCCAGAACATCAGCCAGACGGCCAGCGCCACGGCGCAGGTGGCGGTATAAAGGCCGTTCCAGCGCCAGCTGACCGTAGCCGGGGTTACATCTCCGAGCCGCGCCACCAGCATGACCGAGGCGGTGAAGGGCGAGGTTACCCCCGACAGCGCCCAGCCCGCGGTGATCGAGAGCACGATGGCGGTGGGCGAGATGCCCAGCTCTGCTGCACTCGGCAACAGCGGCCCGAACAGCGAGACAAAGAGGATCGGGTTCATCCCCAGCTGCCCGCCCAGCGGGATCAGCAGGATCGGCAGGATCAGGAGGAGCCAGACCGGCAGCGCCGCCAGATCAAGGCCGCTGGCCGCGACGATCGGTGCCAGCATGGTGCCTGCGGTCGAGCCGATGAAGCCGGCCATCGACAAAAGCACGATCTCGTTGCGGAAGGACGGCAGCTCGATAAAGCCGAATTCGCAGGCATGGAGCGCAAAATGGTGGCCGCGCTCCTTGGGGGGCGCACCCACCAGCAGCCAGCCTGCCGAAAGAAGCGGGATGATCAGCAGCACCGACATTGCCGCCGAAAGCCCCGCCACCAGATCGAGCACGATCACCGGAATGGCGATCAGGATGATCAGCCACAGGACAGGCAGGAGGTCGCGGGCAGTGGTGGGCAGAGTGGCCGAGAGAGGCGTGGCGTGATGGCCTGCGGGGATGGTGGGTTTGAAGATCTGGTCCATCGTCCAGCCCACCCCGATCAGGATCGCGGAGGAGACCAGTGCGGGCAGGATGATATGGTTGATCTCGGCGCCATCGACGATGGAGGTAGAGATGACCATGGCAAAGCCGAGTGGCGACCAGCACAGGCTCGCGGCAAAACCACGATGGACAGCCTGCAGCATACGGCGGATGCGGATCTTGCGGATTTCGGGGTCGGGCTCGCGGTCCGAGGAGGCCCGTGACATCCCGCCCAGAACCGAGATCGCGCCGTAATTCAGCATCGGTGCAAAGGCCTGCACCCCGAGCGTCAGCGCGCTATAGCGCCGTCCGGGGGGCTGGCTGGCCAGAAAAACCGCAGCGCGGGTGATCTTGTCGGAAATGCCCGCAACGTGGCGCAGCGTGGCCAATGCGCAGAAAAAGGCAACGATGAAGCTGGCCCGCGCAAGCCCCTCGGAAATTACGGTCCAAGGCGCGCTGTAGAATACGAAGGCATAGACCACCAGTGCGAAGGCCACCACCACGAAGACACGGCGCGATCCCTTTACGCTCGGCACCAGCGCCAGCACCGAGAGCACGGTCAGCACTTTGGCGGCAGGCCCGGCAAAGAAAAACACGTCCCAATTCGACAGAATGGTGAAGAGGATGATCAGCCCGAGCATGACCCCTATGGTTTTGTCCAACAGCTTTGTGGCTTTGAGCTGTTCGAGGCTGGTGGCCATGATCGGGGTCCTTATGGAAGAGAGGCTAACCGTGAAAGCGGTCAGGCGTTAAGGGTGATCCAGACGGGCACATGGTCCGAGGGCTTATCGCGGCCGCGGATCTCGCGGTCGATCTGGCAATCGGTCATCAGATCGGCGGCCTGCGGGCTGAGCAGCAGATGGTCGATGCGGATGCCGTTATTGCGCGCCCATGCGCCTGCCTGATAATCCCAGAAGGAATAATGACCGGGGCCGAAGGTGCGGGCACGGAAGGCTTCGGTGAAGCCGAGGTTCAGGATGCGGCGGAAGGCGGCGCGGCTTTCGGGGAGAGCGAGGGCATCCTTCTGCCAGCTCTCGGGCTTGGCGGCATCCTCGTCTTGCGGGATAATATTGTAATCCCCTGCAAGAACCAGCGGCTCTTCCAGCGCCAGAAGTTCGGTGGCGCGGGCGTGCATACGCTCCATCCAGCCGAGTTTATAGCCGTATTTTCCCTCCGCAATCGGCGTGCCATCGGCATCGAATTCGACGGGATTTCCATTGGGTAGGTAGAGCCCGCAAACGCGCACCGCGCGATCCCCGATCACGGTGGCCTCGATCCAGCGGGCCTGTTCGTCGCTCTCGTCTCCGGGCAGACCGCGGATGATGTCTTCGAGCGGAAGTTTCGACAGGATCGCCACACCGTTGAAGCTTTTCTGGCCATGGGTTTCGACACGGTAACCCAGATCTTCGATGATCTCGCGGGGGAAAGCCTCATCGACGGATTTGATTTCCTGTAGAAGGGCCACATCGGGATCGGCTTCCTTGAGCCAGTCGACCAGCGCATTGATACGCGCCTTGATACCGTTGATGTTGAATGTCGCGATCTTCATGCGGCTCTCCCGTTCTTTTCCCCGTGATAGGCAAGAGGCGCTGACGTAACAACCATGAACCGTGCTGAGAAACAGGATTTCCTGCTGAATTGATCTCAGCAGATTGGCTTAGAGATCGAGGACAAGCCTCTGGCCTTTGTAATGGCCACGGATCAGTTTGATGCCGCGTTTGTGGCGGGCGAACTGATCGAGCCAGTCGCGATAGCGGTCATTGGTGATGACAGGCGCGCCGAGGCGGGTGGCATGGCGCAGGATCTCGGGATCGGCGGGGGCGCCACGATCGACAACCTGTATCTGGTCGGGCTCGAGGCCCAGCAGCGGCGCAAGTTCGGCCTCCGACATATAGTGATCGGAGATCTTGTAGCCGATATTCGCGTCGAAAATCACGAGAGGCGTGTAATGGGCAGCCTTGGCACGGGCAATGACGCGCTGGAGGGGCAGGAGTTCGGGCAGGTTCCTGCGCCAGTGGATGACGTTCGATCCGTCGATGACGACGGGTTTGCGTCTGCGAACGGGGGGCTTGACCGGACGGGGCCTTGCCGCACGTCTAGGTCGCGAGAACGCGCCTCGGAAAAAATCGCGCGCAGAGATCCCGCGCAGGGCGAGGATCAGGGCGGCAATCGCGGTAAAAACAAGAACAAGCGCAAGGTCGGGCTGGTTCAGGGTAAAGGCTGTAATTGCGCCAATCACCGACCCGACAAGAAGAATGAACGGTATCCGCATGGGCGGCCTTCAAAAAGAGCGGACCTCCGGAATACTGGAGGCCCCCTTGTTATCACATCGAGAAGGAGATCCCGCAGCCGCAGGATGACACCGCATTGGGGTTGTTGACCACGAAGCGCGCGCCGATCAGCTCGTCAGTGAAATCGATCACCGCGTTTTCCAGAAACGGCAGTGAGACAGGGTCGATCAGGACCTTCTGGCCTGCACCCTGCAGGATCAGGTCGTCCTCTGCGGATTGCTCCTCGAGTTTGATGTCATACTGGAAGCCCGAACAGCCGCCGCCCTCGACGGCCACGCGCAGCGCGCGAGGTGTATCGGCATCTTCGTTGATCTCGGCGAGCCGCGCAAAGGCGCGCTCGGTCACTTTTGGCGGAATCTGCAGCATTTTCACACGCTTTCTGCCCCGATGGGCCTGTTCTTCCCTAGTTCTTCCCTAGGGTGGGGGATATAGGTAGTCTCATATGCCGCGACAAGAAGAGGTTGCCGTGCTCAAGCCTTATGCCTGTCACCCCGAAAAGACTCGGGGCCGACTTATTCCGGAAAGTTATTCCACGTTCCGCACCCCGTTTCAACGGGATCGCGACCGGATCATCCATTCCTCGGCTTTCCGCCGGCTCAAACACAAGACGCAGGTCTTTGTCGAACATGAGGGCGATTACTACCGCACCCGTCTGACCCATACGATCGAGGTGGCGCAGGTGGCGCGCACGATCGCCAACCATTTGGGGCTCAATGCCGATCTGGCCGAGACGGTGGCGCTGGCCCATGATCTGGGGCATCCGCCCTTCGGCCATACGGGCGAGGATGCGCTGCATGAGCTGATGATGCCCTATGGCGGTTTTGACCATAACGCGCAGGCCTTACGCATCGTGACCAAGCTCGAGCGCCATTACGCCGAATTCGACGGGCTGAACCTGACATGGGAAGCCCTTGAGGGCATTGCCAAACATAATGGTCCGGTGATCTCCGACAAAGGCGGAAGCCACACCGTCGCACGCCGCGAGGATCTGCCCTATGCGCTGGCCGAGATCGATGCCAGTTGGGATCTGGAACTGGCCTCCAATGCCAGTGCCGAGGCGCAGGTGGCCGCGGTCGCCGATGATTGCGCCTATAACCATCACGATCTGCATGACGGGTTGCGCGCGGGGCTCTTCACGGAAGACGATCTGTGCGAGCTGCCGGTGATCGGCGAGTGTTTCGAGGCGGTCGACAAGCTCTATCCGGGGCTCGACCGCTCGCGGCGCCAGCATGAGGCGCTGCGCCGCGTGTTTGGTGTGATGGTCGAGGATGTGATCGCCGTGGCCCAGAACCGGCTGGAATCACTGCGCCCCGAGCGGGTGGAGGATATCCGCTCGATGGACGGGCCGATCATCCGCTTCTCGAAGCCGCTCTACCAGAACCTCAAGGCGATCAAGCGCTTCCTGTTCACCCGTATGTATCGCGCGCCCTCGGTGATCGTGGAGCGCAAGCGGGTGACCACGATGGTTAACGGGCTCTTCCCCTATTTCATGGAGAACCCGCAGCATCTGCCCTCGGATTGGCAGGGCGATGTGGGCAAGGCCTTGGCCTCGGGTGGTGATGCCGAGATCCTGCTGGCGCGGGTGGTGCTCGATTATGTGGCAGGCATGACCGACCGTTTCGCCATTCAGGAATATCACCGGCTGATCGATCCGGATCTGTGAGCCGGGTCCGGGAGAGCTGACGGAAAAGGGGGGCGCAGGCCCCCCTTTTTATTGGTGCCCGAGGGCCGGCGGCAGGGCTAGCCAGCGACCACGGTGAAGGGCGGATCGCAGGGGACCTCCTCCAGATTGGCGCCCGCGCCGATACGGTCGACCACGGCAAAGAGGCCCGGCCCGTCGAGCGGCGTCAGCACGCCATGCCATGTGCCACGGTGGAAGTTGATCGCCTGTGCGCCATCCGACAGGAAGGCACGCGGTGCGCCCGGTGTGCCGCCCGCATCAGGGGCCACGATAATCAGGAACGGGTGTTCCGACATCGGAATGAAACACTGGCTGCCATCGGGATGACGTTCCAGCAGGTCGCAGTCATAGGGCAGGGTGCGGATCTCTGCCTTGAAGATCGACACACCCGCGCGGCCCTCGAAGAAACTCAGACTGGCGCGGTCGTGATAGCGGCCGCATTTGCCCGCATTGATGATCTTGTCGGGCGCGCCCGTCGCATCAAGCACATCACCGAAAGGGGCGAAAGCCTCGGCGGTCAGCGGTTCGGTCCGGATCATCGGCCCAGCATCCCGCGCAGGGGCATATGGCGGTTTACGTCCTTATAAAGCAGGTAACGGAACGGTCCGGTGCCGCCCGCATAGCAAGCCTGCGGGCAGAAGGCGCGCAGCCACATGAAATCGCCGCCCTCGACCTCGACCCAGTCCTTGTTGAGCAAATAGACACCGCGCCCTTGCAGCACATAGAGCCCATGTTCCATCACATGGGTCTCTGCGAAGGGGATCGTGGCGCCGGGCTGGATGGTGACGATATTCACATGCATGTCGTGGCGCATGTCATCGGGTTCGACAAAGCGGGTGGTGGCCCATTTGCCCTCGGTGCCCTCCATCGGGCGGGCGGCGGTCACCTGATCGGAGGTGACGAAGCTTTCGGGTTTCGCGATGCCCTCGGCAGGCTCCCAGATCTTGCGGATCCACATCAGCGAGACGGGCGCATCGGAAGTATTGGCCAGTGACCAGTCCTCGCCCGGTGCGAGGAAGGCATAGCCGCCATCGCTCATCTTGTGCGTCTCGCCCTTAAGGGTCAGCTCCAGCGCGCCTTTGAGGACAAAGATCACCCCTTCGGCCTGCGCATCGGGTTCGGGCTTGCTGGCGCCGCCGCCCGGAGCGATCTCGACGCTGATTTGCGCGAAGGTCTCGGCAAAGCCCGACATCGGGCGCGCGAGCACCCATGCCCGCGCCTTGTCCCAGCCCGGCAGATAGGAAGTAGTGATATCCGACAGCGTATGCGCGGGCAGGAAGGCATAGGCCTCGGTGAAGACGGCACGATCGACGGTGCGCGAATTCTGGTCGCGCAGGCCGCCCGGTGGGGCGTAGTAAAGAGAACTCATCAGATATCCATATCATTCAGGCGGTGACGCGCGATCCGTTCGACCTGCTGGCAAGCGGCCTTGAATTCGGTATCGGCGTCATGGGTGAGGCGGGTGCGGAAGGCCTCGAGGATCGAGGCCTTGTCATGGTCGCGCACGGCGATGATGAAGGGGAAGCCGAATTTCTCGACATAGGCGGCGTTGAGTTCCTCGAAGAGGCTGCGCTCGTCATCGGTGAGCGCATCAAGACCGGCGCTGGCCTGCTCGGAGGTGCTCTCGGCGGTCAGGCGCTTGGCTTGAGCCAGCTTGCCCGCCAGATCGGGGTGGGCCCGCAGCACGGCCAGCTGTGCCTCATGGCCCGCGCTGCGGAAGATCCGTGAGAGCGCATTGGCGACACCTGCGGCACAATCGTGGGCGGGGCCCAGCTCCAGCTCCCATGCGCGCGAGGCAATCCATTCGGAATGCTCGAAAATATGGGCGAAGGTCTTGGCAAAGGTCTGTTGGTCCATCTCGCTCGGGCGCGGTTTATGGACTGGCGGATGCGCCTCGGCCCAATGGGCTGCGATCTGGCCACGGGTGGCAAACCAGACACCCTCATGGGCGCGTGCATAATCGAGAAAGCGCTTGAGCCCCGCGATTTTGCCCGGACGCCCGATCAGGCGGTTATGCAGGCCGATCGAGAACATCTTGGCCTGCCCTGCCACGCCTTCGGCATAAAGCGTGTCGAAGCTGTCCTTGAGATACTGGAAGAACTGTTCGCCCTCGATATAGCCGGGCGCCGTGGCAAAGCGCATGTCATTGGCTTCGAGCGTGTAGGGGATCACCAGTTGATCACGCCCATCGAGCGTCAGCCAATAGGGCAGATCGTCATCATAGGTGTCCGAGATCCAGTCGAACGCGTGGGTTTTTGCAGTAAGCGCCACGGTATTGGCAGAGCAGCGGCCCGTATACCAGCCCTTGGGCGGGGTGCCCACGACCTCGGTATGCAGGCGGATCGCCTCGGCAATCTGGCGCGTCTCCTCCTCGGCGGGCATATCCTTGTGTTCGACCCATTTGAGCCCGTGACTGGCGATCTCCCATCCGGCCTCTTTCATGGCATCGACCTGTTCGGGGCTGCGTGCCAGCGCTGTGGCGACGCCGTAGATGGTGACCGGAAGGTTCATACGGGTGAACAGGCGGTGCAGACGCCAGAAGCCCGCGCGTGCGCCATATTCGTAGATCGATTCCATATTCCAGTGCCGCTGGCCGGGCCATTGGGCCGCACCCGCGATGTCGGAAAGGAAGGCCTCGGAGGCTGCATCACCATGCAGGATGCTGTTCTCGCCACCTTCCTCGTAGTTCAGGACCAGCGATATCGCGATCTTCGCGCCGCCGGGCCAGGCGGCATCGGGGGCGTTGCGGCCATAGCCACGCATGTTTCTGGGATATCGGGTCATTTCGCTCTCCTGTCTTGGGGTGATCAAACGTCCAAATGCGCGGGGTTTCAAGAGCCCGCTTACGGAAACGGGCGCGACAAAGCGGCAGAGAACGGGTTGCACCTTCCCCGCGCCCGCGCCAAGCTGTGACAAAACGAGGAGGCTCCCGATGAGCGGCTATCTGACCACACATGTTCTGGACACCGCGCGGGGATGTCCGGCGGCAGGCCTGCAGGTGACGCTTTACCGGCTGAAGGGCGAGGCCCGTGAAAAGCTTGCCGTGATGCGCACCAATTCCGACGGACGAACGGATCAGCCGATTCTTCCAGCGGAGGGTTTCGAGGTGGGAACCTATGAACTGCTGTTCGAGGCGGGCGAGTATCTGCGCGAGAGCGGACAAGGCGGGCCCGAGCCGCTCTTTCTCGATCAGGTGCCGATCCGGTTCGGTATCAGCGATGCGCAGGCGCATTACCATGTGCCGCTGCTGCTTTCGGCCTTCGGTATGTCGACCTATCGAGGCAGTTGAGGCGATGACCGAAATTTATACGGTGACAGATGAAAATTTTGACGCCTTCGATGCGGAACGGTCCAAAGCGGTTTGGGCTGAGCTTGCAGTCACAGGAAAAATCGAGAGGTTTTAATACGAAAGCGTTGAGCAAACCGTGAACGTCCCTTGCGAAGGGCGGTGCGCGATCATAAGACTCAAGTAACGATTTTGGCGTTAGACATGTCTGACTAATGACAGGGAAGGGCAGATTTCCATGAAAGACCCGATGGATACCTACATGAACACGCTCGTGCCGATGGTGGTCGAACAGACCTCGCGCGGTGAGCGTTCCTACGACATTTATTCGCGCCTGCTGAAAGAGCGCATCATTTTCCTGTCCGGCCCCGTGCATGATGGCATGTCGACGCTGATCTGCGCGCAGCTTCTGTTCCTCGAGGCCGAGAATCCGTCGAAAGAGATTTCGATGTATATCAACAGCCCCGGCGGTGTGGTGACGGCAGGTCTGTCGATTTATGACACCATGCAATACATCAAGCCGAAGGTGTCGACGCTGGTCATCGGTCAGGCAGCCTCGATGGGCTCGCTTCTGCTGACCGCAGGCGAAAAAGACATGCGTTTCTCGCTGCCTAACTCGCGTGTCATGGTCCACCAGCCGTCTGGCGGGTATCAGGGTCAGGCGACCGATATCATGATCCACGCACAGGAAACGGCAAAACTGAAACGCCGCCTCAACGAGATCTATGTCAAGCATACCGGCAATGACTACGAGACCGTTGAAGCCGCACTCGAGCGCGATAACTTCATGTCGGCAGAGCAGGCCAAAGACTGGGGTCTGATCGACGATATTCTCGAAAATCGCGGGAAATCTGAAGAGAAGAAGTGACCCTCCCTTAACCGGGAGAGGTAATTTGACATTGGCATGACGGTCGGGCTGCCCTAGACTTTGGCAGCGGGTGGCCCGCCGCCCAGAAGGTCCGGACCCGCCCGGCCGTTACTGCAGAGGGATATCATGGCGAACACTACAGGCTCCGACAGCAAGAACACCCTTTACTGTTCCTTCTGCGGCAAAAGCCAGCACGAGGTCCGAAAGCTGATTGCCGGGCCGACTGTATTCATCTGCGATGAATGCGTTGAACTTTGCATGGACATTATCCGCGAGGAAACGAAATCGGCAGGGCTGAAATCCTCCGAAGGCGTGCCGACCCCGCGGGATATCTGCAACGTGCTGGATGATTATGTCATCGGTCAGGAGAAGGCCAAGCGCGTTCTCTCGGTCGCGGTGCATAACCATTACAAACGTCTCAATCACGGCACGAAACAGGATATCGAGCTTGCGAAGTCGAACATCTTGCTGATCGGCCCGACCGGCTGCGGTAAAACGCTTCTGGCCCAGACACTGGCACGCATTCTCGACGTGCCCTTCACGATGGCCGACGCGACCACGCTGACCGAAGCGGGCTATGTGGGCGAGGATGTCGAGAATATCATCCTGAAGCTTCTGCAGGCGTCGGAATATAACGTCGAGCGCGCGCAGCGCGGTATTGTTTATATCGACGAGGTCGACAAGATCACGCGCAAGTCCGACAACCCCTCGATCACCCGCGACGTGTCGGGCGAGGGCGTGCAGCAGGCGCTTCTGAAGATCATGGAAGGCACCGTGGCCAGCGTTCCGCCGCAAGGGGGCCGCAAACATCCGCAGCAGGAATTCCTGCAGGTGGATACCACGAATATCCTCTTCATCTGCGGCGGCGCCTTCGCGGGGCTCGACCGGATCATCGCACAGCGCGGCAAGGGGTCGGCCATGGGCTTCGGCGCCGATGTGAAGAACAATGATGACCGCGGTGTGGGCGAGCTGTTCAGCGAACTCGAGCCGGAAGATCTGCTGAAATTCGGGTTGATCCCTGAATTCGTGGGGCGTCTGCCGGTCATCGCGACGCTGACCGATCTGGATGAAGAGGCGCTTGTCATCATCCTGACCCAACCGAAGAACGCGCTGGTCAAGCAATACCAGCGTCTGTTCGAGATCGAGGGCGTGGATCTGACCTTCACCGAGGATGCGCTGTCGGCGATTGCCAAACGTGCGATCGAACGGAAAACCGGTGCGCGTGGTTTGCGCTCGATCCTCGAGGATATCCTTCTGGATACGATGTTCGAACTGCCGGGCATGGACAGCGTCAACGAGGTGGTGGTCAATGAAGAGGCTGTCACCCAGGCGAGCGCCAAGCCGCTGCTGATCTATGCGGATGCCAAGAAAGAAGGCAGTTCTGCCAGCTGAGATTATACGCCGCTCCAAGGGATTGGGGCGGCGTTTTTGTGACCGGCTTCCGGTTGCTTGAGGATATCTGCGCACTGGACGTTATCCCGTGCTGCGATATAAGGGGCTTCGGGAAAGCCTGCGGAGGAACAAGATGAAAACCCTGCTTCAAATTCTGACTTGGTGGAATGGCCAGACGCTTAACACGCGGATCTGGTCGTCGCGCAATGGCAAGAAAGTCGGCGAGGACGAGCAAGGCAACATCTTCTACCAGACCAAGGACGGCAAGCGTCGCTGGGTGATCTATAATGGCGAGAGCCAGGCAAGCCGCGTGTCGCCCGATTGGCATGGCTGGCTGCACCATACCTTCGCCGAGCCGCCGACCGAGCGCCCGATGGTCCATAAGACATGGGAAAAGCCGCATGAGGAGAACCTCACCGGCACGCCCGCAGCCTATGCGCCGGCGGGATCGCTGCGCCGCGTAATGCCGGTCGAGCGCCGTGATTACGAAGCCTGGCAGCCCGAGTAGAAGAATGCGTATTCTGACGTCTCTTTGTGTGGCCGTTCTCGGCCTTTCTCCTTTTGCTGCCATGGCACAGGAGACCGGCGTGATGACGGGGTTGGCCGATGCGTCGGGCGCGCAGCTGCGCGGGCTCGACAAGATCAATGGCATCGCCTCCGATATTGCCTTGAAAACGGGGCAATCGGTGACCTATGGCACGTTGGAAGTGACGCTGGACCAGTGCCGCTATCCGTCCGACGACCCCAGCTCCAACGCTTTCGCCCATCTGACCATCCATGACAGCCAGGCCGACAAGACAGCCTTTTCCGGCTGGATGATCGCGTCGAGCCCTGCGCTCTCGGCGCTGGATAACCAGCGTTACGACGTCTGGGTCATCCGCTGCACCAACTCCTGAGCTGATGGGAGATGGCGGCGCGCGAAGTCGCCCTTGACCTCCAGAGCCTGTTCCAGCTGTGCACGATACTGCGCGCGGGGGATCTCGATCCCGCCGAGGCTGGCGAGGTGCGGTGTCAGATACTGCGTATCAAATAGCGTGAAGCCGCAGGTTTTGAGCCTGTCCACCACATAGGTAATCGCGATTTTCGACGCATTCTTGCGCCGCGAGAACATCGATTCGCCAAAGAATGCGCCGCCAAGGGTCACCCCAAAAAGCCCGCCTACAAGCGCATCGCCGTCCCAGACCTCCATCGAATGGGCAAACCCATGCATGTGGAGCTGGTCATAAAGCGAGAAGAGCGCCTCATTGATCCATGTCTCGTCGCGCGCGGCGCAGCCCTCGACCGTGGCGCGGAACGCGTGATTGACGCGGATCCGATAGGGCATGCGCCGGATCTCGCGGGCCAGCGAGCGCGATAGGTGGAAACCCTCAAGGGGAATCACTCCGCGCAGTTTCGGCTCGAACCAGTAGAGGCGTGGGTCGTCGCGGCTTTCGGCCATGGGGAAAATGCCATTGGCATAGCCTGCAAGCAGGAGCTCTGCGGTCAGCGATTCTGCCATTTTATTGCCTGCATTATCGTTTTAGGGTCGTGCTATTGTGAGGATGGACCGAATTGAGAGCGAGCGCAAATAATGGGTTTCTTTGACTTTCTGCCGGAGATCGACCGGTATTCCGAAGATCCGGGAACGGTGGCGCGGATGAATGCCCGCCATCGCATGGTCATCAAGCCGCTCGAGGCCGAGATTGCGGGTAAGCGTGTGCTGGATCTGGCCGCGCATGATGGCCGCTGGGCCTATGCCTTTGCGGCGGCGGGTGCGGAGGAGGTGGTGGGGATCGAAGGCCGCCAGCCATTGATCGACCGCTTTGCCGAGTTTCCGCGCGAGCATCTGAAGAAAAAGGTCACGCTCAAATGCGGTGATATTTTTGCGGGTATGCAGGCCGAGATCGATGCGGGCCGGCGCTATGATGTCGTGGGTGTGCTGGGCATTCTCTATCATGTCATGGACCATATGCGGCTCTTCGATCTGGTGCGTCAGCTGGGGCCGAAGCTGGTGGTAGTCGATAGCGAGTTTCTCGACCGACCGGGTGCCGTGATCGCGCTGCAGCGCGAGCGGACGCATAAGGACCTGAATGCGATTGCCCAGTTCGCGGGGCAGGAGGTGACGGCGATCGGGATCCCCTCGCGCAAGGCAATGGACCTGATCGCCGAGGTGCAGGGCTTCGATATCGAATGGGTCGATTGGGCGGAACTGCCTGAAGGCCAGCGCGATTTTGTGGGGGATTACTACCGTGCAGGCGAGAAACGGCGCTATACCTGCCTGCTGCGCCCGAAGGATCTGTAGCGCCGCAAACCAAACGGAAAGGCCGCCCTGAACGGGCGGCCTTGTTGCTATTCTGGCGCCTGTGGCACCGTCCGGACAGGACGCGAAACCGTTACTCGTATTTCGCTTTCAGCCATTTCTCGAGCCAGTGGATCGAGTAATTTCCGGACTGGATATCGGGCTCCTGCAGAAGCGCATCAAATAGCGGGATCGTGGTGTCGATCCCGTCGATGATCATCTCGCCAAGCGCGCGGTGGAGGCGGGCAAGCGCTTCCTGACGGTCGGCACCATGCACGATCAGCTTGCCGATCAGGCTGTCGTAATAGGGGGGGATCTTGTAGCCCGCATAGAGCGCGCTATCGACCCGCACACCCAGACCGCCCGGTGCGTGGAAGGCCGTGACCTTACCGGGGCAGGGCGCGAAGTTCGGGATGCGCTCGGCATTGATCCGGACTTCGATAGCATGGCCGTTGATCTTGAGGTCGTCCTGCGTGAACTCCATGCCGAGACCTGCCGCCACACGGATCTGCTGGCGCACAAGATCGACGCCGAAGATCGCTTCGGTGACGGGATGTTCGACCTGCAGGCGGGTGTTCATCTCGATGAAGTAGAACTCGCCATCCTCGTAGAGGAACTCGATCGTGCCGGCGCCGGCATAGCCCAGCTCGCCGATCGCGTCGGCGCAGATCTTGCCGATACGCGCGCGTTCCTCGGGGGTGATGCAGGGGCCGGGGGCTTCTTCGAGCACCTTCTGGTGGCGGCGCTGCAGCGAGCAATCACGCTCGCCGAGATGGACGCCACGGCCCTTGCCATCACCGAAGACCTGGATCTCGATATGGCGCGGCTTCTGGAGGTATTTCTCGATATAGACCTCGTCATTGCCGAAGGCGGCCTTGGCTTCCGAACGCGCGGTGCGGAAGGCTACTTCGAGATCCTCGAGCGAGGTCGCGACCTTCATGCCGCGCCCGCCGCCGCCTGCGGTGGCCTTGATGATAACGGGGAAGCCCATACCCTCGGCGACCTCACGCGCGGTCTCGATATCGGGCACACCACCGGCAGAGCCCGGAACGACCGGAATGCCCAGACGTTTTGCGGTTTCCTTGGCGGTGATCTTGTCGCCCATCATGCGGATATGTTCCGCCGAGGGGCCGATGAAGGTGATGCCGTGATCTTCGAGCGCCTGCACGAAGGCGGCGTTTTCGGACAGAAAGCCATAGCCCGGGTGGATCGCCTGCGCGCCGGTGACCTCGCAGGCCGCGATGATCTGGCTGACTTTCAGGTAACTCTCGGAGGACGAGTTCGGACCGATACAGACCGATTCGTCCGCCATGCGGACATGCATGGCATCGGCATCGGCGGTCGAGTGGACAGCGACCGAGGCGATGCCCATTTCGCGGCAGGCGCGGATCACGCGCAGCGCGATCTCCCCCCGGTTCGCGATAAGGATCTTGTCAAACATTGGCTCTGCCTTATTCGATGATCATCAGGGGCGAGCCGAACTCGACGGGCGATGCGTCATCGATGAGGATGCGCTTCACGGTGCCCGATTTCGGCGCCGGAATGTGGTTCATGGTTTTCATCGCTTCGATGATCAGCACGGTCTGGCCTTCCTTGACCTGCGCGCCGACGGTCACGAAGGCGGCAGCCCCCGGCTCGGGCGACAGATAGGCGGTGCCGACCATGGGCGAGGTCACCGCACCCGGATGGGCGCTGAGATCTTCGGCGGCGGGAGCGGCAGCAGCAGGGGCGGCAGCGGGAGCTGCGGCAGGTGCGGGCGTCGCAACAGGTGCCGCAGCTGCGACCTGGGTCACAACAGTCGACTGTTTCGAGACGCGCACCTTCAGGCTGTCATCCTCGCCATATTCGCGGGTGACGGAGATCTCTGCCAGATCATTCGTATTCAGAAGCTCGGCTAGCGCCTGGATGAAGGCGACGTCGGTTTCACGGATATTGTTGCTCATGAGGTCCTCGAAAGGTGCGTGTTATAGCCTGTGTGGAATGCCAATGATCCTTTGTCCACAGGCGTTCTGGGGGGCTTATACGCCAAGCATGGCGCGGTGAAAAGCGCCAAGAGCCATCTCGGCGCTGCTGAAAATCACGGCAGTGAGAGGGTCATCGACCAGTTCTTTGGCAATGATCGAAATTTTTGCCGCATTTGTTATTTTACCATTTGATAAAAAATAAAAGGTGCGCAAGCTGGGAAAAAGTTGCAAGCAGGGAGGGCATCATGTCCAACAGCCAGCTCACAGCCGGAATAGTGGCGGGGCGGACCGACGCGGAGGCTCTGGCCTCGAATTTCAGCGATCTCCATCCGCCTCTGGATAACCACGAGGCGCGGGTGGCCGCGGACCGGTGCTATTTCTGCCATGACGCGCCCTGCGTCACGGCCTGCCCGACCTCCATCGATATTCCGCTGTTCATCCGGCAGATCTCGACCGGCACGCCCGAGGCTGCCGCAATGACCATCTTTGACAGTAATATTCTGGGGGGCATGTGCGCGCGCGTCTGTCCGACGGAAAACCTTTGTGAAGGTTCCTGTGTGCGCGAGACGGCCGAAGGCAAACCGGTGGAGATCGGCCTGCTGCAGCGCCATGCGACCGATACGCTGATGGCAAAACAGAGCCATCCTTATACCCGCGCGGCGCTGACCGGGCGCTCGGTGGCCGTGGTTGGCGCAGGGCCTGCGGGCCTGTCGGCGGCGCACCGTCTGGCTTTGAAAGGCCATGAGGTCACCATCTATGATGCCCGCCGCAAGCCGGGTGGCCTGAACGAATATGGGATCGCCTCCTATAAGGCGCCCGATGATTTCGCGCAAAAAGAGGTGGCGTGGCTGATGCAGATCGGTGGCATCACGATGGTCGAGAACTGGATGCTTGGCCGGAAGGGGGACGGCGATCTGGCCGAGCTGCTGGCCGAGTATGATGCGGTCTTCCTTGGGATGGGATTGTCGGGGGTGAATGCACTGCGCCTCGAGGGCGAGGAGAAGGACGGCATCCTTCCGGCGACGGATTTCATCGCCGATCTGCGTCAGGCCTCCGATCTGGCCGCGTTGCCGATCGGGCGCGATGTGGTGGTGATCGGGGGCGGCATGACGGCGGTAGATGCGGCGGTGCAGGCCAAACTTCTCGGCGCGCTCAACGTCACTATCGTCTATCGCCGCTCGCGCGCCGAGATGCCGGCATCAAGCTTCGAGCAGGATCTGGCGCTGTCCAAGGGCGTGCGGATCATCGAACATGCGGCGCCTGTGGGGATCATCGGGAATGGTGCGGTCCGCGAGATCGAGTTTGCCTATGCCAAAGCTGGTCCGAACGGGCTGGAGATGACCGACGAGACCTTCCGTCTGAAGGCGGACCAGTGCTTCAAGGCCATCGGTCAGACGCTTGGTGACACGCCCGAGGAGATCAAGATTGCGGGTGGCAAGATCATCACCGACGGGATCGGGCGCACCAGCATGGCCCGCGTCTGGGCGGGGGGCGATTGCACCCATGCCGGCGAAGATCTGACCGTGACGGCGGTCGCGCAGGGGCGCGATGCGGCTGAAGATATCCACTCTTTCCTGATGGAGGGCTGAGACATGGCCGATCTGTCGAGCAATTTCCTCGGTATCAAATCTCCCAATCCGTTCTGGCTGGCCTCCGCGCCGCCGACCGATAAGGAATATAACGTCCGCCGCGCCTATGAGGCCGGTTGGGGTGGGGTGGTCTGGAAGACCCTCGGGATGGAAGGCCCGCCGGTCGTCAATGTCTCGGGGCCGCGTTATGGCGTGGTCTATGGGGCCGACCGCCGCGTGTTGGGGATCAACAATATCGAGCTGATCACCGACCGCGACCTGCAGACCAATCTCGACGAGATGACCCGCGTCAAGAAGGACTATCCCGACCGCGCGCTGATCGCCTCGATCATGGTGCCTTGCGAGGAGGAGGCATGGAAGGCGATCCTGCCGCGCGTCATGGAAACCGGCGCCGACGGGATCGAGCTGAATTTCGGCTGCCCGCATGGCATGGCCGAGCGCGGCATGGGCTCTGCGGTAGGGCAGGTGCCGGAATATATCGAGATGGTCACCCGCTGGTGCAAACAGTATTACGATAAGCCGGTGATCGTGAAGCTGACGCCCAATATCACCGATATCCGCAAGCCCGCCGAGGCCGCCAAGCGCGGTGGCGCCGATGCGGTGAGCCTGATCAACACGATCAACTCCATCACCAGCGTGGATCTGGACAGTTTCGCGCCGCAGCCGACGATTGATGGCAAGGGGTCGCATGGCGGCTATTGTGGCCCTGCGGTGAAGCCTATTGCGCTGAATATGGTGGCCGAGATCGCCCGCTCGCCCGAAACCGCAGGTCTGCCCATCTCGGGGATCGGTGGTGTGACGACGTGGCGCGATGCCGCCGAGTTCATGGCGCTCGGGGCGGGTAATGTGCAGGTCTGCACGGCGGCCATGACCTACGGGTTCAAGGTGGTGCAGGAGATGATCTCGGGTCTGTCGCAATATATGGACGAGAAGGGCTTCACCTCGATCGACGAGCTGGTGGGTCGCGCGGTGCCCAATACCACCGACTGGCAGTATCTCAACCTCAACTATGTGACCAAGGCCGAGATCAATCAGGATGACTGCATCAAATGCGGGCGTTGCTATGCGGTCTGCGAGGATACCAGCCATCAGGCCATCGCCGTCAGCGAAGATCGTGTCTATTCGGTGAAGGATGAGGAATGCGTGGCGTGCAATCTGTGTGTCGATGTTTGCCCGGTGGAGTGCATCACAATGCGCGAGCTGGAACTGGGCGAGATGGATCCGCGCACGGGGCGCGAGGTCGCGCCCTATGCGAACTGGACGACCCATCCCAATAATCCGGCCTCGCAGGCAGCGGAATGAACGAAAGGGCCGGAGCGATCCGGCCCTTTTCCATTGTAGGGATATCGTGTCACAGGGTGGAGGGGCTCAGTGCTTGTTCTTGTTGGAGATATCGGCATCGGGCTCGGTCACGCCGATCCCCGTATCGGGATTGATGGCGTTGAGCGGACCTTCTTGCACGGGCTGCGTGACGGAAGGGGTAATGGCCTTGGTATCGGTCATCATCGGCAGTTCCGAGCCCAGCAGCTCGGCCCCGTCATCGGGATTGGCGAGCGCTGCGTCGACATTGGTGCCATCGGGCATCTGCTCGGTGGTGCCCTCGACATCCGCGCCCTTGGCGCCTTTCTCGGAGCAGACATACATCGTGCCGCCCACGGCCACCGCTGTCACGGCCACGGCGGCAAGGCCGACCGGAGAAGCCGCCGCAACGGCCGCCACGCCCGCATCCTTCAGCCGCCCCTTCAGCTTGTCGCCCGTGGTCTTGACCACGATGGAGCCGATCTTGTCGCCAGCGACATTACCTGCAACATCTTTGGCAAAACCGTTGGTATTCTCGGTCATCTGCTTGGCGGCGTCGCCAGAGCCGTTGACCCTCTCGCAGAAGCTACGCGAGGGTTGCTCGCAATGGCCGAACCCGTCACGCGCGCCCTGCGCATAGCCAATATAGGTATCGGCATCCTTGTCCCATTGCAGGCAGAACGGCGCGCGGCCCGTATCGTCCAGTTCGGGCGTCATTGCACGCAGGGTCACGATGCCGGGGCAGGTGACCTTGCCGCGCGAGCCGAAGATCTTCTCGCGCAGGCTGAGGCTTTCTTCCACGCGCGGGTTGCTGTCGTCATAGACGAACTGGCTCGTCTTGCCGCGGATCGAGGTTTCGCAGCTCTGCAAGGCCGCATGGGCGGGCAGGGGCAGAACTGTTGCAGGGAAGGCTGCCACCAATGCACCGGTCAGCAGGTAGGGCAGGGAGCGTGATCTCATCATATGCACCGAAAAAGAATTGCGCCAAGCATCATATCAGCCTCTTTGTGCTCCAGCCAATGACAGTTTCGCGCGGAGGGGCATTTCCGGTGTCATGTAAGGGCATTTTTCGAGATGGAAACTTGATGAAATCTGTATTGCTGGCTATGCCGGAAGGGAAGCCCGGAGGAAATGAGTGACCGATAAGAATTTGTCTGCCGCCAAGCAAAGCAAGACCACCGGAGCAAAAGGGCCTGTCTCGACGGCGGTGCAGGCTGCTGCGGGCAAAAGCAGTGGAAAACCCCTGACCCGTATCCAGAAACGCAATCGCCAGACAATTCTCGAGGCGGCGCTGGAGGTATTTTCGGCACATGGATTCCGTGGCGCGACGCTGGACCAGATCGCCACCGAGGCCGGGCTGTCGAAGCCAAATCTTCTATATTACTACCCTTCGAAAGAGGCGATCCATGTGGAGCTTCTGTCGGGGCTCCTGGATCTGTGGCTGGCGCCGCTGAACGAGATGACAGCCGAAGGTGATCCGAAGACCGAGATCATGACCTATATGCGCCGCAAGCTGGAAATGTCGCGCGAAATGCCGCGCGAATCACGGCTGTTCGCCAATGAGGTTCTGCAAGGCGCGCCACGTTTCCACGAGGGGCTGGCAGGGCAGCTTAAGACTTTGGTGGATGAGAAGGCAGGTATCATTCAAACATGGATCGATCAGGGAAAGCTCGCCCGCCTTGATCCGCATCATCTAATATTCTCCATCTGGTCACTGACGCAGCATTATGCGGATTTCGATGTGCAGGTTCGCACCGTTCTGGGGCAGGAGCGCGATCCTTTCGCAGAGGCGGAGGTATTTCTGGAGTTCCTATTCAACCGGTTGCTTTCGGTTGATCCCTGCAAGGACGCTCGGGACGATTCACTATAACCCCGTCTTTCTGCAACACTTAAGGTTTCGGTAACAACTCCGAGTCACGCTTTGAACGTGGGGGCTCTTGGGAAAGGGCCATGGTGATGGATCGCATATCGGGTTTTCTGCCCCCGGTTGGTTGGTCGCCGCTATTGATGTCGTCTCTGCCGAAAGTCGCTCCTGCGACGACGGTCGAAGCCATGGTTGGGGCGTCATCAACCAATAGCGGGCAAGGGGCAAATGTGGACACGCAATCGGGTCAATCCGGTTCTGGCAGGGCCGAGGCTCTGGCAAAGACCGTTGCGGCGCGCGACACGCTCTCCGATAGCCTGTCGGAAGAAGACGTCGAGACGAATGTGGCGGATAACGAGATCCTGTCCCTGCCTGCGGGGCCTAGCCCCGCCTTTCGCGTGTCCCTGCTCGAGCAGCAGGCGGCACGGGTGCGGGCGAGCACCTTCCCGAGTCAGTCCTCTGCCGATATGGAGGCTGGATTTGGTGCGGCCTATTCCAGTTTAACCCATGAACTCTTCCAGACAGAGACGGGCTGGTCCGCGTCTGTAGACCCTTCCGTGGACGTGGTTTCGGGGCCCGCAGATAGGGTAGGCGGCGCGTCGCCTCATGCAGCCGAGAGAGCTACGGCGATGAGCGTGTTGGATGTAACCCGCTAAGGCCCGACTGCGGACCTATCGTGGCTTCCCGCGCTGGGCGGTGCCAGGCCCGAATGATGACGCATGATCCGCACAAACCTGTTTCTGCGCCGCAAGAATATCTCTTACGCCGGGAGCTGCATTTGGCAGGCTTCCGAATTGGTGCGTGAGGACGTCCGATCCGGCTTGTCTGCAAACGGAGACAGAGCTGGGCGGGCGCATCATGGCCCGACTCGTCCATAGCGCATCGCTCTGCACTTTTTGCGTCTGGTGCAGACCGGCATTGCAGCCACGGACTGACCGTGCGGTCTAGCGTCTAACATCGAGATATCGCTGGAGGTGGGTGCCAAAAAAATAGGCGTCTTTTCGCAGTTTTTTCGTTCATCCCGAGACAGATCCGGCAAAGCCTTGACCCGTTTCGGGCAGGGGTGCTCAATAAAGTTGACCACTTGGTCAGAAACGAATTCGTCACAACGAGAGCGCCCCCGCAAGACGCTCCGGTGACAGGGAGTATTTGAATATGTCTGCACCCGGAGAAAACCTCCGCATCGATTCCGCACGCCTTTGGGATAGTCTTATGGAAATGGCCAAGATCGGGCCGGGCGTCGCGGGGGGCAATAACCGCCAGACCCTGACCGACGAGGATGCCGAAGGACGCGCCCTGTTCCAGAGCTGGTGTGAAGCGGCGGGGATGTCGATGGGCGTCGACAAGATGGGGACGATGTTTGCCACCCGTGCAGGGGAGGACCCCGATGCGCTTCCCGTTTATATCGGCAGCCATCTCGATACCCAGCCCACGGGCGGGAAATATGACGGGGTGCTGGGCGTGCTGGCCGCGCTCGAGGTGGTGCGCACTCTTAACGACCTCAATATCAAGACCAAACATCCGATCGTGGTGACCAACTGGGCCAATGAGGAGGGTGCACGCTTTGCGCCCGCCATGCTGGCCTCGGGGGTGTTTGCCGGAGAAATCAGCCTTGATCACGCCTATTCGCGCAAGGATCTGGAGGGCAAGACCTATGGGGCCGAGCTGGAGCGTATCGGCTGGAAGGGCGAGGAAGAGGTTGGCGCGCGCAAGATGCATGCCTATTACGAATATCATATCGAACAGGGCCCGATCCTTGAGGCCGCCGAGAAATCCATTGGTGTTGTGACCCATTGTCAGGGTCTGTGGTGGCTCGAGTTCACGCTGACCGGCAAGGATGCGCATACGGGCTCCACGCCGATGGATATGCGGGTGAATGCGGGCCTTGCCATGAGCCGGATCTTCGAGATGGTGCAGGATGTGGCCATGAAGAACCAACCGGGCGCCGTGGGCGGCGTGGGGCAGGTGACCTTCACCCCCAACTCGCGCAATGTGCTGCCGGGCAAGGTAGTGTTCACGGTCGATATCCGCACCCCCGATCAGGCCAAGCTCGATGCGATGCGCGCCGAGATCGAGGCCCGAGCCGCCGAGATCTGCGCCGAGATCGGTGTGGGCTGCGCTATCGATCCTGTGGGCCATTTCGACCCTGTGACCTTTGCGCCGGAACTGGTGACCAATGTCCGCAATGCCGCCGAACGTCTGGGCTATAGCCATATGGATATTATCTCGGGGGCCGGTCACGACGCCTGCTGGGCGGCGAAAGTGGCGCCGACCACGATGATCATGTGCCCCTGTGTGGATGGTCTGTCGCATAACGAGGCCGAGGAAATCAGCCCCGAATGGGCCGCGGCCGGTTGCGATGTGCTGTGCCACGCCGTGCTGGAAACCGCGGAGATCGTGAGCTGATGTATTTTGCGGATAATGTGGCATCCAATGGCATTCGCCTGACGCATACCAGCATTTTCGCAAAGCCAGACCTGCAATAAGGATGCTTGAAACATGGGGCTGATGGACCGATCTCATTGCCAAGAAGACGCGATCCCGAGCGGTTGCGCCATTGCGACAATGAAGGAGAGACCAAATGCCGATTATCCAGTTTCATGTTATCGAGGGCCGCCCCGAGACCGAGATCAAAGCCATGCTCGATATGGGTCACGAGGCGGTTCTGGAAGCCTTCGGGGTGCCGGAAGGCGACCGCTACCAGATCGTGACGCCGCACAAGCCGGGCCATATGGTTCTGGAGGATACCGGTCTGGGGTTCAAACGCGGCCCCAGCCCGATCCTCGTGCAGGTCTTCTCGTCGCCGCGCACCGACGAGATGAAGCAGAAATTCTACGACATCCTCAGCACCAAGCTGGAGAAAGCCATCGGGCTCGATCCCAAGGATCTGATGGTGTCGGTCATGTCCAACACCAAGGCCGACTGGAGCTTCGGCTTCGGTCAGGCGCAATTCCTGACGGGCGAACTGGCCTGATCTCTCCCTCGCGGGACGGGATCGGGGATTCCCCGCCCGTCTCGCGATACCAAGGGAGAGTTCAATGACGACAACCGTCATCAAGGGCGGCACGATCGTGACCGCCGATCTGACCTATAAGGCCGATGTGCTGGTCGAGGGCGGCCAGATCATCGAGATCGGCACTGGCCTCAAGGGCGATAAGGTGCTCGAGGCCGAGGGCTGTTATGTGATGCCGGGCGGTATCGACCCGCATACCCATCTGGAGATGCCCTTTATGGGCACATATTCGTCGGATGATTTCGACGCGGGCACGGCTGCGGCGGTTTCGGGCGGCACCACGATGGTGATCGATTTCGCCCTGCCTAATCCGGGCGAGAGCATGCTCGATGCGCTGCGTAAATGGGATAACAAGGCTGCCCGCGCGCATTGTGACTATAGCTTCCATATGGCGGTGACATGGTGGAGCGAGCAGGTCTTTGACGAGATGAAGACCATCACCGAGCGCGGCATCAATTCCTTCAAGCATTTCATGGCCTATAAGGGCAGCCTGATGGTTAATGATGACGAGCTGTTCGCGTCGTTCAAACGCTGTGCCGAGCTGGGCGCGCTGCCCATGGTCCATGCCGAGAATGGTGATGTGGTGGCCGAGATGTCGGCCCGCCTTCTGGCTGAGGGCAATACCGGCCCCGAGGCCCATGCCTATTCGCGCCCGACGATTGTGGAGGGCGAGGCCACCAATCGCGCGATCATGATTGCCGATATGGCGGGCGTGCCGCTTTATGTAGTCCATACCTCCTGCGAGGAGAGCCATGAGGCGATCCGCCGTGCCAAGATGCTGGGCAAACGCGTCTGGGGCGAGCCGCTGATCCAGCATCTGGTGCTCGATGAGAGCGAGTATTTCGACAAGGATTGGGACCATTCGGCACGCCGTGTGATGTCGCCGCCCTTCCGCAACAAACAGCATCAGGATAGCCTTTGGGCGGGGCTGGCCTCTGGCACGCTGTCTTGTGTGGCGACCGATCACTGCGCCTTCACCACCGAACAAAAACGCTATGGCGTGGGGGATTTCACCAAGATCCCCAATGGCACCGGCGGGCTCGAGGACCGGATGCCGATGCTCTGGACCTACGGGGTGAATACGGGCCGCATCACGATGAATGAATTCGTGGCCGTGACCTCGACCAATATCGCCAAGATCATGAATATCTATCCCAAGAAGGGCGCGATCCTTGTGGGTGCGGATGCGGATCTGGTGGTCTGGGACCCGCAGGCCAGCAAGGTGGTTTCCGCCAAGACGCAGGTATCCTCCATCGATTACAATGTTTTCGAGGGCAAGGAGGTGAAGGGCTTGCCGCGTTACACCCTTTCGCGCGGTGTTGTTGCCGCGACCGAGGGCCGCGTCGAGGCCCCCGAAGGGCATGGGCAGTTTGTCTCGCGCCCGCCGGGGACGGCCGTGTCCAAGGCGCTGTCGACATGGAAAGAGCTGACCGCACCGCGGCCGGTCGTCCGCGCCGGTATTCCGGCCAGCGGCGTCTGAGATCTCTTGCAGGATGCCCATAAACTTGGGCATCCTCACCTACAGAGCCCGGAAAACGGGTCGGATGGAAGAACGGGGAAAATGAAGAAACCGATTATTGAAGCCCGCGGCGTCAATCTGGTCTTCGAGACCAATGACGGGCCGGTGCAGGCGCTCAAGGATGTGAACCTCTCCATCGAGCGCGGCGAGTTCGTGTCGTTTATCGGGCCATCGGGCTGTGGCAAAACGACGTTTTTGCGCTGTATTGCCGCGCTCGAGACGCCCACATCGGGTGCGCTGACGGTGGGTGGGATCTCGCCCGACGAGGCGCGCAAGGCGCGCAGCTATGGCTATGTGTTCCAGGCAGCGGGGCTCTATCCGTGGCGCACCATCGCCGGAAATATCAAGCTGCCTCTGGAGATCATGGGCTATCCCAAGTCCGAGATGGATGCGCGGGTGGAAAAGGTGCTGGAGCTGGTGGATCTGAAGGGCTTCGGCCGCAAGTTCCCGTGGCAGCTGTCTGGCGGTATGCAGCAGCGCGCCTCGATTGCGCGGGCGCTGTCGTTCGATGCAGATATCCTTCTGATGGACGAGCCCTTTGGCGCACTGGACGAGATCGTGCGCGACAAGCTCAACGAGGAGCTTCTGGCGCTCTGGGCACGGACCGGCAAGACCATCGGCTTTGTCACCCATTCGATCCCCGAGGCGGTTTACCTGTCAACCAAGATCGTGGTGATGAGCCCGCGTCCGGGGCGGATCACCGATGTGATCGAGAGCCCTTTGCCGCGCGAGCGCCCGCTCGAGATCCGCGATACGCCCGAATTCCTCGAGATCGCGCAGCGTGTGCGTGAGGGTCTGCATGCAGGGCATGCCCATGTGTGAGGGGTCCATGCGTGACGATATGATCAACCGATGGGGGGCGCTGCCCCCCAAACCCCCCGGGATATTTAGGGACGCTGGAAGGGCGGACCTCGGGAAGGAGGGGCGCGCATGACGCGGGTTTTTCCGGTTCTGACGGTCATTCTGGCGATTATCGCCCTCTGGTACGGGGCGGCGGTCTGGCTCAATAGTGCATGGGTCTATGATCAGGCGCAGCGTTCGGGGGCGAGTGTGGGGTTCTGGGATATGCTGGGGCAGACGATGGGGCTGAAACGGCCTGTCCTGCCCGCGCCGCATCAGGTGGTGATGGGGCTATGGGACGGGATCACGGGGCAGAAGATCACCTCGAAACGGTCTCTGGTCTATCATGGCTGGATCACGCTGGAGGCCACGGGGCTCGGGTTTATCATCGGGACGGTGGCGGGGCTTTTGCTGGCGGTGGCGCTTGTGCATAACAAGGCGCTGGATATGAGTTTCATGCCCTGGGCGATTGCCTCCCAGACCATTCCCGTTCTGGCGATTGCGCCGATGGTGATCGTGGTGCTGGCCTCCCTCGGGGTGAAGGGGCTGCTGCCCAAGGCGTTGATTGCGGCTTACTTAAGTTTCTTCCCCGTGCTGGTGGGCATGGTGAAGGGGCTCAGGGCGCCCGATGCGATGCAGATCGATCTGTTGCGCACCTATGGCGCGCCGAAAGCCGCGATGTTCTGGAAGCTGCGGCTGCCGTCCTCGATGGCCTATTTCTTTGCCTCGCTGAAGGTGGGGGTGGCGGCGGCTCTTGTGGGCACGATCGTGGCCGAGCTGCCTGCGGGCGCTGTGGCGGGGCTCGGGGCGCGTCTGTTGCAGGGCAGCTATTACGGGCAGACGATCCAGATCTGGGCGGCGCTGATTGCGGCGGCCTGTCTGGCGGCGGTGCTGGTGGCGTTGGTCGGGCTCGTCGAGAGGATCGTATTGAAGAGAATGGGGCTGGCAAGATGAGCGTTCTGATCTGTGCGATTGTCTTCTGGATTGCGGCGATTGCGCTGAATTCCTTCATTGCCGCGCGTTGGCCGGAACGCCGTTGGGCGCGCTATTTTGTGCCCGCTCTTTTCGGGGTGACGCTTCTGGTGCTCTGGGAAGGGATCGTGCGGGGCTTTGGCGTGAGCCAGGTGATCCTGCCGGCTCCGAGCCTGATTGCCGAGCGTTTTGCCGCCTCGACCGGCGTGCTCTGGATCGATTTCCGCCAGACCATCCTCAAGGGTGCGCTCTCGGGCTATATCATGGGCTGTGCTGCGGCCTTTGTGGTGGCGGTTCTGGTGGACCGCTCGCGGTTTCTGGAGCGCGGGCTGATGCCGGTCGGGAACTTCTTGGCCGCCTTGCCGATTGTGGGGATCGCGCCGATTTTCGTCATGTGGTTCGGCTTTGACTGGCAGTCCAAGGCAGCGGTGGTGATTGTCACCGTGTTCTTTCCGGTGCTGGTCAATATGGTTGCGGGCCTCAAAGCCACAGATCCGCTGCAGCGCGATCTGATGCGCACCTATGGGGCAAGCTATATGCAGACGCTGGTGAAGATGCGCCTGCCGGCGGCGCTGCCGTTCCTCTTCAACGGGCTGAAAATTGCCACGACGCTGGCGCTGATCGGCGCGATCGTTGCTGAATTTTTCGGCTCTCCGACTCGGGGCATGGGATTTCGGATCTCGACGGCGGTGGGGCAACTCGACATGGCGCTCGTTTGGTCGGAGATTACCGTGGCAGCACTGGCAGGGACCGGATTCTACGGGCTGATCGCGCTTGTGGAGAAAGGGCTGACCTTCTGGCATCCGTCGCAAAGGGGATAAGCGACGGGGGCTTCAGGGATATGGAAATAAACGATAATCAACAGGAGAGTAAGATGAAGAACTGGATGATGGGCGCAGCGCTTGCAGCCCTTGCCACCGCAAGCCCGGCCTTTGCCGCCGATGTGACGCTGCAGCTGAAATGGGTCACGCAGGCGCAGTTTGCGGGCTATTATGTCGCGAGGGACAAGGGCTTTTACGATGACGAGGGGATCGATGTGGATATCCTCGCCGGTGGACCCGATATCTCGCCCACGCAAGTGATGGCCGGTGGTGGCGCCGATGTGACCGTGGACTGGATGCCCTCGGCGCTGGCCGCACGCGAGAAGGGGCTCCCGCTTGTCAATATCGCGCAGCCGTTCAAATCCTCCGGTATGATGCTCACCTGCCTCAAGGAGAGCGGCATCACCTCGCCCGAGGATTTCAAGGGCAAGACGCTGGGCGTGTGGTTTGGCGGCAATGAATACCCGTTCCTGAGCTGGATGAGCACGCTGGGTATCCCGACCGATGGGTCGGAGGGCGGCGTGACCGTGCTCAAACAGGGCTTCAACGTCGATCCGCTGCTGCAGAAGCAGGCGGCCTGTATCTCGACCATGACCTATAACGAATACTGGCAGATCATCGATGCGGGGATTTCGCCCGACGATCTCGTGACCTTCAAATACGAGGACGAGGGCGTGGCCACTCTGGAAGACGGTCTCTATGTGCTTGAGGATAATCTGAAAGATCCGGCCTTCAAGGAGAAGATGGTCAAGTTCGTCCGGGCCTCGATGAAGGGCTGGAAATGGGCCGAGGAGAATCCCGACGAGGCGGCCGAGATTGTGCTCGATAACGACATGACCGGCGCGCAGACCGAAGAACACCAGAAGCGCATGATGGCCGAGGTCGCCAAGCTGACCGCGGGTTCGAACGGCGCGCTTGATCCGGCAGATTATGATCGCACGGTCGAAGTGCTTATGAATGGCGGTTCCGACCCGGTCATCACCAAAAAGCCGGAGGGAGCCTATACGCTGGAGATCACCAACGAGGCGCTCGAATAAGGCGGTCTTGATCGGGAAAGTCCAGGCGCGCGGGAGTAATCCCGCGCGTCTTTTACATTTTAATCGTATTTTCATCGCGCTCTGCGACTCTGAGGTAGAGAGGCCCAAAGGAGGGCGTGATGAGTAGATCGAGACCGTATCAGGAAGAGGGGCTTCCCGCCTGGGTCAAATGGGGGCTGTTTCCGGCCATGCTGGGGGGCTTTGGCTGGGCGTTCTATGCCGTGTCGCAAAGCCAGTTCGCCGCACCTGCCTCCTATCTGTTCAACACACCTTCGGAGGCTGTGGAGGCGGCCTATTGCATGGTGGTGGCGGAGGATGTCCATCCCAACCGTGTGCCGCCCGGGTCCTATCTGAGCGAGGCGCGCAATTTCTGGATGACGCGTCTGCGCGAGATCAGTGGGAGCGGTATGGGCGCTGCGCTTGTGAAGGCGCGGGTGCAACTGACCCGCGATATCGACCGTGTGCAGCGGCCCAATCCGCGGAAGGAATGGCTGGAATTCACGGTCGGCGAATGCAGCCACAAGGCCACGAATTACGGCATGAAATTCCGCGAGTTCCAGTGATCAGCCCAAGGGGGACAGATTGTCCTGCAGGCTGCGTCCTGTGCCCGGCTCGGCATTGATGCTGGCCTCTGCGCGGGTGCGTGGCAGGGCATGGGGCATCTCGCGCTGGATGTAGTCGATGATCGCCTCGCGGGTCTCGCAGCGCAGGTCGAACACGCGCGGCGCCGTGCGCGCCGAGACCAGCACACGGATCTCCATCACCCGCTCGCGGAAATCCGTGACCTGCATCGCATAGACCTTGCCATCCCAGAGGCGGTTCTGTGCGACCAGTTGTTGCGCGACTTTGCGCAGCTTGCCCACATCTGCGGAATGGTCGAGATAGAACATGCAGGTGCCGATCAGTTCTGCATTGTCGCGGGTCCAGTTCTGGAACGGCTGCTCTATGAAATAGCTCAGGGGCACCACAAGACGGCGCCAGTCCCAGAGCTTGAGCACGACATAGGCCGAGGTGATCTCCTCGACCCAGCCCCATTCCCCCTCGACAATCAGCGCATCATCGATGCGGATCGGCTGGGTCAGGGCCAGCTGGATACCGGCGATGAGGTTTTTCAGGATCGGCTGGAGCGCAAGACCCACCACGATACCGGCGGCACCACCCGCCGCCAGCAGCGAGACACCATATTGACGGACGGCGGGCACCGTCATGAGTGCGGCCGCCACCGCCAGCACGACGATGGCCACATTGGCCACCCGCAACAGGATACGGGTCTGGGTCACATGTTTGCGCGCCAGAAGATTGTCCTCGGCATCCAGCTTGAACCGGCGCATATGCAGCGTCGTCCAGATATAGAGCGCGGTATGGCCGATCCATGCCAGACAGAGGATGAAGGCCACCAGCAGAAGATGGCTGAACAGCCGCGCTGTCTCGGCGGAGATCGGGGCGGCATTCACCCCCACGCCAAGCGCGATGATGATCAGCAACAGCCGGAGCGGCTTGGTCGAACGCGTCACCAGAGAGCGCCAGAACAGATCCTTGTTGCGCACCATCCGGTCCAGTGTCGAGCGCACCATCCGGTGCAGCGCGAGCGCAGCAACAAAACATACGACGAAAACCATAACGGACACGGTCCAGTCCGGCAGGTAGAGCGTGGCCTGATCGACCGCTGTCTCCATCACATCGCTCACCGCCGTCTCGAGGGTCTGCAATCCGTCGGGTAACGCGTCCAGCGCCTCGGGCGTGGTGTCGGTGGCCATAGTCTTCTCCGCTGATGGTTTGCCTATATGCTGCGGCGCAGCGCGCTGATGTCAAGGCAGGTGCCTGTGATAAGCGGCATTTTGCTTCCAACATGGGGTTTGGTGCGCTATCCCTTTGAGAAGAGGCCCCGAAAGGGGTTTGGGGGAGAATGGCATGGCACGCGCGGCATTGACCGGCACGCGCATCCGCGAAAGGCGGATGGCACTTGGTATGAAACAGGCGGATCTGGCGCAGCGCATTGGCATGTCGGCGGCCTATGTCAATCTGATCGAGCATAACCGCAGGCGGGTAGCCGATCCGCTTCTGGTCCAGATCGCCGAGGCTCTAGAGGTCGAAACATTGGCGCTGGCCGAGGGGGCGGAGGGGGCGCTGTTTGACAATTTGCGCGAGGCGGCGGCCTCCCTGCCGACCGAGGCTGCCAGCCCGGCCAGGGCGGTGTCCTCTCCCTTGGCGGCGCCTGTGGCAGAGCTTGACCGGATCGAGGAATTTGTGGGCCGTTTTCCGGGATGGGCGGCGCTCCTGTCGGACCGCCAGCGCCAGATTACGGGGCTCAACCGGCTGGTCGAGCAACTCTCCGAACGGCTGTCGGAGGATCCGTTCCTGATCGACGGGCTGCATGAGGTGATCTCGGCCGTCACCAGCCTGCGCTCTACGGCGGCCATCCTGACCGACGAGCCCCAGATCGAGCCAGAATGGCAGGCGCGGTTCCTGCAGACGATTTCCGGCGAGAGCCTGCGCCTGTCGGGCGCGGCGGAGGCGCTGGTGGGCTATCTCGACAGCCAGAGCGGAGCGGATCTCGCCCAGTCCGGCCCTTTCGAGCAGATGGAAGCATGGTTGCGCGAACGGGACTGGCATGTGGCCGAACTGGAGGCCGACCCCGCTGCCGGTATCGATGCCATCGTCACGGGCGCGCGCAGTCTTGCCTCCGAGGCGGCGCGCGCGCTGGTGCGCAACTGGCTGGGGCTCATGCGCGAAGATATCAGGGCGCTGCCGATGGCCGCGCTGGAGGCGGCGCTGGCGCGGCACGGGCTCGCGCCCGGGGCGATTGCGACGGATCTGGGCGTGCCCGCCGGTCTGGTTCTGCGCCGTCTGGCCCAGCTTCCGGCGGGCCATGTGCATGCGCCCGAACTGGGTCTCGTGATCTGCGATGCGTCGGGCGCGATCATCTTCCGCAGGCCCTGCACAGGCTTTGCCTTGCCGCGTTACGGGGCGGGTTGCGGGCTCTGGCCGATCTATGAGGCGTTGCGCCAGCCGATGCAGCCGCTGCGCCATGACGTAGAGATCGCGGGACGGGTGAGCCAGAGTTTCGCCACCTATTCCATCGCCGTGCCGCAGGCGGCGGGGCAGGGATTTGGCCAGCCGCTGGTGCTGCATTCGCATATGCTGATCGTGCCGCTTTCTCCCGCGCTGGCCAGCGGTCCGCGCCGTCCTATCGGGGTCACCTGCCGGATCTGCCCGCGCACGGCCTGCACCGCACGGCGGGAACCCTCGATCCTCGGCACCGTGCGCTCGGATCTGGGGTAGCGTGGGGTGTCGGGAAGATTTGACATGGTTCCCCTCGCGGGGGATAGTCGGAGCGGGAGAAGGAGACGGGCATGCCGAAAGACCATGTTCTTCTGATTGAGGACGAACCGAATATCACCGAAGCGCTGCGGTTCATTCTGACGCGGCGCGGCTTTGCGGTGTCCAGCGAGGCGGATGGTGCGCGGGCGATGGCGGCCATTGCCGAGACGCGGCCCGATGCGATCATTCTGGATATGATGCTGCCGGGATGCTCGGGGCTCGAGATACTTGCGGCCCTGCGCGCGGATCCGGGTCTGAAGGCGATCCCTGTCCTGATGCTGACCGCACGGGGACAGGCGCGTGACCGCGCTGCGGCCGATGAGGCGGGAGCTACGGCCTTTCTGGCCAAACCCTTCGCCAATGCCGATCTGCTGGAAGCGATCGACGGGATTCTGGCCCCGGGGCGTGGCACGACGGAGACCGGCCTGAACCAAGGGCTCTCGCATGGCACCGGCTAAGGCCCCGCTGTTTCTGGCGCGGCGCTCCTATCGGCTGCGGAGGGTGATGGATGCGCTGCGGCTCCTGCCGCTTCTGGGGCTGGTCCTGTTCGTGCTGCCCGGGTTCTTCGTCCTCCGGCCCGCACATGTGGCGGCGCTGGGGCTCTATCTGTTTGCCGTCTGGGCCGGGCTGATCGTGGTGACGGCAATCCTCTCGCGCAGGCTGGAGCATGTGCTGGCCGAGGCGGGGACGCAGCCAGAGGACCGCGATGACTAGCGCCCGGATGACGGGCGTCTTCGGAACGGGGCTGGAGCAGGCGACGCTTACGGGCATGAGCTTTGATGGGCTGATCCTCGTCTGTCTGGCCTATGTGATCCTCCTGTTCGGGGTGGCCTTCTGGGCCGAGGGGCGGGCGCGCCGTGGACATATGGGCATCCTGCAAAGCCCGTGGGTCTATACGCTGTCGCTGTCGATCTATTGCACTGCATGGACCTTCTACGGGGCCGTGGGCTATGCCGCGCGCTCCGGGCTAGAGTTCGTGACCATCTATCTGGGTCCGAGCCTTGTGTTTTGCGGTTGGTGGTGGCTGCTGCGCAAGCTGGTGCAGGTGGGGCGGGCGCAAAGGGTGACCTCGGTGGCCGATCTGATTTCGGCCCGCTATGGCAAATCGAACAGTCTCGGCGTGGTGGTGACCCTGCTGGCTGTGCTGGCCGCCACCCCCTATATCGCGCTGCAGCTGCAATCTGTGACCGAGAGCCTGAGCGCCTTTGCGGTGCCCGTGGCCGATGGCGGAACGGTCCCGGTAAGTGATGCCAAACAGAGTTGGGCGATGTGGATTGCCATCGGGCTTGCGGCCTTTGCCATCCTTTTCGGCACCCGTAATCTGGATGCGAGGGAGCGCCATCATGGGGTCGTTATGGCGATTGCGCTCGAGGCGGTGGTGAAACTGGTGGCGGTGCTGGCGGTGGGCGGCTTTGTCGTCTGGGTCCTGGGGGGCGGCTGGGGGCCGATCATGGAGCGCATCGATCTGCACGCGACGCAGGACTGGGTGCCGCAGCCGGGTCGCTTCATGGGACTGACGCTTTTGTCGGCGGCGGCGATCCTGACATTGCCGCGGATGTTTCAGGTGCTGGTGGTCGAGAATGTCGAGGAACGGCATCTGGCCTTTGCCGCATGGGCCTTTCCGGCCTATCTGGCGCTGATCTCGGTCTTCGTGCTGCCGATTGCGGTAATGGGGCTGGAGCTTCTGCCGGAGGGCGCCAATCCCGATCTTTTCGTCCTGACGGTGCCATTGTCGCAAGGCCATGACTGGCTGGCACTGCTGGCCTTTCTGGGCGGGTTCTCTTCTGCGACCTCGATGGTGATCGTGGCGGCCATTGCACTGGCCACGATGATCTCGAACCAGATCGTGACGCCGCTCTGGCTGGCGCTGTGGCCCGCCCATAACAGCAATCTGCGCCATATCGTGCTGATGTCGCGCCGCGTGGCGATTGCCTTGGTAATGGGCTTGGGCTTTGGCTACTACCGGCTGTCGGGTCAGGGGGCGCTGGCCGAGATCGGGCTCATTGCCTTTGTGGGCGCGGCGCAGACGCTTCCGGCGCTCCTGGGCGGGCTCTACTGGCGCGGTGGCACCCATCAGGGCGCGCTGACAGGGTTGCTCTTGGGGGGCGCGATCTGGGTCTATACGCTCTTTGTGCCGTCCTTCGGGGAAGGGGGGCTGATGTCGGCGCAGATGCTGGCAGAGGGGCCGTGGGGGATCGGCTGGCTCCGTCCCGAGGCGCTTTTCGGGCTGGAGGGGATGGACCCTCTGTTACATGCGCTGTTCTGGTCACTGTTTTTCAACGTGACGGGCTATGTGACGCTGTCGCTGCTGTCTTTCCCGCCGCCTCTGGAACGTCTGCAGGGCGTGGCCTTCGTCAATATCTACGAGGAGGGGCCGGGGCCGCGGGGCTGGCATATGGCGGTGGCCGAGGCTGAGGATTACCTCTCGATGGCGCAGCGTATCCTTGGCGCGCAGGTAGCGCAGCGTTTCTTTCAGGAAGAGGCCGCACGGCAGGGTAAAACCGGCTGGCTGCCTGACCCCACCCGAGATTTCCTGACAGCGCTGGAGCGGCGGCTGGCCGGCTCGGTGGGCTCGGCCACGGCCCATGCGATGCTGGCGCAGCTATCGGGCGGGCGGGTGATCTCGGTCCGGGATCTGATCAATATGGCCAGCGAAGCGGCTGACATAAAAGAACATTCCTATCAGCTCGAGACCAAATCCGAAGAGCTTGCGCAGGTCGCGCGCCAGCTGCGCGAGGCCAATGACAAACTGACCCGCATCTCGGTGCAAAAAGACGCGTTTCTGGGCCAGATCAGCCATGAGCTGCGCACGCCGATGACCTCGATCCGCGCATTCTCCGAGATCCTGATGGAGCCGGATCTCCCCGAGGCGATGCGGCGCGACTATGCGAAGATCATCCTCGACGAAGCCCGGCGCCTGACGCGTCTGCTCGATGATCTTCTGGATCTCTCGGTGCTTGAACATCGCAAGGTGCAGCTACATATCGGGGCCACGAATTTGCATGATCTGCTGGACCGCGCGACACAGGCCGCAGGGCCGGAGGCGGGGCATGAGGCGGGCCAGTTGCGCATCGAACGGGACTTCCCGAGCGAACATGTCGGGCTTATTACCGATGGCGACCGGCTGGTGCAGGTCTTCATCAACCTCATCACCAATGCACGCAAATACTGCGTTGCAGCAAAGCCGGTTCTGCGAATCGAAGTGCGGCGGGACGGGGAGTTTGCCCAGATCGATTTCATCGATAACGGGCAAGGCATTCCAAAGGCCGAGCAGGATCTGATCTTTGAGAAATTTTCACGACTTACCGATACAGCTAAAGCAGGCGGGGCCGGGCTGGGTCTTGCGATTTGCAAGGAGATTCTGGGTAATCTGGGCGGGTCTATCGACTATCTTCCGGGGCAGGGCGGGGCCGCGTTCCGGGTGCGTGCGCCGCTTCGCAGCGTAAAAAATGTGGTTGATGTGAAAGATGGTTTGTAATCATTGCTGCGTTAAAGGTTTTGTAAACCCTGATCTGCGAGGCTGCCCTGTGTCACCCTCGGTTCGGGTACAAGTGGGATAACATGGTGGATCAGAAGCCTTCAACAATCTTGCGAAAGAAGACGGATGCGGCCAAGGCTGCAGCCTCTGGCGGCCCTGTGTCGCCCGAGCGCGCCATCCGGTATGTCTTTGCAAAGGTTGCGCAAGATACGCTGGATCTTCCGCTGCAGGTGTTGCGTGTCGAACAGAGTCAGGTCTCGTTGACCGAATTGATGGAAGTTTTTCCCGAGCAGCCGATGCTTTGCGTTCTGGAAGGGCCGAAAGAGGCGTTTGGGGTTGTGGCCTTGCCGCCGATCACGTTCTCCTCGCTTATCGAGGTGCAGACGATGGGGGTGCTGTCGCGGATCCAGCCCGGGCCGCGACGGCCCACGCGGGTCGATGCTTCCATGGTGCAGGGCGTGCTCGATTCGCTCCTTGAAGGGCTGGAAGAAGCGCTCGCCGATAGTGACGACATCATCTGGGCGGGCGGGTTCCGCTATCTGTCCTTTTTCGACGATCCGCGGCCACTGTCGCTGATTCTCGAAGAGATCACCTACCGTGTTTTCTCGATCACCATGCAGATCGGACAGGCGATGGACCGCGAGGTCTCCATGCTCTGGGCTGTGCCTGCGCGGGGCAGGGGCGAGCGTGTCCTGGCGGCCACCGCCGAGGATGCGGGTGCCCCCGAGGCCGAGGCGCTCTGGGCGCAGCAGATGGAGAGCACCGTGATGGGCACGCGGGCGGAACTGACGGCTGTGCTGCATCGCTGGTCGATGCCGCTGTCGGGTGTGATGAGTTTCAAGCCCGGTGTCGAGATACCGATCCCGCGTGAGGCGTTGGAAAAACTACGCGTGGAAGGGGTGGACGGCCGCCGTATGGGCACCGCGAAGCTTGGCCAGCATAGCGGGCGTCGCGCGCTCCGGCTGACCGCCAACGAGGCTGAAAGCACCGAGATCAACGAGCTTGACGAGCTGACCACCCGACCCGATCTGGGCGCGATGTCGGTGGGCGATAATCCCTTCGGCGGAATGACCGGAGCGGAGGGTGGCTTCCCTGCAATGGGCGGTGACGCGGACGAGGGTGGTTTCCCCGCGATGGATCTGGGCGGCCTGGGCGGCGATGATGCAGGCGATGGCGGCTTCCCCGCGATGGATTTCAGCGCCTTCGAGGAGGACGAGAACCAGCGGACCGGCACCGGCGGCTAGACCCCGCGGCGATCCGGACCTGAATTTGAGGAATTTGCGCAGCTCTGACTTGCGAGACGACCACTGCTTGCCGTAAGCGGTGGGCAGGCAGGGCTGGATTGGCCCTGTCCGCGTGGGATTTTGCGAGGCGGGGCGGTATGGTCAGGCGGATCAGAGTACAGCGATGCGAGGGGGTCACGTTCCTGACCCTGCCCGATGCGGGGGCTCGGGGCTTCGATGCGCAACTCCGCCGGTCTCTGGGCGCGGCCCTCGATATGTGCCGTCATGACCCGGATCTGCGTGGTGTCGTTATGCGCGCTGCGGCCGGCTGGCCTTGTGCCGAGGATCCCGAAGCCGATTTCCACGAAGATGCGGAGGCGCCTTCACTTGCGGCGCTGGCGCAGAGCCTGAGCGATCTGTCCTGTCCGGTGGCGGTCGTGCTTGATGGCCGTATCCGCGCGGGGGCCTTGGCACTGGCGCAGGCGGCAAAACTGCGTCTGGCGCTCGATACCGCGAGCTTTGATCCGGTGGAGCCCAGCCTCGGCTACCTTCCGGCAGCGGGCTGTCTGATCCGCTATCTGCGCCGCTCGGGTCCGCGTCAGGTGTTGTCCTTCCTCAAGGCGGGGCGTCCGGTGGCCGCCCTGCAGGCGGTCGAGCTGGGTGTCTGCGATGCCGTTGTGCCTGCCGAAGCGGTCGAGATGCAGGCACTTTCCGCCACGCTCGAACAGGCTTTTGGCGAGGTCGGTCTGGTGCCGGATCCGAACGGGGCGAGCCGGTTGACGCAGAGCTATTTCACCGAGCTGGATGCGCTGCGCGAGGCAATCGAGACCGGTCCGCAGCATGTCGTCTGGGACAAGGCGCTGGCGGTGGCCGAGGCGGCGGTTCTGCTGCCGATGGGCGAGGCGCTCGATTTCGAGGCGGTCGCGCATCTCGATCTTCTCTCCTCACCGGCCTCCAAAGCGCTGCGCCATCTGCGGGCCTCTGCCGCGCGCGCCCATGCGCAGGAAGCCCTGCCCATCGATGCCGCGACGCTGGGATGCCGGATCGTGGCCGTCTGGAACCCGCCTGACGGGCTCGTCTATGCGCTGGCCGATGCGGGGCATCGGGTGATCTGGGCCGAGGCGATGCAGGACCGGCTGGAAAAGGGGCTCTCGAACCTTGCCCGTGCGCAGGAGGCGGCCGTTCTTCTGGGGCGGATGAGCGGGGAGGCGCGCGACGCGGCATGGGATCGGGTGAGTGCGACCACCGATCCGCTGCAGGCTTTCGCGCAGGCCGATATCGTTTTGGCAGAACCCGCCGCGCAGGAGCGCGACGATATCGCCCATGCGCTCGAGGGCGTGCGCGGGGCGCTCGTCGCCACGACCCAACCCGATTGCGCCCTGCGGATCGACCGCTACGGGCGCCATGTCGAGGTGCATGGGGCAGCGGTCGAGGATACGCTACTGGTGGCTGCGCTCCTGCGTGCGGGCGGTGATCTGGCGCTCGGGCTGCCGGGGGTCGATCCGGGGCTGATCGCGCGTCTGCAGGCGGCGATCTGGGTGGCGGCCGAATATTGCGTTCTGGCCGGCGCTGCACCCGAAGAGGTGGATCAGGCGCTGCAGGGGTTCGGCATGCAGGCACCGTTTGCGCAGATCGACCGGCTGGGGGTCGAGGTGGTCATCGCACGGCTGAAAGCCGCGGGCTTCCTGCCGGGGCCTTTGCTGACCTATCTGATGGTCGAGGGCTATAGCGGTCTGCGCAAGGGGCGCGGGGTCTATCTCTATAGCGACGGCGTCGCGCGTCCCGATCCGCTGGAGCCCGCGCTTCTCGAGGCGCTGCGGGCCGAGGCGGATTATGTAGCGCGTCCGCTGACGGGCGCGCAGATCATCGAGCGGATCTGGCTCGCGATGGCGGCAGAGGGGGCCAAGCTGTTGCAGCTGGGGGCTGTTGACCGGCCCGGTGATCTGGATCTGAGCGCGGTCAATGCGCTCGAGTTTCCGCGCCATGAAGGCGGGCCGATGTTCATGGCCGACCAGCGAGGCCTCGAGGCCTGCCGCGACCAGCTGATGCACCTGGCGGCGGGCGGTGCCGCAGAGCCCGTGACGCTCTGGGATGTGCTGATCCGCAACGGGCGCAGCTTTGGGGATCTGGATCGCGCTTAGCGCAGGAAGATCCCCACGACGACCATCATCAGCCCGATGACGGACACGAAAAGTGCCCCCAGATTGACGGCGACGATGCGCTGGAGTTTTGCGCGCATTGCGTCCTCGTCCAGCCCTGCGCGCTTGGCCTTGCCGACGGTGACGATGCACCACCCCAGTCCGACAAGCCCCAAAACCGCGATGAACGCGCCGATCCAGATCAGGAATTCCATGTCGAGGCCCTTCTAAGAGAAATACTGTCGGGCCCGCGCTTAGCGATTTCATGCCACTGTGACAAGCCTTGGCTGCCGCTCCCGCCACGCTTGAGGCTTGCGACGCAGGCGCGGCTGGCTTAGGGAACGGGGCAAGTGGACTATGAGGAACATAAGATGCCCAATGATGCTGCCTATCAAGTGACCGCCGATGAGCTGCGCCAGTTCATCGAGCAATTCGAAGGCCTCGAAGCCGAGAAAAAAGATATTGCCGAGCAGCAAAAGGACATCATGTCCGAAGCCAAGGCGCGCGGCTACGACACCAAGGTGATCAAGAAGATCATCGCGATCCGCAAGCGCGACAAGAATGACGTGGCCGAGGAGGAAGCGATCCTCGATATCTACAAGCAGGCGCTTGGCATGGAATGAGCGGCCCCCGTGTCGCAACCGGAATGTCGCAACCGGAAGGCCTCCCGTCGGGGAGGCCTTTTTTTATGAAGGATCCATCCTTGCCCCGCATCACGCTTAGCGATTACGGCGCGATGAAATCGACGCCTGCCATCTGCGCGATCGCATCGATATCGGCCTCGTAGAGCGCGGTAATCTCGTCGATCATCGCCTCGTCCCATCCGGGCAGCGCGACATCCATCTCCAGCTCCTCAGGTTTGGCGAATTTGTCAAGAAACGCCATCGTCACCTTGCGGCGCTGCTCGAGTGTTTTCGGCGGGTTATTGAGGATATAATCGGCATAGCGGCGGAATCCGCCCTCGGTCATGATCGTCTTCAGGATCATCTGCTCGCCATTGAGTGTCACATCGTCGCCGATCCCGCTCAGGCTATGCATGATCTCGGGCCAGATCAGGGGCGCGTCCTCGTTGCACCAGACCACGACCTTATGGCCCTGCGCCGCATCGACCATGCCTTCCACCACCGTCCGCCAGCGCAGATCGCGCGGATCGCGTCCGCACATCAGATCCTCGTAGCTGCGCTCGGGGTCGCGTTGGGCCAGTGCGGGGATCAGCGTGGCGGGATTGATCATCGCCAGATGGAATTCGATCTCGGCATCGGGGAAGATATTGGCCAGAGGCTCCAGCTTGCCCGGCACCATCGCGTAGAACCCTTTATCGGTCACCACACGTTCGGGAATACACATGAAATATTCATGGCTGAAGATGATGCGGTTGATGTCTTCCTTGTCGGTCACGGCGGCGAGCACCGCATCCGAGGTCTCGATATCGGCCTCGGCGCCTTTCAGCGTCAGCAGCGTGTCGCGCAGCACCATCCGGTAGCGGCGGGGATGGGGCACGACCACGCCGTTCTCCTCAAGCACCCGCGGGTTTCGGGCCAGACAGCGCACCAGACTGTCTTCATCTGTTGCATGTGCACCCAAGTGATAGACGACCTGCATGTTTTTCCCCGCTCGATTTATGGGGTTAGATTAGAGCAGCTTTTCTTTACAGGCAAACGGCTTTCGGGCTATGCGGGAACTTGTGTTCCTGATTGATCAAGTCGGATATAGCCCATGGCGATGACTGCATTCCTAACGCGCCTGCGCCGCGGCAGGGCCTCCGGCACCGGCGGCTGGTCCGCACTGGCGGTGGTGTTTGCGGCGCTGATCGTGGCACCCATCGCAGCGGTGGTTTGGCTTGCGGCCCATCCCACGGAAAATATCTGGCCACATCTTCTGGCCACGACCCTGCCGCGCTATCTGGAAAACTCCGCCGTGCTTGCTGCGGGGGTAGGGGCGCTGACCGCCTGTGTGGGCGCAGGGGCTGCGTGGATCGTGGCGATGTATCGCTTTCCGGGCCATCGCTGGCTCGAATGGGCGCTGCTGTTTCCGCTGGCGATCCCTGCCTATGTGACGGCCTATGCGCTCGTGGATTTTCTGGATTATTCTGGGCCTTTGCAGGGGCTGTTGCGGGATATGTTCGGCTGGCAATCGGCGCAGGATTACTGGTTTCCGCAGGTGCGCTCGCGTTGGGCTGCGGTGGTCGTGCTGGCCGCGAGCTTCTATCCCTATGCCTATCTGATGGCGCGCAATGCCTTCCGCGAGCAGTCGGGGGCAAGCTACGAGGTTGCCCGTGCGCTTGGTGCCGGGCCTCTGGCGCTGTTCTGGCGGGTTGGTCTGCCGCTTGCCCGTCCCGCCATTGTAGCCGGGGCGGCCATCGCCATGATGGAAACCGTGGCCGATTTCGGGGTGGTCGATTATTTCGGCGTGCAGACGCTGACCACGGGGATTTTTACCACATGGCTCGAGGCCGGGAATGCCGGTGGCGCGGCGCAGATCGCGCTTGTGATCCTCGGCGTCGTGTTCGCGCTTTTTGCGATCGAGGCCTTGGGGCGCAGACGCTCGCGCTATTACCAGTCCGCCCGCCAGAGCCGCCCCGTCACGCCCATCCACCTGAAAGGCTGGGCGGGGGGCCTCGCCTTCGCTCTGTGTTTTGTTCCCTTTGCTATCGGGTTCGTTCTTCCGGTCGCGGTGATCGGCGCACATGCGCTGGCCAATCCCGAGGGCTGGATCGGCGCGGGGCTTTTGCTGGCGGCGTGGCATAGCCTGCTGACGGGCGGGGTCGCCTCGCTTGTCTGTGTGGCGATGGCGCTGGTGATGGTCTATGGCATGCGGCTTTCGGGGCAGGGATTGCCACGGCTGGTGATCCCGCTGACCGCGCTGGGATATGCCGCCCCCGGGGCTGTGCTGGCCGTGGGTATCCTGATTCCGCTGGCCGCGTTCGATAACTGGCAGGCCGATACGATCTGGGCGCTGACCGGCCATGATCCGGGGCTTGTTCTGACGGGGACGGGCGTGGCGATCATCCTCGCCTATGTGGTGCGCTTCTTTGCCGTGGCGCAGGCCTCGACGGATGCCGCCTTCGGGCGGGTGCCGCCTTCTTTGCCGATGGCGGCGCGCTCGCTGGGGCGGGGCTCGGGCCAGATCCTGCGCGAGGTCTACCTGCCGCTCATGCGCGGATCTGTCGGCTCGGCGCTTCTTCTGGTGTTTGTGGAATGCGTGAAGGAACTGCCGGCCACGCTCTTGCTGCGGCCCTTCAACTACGAGACCCTTGCCACCCGCGTCCATGAGAAGGCGAGCCTCGAGAACCTTGGCGATGCAGCACCCGCAGCGCTTCTGGTGATGGCGGTGGGGCTTGCCGCTGTGGTGGTTTTGGCACGCGCCAATCTTTCACGCAGATAGCCCGATCAGGGGCTTGCCAGCGGCCCGACAAATTTGTATCTGGTCGCATGTGCCTCCATAGCTCAGTTGGTAGAGCTGCGATTTTGTAAGTCGAGGGTCGGGAGTTCGAGTCTCTCTGGGGGCACCACCTTTGAAATCCCATGATGGCATAAAGTAAGGAATCCCTTTGATATAAGGGCTTTTTCGGTTTCTCTGTTGTGCTATGAATGCGTAATTCTTCCAAAAATGTGCATTCGACTACGCACAAATTACGCATGGGATTACGCATGGCTTCGATCGCGAAAACCACCAACGGCTGGCGAGTGCAAGTTTACAAGCGTGGAATCAGAAAGAGCAAAATCTTTCCGACGAAGCAATCGGCTAAAGACTGGGCTGCGCGGACCGAATGGGAACTGGAAAACTCGGAGGCCGTGGCATCGGCGCAGCCCTTTGGCGAGATCATGGACCGCTATGTCCGCGAGGTGTCGCCTTCGAAGCGTGGCCATCGATGGGAGCTTGTGCGGTTAGAAAAGCTTCAGCGCGACAGCTTGGCCAAGATCCGCATGGGAGACCTGCGTGCGAGCGATCTGGCCGACTGGCGCGACCGGCGGCTGACCGAGGTTTCTGCTGGATCTGTGCGAAGGGAGATGACGCTGCTCGGCGCAGTGCTTACGCAAGCGGTCCGCGAATGGGGTTTAATCAAGGAAAGCCCGCTCAAAGATGTGCGCAAGCCAGCACAACCCAAGGCCCGCGACCGTCTGCCGACCCATGAGGAATTCGAGCGGTTGGCATTGGTTGCCGGGGATGACCTGAGCCACGCAACCGCGCGGGCCTATCACGCGTTCCGTTTCGCCTGCGAGACGGCCATGCGGGCGGGCGAGATTGTCGGACTACGCCGCGAGGATGTCGATCTGGAGAAACGTGTCTGCCGCCTTCAAATGACCAAGAATGGCTCGGCCAGAGAAGTGCCGCTATCCTCTGCTGCTGTGGAGCTGTTGCGCATGCTGCCGGATCTGGATCTGGTGTTCGGCCTGACATCGCAGCAGATCGATGTTCTTTGGCGGAAGGTTCGAACCAAGGCCGCGATTGAGGGCCTCAATTTCCACGACAGCCGCGCCTATGCGCTGACCAAGCTATCGCGGAAGGTGAATGTCATGACGCTGGCCAAGATCTCTGGTCACCGCGATCTGTCCATTTTGCTCAATACTTATTACCGCGAAACCGCGTCAGATATTGCGCGACGTTTGGAATGATCGACCGCTAATGCTGCCGTGAGTTGGGGCTCAATAAATGACTTTGCGTATGATAGCGTGATAGCTGAACGGTTTTTTTTATAAACGAACTAAGCGAGAAGCCGATCAAATCTGGGATTATGACAAACTGGATCGCACGCAGGATGCGGAGCTTTAGCAGCGCTTTACAGCGGGTCATTTGGATATCCGGTAAAAGGCGGGTTTGCTGCGTACTTGCGTGCTTAACTTGGATGCGAAATGGGGTAGCGGTAAGTCGTTCTTTCAGTGCTGGTCCGAATTTCCGCGACTACCTCTGACATCGCCGCCATTCGCCACAACGGCTCGATCTGTGTCGCGATTGCCAGACGTTTGGCAGGAGGGGCGGGAAGCGGAAGTTCGCTGCTGCTTGCGCCAATGTCCGCAGTGCGGAGATATTGTTGAAAAAGTCCGTTGCTTGACGCCCGAGGCTTTGATTCACTCGTTCTGAGAGTGGAGGGCATTGCAATGATGGGGCCAAGGCAAGTTGCGCAGGGCGCTTTGTTTTACGATTTCTCTATTGAGAGTTTCGTGCCGTTGGATCACCCGGTGCGGGGTATCGACCGGTTCCTCGACCTTTCGGATGTACGGCCAATGCTGGCACCGTTCTACAGTTCTGGCGGGCGCCCCTCGATCGATCCCGAGCTGATGATCCGCATGCTTCTGCTGGGCTATTGCATGGGCATTCAGTCCGAGCGGCGGCTTTGCGACGAGGTTCATGTTAATCTGGCATATCGTTGGTTTTGCCGGCTCGATCTGACCGACGCGGTGCCGGATCATTCGACATTTTCCAAGAACCGGCACGGGCGTTTCCGTGAGAGCGGGCTGTTCCGGCATCTGTTCGAGACCGTTCTGCAACGATGCATCAATGAAGGTTTGGTCGGCGGTCACAGCTTCGGCGTCGATGCCAGCTTGATCCCGGCGAATGCCAATCAGACGCGAGGCGTCGACAGCAAGGAAGGCCTGTCGCCAGACCTGCTGTCTCGAGCCGTGAACGAATATATTGAAACACTCGACGATGCAGCTTTCGGCGCCGCAACCGCAGTCGTTCCCAAGTACATCTCGCCAGTAGACCCGGCTGCCCGCTGGACGGGAGCCGACGGCGGTGCCGCATACTTCGCTTATTCTACCAATTATCTGGTGGACTTGGATAATGCTGTGATCGTCGATGTCGAGCCAACAGCTCCGATACGGCCAGCGGAGGCGCGCGCCGCACGGGACATGATCGACCGCGTTCAGCAACGCTTTGGCATCAAACCCGGAAAGTTGGTCGGCGATACAGGCTACGGATCGGCCGAAATGTTGGGCTGGCTGGTGGAGGAGCGCAAGATTGCCCCTCACATCCCCGTCTGGGACAAATCGAAACGCACCGACGGCACCTTCTCGCGGGACGACTTTGTCTACGATACGCCCACCGATCGGTATACGTGCCCTGCCGGAAATACGCTCGAGACGTCCCGCCGGAAATTCTCTACGCCGCGCACCACGAATGTCAGCAAGGACGGATTGATCCGCTACCGCGCGCGCAAGCAGGATTGCGACATTTGCCCGTTAAAAGCGCAATGCTGTCCGACCCAACCCGCCCGAAAAGTGCTCCGCTCGGTTCACGAAGCGGCCCGAGACATCGCTCGCGAAATTCGCAAAACCGACGCCTACATGACCTCGTTCATGCAAAGGCGAAAGGTCGAGATGCTCTTTGCCCATCTGAAGCGTTACATCGGCCTGCGCATGATGCGTCTGCGCGGACCCAAGGGTGCAACCGAGCAATTCCAACTCGCCGCAACCGCCCAGAACCTCCGCAAACTGGCCAAGTTGGTGCCCGGGCCAGCCCCCGCATGAGCGGAGCCGGCAATCCGATCTTTTAGGATCGTACGCAAAACGCTTCGAACGTCGACTTTATCAACAATATCCGGACGAAGCGGTCAATCGAGTGAGCAACGCGGCGCAAAAAACGCAAAGGCTTCATGAAAGATCGAATGCCAACTTTGATCCAGTGGTTCTCGCAGCGGATGCCAGAAAAACGCGAAGGTATGGCCGAAATCATTGGCCGTGTGGTGATACCAAGTCTCCGGAAGTCCAGACGAGACATGCTGGAAGAAATGCCAACACTGACGGGTTGTCCCGGTTTGGTGGACTCCAATATAAAACAAGGGTTTAACAATGCGAATGCCGCTTTCTTCCCAAAGTTCTCTGATCGCGGCTTCATCCGGGTCCTCGTCGGATTCAATGGTGCCCTTGACGAATTGCTTGCCAGCAGAAGGGTGAGCAAAAGCCAACACCTCTGGCTGACCGCTATTCAAACGAACCACAATTGGACAGACTTTCTCGGGCATGATCATGCCCTCAGTTGACCTACTGGCAGGGATGAGATCAAGGCGCAAGATGGGCTCGAAGCGGTCATTGGCCTTCGACGGGTGTTATATCGCGCCCTAGCCTGCGCGAGGCATCCGCCAAAAAAGTCCGCAAAGGGGACAGAGCGGGAGTTCGCTGCATTTTGAACGCGGTGCTGCTTCCGTGGATTGGACCGACCAGTGCTGAATGTGTATTAAGGCGTTATGACATGGACCATCCACATTGCAAACTCCTCAGGCCACCTCGACGGCCTTGTGTCCCCGATCCGTGCCGCGATTGATCGTGCGCAAGCGCGTGCAGAGGCCGTTACAGAAACCGTAGATCTTGACGTGGTGGTACAGGCTTGGCCGGGCCGCGTCATCGCGCATCTGGGGCACGCGGGCTATGCCCCGACCGCCGATATGATCCAACTAACCTTCGATCCGGCCAACTCGAACTGTGCGGGAAATCTGGGCGAACCGCTTGAGCGAACGGTTGTTCACGAATTGCACCATGTGCTTCGGTGGCGCGGACCGGGTTACGGCCGCACGCTGGGCGAGGCCCTCGTCTCCGAAGGGTTGGCAGGTTATTTTGCGCAACAGCTCTATGGGGGGCCGCCTGAAAAGTGGGAGTCATCACTCGATGACGAAGCCCTTGCGCAAGCCGCAATTGACGCAGCCGTTGCTTGGGACGATGCAGCCTACGACCACGCCGCATGGTTTTTTGGAACGGACCCCGCGTGGCGGGGCTACGCCCTTGGATATGCCCTAGTTGGGAGGCATCTGATTGCGCACCCGAACGAAACGCCAGCCACGCTGATCCACGCCGAAGCGGCCAGCTTTCGCGGCAACCTTGAAATTGGCTCTTGATAGAACAGCGCAGAAGATCATCGACATTCGATAGCCGCCGTTTGTATCGATTATAGCATATTGTAAGAAGAGCTCGAAGCTGCCTTTGGCCTTCAACCGGGTATTATGGAATGCGAATGCGGAGGGACCGGAGTCGCTGAAAACGAGTACTGAGAAGTGTCACAAATCGGCTGATCATAGCCTTCAATGCAGACGCCTCATGCGAGTATCACGCCACCCACTCAGCCGCCGTATGATCGGCCCCTTTATCACGACTAAAGAAACTCACGTCTTCAAGCAGCTGCTCGATCCTCTGATTGAGCGCTACCACGGCCGCATTAGTTTCTTCCGCCATCGCCGCATTCTGCTGGGTCGACCTATCCAAATCAGAAACTGCACTGTTCATCTCAGAAAGGCCGCTCGCTTGCTCTGAAGCAGAGGAGGCAATGGTCGCGATCATCCCGTTGATACTTTCGACGCGCTGGACGATGCTCTTGAGCGCAGAACCTGCGCGATCGACCATTGCGCCACCTTCTGCCACGCACTTTTCGGACTCGACCAGAAGAGAGCCGATCTCCCGCGCAGCCTCAGCGGATCGCTGCGCCAAAGCCCGTACCTCAGATGCGACAACTGCAAACCCTCGGCCAGCATCTCCCGCGCGAGCGGCTTCAACACCTGCATTCAGCGCAAGAAGATTGGTCTGGAACGCGATGTCATCGATGACGCTGGTGATGGAGGAAATACGGCGAGAAGAATCTGCAATACCCCCCATCGCCTCAATCGCCTCATCAACAACCCTCGCCGAACTATTTGCTTCAGCAGATGCCCCTTGCACTTCCTGGCGAGCCGAAACTGTCATCTGGGTGGCCCCAGAAACTGAACTGGTCAGCTCTTCAAGCGCGGCAGCACTTTCTTCCAGAGTGGCCGCCTGCGTTTCTGTCCGGCGTGACAGTTCATGACTGCCCGATCTGATCGCTTGGGCTTCCTGCGCCAGATCTCCCGCACATAGTGTCACTGCATCGATCACCGACTGAAGCTTTTCGACTGTAAGGTTGAGAGACTGCTTTAGGCCGTTTAACGGCCCGAGATCGGCCTGAACCCTTGCTGTCAGATCACCGCTTGAAACGCGGTCCAATGTCGCACCCACCTCGGAAACGGCTGTCTGGAAAATGGTCGTATCGACGGCAAACTTCACGACTTTTACAACACGTCCAGAGGCGTCCTTGATCGGATTATAGCTCGCCTCGATATAGACGGGTTTTCCATTTTTTCTGATACGCTTGAACTGGCTCGCATTGGCTTTGCCAGCTCCCAGGCTTTTCCAGAACTCAATGTAATCGGCGCTTTTTGCGTAAGCGTCCTCGACAAAGATCGAATGGGGTTTGCCAATGATCTCTTCTTGGTCGTATCCCATAGTTTGACAGAAAAGATCATTGGCATAGGTGATCTTCCCATCCGCTGTGAATTCGATAACCGCCTGAACCTGCTCGATAGAAGCCAATTTTGCATCACATTCCGCTTCGCGGTTTTTGCTGGCTGTAATGTCGAACGCATATTTTACGACCTTGAAGGGTCGGCCCTCTGGATCGGTCAGGGTTTCATAGGTGGCCTCAAGCCAGCAGACTTCGCCGGATTTGGTCTTGCGACGGACCTGTCCGTTCTTAGACGCACCTGCGCCAAGCTCCTTCCAGAAATTCGCGTAAGCCGGTGTGTCGGCTTCACCGGATAACATGAAAATACGGTGGTGCTTCCCGACGATCTCTTCCAGCGTGTACCCTGCAGCATCCAGAAAATGCTGGTTGGCCATCAGGATGTTTCCTTGCAGATCAAACTCGATCACCGCCATCGTGCGTGACAAAGCATCGACTTTTGAACGGTTATCCCTCCGGCGCAGGTGCATCTCGGTGATATCATGCGCCAGAAGCAGGACCTCGTTCACAGCACCATTCGAGCCGACAAGAGGCAAATAACTAACGTCAAACCACCGTTCTTCACCAGCTTTGTTTAAACGCGGGCGGATAAACTGCGCCGGGACGCCTTGAGCCAAATCTGCCCAGAGTTTTTTATAATTGGTATCCTGTTGGTCCTTCGGGCGCACCAGCCGCATATAGTCCGTACCGATAAGCTCTTCCCGAGCATAATCAACCGCTTGCAGAAAGCGGTCATTCACATCGATGATCTTTTTCTCAAGCGACAGCCTGCACGTCAGATAGCTGCGTTCGACAGCATCGAAGCAGGACACATGATGCGAGACGTTCGATGGCTTTCTTGTGAAAAGCGAACTCAAGATACGCATAAACACCTCCGTTAAGTCAGGGGAATCATGGCGCATCTTCGATAATTTTGATTTAATCCTCAGGTAGATAATAATCTAAAACAGTTCGTTTCGAGTAGATAAAATCATAAATTACTCATTTATAAGCACTGCTATACGGGTGTTATGTCGTAAACAGCCGACCCTTATTATCTGAATTTACTATGCGATGTTGCGAACGACCGTTTCGGAGGAGCCGCGCCACAGCAGAACCAAATCTACCGAAGGTCGACTCAGGGCCGAAATTACCGGTGCAGTATTTCTGCATCTGCAAAATGCTGCATTAGCTGCATCTGGTGGTCTGGGCTCGAAGCGATTTTTCGCTGCGCGATCAATGAGTGGTTGCGCTGGGGGCGGGCATTCACCGGCCAGTCTCAGCAAGACTTCGCGGTCTATGTTATCGAGAGTGAGAGACAGTTTGCTGATAATACGCAATAGTCCCACGACAAGCTTTGATGGCGCGGCGCAGACGCTTTGAAACTCGTCGATTAGGCTAATTTTGTCCGGTCTTAAAAAACTCATAGTTTGTAACGTCGCGCTTTACCTGTACCCCTTGCTGCGATCTCGCCGCTTGTGGCTTTGCGCCAGATCGTCTGGGTGCTTACACCGAGCTGCTCTGCGGCCTGCGCGGCTGTGAGCCATTCATCCTTGGGCTTGATGTTCGAAGCTTCCAGTAGCCGGCAGAGGTTGCGCAGCTGCGCTTCCATTGCATTGAGGCGGTTCTCGTCCACCATGACCATCATGCGGGGCTGCTCACCCATCCTGCGCCTCCTGTCCAATAAATACTTCGGCGGGGTAGGCTTCTTCGCGCAGGAGGCGCAGCTCTTCCGCGATTACCTTACACATGAGGTTGCCAAAGGCTTTTCCGCTGATCGGCCTGCGCGCCAGTCCGTTGGTAAGGGTCGGCTGGCGCGGAGCTGTTTCGGGGCGATCCGTCAGCTTGCCATCGGCAGTGTCCCAAGGGGCACGCGCCAAGCTGACGACGCGGGTGCAGTAGGCGGTATTTCCGAGGCCGTCCGGAATGATGACCGCTCGTTTCTCTATGATGCTATGTTGATGCGAAGCCATGTTGCTCCTTTCATGATGGTCGACGGACGCGGCAGGCCTCCGAACTGGTTGCCGCATCCGCCTGTCCGGCGCGCGTGGGACACGCCGAATTCCTGAGTTTGGGGCAGGGCCCGATAGGCGCTGGCCGAAGCTCGGGATCTTAGGGCGGCGCTGGTGGGTATTAAGCGCCGCCCCGTATCGGGCCCCGGGAGGAAAGGGGGTGGGGCCGGATGCTGTCAGTCCATCCCGAGCGCCTGCTTGTAGATGTCCATGATCGCCTCTTCCTCGGCGATGTCGTTCTTGTCGCGCTTGCGCAGGGCGATGATCTTTTTGAGGATCTTGGTGTCGTATCCGCGGGCTTTGGCCTCGGCCATCACGTCCTTCTGCTGCCCGGCGATATCCTTTTTCTCGGCCTCGAGGCTCTCGAACTGCTCGATGAACTGGCGCAACTCGTCGCCGGTCACCTGATAGGCTTTGTCCTCGGCCACCTTGAAATCCGCGTCTGGTTTCGTCGGCGGCTTGCCGGCATTGGCACGGCTGATGTTATGGGCCGCGCGGGCGAGAAACTCGGGCGTCTCTGTGTCTTGGGGGATCGGCGTCATGGCGTTCACGGCGGGGGCTCCGGATGAAAAGGCCGGGCGGTGGCGAGCAGAGCACCGCCCGGCAGTTGGGTTGCGAGCAGTAGATAGGCAACCGATCTCAGAAAGCGGGGTTCTCGGCCTGCCATCGTGCGCAGGTCATCTGCGCGATGGGGTCGAGATAGATCAGCAGCAGGAGGAGAGCCGCGCAGACGCAGACGATGCCCGCGAGGGGCTTCCGTGAGTTGGTGGTCTGGTAAAACGTCTGCATAGCGCGGCTCCATCCTGAGGGGCGGCAGGCTCTTGTGTCGCTGCCGACGAGATGGACGTTAGCTGATGGCTAATTAATTTACAATGAAAAAATTAGCCATCAGCTAACATGCTAATTCTGGTAGCTAGCAGATGGGAAATTGGTGGGGGTAAGTGGCGTCATGCCTCAGTGTTAGCCTCATTTGAAACAAAATGAGAACACCGAACTTGACCCCTAAGCCTGATCAGATATGATTTTGCTTATAGAATTGGCGAAATTTCAGCGAATACGCTGATTTCGTAGCTGTGTAAGTGTGAGACTGATCTTTGGACGACGACGAATTTTCGCTTGAGCTGCGCCATGCATTACTATGCATGAATACTGAAGCGCAGCGTAAATTTTGGAGGGACGTTAGTGCTTCGAGGCGAGTGCCTGAGCATGCCGTATTACGGCCATACGCTCTTCGTCGCTCATCGATCGAAGAAGTTCCGCGTGGTCCCGGATTTGCTCGTCGACTGAACTAAGGGGAGTATCATCTAAAAGTTCGTTGGCGCTTACGCCGTATATTTCTGCTAGACGACTGATCATCTCAACGGATGGGTTGCGCTTTCCGTTCTCGGCGTTGCCTAACGTCGGGCCAGCGTAGCCCGACAGCTTTCCGAGCTGTTGAAGCGTATATCCGCGCTTTTGCCGATAATATTTCAGTTTATTGCCCATGCTATTTTTTCGCACTGGGTAGAAAAACTGGCAATTAGCTTTAAGAAGATGCGCGCTTGCTATCATATTAGCCCTCAGCTAATAAATAGGTATGGAGAAACTTCGCGCATATATCACTGGTCGCAGCTTGACCCTTGAGGCCTTCGCTAAAAGCGTGGGCTGTAGCACCGTTCATATCAGTACGATCGTGAGGGGGAAGAAGCGGCCCAGTTTGGATCTCGCGATTGCAATCGAGGACGCAACCTCTGGAGAGGTTAGAGCGATCGACTTCAAGCGCGGTGATCAATGATGCTGCCGGATTTCCCATGCTCTCTTTGTGACGCGGGTCGCGTCCAGATCCTAGCGAACAGTTTTTCCGGAGGTTCACATGCGCCCTGTTGAGGCCCGTTCGATCCAAGATGTGGTGTCGGACGTTTATGACGTGTTTGGCGGGGTGCGGAAGGCGTCGGCGGCGACGGGGCTCGCGCCTTCGGTCCTGAGCTATGGCACCGAGATGCGCGAGGATCGTCCGGGCGGATTGGGGGTGAACTACCTCGACCGCATGGCGCGGATGGATCCCGCCGCGGCGGCCATTCTGGCAAGCCATTTCGCGGCGCTTGCGGGCGGCGTGTTCCAACCGATCGAGGTGGCCGTGATGGAGGAACTCACGAGCGCCTGCGCCGATGCCATCAAGGAAAATGGCGAGGCGATCTTCTACGCTCTGCAGGCGGCGCGGTCTGGCCGGTGGGAAGACGCGCAAATTGCGCTGCCGGAAGTCGATGAGTCGATTACCGAGATGACCGGACTTCGCGCGATCCTGATGCAGACGATCCAGACGAAGGGGGCAGGTGATGGGCGCCCCGTTTGATGAATGGGCGGCGCTGTCGCATTCGGCCAAACCGCAGGACTGGTCCGGCCCGATCGTCTTCGGGGTAGGGCCTTCGGATGTTGTCGGGCGCTCGGGCGGAAAGCCTGTCTATGTGACCTCGACCGTCCGCCTCGATCTTTGCCAGGTCACCGAAGCCGACGCGCTCTCGGCGGCGCGGGCCTGTGCCGAGCTGTCGCACATGGGCATCTGGGCGGTCTCGCCCGTGATCCTTGGCGCCGCGATGCTCGAGGTCGATATGCATCTCAAAATCAACGAGCCATCCGGCTGGGCCAAACAGGTCGCAGGCCTCCGCAATACGGCTGGCGCGCTCTGGGTGCCCGCCTGCCGGGGCTGGGCAAGCTGCCCGCAAATCTGGGCCGATGTGCAATGGGGCGCCTCGCATGGGGTGCCCGTCATGGTCGAAGCAAAAGGGGTGATGTGATGAGTGCGGAACGCAGCTTTACGGTGGTGGGTGATAACAGCATGCCCTCCTATCCGATCTCCGCCGAAGAGCGGCTCGATAGCCATTTCTTCATCCAGTGGAACCTCAAACGCTGGCGCAAGAGCGAGTTCCGCCAGTTGGCCGAGCCCGATGTCGGCTGGTATGGCTTCCAGCTGTTCTGCGAGGCGCATGACGAGACGCCGGTCGGCACCTTGCCGACGAATGAGCGGCTGCTGGCCAAAGCGCTGGGGATCACGCTCGAGCGCTGGCAGCAGCTTTGCGAACGCGACATCACCCCGCTTCACGGCTGGTACAAGGTGCGCTGCGACAATGGCGAGGTGCGCTATGCCCACAATGTGGTGACCGAGGTGGCCGAGGAGGCGCTGAAGTCGAAGCGCCGCAATGCCGCCGATGCCGAAAACCGCAAGGTGGCCAAGCAGCTCAAGGATCTCGAGGCGATGATCAAGGAGCGGATCGGGGCAGGGCAGCTGATGAACAACCCGATGTTCCTCGACCGGTTCAACGCCTTTCTGGAGGAGCACTACCCCGGCAAGCAGCGGCGCGAGGCGCTGGTGCGGCAGGCGCTAAACGAGTTCATGGAGGTCCACGGGTGATGCGGGGTTTCTGTGTAATCAGTGATATTCTGTTACGGTTACAGAATATTCCGGAACGGTTACGGAAAAACACAGATCAAAACGGAAATGACACGGAATTTTCCGTGAATATCCGGCTGTCTTCCTTTTTTTTGCGCGGTTTCTGTAACCGCCGAAAGGAGAAGAAAAGAGATGAAAAGAAAAGAGAAATACCGGATCGCACCGCCCTGAGCGTCCCGCTCGCGGCGGGATTTCGGCCATTGCTGAGAAAGGAGCGGTGACATGGACAGTGTGGAACAGGCGACCGGCGAGAAGCGTGTGCGGGCGGTGCTCTTCGAGCCGCTCATGCGGCTGGGGCTCGGGCGCCCCTCGACCGTGACCAAGGCGGGTTTCGAGGAGATGATCGAGGAGGTGAGCGGCAAGCTCGCCTATATGTCCCAGATCAATCTCGATGCGCTCAAGGAAGAGATCGTCGCGCATCCGGGCGGGGCGCGCGGGGACCGGATCTGGGCGGGCGCGCAGATCCTGAAGAAGGCCGCCGAGATCGATCCGCCCGAAGAGACCGGCAGCCCGCTGATGCGCGCGGTCTTTGCCAGCGGCATGGGGCGCGAGGCGCTGCGCGATGGCTGGGCGCCCGAGCTGCGCCGTGCGGTCAAGGATACCCGCCGCTGGCCCAATGCGTTCGCTGCCAGCCAGCTGCGCGAGAAGGCGCGGGAGAACCTGCGCCGCCTGATGCTGATCGAGGAGAACATGGCCGCCGGCCGGCAGGTCTCCGATGACGACATGGCCTTCCGCCACCGGCGGCAGGTGGCGATGAACCAATGCGAGAAAATCGCGAAGCTGGCAGGGGCAGAGCAATGATGATGACGGATGTGCGGCGGGACCGGATCGTGGCGGCGGGGCCTCGGGTGATGAGTGTGCGCTCGGCGCTGGAATGGGCCTTCGGGCCGGAGAATGCGCGGATGGATTTCGACCATAGCGGGGCGCATGAGTTTGATCGCGTGGGCGTCTCGCCCGAGTGGCGGATGATGCAGCAGGCCAAGCTCGGCTGCCGCGTCGATGGGGGTTGCGCTGGCCCTGCGCCGCATGTGCATCCCGACGCGGCGATGATCGCGGCGGCGGTCGAGGCGCTGGAGCTGAACCCGATGTTCGGGCGCAAGATGGCGGTGCTGGTGGCGACCCATGCGCGGGCAGGGACCGCACCGGATTGGCGCGATGCCGAGCGTCTTCGCGTGGTGCCTCAAGGCTGGGACATCGATGATAATGGTGAAGCCGTGGCTTATGTCGTGGCGGGGGAGGAGTGGGTCTACCGCTCTTCCTGCCGCCATAAGCTTCGCTTCCGTCCTAAGTTCTGCCCGATCGGCTATCGCGGCGGTCGTTCGACCATTGCCGCGGCCCGCCGCCGTTATCTCGACTGGTATGGTGCGCTTCTCGAGGTGTCTGCAATATTGCGCCGTCCGGGCTATCTCGACGCAATCAGTATCTCTGGTGCTCTTCCTGCTCTCTCTCCATGGAAAAATAGTTATTGACTGCGGAAGTTCGATTTGACATTTTGCAGTAACCACACGAGCGCCCGAAGGTTGAAAAACCTCGGGCGTTTTCCATTTCCAGACATTGGTGGCGATATGCATAAGGTTGAACGCGTATGGTTCGATCCGTCGGAGGATGGGCGAGGGGTGCGGATGCGGGTGTCCTTCAAGGCTTCGACGGTCGCTCCTGTTGAGACCACGAATGAATGGTGCTGCCGGATGGTCGGACCGGAGGGACCGATCGGCTATCTTGTCCTGCGCTTCTTCGGTCTGATCGGCGGGCGCGCAGTCTTTGAAGTGTCGCGCCTCCTGCCAGCCAATGCCGAGCTCGTGGCCGAGGAGGTGATCTTTCCGCACTCGCCCGAATGGTTCTGCAATGCCTAACCCCATCCTCGACACCTCCGGCTTCACCACTGCCCTCGACACGCTGGCCAAGCGCGATGTGGCGATTGCCTCGACCTGGGCGCTCAATGACACGGTGGAGGAGGCCCGGGCGCATGTGGCGGAGCGAATGAATGTGGTCTTCGACCGGCCCACGCGGTTCACGCAGAACGCGTTCCGAGTTCGCAAAGCCCGCAGCTCCGATCTGGAGGCGTCGGTCGAGGAGCGCGCGACAATCGGCCGGCGCCATTACCTGAAGGTGCAGGAAGAGGGCGGGCCGCGGGGGCAGACGGGTTTCGAGAAGCTGCTTTCGCAGAACCTCGCCTTTGAAGGCATTATCCAGTCGGTGATCCCTGCCGAGGGCGCGCGGCTCGATGCCTATGGCAATTGGTCGACGGGCGAGCGCAATCAGGTGCTCTCGGCGCTGAATGCCCAGCGGGACCGGTCTGCTAACGAGACGACGGCCTCGCGCAAGCGCAAACCCAAACGGGCGCGGTATTTCGTGCCCAAAGCGGGGCTCACGCAGGACATCTACAAGCGCGGGCCCTCGGGCATCGCCGAGCGCGTGGCGATCCTGTCGGACAAGGTGCCGGTCTATCACAAGCGTCTCGGCTTCTTCGCCGAGGCCGAGCGGATCTACGAGACGCGGCTGCCCGTCCATCTGGGCCGGACGCTCGCCAAGATGATCGCCAAGCGCTTCGGGTAAGCCCCACGGGTCCTTCCGGGCCCATGCCCGCATGCGGGTAATTCGCACCCCGTGACTTTCACCTGTTCTGGAGTTTCCCGCAGGTGGGGTTGGGGTTGTTGTTGTTATTCTTGAGATTGGAGGGAGTGTCCGATGGACAACCTTGTCACGCTGGCGGACGGGAGCGTGCTCGATACCGCGCTCTATCCGCTGCCCGACGGGTTGGCGGATGGGGTGATGAACCGCGCACAGCTCGCCATCGCCTTCAATGTCTCGGAGAACTCGGTCAGCAAATGGGTGGGCCAAGGCATGCCCGTGGAGACCGCGGGCCAGAACGGTGTCTCCTACGAGTTCCGGCTCTCGCAATGCTATGCCTGGCGCATGGCGCGGGACGAACAGAGCCGCGCGACCAAGGCCTCGCGCGAGGCGCATGCGATGCAGGCCTCGCTCGCCTTCCGCAACCTCGATGAGGAGCAGGAAGAGGAAGAGGGCGGGCTGACCGCCAAGCAGCTGCGCGAATGGTCCGAGGCCGAGTATCACCGTAACCGCGTGGCCGAGCAGCGGGGCGAGCTGGTGCGGGCGGCGCGGGTCTCCGAGCTCTTGGAGGATCTGATCGGGGTGGTGGCCACGGCCTTGGGCACGATGCCCGACCATCTCGAGCGCGATCTCGGGCTCGGGGTCGAGGAGGTCGCGAAGGTCGAGGCGCGCTGCGACAAGGTGGTGATGAAGATGCGCGAGCGGATCGAGCGCTCGATCCTCGGTGCGGGCGTGGTGGAGGATCTGGCGGAGTTCCGTCAGGACGAGATGGGGCTTTAGGATATGGTCGAGATGATGGATCGCGGGGCGTCGGTGCTGACCATCCCGCCGCTGCCCGCCTGGACGCAGCCGCGCGAGCTATTGGCCGATGCGCTGCCGCTTCTGGATCCGCCCTCGCGGATCTCGGTGACCGATGCGGCCGAGCAGTTCATGCAGGTGCCGATCGGCACGGACTGGTCTTTGTTCGACCGCTCGGTCGCGCCCTATATGGTCGAGCCTGCCGATATCACCCAGTCGCGCAAGTTCAAATCGGTCTGCTTCGTGGGGCCGTCGCAATCGGCCAAGACCACGATGCTGATCACGGTGGCGGTGCATTCGGTGATGTGCGCGCCAGCGCCGGTGCAGATCATCCATATGTCGAAGCCCGATGCGGATGCCTGGGTGGAGGAGAAGCTCGATCCGATGATCGAGCATAGCCGGATGGTGCGCGAGCGGCTGGGCCGCGCCCGCGATGACAGCACCTTCTCGCGCAAGCGCTTCAAGGGGATGCGGCTGACCATTGGCTATCCGGTGGCGCGCCAGCTGTCTTCGCGCTCGCAGCGTCTGGTGCTCCTGACCGATTACGATCACATGCCGCAGGTGCTGGGGCCCAAGGACGCGCCCGAGGGCAGCCCCTACGGGATGGCGCGCCAGCGGATCCGGACCTTCATGTCGCGCGGCTGCGTGCTTCTGGAAAGCACACCGGCCTTTCCGGTGACCGACGAGACCTGGAAGGCGGGGCCGCAAAACCCGCATGAGCTGCCGCCCGTCTCGGGCGGCATCGTGCGGATCTATAACGAGGGCACGCGGGGGCGCTTCTATTGGGAGTGCCGTGAATGCGGGGAGCTGTTCGAGCCGCACTTCAAATATCTGCGCTATGACAATACGCTCGAGCCTGCGGTTGCAGGGGCGCGGGCGGAGATGGGCTGCCCGCAGTGCGGCGCGCTTTACAGCCATCGCCACAAGAACGAGATGAACCGCCAGATCCTGAAGGGGCGCGGCGGCTGGCTGCATGAGGGCACGACCGTTGGCACGGATGGCAAACGGGCACTGGTGACCATTGATGATCCGGATCTGCGCGCTACCGATGTGGCCAGCTATTCGCTCAACGGGGCGGCGGCGGCCTTTGCCAGCTGGGAAGGGATCGTGACCTCCTACGAGCTGGCACTCCGGCAGGCCGAGCAGTTCGGCGATTATACCGAGCTCTCCCGCGTCTACTTCACCGAGCGCGGCGAGCCTTATGTGCCGCATGGGTTGCAGATCGAGGGCGAGCTGACCACCACCATGCTCTCCGAGCAGGCAGTGAGGCTCGACCGCAGGACCGCGCCCGGCTGGACGCGCTTCATCACCACTTCGGTCGATGTGCAGGGCAACCGCTTCGAGGCGCTGGTCATGGCCTGGGGCGCGCAGGGCGAGCGCGTGATTATCGACCGCTTCGCGCTGGCGCAACCGCCCGAAGGGGCGCCAAAAGCCCGCAACGACGAGGGCGAGGTCCGCGCCCTCGATCCCGGCCGTTATGCCGAGGATGCCGGCGCACTCACCCAGCTGGCCGGCCGCACCTATCCGGTCGAGGGCCAGCCCTGGGCCTTGGCCCCTTGCGCGGTCGCGGTGGACTTCAACGGGCCTGCGGGGTGGTCGGACCATGCCGAGCGCTTCTGGCGCGGGCGGCGCAAGGCGGGCGAGGGGGATCTGTGGTTCCTCTCCATCGGGCGGGGCGGGCCGAACCTCTCGGACCAGGTCTGGTATGCCGCCCCCGCGCGGGGCTCAAAAGGCCGCAAAGCCCGTGCAGTCCGGCTCCTCAATATGGCGACCGACCGGCTGAAGGATTCGGTGATGGCGGCACTCGGGCGGTTCGAGCGGGGCCCCGGCGCGCAGCACACGCCCGACTGGCTGGAGGAAGAGCATCTGGCCGAACTGCTGGCCGAGCGCCGTGGCCCGAAGGGCTACGAGCTGAAGGCCGGCGTCAAACGCAACGAGACGCTCGATCTCTCGGTGCAGGCGCTGGCACTGGCCGAGCATAAGGGCCTGAGCCGCATCAACTGGGAGGATCCGCCCGATTGGGCGGTGCTGGGCGTGGCCAATCCCTTGGCCGTGCGCCTTGCGCCGGAAGCGGGCGAGGCACCCGAACCGGACGCATCCGAGCCGGATCAAGAGACAGAACCAGAGGCGGCGGGTGATCCCGATACGCCTCCCTACACACCGCGCCCGCAACCTGCGAACATGGGCATCAGATATCTTCGGAGACGCTAGAGATGGCTTGGACAGCAGCAGATATCACCCGCATGGAGCGGGCGATCGCGACCGGCGCGCGGGTGGTGCAGATCAATGGCGAGCGGGTGGAATGCCGCACGCTCGACGAGATGCGCGCCACGCTGGTGATGATGAAAGACCAGCTCTCGGGCGCAGGCACGGGCCGCTTCAAGGTGAGCTATCCCAGAACATTGCGGGGGCTCTGAGATCCATGAACCCGATCGACCGTATGGTGTCCTTCTTCAGTCCTGAAGCGGGCTATAAACGGCTGCGCGCCCGAGCGGGGGCCGCACAGCTGATGAACTTCGATGCCGCCTCGCGCGGACGGCGCACCTATGGCTGGAAAGCGCCGGGCTCCTCGGCCGATGCCGCAGCCTTCGGCCATCGCGCGCGGATGCGCAATCTCTCGCGCGACATGATCCGCAACCGCCCCTATGCGGCGCGCGGGCGCGATGTGGTGGTGGCCAATGTGGTGGGTGAGGGGATCACGCCCTCGATCCGCATGGAGGGCGGGCAAGGCAAGGGGCAGGACAAAACGCAGGTGGAGGCCGCGCTCCAGCATCTCTTGACCCCCGATATCGATGCGCTTGGCGAGTATGACCTCTTCGAGATGCAGGGGATCGTGATGTCGACGGTCTTTGCCGATGGCGAGGTGCTGGTGCGTAGGCGCATGCGCAATCCGCGCCATGATCCGCAGCTGCGGCTGCCCTATCAGGTCGAGCTGATCGAGGCTGATTATCTCGATATGACGGTGCAATCGCATGGGCAGAACCTCGTGGTGGAGGGGATCGAATACGGGCCCACCGGCGCGATCGAGGCCTATCACCTCTATAACGAGCATCCGGGCGCCGTGCAGAACCGTCGCGCTCTCAGCTCCACGCGGGTGCATTGGTCCGACATCCTGCATATCCGCCGCTTTGACCGCGCGGACCAGCTGCGCGGTGTGCCGTGGCTGGCGCCGGTGATGATGACGCTGGGCGAGTTGGGCGATTATCAGGAAGCGCAGATCCTCAAGCAGAAGATGGCCGCGCTGATGGCGGTGGTGATCGAATGGGAGGATGCGGCCACCCGTCCGGCCAATGCCGGCGCGGGGCTCGAGGAGCTGGCCCCGGGGGCGGTGGTCAACCTCCCCGCGGGGGCAAAGCCCAACTTCACCAACCCGCCGAGGATCGACGGTTATGACGAGTTCATGCGCCGTGGCCTTGGCATGGTCGCGATGGGCCTCGGCATCAGCTACGAGGCGCTCGCGGGCGATCTGAAGGGCGTGAACTTCTCCTCGGGCCGGATGGGGCGGATGGAGATGGACCGGCTGGTGCGCATGTGGCAGCGCGGGCTGATGATCGGCCAGTTCTGCCGCGGCATGGAGCGCTGGTTCCGCGAGGGGCTGGCGGTCAAAGGGGCGGCGCTTCCCGCCTTCACCATCGACTGGACGCCGCCCCGGCGGATCCTTGTCGATCCGACGAAAGAGATCCCCGCGATGATCGAGGAAGTCGAGGCAGGGCTGAACTCCCGCCAGCGCACCCAGCGCGAGCTTGGGCGCGATCCTGACACGATCCGCGCCGAGCGGGCGCAGGACCACGCGGCAGACGCGGCGGCGGGGCTCGATCCGGTCCAGCCCAAAGCGGCGGCGGGTGCACAGACACAGGAGAGAGATGATGAAAGCGAGTGACCTGATTGTGGGCGGCGAGCTGATCCTGAGCGGGACGGTGCTGCTGGATGACTATGCGGGCTATATGCTCGAGAGCGATATCTTCTTCGCGCCGCGCATGGTGCGCGAAGCGCTGCAGATCATGGGCGAGGGGCCGGTGACCGTGCGGGTCAATTCGGGCGGCGGCCATGTCTGGGCGGGCGAGCAGATCCGCGCGATCCTCGCGGCCCATCCGGGCGGGACCACCATCGTGGTCGAGGGGCTTGCGGCTTCGGCCGCCTCGCTTCTCCTGATGGCAGGGACCAGCCGCCTGATGTCGCAGGGCTCGCAGCTGATGATCCATGACCCGTCGGGTTTTGTCTTCGGGACCGAAGCCGAGATGCGCCGTGAGGCCGATGTGATCGGAGCCTCGGCCCAGACCTATGCCGCCGTCTATGCAAGCGCCTCGGGCAAGACGCCCGAGGAGGTCCGCGAGATCATGAAGGCCGAGACCTGGTATGGCCCCGAAGAGGCCGTGGCACAGGGCTTTGCCGACGGGATCGCGGGCGAGGACAGTGCCGCTGCCACCTCCAGCCTGACAAGATTTGCCACGATGGAGGCCGCGCAGGCGGCCTTCATGAGTGCGGGCGCGAGCTTCGAGCAGCTCCTGTCCCGTGTTCCGGACGCGGCCCGCCGCGCCACCCCCAAACCCAAGGAGATTTTGATGACCACGCCCACGACCACTGCGACCCAGACACCGCCCGCACCAGCACCGCAACCGGCCCCCCAGATGACCACGCCGCAGCCCGATCCGGTGGCCGCCGAGCGGGCGCGGGTGAAGGGCATCCGCGAGATGGCCGCGCCCTTCCTGACTTCGGGCCGGTTGATGCAGGCCGATATCGACGCGCTCATCGATGATGGCACGGCGCTCGCCGATGCCGGCACCCGCTTCATGGCGCAGATGGCGGCCGCCGAAGCCCCCTCGCGCAGCCATAGCCCCGCCCGCATTACCCACGACGAGACCGACACCCGTATGGAAGGGATGATCGGCGCGCTGATGAAGAAGACCGACGGGCCTGCCGCCGACTATCGCGGGCTGCGGATCAAGCGCATGGCGATGGATCTGGGCGGGGCGACGCGCGGCTATGACGAGGCAGCCCAGGTCAAGCGCGGCATGATGGCCACCACCATGACCGGCGGGGCGCTTGGCGTCAGCGATTTTGCCTATATCACCACCGAGGTGATGAAGCGCACGCTTCTGGCCGCCTATCAGCGCCGCGCGGCCAGCTGGCAGCTGGTGACCGGCGCGCCGATCTCGGCCGCCGATTTCCGCGAACTGCATGCGGTGCGCTTCGGGGGTGACTTCCAATTGAAGCCCGTGGGCGAGAATGGAGAGTATAAACAGGCGCGTCTCGTCGATGAGGCCGAGGGGCTTAAGGTCGAGCGCCGGGGCCGCACGATCAACCTCACTTTTGAATCGGTGATCAATGACGATATGGGCGCCTTCCAGCGCATCCCTACCGAGTTCGCCACCGCCGCGCGGTTGATGGAAAGCTCGATGGTCTGGACGCTCTTCCGCAATAACGCCAAGCTCAAATCCGATGGCAAGGCGCTCTTCCATGCCGATCACGGCAATCTCGCGGGCACCGCGGCCGCGATCTCGGTTGCTTCGATTGCCGCCGCCCGCAAGGCGATGTGGGAGCAGCGGGCGTTCGGCTCGAAAGACAGTGACGACTTCCTCTCGATCGAGGCCGACCGGCTGATCGTGCCGCCCGCGCTCGAGATGGTGGCGGGGCAGTTCATCACCACGATCACCCCGGCCAAAACGGCAGATGTGAACCCGTTCTCGAATTCGCTGACGCCCTCGACGGTCGGGCATCTGGGGGCCGCGGCCGGTGGCTCGGATACCGCCTGGTATCTGGTCTCCTCCGATATGCCGCCGATCCAGCACGCCTATCTCGAGGGCTATGAGGCCCCGACGGTGGAGACGCTCGACGGGATGAACCCCGATGTGGTGACGATGAATGCGCGCCACATCTTCGGTGCAGCAGCGGTCGAGTATCGCGGCACCTATAAGAACGCGGGCGCCTGATCGGGCGTGACGTAACAGATCGGATCTGACGAACGGGCGCCCTGTGTGGCGCCCGTCGTCATTGTGACCCATGCGAGAAGGAGATCGCGATGAAGAACTATGTGCATGCGGGGGAGAATATCACCCTGACGGCGGAGGCCGCAGTGGCCTCGGGCCAACTGGTGAAGATCGGCGCCATCACGGGGGTGGCGCAAGGCGCAGCGGCAGCGGGCGATCCCGTGACGCTGATCCGGCGGGGCGTGTTCGAGCTGCCCAAGACCTCCGCGCAGGCCTGGACGGTGGGTGCGAAGATCTATCTGGCGGCCGCGGGCGATGTGGTGACCACGGTGGCCTCGGGCAATAGCCTCGTGGGCGTGGCGCTGGAGGCGGCCGATGACCCTTCCGAGATCGGGGTGGTGCTTCTTGATGGCGGGATCCGGTGACGGGCGTCTTTGCCGGCATGGCGGGAGTGCTGAGTGCGGCCTTTGGCGATGTGGTCACCTACACCCCCAAAGGCGGGGCCCCGCGCGAGATCCAGTCGATCTTCCGCGCCGCCCCCATCGAGATCGAGGGCGCAGACGGCACCCCGATCGTGATTGCCGCGCCCACATGGCGGGTGAGCCGCGATCTGGTGCCGGAGCTCGCCCGGGATGACCGGATCGATCCGGGGCAGGGCAAGACCTATCGCCTCGCCACCATCCATCCCTCGGGCTCGCCGGCCGGCGATGCGCTGATCCTCTGCGAGCTGAAGGAGGTCTGACATGAGCCGGACGCAGTTCCGCAAGCTCGCGCATGAGGCACTCGCCAGCGCCCCCGATCTCGCGGGCGTTACGCTTGTCTCGGCCTGGGCGGGGAACTTCTCCGCCAATGATCTGCCGGTGATGGGTGTGGCCACCCCGCGCGAGCGGGGGCGTCCGGGCACGCTCGCTTCCTTCGAGCGGGAGGTGCTCCTGCAGGTGGTGATCAAGCGGCTCGGGGCCGATGATCTGGAAGACCAGCTCGACCGTGATGCCGAGGCGATCAAGGCGGCGGTGATGGGGGCGTTTGGGGGCCAGCGCGTGACCCTCACGCCCGAGGAGGTCACCACAACGCTCAATGGCGAGGGCGAGGCGGTGATCGGCACCGCCGTTGTCAGCTTCACGCTGCACTATCTCAAACCCCTGCGCCGATGAGGCGCGGGGATCGTTCCTCACAGCAAAGGAGCTTCGCGATGCCGAAGGTCAAGAATACCGGGTCGAGCGATCTGACCCTGCCGAGCGGTCATGTCCTGCCCGCCGGCAAAGAAACCGAGCTGCCGCAACCGGTGCTCGATCTGATCGACAACCGCAACGTGCTGGGCGGGCGGATCCGCTCGGGCGCGATCATCCTCACGGCGGAGACCAAAGCCTCCAGCGCCACCCCCAGCAGCACTCCCGAGAAGAAAGGCTAAGCCATGACCCAACGCACCTATATCGGCGCCACTGTTGAAGTGGCCGAAGGCAAACCCGCGACGCTCGATGCGGCAGGCTTTGGCGCGCTCACCGGTTTTGCCGAAGTGGGCGAGATCACCGAGTTCGGCGAGATCGGCGACACCTCGGAAGATACCACCGAGACCACGCTCAAGGGTCGCACGCTGCACGTCAACGGCGCGCTCGATGGCGGGACCTGTGACTTCACCTTCCTGCTGACCGGCGAGACCGATGCGGGCCAGGAGATCCTCAAGGCCAAGTCCAACACCAATGAGGATGTGTCGGTAAAGATCACCGATCCCGATGGCGAGGTGATCTACTTCCACACCAAGGTCGCGAATGTCCGCGACCGCTCGCGCACGGCCTCGACCGCCAAGGGCATGACCGGCCAGTTCCGGATCAACTCGGCGCTGGTCCGCGTCGCCGCGGCCTAAGCCGACTGACAGAGATCTCCGGCGCACGGGGTTGCGCGCCGGAGCAGGGCGGTTGCGGGCGTGGTTCACCCGCAGTCGCCCTTTTGTTTGAACCCGAACCCTGAAGGATAAACCCATGGACTTCACCAAATTCGACAGCCGCTCGGCCGCAGACAAACCCGCCCGCCTGCATCTCAAGGACCCCGCCTCGGGCGAGGAGCTCTTTGCCGATGAGGCGCGGACCAAACCCTGCGTCGTGCTGGTGCGCGGCACCGAGAGCCGTGCGGTGCAATCGGCCCTGCGCGCGGTCCAGCGCGCCAAGCTGAAGGACAAGCCGAAGAAAGAAAGCGAGGAGGCCCGCACCCTCGAGGACCTGCATGCCCAGATGGTCGATGGCGCGGTGCCCCTAATCACCGGCTTCGAGAATATCGCGCGGGGGGAGGCGGCGCTTAGCACCTCCGAGGACGATCTGCGCTGGTTCCTGAACCTGCAGATGATCAACGGCCAAGAGGGCGAGAAGAGCTTCGCCGAGCAGGTGCTGGCCTTTGCCTCCAAGCGCGAAAGCTATCTGGGAAACGCAAACGCGCGCTGATCGCTTATGCAAGCCAGCTGGGCCATCTCCACTCCACGCCCAGATCGTGGAGCGAGACCCGGCTGGCCTTCGCCGAGCGTATGGGGCGGCCTTTGGGGCTGCCCGAACTCGATGCCGGGCGCTATCTGGTCGAGGCGATGATCCGCCTCGATCCGGTCCGCTCCACCGGCCTCGATCTGCGCGCCACCGACTGGCCCGAGATCAGCGCCTTCATGCAGGCCACAGGCCGGATTACCGAAGGCTGGGAGGCGGAGCTGCTCTTCGAGATGTGCGCGGGGTATTTTGCGGCACGTCAGGCGGGGGAAGATCCGTTGGCCGTGGGGAGATGTTTCAATGGCGAGTAGCCTTTGAAATATACCGCTTCTGTGATCCGGATCGCAAAGCCCTCTTTACATTTTGGAACTGGAGGCGCCTTTACCAGTGCAAAGCTGCATCCAGTCGGGGTATGTGATGACAGAAGTTACGCTTTACATCACGGGCGATAAGATCGCTTCTTATGCAACTGCCTCCTCTCAGGGTAATGCAAACAATAACTCTGGTGACGATCTGAAAGTGACTGTCACTGGGGTCAAGGCGTTGGGAACCGCTAGCGATTACTTCAAGGTCGTGGTGACACAAGTCAATGGCAACTATTTTGCCAATGGACAGTGGGTAACGATTTACGATTCCTCGGGCAATACCGTCGCGTCGCAGCTTAATCCCCAAGATGACGTGTTCAGCGGTCGTGCTTCCAGCTCGACCTATGAATTCCTATTCGGTGGAAGCTCTGGATATCTGATCGACCTAAGTGGTATTACGGATGGGACAATGACCTATGGGCCCATCTTCCCCGAACGGACGGAGACGAAGCTTCCATTCTCAGCCATGTCCTCGACCGAGCCAAGTGTGGATGATGCGGGTGACGTGCCATGTTTTACGCCCGGGACACTTATTCGCACGCCTGAAGGTCTACGCCTAATCGAGGATTTAAATATCGGAGACATGGTGATGACCCGCGATCATGGTGCGCAACCGATCGTCTGGTGTGGACGGACAGAACGTATTGGAATTGGACGCAACGCTCCGATAATGATCATGGCCGGTGCTTTAGGTAATAACCGCGACATGCTTGTCTCCCAACAACACCGTATGTTGGTCGAAGGTTTTCAAGCCGAATGTTTGTTTGGAGAGGACGAAGTTCTGGCTAGTGCCATACACCTCGTGAACGGGACGACGATCCGTATCGATCCGAGGCCAAGCGTGAGCTACTTGCACATAGCCTGCGAGCGACATGAGATTATTGAAGCGGACGGAGCCGCAACCGAGACGATGTTCTTTGGTGACAGTATCCTTGCCCAAATGAATGGCGAGCTACGGGCCGAACTCGAAGGTCTTTTTCCTGAACTCACTGATATGCACCTTGCGCCAGCAAGGCGTTGCTTACGGGCGTACGAATCCAAGCTGATAGCGTAACGCCAGATAGAGTGTCGCCCGCATCCCTTCGAATTGCCGTTACGACCGGTGCTCTTGCTCGCTTGCCCACGCAGCCTAGCTCGAAGCTAGAATGTTGTCGCATGTCGCCGACGGCGGTTTGTGGGGAGGGTTTACGGAAATGGCTAATGGCACCGTGAAGTGGTTTAACAGCACCAAAGGCTACGGCTTTATCGAGCCTGATGATGGAGGGGTGGATGTATTCGTCCATGTGACAGCGCTGGAGCGCGCGGGTTTGCGTGGTCTGAATGAGGGTCAGAAGATCAGCTTTGATTCCGAGATTGACCGTAACGGCCGGATGGCCGCAACCAACCTGGTGCAGCTATGAGCACTTCTGACGATTTTTTCCAGAAGGTGGAGCGGACCGAAGTCATCGCGACGAAACTGCCAGTATCTGGCGCGATGGAGACAAGCCAAGCCGACGCTGAGAGCATGCTGAGCGACGCTGCGCGTGTCCGCGACAAAAAGCGCATCAGAACCGATGCATCTTTCAAAGTCCTCCAAGCGGAGGAGCTCAAGAATCGCTCCGAGAAAACAGCGCGGCTTAAAGCGGCGAGACTTGCCCGCGACGCAGCGCGTTAACGAGCCGGGCTGCTGAGCCGTCTGGGCGTTCTTCAAAGATTTACAAGATCGCCGCTTCGCGCGGCACTAACCCCCAGGGGCGGACCTCACGGTCTGCCCCTTTTTCTATGTAAAAGAGGTGTGCCATGGCGATGGGCCAGATGGGTGCGATGCAGGCGAAGCTCGGGCTGGACCTGAGCCAGTTCCAGTCGGGGGCGCGGGCGGCGAGTGCCGAGGCGCAGAAGATGGCGGGCAATATCAATCAGGCCTGGGCGGGGGTGCGCAATTCGGTCGAGGTGAAGGCCGCACGGTCCTTTGACCAGCTGCGCGCCTCGATAGATCCGGCCTTTGCCGCGACCCAGCGCTATGCCGATATCCAGCGTCAGGTGGCTGGGTTTGTCGAGAGCGGCGTGGCCAGCCAGCGGGCGGCCAATCAGGTGCTCGAGCAGGCGGCGGCCAAATATCTCGGCGTGGCCACGGCGTCCGATCGGGCAGCACAGGCCGCGCGGGCGGGCGAGGCGGCGCAGGCGGAGGCCGCGCGCACGGTGCAAAATGCGGCGCGCAGCTACGAGAGCCTGCGGGCCTCGGTCGATCCGCTTTTCGCCAGCTCGCAGCGCTACAGGCAGGCGGTGGAGGTACTCAATGCAGCCCAAGCGGCGGGGGTGGTCGATGACCGTGCGCGGGCCAATACCCTGCGGCTTCTGGGCGAGCAGCTCTCGGCCACAAGCGGGGTGATGCAGCGCACGGGCGGGATCTCGGCGCGGATGTCCTCGGCGTTTTCCAATGCCTCCTTCCAGGTGCAGGACTTTTTTGTGCAGATCGCAGGCGGCACCGATGTGATGCGGGCCTTTGCGATGCAGGCGCCGCAGCTTCTGGGGGCTCTGGGCTTCTCGGGGAAGCTCGCGATGATCGGCTCGGCTTTGGGCACGCTGGTGGCCGTGGGCGCGGTGGTGCTGCCGATGCTCGGGGATTTTGGCAAGAAGGCCAAGGATATGGGCGAGGCGGTCGATGGTCTTGAAGGCTCGCTTGGGGATCTACGATCGGCCCTCGATGTCGCGGCTATCCCGATGGCGGCCCTGCGTAAGGAGTTCGGGCTCAATGCCGAGGCCGCCCGCGAGATGAACCTCGCGATACTGGATCTGGCGCAGCTGAAGGCGATGAATGATCTCGATGCCTCGACGGGCGCCCTGCGAGAGCGCTTCGCCGATCTGGTGGTGCAGGTGGACCGGTTCGATGCCGCGACCCGTCAGGCGGGCGGAGCGCTGCGCGAGGATTTCCTGACCATGGCGCAGACGAGCATCCGCCAGCTGCAGAGCCAGTTCGGGCTGACGATCATCGAGGCGCGCGGCGTGGCCGATGCGATGGCCAAGATCAATTCGGGCGATGTCGATCAGGTGGCGGCAGGGGCCAAGGATCTGACACAGGTGCTGATGTCGGTGAAGGATAGCGCGGGCCGTATTCCGCCCGATCTGCAGGAGGCGGCCTCGGCGGCCGCCCAAACGGCGATCGAGGCGCTGCGGTTGGCGGGCTATGCCGAGCAGGCCGAGAAGATCGCGGCCAATCTGCCGGTGGGGCTCAATAGTGCGGCCGATGCCGCCCAGCGTCTGGCCTCGGCCATGGCAGCGGCCACGGGCTTCTCGGCCAATCTCGATGCGCAGATCAGAACGCTCGATGTTCAGATCGAGGCCACGCGGAACAGGCAGAATGTGGCCAATGCCACGCGCATCGCGGGGCTCGAGCTGGAAGCGCAAGCGCGGCGCGATGCGGCGGTGGCCGCGGGCGAGGATGCCTTCGCCGCCGATGCGCGGCTCGCCATCGATCAGGCACAGATCAAGACGATGTCCGAGAAGCTCGCGACGCTCGACCAGCTGACGGCCGCGCAAAAGGCGTCGACCAAAGCGGACACCGCAGGGCTCAAGGCCGCGCAAAAGCTCGCAAAAGCACAGGCCAAAGAGGCCGAGCGCTGGCGCGATCTGATCGATCCGATGAACCGCTATCGCCGCGAGCTGGGCGAGCTGACGGCTTTGGCGAAGGAAGGTCTTCTGACGCCTGAGGAAGTTCAAAAGGCCATGGCGCAGCTCAATGCCGATCTGGCCGATAGTCTGCCGCTGGTGGGCGACCTCACAGACACGCTGGTCGATGGGCTCTTCACGGGGTTCCGCGGCACATTGGGGAGCATTGGCGATATGTTCAAATCCTGGCTCAAACAGATGATCGCCACGGCGGCCAAGAACCGCATTCTGGTGGCGATGGGCGTCACGGGCTCAGTCTCGGGCGTCGCCGGCACGGCCGCGGCGGGAACAGCGGCCACGGGCGTGATGCCCGGCGCCAGCCTCGGCTCCATCGCGACCAGCGGGCTGGGGCTTGCGGGCGTTATCGGCACCTCGGTCAATGCCTTCATCTCGGGTGCGGGCGGGCTGGTCACTAGCCTCACCGGCGCAGGCGGCGGGTTGGCGGCGGCGGGCACCTATCTCACCTCCGTTCTGGGCGGGGCGACCTCGGGGATTGCGGGCTTTGCGGCAGCCGTGGGTGCGATCGCGCTGCCAGTGGCGGCGGTGGGCTTTCTGATCTCGGGGCTCATCGGCAAGACCAAGGTGCTTGATACCGGCATCCGCGCGCTGATCGAGGACGGCGATGTCTCGGTGCAGACTTATCAGCGGATCGAGAAGTCCAAATGGTGGGGGCTCTCCAAATCGAAGAAGACCAAATATGCCACGGCCTCGAGCGCTGTGGCCGACCCGATCACGCAGGCCGTCTATGGCGTGCAGGATTCGGTTGCCGCCGCGGCCGCGGCGCTTGATATCGGGGCCGAAGCTTTCGACGGCTTTGCCTATGAGCTGAAGTTCTCCACCAAGGGCCTCTCGGAAGACGAGGCGCTGGAAGTGCTGCAGGACAAGCTCACCGAGTTGGGCGATGCCTATGCTGGCCAAGTGGCGGGGCTTGAGGCGTTCTCGGCCTCGGGCGAGGGCGCGATGGAGACCATCAACCGCCTGGCCTCGGCGCTGCAAACGGTGAATGCGGCGATGGATACGCTGGGCAACGCCTTCCGTGCCACGGGGCTGGTGGGGGCCGATATGGCAAGCCAGCTCACGCAGCTCTTCGGTGGTGACGAGGCCTTCGGGACGGCCGTCAGCAGCTATTACCAGGCGGTCTATTCCGAGAGCGAGCGGCTTGCCACGCTGACCCGTCAGACGACCGAGGCGCTGGCGGAGATGGGGATCGCCATGCCCAAGAGCCGCGATCAATACCGTGCGCTGGTCGATGCGATGGATCTGACCACCGAAGGCGGGCGGGAGCTCTGGGCCACGCTTGTGGGCATGGCCGGCGTCTTTGACGAGATCCTGCCGCAGGTGGCCTCCTTCACGGCGCAGATCGAGGCGCTCTCGGGGCAGGTCTCGACCTCGCTCGATGGCGCGATCACCGCCTATACCGCGGCGCAACAGGCCTCGGCGCAGGCGGCGACCAACTGGTATAAGGCCGCCGATAGTATCGCGGAGTTCGTGGCCGAGATGCGCGGGACGGCCTCGGCCATGACCTCGCCGCAATCGGCACTGGCCTTCTCGGCCGCGCGCTATCAGTCGACACTCGCCTCGGCCAAGGCGGGCGATCTCGATGCCACAAGCGGGCTGACCGGTGTGGCGCAGACCTATCTCGAGCGGGTCGCGGCCACGGCCAGCAGCGCGCTCGATGTGGCGCGTGCCCAGGCGCGGGTGGCCTCCGATCTGGGGCAGGTGGAAGGCATCGCCCAGATCGAGGGGGCGAAGTCCGAGGCCATCGCCAGCCTCACACAGGCACAGGTCGATCTGATGGCCGAGGCGCGGGATTATCTGGCGGCCGGCAATGCGCTGAGCGAGGAGCAGATCACCACGCTCGAGACGCAACTCGGGAGCCTTGATGACGCCATCACGGCGGCGGCCGAGATCAACTATGCGAGCCTGCAGAAACAGATCGATCTGGCGGTGGATGTGGTCGAGGATGCGAAGATCCCCGACTATCTGAAGGCGATGCTTTCCGACAGCGCCTCTGGTGTCACCCGTTATGTGGACTTCATCACCCGATCCGACCTCTCGGCCGATCAGAAATGGCTCGCGCTGACCGGGGCTTCGGAACATGTGAAGACGATCAGCCTGATCGCGGATCAGGGGCAGATCAGCGGGGATCTTCTGGATCTGGCGCTCACCTCGGCCGATACGCTGGTGAAGACCATCAGCTATATGTCGGGGACGCTGCTGCCCGCGGACCTGCAGGCGCTGGCGCTCGAGGATGCCTCGAGCCTTCTCAAATCGATCCGCTGGGTGGCGCAGAGCCTGCCCTCGGATCTGCGGGCGATCGTGTTCAACGATATCGACGCGCTCGACAAGGTGATCAACTTCCGCGTCGGGCAGTCGGTCTCGGGCTCCGTGCAGAAGCTGGCCCTGGGCGAGGCGGAAGAGTTCCGCCGGATCCTCGATCTGGTCTCAGGCAAGCTGGTCTCCTCTCGAGTGCAGGCGCTGGCGCTGGAAGACCCGACGGGCTTCCGGCGCAGCCTGTCGATCGTGGCAGGTGTGCTGCCTTCGGGGCGGGTGCAATCGCTTGCCCTCGATGCGGCCAAGGCCTTCACGCGTGTGCTCGACTTCCAGCTCGGGCGCACACCGCAGGCCAAGGTCTGGTCGCTGGCGCTCGCCACGACCTCCAAGCTGCAGAAGACGGTGAACCTGCTGACGGGGCGCACGCTCGATGCAGAGACCATGCGCGTGGCGCTGGCCGGCAATAGCGAGCTGGCGCGGGTGGTGAATGTGGCGCTGTCCTCCAAGGCGGATGCACGGGCGGTCAAACTCGCACTCGGCAATATCGGCGCCTATGCGGTGACGGTGAATGCGAGCTTCGGTAAGGGGATCACGGGCGATCTGCGTAAGCTCGTATTTGCGGGGCAGGGCAGCTATGCCGCGATGATCGAGGCGGCCTTCTCGAAAGGGCTCACCGCCGATCAGCGCCGGATCCTGCTCACGCAGCAGGGCGGCTATATCGCGCAGATCACAGGGGTGCTGGCGGGCAACCAATCCGCGCAGATCAAGGCGCTCCTCTTGAACGCCAACACATCGGCCGCGCGGGCGATCACCATCCGCGCGGGTTTTGCCAAAGGTCTGAGCTCCGATCAGCGGGCGGCGCTCTCGAGCGCGGCGCTCACCGTCTCGCGCATCATTGCGGGCACGGTGCGGCTCGGGTCGCTCTCGGGCGACCAGATCCGCATGCTCAGGGCCGCAAGCGGGACGCTGACCCGCACGCTCAAGGGCACGGTGGATCTCTCGGAGCTGACCGCGCAGCAGAAGAGCCTGCTGGCGGCGGTCTCGGGGGCGAGTGCGGGGAGGATCACACTGGGCGGGTCCTTCCGCTTCGATCCGAGCTCGGCTTTTGCGAGCCTGATGACCAATTCGGTCGCCACGCCCATGGCCTCGGCCAAGGCGGCGATGACCGGCTTGCGCGGGGCGCTCATCGATCTGCGCAAGGTTATGGATGAGCAGCTGGCCCAAGCCAGGGCGGCGCAGGCGCTGGCCAAGGCACAGGCGAGCCTCGCCACGCTGGCCGACCAGAAGGCCAGTGTCATCAGCACGGCCAGTTCGGTCATCGCGCAGATCAAGGCGCTCGAGCAATCGACGGGTGTCGATATCCGCAATGGCAATCGCGATGCCACGCTCGCCGTCGATGCGGAGGGCAAGGTCTCCTATGCGGCGACCCATGTCGATTACGGGCGCGGCGATGACATCTCGGGCTTCAGTCAGGCTTACTGGACGAAGGGCGGGCTCGAGGACCAGCTGGTCTCGCTGATCGGCGATGCGCCGGCGCTCGAGCGGAAGATGGCGGTGCTGCGCGCGCAGATTGAGGAAATGGGCGGCGTGCCGGCCTTTGCCCGCGGTGGCCATCACGCGGGCGGTCTGCGGCTCGTGGGCGAGAAGGGCCCCGAGATCGAGGCCACCGGTGCCAGCCGGATCTGGTCGGCCGATCAGACACGGCGGATGCTTTCGGGTGGTAACGGCGGCGGGCAGGGCGCTGACGCAGCGCTTCTGGCCGAGGTGAAGGCGCTGCGCGAAGAACTGGCCGGTATGCGCAGCGAACAGCGTCAGCTGGGGCTGAGCGGCACCAATGACATGCGCAAGCTGCGCATGATCGAAGAACGGCGGGAGGCGGAAGCGCAATGACACAAGCCCTGATGATCATCCCCGTGCCTTTGGGCGCGGGGAACATGCAGGCCTCGAATGTGGCCGAGGATGACTATGGCAACTGGGCCTCTGGCACGGCTTATGCGGTGGGCAATCGGGTCATCCTCACCGCCACCCATCGCATCTATGAGGCGCTGGCGCCTAGCTCGGGCGTGCATCCGGTCTCGGGCACGAATGCCGGGGACTACTGGGTGGAGGTCGGCTCGACCAATCGCTGGCGGGCCTTTGACGCCACGCTGGGGCAGGCCACCACGCGGGGGGAGAGCATCACCTATACGCTGGGGCTCCCCGCGCGGGTCGATGCGATCGCCTTCATCGATCTGGTGGCGATCTCGTTGCAGGTGGTGATCCGCGATGCGGGCGGCGGCGTGGTCTATGACCGCACGGCCGATCTGCTGGATACGAGCCAGATCCAGAGCTGGGCCGACTTCTTCACCTATGAGGACAGCTTTGACCCCGAGCAGGTCTTCGTCGATCTGGGCGCGCTCTCGGGCTTCACGCTCGAGATCACCATCTCCAATCCGGGCGGCACGGCCTCTGTGGCCGAGATCGTGATGGGGCGGGGGGAATATCTGGGCGATGTGCTCGATGGCTCGCGCTCGGGCTTTACCGATTACTCCCGCCGCGAGACCGATGATTATGGCAATGTCTCGATCGTCAAACGCCCGACGGCCCGCAAGGCCGAATGGCAGCTGGCCTTTGACACGGCCGCCAATCGCCGGATCCAGCGCGCGCTCGAGCAGGCGCGCGGCGCGCCGGCCTATTTCTACCCGGGCGACGGTATGACGCCCTTCGCCCTCGCGGTCTACGGCGTGGCTGATGACTTCTTCCCCGCGCTCTCGGGCGGCGGGCGCACGATTGCAACCCTTACATTAACTGGAGTGGCCTGATGGCAAAACCCACCTATACCCCACCGCCCAACGAGGCCCCGATCCTCGGCGACCCGAGCTTTGCGGCCAAAGCCCAAGGCTTCCTCGGCTGGTTCCCCGTCATGGGCGAGTACATGCAGGGCATGGGCGAGTGGATCGAGACGATGATCGGCGATGTGCCCTCGGACAATATCGCGGCCTTCGCGCATCTGGGTGGCGCGGCCAACAAGCTGCCTTATTTCACAGGGGCAGGTGCCATGGCCATGGCGGATCTGACGGCGGATGGGCGCAGCCTGATCGGCCAGAGCGGGGTGCTGAAGGCCAATGGTGCGGTGCTGGGCGGCACGGGGATCCAGCAGGATGCCTATGACACGACGCTTTCGCGTATTCTTAAAACCGGCGCGTTCGGCCTTGGCATCCCCGCAGGCACAAGTGGTATGGCGACATATGACATGTCGGACTTCTATGCCAATTCGTCAGGCATCTACTTCTTGGGCGGGAGTGGCGGAGCGCCGACGAACTGGGGCACGATGTGGGTGATGACCCACTCGACCTATGCCAAAACGCTGCTCTATCAGGATTCGGGCGGCAGGCGGATGTTTATCGGCAGGCATAATTCCGACAGCTCGCTGACCGGTTGGTTCGAGGTCTTCACGGAGAACAATGTGGTCGGGACCGTAGGGTATGACGGCACGAAACCGACCGGCGCCGTGATCCAGACCGGTTCGAACGCGAATGGCGATTACACCCGCTTTGCGGACGGAACGCAGGAATGCTGGAACAAGGTCTCGCTGGCCTATGAAGGGCCGACGCTCATCAGCGCCTCATGGACCTATCCGGCTGCGTTCTCATCGATCCCCGTGCTGCAAACGACGCTGAATGTCTCTTCGCTTTCGGCGAATGTCGGGCCCACAGGTCTTGCCGTCTGTGGGGTCGGTACCCCGAGCGCGACAGGTACTGCGGTACGCCTTTATCGCTCTGCGGGAGCCACGGATTTTGCCAGTGGAAATTCCGCGATTGTCCATGTCAGAGCCACAGGTCGCTGGCGTTAAGGAGACGCTCATGAATATCATCTTCTCACCCATCGTCCGCCGTCCGGGCACCGATTACGAACTCCACGAACTGTCCGTGGAGGGCGACACCCTCAGTGTCAACGGCACCGAGTTCACTCTGACTGCGCTGGAATATGACGCAGAGACGGGCCTCGCCGGCTACATCCAGAGCGCCACGCAGGCCAGCGGCGACTGGACCGTCACGCTGCTCCTGCCGATCGGCGACAACGCTTCCGAGGCGCAGCGCTTCCCTGATTCTGTCACGGTGACCAGCGGGCCGGTGCCGCTGCCGGCGCCACCCGAGCCTGAGCCCGACCAGACCAGCACAGAAGACGCAGGATGACCCGCCCCCGAGGCGGGATTTTTTATGAGCGAAGCGAGGGGCGCATGTTCTCCAAACCTATCGAATACTGGGCGGTGCTGGCGGGGATGGTGATCTATGTCGCCACCCGCGACGCCGAACGCGAGCCGCTCGTCAAGCGACTCGCCAAGACCGCCGCCAGCGCCTTCCTGACCGTGGGGCTCTCGCCCTCGGTTGCGCCCTATGTGCGCGGCTCCGAAGTGCTGGCGGCGGTGGCGATCATGTCGGTCGGGCTCATCGTGCTCGATGTGCTCACCGCCATGGTCCGTGATCGCGATTTCCTCAAGGACATGATCCGCAAGAAGCTGGGGGGCGGCAAATGAGCGATCACATCAAAACCGCCATCCGCGCCAACCGCCTGCCGATCTGGGTGCTGGCCACGATCGCGGTGCTGGCCGTGGCCGAGCCGTGGATCCGGCAGGCGCAATCCTCGCGGCCCTGGCGCGACTTCACCGGCCAGACGCCCTTTGTGGCGGTGAAGGTGACCTCCTCGAGCGTGACGCCCGAGGGGCTGCAGCTGATGGGCGATATGGTCAAGCGCCGCTGCGAATATCGCGGGCTCGCCGCCTATGTGGTGATCGGCGGCACCAGCTACCGTGCGGTGGTCGATACCTCGGCTGAGGAAGAACTACGTCCGCCGGGCTCACGTCCGCCTAACCGCCTCAAACAGCCCTGGGGCCCATGGGAGATCGTCTGGCCGGCCGCCAAAGCCATCCCCGAGCGCTACGAGCTCTGGGCCTATCACCAATGCTCGCGCGAGAAGACCGTGCAGGTGAACCTGTTTGTTGAGGGGAAATGGGAGGGGAGGTAGTGGGCGCGGCTGTCACCTGAGTAACGCCGCGCCCGTACATCAACAAAGCTACCGCTAACAGTCTCACGTTGAAGCAAGAATTTTAAAAGATCAATATAGTTGATATTATTGTTCATATAATCTGATATTAATTAAACTCTTCTGATAAGGAATTGTTTTCATGAAGATTCAAAATGAAATAATTTATGACTTCCGTTCAGAAAGATGTAAAAAGACATAGCGCGTTTTCATTCATCGTTATTATTAGCGATAAAATAATCACGAGAATGCGATGGACGATTCATACCAGTTTACATGCGAAGACGGTGCCGGACGGCAATATGTTTTATACGCACAGCGGCCCCGTAAAACTCGTATTTTGCCATCAGGTAAAGTTCTGAGTGTTGGCGGCGTTAAAAGCTACAACCTTGCCGATGGAACTGCCGTTTTGGACAATGGTGACGGATCGTTCAGCGTTCAGTACGACCCCCCGATAGAGATTTACCGAAAGGGCTAAAGGGCCCTTTCATCTTGCAGCTTTGTTGTCAGCTCAGGCCCTACCGAAACGGTGGGGTCTTTTTTTATGGAGAAATGGAATGTTCAAACTCTTGCCCGACTGGCGCGAGGTGCTGCTGCGCGCCTGGTCGATCCGCCTGATCCTGCTGACGGCGGTGCTTTCCGGCCTCGAGGTCGTGGTCTCGCTCCTCGATGCCGATCTGCTCGGCATGCCGCCCGGGGCGTTTGCCGCGCTGGCTGGCCTCATCTCGATCGCGGCCACCATCGCGCGGCTGGTCCAGCAATCCGGCATCTGGTCCGAGGATCTCGGCCGAGACGAGAGCGGGGCGCTGCGCAGGCGCCATGCGGCGGGCGTGGCCGGCGTGGCGGCCGCGATCGCGATCGCGCTGGCGATCACCACGATCGCGCCCTGGGAAGGCAAGGAGCTGCGCGCCTATCGCGATATCGTCGGCATCCCGACGATCTGCTTTGGCGAGACAGAAGGCGTGAAAATGGGCGATGTGGCGACCGAGGCCGAGTGCCGGACGCAGCTTGCCAAGCGGGTCGCGCAGTTCGAGGCCGAGATCAGGCCCTGTCTGCCATTGATCCTGCCGGAGCGGACCCGCGCGGCCTTTATCAGTGCGGCTTACAACATCGGGTCACATGGCTTTTGCCGCTCGAGCATGTCGCGCCGCGCCCTGGCTGGAGATCTGCTCGGGGCCTGCGATGCGCTCCTGATGTGGAACAAGGCCGGCGGCCGCGTGGTGCGTGGCCTGACCAACCGGCGCAAGGCGGAGCGTGAATTATGCCTGTCCGGTCTGTAATCGCGGGCGCCGTCCTTCTGCTGATGATGGCGGCGAGCTTCGGGGCAGGGTGGGCCGTGCAGGGCTGGAGGCTCGGTGCGCAGCTCGCGGCCAAGCAGGCGGCATGGGATGCGGAGAAAACCGCGGCCCTGCTCGCAGAGCGCCAGCGCACCGCCGAGGCAATCCAGAAGACCAACGCCGCCAATGCGGCGCTGGCAGAGGCAGAACGCGCCCTGATGATCGCGCAGGGCGAAAGAGACATAGCCCGAAGGAGGCTTATCGATGAAATTGAAGCTGACCCTGATCTTGGCGGCCCCGGTATTCCTGCTGGCCGCTTGCAGTCAATTCGCGACCACTGGGCCGGTGGTGGCCGATGAAGCACCGCGCCCGCAGGTGGTGCTGTTAGCCGCCGTCCGCATTTCGTGCGCCTCGCCGGCGTCCCTCCTCTCAACGGGCGGTACGCTGGCGGATGACGCGGTGAGCATTACTCGGCTTGGCGACGAGCTGATCGCTTGTGATGGGCGGCGTCGGATTGCGGTGGAGGCGTTTGAACGTATGGTTGAATGAAGCACTCGGCCCTTTGCCGACATTCGAACTAAGCGCAGCGAAAGACCATCTCCCCCGACCTCGTGGGCACTTGAACCGCCACGGTTTTGCCGGAGTCTGATTGTCGTTAGTTACGCTGCCATGTCTTCGGTTTCCAGAGTTGCCTAGAAGTTCGCCTCTGCCTCGACTGGTGGGATATTCCCGATAGGCTGAAGGAGGCGCCGGTTGTTGAACCCGTCCACCCATTCCAGCGTGGCATATTCGACGGCCTCGAAGCTGCGCTAGAGACCACAGCGATGTGAGGTGGCCTTGTAGAGGCCATTGATGGCTCGGCCAAAACGTTGTCGTAGCTGTCACTCACACTGCTGGCCTCGCCCAGTCTTTCCGTGTAACGAATGGATAGGTATTGCGACCCTCTGTCGCTATGATGGACCAGCCCCATGCCCTTTGTCGGCCGCCGGTCATGGACCGCTTGCTCCAGAGCATCAAGGACGAACCCGGTCTATTCAGAAGTGCTGGCACGCCAGTCGACGATCTTGCGCACATAGGTATCGATGACTAAGGCGACACATACAAAGCCGGTCTAGGTGGCGACGTAGGTGAAGTCGCTCACCCAGAGCATGTTCCGCGCGGGGACGCGGAACTCGCGGTTCACCTTGTTCAGCGGACATAGGGATTTTCTGTCAGGGATCGTCGTTTTGTGCGGCTTGCCACGGATGACGCCTTGAATGTCCATGTCCTTCATGAGCCTCGCCACCGTGCAACGCGCGACATCGAACCCTTCCCGGACGAGCTGCCGCCAGACCTTGCGGACGCCGTAGACGCGACAGTTCTCTTCGAAAACGCGTCGGATTTCGGGCCGCAAAGCAGCATCACGGCGCGCGCGGACCGATAACTGCGCTGGGTCGGCCCGCTTCGCCAAGTGATTATATTAGGTGGAGGGGGCGATCGACAGCACCTTGCTGATCGGCTCGACCCCATGCGCATCTCTGTGCACCTCGACGAAATCCTCCATCACTTCGGCCGGCGGTCGAGCTCCGCCATCGCAAAATAGCGCTCGCCTTGCGCAGGATCTCATTGGCCTGCCGGAGTTCTCGGTTCTCCCGCTCCAAGGCCTTCATTTTGTCAGCCATGTCGCTCAGAATGCCGACATGCTTGCCGCCGTCGATCTAAGCCTTCTTAACCCAGTCGCTCAACGTCTTCGCCGAACCCCCGATCTTCACAGAAATCGACGTGATGGCCTGCCACCGAGAGCCGTGCTGCCCTTCATTGTCGTGAACCATCCGTGCGGCGCGTTCGCGCACTTCTGGGGAAAACTTGTTCGTTATCTTTCTCATGATGCTCTACCCGAATCAAGAGTTGGAGCCTCCGGCAAACCCGGGGTGGTTCAGTATCGTCATACTGCAATGACCCTTAGGTCCTTACCGTGTATGACAGGATCGAAGTCATCCCGATCAAGGTGAATAAGGTCGAGCTCATGGCCATAGTCGGCAAGGCTGGTCTGGATGCTTTCCAGAATGGCGGCGCAGTAGCTGCCCTCGTAGGGTTGTTTGAGGACAACAAGAACTTTCATGGTCGGTTTCCATCACGAAAAAGTTGGAAAGGGTCAGGCGGTGATTGGCGCCACGAGGGATGCGAAGTTGTTGATCGCCGCGATACGGTCATGGGTTGCAATTTCACCGATGTAGCCGTCCGGTCGGATCAGGATCAGCGTGTCTGCCGCGATGCCATAAATGGACCGGAAGGAGCCCTGCGGATCGCTCAGCGAAAGCGCTTTCCCGGCCGTTCCGTCGATGGCTACGCGGGTCAGTCCGGCGCCGTTCTCGGGCCAAGTGACGGCTGCGAGTTCTGCCCGGGCTTCCTGCCCAATGGCGAACAGTGTGAAGGCTGGGCCGCGGGTTACATCGAACAGGCGCAAGGGGGTGCGGTCCTGATCCGCGAGCTTCGCGTCGGGTGCACGGTCTCCCGATTGTAGTGTCGTGGTTGCCTCGGCTTCGGAGCTGGCCAGCGGGCCGCCCTTGTAGGTGATGCCGAGTTGCTTTTCATCCGCGCCCCGCTTGATGCTGGCAGGATCGAGCCGATTGAGGGCCTCGTATTTCGCGGTCGACAGGCCGAGCACCCGCGCGGCGATCGGTTGCCGCTCGGCCTCGTAGCTTTCAAGCAGCGTCTCGGGGGCACCGGCCAGGACCTGACCGAGCTTCCAGCCGAGGTTGTAGGCATCCTGGATGCCGGTGTTCAGCCCCTGGGCCCCCATGGGCGTGTGAACATGCGCCGCGTCGCCTGCCAGGAATACCCGGCCTTCACGGTAACGCGCCGCCAGCCGGATATTGGGACGGAAGACTGTTTTCCACTGTATGTCGCTCAGCCGCAGCTTGCCGGAGCGGGTCTGCTTCCGGAACCGCTCGTTCAACGCGGCATCGGACAAGTCGGGCGCCTCGCCCGGCTGCAGGCGGATCATCACCTGAAAGAGGTCGCCATGCGGCAGCGGGCAGGCCCCGGCAAACCGGCCCCCGAGGCCGGGCCAGACGTGCCAGTGATTGCGTCCCAGGCCTTCGATCCGGCAGTCGAGGATGATCATCCGGTCGGCTTCGTTGGTCTGCCCCTCGAAGGCGATGCCAACGCTCTTGCGTACTAGACTTGCGCCTCCATCGGCCCCCACAACATAGCGGGCGCGCAGCTCTTCGGGTCCGGAGGGGCCTGCGATCCGCGCCGTCACCCCGCTGTCGTCCTGCTCGACCCCGAGAAGTTCCGTGCCGTATTCGACCTGCACCCCGAACGGCGCGAGCTGCTTCTGAATGATCGAGTCGGTGCTGAACTGCGGGATCAACCAGGTGTCGCGGTAGGGAGTAGCGTCGCTTTCGGGCGCCGGCTTGGACATCCGCTTGGGGATTCGGACCGGCCCCAGATGGATGCCCAGAGGTGGGTAGGGAGACCCGGCAGCGAGGATGTCGTCCAGCGCGCCGAGGTCTTCGAACACTTCGAGCGACCGGGGCTGAATGCCCTTGGCGCGCGATCCGGGAAATCCGTGCGGACTCTTGTCGATGATGCGGGTGCTCACGCCGCGCCGCGCAAGGTCGACGGCAAGGGTCGACCCCGCCGGTCCCGCGCCGACGATCAGAACGTCCAGGTCTTCAAGCATTTGCAATTCTCCGTATTATGTGCAAAATACACATAATTAAATCTGTCGATTCTGCCAAGGATAAATATGCAAAATACACACATATCGACACTTACGCGCCAACTACATATCGCGCTGCTCGATATCATGGCCCTGATGAACAACCCGCAGGTTGATGAGGAGATGCTTCGAGCATCTGGACTTAACCTCGACCGCGCCCTCTTCGCATTGCTTGTCAGCGTCGAGAGGTTCGGCCCCTTGGGTGTTGTGGAGCTGGCAGACCGCGTCGGTCGTGACTACACGACGGTTAGCCGGCAGGTGGCCAAGCTTGACGACCTCGGCCTTGTCAAGAGGCGCGGCAGTGCGCGCGACCGCCGCATCCGCCAAGCCTGCATCACGCCGCATGGGCAGTTGATGACTGACGCCGTCGATGCTGCTCGCGCCAGGATGGCCGGGGTAATATTCGAGTCCTGGGACGAGGGAGAGGTTGGGGAGCTCGTTCATCTTGTGCAGAAGCTGGCGAAAGGAATGCGCGAAGTGACCGGCTCGATACCGTTTGACACGCCATAGCGTAGATGATTGAGATCGTTGAGCGGACTTCCTCTACAACTGAACCGTCCTGCCGGTGTGGGCGGATTCCGGACCTTCGCTGCACCTAGGGCGAACGGCAGCGATAAGTCATTGCGGTCAGTCGAGGTCGGCACCTGATTTCGCCACATGAGCACCTGCGCGAAACACCTGCGATGGGCAGTTACGGCGTCTACTGCGAAATGATCGGCGCTTTTTCTTTCCAATCCATGCGTTCCAATTCGGTGACGGCGAAACGGGCGACATCTGCCCGCGAAACTTTCCCGCCGTGGAAGCTATGCAGATCGGTTAGCGCCCGGACCGTCCGGGTTGCAGGGCCATCTGTAAGCACCGAGGGACGCAGGATTGTCCAGTCCAGACCGCTGGCGCGGATGAGTGCCTCCTGTCGGTCCTTATCCTTGTAGATCGGACCAAGCAGCAGCGGCTGGAATAGCCGGTCGTACAGGAACCCGCCATGGCCGCGGCTGTCACCGGCGCCCATTCCGGTGATGGCCACCAGCCGCCGAACGCCCTGCGCCTGCATTGCCTCGACCAGTACACGCGTGGATCCGGAGAGCAAGGTCACCTCCTTCAATGGGCTTAGCCTGGTAGGCCCGAGCGCGCTGATTACCCCGTCGCATCCTGATAGTGCTATGGTGACCGTCACGGGATCAAGCGCGTCCCCTGGAACGATGGTCGCCGTATCGCGGAGCGGCGCCGCCTTTTTCGAAGACCGAGCAAGGACGACCACCTCGTGGCCATTCGTATGAGCTTCGCGGACAATGGCTCGGCCGGTGCCGCCGGTGCCGCCAAGAACCAGGATCTTCATGCCCCACGCCCCAACTGTGCCCTCAGGAAGGCCCCCGTCAGCGCAATGGCCTCGGGCGCGGCCTCCAGAGATTGCAGACTGGCGGGGAACACGTGGGTCATACCGCTCCATACGTGAACCTCCGCCACGCCTTCATAGGCCAATGCGTCGTCGAGCAGGATCTCGTCCGTGCCAACATGGATCATCGTGGGCGGCATCTTGCCCTTCAGCCCGAAGCACGGCGACAGATCCGGCGTACGCAGGTCCTGCACATGGCCCGCATAAAGACTGGCCGCCGTCTTCAGCTGCGCCCGCGACAGGAGGGGATCGGCGGCCGTCCGTTCGGCGATACCAGGCGCTGCAAGGCTCAGATCCGTCCAAGGGGACAGGGCAACGACGGTGTCGATAACGGGAAGGCTGGCTTCCACCTCGGGATCAGTCATCTGTGCGATGGCAAGCGCCAACCCGCCGCCAGCCGAGTCCCCGACCACTCCAACCCGTCCGACACCCGTGGCCCGCAGCCCGCGCAGAACCGAGCGAATATCGGTCAACGCTGCGGGGTATGGATGCTCGGGCGCCAGCGCGTAGTCCGGCACAAAGGTCACGGCACCCGCCGCACGGGCCAAATGGCTGGCGAAATGGCGGTAGCTCCGAGCGGAGCCGAGCGTGAAAGCCCCGCCGTGAATGTAGAGGATGGCAACGCCCGGCTGCCGGTCGGCAGGGCGGCACCACCACCCATCGACGCCGGCGATTTGCGCCTCCTCGAACATCACCCCGTCGGCCGTGGGTACTGCGCCGATAAAGGCGTCATAGGCCTCACGGCCCTCGGGCGTCAGAACCATCTCCGGCTGAAGTTTCAGATAGGCCCGCATCGCGCCCATGGTGATGCGATCTGCAGGGCTCAGCGGGTGGTTAATGCGTGTCATGATCAGGATCTCCTTTTTGGCTAACACGCATATGGCGCTTCAATAGTGATATGGTAGATGCTAAAAATGGTCTCTATTGTTTCATAAATGGAATACCGATGGATCTGCTTGCCCTTAAGGACTTCGTGCTGGTTGCACAACACGGCGGCATTGGCGCCGCCAGCCGCGCCTCTGGGCGCTCCAAGGCAACGCTTTCGCGCCATCTTGCGGGTCTCGAAGATGATCTGGGCGTACGGCTGGTAGAGCGTGGTGCAAACACCCTGCGGCTGACCGATGAGGGCCGCGCGCTTCATGCCAGATCACGGGAGTTGCTTCTCGAGTTCGCGGAGCTGCGCGAGGCTATACAGGGCCGCCGTGATGACCCCCATGGACAACTACGGATCAGCGCGCCCTTACTCTTTTGCCATATGCATATGGCCATGCTCGCGGCCCAATTCCGGGCCCGCCACCCCGGCGTAGTCTTGGACGTTCAGGCCGACGACCGTCAGGTTGATCTTGTTGACGAAGGTTTCGACGTCGTCATCCGCGTGAACCCGCCCGATACTCATGGTCTGGTCGGGCGATGTTTCATGGAAGACTGGCTGACCTTGGTCGCCACGCCCGCAATTGCAGCGCGGGCCGCCGGGGAGGTCCCCGCCGTCATCCTGTCCTCCCAAAAGACACAGGGGCATTGGACCGTGCAATCAAACGCAGGTGGGCGTCAGATCGCCGGGTCGGTCGTGCTGAAGCTTCCAAGCTATGTGCTGGTCCGGACAGCCGTGCTTGAAGGTGCGGGCGCCGCGGCGCTGCCCCATTCCCTTGTGGATGGGGACCTGCGCCGTGGAAAGCTGCTCAACATGGGGACAGTTGAGGGCAGCGCCACACAGATCTGGGTTCTGCACACCGCCCGCCGCCTGACCTCGCCCAAGGTCAGGGCCTTCGTCGACTTCGTATCGAACAGATTTCGGACACCTGAATGAAGCGTGTGAATCACGGTTCACGCGAATGGTTGGGTGGAACGGTGCAGCCGCAAGGGCTGCCCCCTTCAAAGCCCGTCACAAGTAGGAGCCGGCCTTCCCACGTCCCAGATCTATATCTCAGGAGCGACGGCGCACCTGGAAGCACCTGTGTGCGGCCTCCTGCCCCGTGCCTGCTGTCGTCTCAGCCTCTTCGGCCAAAGAAATCCAGAAGAGCGGAGGCAACCGCTTTTGGCTGCTCCTCTGGCTGGAAATGGCCGCACTCCTCGATGATGTTCGAATGGACATCTGCACAGAACGGTGCAAGCGCTCCGGAGAGATCGGGGATTGAGCCCTGATCTGCGCCAAGGGCAAGAACCGGTAGGGAAAGGCGCTGCGCCTGGCCCAAGCGTTTGTTCTGTCTGGCAGAAATAGCGGCCGAGCGATAGAAAGCCAACCCGGCGCGAAGTGCTCCTGGTGCAGTGAAGATCCGCAAGTATTCCTTGAGTGCCGCTTCGTCAAAGGCACCAGGATGTGCGGTCTTCTCCCGCAGGAACCACTCGAGATACGGCAGTTCGCGGCCTTCCAGAAGGATCTCGGGCAGGTCGGGCACGGCATGGAAGGGGAAATGCCAGGTTTTCCATGACTTATCGGGATCCGAGGGCAAATGTTCTGGTAGGGTCACGCCAGGAATACCGGCATCCATGAGGACAAGGGCCCTGATCTCGGGCTCGAACTGATGCGCATAGGGAAAGGCGACCCAGGCCCCAACGTCATGTGCCGCTAGGAAATATTGCCCAAGATCCAGCGTTTGGATCAGCCCGTGCAGGCGCTGTGCAACGGTCTGCGTGTCATAGCCATCCAGCGGCTTGTCGCTGTCGCCCTGTCCGGGCAGGTCGATGGCCACGATGCGATACTCGTCCCGCAGCTCTGTCATGACTCCACGCCAGGCGAAGCTGCTTTGAGGGTACCCCGCCAGCAAGACCAACGCGGGCGCATCTTTGCGCCCACCATCGACGTAGTGGAAGCGCAGCCCATCGACACGCTTGAAACGGTGCGCAAAGCCTTCGGGAGCGGAAGAAAGTGTTATCGAGGTCATGGGAAGTCCTATCGAATGAGAACCGCACCACCGAGCAACATGCCGGCGGCCAGAAATCGTTGAAGGGTCAGCGGATGTTGCGGCATGTCGAACATTCCAAGGCGGTCAAGCAGAAGCGAAAACACGACTTGCCCGGTGATCACGAGCGCGACCATGCCAGCGGCACCAAGGCGCGGCGTCGCAAAGGCTATCCCCGCCAGCGTGATGACGCCACAGATCCCGCCCGCCCAGGCCCAGAGTGGCAGCGCAACGAGGTCAACCGTTCGGGGCAATCCGCGTGTCAGGTAAATGCCTGCCCCGAACAACAGGAAAGCCGAGAGTAGCGCAGAGATGCCGGCCGCCCAGAAGGCCGATCCCAGAGCGCGCGCGAGCTTGGCATTGAAGGCGCCCTGCAGTGGTAGCATGGCACCTGCCAGCAGGGCAGAGAGGATGAGAAACGGCATCAGGCTTGCCCGAGAAGCCGGAGCGCGCCAGCGACAAGGGTCCCGCTGTCCATTTCCATGAGCTCGACCTTTCCCAAGATGCGCATACCCTGTTGCATGGCAAGCAGCAAGGCGGCGGTCGTGGCAGGGTCGACTTCTTTTGAAATCGAGCCGTCGCTGTGCCCCTCGTTGATCAGCTGCTCCAGCCGGTCCCGTCGCGTCGCCAGCTGATTGCGCAGTATCGTCGCTGCATCGCCGACAAGGTCCAGATCAGCCACTCCGGAAACGACCATGCAGCCTAGACGCCCATCCCGGCCCTGGCTCAACGCGGCAAAGATCCGTAGCAGGGCGGCAACCTTCTGCCGTGCATCTGACTCGGCACTCAGGCGTGCGTCGATTTCGGCTTCGCGCAGGGCGATGTAGCGGGCCAGCGCGCAGGCGAAGACGCCCTCCTTGCCGTTATAGGCTTTGTAAATGCTGCCGGTCGTCAGCCCGGACGCCGTCTTCAGATCGGACATGCTGACCCCGGCAAAGCCTGCAGCGCTGAACAATGCGATTGATGCATCGAGGAAGCGGTCTTCGTCGAAGGCTCGAGGTCTGCCACGAGGGCGTGTTTCTGGTGTGGGGCCCATAGAGTTACCTTATTTAGGAATCATTCGTTTCCTATTTATAGGTTACAGTCTTTCTGGTCAATTCAAGAAAATTTTCAGCGGGGGCGTCGAATAGCGCCAGACCCTCGTTTGCAAGCGGGACCGATTAGCAGCTGTGTCCGGATATTGTTGATAAAGTCGACGTTCGAAGCGTTTTGCGTACGATCCTAAAAGATCGGATTGCCGGCTCCGCTCATGCGGGGGCTGGCCCGGGCACCAACTTGGCCAGTTTGCGGAGGTTCTGGGCGGTTGCGGCGAGTTGGAATTGCTCGGTTGCACCCTTGGGTCCGCGCAGACGCATCATGCGCAGGCCGATGTAACGCTTCAGATGGGCAAAGAGCATCTCGACCTTTCGCCTTTGCATGAACGAGGTCATGTAGGCGTCGGTTTTGCGAATTTCGCGAGCGATGTCTCGGGCCGCTTCGTGAACCGAGCGGAGCACTTTTCGGGCGGGTTGGGTCGGACAGCATTGCGCTTTTAACGGGCAAATGTCGCAATCCTGCTTGCGCGCGCGGTAGCGGATCAATCCGTCCTTGCTGACATTCGTGGTGCGCGGCGTAGAGAATTTCCGGCGGGACGTCTCGAGCGTATTTCCGGCAGGGCACGTATACCGATCGGTGGGCGTATCGTAGACAAAGTCGTCCCGCGAGAAGGTGCCGTCGGTGCGTTTCGATTTGTCCCAGACGGGGATGTGAGGGGCAATCTTGCGCTCCTCCACCAGCCAGCCCAACATTTCGGCCGATCCGTAGCCTGTATCGCCGACCAACTTTCCGGGTTTGATGCCAAAGCGTTGCTGAACGCGGTCGATCATGTCCCGTGCGGCGCGCGCCTCCGCTGGCCGTATCGGAGCTGTTGGCTCGACATCGACGATCACAGCATTATCCAAGTCCACCAGATAATTGGTAGAATAAGCGAAGTATGCGGCACCGCCGTCGGCTCCCGTCCAGCGGGCAGCCGGGTCTACTGGCGAGATGTACTTGGGAACGACTGCGGTTGCGGCGCCGAAAGCTGCATCGTCGAGTGTTTCAATATATTCGTTCACGGCTCGAGACAGCAGGTCTGGCGACAGGCCTTCCTTGCTGTCGACGCCTCGCGTCTGATTGGCATTCGCCGGGATCAAGCTGGCATCGACGCCGAAGCTGTGACCGCCGACCAAACCTTCATTGATGCATCGTTGCAGAACGGTCTCGAACAGATGCCGGAACAGCCCGCTCTCACGGAAACGCCCGTGCCGGTTCTTGGAAAATGTCGAATGATCCGGCACCGCGTCGGTCAGATCGAGCCGGCAAAACCAACGATATGCCAGATTAACATGAACCTCGTCGCAAAGCCGCCGCTCGGACTGAATGCCCATGCAATAGCCCAGCAGAAGCATGCGGATCATCAGCTCGGGATCGATCGAGGGGCGCCCGCCAGAACTGTAGAACGGTGCCAGCATTGGCCGTACATCCGAAAGGTCGAGGAACCGGTCGATACCCCGCACCGGGTGATCCAACGGCACGAAACTCTCAATAGAGAAATCGTAAAACAAAGCGCCCTGCGCAACTTGCCTTGGCCCCATCATTGCAATGCCCTCCACTCTCAGAACGAGTGAATCAAAGCCTCGGGCGTCAAGCAACGGACTTTTTCAACAATATCTCCGCAATGCTGACGTCGAGCAGCTGGGTCGTGCCGCATAGTGCCACAACGGCGGGTTCAGCGAACTGCACCGCCGGATAGAGTAGCCCGATGAATGTCCGGTAAGGGCCGTCTCTGCCGGACGGCCCCACTCTTCTGGGCTGCCAGTGCGCAGTACGGCCGCAGGCCCGGTTCGAACCCAAAGCAATCTTTTTGGTGGTCCGTCACACCATGCTTTCGTCGTGCTGGTATGATGCGAGAAACTCGCTCGGTGTCTGGGACATGACTTGCCGGAAGGCGTGGGAGAAGGCCGCAGTGCTTGTAAAACCGGTCTCCCGGGCGACTTGAGCAATGGCCTTGCCTTGCCCGAGTTCCGGAACGGCCCAAAGGATGCGGGCGCGCTGACGCCAGGCCTTCAATGTCATTCCGGTCTCCTCCGGAAACCGGCGGCTTGCCGTGCGCATGGATGTGGCGGCGCGGGACGCCAGTGTCTCGAGCGGCAGGTCATTGCGGTGGTCGGCCAGCGCGATTTCCGCCACCCGCAGCCCGATCTCGCTCGCAGGCATGGGCAGGTAGGTCGGGGCCTGTTCGATGGCCCGAAGCTCGTGCAGGATGAGCCGGAGCATGATCTTGCCCCGCTCCGACGAAATATCGGACTCCGCAAGTGCATCCAGCAGGCTGCGCAACAGCGGTGATACGAGAGACACGAAATCCCGCGCGGGAAAGTCCTCCGGCGCCGATGCACGCAACGCGGCGGGCGGCCACAGCACCACGAGAAGCTCGGCATCGGTCATGATGTCCAGTCGATGCGGCATCTCCGGCGGAACCCAAGCTGCCAGCTGCGGCGGCAGAAGCCAGACCCCGCCCTCGGTCCGCAGTTGGGCCAGCCCCGAGGCAACGAAAGTCAGCTGCGCCTGATCATGCGCATGCTCAGGCAGAGCTTCCGTCCGCCGTTTCAGGACTCTGTGCAGTGTCACCTTCGGGGGTAAATCTGGCATTTCAGCGATGTTTGTTGGCCACATATCGATGAGGCAACCTGATATCACTCTTGAAGACACAGTCCAAGACGAAAGGCATTATACAATGCTCACGACATATATCGAAGAATATGGCCCTAACAGCGTCGTGCATCTATCGGAGGCGGAGCGTCCGGTTCCGCGCGCCGGCGAAGTGCTCGTTCGGGTCCTTGCGGCCGGGGTCAATCCCGTCGACTGGAAAATCCGCAGCGGCGCCGGCGCCCGTATGGGAATGACGCTCCCCATCCGGCTCGGCAGCGAGTATGTCGGGATTGTCGAACAGACCGGAGAAGGCGTCACGAACTTCTCCGCAGGTGATGAGGTTTTCGGGATGGTCAAGACCGGCGCCTTCTCGGAATACCTTACCGTTCCCGCCGTCGATATCGCCCGTAAGCCCGAAGGGCTCGGTCTAAAGAAGGCGGCGGCACTCCCGCTTGCTGGCACCACGGCCTGGCAAGCGATGTTCGACGAGGCCGGCCTTGTAGAGGGCCAGCGCCTGCTGATCACCGGCGCATCCGGTGGTGTGGGAACGCTTGCGGTCCAGCTTGCCAAGGCGGCCGGCGCGCATGTCACCGCCCTTTGCTCGACCCGCAATATCGACCTTGTGCGCGGCTTAGGGGCCGATGAGGTTGTCGATTATACCGCATGCCGCTTCGAAGATTTCGTCCATGACATGGACGTGGTTTTCGACACGGTCGGTGCCGAGACATTCCAGCGAGCCTTCGCAACCCTCCGCCGGGGCGGTGTAATGGTGACCGTCGTGGCTCTCCCGGAAGGGGATGAGGCCGCGCGTTATGGCGTCACGGTGAAACGTTCCTTCACGGCTTCGAACGCCGAGACACTTGGGCGGATCGGCGCACTCGCCGAAGCTGGAAAACTCGTGCCACGCATCGAACGGACATTTGGTCTATCCGAGGTTAAAGATGCCTTGGAGCTGTCCGAGAACGGGCGCGCCCGCGGGAAGATTGTGCTGACGATGTAATGATCCTGCGAAGAGGGCGCAGCGTTCCGAACGGGTAACGGCGGGAAAGCAACGAAGAGGACTGAAGGCGTGTAACGTCCGCTTGGTCCCGCTGCGCCAACCTTCACCCTGAGATTTTTCTGCATCATGCCGCGAAAGACCACTTTGGGGAAGCTACATCTAAGCGACAATGCCACCTCGACCGTCGGCTTTGGGCCGTTTGTGCAATTTTAAGAAAGTGTCTCATTCGCTTTTCGAAGGAGATACTTTTCGCCTGATGCTCTGAACTTTTTTGTGCGCGAAAATCGAATTGGTAGGCGCGAAGTGATTTGAACCACGAATCTGCTTCTTAGAATAGGGCGGGAAGCTATTTAGCTATCTCTTTGAGATAATAGTTATGATACGCATTTTTCTCCCGAATTTTTTCTTAGTATTCTGATTTTAAATAATTTTATTATGCTCTCTGGGGGCACCATTTATCAATGTCTTCACGCCTTCTGCAGCTTTTAGACTGCCGGAAGATCTTGATCTTACTTTCCCTCTCGGCCTTGCAGACCGTGTGGCGGTGGACCGAAAAGTAGCGCTGGACCCCTGTCAGCCGAATCCAGCTCGGGATCTGGTCCGACTCATCTTCCTGGGTGAACCTCTCGTCCCTGCTCGTTGGCGCTCCTTCTTCTCGTTCCGGCGGGCGAAGTGCGCATGGAAGGTCTGTTAGTCGTGGCAGTTCCTGCCAGGCATCTGAAACCGTTGATGCCTCGGAGATAAGGGGCGCTTGTCCGATCGGAAAGCTGGGTAGGACTGGATCGGGTTCACGCGGGGCCAGACAGATGGGGTGCGTCTGTCGCCACTCGGGCCGCATGAACCTGAGGCGTTGTCGGGCCTCTCCGATAGGTCACGCCCAGAGGAGATGGCGTAGGCTATGGCCTATTGCGGGCAGCAGCTGCCCGCGCCGCGCCACGTTTTCGGGGGCTTGCGAGAAGAGATGGCGGGTCAGGGCCTGACGCGCCGCCGTATCGGGCATGAACTCCAGTCTGAGGCTCTGGCGTCCACCATGGGCGCGCAGGATCCCGATCCGGCAAGGGATCTCGGGCAGCCCGTCAAGTTCCAGAATACACACGCTGTTGGCGGTCAGCCGCTGGATGCCCTGTGCCATAGTGGCGCGGGCGTGTTCGACGCTCAGCCCTGTAAGCCGCAGATCCAGTATCTCCGAGCCGTAGCGGAGCTGGCCTGCCAGATCCATACGGATCTCCACCTCGTTGCCGGGGCGGGGGCGCTCATAGCAGATCCCGAGCGCCATGACCGAGATCAGCATCGCAACCGCCGCCCAAGTCAGATTGAAGAGATCCTTGGCCGAAGGTTCGGTGATCGCGAGCGGCCCCACCAGATTGAGTGCGATGGCCAGCCCCAGAGCCATGGAGATCGCGCCGAAGAAGGTGGCTTGCGGAATGTTTACCTTGACCGATGAATGGTCGCCGCCCTTGTCGGTGACCTTGAAGGGTTTGCCGAACGGGTTTCTGAGCGCGGCAAGGAGGGTCATGGTCACGGGAAGGGCGGTCAGCGCATGGGTGACCTCGGTCAGAAGCGGCAGCGTGCGCCCGCCCGAGACCCAAGTCGAGTAGACCCAGAAACAGATCAGCGCGGGGAGGCCGAAGCTGAGAAAGGCCAGCTCGTCCGCGTGATAGGCGGGCAGGTCGAAATACCAGTAAAGCACGGGGGCGATCAGCATTAGCGGGATGAAGGGCTTGGACAGCCATGACATCAGCCCGTGCACATAATGCAGCCGTTGGCGCAGGGTGAACCGGCCTTTGGGCGAGAGCGGCCCGTCGGGCATGCAGCCGATCTGGATCGTGCCCAGACACCAGCGCGTGCGTTGGGTGATATATTCGCCCACACCCTCGGCAGAGAGCCCCACCGAGAGCCTCTCGTTCAGCCAGCGGGTCTGGTAGCCCAGCTCCATCAGCTTGTAGCTGAGCCACATATCCTCCGAGAGAACGCCCTTGGGGAACCCGCCCAACTCGGCGATCAGATTGCGCCGGACAACGAAGGATGTGCCGACGCAGAAGGCGCAGCCCACCGCGTCTTTTGCGGGCTGGAAGATATCGAAGAACACGCGCTGGTCATCGACGAAACTGTCGCTCAATCCGAAGGCATGCTGGATCGGGTCGTTGTTGTAATAGAATTGCGGGGTCTGGACGAGGCCGACGCTGGGTTCCTCGAACATGCCCACCACGCGGCGCAGGAACTGTCGCTGGGGCGCGAAATCGGCATCGAGCACGAGGATCAGATCGCCTTTGCCCGCATCATCGGTCAGCCGGTAGGCATTGTCGAGATTTCCGGCCTTGGCATGGGCATTGTCGGGGCGTGTCAGGTAATTGGCACCTACCGCCTCGCAATAGGCCCGCAGGGCGGGGCGGCGGGTATCGTCACAGACAAACACGCGGAAATCTGGGTAATCCATCGCCAGCGCGGGCAGGATGGATTTCTCGAGCACATTGATCGGCTCGTTATAGGTGCAGATGAAGACATCCACGCGGGGCCAGTCCTCGCTGGCCTCCAGCATCGCCTCGGCGCCGTCGGCAAACTCCCCATTGTCGCGATGGTTGAACAGGATGACGATCGAGGCGAGCGAATAGGCGATGGCCGCCATCTCCGCCGCCCAGAAGATCCACGGCCAGAGCCCTTTGAGCGTGAACGAGAACTCGGGCAGGGTCTGTGTGGTGCGCCAGACCGCGTAGAGGATGACCGAGAGCGCGGTGAGCGATCCGATCAGACGCCGTGGAAAGGGCCTGTCGGAGGGCAGCCCCAGTGCAAGCGCCAGCATCAGGAACAGCAGCCCGAGATTATAGGCAAGGATCGAGGACATATCCGCAAGCGTAGGAGAAATCATTGGAGAGGCTCCGGAGAGGGGTCTTGGGAAAGTGGCGAGGGGGCCGGTATGAAGGGATTGCGGTCCTGCAGGGCCAGAAGCGCCCAGGCGGTGGCCCCGAGATGCGGGCGGGGCGGATAGGTGAAGGCGATCTCCCCGCTCGATCCGATCCCGATGGAGAGGCCCGTCGAGAGGGTGGTGCCATCCGTGGCGAGAAGGTAGCCGGTCGCGGGGTCGACGAGCGTCGAGAGGGTGATCATGAACTCTGTTGCCTGTGCGGTCAGACCCAGCCGGTTCAGGGTGAGGGCTGCCTGTGCCGTGCCTTCAGCCCAGATGCCGTCGCGGTCGTCGTTGAAATCCAACCCATTCCGCCCGTTTCGGGTGACAGTGAGCCCTTTCAGGATGTCGGCCACGGTTGCAGGGCGGCCGCTGATCCGGCCCAGTTCGGGGAGTGCCAGATAGGGCCAGACCTGCACATCGAGCATCGTGCCGCCGTTCTCTGAGGGCTGCCCCTCTGGAGTGGTGCCGGTCAGAAAGGCTCCGCGCGCGGGGCGCCACATTTTCAGAACCATCTCGCGGGCGGTGGCCTCGATCTGTTCGAGCCGCGCGCCATCGTCCGGCGGCAGGGGGGGCGTGCTGGCCATCAGGGCCCGTGATAGTGCGACGATATCGAGATTGTGCTCGGTTGAGGACCATGGCGCGCGGGCAGGGTCGGGCTCGAAGCCGAAATAGCCGCCCAGATAGCCCCGCTTCGTCCCGTTATCGGGGCGCATATGGTCATCGATCCAGTAGGCAAGCCCCAGCGCCGCCGCGCGCCATTTCGGGTCATGGCTGGCGGCAGAGAGATGCAGATAGGCCAACCCCACCCATGCCATATTGCCGCTCGTCGTGCCGACCTGATAGGCATCCTCGATCCAGCGCCCCTCCTTGTCCGACCAGTAACCGGGGGGCAAGGCAGGCCGGGCGGAAAGGCCCGCGCGATAGGCATTGCGCAAGCGGCCATCTCTATAACTGCGATCCGCCTCCTGCGCCTGCAGGAAGGCTGCGCCGATGCGCTGGGCCGAGGGCAGGTCCCCGCAGCCCAGAAGGGCGATCACCGCAAGGGCGTTGTCATAGACAAAGCCCGCATCGCGCAACGCCGGATCGGGCTGCGAGACGCCCGCGCCGCGGTCGGGCTGTTCAGGCCAGCTGGTTAGAAAACCCGGATCAGGCCCGGCAGGAAGGCTCGTTCGCAGGGAGGTGCATAATGTCTCCTCCAGCTCCGCAGGCGGAGAGGCCATGGCAGCGGGAAAAAAGGAACTTGTTACAAACACGCCCAGAATGCCGCCGAGCAGGGGGGATCTAAAGCCCCGAGGCGACATCATGTGCGATCTCATGGCGGGGGAACGCCGTGTCCTCAGAGGCGGCCAGCGCCGAATTCGGCTTGATCGCGGCCAGAGCCGTATCGAGCAGACCGCGCACGCCTGCGCTCAATTGCGGCAGGGTGCCCTCCTGAAGCTCCGCCGTGACCCATGCGCCAACGCCGCAGGCCATGCCGCCCGTCTGCGGCGGGGCAGCTTCGGGCTGGATCATCACATAGAACTCGCGCCGTTCGGTGGGCGGGAAGGGCAGCACATAGCGAGTATCCTCGGTATCCGTGGTGCGCGGCAGGATCGAGGTCACCTTGGCTGGCACCGGTTCCGGCCAATCGGGGGAGGAGATCTTCATCGCGGTGCCAGGGCCGAGTTTGCTGGCGGTGCGTTCGGGGAAAATGGCCACGATCACACGCTGATCACAACGCACTGCACGGGCGAGGGTATCGCCTGCGCGCGCCGCCATCCCGTCCTCGATGGCCAGCGTCGTGACCTCGGACTGGCCCTGCACCTCGACACTGGTCTCGCTCAGCAGCGAGACGCGGTGCTCCTCGGCATCGCGCATGGCGATCACCGCGCGCAGACCGTCTTCCTGTGTCGAGATCTCGCCCTTCAACAGCGCGATCGCCTGTGTCGCGCTGCGCCATTCGGCCTGCAGGGTGGGCACCTGCCCGCTATCTATCCCGACGATGATCCCCTTGCGCGCGGCGTTCAGGCGCTCGACGAGCTGGCGTTTGCCCAGTTGCAACTCGTCCAGCTGGCTCTGGACGATATCGGCGGTCACCAGTTGGTCCTCGGCCACGGTCTTGGACACGATACCGGCCGTCTGCAGCTTGGCCTGACGGGCGGCCGCCCCTTTTGCCAGTCCCAGCGTCGCCTCGAGGCGCTCGATGCGGGTTTGGTTTATGGCCAGCTCGTTCTCCAGATTACCAAGCACCTCGCGCTGCATGCGCAGCACCTGATCCGACAGCTGGGCGGCCTGCGTCTCGAAGGTCTTCAGGCGCAGATTGCGCTGTGTGATCTCCTGTGTCATCTCGCTGACCCGAAGCCGCAATTCGACCAGTTTGGCCTGATCGACCGAGACATTGCGGATGCGCGCGACCGTCTCGCCGTCGCGTAGGCGGCTGCCGGTGTTCATGGTCATACCCTGCACGACCCCGTCAATGGGGGCGGTGATCAGATAGGAGGGCGCATTGACAATGGCGCGTTCGGATCGGGTCGTCAGGACCGGAGCGAGGGTATTGGACACCATCAGAAGCCCCAATACCGAGGCAGCACTATAGGAAAAGACCCGCATACCAGCGAGACCAGTGGAAAAGGCCATGGGAGGGCTCCATTTCTCGATGTTGAACGTCTGGAGTAAGGCAAAGAGGTCTCGAGCGCCGACCCGAAGGGTCGGAGCTGAATAGGTTCTCCTCCGACGCGCAGTGCGCCGGGGCGAGAAGTCGTGGAGGATCTTGCTTTATCGTCTAAACCGGACAATCCCGGTTTACCTTTCGTTAAGTAAATGACAACACGCGACCGATATCCGATCAAGTGCCGTCATTTACTTTTTCCATTTACGGATATTAATCACGAAATCTTATTAACTTTTAGCCTCGAAATTGACGAAGCGCAGAGCGACAACCCGTTCTATCTGATCACAATTAAGGGCTGCCATCGAAGATGTTTAAAAAATGTGCGTGGGTGTTTCAGAAACGTATTTCAGAAGAGTTTCAGATTTTTTCGCTCGAATCAGTAAGTTATAGAACAATTTTGAGGATTTTCATTGTGTCACAATACACGCTTTGGTTGATTTACGTTGCGCGGCTTCGGAGCGCTTAAGCCGTCCGGTAGGAGCTGAAACAGGGCGTGCGTGCAAGGCGTGGGCCGGAGTTGGAGTGCCAAATTGATATGTTTATTATATGGGACACATACTTCGGAAAACCGCTGCACTGTTCTCATGCTGCTATGAGTTTCACCGATTTGGGGCAGAACGGTGCAATGCCTCGGCGCCGTTAACCGGAGATTGTCACAATTGGACCGCATTTACTTAATAGTTTTTTAACGATTGACGCGATGCCGACCCGTTCAGCAATATCGGTGTCACGAAACTGTCATATATCAAGGGGCGGGCCGATTCCGAAAGACAACGACATAATTGCGAAGAGCGCGCCCCTGCGCGAGATGATCGTGAGCGATATGCTGACGCTGGATGTCGATGTGCCGCGTGGTAAGGCCAAGCTCAGCGGGTCGTTCATCGTCTCGGACGCGTTCCCGTTGAACGCCGGTGAGGACGCTCCCGTTCTGGTCTTGCGGGGTGAGGAGGGCACGCTGCCCGTGGTCTTCAACGACAAGCGCACCCCCAAGCTCGCGCGCCGTTTTACCGATGGCGGTAATGCCGATCGCGCGCGGATCGTGTCGCAATTCATCGATCTGCACCGCTTCCCGCTACATCTGTTCCTCGAAACGCCCGACGGGCGGCGCAGCGACTATATCCGTAGCTTCGATCTGCCGGAACTGCGCGATGCGCGGATGGTGGCGCTGATGGAGATCTACGCGCGTAGCGAACCCGAAGCCCGCAGCAATACCCTGTTCAAGACGCTCTACAAGCGGATCGATGGCCGTCCGACGACATTGCGCAACCGGATTGCCCGCCGCTGGCTCTACGGGCTGTTCGACAGACGTCCGGCGCGTGGCCGGATGCATATGACCCATATCCGCAAGGCGTTCGAGACACAGGGGCGACCGCTGGCCTTTGACGCGCTCACCGAGCATATGACGAGCCATGGCGTGGCCCTCGCACCGCATGGCGGGATGACCTTCGACGGGCTGGAAAGCGCGACCGTCTGGGAGGCGTTCGACGTGATGGCCGAGCGGCTGGCCGAACTGGGGCTGACGGTTTTCCTAAATTCCGGCACGCTTCTGGGCGTCGTTCGCGATGGCGATTTCCTGCCCCATGACGATGATATCGATGTGGCCGTGCTTCTTGATGCGCGTAACGAGGAGGAGGCTGCCGAAGCCTTCTCGCAGCTTCGCACGCTTCTGGAGGAGGAAGAGCTTATCGATCCCGAGGCCAATGTCTCGGCCGGTATCCACAAGCTCAAGCGCGTGGGTCCGGTGCAGGTGGATCTGTTCCCCGCATGGATCAGCGAGGAGGGCAGGTTGTTTGTCTATCCCTATAGCTATGGCGATGTCCCGCGCGAGGCCTTGATGGATCTGGTGCCGTGGCAGGGTAATCCGCGCCGCCTGATCCCCAAAGACCCCGATACCGTCCTGAGCGCCAATTACGGCGAGGGATGGCGGGTGCCCGATCCGTTTTTCGTATTTCCTTGGACCAAGGCGAAGAAGAGGTTCTCGGCTTTTCTTAGCCTGCTTGAGAAGGAACTGAAATGACCCGAAAAGTGATTACTTACGGCACATTCGATCTGTTCCATCATGGCCATGTGCGGCTGTTGCAGCGGCTTGCCGATCTGGGCGACCATCTGACGGTGGCGGTCTCGACCGACGAGTTCAACGCGATCAAGGGCAAGCGCTCTTCCATCCCCTATGCCCATCGCGCCGAGATCGTGGCGGCCTGCCGCTATGTCGACGAGGTCATTCCCGAAGAGCATTGGGAGCAGAAGCGCCGCGATATCGAACGTCTGGAGATCGATATCTTCGCGATGGGCGATGACTGGGCCGGCCATTTCGATGACCTGTCCGATCTGTGCGAGGTGATCTATCTCGAGCGCACGAAAGATGTCTCGAGCACCGAGATCAAACTTTTCGTCCGCAGCGCCTGAACGCAATCTCCCGCCTCAATGGGCGGGCGGCTTGCCCTGCGCCTTTGGCGGTTTCATCGCGAGCGCCATCAGGGCGAGACTGGCAAAGAGGAAGGTCAGCACCACGAATGTGTCGATGAAGGCCATCACATGGGCCTGTCCCTGCACCCGTGCGGCCAGTTGCGACAGTGCCGCCGTGGTGCCGTCGAGCCCTGACTGGCTGTAGATATTGGCCAGAAGATCGCGCTGGCGAAGCGCTTCCGGATTGGCCCAATTCACCGCCTCGGCGAGCCGCGCGTCATGCAGCGCCTGGCGGTCGGTCAGCATCTGGTTGATGACCGCAAGCCCCACCGCACCGCCAAGGTTCCGCATCAGGTTATACAGCCCCGAGGCGCCCTTGATCTTGGCGGGCGGTAGCGTGCCGAGCGCGAGATTGTTGATTGGCACCATACAGATCATCAGCGACATGCCGCGCAGAACCTGCGGCCAGAACAGTTCCCAGAAATCCCACTGGTCGGTCATATAGGTCAGCATATAGGTCGAGAGGCCGAAGCCCAGGAACCCCGCGACCATCATCACCCGCAGATCGACTTTCGAGGCCAGCATGCCGGTCAGAGGGGCGGCGATGAACATCGCGATCCCCGAAACGAAGACCGTCTCGCCGGTCATCAGGCTGTCATAGCCACGCACGGAGGACAGGTAGAGCGGGTAGAGATAGGTCATCCCGTAAAGCCCGATGCCCATCACGAAAGAAAAGAGCGAGCCGAGCGAGAAGTTGGTGTCAGTGAAAGCACTGAAATCGACGACCGGATTCTCGCGGGTGAAGGCCCGCCAGAAGGTGGTCACGCAACCGATTGAGGCAATGATAAACAGGATGGCCACGGCCTCGTCCTGAAACCAGTCATTGCCCGGACCTTCCTCCAGCACATATTCCATCCCGCCAAGGAAACAGGCCAGCGCCAGAAGGCCCCACCAGTCGAAGGTCTGGAACAGCTTCCAGTCGGGCTTGTCGAAATCGATCAGGCTGAGCGCGCCAACGGTCACCAGAATGCCGGCGGGCACATTGACCAGGAACAGCCAGTGCCACGACAGCGCATGGGACAGGTAACCGCCCACCGTGGGGCCGACGGTCGGGGCAAGTGTGGCGATCAGGCCGATGATCGGCGAGACGATATTGCGTTTGGAGGGCGGGAAGATGGTGAAGGCCGCGGCAAAGACCGAAGGGATCATGCCACCGCCCAAGAACCCCTGAAGCGCCCGCCAAAGGATCATCTCGTTGATCGATCCGGCGGTGGCGCACATGAAGGAGGCCGCCGTGAAGCCCGCAGCCGAGGCCGCAAAGAGGAGCCGCGTGGACATCATCCGTCCCAGAAGACCCGAGAGCGGGATCATGATTACCTCGGCGATCAGATAGGCGGTCTGCACCCAGGAGATCTCGTCACGCGAGGCGCCGAGCCCCGCCTGGATCTCCGACAGCGAGGCGGAGACGATCTGGATGTCGAGAATGGCCATGAACATGCCGAAGACCATGACCATGAAGGCCATGATCCGGCGTGGCGTCAGCTCCGGCGTGTCGGTCATTTCGAGGAGGCCGTCTGGGTCTGGCCCTCTGCGGGCGAGGTGCGGCGGTCGATCTCGATCTCGGCCGAAAGACCCGCGCGCAGCGGCACCTGATCCTCGGGCAGGGCGATGCGCACCGGCACACGCTGCACGATCTTGGTGAAGTTGCCGGTCGCGTTATCGGCCGGGATCAGCGAGAAGATCGCCCCCGTGGCCGGTGCGATGGAGGTCACGGTCCCTTCGATCGGATGGTCCTTGTCGGCATCGAGCACCACGGTCGCCTTGGCACCGGGGGTGATACCGGCCAGCTGGGTCTCCTTGAGATTGGCCTCCACATAGAGACCATGATCGGGCACGACGGCGGCAAGGGTGGCGCCGATGCTGACCAGCTCGCCCTCTTCAATTGCGATATTGGCCACGACACCATCATAGGGCGCGCGGATCACGGTGTGCTCGAGGTCGCGCTGCGCCTGATCGATGGCCAGCTGCAGCTGCTTGCGGCTCGATTCACTCTCCGCACGCTCGGCGCGCAGAACCTCGACATCGGCCTCGGCCCCCGCGATGGCAGCAATGGCGGCGGTCCTGTTGGCCTGAGCCGTGGCAAGTGTCTCGTTTGCGGTGTCGAGATCGGCCTGCGAGGTCACGCGGCGCGCGGCCAGATCCTTGGCACGTTTGGCATTGGTCTGGGCATTGGTCAGCGCCGCCTCGGACGCTCCGAGCTGCGCCTTGGCCTGTTCCACCGAGGTTTCTGCCGCCGCGATCTGCGCGTCGATCCGTGCCAATGTCCGCTCGAGGGTTGGCAGTTTGGATTGCGCAAGCTCCAGCGCGATCTTGTAGTCACCATCATCGATACGCAGCAGAACGTCGCCCTTGGCGACATGCTGGTTGGACTTCACCTCGATCTCGGAAACATAGCCCTGCAGCTTGGAGGACATCAGCGAGACGTCGGCCTGCACATAGGCATCATCGGTTTTCACCATGAAGCGGCCGTGGGTCCACCAGCTGACGCCGAACCAGCCAACGGCCACGATCGCGACAACGGCCACGCCTGCAAGAATCTTTTTCTTGCGGCCTGCCGGTTTGGAGGCGGGGGCGGGATTTTCGACGGAAGTATCAGGAGCGGAGGACATTATGGGCGCTTTCGGAACGGATGATCGGTGCGGAACGGCAGGCATGACAGGCGGGCGGAATCAATCGAACCGCTCGGTTCGATGTGGATAAGGCAAGTCCGCTTACCAATCAAGGGCTTTATCGAACCAAGCGGTTCGATTATATTCACCGAAATCTCTCGGGGGCAGTAATGCACGAAAACGATTCTTGTTGTGACGGCCAGATCCGGCGTCACGCTGCGGGGCAGGACCCCGAGAAGCGCGACCAGATCCTGGAAGGCGCATGGAAGATGTTTCTCGAGCGCGGTTATGACGCGACCACCATGAGCAGTATCTGCAAGGCTGCGGGCGTGTCCAAAGGCACGCTCTATGTCTATTTCGCCGATAAGCAGGATCTGTTCGTCGGGCTGATCGAACAGCGCAAGCGGATCTTTTTGGCGGGTGTCGACGAGGTTCTGGCGGGGCCGGGCAGTGCCGAGGAGAAGCTTCTGCACTCCGCGCGGCTGTTGGGGCACAAACTGTGTTCGGAAGATGTCGTGCGCGGCCAGCGTATCGTGATCGGGGTGGCCGAGCGCATGCCGGAACTGGGCCAGCGTTTCTACGAGACCGGCGCACGGAATTTTCTGGGCGTGCTGTCGGACTGGATGTGTCAGGAAAGCGCCGCGGGGCGCTTTGCCATTGATGATCCGTTGATGACTGCCCACCGGTTTTCCGAACTGGTAACGGCAGGGCTATGGCGGCAATGCCTGTTCGGGTTCCGCGCGGCCCCGCCCGCTGACGACGAGATCGAGGCCAATTGCCGCGAGGCAGTGCGCATTTTCATGGCGGCCTATGGGCGCCCCTGAGGCATGATGTTCCGGTCTCAGAGCCCGTGGAAAATCAACATCGCATCGGTCACCGGCGCCCCGACAGAGGAGGCAGGATCGACCATAGGGAAAATCTCGATCCGCAGGAAATTGCGCCCATGCTCGCCCTCGGCCCGTTGGGACTGCCCTGTCCGGATCGCTTCCTGCGTCAGCTCTGCCAGATCCACGAAAGAGAGTTTGGGCGAGACCACCGCCAGTGCGCGGTTCACATCATGCGCCTCCAGCAGGAACTGCGCTCCGATCAGGTCGCTGAAGCGGCGGATGCGCAGGTCGGTATCTACGAAGATCACCCCGAGCCCGAGATTGCGCAGCACGGTTTCGGTCTGCTGGTTCAGCTCGGACAGCTTGTCGATCTGGATCTCGTGCTCGGTGCTTAGCGTCACCAGTTCCTCGTTGACGGCATGCAGTTCCTCGTTCGAGCTCTGCAATTCCTCGTTGGAGGCCTGAAGCTCCTCATTGGAGGCCTGCAATTCCTCGTTGGAGGCCTGAAGTTCCTCGCCGCTCGCCTCCAGCCGTTCGGTCACATGCTGCAGCGTTTCCTCTGTCAGACGCAGATCGCGCTCGAGTTCCTGAATGCGGCGTGTCAACAAAAGCGTATCCTCGTTCTGCTGGACGTTGGCCCGCGTCGCCTCGCTCGGTGCAGGCTCGAGGATCTCGTCCTGCGGATCATCGCGGAAGCTGATATTCGCCAGCATCAACCGCGCACGGCCCAGCTGATCGAGCGGTTCGAGCCGGAGCGTTACCATCCTCTGGCGGCCATTGCCCATATCCACCGATACATCCCGGCTCGAGGTGTCCACCACGCCCTGTCGCAGCCGTTCTATTCCCACCTTGATTGTGAATTGCAGGTCGCGATGCACGATCTGGTCTACCGTCCATTCGGCAAGATTATTCATAGTGTCGATAAAGGCGCTCGCCGCGCCGAACCAGCTGAGCACCTGCCCGTCGGAGGTCAGCAGAATGGAGGAGGGCGCATAGCGTTTGAGAAGCGCGTCATACCCCGCGACAAGCATCTCGCGATGCGTCATGTCCAGAAAGCTTCCATTGGTATAGGCGACATTGCGCGGAGCGTGACGCGAGGCGGAGAGTTTGCTGGAATGGGCCATGGGCAAGTCGTTGCGCTCGCTCTGGCGACTGGCGCTGCCGAGCTGGTTCGACAGCATAGTGCGGTCGAGAACACGGCGGCTCGAAGCTTTCTGGAACAGGCGCCAGCGGGTATGGACCTGTTTGAACTCGCTGCCGAAGCGACCGACGGATTCGGATGGCCCCAGCAGCAGGTAGCCGTTTTTCTGCAACCCGAAAAGGAACATCGAGATCACCCGCGCCTGCGGCTCCTCGTTCAGATAGATCAGCATATTGCGGCACGAGATCAGGTCGAGATTCATGAAAGGTGGATCGCTGAGCGCATCATGCACCGAGAAGATGATGGATTGCCGCAGCTTGGGTTCGACGATGAACTGGTCACGATGGTGGATGAAATATTTGGCGCGTAGCGCTGGCGGGACTTTGGCCACGCTTTCGGCCGAATAGATCCCCGCCGAGGCGATGTCGATGGAACGGCGGTGGACATCGGTGGCGATCACACGGAACTTGCGCTCGAGTTTGGCCTGTTCCAGCGCCTCGGACAGTTCGATGGCGATCGTATAGGCCTCTTCGCCGCTGGCGCAGCCGGGGATCCAGATCCGGAGGGGGGCATCGTCATCCGACCGCTCGACGAGCTTGTCGAGCGCCTCCCTACGGAGCACATAAATGGCTTCCTGATCGCGGTAGAACTCGGTTACGCCGATCAGAAGGTCTTGATAGAGTTCCTCGAGCGCGCTGTCATCAGACGTTAGGAGCGCGTGGTATTCCTCGACGGTGGATATTCCGCGCAGATGCTGACGGCGGTCGATGCGGCGTTGCACATTGACCGGTTTATAGGCCGAGAAATCGATATGGTATTTGCGTTCCAGCGCCTTCAGGATCGCTTGTGATGCGGTGCCTTTGATCTCCAGTATCGCGTTACGGCCCGATTTTCCCAGCGAGAAGATCATATTGATCGCTTCGGGCATTTCCTCGACCGACAGGACACGGTCGGCCGCCCCGGCGGCCAGCACCGAGCGCGGCATGGAGGAGAAGGCCGCCTGCGAGGGCACCTGTGCTAGTACGGTGGCCTCGGCCGCATGCAATGCCTGTGCGCCGCGCGTCCCGTCGCTTCCCGAACCCGACAGCACGATCGCGACGGTCTTTTCCGTATCCCGCGTCGCCAGCGATTTGAACAGTGAGTCGATCGGCATGGGCGGTGTCAGGCCACGCGCGCCATAGGCGGTGACGATGAACCGGTCCTCGCTCAGTTCGACCGTCTGGTTGGGGCTGTTGAGATAGATCGTGTCCGGCTCGATCCTCATGCCGTCTTCGATGTGGATGATTCGCAGATTTGTGCGGCGGCTCAGGATCTCGTCCATCATGGAGCGGTAATCGGGCGAGAGATGCTGGATGACGACAAAGGCCCAGCCGGAATATTCGGCGCAATTCGCGAAGAACGTCTCGAGCGGCTCGAGCCCGCCTGCGGAGGCCCCCAGTGCCACAAGAGGCAATGCACCGGTTTCCGCAAATTGAGCATCCTGCGCATCGTGCATGGGGGAAGTCCTTGTCGCTCTTGAGTTAATTGAAAACCTATCACATACTCTGCAAGCTGCAACTTTAAGGACACCCGTTTGGCTAGAATTCTGATCGCCGATGACGACCAAGACTACCTGATTGCCTTCTCGCAAGGCATGGATGCGTATGGTCACGTCACAGTAGGCGTTACACAATCGGATCGGCTCATTCCCAATATCGAGCTTGGTGGCATGGATATCGTATTTTTGGATGTCGTGATGCCCGGTGGTGGGGCCATCGTGGCGCTCCATAAGATCCGCGAGATCGCGCCCGATCTTCCGATCGTCGTTCTGTCGGGGATGTCGGAGGTGGTCGATTCGCCCATTTTCAGACTGGGCATGCGCGAGGCGAATATGCGGGTGCCGAAATCCACCTCTCTGGCCGAGTTGGCGCGGCTGGTGGATCAGCTCGTGGTGTCTACCAGTACCTGATCCGTTTCTCCCCCTGCAGGGACGGGCGTCTTAACGAGCTGAACTTCAAGCGGGATGGGGGAAGGATTTTAAATGAAACGAATGTTTCAGGCGCAAGACCGCAATGTCGCGGACGCGCAGATATTGCCGAGTGTGTCTGTTGCCTGGGCGCTTCTGGCCGCATGTCTCGCGCTGGCCATGCTGGTGCTTGTTGGCGGGTATGTCTTCGAGAGCGCGGCTCTGCGGCAGCTGGCCCCCACATGGCCTGCGATGGTTCCGCAAACGGCATGGGGGCTCGTGACGCTGACGCTGGCGCAAGCGTTCTGGCTGCGCGGCGAGGGCCAATGGAACCGGCGTCTGCGGCTTTTATTCCTGTTTGGTGCGCTCGGAATGGCGGTGATCGGGATTCAGGACCAGATGTATCCGCTGCCTGATCCCGATACCACGCCGCTCAGTATCAATCCGCTGCGGCTCGCGCCGACCGGCCGGATGGCGCCTGCCACCATTTCGGGCGTCTTCCTGATGGTGGTCATTCTGGGGCTGCAAGGGGTGCGGGGCCGCTGGGCGCGCTATCTGCACGCGGCATTGGCCAGTGCCGGTATCCTGCTCTGTCTCGTGGCGATGGTGGCCTATCTGTTCGATGCGCCCGCATTGGCCAAGGTGACCTACCTGTCGGATATGGCCTTCCATACCGCGACGGGGTTTCTCCTCCTTTATATGGCGGCGCTCTGTGCCAGCCCCGAGGGCAGCTGGTTGCCCGATCTTCTCGCCGATAGCATGGGCGGGCAGATGGCGCGGCTTGTTCTTCCGCTCGCGGTGATCGGGCCGATCCTCCTATGTTATCTGGCGCTCAGTACGACGGAACACGGGCTGATTTCTCCCAATCTGCGCTTGAGTGCACTGGCGATCTGTCTTTTGTTTCTGGCGGCAGTCACAGCCTTGCGGGGGGCGCGTTACCAAAATATCGCCGCACGCCGCTCGGTGCTGGAGGAAAAACGCCTGCGTGATGTTCTGGATGGTCTCGACAAGGCGGTCTTCGTGATCGACCTGCAGGGCAGATTGCGGATGATGAACCTTGCTGCCGAAGCGATGGCTGGCGAGAGCCCCGAGGCCTTCCTGCACGAGGGACGGTTCCATTCCATCGATAACCGCCAGCCCCTTCTGGGCGCATCGCACCCGTTCCGGCGCTTACTGAATAGCCCGACGACGCGGGAACTCCATTGTGGGTGGATCGACGCTGAAGGGCGCGAACATGCGCTGAAGATTACGGCGACGCTCACGCGCAAAGGGCAGGGCTTTGCCGAGGCGCTGCGCATTCTGGCGATCGAGGACCAGACCGAAAGCTGGATCTTCCGCGAAAATATCTCGCGCACCGAGCGGCTCGATGCCATCGGCCAGATGGCGGGCGGGGTGGCGCATGAAATGGCCAATATCCTCGGCGCTGCGCGGCTTTCGGTCGATACGATCCTGCTGGAGACGGAGGGGCTGAGCGAGACGCAGCGCGCCAAGGTCCTCGCCGTCCGTTCGGTCTGCGAACGTGGCACCGATCTGACGGAGCGGCTCCTCAATCTCACCCGTGACCGTGCCAGCGAAAAAGAGGCGATCGAGTTGACGGCCAAGCTCGTCACCATCGTCGATCTGGCGCGGCAGGCCATCCCCTCCGCAGTGCTTCTGCGGCTCGATATGTCTCCGACACCGGTCTATATCCGCTGTATTCCGACCGATCTGGAAAGTGCGATCCTCAATCTGGTGCTCAATGCCAGTCATGCGATCATGGAAGGCAGCGGCCATGGCGAAATCACCCTGCGCTGTCAGACCATGCCCGGCGGCAAGGTCGCGATTGCGGTGGTCGATAACGGTCCGGGCATGTCACAGGCCCTTCTGCGCCATGTCCGCGAGCCGTTCTACACCACGCGCGAAAGTCTGGGCGGAACGGGACTCGGGCTGCCAATGGTGGAAAATTTCGCCCGTCAGGCGGATGGCAGCTTCGAGCTGAGTTCCATAGAAGGCAAGGGCACGGTCGCTACGCTCAGCTTCGAGACTGTCACCGACGTGCAGAACTCCGCGCCGCAAACCGCGCTGCGGCTGCCCGACCTGTCCGGGCTGTTGTTCATGGTGGTCGAGGATGATCCGCATTTCCACGATATTCTCGCGCAATCCCTGCAGGTGCTCGGGGCGGAAGTGATCTCCGCCCGTTCGGCGGCAGAAGCTCTCGGGAAATGCACGACGGGTCTGGAAAAGGCGCCCGATATCCTGATCAGCGATATCATCCTGCCCGGAGGGGTGGATGGCTACCGGCTGGCCACAAAATGCCGCCACCAGTGGCCCGAGCTGAAGGTGCTCTATATGTCGGGCTATACTGACCAGCTCAGCCGCTCGGGGCGTCTGGTCCAAGGGCTTTTACTGCGCAAGCCGCTGGCGCTCGACGGATTGGTCAATGCGATCGAGCTGACGCTCTCCAACCCGCCGGGAGTTATGCTGGCGCCCGCGACAGAGGCGACCGGATCTCCCGCGTAAGCCGGCTCAGTTGACCGTATGCGGAGCCACGATATATCGGCTGGGCGCGCGGGCCAGATCCGCGCTCGACATCGGACGGGCGAAGAGGAACCCCTGCACCCTCGGGCAGCCCAGGGCACGCAAGGCGTCCAGCTGGCTCGGTGTCTCGACGCCCTCGGCCACGACCTGATAGCCGCAGCGCTGTGCGATCAGCAATATTCCTTCGGCGATAGCTTTGTCGGATGCGGTCTCGGTGATCTTGGCGCAGAAGCTGCGGTCGATCTTGAGGATATCCACCGGCCAGTCCGCCAGATGGCGCAGGCCCGCATAGCCGGTGCCGAAATCGTCGAGTGCCACCGTTGCTCCCCGGGTGCGCATCTCCTGTAACGACCGCAGCATCTGGCCCGAGCGCTCGTCCAGCATCACCTTCTCTGTCACCTCGATCGTGATCATATCCCACTCCAGCCCATGCGTGTTCAACATCAACTGCATGTCGAAGACGAATTCGGGGTTCAGAAGATCGAAGGAGGTGAGGTTGATGGACAGCGTGACCGGAGGGCCGGGCTCCCGCTCCAGCCCGGCTGAGACATAGGCTGTCAGGGCGCGCTGGATCATGGTTCGGGTCAGCGTCTCGGCCAGCCGGTAATCCTTGAAGACAGAGGCGAACGCATCAGGCATCAGGATACCGCGTTCGGGGTCGCGCCAGCGGGCGAGGATCTCGTAGCCCAGCCGGGCGCCGCTCGCGGTGGAGATAATCGGCTGGAAATAGGGTTCCAGAAGATCCTCCGCGATAGCGCGTTCGAACCGCCGCCCGATAGCGCGCGAATTGAACTTGTCATGATGGCTTTCCGAGAAAACGGTATTGACTGCACGTCCGGCATGTTTGGACGCATAAAGCGCGCTATCGGCCAGCTCGAACAGCTCGCCATAGGTCTCGCTCTGCTCCGGAAACAGGCTCGCGCCGATACTCACCCGTCCCAGATCGCCCTTGCCAAGCATTGCCGCCCCGCGCTGGACGGCGGCTCGGCAGCGCGAAAGCAGCATCTCGAGATAGATCTCCGAGGTGTAGCCTGTCTCGACCAGAACGCCGAATTCGTCCCCTCCAAGCCGTCCGATCAGGGCGGGCGGCGGAAAGGCCGAGCTGATGGCCGACGAGATTACGCGCAGATATTTATCGCCGAAACTATGGCCGTAAAGATCGTTGATCGATTTGAAATGGTCGATATCGAGCATGATGAAGGCGGCGCGGCTGCCTTTGGTGCGCAGGATCGTCAAGCGCTCCTGGACCTTACGCTCGAAAGCGGAATGGTTCTCGACCTGTGTGAGCGGATCGACCTCGGCCTGACGCTCGAGCTTTTTCTCGCGCAGTTGGGACGCTGTGTAATTCTCCTCCAGCGCCTGCTTCTCGATATGTATCGTCAGCACTTGTCCCAGCAGATCTGCCGTGGTTTCGAGACAGCTCCTGCGCGCGCTATCGTCGGGGGTCGATTTGGGGAAAACCACATTAAGAAAACCCAACGGGTGGCCCGCGTCCGACAGAAGCCGCAAGCGGTAGTAGCTGTGGTTGCCCGACAGGGAATGGAAGATCTTGCGTGTTCCGTGGGGGGCGTGTTTGTCTTGTATGCTTTCCGCCAGGGCATGCGCTTCCAGATCGCCAATCCGCTCCGTCGTGGCCTCGTGATGGCCGGTGTCCAGAAGTGTGATCGAAGTGTATTCGGCCCCCGTCAGCCGCTTGGTGTATTCTGCCAGGGTGATCAGAGCGCTGGTGGGATGGGCAGGGGGGGGGATGTCGATGCTGTGCCTGCCATCCGCGGCTGGTCCACAGTCCCGCGTGTGGCCGCTCTGGAGATTGCGCAGCTCCAATTCGCGGAGCTTGTGGCGGCCGCGGACAGCAGGCTGGTCCAGCGGCATACTGAACAGGCTGGAAGCTGTATTTTTCGGGCAGGTTTTTTGCGGCATGGATAATGTCCTGTGCATGAAAAACCGTTTGCACTCGTGACATCGATATTTTGAGGCCGAAAACTCTGATGATAAAATAACAGCCGCAAACCGTAACGGACTGTTTTACAACTTTAAGAAGATCATCACTTCGGGGTTATCGTCAACGTTTTTTTAATAAATTTGCCGATTTTCGAGTTGGGAGAGCGGGCGTTGCGCGTATCATTGCAAAAATGATGCAGGGCAGGGGCTTGTGCCTGACTTGCGCATCACGCAATCTGCAGGCCGGTTTCCCTCTGAAAGACGCAACCATGCCTATCAAGAACCGTTTTGCCGAGATTCTCCCCGAGATTACCGCATGGCGGCATGACTTCCACCAGCATCCCGAACTGATGTTCGATGTCGAACGCACTGCCGGACGGGTCGCCACACTGCTGCGCGAATTCGGATGCGACGAGGTGATCGAAGGGATCGGGCGCACGGGAGTTGTGGGCGTGATCCACGGTCAGGCGGGGGGCGGTCAGGCGGGAAGCGGGGACCGCGCCATCGGCCTGCGCGCCGATATGGATGCGCTGCCGGTGCGTGAGCAGGCTGATGTGCCCTATGCCTCGAAAGAGGCCGGAAAAATGCATGCCTGCGGCCATGATGGCCATACCGCGATGCTCCTTGGTGCGGCGAAATATCTCTGCGAGACGCGTGCCTTCAAAGGCCGCGCCGTGGTGATCTTCCAGCCTGCCGAGGAAGGCGGTGGCGGCGGTCTGGAGATGTGCCGTGACGGTCTGATGGAGCGTTTCGGCATCGAGGAGGTCTATGCGATCCACAATATGCCCGGCATTCCGGTGGGAGAATTCGCGATCTGTGACGGCCCGATCATGGCGGCATGCGACCAGTTCGACATCCGCGTGGTGGGCCGTGGCGGTCATGCCGCGACGCCGCATGATGCGGTAGATGCCGTTGTGGTCTCGGCGCAGATCATCATGGCGCTGCAGACCATCGCCTCGCGCAATGTGAACCCGCATGATCAGGTGGTGGTTTCGACCTGCGCGATAAAATCCGACAGCTCGGTCCATAATGTTATCGCGCAGGAGGTCATGCTGCGCGGCACTGTGCGCACCATGCGCCCCGAACTGCGTGATTATGTCGAGGAGCGCGTGAACCAGATCGTCACTGCCACCGCCGAGGCATTCGGCGCGCGTGCAGAGATCGCGTATGATCGCGGCTATCCGGTGACGTCGAACCGCCCCGAATATGCGGCGCTTGCGGTCGAGGGCGCAAAGCGGGTCACCGACAAAGTGAACCCCAACGTGACGCCAATGATGGGGGCCGAGGATTTCAGCTATATGCTGGAGGCGCGCCCCGGGGCCTATATCTGGCTGGGCAATGGCGATAGCGCGATCCTGCATAGTGCGGACTACATCTTCGATGACCGCGCCTTGCCCTATGGGGCAAGCTGGTTTGTCGAGATGGTAGAGGCGCGTCTTCCGGCGTGATGCTCCGCGCAAGAGGCTAGAGAAGTGGCCGGGTCGCCTGACCGGGCAGGACGATCTCCTGCTCGCGGGCGAGCCGCTCGGGATCGGGCAGGGCCAGCCAGCCGCGTGACCATTCGGCCAGTCCTGCGCGTTTCAGTTTGGCCAGCGTCTTGTTGGTATGCACAAGCGACATGCCGAGCGCATTGGCCAGATCCTGTTGTTTCCAGGGCATAGGCACCCAGAGCCCGTCATGCTTGCTGCGCGACGCACCGAGTTCGGCCTGCCGCGTATAGATTTGCAAAAGGGCCCAAGCGATCCGGCTGCTTGCGCCACGCTGACCTATCGTGGCCAAGCTCTCGCCCAGAAAATTCTCCTCGCGCGCGGCGATCCATGTCAGGCTATGGGCGCGCTCAGGCTCGTTGCGCAGCAAATCCCAGTAGCGCGCACGGTCGAAGACGCATAGGCGCATCTCGGTCGTGGCCTCGAAACCGTGGCACATCTCGCCCATGACAGCGGCCTGCAGTCCGATGAAATCCCCCGGAAAGACAAAGTTCAGCACCTGACGGTTGCCGTTAGGCAGCGATTTGTAGCGGATACCCAATCCGCTCAGGACGGTATACATATGCTGGCTGGCCGCACCTTCCGTTATGACGGCACTTCCCGCCGCAACAGAGATCTCGCCTGTTTTGAACTTCTCCATGAAAGCCAGTTCGCGCGCGCTGAAATCCTCGAAACAGGGATTGTTCTGTAAAGGGCAGGCCGCACAGGACGTGCTATGGACGTGACGCGGGCTGGGCTGCAACATGGTCGGGCTTTCTTTGCTATGTCAGAAGACATAAGCGCGAAATGCCCTCACGGTTCCCTCAGCCGCCGGTATGGCTCATATGACGCGGCATCTGGCCCTCGACCTTCTGGCGCGAATAGTCGAAATCATGGCCTTTGGGCTTGCGCGAGATCGCCTCGCGGATCGCCTGAACCAGATCCGCATCTTGCGCACTTGCTCGCAGCGGTGCGCGTAGATCGGCACGGTCCTCTTGACCCAGACACATATACAGCTCGCCCGTGCAGGTGACCCGCACACGGTTGCAACTCTCGCAGAAATTATGGCTCAGCGGCGTGATGAAGCCGATCTTCTGGCCGGTTCCGCCCACCGAGACATAGCGGGCAGGGCCGCCTGTGCGATGGGCCAGATCGACCAGCGTGAAACGTTCGGCCAGACGCGCGCGCAGCTGGCTGAGCGGCCAATATTGGTCCAGCCGTTCCTCCTCGCCCATCTCGCCCATCGGCATCACCTCGATGAAGGTCAAATCGAACCCTTCCTCGCCACACCATCTCACCAGATCGAACAGTTCGTCCTCATTGAACCCTTTCAGCGCGACAGTATTGATCTTCACCTGCAGGCCGGCAGCCTTGGCCGCCTTCAGACCCTCGAGCACCTGATCGAGCCGTCCCCAACGGGTAATGGCCGCAAACTTCGCAGGGTCGAGCGTATCCAGCGAGACATTGATCCGGCGGATACCGATGGCGGCCAGTTCGGGCGCGAAACGCGCAAGCTGCGAGCCGTTACTGGTCAGGGTCAGCTCCTCAAGCTGTCCGCTGTCCAGATGCCGCGAGACCGAGCGGAAAAAGGTCATGATATCGCGTCTCACCAAGGGCTCACCGCCCGTGATGCGCAGCTTTTTCACCCCCAGCCCGATAAAGGCCGAGCAAAGCCGGTCGAGTTCCTCGAGGCTCAGAAGCTCCTTTTTGGGCAGGAACTGCATGTGTTCGGCCATGCAGTAGGTGCAGCGGAAATCGCACCTGTCGGTCACGGAGACACGGAGGTAGGAGATCGGGCGTGCGAAAGGGTCGATGAGAGGTGCGCTATCCATGGCGGAAATCTAGGGTCGACGGCAGGTTTCGGCAAGCGCGCAGTAGGAATTACAGAATGCGATTTGCCCCGGCATAGGGGCTGCGCTAGCTTGAAGCCGAGATCGAAGTCGATCACGATTTGCAAGACAGAGAGGACGGGCGAATGAACGTTGCGCAAGGGACCGGTAGAGTGGCACGAAGCGTGATGCGGGGCGGAGTGCGGGGTGGCCTTGTCGTGGCGCTGGCCGCGCTGGGTCTTTCGGCATGTTCGCATCTTGGAGGCCCTTCGGCGGTCCAGCCCGGTCCAGCCCCCTCCACCGGCCTGACCAAGAGCCCGATCCCGCAGGGTGCCGCCCAGACCGCGCAAGCGCTCGACACCGCCACGGCTGACGAGCGTGCGGCAGCCATGGCGCAGTCGAGCGGTGGGACCAAGCTCGGCACAACGGTTGCCAGCCTCGGCGATCCGACACAGGGTGGGTTCTGGCTGAAAACCTCGCTGGTGAAAGCCGAAACCAAAGGGCGGGTCGTCCTGTCCAACGGTAAATCGGCGCAGGTGACGCTCATGCCCGCACCGGCGGGTGAGAGCCAGCTCTCCCTCTCGGCGCTGCGGATGCTGGATGTCTCGCTGACCGACCTGCCGACCCTTACGGTCTATTCCCTCTGATCACGGCTATGCCCTCGGGGGCATTATGTGCCGGTCCGTTTCGTTACGGGCCGGCATATCTTTTGCTCTCAACTTGGTTTTAATTCAGGACCTTATTAAAAATACGGCAGCAAAACTGTCTTATATTCGACTGTTTCCGCAAACAGCTCGCGTCACACTGTCGCAATCGAAAAAAAATAGGACAGTGATTATTCCATATTTTAATTTCATGACCTGGAAAAAACGCCTAATAACAGGTTGAAATCGAATAGAAAAACTAACGCATACCGTTGTATGCTTCGGTATACGTTAGTATTCACTCGTAATCACGCTGTCTTTCCAAGGATTTCGGCGATGGCGGCGCTTGTGAAACAATCTTGCGCAGTCTAAGCATTTGGCAAGACCTGTCTGTTTGGGCAGGTCACTTGTTACCTGACACCGCGTCAAAAGGGGGGATCAACTTGAAGATCGGTGCTCCAGAGGAGATTTATTCGGGGGAGTCGCGTGTTGCGATGACGCCGGATTCGGCGCTTCAGCTTCAAAAGCTGGGGCATGAATGTTTTGTGCAATCGGGGGCCGGCCTCAAGGCAGGCTTCATCGATGCGGCCTATGAGGCTGCTGGTGTGACCGTTATCGACGGTGCGGAGGCGCTGTTTGACGCCGTCGATTTCGTCGTCAAGGTGCGCCCGCCGGAGGAGGCCGAACTGAGCCGCCTGAAGGCTGGCCAGACGCTGATTTCGTTCTTCTATCCCGCGCAATCGCCCGAGATGCTGGAGGCCGCCAAGGCCACAGGCGCGAATGTGATCGCGATGGATATGGTGCCGCGGATCTCGCGCGCGCAGAAGATGGATGCGCTGTCGTCGATGGCCAATATCGCGGGCTACCGTGCGGTGATCGAGGCGGGCAACAATTTCGGTCGCTTCTTCACCGGTCAGGTGACGGCGGCGGGCAAGGTACCGCCGGCCAAGGTGCTGATCGTCGGCGCGGGTGTGGCAGGTCTAGCGGCCATCGGCGCCTCGACCTCGCTTGGTGCGATCACGATGGCCTTCGATGTGCGTCCCGAAGTGGCCGAGCAGATCGAGTCGATGGGCGCCTCCTTCGTCTATCTCGATTTCGAGGAAGCCCAGACGGATGGCGCGGCGACGGGCGGCTATGCGGCCCCGTCTTCCCCCGAATTCCGCGAAGCGCAGCTGAAGAAATTCCGCGAGCTGGCACCGGAAGTCGATATCGTCATCACCACCGCTCTCATCCCCGGCCGCGATGCGCCGGTGCTCTGGACCAAGGATATGGTCGAGATGATGAAGCGTGGCTCGGTGATTGTGGATCTGGCCGCCGAGCGTGGCGGCAACTGCGAGCTGACCGTCAAGGACGAGCGCATCGTGACCGAGAATGGCGTGACCATTCTGGGCTATACCGATCTGCCCTCGCGGATGGCGACGCAATCCTCGACGCTCTATTCGACCAATATCCGCCACATGCTGGCCGATCTCACGCCGGAAAAAGACGGTGTCATCAACCACAATATGGACGATGACGTGATCCGTGGCGCGACGGTCGTGCATCAGGGCGAGATCACCTTCCCGCCGCCGCCGCCCAAGATCAAGGCGATTGCCGCGCAAAAGCCGAAGGAGAAAGCCAAGGAGCTGACCCCCGAGGAATACAAGGCGCAGGAAAAGGCGGCTTTCCGCAAGCAGACGATCTCCCAGGTCACTCTGCTGGTGGCGGGCACTGTTCTGCTGCTGCTCGTTGGGGCTGTCGCACCGGCAAGCTTCATGGCGCATTTCGTGGTCTTTGTGCTGTCGTGCTTCGTGGGCTTCCAGGTGATCTGGAATGTCTCGCATAGCCTGCACACGCCGCTCATGGCGGTCACCAACGCGGTCTCGGGGATCATCATCCTCGGCGCGCTGTTGCAGATCGGGGCAGGTGGACAGGTCTCGGGCGGCTGGCTCGTGGTGATCCTCTCGGCGCTTTCGATCCTGATTGCCACGATCAACATCGTCGGCGGCTTCCTGGTTACGCGCCGGATGCTTGCCATGTTCCAGAAGTCGTAAGGGGGTGGGATCTATGGATATCGCTCTGATCTCGGCCGCCTATATCGCGGCGGCCATCCTGTTCATCCTCTGCCTGGGCGGCCTTTCGGGCCAGGAAAGCGCCAAGCGCGCCGTATGGTATGGCATCTCGGGCATGGCGCTCGCGGTGATCGCCACTGTCTTCGGCTCGGGGCTCGGCTTCGGCTGGCTCGTCGTGGTGCTCGTGATGCTGGTCATCGGCGGGGCCATCGGTGCGCAACTGGCGCGTAAGGTGGAAATGACCGCCATGCCGCAGCTGGTGGCAGCACTCCACAGCTTCGTGGGTCTGGCGGCCGTGTTCATCGGCCTCAATACCCATGTCGTGCTGGCCTCGGTCATGCCGATCATTCTGGAACATGCGCAGACCGGCGTGATGCCTGCGGCCTATGACCAGCTCTCGGGTTTTGCCGCGATCGTCGCGCATAAGTCGATGGCCGAGGTGAATATCCTCAAGGTCGAGACCTTCCTTGGCGTGTTCATCGGCGCGGTCACCTTCACCGGCTCGATCATCGCTTTCGGCAAGCTCGCGGGCAAGATCAACGGCAAGGCACAGAAGCTGCCGGGCGGCCACTTCCTGAACGCGGGGGCTGCGATCCTGTCGCTGGCGCTCCTTCTGTGCTACATGGGTGGCGGCGGCGCATGGACGCTGATCGTGATGGCGCTGCTGGCGTTCTTCATCGGTTATCACCTCATCATGGGCATCGGCGGCGCCGATATGCCGGTGGTGGTGTCGATGCTCAACAGCTACTCAGGCTGGGCGGCTTCGGCCATCGGCTTCTCGCTCGGTAATGATCTGCTGATCGTAACCGGCGCGCTGGTGGGCTCTTCGGGGGCCATCCTGAGCTACATCATGTGCAAGGCGATGAACCGCTCCTTCGTGTCGGTCATCCTTGGCGGCTTCGGCACGACCACGGGGCCCGCGATGGAAGTCGAGGGCGAGCAGATCGCCATCGATGCGGGCGGTGTGGCCGATGCGCTGCATGATGCCGATAGCATCATCATCGTGCCGGGCTATGGTATGGCTGTGGCGCAGGCGCAGAACGCGGTCTCCGAACTCACCAACCTGCTGCGCTCGCGCGGCAAGAACGTGCGCTTCGCGATCCACCCCGTTGCGGGCCGTCTGCCGGGCCATATGAACGTGCTTCTGGCAGAGGCCAAAGTGCCCTATGACATCGTGCTGGAGATGGACGAGATCAATGACGACTTCCCCTCGACGGATGTGGTCATCGTCATCGGCTCGAATGACATCGTGAACCCGGCCGCCCAGGAAGACCCGAACTCCCCCATCGCGGGCATGCCGGTCCTCAAGGTCTGGGAAGCCAAGCAGGTATTCGTGTCCAAACGTGGTCAGGGCACCGGTTACTCGGGCATCGAGAACCCGCTCTTCTACAAGGACAACACCCGCATGTTCTACGGCGACGCCCGTAAATCGGTGGATGAACTCCTCCATCTGATGAAGGCCTAACAGTCCCGCCTGCTGTCGAACTGACACAGGCTGCCAACCGCAATAAAGCCAGGGCCCCGGGAGACATTCCGGGGCCTTGTGCTTTGGCCGATGCAGTTTTGCCAGTATGCGAAAGTATGCCTGCAAATATCTGATCATACAGGATAAATTTATTTACAGTTGGTCGCTGATGAGGCAGGATTTTCCGGTCGTAACGAGGAAATACCGCTATGCCGATGCCGCCGGAAGAAGATCACCCGCAGCGCTACCCGATGGTGGCCGAGCTTCATGCGCGCCCGTTCCCCAAGATCTCCGTGCCCTCGCATGTGGTCTATCTGGCGGTAAAGGAGCCGGTGGAGGCCGCCGCGCGCCCGCGCGAGGCCGATTTTGCCCATCTGTGTGATCTTCTGGGGCGTCATGGCGCGCCGCAGCCACCCTTGGGGGCCACCCATCATGCCGGCGGGATCGGGCGCTACCAGCTCTCATGGGAGAGCCACACCGAATTCGTGAGCTATCTGGCGCAATGCGATGGCGTGTCATCGCGGCCCTTCGATCCGGCGGAAACGGCGGTCTTTCCCGATGACTGGCTGCGGGCGGCACCCGGAAAGCGGTTGGTGGCGGTACATATCCGGATCGAGGATATGCCGGAGGATCCCGCCCAAGTGACGCGGCTCGTCGATGACTGGTTCGTGCCCGAAAATCTCGTCTGCACTTGGGTGGTGGATGAGGACATCATTCTGGCGGGCGATTTCCGGATTGATCCGGCGGGGCAGATGCGCTTTGCGCTTTTCGTGCGCCCCGGCACAGGGCCCGGTCGGGTCGGGCGTGTGGTTCAGCGGATCTGCGATCTGGAAGCCTACCGCGCCATGTCGATGCTGGGCCTGTCGCGGGCGCGCGATCTGACGGGACGGCTCAACTTGCTCGATCCCGCGCTATCCGCGCTGATCGCCTCGATGCGCGATGCAGATACAGCCCCCGAGCTGGTTCTCAACGAGCTTCTGGATATCTCCTATGAACTGGAGACGCTGGCGATGCGGCTCTCGTTCCGGTTCGGGGCAACACGCGCCTATGCGGCGCTGGTGCGCGAGCGGGTGGAGATCCTGCGCGAGACCCGTTTCGAGGGGCGCCAGAAGCTGGGGGAGTTCATCCTGCGCCGCTATGATCCGGCGATCCGTACCGTTTTTGCGGCGGAAGGGCGGCTGAATGCCATGCTCGAACGGGCCAGCCGTGCGGCAGAACTGCTGCGCACGCGGGTCGATGTGGACCGCTCGGCGCAGAACCAGAAGGTGCTGGAGAATATGGACCGCCGCTCTGACCTGCAGTTGCGCCTGCAGCATACCGTCGAGGGGCTGTCGGTGGTGGCGATCAGTTATTACGCGGTCAGCCTGTGCGGCTATCTTGTCTATCCGCTGGCTAGAGAGCTGGGTGTCAGCAAGGAGATGATGATCGCGGGGCTGACACCTCTGGTCGTGCTGGCGGTCTGGCTGATGATCCGCCGCATCAAGAGGGGCATGGGCGCGCATTGACGCCCATGCCGCGATCTCAGGTGAAATCGGCGGTAGCAGGGTCTGGCCCGATCCGGCCATCCGCGCGGTCGAGCGTGGCGATCTTTGCCATATCCTCGGCATCGAGCGTGAAATCGAACACGTCGATATTTGCGGCGATCCGCTCCGGATTGGCCGATTTCGGAATCACGATCAGATCGTTCTGCACATGCCAGCGCAGCGCGATCTGCGCCGGTGATTTGCCATGTTTCTCGCCGATTTCGGCCAGCTCCGGGCGCGAGAGCACCTGCGACTGACCAAGCGGTGACCAGCATTCGGTCTTGATCCCGAGCCTGTCATGAAGGGCGCGCATCTCGCGCTGCTGGAAGGCGGGATGCAGCTCGATCTGATTGAGCACAGGCACCACACCTGTGGCATCGATCAGCCGCGTCAGGGTGTCGGGCGTGAAGTTCGACACACCGATCGAGCGCACACGGCCCTGCGTTTGCAGCTCGATCAGCGCCTTCCATGTGTCGATATAGGTGTCGCGCGCGGGCATCGCCCAATGGATCAGATAGAGATCGAGCACCTCGAGGCCGAGCTTTTTCATGCTTTCGTCAAAGGCGGTCAACGTGCGGTCATAACCCTGATGGTCGTTCCAGACCTTGGTGGTGATCCACAGGTCCTCGCGCGGAATGCCGCAGTCGCGGATACCGCGCCCGATACCGGCCTCGTTCTCGTAACGCGCGGCGGTGTCGATATGGCGGTATCCCGCATCGGTGGCGGCCTTGATCAGGGCGGGGGCGTCCTCTTCGGGCATCTGCCAGACCCCGAGACCCAACTGCGGGATCTTGTTGCCATCGTTGAGCTGAATGAGCGGTGCTGCCATTTTCAAACCTCCTAAGTCAAAAAACTTAGGGCATAAGCTAATGGCTTTGAGGGGGAGAACAAGCTGCCCTTAGGGAAGAAGGTCGAGGATGGCGCCCGCAGCCTCATCATAGGATTTTCCCAGATGGTGGCCGCCGTCAAAGGCCATCGGAAGAGCATGGCGGGTGGCGGGGCATGCGCTATGTTTATCATCCTCGCCGAAAAGGCATAGGGTGGTCATGGCCTTAGGGAGCGCGTCCAGTGCCGCGACCACATCCTGCGATCCGGTCTTCTGGCCGAGCCAGCCGCCCATCACCACCTCGAAACCGGTATGGGTCTCGGGCGACAGGAGCGCGAGACCCAAGACGCGCTCGGCCATCGTCTGTGGCAGCAAGGGTGCATAAAACGGCGTCACATTGGCCCCAAGCGAGAACCCCGCAAGAATGACCCGATCGGTCCCGAAACGGGCGGCAAAACTCCGGTCGATCCGCGCTATGTCCTGCGCGATCTTGGTTGGTTTGCGCTCCTGCCAGAGATAGCGCATGGAAGAGATCCCGATCACCGGCAGGCCCGCCTTGGCCAGCCTGTCGGCGATTTCCTCGTCAAAATTGGCCCAGCCGCCATCTCCCGACAGGAAGATCACATAGGCCGGCGGTGGCGGCGCGTCGGCTTCGGGCAGATGCAGGGTGATGGGCAGATCATCAAGGCCCTCCGCGCCGGTATCGGTGTCAAAGGCATGATCGGTGCCGGCAAGCGCCAGATAGGCCTTCACCTGCGCGGCGCGCGTCGCCTCGGGGCTTCGGTCCTCGGGCGGATAGAAGCGTACGCCCCTGACGCCCGCCAGAGCGGACGTCTCTTCGGAGGCGACCTCATGCCAGCGCAGCACAGTCTTGCGGCCGGTTTCGGGAAGCGGCGTCCTGCACGGATCGGGCAGATCGCGCGCAAGCCCCGCGGTCACCAGCCCCTTGAACCGGTTGGGTGCCTGCGCGGCTGCGGCCCGCGCCACGGCGGTCCCTGCCCCGATCCCCACCAGAACAGGTGCCCTCGGGGCGGCGCCACGGCGCTTTCCGATCTCCTCCGAAATGGAAAGCAGGGACGGCACCGCCCCGCTGCATCCCCCGCCCAAATCCAGAAGCCAGTCGGCCTCGATCAGGATGACGAGGGTATTCATATCCGCAAGTGTCCGCGCCAAAGCGGTCAGCTCGGCGGCGTTCTGGTCGGCGGCCCCACCTGCAATCATCAAGGCTGTGGACCGGATATCGGTATTGGGCGCGAAGACGCCGGTCACAGCGTGCTCGGCCACCCCCTCCGCGCGGGCGGCACCAAGGCTGATCACAATCATCGATAGGAAAACGGTAAGGCTGCGCAAAAACATCAAGGCCATCTCCTGCAATGGCCAAAGACATAAGGCGAAATCTTTGCCCAAGGGTTAAGCTACGGGTTGTTTTCGCCTCTGGGGGCGGAGAAGGCTGGATCGGCGGGGCGAAAACGTCTAGGCATCGCGGGAAAGACCTCAGGAGGATGTCATGCAAAAGATCGATCTGCCCGAACGCGAAGGCTGGCGCGAGATGGCGCAGGAGGTGGGGTTCACCTTTGCCGATATGCATGGCGAGCCCTATTGGGACGAGACCTCGGCCTATGAATTCACGCTCCGCGAGATCGAGGACCGGATCGAGGACCCTTCGACCGAGCTGCATGCGATGTGCCGCGAGGCGGTGGACCGGATCGTAGACTCCGAGGAGCTGATCGGGGTGATGGGCCTGCCTGAGGCGCATTGGGATCTGGTGCGCAACAGCTGGCGCGACAACCAGCCCGAGCTCTATGGCCGCTTCGATCTGGCCTATGACGGCAAGGGGCCGGCGAAGATGCTGGAATATAATGCCGACACGCCGACCTCGCTTTACGAGAGCGCGGCCTTCCAGTGGCAATGGCTCGAGGAACAGATGCAGGCGGGCGTGCTGGAGGACGGTTGCGACCAGTTCAATGGCATCCACGAGGCGATTGTCGAGCGGTTCCGCCAGCTCTTCCAGCCCAATACGGATCTGCATTTCACCGCGATGGGCGGCAATCCCGAGGATTATGCCACCGTCGAGGCGCTGGGATGGGCGGCCCGTGAGGCGGGGCTTGGCGCGCATTATTTCGACCTCGAGAAAATCGGGCTCAGCGAGGAGAAGCAGTTCCTCGATGACGAGGACCGTGTGATCGGCACGCTCTTCAAGCTCTATCCGTGGGAGGATCTCCTGCGCGACGATTACGCGCAATATCTGGCAGGCGCGGGGGTGCAATATCTCGAGCCCGCATGGAAGGCGCTGTTGTCCAACAAAGCGATCCTGCCGATGCTGTGGTATTTCTTCGAGGGCCATCCGAACCTGCTTCCGGCCTATTTCGAAGAGGATGTGGCGGGCGCGCTGGCGGGCACTGGCCGCCCCGCACCCGAGATCGGCGAGAGCTTCGCGCGCGCCCATAACCAGCTCCTGAAAGGTTATGTGACCAAGCCGATCTTCTCGCGCGAGGGGGCGTCGGTCTCGATCATCGAAGGGGCTAAAGTCGAGAAGGCCACGCAGGACGGCTATGCCCAGCATCCGCGCATCGTGCAGGCCTATCAGCTGCTGCCGGAATTTGACGGGTTCCGTCCGATCATTGGCGCGTGGATCGTGGGCGAGACCTGTGTGGGGATCGGCATCCGCGAGGACCGTTCGCGCATCACCCAAGACCTGTCGCGGTTCAAGCCGCATTTCATCCGCGGCTGACCGCAGCCCCAGTTCGACGAAGGATCACAAAGATGACAAAACATTTCCGTCCCAAACGTTCGAGATATGTCACGCTGACCATCATGGGGGCCGCGGCCTTTGCACTGGCGGGGTGCAAGGATGACAGTCAGGTCGATGCGCAGGCCTTCCCCGATCTGGCCTCTTGCGAGCAGGCCGCGGGCGCGGGGGGCGAGTTCACCGCCGAGCAGTGCCGCACTGCCTTCGCGCAGGCGCAAGAACTGAATGTGGAATCCGCGCCACGCTATGACAGCCTGCAGGTCTGCGAGGAAGAGCATGGCGCGGGCAATTGCGGCTCCGAGGAACAGGCCACCGGTCAGCAGAGCAGCGGCGGTATGGGCTCGATCTTCATGCCGCTTCTGGCGGGCTATCTGATCGGCAATATGCTGGGCGGACGCGGCTCGGCGCAGCCTCTCTATCGCAACGGACAGGGCGGCTATACCAATGCCGACCGCTCGGCGACCTTCTCGACCAATAACGGCAAGGCCAAGCTCAATCAGGGCCTGTTCAAGAAACCGGCCTCGACCATCGGTAAGGCGCCGATGACCAAAGCCACCGCTGTCTCGCGCGGGGGCTTCGGGTCGAGCGCCACGACGCGCAGCTTCGGCGGCTGAGCCTTCGGCGGGTTCCCGCCAGCAGACTGAGAATCTTGTGATCGGGATGGCGGAACGCTTTTCGGCCATTCCGAGTTGTCTGTCCAAATGCGGCCAACAGCGCCGCCCGTGAATAGACGAGGAGATACGAAGATGCTCAACAAGACCAAAATGACCGTCGCTGCGATTGCCACACTGACCACCGCCGGCATCGCCACCACCGCATCGGCCTTTCCGGCCATGCTGGGCACCGACGGCTCGCTGCGCGCAGGTCCGGGGGCGGATTACTCGGTGAGCATGAGCGCGCCGCAGGCGGCCAATATCGAGGTCGATGGCTGCATCGCGACCGGCAGCTGGTGCCAGGTGACCTATGAAGGCCAGACCGGCTGGACCCCCGCATCGAACATCGCGATCAATCAGGGCAACAACGTCGTCTATCTTGCCGACCGCCCGAAAAATGTCGAAGTGACCACGATCACGGCGCCCGACCCCGATGCCGAGGATGGTCAAGCCGCAGGTGCACTGGCAGGGGCAGGCGCCGGCGCCGCAGCGGGCGGTGCGATCGCGGCGGGCACGGCGATGGGCGGTCCGGCAGGTGCCATTGTGGGCGCAATCATCGGCGGGGCACTGATTGGCGATGCGGCCAAGCCCGAACCGGCCACCGTGACCTATGTCGAGAAAAACCCGGTAGAGCCGGTCTATCTGTCGGGTGAGGTGAAGACTGGCGCGAAGCTGCCCGAGAATGTCGTGCTCAAGCCCGTGCCCGATAGCCAGTATTCCTATGTCAATGTGAACAAGGAACCGGTCCTCGTGGACCCGCAAACCCGCGCCATCGTCTATGTCTTCAAGTAAGACATCCATGACGCGTGATTGAAAAAGCCGGCCTCAGGGCCGGCTTTTTGCATGGCGCGGGGCGCGATCAGCCGCGCTGGTCGTCCACCATCTGTTTCATGGCTTCCTCCGGCGCATAGCCGCGCAGCATCTCGTCGCCGATCACGAAGGAGGGTGTGCCCGACAGGCCCATCCGCTGGGCGAGCTTGTAATTGGCCTCGATCACCGCCTCGACCCCGGACGAGTTGGTGGCCTTCTGGATCGCCTCGCCATCGAGGTCGAGCTGCTTGGCCAGCGCGCTCAGGCTCTCGTCGGTGATATCGCCGCGCAGGCGCATCAGCGCGTCATGGACCTTCTCGTAGGCCGCATCGCCCGCCACCTGCTTGGTCGCGATCGCAAAGCGCGCGGCTTTTACCGAGGCATCGCCGAGGATCGGGAATTCCTTCACGATGAAGCGGATATTGCCATCCGATTTCAGCAGCGAATTGACCTCCGGATAGGCCTTCTTGCAATAGCCGCAGCGGTAATCCATGAACTCGACAATCGTCACATCGCCATCGGGATTGCCGCCGACCCATGAATTGGGATCGTTGAGCAGATCGTCCTCATTGGCCGCGATCATCTGCTGGTCGCCCTCGGCCACCTGCGCGTTCTGTTTCTTCTCCAGCTCGTTGATGGCCTCGACCAGCACTTCGGGATTGTCCATCAGATAGCTGCGCACCGCGCGCCCGAAATCATCGCGCTCGGCGTCGGTCATCGAGCCCAGATCCAGCGCTCCTGCGGGCTGGGCCATGAGCGCGGAAAGGGCGAAGGCGGGAATAAGTTTGCGGTTCATCGGGTCCTCTGTCGATCCTGTCTCCGGCACATGGGATGAGGTGCGGAGGGTTGGGCCCCACAGTGACGCATGCGGCGCTGCGGAGCAAGGGCCTGCCGCAGGTTCGGGGGCGGCGGCATTGACGCTGCGCGGCCCGTGGCCTATCGCGGCAGGGTCGAAGCCCGAAAATGGAGGCCCCCCATGCGTTTCTCAAGCCGCGGACAAGTTGATCCTTTCATCGTGATGGATGTGATGGAGGCCGCTCGCGCGGCCGAGGATGCGGGCCGCGATATCGTTCACATGGAAGTGGGCCAGCCCTCGACCCCCGCCCCCGAAGGGGCGCGCCATGCGCTGGCCAAGGCGCTCGACGATCAGGCGATGGGCTATACGGTGGCGCTGGGTCTTCCTGCGCTGCGCTGCGGGATCGCGGAGCTTTACCAGCGCTGGTATGGCGTCGATCTGGACCCCGCGCGGGTAGTGGTGACCTCGGGCTCCTCGGGGGCCTTTGTGCTGGCGTTTTCGGCGCTCTTCGATGCGGGGGACCGTGTGGCTCTGGGCGAGCCCGGATATCCGAGCTACCGTCAGATCCTGCGCGCGATGTCGGTCGAGCCGGTGGGGATGCCCGCATCGGCTGAAAACCGCTATCAGCCGGTGCCGCAGGACATCCCCGAGAATGTGCAGGGGCTGATCGTCGCCTCGCCGGGCAATCCCTCGGGCACGATGCTGGGCAAGCCCGAACTGAAGGCGCTGATGGATCTGGCGCAAGCCCGCGATCTGGCCTTCATCTCCGACGAGATCTATCACGGGCTGCATTACGAGGATCGCGCGGTGACGGCGCTGGAGGTCTCCGATCAGGCCTATGTGGTCAATTCCTTCTCGAAATATTTCTCGATGACGGGGTGGCGGGTCGGCTGGCTCGTGGTGCCCGAGGACCATGTGCGCACGGTCGAGCGCTTAGCGCAGAACATGTTCATCTGTCCGCCCCACGCCAGCCAGATCGCGGCACTTGCGGCACTGGACTGTATCGACGAGCTGGAAGCCAACCGCGCGGCCTATGCCGAAAACCGCCGCCTTATGCTGGAGGTGCTGCCGCAGATCGGGTTCGACCGGATCGCGCCGCCCGACGGGGCCTTCTATATCTATGCCGATGTCGCGCATCTGACCGATAACAGCCTCGCCTTTGCCGAGGAGATCCTGCGCGAGGCGGGGGTGGCGGTCACGCCGGGGCTCGATTTCGATCCCCATCGCGGGGCGAGCACGCTGCGCTTCTCCTATGCCCAGTCCACACCACGGATCCGCGAGGGGCTGGAGCGGCTCAGGGCTTTCATGGCGGCGCGGTTGGCTGGCTGACTTGCGATGCGGTTTCGGCTAGCGTTGCCTTCGACAAGAACCAAAACGGAATCGGGCAGAATGCAGATTTTGGGGCGAGCACTCCTTGGCCGCTGGGCGCTGGCTTACGCGGTGCTTATCGGCCTTGCGCTTATGGCTGCTCAGGGCCATGCGCAGGATAACCGGCTCTCGGCGCTGGCGCAGATGGATCCCGCGCGCAGCAGTATCACCGGAGATGCCAAAGAAACGCGGCTGCGGCTGGGGATCTCCCAGCCCGTGGCGTGGCGCGCCTTCCTGCTCGACAGCCCCCCGCGGCTTGTCGTGGATTTCCGCGAGGTCGATTTCGGTGGGCACGATCCGGCGAAAATGCTGGGCAGGGGCGGTGTCAGTGCGCTGCGCTGGGGGCCGTTCCGCCCGGGCTGGTCGCGGATGGTGGCCGAGCTGACGGGGCCTATGAAAATCGCCTCGGCGCAGCTGCATACGGGCGAGAGCCCCGATGTGGATATTTCCCTGACCCCGGTCAGCAAAGACCGGTTCGAGACGGCCAAAGGAGATCCGGATTCCGCGCTTTGGGATCTGCCACAGCCAACACCGGTCACGCCGCCGATCCTGCGGCAGGACGGCACGCGGGCGCTGCGTGTGGTGCTCGATCCCGGACATGGCGGCATCGATCCGGGGGCGGAAGCCGATGGCACGACGGAAGCCGTCGTGGTGTTGACCTTTGCCCGCGAGCTGAAAGAGGCGCTGAGCCGGGCGGGAATCGATGTGGTGATGACGCGTAACGAAAACACATTCGTGCCGCTGGAGACGCGCCTGACCATCGCACGTCAGGCCGAGGCCGATCTCTTCATCTCGCTGCATGCCGATGCGGTGCAAAGCGGCCATGCCAGCGGCACTACGATCTATATGCTGGCCGATAAGGCTACGGATTCCGCTTCGCAGAAACTGGCCGAGCGCCATGACCGCGCCGATATTCTGGCCGGCGTAGATCTGGACGGACATGGCGATGACGTGGCGCGGATTCTGATGGATCTGGCGCGCACCGAGACCCGCCCGCGGACAGTGCGCTTCACGCAGGTGCTGGCAGGCGCGATGAAGGCGGGCGGCATCTCGCTTTACAAAAATCCCGTGCAGGGGGCGGATTTCTCGGTGCTGAAATCGGCTGATTTCCCTTCGGTGCTGATCGAGCTGGGCTTCCTCGATGCAACCGCCGACCGCAAGAAACTGCTCGATGACACATGGCGCAAACATATGGCGCAGGTGATCACGCAGGCGGTGCAGACATGGGCGCAATCGGATGCCGCAGAGGCGAGACTTTTGCGCAAATAGCCCTAAAACCCTGACAGCGGGCCGCTCACATGAGCGAGATGTGAGCGCGATCCCGCCTTGATGTGGTATAACTTGTTTTGACGCCCCGAGCCGTGGCGGCTATAGGCAGGCACAATTGCGGGTAATTCCCGAAAAACGGGCATCCCCCGGTAAGGAGCGAACCTTGATCCGATTTATCCTGTCCTTCTTCGGCAGCATCTTTTCGTGGATAGTCACGGCACTGTTCTTTGCTGCGCTGACCATCGGGGCCGTCTTCTGGATGTATTCGCGCGATCTGCCAAGCCACGAGCAGCTGGCGCAGTATCAACCCAAGACCATCTCGCGGATTTATAACAGCGAAGGCCGGTTGATCGACGAATTCGCCACCGAGCGGCGGATCTTCGTGCCGATCGACGAGATCCCGAAGGTCGTGCAGGATGCGTTCGTCTCCGCCGAGGACAAGAATTTCTGGTATCATGCGGGCTATGATCCGGTCGGGATCGCGCAGGCGGTCTTCGAGGCTGTGAAGACTGGCGGACATGATATCCGCGGGGCCTCCACTATCACGCAGCAGGTGATGAAGAACTTCCTGCTCTCCTCGGACCGCTCGGTCGAGCGCAAGATCAAGGAACTCATTCTGGCCGCGCGGGTGTCAAAGGCGATCCCCAAGAAGCGGATCCTCGAACTCTATCTCAACGAGATCTTCCTCGGCCAGAACTCCTATGGTGTGGCCGCCGCCTCGCTGACCTATTTCAACAAGCCGCTCTCGGAGCTGAAGCCCTATGAGGCCGCCACTCTGGCCTCGATGCCGAAAGCGCCCTCGAACTACAATCCGGTGCGCAATATGCAGCGCCTGAAAGACCGCCGGAACTATGTGCTCCACGAGATGTGGCAGAACGGCTATATCTCGGAAGAGACCTACAAGACCGAGCGAGAACTGCCGGTGAAATCGGTTCAGAACGGCGATTACGCGCCCTTCCGTGACCAGCTGCCGCCGCGCGATTATTTCACCGACGAGATCCGCCGCCAGCTGTCGCGCAGTTTCGGTCAGGACGAGTTCTTCTCGGGCGGTCTGACCGTGCGTGCCACCGTCGACCCCGATATGCAGGCACAGGCGGCGCGCGCGCTGCAGCACGCGCTGGAGGAATACGATCGTGGCCGCGGTGTCTGGCGCGGCACGGGCGTGACCATTCCCAAGGACAAGCTGGGCACCGAGGTCGACTGGCGGGCCGCACTTGCCGATGTGCATAGCGACAAGGTGCCGCGCGATGTCGAGGGCTGGATGCCTGCTGTCGTGCTCGAGCTGACCTCCGAGGATGCGCGGATCGGTATCGAGGGCATCAAGGAAGAGGGCAAGGGCAACTGGATCCCTGCCAAGGACGTTCAATGGGCCCGCAAGCTGAACAAGGATGGCAAGCTCGAGCGCAAGGCGCGCGTGGCCTCCGATCTGCTGGAGGTGGGTGATGTGGTGATGGTCCGCGCCATGACCTCCGATAGCGATGGCAGCTTCATCCGCTGGACCCTGCGGCAGGTGCCGCAGGTCGAGGGCGCCTTCATGGCGATGGATGTGCATACCGGGCGCGTGCTGGCCATGCAGGGTGGCTTCTCCTACCAGTCCTCGGTCTTCAACCGCACGACGCAGGCCGAGCGCCAGCCGGGCTCCAATTTCAAGCCGATCGTCTATGCGGCCGCACTGGATTCGGGCTTCTCGCCCGAGACGGTGGTGGTCGACGCACCGATCGAGGTGAACACGCCGCAAGGTATGTGGCGCCCGAAAAACGCCTCGAACCGCTATTTCGGCCCGACACCGATGCGCACCGGTCTGGAACAGTCGCGTAACCTGATGACGGTGCGGATCGCGCAGGAGATCGGCATGGATACCATTGCCGATCTTGCCGAGAAGCTGGGTGTCTACCATCCGATGAAACGGTTCCTCGCCAATGCGCTCGGGGCGCAGGAGGTCACGCAGTTCAACCTGATTTCGGCCTATGCGATGTTTGCCAATGGCGGCAAGCGGGTGGAGCCGACGTTGGTGGACCGTGTGCAGGACCGGTTCGGGCGCACGATCTACCGTCATGACCAGCGCGTCTGTGACGATTGCTCGGCCCAGACGCTGCCCGAAGGCGAGGGCCCGCGCATCGAATCCAATGCCGAGCAGGTCATCGACCCGATCACCGCCTACCAGATGATCTCGCTGATGAAGGGCGTGGTCCAGCGTGGCTCGGGCCGTGGCGTGAACCTGAACGTGCCGGTGGCGGGTAAAACGGGGACCACCAACGACTCCAAGGATGTGTGGTTCACGGGTTTCACCTCCAATATCGTGGCCTCGTGCTATATCGGCTATGACAATCCGCGCTCGCTCGGGGCACATGCCTTTGGCGGCACGCTCTGTGTGCCGGTCTTCAACGAGTTCATGAAGGAAGCGGTGAAGAAATACGGTGGCACCGAGTTCACCGTGCCGCCGGGAGGCCACTGGCAGAACTTCAACCGCTTCACCGGCGAGATGGTCTCGGCGGATGCGACGGGCGACTATGTGCAGGCCGAATATATCCGCGATGGCCAATCGACGGCCGGTATGGGGCTGGTGGTCGATGGGGGCTTCGGTATGGGCTCGAACCTGCCGCTCTTTGCGCCCGGTCAGACGGATGAGGGCGGCAGCACATCGGTCACGACCTCCTCGGGCAAAACCGCCATCATTCCCAAACAGCGGGCCAATTTCGGCACGATCAGTGCCGGCGGGCTTTACTAACACGCGCAGGACCGGATTTTCGGCCCCTTCGGCAACTTGTCGAGGGGGCCGTCTTTCTGTATGACCGGCCAGAACAGGAAAAGGACGTTGCGACATGCGCGCTGAGACGCAGAACATCGTTGAACAGATCAAGAAATCGCTCGAGCTTCTGGGCCAGCGGATGGACCTCGAGACGGCGCCGCACCGGATCGAGGAATTCAACGCCATGATCGAGGACCCGACGCTGTGGGATGATCAGGCGCGCGCGCAGAAGCTGATGCGTGACCGTCAGGCGCTGCTGGACAAATACGAGACCTATCAGCGCATCAAGCAGGAGCTCGAGGACAATATCGAGCTGATCGAGCTGGGCGAGATGGAAGATGACGCTGATGTCATCACCGAGGCGGAGACTGCGCTGAAGGCCCTCAAAGAAGACGCTGCCGCCAAGGAGCTGGAAGCGCTTCTCAATGGCGAAGCCGATAGCAACGATACCTATCTCGAGGTCCATTCGGGCGCGGGCGGGACCGAGAGCTGTGACTGGGCCTCGATCCTTGCGCGGATGTATGTCCGCTGGGCCGAGAAAAAGGGCTACGAGGTCGAGCTGGAATCCGAGACCGCGGGCGAGGAGGCGGGCATCAAATCCGCCACCTACAAGATCACCGGTCCCAATGCCTATGGCTGGCTGAAATCGGAATCCGGCGTGCACCGGTTGGTCCGCATCTCGCCTTACGACTCGGCAGCGCGTCGCCATACCTCGTTCAGCTCGGTCTGGGTCTATCCGGTGGTCGATGACAATATCGAGATCGAGATCAATCCTTCTGATATCCGTATCGATACCTATCGGTCATCGGGGGCGGGCGGCCAGCACGTCAACACCACCGACTCCGCCGTGCGGATCACCCACTTGCCGACCAATATCGTGGTGACCTCCTCGATGAAGTCGCAGCACCAGAACCGCGAGATCGCGATGAATGCGTTGAAATCGCGTCTCTACCAGATGGAGCTCGACAAGCGGAACGCCGCGATCAACGAGGCCCACGAGAACAAGGGCGAGGCCGGCTGGGGCAACCAGATCCGCTCCTATGTGCTGCAGCCCTACCAGATGGTGAAAGACCTTCGCACCGGCTACGAGACCTCTGACAGCCAGGGTGTTCTGGATGGCGATCTGGACGGTCTCATGGCGGCGACGCTTGCGATGGGCGTTGAGGGCAAATCCCGCGCGGATGCGCAATCGGCGGATTGATCCACGGGCGTTTCCGCGAATCTCTGCTGACAGATTGAGCAAAAGGGGAGGGCGAAGGCTCTCCCCTTTTCCAATTTGATGAATGAAAACTGAATATATCTGATCTAATTGCGCAGTTTTTTACTGCAAGAGCGAGATGTGATCGCTGAACGGATTGATTTTCTTAGGCCGATGGAGGAAATTGTAAACACTAAATGACTGCCTACAGGGCCCTTTAACGGGAAATTTAGGAGGCTTCATGACGCAACGAATTTATATTACAGGGGCTGCCGGCGCCGGTTCTACCTCCCTCGGCAAGCAGCTCTCCAAAACGCTTCAGATACCCTATATCGATACCGATGATTGCTATTGGGCCGAGACCGATATTCCCTTCACCCGTAAGCGCTGCGTAAGCGAGCGGTGCGATCTGATACGTGAAGCACAAGGGGACGCGGGCTGGGTGCTGGCGGGGGCCTGCGATGGCTGGGGGGACGAAATCCTCTCACAGGCCGATCTTGTGATCTTCCTGCGCACACCTACGCCCTTGCGACTGACACGGCTGCGCAAACGCGAGGTGCTGCGCTATGGCACCCGTGTGGCACCGGGAGGCGATATGGAGCAGATCTACCGCAAATTCCTGAACTGGGCTGCCAGCTACGACGACCCCTATTTCTGTGGCCGGTCGCTGAACCGCCATCGCGAGTGGCTGAAGAGCCAGCCGGCTCCGGTTCTGGAGCTGTCGGGGGGGCGGGCGATCACCGATCTCGAGAATACCGTCCTCGCCGAGCTGGGGCATCTGGTCGCTGCGTAAGCATCAGGGAACTCCTTGTCCGCTCCGGCGTAGGGAATGGAAAGGAGATGCCCAATGGATTTCAAAGATAAAGTGATCTGGCTTGTCGGCGCCAGCTCGGGGATCGGCGAGGCGCTTGCGGTCGAGCTGGCTGCGAGCGGGGCACGGCTGATCCTGTCGGCGCGCTCCGAAGAGCCGTTGCGCAATCTACAGGATCGGCTGGGACCCGCCCATCGCGTCCTGACGGTCGATCTGTCGGAGCGGGCGAGCCTAGACGCGGCGGTGGCCGAGATCGGGCAGGGGCAGCTCGACGGCATGATCACCACGGCGGCGCTCTATGATCCGGGACTGGTGCGCGAGATCGACTGGGAGAAGGCCGAGGCGCTTTTGCGGGTGAACCTCTTGGGCACATTGAGCTTTGCACAGGCGGCGCCGGTTGTGCTGCGGCAGGGCGGGCAACTGGCGATCTTCGGCTCGGTCGCAGGCTATTTTGGGCTTCCGAAAGGCCAGTTCTACTCGGCGACCAAGGCGGGCGTCATCAATCTGGTGGAATCCCTGAGGGTGGAATACGCGCCCGACATCGATGTGCGCCTTGTCTCGCCCGGCTTCGTGAACACGCGGCTCACGCAGAAGAACCAGTTCGACATGCCCTTCATTATCGAGCCGGAGGAGGCGGCGAAGGCCGTGGCCGATGGGTTGGCGGGCGACGGGTTCGAGACCCATTTCCCCAAGAAGCTGACATTGGGGCTGAAGCTCCTGCAACGCTTGCCCTATGCACTATCGCTGCGCCTGACGAAACGTCTGTTGTAATGTAAAAAGGGCGGCCCGTTGGCCGCCCTTTTCACTAATCCTCTCGCGAGAAATCAGTCTTCGCTTGCAGCCACCGGCGGGGCAAGTTTGGGCGTGGTCTCGCCAGTCTGCAGCGGGTCTTCCTGACGCTGAACGGAGCCCTCGAAATGCGCACCGGATTCGATCGCGATGGTCTTGTGGATGATGTCGCCTTCGACCTTGGCAGTCGAGGTCAGACGCACCTTCAGGCCGCGCACGCGACCGATCACACGACCGTTGACCACGATATCGTCGGCCACGATCTCGCCACGGATGGTCGCGGTCTCGCCCACCGTCAGCAGATGCGCGCGGATGTCGCCTTCGACAACGCCCTCGACCTGCACATCACCCGTGGTGCGGATATTGCCGGTGATGGTCAAGTCCGAAGACAGAACCGATGCGCCGGGTTTCGCGCGGGCCGGCCCCGACGAGGGAGCGAATTCGCTGCGCGACGGCGGCATGCCGGTGTCGGGCTTGCTGATTTCGGTGTCTCCGGATTTGGAACCGGGCTCGTGGATTTTGCTTTTAGAAAACATTCTTGGCAGCCTTGATGAAGGTCATCGGATCGACGGGCTTTCCGCCGAGCCGGATTTCATAATGCAGATGCGGTCCGGTCGACCGACCAGTATTACCCGTATCACCGATCCAGTCACCTTGCGAGACCTTTTGGCCTTTTTTCACACGGCGTTTTGACAAATGCCCGTATACGGTCGAAACACCGAATTCGTGCTGGATTTTTATGACGTTGCCGTAGCCGTGCTCGACCTCGGAGGCGATCACGACGCCATCGGCAGGGGCCAGCACATGGTTGCCGACCGGCAGGGCCATATCGACGCCCGCGTGCAACCGGCCCCAGCGGTAGCCATAGGGCGAGGAGTAGCGGAATTGCGATTTCAGCGGCAGCTGGAAGGGCAGTTTGTCGGCGGCGATGCGATACATATTGATCTCATCGAGCTTCTTGAGGATCGAGGCTGCGCGCTTGTCATCCTCGGTCAGGGCTGCCGGGCTCTTGGAGGACATGGTCACGCCCAAAGGCCCGCCGCTCCCCGAATAGCCCTTGCGGATCTCGGCAAGGATCTTGTCGGTATTCAGACCCGCCTGTTTGAACATCTTGTCGAACGGTGCCATCGAGATCGTCACGGCATCCTCGAGCGTCGAGAAGATCTGGTCGTTGCGCTGCTCCAGCTGGCGCTTCGACAGGGCCAGCTGCTCGGTCTCCTGCCGTGCGGCCTGCGCCTCTTTGGTGGCATCGTCCCGCTCGGTGGCGACATCGCCCAGAGCGTTCGAGAGCATCTTCACCGTCTCGGACATATCAGCGGTGCGGGCGGCGGGGTTGACGCTGCCGTCACTACCGGTCTGGAGGCCCGCCAGCTCGTCCTTGGCGGCATCGCGCTCATTCATTACACGGCGCAGGGTCTGCTGGACCACATGCAGGCCGGTTTCCAGTTCGCGCCGGTGCTCTTCGGACTGCAGGAGCGCCGATTGCATCTGGCTCACCTGACCCAGCGCCGTCTGGAACCGTTCCTGCGCGGCCAGCGCCTCGGAGGCGCGGCTGTCACGTTCGGAGGACAGGCTGTCGAGGCGGTCCTCGAAGGCTTTCTGCGAGATGGCCGCCTGCTGCTCGGACGAGCCTTCCGAGATATTGTCGATGAACAGGAGCGAGGTGGCCACGATGGACCAGCCAAACAGGACCGTGCCCACTGCCAGAACCGATGCCTGTGTCAGGGGGCGCAACCGCAGGAAACGGGTCGAGTCGTCCGACTTCATGAAAAGGCGCTGCTCCGGAAGGAAACGCTCCAGCGCAGAATTGGTTCGATCCAGTAGACGTCGGGGCAAAGGGGCTGTCCTGCTCTTCGATATGGGCCTGTCCGTCTGGCGGATGTGGCCGATTTGTCACCTGTGCGACTTCATTGATGTGGCGCTATTGCGCGCGGCTGGAAAGGGATTACCAACCGCGCACCCCCCGTGACAACCTGATTCCTTGTCGCACCGGCGCCGTTTGGCGGCACAATCCTTCACATCAGCGAAAACTCGCCGAGAGCGGGGCGATGATAATTAACGGATTCAGGCCAGTTCTTTAGCTTTTGCCAGAACCTCTGCCGCATGGCCCGCCACCTTGACCTTCGGCCAATGCGCGGCAACCGTGCCGTCGCGGTCGATCAGGAAGGTCGAACGGGTGATGCCCATATAGGTCTTGCCATACATGGATTTTTCCGCCCACACGCCATAATCCTCACAGGTCTGCCCTTCGGCATCCGACAGCAGGATGACGTTCAGATCATGTTTGGCGCAGAAATTCTCGTGTTTCTTGAGGCTGTCCTTGGACACGCCGAGCACCACGGTATCGGCACTTGCGAAATCTTCCGACAGTCGCGTGAACTCTAGCGCCTCGGTCGTGCAGCCGGGCGTATTGTCCTTGGGGTAGAAATACAAAACCACCTTGCGGCCGCGCAGTGCGCTCAGGCTCAGCTCGGTTTCGCTGCCGCCATTTTCTGTGCGCGGCAGGGTGAATTCGGGCGCCAACTCGCCGATAGTCGCCATTTTCTATCCTTTTGCTTGTCTCTAAGCCCAAACACGGCCTAGATGATTTCCGGACGAACTCTATCTGTCAGCCCGTGGGAGGCAAGAGCCTCTTTCGCGGATTGGTCCCGTTTTCCGGTTATGGCTGGCGGTGAGGGATGGGGTTGGCCGAAAACAGGTCGGCACCCGCCGTCCGGCATAGGAGCGGCCCGCAAGGGCTATTGCGTGAAGGCGGTCAGGCCGCAACAGGACAGGCGCGTGAGCATAGAGAGTTCCGATCTTCCGAAGACGGCCGAGGCCGGTCAGTCACCGCCGCCCAAGCGGCGCCCGCTGCGCAGGGCACTTTTGTGGCTATTGGCGCTGGTGACCATTCCTGTTGTGAGCCTCTTCGTGGTTCTGGTCTGGGCGGCGCTCACCCATCATCCGATGCGGGTGCCTGCCAGCGTGACCGCCAAGATCGAGACGCGCGTCAATCAGGCGCTCGGGGCGACATTGCAGGCGCGGTTCTCGGGCGGGATCGATCTGGTGATCGCAAGCGGGCTGCGCCCGCAGGTGCAGCTGAATTCGGTGCAGCTGCTCACCCCCTCGGGGCGGCCCATCGCCGTGCTGCCCGAGGTGCAGGCCGCCGTGATGCCCACGCCCCTCCTGCAGCGCCGGATCGCACTGTCCTCGGTCACGTTGAAGGGGGCGGCCATCGCGATGCGCCGTCTTGCCGACGGCTCTTTCGATATCAATCTCGGGCAGGGCGAGATGCAGCATTTCGAGATCGACAGCCTGTCCGATGTCACCGATGCGATCGAGGCGGCCTTTGCCACACCCGTGCTGCGCGATCTGTCCGAGGTCCGCGCCGATACCATCGATATCCGGCTCGATGATGAACGTCTGGGCCGTGTCTGGCGGGTCTCGAACGGCCAGTTCCGCCTGACACAGGAAGCCGACCGCATCTCCGCCAGCCTGTCGCTGAATGTTGGCGACCAGAACGACCGGCCTGCGCAGCTGGCCCTGGGCGCTACGACCTACAAGAACTCCCCGCGCGCGCAATTCGGCGCGGCAGTCACCGGTGTGCCGGCGCGGGATCTGGCGGTGCAATCACCCGCGCTGGCGGGGCTGTCGGTGCTTGATGCGCCGATCTCGGGGTCGCTGCAAAGCTCGATAGACGATCAGGGTGTTGTCTCGGGGATGGTGGCCAAGCTTGATATCGGGGCGGGGGCGCTGAGCCCTGTGGAAGGCTCGCAGCCGATCCCCTTCGAGAGTGCGGCGCTTGAGCTGCATTACGACCAGCAGGACCAGCGCATCGAGATGAGCCGTCTCGAGGTCCGCAGCGCTGCCGCCGCCGTTCAGGCCAACGGCTCGATCCTCTTGCGCGATTTCAGCAAGGGCCTGCCGCGCCAGATGCTGGCGCAAGTGGCGCTCGATGATCTGCAGCTCGATCCCGAGGGCGTGCTCGAGGAGCCCGCGCATTTCTCGGAAGGGGCCATTGACCTGCGTATCGGTCTGGACCCGTTCCGCGTGGATATCGGACAGGCCCAGCTGATCGAGGACCGGACGCGCCTCTCTGCCAAGGGCAGGATCACCGCAAGCCCGCAGGGCTGGCAGGTCTCCCTCGATAGCGGGATCAGCCGGATTTCCTCGAAGGGCCTGCTGGCGCTCTGGCCGCCGAAACTGGTGGCGCATACCCGCACATGGGCCGAGGAGAATATCGCCGATGGCACGCTCTATAATGTGCGCGCGGCGATCCGTATCGCGCCCAGCCATGATCCGCGCATCGATCTGGGCTACGAGTTCAGCGGTGCCGATGTGCGCGCGGTCAAGACCTTGCCCCATATCGAGGACGGGCGCGGGTTTGCCAATCTAGATGGCAAGACCTATTCGATGATGGTCGAGGAGGGGCAGGTTACCGCCCCCAATGGCGGCCCGATCGAGGTGGCCGATACCACCCTGAAAGTGCCCGATATCAAACTCAAGCCCGCGCCGATGCAGGTCGATCTGGTGACCCGTTCGCCGATCCCCGCGGCGCTCTCGCTGATGGATGAGCCGCCCTTCAATTTCCTGTCGAAAGCGGGCAAGAGCACCGATATTGCCACCGGTTGGGCCGTGGCGCGCACGCATCTGGAGTTTCCGCTGGAGAAACATCTCGAGCCTGCCGATTTCAAATATGATGTGCGTGCGACGCTCACCGATGTCTATAGCGACAAGATCGTGCCCGGAAAGGTGCTGCGCTCGCGCGAGATGAAGCTGCTGGCCGATTCCGAGAACGGGTTGCGCATTGGCGGTCGCGGTCTGTTCCAGGACCAGAAATTCGATGCATGGTGGATCAAGAAGTTCAGCCCCGAGGAAGCGGGCCATTCGCAGGTTCAGGGCTATCTGAATATCACCCCCGACGGGCTGAAGGCTCTGGGCGTGGCTCTGCCCGACAATATCCTCTCGGGCGAGGGCTGGGCCGCGCTCGATCTGGATATGGTGACGGGCGATCCGGTGACCTATTCCATCCGCAGCGACATGAAGGGGATCGGGCTCTCGATCCCGCAGATCGGCTGGAGCAAGGCGCAAGGCTCGTCGGGAAGTCTGGCGATCAGCGGCGCGCTGACCCAGCCGGTCAAGGTGGATCGCATCGCTCTCGATGTGCCGGGGCTCAAGGCCGCAGGCTCGGTCTCGCTGCGCGCCGATGGTCAGGGGCTGGAGCGAGCGCGGTTTGACGCTCTGTCGATCGGCGGCTGGTTCAACGGGGCGGCGGACCTGATCGGGCAGGGGCGCAACCTGCCGCCGAAAGTGGCCATCAGGGGCGGGCGGCTGACCCTGTCGGATCTGCCCAATAGTGCGGGCGGTGGGGGCGGCAGTTCGGGCACCACACCGCTTTCGGTGCGGCTCGACCGGCTTCTGGTGACCGACGGGATCGAACTCACCGATCTGGTGGGGCAGTTCAACACCCGCGCAGGCTTCAACGGGACATTCGATGCGCGGCTGAACGGTGGCGCGGTGGTGTCCGGCGCGGTCGGACCTTCGGCCTCGGGCCGTCCCGCCGTGCGGGTCGAGACCCGTGATGCGGGCGGTGTGCTGGCCTCGGCGAAACTCTTCGACAATGCCCGCGACGGGCAGATGACCCTGAACCTCTCGCCAACCGGCGACCGGAGCTATCAGGGCCAGTTACGCGTCAGAAATCTCAAGATCATCAAGGCGCCGGTACTGGCCTCCATGCTGTCGGCGGCCTCTATCGTGGGCCTTCTCGAGCAGCTCAACGGCGACGGGATCGTGTTCAACAACGCCTCCGCCGATTTCAAGCTGACGCCCAAAGGCGTGTCGATCAGCGAAGGCCGCGCCACGGGGGCCTCGATGGGGGTCACGCTCAACGGCAATTACTTCACCCAGTCCGGCGTCTTCGATATGGAAGGGGTGATCTCTCCGCTTTACATCGTCAACGGGATAGGCCAGATCCTGAGCCGACGCGGAGAAGGCCTGTTCGGCTTCACCTATACATTGCGGGGATCGAAGACCGCGCCCAAAGTTTCGATCAACCCGCTTTCCATCTTCACGCCGGGGATGTTCCGCGACCTGTTCCGGAGCGATCCGCCCGCGCTGAGCACAGAATAAGACGATGATGCATCTTTCGGATTTCGACTTCGACCTGCCCGAGGGCCTGATTGCCACACGGCCCGCCCGCCCGCGCGATGCGGCAAAACTGTTATTGGCCCAAGGCGGCGGGATCCGCGACCTGCATGTGCGCGATCTGGTCGATGTGTTCCAGAAGGGCGACAGGCTGGTTCTCAATAACACCAAGGTAATCCCCGCGCGGCTTTCGGGCACGCGCACACGCCAGTCCGCGCAGGGCGAGGTGACGGCCAATGTGAAAGTGACCCTTCTCGAGCCGCGTGCCGATGGTGCATGGGAGGCGCTGGCCAAACCGCTGCGCAAGGTGAAAGAGGGCGAGGTGATCCGCTTCTCCGCCGATCTCTCGGCCGAGGTGGTGGAGATGACCGAGAGCCGCTTGGCCGTGCGGTTCAACCTGTCGGGCGAGGATTTCGACGCGGCACTGGCCGAGGCGGGCGCGATGCCGCTGCCGCCCTATATCGCGGCGCTGCGCAAGCCCGATGCGCAGGACAAGGATGATTACCAGACCGTCTTTGCCCGCCATTCGGGGGCCGTGGCCGCGCCCACCGCGAGTCTGCATTTCACCCGCGAGCTTCTGGAGGCGCTCCATGCCAAGGGCGTGGAGTTCACCGAAGTCACGCTGCATGTGGGGGCGGGCACCTTCCTGCCGGTGAAGGTCGATGATGTGACCACCCACAAGATGCATAGCGAATGGGGCGAGATTACCGCCCAGGCTGCCGCCGAGATCGCCGCCACCAAAGCCGCGGGCGGGCGGGTCATTCCGGTGGGCACCACGGCGCTGCGCCTGATTGAATCGGCCGCACGCGGGACAGGGGCCATCGCGCCTTTCCGTGGCACCACCGATATCTTCATCTATCCCGGTTTCACATTCGCCGTGACCGATGCGCTGATGACAAATTTCCACCTGCCCAAATCGACGCTGATGATGCTGGTTTCGGCGCTGATGGGCCCCGAACGTATCCGCGAGATCTATGCTCATGCGGTGGCGAATAACTACCGGTTCTTCTCCTATGGCGACAGCTCGCTTCTGATCCCTTGACCCTTTAGTCAAACTTGCACCGAAAATGGGCAGACTAAGCTGGACAGTGAGGACCATGAGGGCTAGCTGACCGCCAAGCGGGGATGTTTGATTCTCGACATGGATGTCGGCTTTGTGCCACGGTTCGGGCACAGGATTGGGAGCTTTCGATGTTTGCTGCGGTGAAGGATAGCTGGGCACTGTTGCTGGGTGTGATGTTGCTCATGGTCGGCAACGGCATGCAGGGCACGCTTCTGGGGATCCGTGGCCAGCTGGAGGGGATCGGCACCTACGAGATGTCCATCGTCATGACGGGCTACTTCGCGGGGTTCCTGATCGGGTCGCGCTCCATTCCGGGGCTCATCGGGCGGGTCGGCCATGTGCGGGTCTTCGCGGCGCTTGGCTCGCTGATCTCGGCTGTCCTGATCGCCTATGCGGCAGCGCCCAACTGGATCGCCTGGTCGTTCATGCGCGTGCTGATCGGCTTCTCGTTCTGCGGGGTGTATATCTCGGCAGAAAGCTGGCTCAATTCGAGCGCCGACAAGGAAAATCGCGGCCAGCTTCTGGCGGCCTACATGATCGTTCAATCCATCGGGATCGTCTCGGCGCAGCTGATGCTAAATGTGGGCGATCCGTCGGGATATTTCCTGTTTGTCATCCCGTCAATTCTCGTGTCGCTGGCCTTCACGCCGATCCTGCTTTCGGCGGGGCGCGCGCCCGATTTCTCGACTGAGACGCGGATGAGCTTCCGCAGGCTCTGGACGGTCTCGCCCTTCGGATGTGTCGGAATCTTCCTGATGGGTGGTATCTTCTCGGCTCTGTTCGGGATGGTGTCGGTCTGGGGCACGCAGGCGGGGCTGAATGTGAAAGAGATCTCGCTCTTCGTTTCGGCCATCTATGTCGGCGGGCTGGTTGCGCAATACCCGCTGGGCTATCTGTCCGACAGGCTCGACCGGCGGCAGATGGTGACCGTGCTGACGGCAATTGCCGCCGTAGCCATGTTCTACCTGTTCATCGCCACACCCGGTTTCGCTGTGCTGCTGCCAATGGCAGCCCTCTTGGGGGCAATCTCCAATCCGGTCTATTCCATCCTTGTGGCCTATACGAACGACTTCCTCGATCGCGCCGAGATGGCGGCGGCCTCTGCGGGGCTGATGTTCCTCTACGGGATCGGCTCGGTGGCGGGGCCGGTGGTGACCGGCTGGATGATGGAAACCTTCGGCCCGCAGGCCTTTTTCCTGTTCATCAGCGTGCTCTTTGCCTGCCTGACAGCCTATGGTCTCTACCGGATGACCCAACGTGCGGCGCCGTCCTCGGATGATACCGGCACCTTCGCCGTGCTCTCGCCCACCGTGACGGCCTATGCGGTGAACTATACGCTCGATGCGGTGACCGATGACCCCGATGCCGAGGCCCGCGCCGAGGCGGAAGCGCATGACAATCTGCGCGCCGCCGAAGCCGCCTCTGGTATGGCGCTGCCACTGCCGGCTGATCCCCAGGAAGGGGATACACCTTTCGAGGGGGCTGCCGATCCGGCATATGGCACCAATACCGAAGAGCGTCAGGGATAGGCGGTTCCGACCGCTGAGGCCCTTGCTTCGGGGCTAATCTCCGTGCCCCTGTCTTTCAGGGCTTGCAACACGGCCAGAACCTGACAGGCTCGTCCCTAAAATGGAATTGGGGAGGTGAGGGTTTGGAGCAGATTGCCAATATCACCGGTTTCTGGTGTGCGCAGATGGGCCCCGAGCGCTGGTTCGGGGAGGATGGCGACCTTGATGAGGAGATGCGCCGCCGCTTTGCGCGGCTCTGGCGGAAGGCACGGGTGGGCACGCTTGATGGTTGGCTCGAGAGCGCGCAGGGGGCATGGGCGCTGATCATTCTTCTGGACCAGATGCCCCGCCATATGTTCCGCGCCGCGCCCGAGGCTTGGGCCGCCGAAGCGCAGGCGCTCGATATGGCGCATGTCGCGACCGCGCGGGGCTATGACCTGCAGGTTGCCGGGCCGCTGCGCCAGTTTTTCTATTTTCCCTACATCCATGCCGAGGATCCCGTTGCACAGGCGCATGGGGTGGCGCTGTTCCGTGACCGGATGCCCGAAGGGTCGGTGCTGGATGCGCGGTTGCGTCAGGCGGTCATCGCGCGGTTCGGACGCTTCCCGTGGCGTAATGAGATCATCGGCCGCCGCTCGACCGAGGAGGAGGCGCGGTTTCTGTGGAATGGCGGGCATGCCTTGCTGCGGCAGGGCGAAGAAATGAGCATAACCCTTCCCGCGGCGACGATTTCGCGCGAAGACCAGTTCTAGGGCAAGCGGTGATTGATCCGGTGACAGAACTAGTTTAATACCAAACTAGTTTTCAGATGGAGGAATCCGCATGGCCGCCAAAAGCTTCGACATGATCGTGATCGGCGCGGGCCCGGGGGGGTATGTTGCTGCGATCCGCGGTGCACAGCTCGGGCTGAATGTCGCCGTCGTCGAGCGTGAGCATCTCGGGGGCATCTGCCTCAACTGGGGCTGTATCCCGACCAAGGCGCTCCTGCGCTCGGCCGAGGTATATCACCTGATGGAGCGCGCGAAAGATTTCGGCCTGAGCGCCGAGAAGATCGGCTACGATCTCGACAAGGTCGTGGCACGTTCGCGCGGTGTGGCCAAGCAGCTTTCGAGCGGCATCGGCCACCTGCTCAAGAAGAATAAGGTCACTGTCTTCATGGGCGAGGCGACGCTGCCGAAAAAAGGCACCGTTTCGGTGAAGACCGACAAGGGCGTCGAGGAACTGACCTCGAAAAACATCGTGCTGGCCACCGGTGCGCGGGCGCGCAACCTTCCCGGTCTTGAGGCCGATGGCAAACGCGTCTGGTCCTACAAGCACGCGCTCAACCCGCCGCATCAACCGAAGAAACTTCTGGTGATCGGCTCGGGTGCGATCGGTATCGAATTCGCCTCCTTCTTCAATACGCTGGGCGCCGAGACCACCGTGGTCGAGGTCATGGACCGCGTTCTGCCGGTGGAAGACGAGGAAATCTCGAAATTCGCCAAGAAGCAGTTCGAGAAGCTGGGCATGAAGATCCGCGAGAAGACCAATGTCAAATCGCTCGACCGCAAGGCCGATAAGGTCATCGCAACGCTGGAAAAAGACGGCAAGACCGAGACGCTCGAGGTCGATACCGTTATCTCCGCCGTGGGGATTGTGGGCAATGTCGAGGGTCTGGGCCTCGAGGGGCTGGGCGTGAAGGTCGACCGCACCCATGTGGTGGTGGACGAGTTCTGCCGCACCGGTGTGGACGGTCTCTATGCCATCGGCGATATCGCGGGCGCACCGTGGCTGGCCCATAAGGCGAGCCATGAAGGCGTCATGGTGGCCGAGCTGATCGCGGGCAAACATGCCCATCCGATCAAGGAAGGCACCATCGCGGGCTGCACCTATTGCACGCCGCAGGTCGCAAGCGTCGGCATGACGGAGGCCAAGGCGAAAGCCGCGGGCCATGAGGTCAAGGTCGGTCGTTTCCCCTTCATCGGCAATGGCAAGGCGATCGCCTTGGGCGAACCCGAGGGCATGGTGAAGACCGTGTTCGATGCGAAAACCGGCGAACTGCTCGGCGCGCATATGGTGGGCGCGGAAGTGACCGAGATGATCCAGGGCTTCGTGATCGGGCGCACGCTCGAGACCACCGAGGAAGACCTGATGCATACCGTCTTCCCGCACCCGACCATTTCGGAATCGATGCATGAAGCCGTGCTCGATGCCTACGGGATCGCGATCCACTTCTGAGTGCCGGATCCATAACCATGAACGCCCGCCTTTTCAGGCGGGTGTTCTGCATTTCGGGATGATTTGCGGTGGAATTCCGCCCGCAGGCGGGGGGCTCGCGCAAGAACCCGCGCACTGGCCCTTGCGGGGCCGGAAAACAGGAATTTCGCCTTGTGGTTGTTTCCGGTCTTGCCGCAACTACGCGCAGATCTGCAAGGAGGGATATATGGCAAAGGTCGTGAATGTTCTGGTCGTGGCGCTGATCGCCGCAATCGTGATGGCGGGCGGGCGCTGGTATATGTATGTCACCAATTCCGATACGCCCTATGACGAGGTGGGGATCGCGCTCAATCGCGTGATGCCCGCGCCGGTCGCCGCATGGGGCTGCGCGAAGCTTCATGTGACCTTTGGCAAAACCCTGCCGCCTGTAGGCTGCGCCGCGCCCGATGGGGGCTGGTTGGGTTGAGGATCTCGCGGGATAGCTACCTGACTTGGGTCAGGCAGTTATCTCGCCACCCGCATCCTGCCAGTAGCGCAGGCTGACCATCGTATAGACCTCCGTATAGCCCATCTGCAGCATCATCTTGGCCGCATTCTCGGCGCGGGCACCGGAGGCACAGTAGAGCGCGACAGGCGGGCAGGTCTCGAGCGCCGGCAGGCATTCCGCGCTCTCGGGATGCGCCAGTTTCAGGAGCGATCCCACCGGAATATGCAACGCGCCCGTGGCGCGTCCGGTCTGGCGCAGCTCGCCGGCCTCGCGCACATCGATCAGGGTCAGCGTGCCTGCACGCACCCGCGTGAGGGCCTCGGCTGCGTCGATTCTGGGGATGGCGCTGCCGCGGCGGCGCAGGAAACCGAACATGTCATGCTCCTTGGAAATTTCCTGTGACATGGTGCCAATGCGGGCCCATATGCAAGGGGGTGCCTGAGGCATGGGCGGAAATTTGATCAGCACATCGACCATCTTCCGGTATTTCTGCCTCTTGGGCAGGCGTCGCCGTTGATCGCGGTGGATTTGCACAAGTTCCTTGGCTGACGTTCGTAATTTGTTCACTAAATCCCATTGGCGTTTTGCCTGCATGCGCCTATCTATGGGTCCAAGGCAACCGGAGGTCCAAATGCCCGATCTTAAAACCATCGAAATCCGTGGCGCACGGGAACATAACCTGAAGAATGTCGATCTGGATATTCCGCGGGACCAGTTCGTGGTGATCACCGGTCTTTCGGGGTCGGGGAAGTCCTCTCTGGCATTCGACACGATCTATGCCGAAGGGCAGCGGCGCTATGTCGAGAGCCTCTCGGCCTATGCGCGCCAGTTTCTCGATATGATGGGAAAACCCGATGTGGACCATATCTCGGGTCTGTCACCGGCAATCTCGATTGAACAAAAGACCACCTCAAAGAACCCGCGCTCGACGGTCGGCACCGTGACCGAGATCTATGACTACATGCGCCTTCTCTTTGCCCGCGCTGGCACGCCCTATAGCCCCGCAACCGGCCAGCCCATCGAGGCACAGCAGGTGCAGGATATGGTCGACCGCACGATGGCGATGGAAGAGGGCACGCGCGGCTATCTTCTGGCGCCCATCGTGCGCGACCGGAAAGGCGAGTATAAGAAAGAATTCCTTGAACTGCGCAAGCAGGGTTTCCAGCGGGTGAAGGTCAATGGCGAGTTCTACGAACTCGAGGAGCCGCCCGTTCTGGACAAGAAGTTCCGCCATAATATCGATGTGGTGGTGGACCGGATCGTGGTGCGCGAGGGGCTGGAGACACGGCTTGCCGACAGTTTCCGCACAGCCCTTGATCTGGCCGATGGCATTGCCATTCTCGAGACCGCGCCGCGTGAGGGCGAGGGGGAGCGGATCACGTTTTCCGAAAAATTCGCCTGTCCGGTGTCGGGCTTCACCATCCCCGAGATCGAGCCGCGGCTCTTCTCGTTCAACGCGCCCTTCGGGGCCTGCCCCGTATGTGACGGGCTGGGCGTCGAGATGTTCTTCGACGACCGCCTGGTGGTGCCGGACCAGTCGCTCTCAATCGCGGGCGGGGCGCTGGCGCCGTGGGCCAAGACCAAGAGCCCCTATGTGACGCAGACCATCAACGCTCTGTCGAAACATTACGAATTCGACAAGAAGACCCCGTGGAAGGATCTGCCCGAGAAGATCCAGACCCTGTTCCTGCATGGGTCGGGCAAGGAGGAAATCCCCTTCCGCTTTGATGAGGGCGGGCGTGTCTATCAGGTCGAACGCACCTTCGAGGGCATCATCCCCAATCTCGAACGCCGTTGGCGCGAAACCGAAAGCGCATGGTCGCGCGAGGAGATGGAGCGCTATCAGAACACCCGTCCTTGCGGGGCGTGTCACGGCTACCGTCTGAAGCCCGAGGCACTGGCCGTGAAGATCGCAGGACTGCATGTGGGGCAGGTGGTCGAGATGTCGATCAAGGATGCCTTTGCATGGGTCGATACCGTGCCCTCGCAGCTCAGCCACCAGAAGAACGAGATCGCCCGCGCCATCCTGAAGGAGATCCGCGAGCGTCTGGGGTTCCTGGTCAATGTCGGTCTCGATTATCTGACGCTTTCACGCGCGGCCGGCACGCTCTCTGGCGGCGAGAGCCAGCGGATCCGTCTGGCCAGCCAGATTGGTTCGGGGCTGACGGGCGTGCTCTATGTGCTCGACGAGCCGTCGATCGGGCTGCATCAGCGCGACAATGACCGCCTGCTGACCACGCTGAAGAACCTGCGCGATCAGGGGAATTCGGTGCTGGTGGTCGAGCATGACGAGGATGCGATCCGCCATGCGGATTACGTCTTCGACATCGGTCCGGGGGCCGGTGTGCATGGTGGCCGTGTGGTGGCGCATGGCACGCCCGAGGAACTGGCCAAGGATCCGGCCTCGATCACCGGACAGTATCTGTCGGGCAAGCGCGAGATCTCGGTCCCCGAGACGCGCCGCAAGGGGAATGGTAAGAAGATCAAGGTGGTCAAGGCCACCGGCAACAATCTGAAAAATGTCACCGCCGAGTTTCCGCTGGGCAAGTTCGTTTGTGTGACGGGCGTGTCGGGCGGCGGCAAATCAACCCTGACATTGGAGACTTTGTTCAAGACGGCATCGATGCGGCTCAATGGTGCCAAGCAGACGCCCGCGCCCTGCGAGACGATCAAGGGGCTTGAGCATCTGGATAAGGTCATCGATATCGACCAGCGTCCCATCGGGCGCACGCCGCGGTCGAACCCCGCCACCTATACTGGCGCCTTCACGCCGATCCGCGACTGGTTTGCCGGTCTGCCGGAGGCGCAGGCGCGCGGCTACAAACCGGGGCGGTTCTCGTTCAACGTGAAGGGCGGGCGCTGTGAGGCGTGTCAGGGGGATGGCGTCATCAAGATCGAGATGCACTTCCTGCCCGATGTCTATGTCGAATGCGAGACCTGCCACGGTAAACGCTATAACCGCGAGACGCTGGAGGTCCAGTATAAGGGCAAGTCGATTGCCGATGTGCTGGATATGACGGTGGAAGATGCGCAGGAATTCTTCAAGGCGGTGCCCTCGATCCGCGAGAAGATGGATGCGCTGATGGAAGTGGGGCTTGGCTATATCAAGGTGGGCCAACAGGCGACCACGCTTTCCGGCGGCGAGGCGCAGCGGGTGAAACTGTCAAAGGAACTCTCGCGCCGCTCGACGGGCCGCACGCTCTATATCCTCGACGAGCCGACCACGGGTCTGCATTTCGAGGATGTGCGCAAGCTGTTGGAAGTGCTGCACGAGCTGGTCAATCAGGGCAATACGGTGGTGGTGATCGAGCATAATCTCGATGTCATCAAGACGGCTGACTGGCTGATCGATATCGGCCCCGAAGGCGGTGATGGCGGCGGCGAGATCGTGGCCGTCGGCACACCCGAGGATGTGGCTACAGTTTCGCGCAGCCATACGGGGCGGTATCTTGCGCCGATGCTGGGGCTGAAAGTCGCGGCTGAATGATCGCGGATCAGGTTCAGGACCGGATGTGGCGCCGCCTCGAGGGCCTCGCGGTTGGCGGGGCGGCGCTTTATCTGGCCTATATGCTTGATCCCGATTGGCCGTGGTGGGTCTGGCCGGTAATCTTTCTGGCGCCCGATCTATCGTTTTTCGGCTATCTCTTCGGCCCTGCCACGGGGGCGATCACGTATAACCTGTGCCATATCTACGGGTTCGGTCTGGGGATTGCGGCACTGGGCGCGGCGGGTTGGGGAGCGGATACGGCCACCCCGTGGCTGGTGGCGGCAGGGCTTGTTGTGCTTGGCCATGCAGGCATTGACCGCGCGCTCGGCTTCGGGCTGAAGCGGCGCGCGGGATTTCAGGACACCGATCTTGGGCAAGTGGGGCGCAAGGGTTAGTCGAAGCTGCCTTTGACCACGGCGATCACCTTCTTGCTACGCGGGTCAACGCGGTAGATATGGCGTCCGACCTTGTAATAGCGCCAGTCGCCATCCACGTCGGGCAGGCTGTAGCGGCGCAGATCCATCAGCATCGAATGCTTGTAGATAGGAAAGCTGTCGCCCACGGCGAAATCGGGCTTCTTCTCGCCCTGCAGAACCCAGCGCCCTTTGGTGCCGTCCGTTGTGGGGACACGGCAGAAAGTCGAGCCGGTGGAAAGCGTCTTGCAGGTCCGCTCGCTTTCGGGCTGCTGGCGAACCAACTCTGCCCCTGCAAGGTTTTTGGGGGCATTCAACGCATTGCCGCCGTTTATGACGGTCTGGGCGGCCAGAGGTGCTGCTAGAGCCACGCTCAGTAAAACACCCCCGGCGGTCGCGCCGAGGGTGCAGATCATATTGGGTGTCAAACGGGACATGCCGTCTCCGGTCAGTTGAGGATGGAGCTTACCGCGCCGATCAGTGCCAGCATCTGGCCGGTCTTGTCGACACGATAGACCTGATCGTAGCTGCGATAGTAGGTGTAGCGCGGATCCAGACCATAGCGGCGCGGGTCGTTGATCACAACATAGTCGCGGTCGATACGCTCACCACGCTGCCAATCGTGGCGCGCACGGGCCCCGTCGCGATAGCCATCGCGGTAGTCATCGGCGCGGCGGTCATCGCGGTCGCGGTCAATGACGATCACCCGGTCATCATCGTGATGCCCGTGATCCATTTTCTTGGCGATCCCGGGGGGCAGGCCATGGCCGTTCTTCTGCCACGGCGGATCTGCCAGCGCCGCCAGCGGTGCCAGCGAGAGAGTGGTGGCGAGGATCATCGACGTTTTAATGGTCTTGTGCATGACGTACTCCTTTCGAGTTGGGTAAGAAATGCGCATAGCCCTGAAAATGTTCCATAAGCGGAATGTGGCTTGCGCGGCTTATTGCCGAACTCCGCCAAGAGCGTTGGCGAAAAAAAGCCGGGCATCGCTGGGATGCCCGGCCGGGAGAGACAGGCAAGCGCCTCAGTTGCTCAGAAGCGCGCTGACGAGGCCGATGGCCGCCACGGTTTTCAGCGTATCGCTGTCGATGCGGACAACCTTGTCGTTGACGATACGGTATTCCTGACCTTTCGGCGGAGCCGGCAGGCGCTTGAGTTGAGCGGCTGTAGGGGCATGACCCGGAGCGCTATGGCCCGAAGCTTTGGTCGCTTGTGCGTGCTGTTCGCCTTTGGCCTGCGGCTTCTGGCTGTGGTTATCCACTTTCTGCGATTGGCCGGGGGGGCATTTCTGACCCGGGGCGCAGTTATTTGCACCATGCTGGTCGGCGAAAGCCGCGCCGGACATTGCAACGAGGGCGACAGAGGCGGACATCAAAAAGCGTTTCATATAACAGCTCCGTATTTCTATTTCAGATGTCCTTTAAACGTGCTCCGTCGGATTTTTGTTGCTGTTTTTAAAAGAAAAACTTTTTTGTGTTGAGGGAACTTTTCAGCTTTGCTTAAGCTGGGGCTGCTTGTGCGCCAAAATCGATAGCCAATCCTTCTGGAAGCGGTGACAGGAGCGTCCCGAGCCGGTCCTCCGGCACGTCACCCGCCTTGAATTGCCAGATCGGTCGGCGGTCCTTGTCGATGATCTGGGCACGCACGCCTTCGATGAATTCGCCATACTGGCAGGCGCGTGCGGTGAAGCGGAACTCGTTCGAAAGAGCCTCGCGGATATCACGCGCCTCCCGCGCCATGCGGATCAGCCGCAGGGTGGCCGCCATCGACAGTGCCGATTTCTGCTGCATGGTCTTCAGTGTCTCGAGCGCGAAACTGTCGCCTGCGGTTTCCAGCTTCAACTGGATGGCGGCGATATCCTCACCCCAGAAACAACGATCGATTGTCATGCGCGCCCGCGCGATCGGTCCGTCCCCGAGCGTCTCGCCCGCGGGGAGTGCTGCGACCGTGCCAGTGTTGCAAAGCTCCTCGATCAGCGCGGACCATTGTGCCTCGCGGATTGCCCTGTCGGCAAAGCCCGCGAAGATCGCATCCGATGGTCCCATACGGGCGCCGGTCAGCCCCAGATATTCGCCGATATGTCCCGGTGCGCGCGCCAGAAGCCAGGTGCCGCCCACATCGGGGATCAGCCCGATGCCGCATTCGGGCATGGCGACCTGTGTCGAATGCCCGATGATCCGGTGGCTGACATGGCTGCCGAGCCCGACACCTCCGCCCATGACGAAGCCCTGCATGAAAGACACGATGGGTTTGGGGTAATGGGCGAGCTTGTCATTCATCCGGTATTCGTCGCGCCAGAATTCCTGGCCCAGGGCATAATCACCCGCGCGGCCCGCATGATAGACAGCGGCAATATCGCCGCCCGCACAAAAGGCGCGCTCGCCCTCGGCATCGATGATCACCAGATCGACCGCGCCGTCCTCGCGCCACTGATCAAGCGCGCGCTCGATCTCCAGACACATTGGGTGGCTTAGCGCATTAAGCGCCTTGGGGCGGGTCAGGGTAATCCGGCCCGCACGGCCTTGGATACGGGTCTGCACGTCGTCCATTCGGGGTCCTCCTCGTTCGGGGCAATGGTGGGGCAGGTGGCCGATGGCCGCAAGCTCATTGTGCCTGCAGCTGCGCCACAGCCTCGTCCCACCACAAATCATAGTCCATGAAATCCATATGGGTCTTGCCGTCGAGATAGGTGATGGTGACACTCTCCAGCCCGTAGCGCTCCACCAGATCGGTCCGGAAACGCTCGGCCCCGTTGCGTGGCACATGCTCGTCATCGCCGCCAAGGATGAAGGCGATGCGCGGACCATGGGCATAGCGTTCGGGATGGGTCATCGGGTCCAGCGCATCATGGAAGAAGCGCGCATGCCAGTCGGCCTGCCCGAGATCCATGAAGGTGGTCTGGGTTTCGAGATCGCGTGCGGCGGGGCGGGTCCAGTCGGGCGTGCCCACCACAGCGGCCAGTCTGGTGATGCGCTTGTCCATACCAATGGCCACCACGCCAATATCGCCACCCATCGAATGGCCGGTCATGGTGACGGGCGCATGGATGCCGAACTCCGCCTCGGCCCAGTCGAGCACCCGTGGCACCTCGATCGCGGTCTGGCCGAGGATCGGCCAGAAATTGCGCCGGAAATTAGCAAAGATCCGGGCGCGGCGGGTGTCGTCATCGGTGTCTTCGGGGATGGTGCGGGCGCCCATCATCCAGGGGTCGAAACTGACGCCCAGATAGCCCAGACGCGCGGCACGCTGCAGGACGGGGAGCGCATCCTCCTTCGACAGCTCATAGGCGGGAACATGCAACCAGATCCCGCGGATCTCTCCTGCGGGCGGCTGCGCCAGCACGGGGATGCCGTCCAGATTATGGCGGATCGGCTCGGGGAATGTGGCGGTGGGTTTTGACGTATCAAACATGGGAAGATCCTTTCTCCCGCTCAACCCCGCCGTGGCCGCAGCTGTTCCGCAAATAGAAAAAGCCGCCCCGAGGGGCGGCTTTCGTGCCGGGCGGCAAAGCCCGAGCGGGAGCTTAGTCCATCGCCTTGAAGTTCAGCGCGGCACCGTCCTTGATGCCCGAGAACCAGCGTGCGGTGACGGTTTTGGTCTTGGTGTAGAAGCGGAAGGCATCCGGACCGTATTGGTTCAGATCGCCGAAGGCCGATTTCTTCCAGCCGCCGAAGGTGTAGTAGGACAGCGGAACCGGGATCGGGAAGTTGATGCCGACCATGCCCACATTCACACGGCTTGCGAAGTCGCGCGCCACATCGCCATCGGCGGTGTAGATGGCGGTGCCATTGCCGTATTCATTCTCGATCACCAGAGCCAGAGCCTGCTCGTAGGATTCTGCGCGAACCATCGACAGGACCGGTCCGAAGATCTCCTGCTTGTAGATCTCCATATTCGGGGTGACGTTGTCAAACAGCGTCGGGCCGACATAGAAGCCGTTCTCGTAGCCTTGCAGCTTGAAGCCACGGCCATCGGTGACCAGCGTCGCGCCTTCTTCCACACCCTTGTCGATCAGACCGAGGATACGGTCCTGAGCCGCTTTGGTGATGACCGGACCGTAATCCACGTCTTCGCCTGCGGTATACGGCCCGATTTTCAGCTTCTCGATCTTCGGAACCAGACGCTCGACGAGTTTCTCGGCGGTGCCTTCACCCACCGGAACCGCAACCGAGATTGCCATGCAGCGTTCGCCTGCCGCACCGTAGCCCGCGCCGATCAGCGCGTCTGCGGCTTTGTCCATGTCCGCATCGGGCATGATGATCATATGGTTCTTCGCACCGCCGAAGCACTGCGCGCGCTTGCCGTTGCTGGTGGCGCGGCCATAGATATATTGCGCGATCGGGGTCGAGCCCACGAAGCCTACGGCCTGAATGGTCTCGTCGTCGAGGATCGCGTCTACTGCGGTCTTGTCGCCATTGACGATCTGCAGAACGCCATCGGGCAGGCCTGCTTCTTTCAGCAGTTCGGCCAGACGGAACGAGGTCGAGGGGCAACGCTCGGAGGGCTTGAGGATCATCGCGTTACCGCAGGTCAGTGCGGGCGCCATTTTCCACAGCGGGATCATTGCCGGGAAGTTGAACGGCGTGATGCCGGCCACAACGCCCAGAGCCTGACGCATCGAGTAGAGGTCGATGCCCGGACCGGCGTTATCGGTGTATTCGCCTTTGAGCAGCGACGGACCGCCCTGGCAGACTTCGACCACTTCCAGACCACGCTGCACGTCACCACGTGCATCGGGGATGGTCTTGCCGTGCTCTTTGGAGACCAGCTCTGCCAGCTCTTCCATATTGTCGTTGATCAGCTGCGCGAATTTCATCATCACGCGGGCACGGCGCTGGGGGTTCGTGGCCGCCCATTTCACCTGCGCCTCGGCGGCTTTCGCGATGGCCGATTGCACTTCTTCGACCGTTGCCAGCGCGACCTTGGCCTGAATTTCACCGGTTGCGGGATTGTAGATATCCGCAAAACGACCCGATTTGCCGGCGACATATTCGCCGTTGATCCAATGACCCAGTTCTTTCACGCCTTGGCTCCCGAAATCTTTCATAGTGTCCTCCTCTGTCTGCCCAAGGGCAGTTTCTGGAGAGCAGGCTAGTGTTGCGGGATTGCGCAGAAAAGGGGATAAGTCTCAAAGGACGTTTTGCAAATTCGCAAAGCCTGAAGGGGATGGTGGTAAATGGACTGGGACGATCTGCGTGTTTTCCTTGCGGTGGCCCGTGCCGAGAGCCTTTCGGGCGCGGGGCGCAGCCTGAAATGTGACGCCGCGACAGTCGGGCGGCGTGTCGCGCGGCTCGAGGAGGTGATGTCGACGAAGCTTTTTCTGAAATCTCCCCAAGGCTATACGCTTACCGATCCGGGCACGCGGCTTTTGCCGCATGCCGAGGCGATGGAACAGGTGATGGGGCAGGCCGAAGAGGAGATCAGTGGGCAGGCGGGCAAGCTGACGGGTCAGCTGCGGATCGGTGCGCCTGACGGGATTGCCAATTACTTGCTGCCGCAGATCTGCAAAAGGATCACCGAGGAGAACCCCGAGCTGGATCTGCAGATCGTGGCACTTCCGCGGGTATTCAACCTTTCCAAGCGCGAGGCCGATATGGCGATTGCCGTCTCCCGGCCCACGGCGGGGCGGCTCACGGTCCAGAAACTGGCCGATTACCACCTGCATCTGGCCGCGCATCGCGATTATCTGGCCGCCCATCCGCCGATCCGCACGAAGGCCGATATCAGGGATCATCGGGTTGTCGGTTATATCGCCGACATGATCTTCGACAAGGGGCTCGATTATCTGTCCGAGACAGGGGCGGAGCGGGTGCAGCTGGCTTCGAATTCAGTCTCGGTTCAGATGCAAATGCTGCGGGCCGGTGCAGGGCTGGGCGTGGTGCATGATTTCGCGCTGCCCTTCGCGCCGGGAGTGGTGACGGTGCTGACCGAGGAAGTGGCGATCCGGCGCACCTTCTGGTTGCTGCGCCATGCCGATGATCGCCGCTCCGAGCGGCTGACCCGCGTGGCCGAGATGCTGGGGCAGGGCCTGCGCGCGGAAGTGGCGCGGCTGGAAACATTGGCGGCACAGGGGCTGCCTTTGCCGGAGTAGTTTCGTTTCGGGTTGGGCTTATTAATTCTTTAGAAACCAATGAGCTAGCTTACGCCCAAAAAAGGGGCACCCGCCTGCGGCAGACTGTCGCAACTCTGGCGGGAGTCGCGCGGAAATACGCATCTGGCAATCTCTTGTTCACTGCTCGGGCTTGACATGAAGGGGGTCTGACCCCGACCCTTGAACTTGGGGAAAGGACATTCCAGCCCGAGGAGGATACCATGCAGGTTCTGCAAATTCTGAAGTCGAAGAAAGATGACGGCGTTGTAACCGTAGTGCCCGAGGACTCGATTGCCGATGTGGCCCGCCTGCTTTCGGCGCGCAAGATCGGTGCGGTCGTTGTGTCACGCGATGGCAAACATATCGACGGGATCGTGTCGGAGCGCGATCTGGTGCGCGAGATCGGTCGCCATGGCGGCACCTGCCTGTCGCATCCGGTCTCCACGATCATGTCGACCAAGATCACCAGCTGCTGCCGCACCACCACCACGACCGAGGTTCTCGAAATGATGAGCGCGGGCGGTTTCCGCCATATGCCCGTCGTTGCCGATGGCGAGATGGTCGGTCTGATCTCGATCCGCGATGTGGCTGCGGCGCGTGTGGACGAGTTGCATATGGAAAAAGAAGCCCTGACCGGAATGATCATGGGTAACTGAAAGACTGCGGGTGGGCCAGTGGCCCGCCCTATCGGTCGATGGCGTCAGGGGGTCGATCGCCGGAACTGGTCGTAAATCTGCACCAGTTTTCGCGCTCTGCGCGCGTTAACCCTTGCATCTGCTGACACAATCTTGTTGCCTGTGCCTTGATGACTGCGCGGGCGAGGACGCGCAAAAGCAGAGGTAGGAGCCCCCCAATCATGCGTATCGGCCTGTATCCCGGCACTTTTGATCCGGTTACTCTGGGGCATCTCGATATTATCGAACGCGGCCTGTCGCTTGTGGACCGTCTTGTGATCGGTGTCGCAATCAACCGCGACAAGGGCCCGCTCTTTTCTCTTGAAGAACGCGTCGAGATGATCGAGGCGGAATGTGCGCGGATCACCGCCAAGCGGGGGGGCGAGATCCAGGTCTATCCGTTCGAGAACCTGTTGATCGATTGTGCGGCCGATGTCGGTGCCAATGTGATCATTCGTGGCCTGCGGGCTGTCGCCGATTTCGAATATGAATTCCAGATGGTCGGGATGAACCGCGCACTCAATAGCGAGATCGAGACCGTGTTCATGATGGCCGATGCGCGCCGTCAGGCGATCGCGTCCAAACTGGTGAAGGAAATCGCGCGGCTCGATGGTGATGTGTCGCATTTCGTCACGCCGCTTGTGCATCAACGCCTGACCGCCAAACTGAAAACTGCCTGACCTAAGTCAGGCAGTTGTAAGGTCAGCTTTCGTTCCGGAGCACGGCGGCGGCATTGTTACGGCTGATCTGCGGCGACTGATCGGGGATCTCGGTATAGTTCACATTCTGGAACACCACCGATTCCTCGACCGCCTTCAACGCCATGTTGGCCTTGTCCATATCGCCGGCCTTATAGGCGTCCTGCGCATCTTTCAGCTGCTCGGTTGCAAGATCGGCGGGGATGAGTGCCGAGGACAGACCCACCGAAACATCCGATGCCTTCAGAAGTTTGGCCGCGCCCAGTTGGTCACCATTTGCCGCCATGGTTTGCGCGGCTTCGATCTGATGCTCGTTCTGCTTGGTCACCGAAAAATCGGCGCCGACATTCATGGCCAGATCAAAGGGCACATAGTCGCCGGGCTGTGTAGTGTTCATCGGCGCGATGCCCTTGCTGTCGCTGGCTTCAGCTTTCTGCATATAGGTCAGAGCCCCGTCGATCATCTTGCCTGCAGCCTCTTTCTGGCCATCAAACATAGCGAGGCGTGCGCCGCGCACCGCATGCATCGATAGCGCAGCATTTTTGGAGAGTTTCACAAGGTCTGCATCCGTCGCCGATTTCTGTTCGATTTTCTCCAGATCGGGCGTTTGCGCCTCTTCTGCGAAAACCGGGGCGATCGCGGTGGCGGAGATCAGGCTCCCGATGAGAGCGGCCGAAACAAAACGAGTTTTACAGTCCATCATGTGACTCCTTTCCGAGGAGTAGTTATCGATTAGGGCAGGGATTTCCCGGCGCTGTTGCAAAGATAACGCAGCATGGAAAGAAAGGTTCCGCGATTCCAGTCACATAGCTTTCAAGCCAAAGTGAGTGGAATGAAAAAGGGGCCCCGAGGGCCCCTTTTGTGACACATTTTTGCCAATATTCAGATGAGCTTACCCATCGCCACGGCGGTATCCGCCATACGATTCGAGAAGCCCCATTCATTGTCATACCAGGTCAGAATACGGACCATCGTGCCGTCCATCACCTTCGTTTGATCAAAGGCGAAGGTCGAGCTATGGGGGTCGTGGTTGAAGTCGATCGAGACATTCGGACGCGCGGTATAGCCCAGAACGCCTTTCAGCGGGCCATCAGCGGCGGCTTTGATCGCCTCGTTGATCTCTTCGACGGTGGTTGCACGGGAAGCCTCGAAGGTCAGATCGACGACCGAGACGTTCGGGGTCGGCACGCGGATTGCGACGCCGTCGAGTTTGCCATTGAGTTCCGGCAGAACCAGACCCACGGCCTTGGCCGCACCGGTCGAGGTCGGGATCATCGACAGGGCCGCGGCACGACCACGATAGAGATCCTTATGCATCGTATCCAGCGTCGGCTGGTCACCGGTATAGCTGTGCACGGTGGTCATGAAGCCCTTCACGATGCCCACGCTATCGTTGAGCACCTTGGCCACGGGCGAGAGGCAGTTGGTGGTGCAGGACGCGTTGGAGACAACCAGATCCTCGGCGGTCAGGGTGTTGTCGTTCACACCGAAGACGATGGTCTTGTCGGCACCGTTCGAGGGGGCGGAGACCAGAACGCGCTTGGAGCCGTTCTCCAGATGGATCTTGGCTTTCTCGCGGTCGGTAAAGATGCCGGTGCATTCCAGCGCGACATCGACATCGCCCCAGGGCAGTTCCTTGGGATCGCGCAGCGCGGTGACACGGATCGGGCCACGGCCAACATCGATCCAGTCCTCGCCAGTGGTGACTTCACCCGGGAACCGGCCATGAACCGAATCGAACCGGATGAGATGCGCGTTGGTTTCGACGGGCCCGAGGTCGTTGATCGCCACAACCTCGATATCGGTCCGACCGGATTCGATAATACCGCGCAGAACGTTGCGCCCGATCCGACCGAAACCGTTGATCGCTACTTTGACCGTCATCTTTGTCTCCTCTCTTCTGCGACGCCTTTGTCGTCGTTTGCGCTAACATGAACATTCGCCATGAAAGGTCAACGCGAATGTAGGGTCATCAGCGCCAGAATTGAAGATAATCGACAAGATCAGTCAATTTGACAGTAAGGAAGAAGAGCGTGTGGCCGCCGGTCAGGATGAAATCGGCGATGATCGCCAGCACGACGAAGGCGGCCAGCCAAAGAGCGATGATGTTGGTCATAGACCCCCGTTTCCGCTCCCGGCTGGCCGGAAGCCTCAGTTCAGCAGAAGACGGCCCATCGTGCCGGCCACATCGGCCATCCGGCAGGAGAAGCCCCATTCGTTATCATACCAAGCCAGCACGCGCACAAGCTTGCCACCGGTGACTTTCGTCTGGTCGGGAGCAAAAATCGACGAGTAGGGGGTGTGGTTGAAGTCGATCGAGACCTTGGGCTCGGGATCATAGGCCAGAACCTTGCCCATATGGCCCATTGCGGCCTCGCGCACCACCTCGTTCACGTCCTCGACGGTCACGGTCTTTTTGGCGATGAAGGTCAGGTCTACCGCCGAGACATTCGGCGTGGGGACGCGGATAGAGGAGCCATCAAGGCGGCCGGCGAGTTCGGGCAGCACCTCGCCAATGGCCTTGGCAGCACCCGTCGAGGTCGGGATCATCGCCATTGCGGCGGCGCGGGCGCGGTAGAGATCCTTATGGCGGCGGTCCAGCGTCGGCTGGTCACCGGTATAGGAATGGATGGTGGTCATCACGCCCGAGTCGATACCGATGGCGTCATTGAGGACCTTGGCCAGCGGCGCGAGGCAGTTCGTGGTGCACGATCCGTTCGAGACAACCTCATCGGCCAGCGTCAGATCGCGGTGGTTCACGCCATAGACGACCGTCCGGTCAACGGCGGTCGCGGGGGCCGAGACCAGCACGCGCTTAGCACCGCGGGTCAGGTGAACGGCGGCCTTGTCGCGGGCATTGAACTTGCCGGTGCATTCCATGACAACGTCTACGCCCTCCCAATCCAGCTCCTGCGGATTATAGGTCGACATTACCTCGATCGGGCCCTGGCCGAGATCGAGCGTGTTTCCCTCGACCTTCACCTGACCACCAAAGCGCCCATGGACCGAGTCGTATTTCAGAAGATGGGCATTGGTCGCAATCGGCCCGGTGGCGTTGATCTTGACGACCTGCACATCATTGCGCGCGGCTTCCGCGATATGCGCCAGAGTGCAGCGCCCGATACGGCCGAAACCGTTAATCCCGATGGTGACTGTCATGATGCTCTCCCAAGCGAAGCGATCGGATGCGTGAATTGCCCCTTGGATACCATCGCATGCGTTTCGAGAAAACATTTCAGATCAATATGCTAGCGTAAACATTCCAAGGTTGCGCTAACGGTGGCGATAACTTCGGCAGCTTACTGCTGGGCGCGCCGCGGGAGTGCCCTCTTGCGACGGCAATGGGGGAATCGATTGCATCGATAAAAGGCTTAATCCTCGTCCTCGGCAACAAGGAAGATCTCGCCTGCGGCCTCCATCTCGCGGATCGCGTTGACCACGACGCCATAGGCGTCCTCGGCATCCTTGTCCTTGACCTTGCCCAGTGTCTGCATCTCCTCGCGCAGACCATCGGCCATCCGCTTGGACATGTTCTCGAGGATGAATTCCGCCGCTTTCTGGTTCTCGCCCGAGGTCGAGGCCGCAAGCGCGGTCAGCAGGTTCTCTTGAGGGATATTGCGCAGGATCTTCGGCAGGTCTTTCTTGGCGATACGCACAGGGATATTGGCGAAGGTGAAGATCGCCTTGCGCACCTGATCGGCGAAATCCTTATCGGCCTCATCAAGGCCGTTCAGCACATCGTCACGCGTTGTGGCACGGGTGTAGTTGAGAATCGCCCCCACACGCTCGACAGGGCCGGAGGTAAAGGCGCGCACTGGCACGGCATCCACCTGCGCGATAATCGCCTGACCGATCTTCCAGACGGTTTCCGGCGCGATATTGCCGGTCAGCGAGACGGCATAGGCCACACGGCGTGCTTTCTCGCCCGGCATTTTCGAGAGCAGTTCGGCCGATTTCGCCACCGTTAGCTTGGAGAGCAGCACGGCGCAGATCTCTATGCTTTCCTCATCCGCAATCGGCACCAGAGCATCGGTTTCGAGTGCGGCAATCCGCTCCCACGGGTCGGAGCGCGAATTGCCCGCCGCGAGTTTGCGTAGCCGGCTCTCGGCAGAGGGCGTCAGCTGGCCCTGCAAAAGCTTCAGGGCGGAATCCAGACCACCGGCAAATGTGATACCGATCGCCTCCAGTTCGGTGCAGAATTCCTCGATCACCGTATTCATGGTGTCCTTGTCGACGAGGCTCAGGCGCGAGATTTCCTCGGCAAGCTCCGTCTGCTGGTCATCGCTTAGCTGCATCAGCGGCAGTTTCTCGCCCTCGGAGGACAGAAGACGCACGATGATGGCGGCTTTCTGCTTTTTGCTCAATGCGGGGCGAGAGCTTCCCATATCGAAGCTGGCCGCCGAAAAATTCCCCAAAGTGGCAAGTTGGTTCACCCGAGACTCCATGACTTTCTGCCTTGTATCGGCACACATTCGCAGTTCAGCGTTAAGGGGCGGTTACCGGAAATCAGAAAAAAACACGCAATTCGCGTAAGTTAACTATACTCACAACCAGAATGAGAAAAAGGCGCCCACGAAGGGGCGCCTTTTCATAAACGATACTGATGACCTTACGCGCCGAAGACGCGCTTGAAGATCGTGTCGACATGTTTGGTATGGTAGTCCATGTCGAATTTCGCGTTGATACCGTCCACGCCAAGCGCCTTGACGACCTCTTCATCAGCAAGCAGCAGCTCGCGGAAGTCCAGACGCTCTTCCCAGACCTTCAGCGCATTGCGCTGCACCATGGAATAGGCGTCCTCGCGCGACACACCCGCTTGCGTCAGCGCCAGAAGCACGCGCTGGCTCATCACCAGACCCGGGAACTTGTTCATGTTGTCGAGCATGTTCTGCGGGAAGATCAGCATCTTCTCGACGACGCCTGCCAGACGGTTCAGTGCGAAGTCCAGCGTGATGGTCGCGTCGGGGCCGATGCCACGCTCGACCGAGCTATGCGAGATGTCACGCTCGTGCCAGAGCGCCACGTTCTCCATCGCGGGCACCACGGTCATGCGCACCAGACGCGCCAGACCGGTCAGGTTCTCGGTCAGAACGGGGTTTTTCTTATGCGGCATCGCCGACGAGCCCTTCTGGCCCATCGAGAAGAATTCCGCGCCTTCCAGCACTTCGGTGCGCTGCATATGGCGGATCTCGATGGCAACGTTCTCGATCGAGGAGGCGATCACGCCCAGCACCGCAAAGAACATTGCATGGCGGTCACGCGGAATGACCTGTGTGGAGATCGGCTCGGGGGTCAGGCCCAGCTGCTTGCACACATGCTCCTCGACCGCCGGATCGATATTGGCAAAGGTGCCGACCGCACCCGAGATCGCGCCGGTCGCGACTTCCGCGCGGGCTGCCTGCAGACGGGCCTTGTTGCGGTCCATCTCGGCATAGAAGCGGGCAAAGGTCAGACCCATCGTGGTGGGCTCGGCGTGGATACCATGCGAGCGGCCAACGCGGACGGTATTCTTATGCTCCATCGCGCGGGTCTTGAGCGCGGCCAGAACGCGGTCGAGATCGGCCAGCAGGATGTCGGCGGCGCGCACCAGTTGCACGTTGAGGCAGGTATCGAGCACGTCCGAGGAGGTCATGCCCTGATGCACGAAGCGCGCCTCTTCCGAACCGACATGCTCGGCCAGATGGGTCAGGAAGGCGATCACGTCATGTTTGGTGACGGCTTCGATCTCGTCGATGCGCGCGACATCGAACTCGACATCCTTGGCTTTCCAGACGGCGTCTGCATTCTCCTTGGGGATCACGCCGAGGGCGGCCTGTGCATCGCAGGCATGGGCTTCGATCTCGTACCAGATCTTGAATTTGGTGGCCGGTTCCCAGATGTCGACCATCTCTTTACGGGCATAACGCGGGATCATGCTTGAGACCTTTCGATTGCGCTTGATGTGTGCTGTCGGGGCGCTTCTAGACCGCGCGCCCCGTTCGGGCAAGGCGGAGGGGCAGCGATGGGGAGGGAAACTGGCCGATTTAGCGCATCAATGGCGGTAGGGAGAGTAAAATCGGGGCGCTTGCGCGCTCGGTGTCGCGGCGTGGCGCATAATCGGGCGAATCCATCGCGCGATGCGTTGCCGGACGCCGGAATTTCGCGCACCGATCCGGCCATCGTCTCTGAAACGGGCGTGAGTGTCGCAAACTGGCCCGCGCATGGCGCAAAGCTGCTTGCCGGGAACCGCGCGCGGGGGCAGCTTCGGGGCATGGAACATGTGTTGCAATCCCGTCTGTCTTTCGCCCCTTGGGCCGATCCGCGCACCAACCGGTTGCCGGGGATCGTGCCGCTCGATCTGGCCGACTGGATCGAGGTGGATGACGCCTATGCGGGGCAGATGGCCTTGCGCGAGGCGCTGATCGCCGAGCGCGAGGAGGCGGTGCATGCGCTTTTGCCGCAGGCCGAAGAGGCTGCGCGGGAGCTCTACGGGATGGTGTTGGATCTGCTGCCCGCCAAGGGCTACCGGCAGGAGGGGGAGCGGATGATCTGCCCCGACGGGCGCGCGGTCCTGCTCGACGCGCAGCATCCGCTTCTCACGCTCGGAAGGCTCACTCAGAACGATTTCTGCCTGATGCAGGACGGGCCTTCGGGCGAGCATCTGCTGACCGGCGCGATCCTGTGTTTTCCGGCGGGCTGGCAGCTCTCCGAGAAAATCGGCCGCCCGATGATGCGTATCCATAAGCCCGTCGAGATCTATACGGAGGATCTGGGCCGCCGTGTGCAGCGCTTGCTGGACGGGGTGCAACCGGGGCGGGCGCTGATGCGCGGGACCGCCTCGCGCACAGGTCAGCATCTCTTCGACAGCCGCCCAGAAGCCGAGCGCGGTCGGGCGCGAGCGGAGCGCCCTCTGATCCGCGTCGAGCGGCAGGGGCTCGTGCGGCTACCGCAGACCCGTGCGGTGGTGTTTTCCATCCATACGCAGATGGTGCACCCCGAAAGCCTCAGCGCCCACGAGGCGCAAACGCTGGAGACCAGCCATTTACGCCTCGGTATCTGATACTTAGCGGCTTTCCCACAGATAGCGGGCGCGCATCTCGTCCATATCCCGGCGGATCATCGACGGGATCAGGAGCGCATCGATCAGCCACCAGAGCCCCACAAAAGCCAAGGGAATATAGCCGATCAGGATCACCGCCAGCGCCGTGCCGATCCCGAACAGGATGAGCATGATCAGCCCCGACATCCACCGCCCGAGATAGAAGCGGTGCACGCCCAGCATCGGCAGGAAAAACCATAGAAGATAGGCGATCAGCGCCGATTTTTTTTCGTTGGCCACGCGCTGCTCTACATAAAGCTGACGGGTCTCGTCCATGTGATGTAAATCCTTGTTACATGTGTCTTTATGGATATGGGGAGAGAGGGGCGCGTTTCAAGGGGCGCTTGCGTAAGGCAGGCCCCGCCCATGCAAAAGGCCCCGCCACGAGGGGCGGGGCCTTTCTCGTCATATCAGCCGATCAGGCTTTGGCGAGATTGCGCAGCACATAATGCAGCACGCCGCCATTCTTGAGATATTCGATCTCGACGGCCGTATCGATCCGCGCCTTCAGCTTGATCTCCTTTTTGCTGCCATCGGCATATTCGATGGTGCAGGGGACAAGGCTCAGCGGTTTGATATCGCCCTCGAGCCCTTCGATCGTCACCACTTCCTCTCCGGTCAGATCAAGCGACTTGCGGGTATCGCCTTCGGTGAACTCGAAGGGAATGACCCCCATGCCGATCAGGTTCGAGCGGTGGATCCGCTCGAAGCTCTCGGCGATCACACCCTTGACGCCCAGAAGGTTCGTGCCCTTGGCCGCCCAGTCGCGCGAGGAGCCCGCACCATATTGCTCGCCGCCGAAGATCACCAGCGGCGTGCCCGCTTTCTGATACTCCATTGAGGCGTCAAAGATGGTGGTCTGTTCTCCATCGGGCCCCTTGGTGAAGCCGCCCTCGACACCATCGAGCATCTCGTTCTTAATGCGGATATTGGCGAAGGTGCCGCGCATCATGACTTCATGGTTGCCGCGGCGCGAGCCGTAGCTGTTGAAGTCCTTCGGCGCGACCTGACGCTCGGTCAGATATTTACCGGCAGGGGTCGATGGTTTGAACGAGCCTGCGGGCGAGATGTGGTCGGTGGTGATCATATCCCCCAAGAGCGCCAGCACCCGCGCTCCCTTGATATCCGAGATGGTGCCGGCCTCGGGCTTCATCCCCTGGAAATAGGGCGGGTTCTGGATATAGGTCGAGGAGGCCGGCCAGTCATAGGTCTCGCCGCCATTGACTTCTACTGCCTGCCATTTCTCGTCGCCCTTGAACACATCGGCATATTTCGACTGGAAGGCCTCGCGGGTGACGACCTTGGCCACCAGATCCGCCACTTCCTTATCCGACGGCCAGAGGTCTTTTAGATAGACATCTTTGCCCTCGGGGGTCTGCGCGATGGGGCTCGCGGCGAGGTCGATATTCATATCGCCCGCCAGCGCATAGGCCACTACCAGTGGCGGCGAGGCCAGATAATTGGCGCGCACATCAGGGCTGATCCGCCCCTCGAAGTTGCGGTTGCCCGACAGGACCGAGGTCGCGATCAGGTCGTTGTCATTGATCGCTTTCGACAGATCGGGATGGATCGGACCGGAATTACCGATACAGGTGGTGCAACCATAGCCCACGAGGTTGAAGCCCACCGCGTCGAGATCTTCCTGCAAGCCTGCGGCATTGAGATATTCGGTCACCACCTGGCTCCCGGGTGCCAGCGAGGTTTTCACCCACGGTTTGCGGTTCAGGCCCAGTTCCCGCGCCTTGCGCGCCACAAGCCCTGCCGCGATCAGCACATAGGGGTTCGAGGTATTGGTGCAGGACGTGATCGAGGCAATCACGACAGAGCCGTCATGCAGGGTGATCTCCTCGCCCTCGAACTCCATTGTCACCGATTTTTTCAGATCGGCCACGGTATCAGGGGCAGGAGCCTCGGCCAGCATATCGGCGGACGCCTGGGATTCATCTTGGCCGCGGAATTCGCGCACCACGGCGTCGAAGGCGGTCGCGGCATTGGTCAGCGCGACGTAATCCTGCGGGCGTTTCGGGCCCGAGATCGCCGGGACGATGGTGTCCATATCGAGTTCGAGCGTCGAGGAGTAGATCGGTGCGTAATCCGCATCGCGCCAGAAGCCGTTCTCCTTGGCATAGGCCTCGACCAGCGCGATCCGGTCCTTCTCGCGTCCGGTCTGTTCCAGATAGCGCAGGGTTTCGGCATCAATCGGGAAGAAGCCACAGGTGGCGCCATATTCGGGCGCCATATTGGCGATGGTGGCGCGTTGCGCAAGCGGCAGGTTATCGAGCCCATCGCCATAGAATTCGACGAATTTGTTCACCACACCATGTTTGCGTAGCATCTCGACGACCTTTAGCACGAGGTCGGTGCCGGTGGTGCCCTCGACCATGGCGCCGGTCAGCTTGAAGCCCACGACCTCGGGGATCAGCATGGAGATCGGCTGGCCCAGCATCGCGGCCTCGGCCTCGATGCCACCCACGCCCCAGCCCAGAACGGCGGCGCCATTGACCATCGTGGTATGGCTGTCAGTGCCGACCAATGTATCGGGATAGGCGACCTCGTTGCCCTCCTGATCGGTATCGGTCCAGACGGTCTGGGCGAGATATTCGAGGTTCACCTGATGGCAGATGCCGGTTCCGGGCGGCACGACGCGGAAATTCTTGAACGCGGTCTGGCCCCATTTGAGGAATTCGTAGCGCTCCATATTACGCTCGTATTCGCGATCCACATTCATCTGGAAGGCGCGCGGATTGCCGAATTCGTCGATCATCACCGAGTGGTCGATCACCAGATCGACGGGCACCAGCGGGTTGATCTTCTGGGCGTCGCCGCCCAAGCCCTTGATGCCGTCGCGCATCGCGGCCAGATCCACGACGGCGGGAACGCCGGTGAAATCCTGCATGAGCACGCGGGCAGGGCGGTAGGCAATCTCGCGAGGGTTCTTCCCGCCTTTTTCGGCCCACTCGCCGAAGGCCTTGATGTCATCGACCGACACCGAAAAGCCGTCGTCTTCGAAGCGGAGAAGATTTTCAAGGACGACCTTCAACGAGGCGGGCAGCTTGGAGAAATCGCCAAGCCCCGCATCGGAGGCTGCCTGAATGGAATAATAGGAAAAAGTCTTGTCGCCGACCGTCAGCTTGCGACGGGTCTTGGCGGTATCATTGCCGGTTTCGATGGGCATGTGTCTGGCCTCCCTCTAGGTCAATAGGGTATCGCTGCCCCTAATCTGGAGCGGTAAGGGGGGGAGGACAAGGGGGCAGGCGCAATTTTTGTATGCAACAGTATACTGCGCACGAGGGCGATCGGGCTCCGGCGACATGCCGGAACATACGACACCCTGCAAGGCGCGCCGCGTGCGGGCCCTCAATATCTGACCGGCCCTGCGACTGATGCTAATGCGCGGGAAGCGAGAGTCCACCTTAATCCGTGCCGCTGCTCGGGTGGGCGTTGCAAATCTGCGCCAGTTACCGATTAACCGTATATCCATCTTGCTGGCGAATTCTGTCGCGTGGCAAATATGACGCCGTAACCGTGCCCGTGCCATCTCGCAAAACCTTGATTGGCTTTCATCACAGGGGCTGATTAAGTCTTCTGGCGGAATGTAAAGGATTTGGACGCTTCCATGACGACTGCGCAGGTGGATCATCCGGCGAAAAGACAACAGTTCCGCGCCTTGCCCTTGCGCTTTGCGCTCCTGTTCAGCCTTGGCGCGTTCGCGGGAGCGGTGTGCCTGTCCGATCCGGTCTGGGCGCAGGAGGGCACCCCGACTGATATGATGGGAGGCGCGCAGACACCTTCCGTGCCGCCCTCCCTTCAGGACGGGCTCCAGCAGAACGATCAGGCCGCGACCGGCAGCGCCACAGGATCCGAGGATGTCGCGTCGTCGCGCGACATCGCCACGCTCGACACGCCCGATATGCGCACACCGATCGTGGTCGAGCTGTTCACCTCGCAAGGTTGTGCGGCCTGCCCGCCCGCCGACAAGCTGTTGCAGGGGCTGGCCGCGCGGGACGATGTGATCGCGCTCGCTTTGCATGTGGATTACTGGGATTATCTGGGCTGGAAGGATCCCTTCGGCCAGCCAGCCTTCACCTCGCGCCAGAAGGGCTATGCCCGTGCGGTAAAGGAGCGGATGATCTACACCCCGCAGATGATCGTGAATGGTCAGCAGCGCCTCTTGGGCGCTGACCGGATGGCGATCAAATCCGCCCTCGATGCCGCAACATCGAAACCCTCGCCGGTCGAGATCTCGGTGGCGCAGGACGGAGCCAACTACCGGATCTCGCTGGCCGCCAAGACTGCGCTCGGGCAGGATGCCATGGTGCAGGTGGTGCGTTATATCCCCGATGCCTCCGTCGATATCCTGCGCGGCGAGAATGCGGGACTGACCGTCAATTACGCCAATATCGTGACCCAGTGGCATATCGTGGCTGATTGGGATGGCGAGACGCCAATGAGCTTTGATACGCAGGTCGAGGGCGATAATCCGGCGGTGGTGATCGTCCAGACCTCGCAGCCCGGGCGAACCGTTCCATTGCCCGGCGCGATCGTCGGCTCCGCGCGCATCAAGTAACGACCAATTGCGGCGATATTGCCGAAGCCCCGACCTTCTGGCGGGGCTTTTTTGCTGCGTTTATTTCTTGCGCCAGCGGCGGTGGATCCAGAGCCATTGGTCCATATGCGCGCGCACCTGCGCCTCGAGCGAATGCAGGGTAACCTGTGTCATCTCTTCGGGCGTCGTAGGTGGCACGGGGGTATCGACAAAGATACGGAAGCTCAACCCGTCGGGCTGGCGGATCGCATAGATCGGAATCAGATCCGCTTCGAGCCGAAGCGCCATCTCTGCCGCCGATAGCGGCGAGGGCGCGGGATGGCCGAAGAAGTCGAGCATTGCTCCGCTACGGAAATACTGGTCCGTTGCCAGCGCCACCATGCCGCCCGATTTCAGATGCCGCAGCATATTGGTCATGCCGCGGCGGTCACGCGGGAAGAGTGGCGTGCCGACGGTCTCGATCGCGGCCAGATAGTCGCGGTTGAAAAGCGCGTTGTTCATCGGGCGGTAGAGCCCCGCAATCGGGAAGCCCCGCGCGATCAGCACGCCCCGGGCCGCGTCATAATTGCCGAAATGCCCCGAAACGAGCACGCAAGGGCGGCCTTCTTCCTTCAGTTGGATGAGCCGCGCCGCACCCGGACCTTCGATGGCCACATTGCCCACATGCGCGATGAACTCTTGTCCCGAGAACATCTCGGCCAGCGTGCGCCCGATATTGTCGGGCACGGCACGGCAGAGATGCTCGACCTCGGTCTGCGGCATATCGGGGCAGGTCAGGGCCAGATTGGCACGGATACGGCGCCGGAAGCCCAGCACCGGCGAGACCCATGTCATCAGCCGTCCCGCCATGGGGATGCGCTTTTCATAGGGCATCAGCTGCAACAGCCCCATCCCCGCCCTGAAGACGGTATTCGACAGCTTGTCGGTGAGGCTCGGGGTTGCGCGTTTGGGCATCGGGGTCTCCGTCTTGTGCCACAGGGGGCGGCGTGTCGCTCAGGCCCTGCGGTTTTCACGCCACCAGACATAAAGTCCGGCGCTCACGATCACAAGCGCACCGGTCACCGTCCAGAGATCGGGATACTGACCGAAGAACACGATCCCCCAGAGTGTGGCAAAGATCAGCCCGGTATATCCCAGAGGAGCCAGAGAGGAGGCTTCGGCAATGCTGTAGGCCTTGACGATGAAGCCCTGACCGATGGCGCCGGTGAGGCCGAGCCCGAGGATCGGCAAGAGCGTATCGGCGCTAATCGGCCGCCAGACAAAAGGCAGCGCGAGGCTCGAGCCGATCAATCCGATGATTGCGCCCCAAAGGAGAGAGGTGATCAGCCCGTCCTTCTGGATCAGGCGGGTGATCAGCATGCCGCCTGCAAAGCTTATCGCGGTCCCCAATGCCAGAAGCGAGGCCCAGTGAAAGACGCCCGGACCGGGCCGGATGATGATCATCGCACCGCAGAAGGCCGCCGCGATCCCTAAAAGGCGGCGCGGTCCGAGCTTCTCGCCCAGAAAGAGCGCAGCCCCCAGCGTGACCAGCACAGGGTTGAGATCGGCAAGTGCGGTCGCCTCGGCGAGCCCGATAAACTGGATCGCGGTAAAGAATAGGAGCACGGTGGCAAGCTGCATCAAACCGCGGGCAATCTGCAAGCCGGGTTGGCGCGAGGGCAGCAGCCGGTGCAGGCGGGGCGCGAAGATCGCCACCAGCAACAGCGTGTTGGACAGATAGCGCAGCCAGACGATCTGCACCGGATCATATTGGCGCGACAGCCCCTTGGCCATGGCATCCATCAGCGTGAAACAGGCGAAGGCTCCCAGCACGCAGAGCATGCCAAGCCCGTTGCGCGGCGCGACGCGGCCTTCGGCCCCGCCACCCGCCGCAACGGAAGAGGGGGCCATTGCGGCCCCCTCTTGGTTCATATCCCCAGCTGGTCTCACAGGAGGGATTTGACCTTTTCGGCAATCGCTTCGGGGGTGATGCCGAATTTCTCGTAAAGCTCGGGGGCCGGAGCGGAGGAGCCGAAGCCTTCCATACCCACGAAGCCCGCCTTGGTCTCGCGGCCACGCTCGCCGAGGAGGTATTTGTCCCACGGCTGACGGATTGCGGCTTCCACGGCCACGCGCACAGCGCCTGCGGGCAGGATACGGCGGCGATAGGTCTCGTCCTGCGCGTCAAACAGTTCCATACAGGGCACCGACACCACACGTGTACCGATGGCCTGTGCTTGCAGGATCTCGCGGGCTTTCAGCGCGATCTCGACTTCCGAGCCGGTCGCCATCAGGATCGCCTGACGCTTGCCCTCGGCTTCCTCGATCACATAAGCGCCTTTGGAGACCATGTTCTGGTTGGTGTGTTTGGTGCGCAGCGTCGGCAGGTTCTGGCGCGAGAGCGCGATCACCGAGGGGGTTTCCTCGGTCGTCAGCGCCATTTCCCACGCTTCCGCCGTCTCGATCACATCCGCCGGGCGGAAGGTCCAAGTATTGGGCGTCGCGCGGCAGATTGCCAGATGCTCTACGGGCTGGTGGGTCGGGCCATCCTCGCCAAGGCCGATCGAGTCATGGGTCATGACGTAGACGGCAGGCACTTTCATCAGCGCCGACAGACGCATCGCACCGCGGGCGTAATCAGTGAAGCAGAAGAAGGTGCCGCCATAGGGGCGCACGCCCCCATGTAGCCAAAGACCGTTCATCGCCGCCGCCATACCATGCTCGCGGATGCCGTAATGGACATAACGGCCCTTGCGGTTCTCGGGATCGAAGACACCCAGATCGGCGGTCTTGGTCAGGTTGGAACCGGTGAGGTCAGCCGAGCCGCCGATGGTTTCGGGAACGGCGGGGTTGATCGCGCCCAGCACCATTTCCGATGCCTTGCGGGTGGCAACTTTAGGCGCCGCCTCGGAATTGTCCTTCTTGAACTTGCGGATGGCACCAGCAAGCTTCTTGGACACGCCACCGTCCATCATGCGGGTGATTTCCGCCTGTTTAGTGGCCGAAATTGCGCCGAAACGCTCTTCCCATTCGCCGCGCTCTGCCGCGCCGCGCGCGCCGATGGCTTCCCAGGTGGATTTCACATCCGCAGGAATCTCGAAGGCACCGTGATCCCAGCCATAGATTTTCTTGGTGGCGTCGATTTCCGCATCCCCCAGCGGCGAGCCGTGAACCGAGTAGGTATCGGCCTTGTTGGGCGAACCGAAGCCGATGATGGTCTTGCAGTCGATGAAGACCGGTGCGTTCGATTTTTGCGCTTCGGTCAGCGCGCGGTCGATATCTTCCGGATCATGACCGTCGCAATGCAGCACTTTCCAGCCCGCAGCCTTGAAGCGCATGCGCTGGTCGGTGATGCAGGCCTTGTCGACGCGGCCGTCGATGGTGATGTTGTTATTGTCCCACAGAACGACGAGGTTCTTGAGTTTCTGCATGCCGGCAAGGCCGATGGCTTCATGGCTGATGCCTTCCATCAGGCAGCCGTCGCCTGCAATCACATAGGTCTTGTGATCGAAGATCTTCTTGCCGAAGCGCGCGCGCAGGCTTTCCTCGGCAATCGCCATACCCACGGCGGTCGAGATGCCCTGACCCAGCGGACCGGTGGTGGTTTCCACGGCATCGAGCAGGAAGTTCTCGGGGTGGCCCGCGGTGAGCGCGCCCTTCTGGCGGAACTTCTTGATCTGCTCGAGCGTCACCTGCGCGTCGCCGCAAAGATAGAGGAGAGCGTAAATTAGCATCGAGCCATGGCCTGCCGACAGCACGAACCGGTCACGATCCATCCATTTCGGAGCTTTGGCATCGAATTTCAGGTGCTTCTGGAACAGAACGGTCGCCACATCGGCCATGCCCATCGGCATGCCGGGGTGACCGGAATTGGCGGCCTGCACGGCGTCCATCGCAAGGGCGCGGATGGCCGAGGCGAGTTTCCAGTGGTCGGGGTGCTGTTCACGAAGCGTGGCGATATCCATGGGCGGGATCCTCATACGGCGACTTGGTGGCGTTCGTTCGGCCCCTGATAGCAGGGATCGCCTGAATATCAAGCCTGCGTGGAGGCGGTTTTGGTCTTTGTCGCAAGAACGGGCGCCAAGTTGCTGATCATATTGGGGCGCGGACTGGGAATGTCTTGACCTGAGGGGATAAACTGCAGACTAACACCGTAAATAGCGCGATTCGTGGGCGCAGGCCGGGCCCCGCGCTTGGGGGAACCCATCCGGTGATTTGATATGGCCGCTGGTTTGTGACTAGATTAAGATCAGCAGGCAAGGTGCTGTTAAGCGGAGATTTGACACGATGACAGATAAGGCGGCCGATTTCGCGGAATATGAACGGAGGCTGGCTTTCGCTCTGGCCCGTGTCGCCAAGAATGTCGAGACATTGGTCAATGGGCGTGACGCACTGCGCAGCGATCTGGACGAGGCCAGAGCCACGCTTGAGGCCGTCCCTGTGGCAGAGGCCGTGGCCGAACCCGAGAAGATGGTTGCTCCGGAAGCAATCCTTGTCGAGGGATTGCAGAATGAAAACAAATCCTTGTCCGAAGATCTTCTGGCTGCACGCGAAGAGATCAAGGACATGCAAGCGCAGATTGAACTCGCCGCGACCGAGCGCGAGGCTGCGCTTTCGGCCTTGGAGAAACGGCTGGGTCAGCGCGCCCGTGCCCTGACCCAGGCACTGTCGGAAATCGAGCGCCTGCAGGCCGCCAATACCGAACTGATTGCCGCCAATCGCGGGTTGATCGAAGCGGGAGGCCGGATGGCCCAGCTGCAGATCAACGAGGCCCTGCGCGCCGAGGTCGAGGCGCTGCGTGCGGCCCGCACGGCGGAACGGGCGGCCCTAGATGAAATCATCGGGGGGATCGAGCCGCTCCTTGCCGCCCGCGATACCGCATTGCGCGAGGATGCAGCTGCGGAGAAGGCTGTGCCGGAGCAGATCCAACCGGAAGACGAAGAGGCAAGCGAGGAGACCCCGAATGGCTGAAGTGATCGTGACCATCGGCGGGCGTGACTTCGAGGTCGCCTGCCAGAACGGGGAAGAGAGCTATCTGCGCTCGGCGGCTGAGATGCTCGACCGCGAGGCCTCCGTGCTGATCGGGCAGATCGGGCGCATCCCCGAGGCCAAGATGCTGTTGATGGCGGGGCTCATGCTGGCGGATCGCACCGCGGCGGTCGAGGACGAGATCGCCGCGATGAAGGCGGATATGGCGCGGCTCCAGTCCGAGCTGACCGAGGCGAAATCCAATGTGGCGAAGGTCGAGGTTCCGGTGATCCCGCCGGAGATGACCGAAGCGCTTGCCGAGATTGCGGCCCGTGCCGAAGCGCTTGCGGATAATATCGAGGACGTTCTCTGAGCCCTGCACCCGTTCATCGCGCGCCGGTGGGCGCAGTGCGGGATGCTGGAACGGAAACTGCCCGCCCGTAAGGGCGAGCAGCGGTTTTGCGAGTGGTAATCCGAATTTCAGGGGCGGGCGAGATCGAGGATGATCTGGTCCCGTTCGCGTGGTTTTGCCGAATGGGCATTGCCGAAGAACCCGCGGCCCCAATTCTCGATCCCGTTATTCTTGAGGATCTTGAGAACACCTTTGAGACGCTCGATCTCGCGGAGCATCAGGTCTTCGGCGGCCTTCTTGACCTCGGGCGTGCCGCCACGGGTCTCGATCTCGACCGGCGCATCCGATGCGGTATGCATGATACAGCTGGCGCAAGGCTCGTTGATCTCGGTCACGATCAGTTTCAGGGCGATGATCTTAAGATCATCTTCCTTATGCGCCACGAGGCGCAGCCCGAGCGGCGCACTGGAGAGCATGGCAAGTTCTGCTTTAGTGCGGGGATCAATAATCAGATGCTCGTCGCCATTGGCGATCTCGCGCAATGCCATTGTTGTGGCATGAAGTTGTAGAAATAGGTCGGCTGGGATCGACTTGTTAGGCATTGCTATATCCGTAGTTGCGGCAAGGGCTGATTGATCATCAACTTATGCGTGAACCGTGGATAACCCGTTAACCGCTGCTGCAAATGCACAAACGGCGCCCTGTTGAGGGGCGCCGTTGCCGGAATTTTATTCCGCGGCGGTCTTCATCTGGAAGCCCTTGGCCAGCTGGTCGGCGGGCGAGATGGGATATTCGCCGGAGAAACACGCATCGCAATATTGCGGGTTTTCCTTATTACGGCCCTCGGCCTCGCCTGCGGCACGGTAGAGACCGTCCAGCGAGATGAATTTGAGGCTGTCGACGCCGATCCAGTCGCGCATTTCGTCCTCGGTCATCTTGGCGGCGAGGAGTTTGGAGCGGTCGGGCGTATCGACGCCATAGAAGCAGGGCCATGCGGTGGGCGGGGACGCGATGCGGAAATGCACTTCCTTGGCGCCCGCATCAAGGATCATGTCCTTGATCTTGCGCGAAGTGGTGCCGCGCACAACCGAGTCATCCACCAGAATGACCCGTTTGCCCTTGATCAGCGCCTTGTTGACGTTGAGCTTCAGACGCACGCCCATATTGCGGATCTGCTCTGTCGGCTCGATGAAGGTCCGCCCCATATACTGGTTACGGGTAATGCCGAGTGCGAAGGGAATCCCCGATTCCTGAGAGAAGCCGATGGCTGCAGGCGTGCCCGAATCCGGCACGGGGCAGACCAGATCCGCCTCGATAGGCGCCTCGCGGGCAAGTTCCACGCCGATCTGGTGGCGCGTCTCGTAGACCGAGCGACCGCCATAGGAACTGTCGGGGCGCGAGAAATAGACGTGTTCGAAGATGCAGAAGCGCGATTTGGCCGGCGCGAAGGGACGGGAGGATTTCACTAGCCCGTTCTCGATCACGACCATTTCGCCCGGTTCGATTTCACGCACGAACTCGGCACCGATGATGTCGAGGCCACAGGTCTCGGAGGACAGGGCGAAGCCGTTATCGCCCAGACGGCCCAGAACCAGCGGGCGCACACCAAGTGGATCGCGGACACCGATCAGCTTGGTGCGGGTCATCGCAACCACCGAGAACGCGCCTTCGACGCGGCGCAGCGCATCGGCGATCCGGTCGGCATGGCGTTTCTGGATCGAGCGCGCCATCAGGTGGATGATACATTCCGAATCCGAGGAGGACTGGAAGATCGCGCCCATCTCGATCAGTTCGCGGCGGAGCTGGTCGGCATTGGTCAGGTTGCCGTTATGCGCAACCGCCGCACCCCCCAGCGAGAACTCGCCGAAGAAGGGCTGGATGTCGCGGATCACGGCGCCTTTTTTGCCGGCGGTGGAATAGCGCACATGGCCGATCGCGATCGGGCCGGGCAGGGTCTCCATCAGCGAGGCTTTGGTAAAGTTATCGCGGACATAGCCGAAACGGTGGGCCGAGTTGAACCCGTGTTCGGGGTCATGGGCGACGATGCCGCCTGCTTCCTGGCCGCGGTGCTGGAGCGCATGCAGGCCGAGCGCCACGAAGTTGGCTGCGTCTTTTACGCCGACAACGCCGAAGACGCCGCATTCTTCCTTCAGCTTGTCATCATCAAAGGGATGGGAAAGGAAGGGCTGGGGCAGATCGTTCATGGAAACTGGCTCCGGGCTCGGAATCTGGGAGGGTTGAGGGCCATATAATGCGAAACGGGAGGGGTGTTAACCCCTCCCGTTCCAGAAAGCTTTACAACGATGTCACGTTTTACCCTCGGGGGGGCTGTTATTGCTCGATCGGCTGTGCGGGATCGACCGGGCAGGCCGAGACGAGCTGTTCGTAACGGGCAGTGATCCAGCCGGGCGCGTCTGCGGGCATCGATTCGTCCATCTGGACCGACATACGCGAGAAGACCTTGGCCGAGCGCGAATCGTCGACCACGGCCATCTGGTCATGCACCATCACACGGTCATAGACGACGAAGGCCACAGCCACGAGCACCACGCCACGGATCACCCCGAAGAGGAAGCCCAGACCCTGATCGAGGCCGCCAAGCGCCGAACGCTGCACGGCGGAGGCGAAGAGGGGCGTGATGAAGCTCATCACGATCAGTGCCAGTGCAAAGACCGCCGCAAAGCCGCCGATGGTGGCCAGATCGCAATTGCCTGCAAGGAAACGGTCCAGCACGGGGATCTGTGCGACGAGCGGGCGGGCCGCATCGGCAAAGATATAGGCCAGCACGGCGGCGGCGATCCAGCCGACAATCGCCAGCGCCTCGCGCACGAAGCCGCGGCTATAGGCCAGAATGGCCGACAGGATAATGATGACCGCCACGATGGCGTCGACGATAGTGAACCCGTCCATACGTTTTTACGTCCTTCAGTCTCGCCCGCGCGTCAACCGGCGCCGAACATGTCTCCGACAAATGTCACGAGATCGGGGAGTTTCCTCAGGGCGATCCCGTCGCCCCCTTCGGTTTTCGTGCCGGAAGGAGCAATAGCTTGTGAGAAACCAAGTTTTGCCGCCTCTTTCAACCTGTTTTCCGCCTGACCCACCGGTCGGAGCGCCGCCGAGAGGCTGATTTCGCCAAAAATCACCATATCGGCGGGCAGGGCTGTGTCTTCTCGGGCACTCAGAAGTGCCGCGGCGGCAGCCAGATCGGCTGCCGGTTCGGTCACCTTCATCCCGCCTGCCACATTAAGAAATACATCGAGGCCGGTGAAGGGGATGCCGCAACGGCTTTCCAGCACAGCGATGATCGTAGAGATACGGCCGCTATCGAGCCCCACCACGGTGCGGCGCGGACTGGCCAAGGTAGAAGGGGCGACCAGCGCCTGAATCTCTGTCAGCACAGGCCGCGTGCCTTCAATCCCTGCAAAAACCGCCGATCCGGGGGCGGCCTGACCCCGTTCCGACAGGAAGAGCGCCGAGGGGTTGGTGACTTCGGCCAGCCCACCGCCGGTCATCTCGAAAACACCGATCTCGGCGGCGGGGCCGAAGCGGTTTTTCACGGCGCGCAGGATACGGAACTGGTGCCCGCGTTCGCCCTCGAAATAGAGCACGGTATCGACCATATGCTCGACCACGCGCGGGCCCGCAATCTGGCCTTCCTTGGTGACATGGCCCACCAGAACCACCGAACAGGCGCGTTTCTTGGCAAAGCTGACAAGCTCGTGACATGCGGCGCGGACCTGAGACACAGAGCCTGGCGCCGATTCGACATTATCGGCCCACATGGTCTGGATCGAATCGATGATCACCAGATCGGGGGCCTCGGATTCCATCGTGGTGAGAATGTCGCGCAGGTTGGTCTCGGCGCCCAGTTGCACCGGCGCATCGGCCAGCCCGAGCCGCTGCGCGCGCATCCGCACCTGCGAGGAGGCTTCCTCGCCCGAGATATAGAGGCACTTCAAACCGCTTTGGGCAAAGCGCGCGACCGCTTGCAGGAGCAGGGTGGATTTCCCGATCCCCGGATCGCCGCCAACCAGAATGGCCGATCCCGGCACCAGACCACCGCCCAGAACTCGATCGAATTCGACCATGCCCGAACAGGTGCGGGGCGGCGGGGCCTCCTCGTCGGCGAGGCTGCTCAGCCCGATGACGCGGCCCTTGGAGGTGCCCAGCGTCTTGCCCTTGGGCCCCGCCGAAAGAGGGGCCTCCTCGATCAGCGTGTTCCATTCGCCACAGGCATCACATTTACCGTTCCATTTGCGATGGACGGCGCCGCAGGCGGTGCAGGTATAGGAGAGGATGTTCTTAGCCATCCGTTAAATATGCGGAACACAGGGCGAACATCAAGAGGCCGGAGCGCTCTTGCAAGAATTGCCGAGCAGAAAATCGGGGCGAGAAAATCGGGGCGGGGGAATTGGCGCGCGGGGCGGGGTTTCCTATAGAGGGGGTGAGATTCACCACGAGAGGCTTTCCGATGCGCATCCGTCTTCTTCTTTCCGCCCTGGCGCTGAGTTCTATCGCCAGCTGTAGCGCGATGGGCAGCAACCATGCCGTCGTCAAAGGGGCCGGTCCCGATGATCTGCTGAAGCTGCGGGCCGGGCCGGGGCTCGGGTTCAACATCATCATGGGGCTGCCCGATGGCACGCGCCTGACCAAGCAGAAATGCGTGACCGAGAGCGGCCAGCTCTGGTGCCGTGTGTCGCTGGCCGACAATCCGGGCGTGTCGGGCTATGTCTCGGCCGATTATCTCGGGATGGGCATGTAACAGGGCTTACCGGGCCGGAGGATCATTCGGCCCGGGTAGCGCCACGACATTCGAGCCCTTCGCGGCCTTGCTCGTCGGGCGTTTGGGGGTGACAGGTGCCTGCGGCTCTTCCAGCTCGTAGCCAAGCGCCGCCAGAACCGCGACCAGATCCCGCTCGAGGAGCTGGAACTCGCGGGTCACGCGCCGCTCCTCGGCCTCGACATCGGTCAGCCAGTGGCCGATCTCGTCGCAGGTCTTGCGCGCCAGCTTGATCTGGGCATCCAGCCGGTCGGTCTCCTGCTGGCGTGCCCTGAGAGTGTCGCGCGCACGGTTCACCCGCGCATCGCTGTAAATCCGCGAGAGGTCGCGCGATTGCAGGCTCATCTGGGCGGCAAGTTCCAAAAGCTCCGGCTCGAGGGCAGGCAGATCGGGATGGCTGCGCAGCCATGCAATCCGCTCACGCATAGCGTCAAATTCGCCCGAGAGCGCGAAGACCCCCGCACGATCCGCCTCATGGGCAATCCGATAGGCATGGGCCACGTCCTGCATCGAGATATGGAAGTTGCGGTGACTGCGCTCGAGGCGGCTGACGCGCGAATGGGCGGGCAGGTAAAGCGCCAGCACCAGAGCGATCGCGGCAAAACCTCCCTGAAGCCACGGACCCAGATCAGTGACCGCGCCGCCATCGAACGAGGCTGCAATGTTCAGCCATGGCATCAGCCCCGTGGCGGAGGCCAGAAACTGTCCCGCTGCACAGACCGCCAGCACCAGAACCAGCCCCGAGACGGTGGCATTGACCATATCCGCAAGATCGCCGCGCCGTTTGGCAAGGCTGCGCAGATGGGCGGCCCCCGCCATGTCGGACACCGTGTCAGGCTGTGCATCAGCCATCGCCGCCTTGCGAGAAGTTGCTGCCATCACACACCCCTGAAAACCCGTTGCCGCATGCAAGACGCGGCTCTTCACCCAAGGGAAGCTTGCGGTAAAAGATATGTGAATGCAAGGGGCCGCAGCCTATGCGGGGCCGTCATAGGCGCAAGAACGAGGTCTTGCGCCTGCCGGTTGTGGCTCAGGCCAGCGTTTCGCTATAGCGGCGCTCGTAGCGGGCGCCCAGCGAGGTCAGGACCTCGTAGCCGATAGTGCCGATCAGATCGGCCACCGCATCGACACCCTGATGGGTGTTCAGCAGATCCAGCTCCTCGGGCGTGCCGTCGAGATCGGTGATATCCACGGTGATCAGGTCCATCGAGACACGGCCGATCAGCGGGCAGGGTGTGTCGCCCGCCCAGAGCTGTGCGTTGTTCGACAGGCGGCGGCTGATCCCGTCGGCATAGCCTGCCGAGATCGTGGCCACATGGCTGCGGCGTTTGGCCTCCCAAGTATTGCCATAGCCCACCGTTTCGCCCACCTCCACCATCCGCGTCTGGATGACGGGAAGGGAGAGGGTGACCACAGGTCTGGCCTCCGCGAAGGGCATGCCGCCATAGAGGCCGATACCGGGACGCACGAGATCGAAATGATACTCTTTACCGTAGATCAGGCCGCCGGTCGCCGAGAGCGAACGGCGCAGGCCGGTGCCGTCGGTCATGCGGGTAAACTCGGCCAGCTGGCGCTCGTTCATCCCCATATGGACCTCGTCCGAGCAGGAGAGGTGGCTCATGACCAGTTTGGGCGATTTCTCCAGCAGCATCGGCGCAAGGGCGCGCCAGTCAGCATCCTCGAGCCCGAGGCGATTCATGCCGGTGTCAAGCTGCACGCCGAAGGGGGTGGCCGGAGACACTTCCATATGGCGTTTCACCTGCTCGGCGGAATTCAGCACCGGCGTGAGGTCGAGATCGACCAGCATGTCGCGATCGCCTGCCATATGACCGGACAGGATGAAGATTTCCGGTCCATCGCCAATCGCCTGGCGCAGTTTCGCGCCTTCCTCGGCCAAGGCCACGAAGAAGGTTTTTGCGCCTTGGCGCAGCAAGGTGCGGGCCACACGGTCCGCCCCCAATCCGTAGGAATCGGCTTTTACCACCGCGGCGGTCTGCGTCGCGGGGCCCGATTTGGCGTCCAGGGCCTTCCAGTTGGAGGCGATGGCGTCGAGGTCGATATGAAGAGTAGAGCTTGCCATGGGCGAATGTCTTCGCCTTTCTGCGTGCCTCGTCAAGAACTAACCGCAGCGGCGCGGATTTGCCGAAGAATATGCGCAAGACCTGTGGTTTCACGACGCGCGATCGGCGGGATTCGGGCGCGCGGGAGAAGAATATCCCGCGCGCTTATTTGCGGCTAGGGGACTGTCTGTCCGGTGCAGGACGAATCAGAACCCGTCCGAGCCGTCGCCCTGCCATGCCTTGGCCAGATCGGAGAAGCGGGTGAAGCGACCCTCGAAGGCCACCTCGACCGAGCCGATCGGCCCGTGACGCTGCTTGCCCAAGATGATCTCGGCCTTGCCATGGACCTGCTCCATCACCTGCTGCCACGCGGCCATCTTTTCCAGCTCGTGATCGCCCGGTTTCTCGCGCTCTTTGTAATATTCGTCACGATAGACGAACATCACCACATCGGCATCCTGTTCGATCGAGCCCGATTCCCGCAGGTCCGAAAGCTGCGGACGTTTGTCCTCGCGGCTTTCCACTGTCCGGCTCAGCTGCGAGAGCGCGATGACGGGGATGTTGAGCTCCTTGGCGATTGCCTTCAGGCCCATCGAGATCTCGCCGATCTCCTGCACGCGGTTATCGCCACGCCCCGAGCCGCGCAGAAGCTGCAGGTAGTCGACAATCACCACATCGAGCCCATGCGTCCGTTTCAGGCGACGGCAGCGGGCGGCCACCTGCGCGATCGGCAAAGCGGGCGTGTCGTCGATATAGAGCGGGCAGGTCTCGAGCGATTTCGCGGCCTCGACGAAGCGGCGGAATTCGTGCTCGGACATATCGCCACGGCGGATCTGTTCGGAGGGCACCTCGGCGGCTTCGGACAGGATACGCGCGGCCAGCTGCTCGGCCGACATCTCGAGGCTGAAGAAGCCCACACAACCGCCCTCGATCGCGCCTTCGCTGCCATCGGGTTTCTGGCCGCGCTTATAGGCTTTGGCGATGTTGAAGGCGATATTGGTGGCCAGCGAGGTTTTCCCCATCGAGGGACGACCGGCAAGAATGATGAGGTCCGAGGAATGCAGCCCCCCCAGCTTCTTGTCGAGATCGCGCAGGCCGGTCGAGATACCGGCCAGCCCCCCCTCGCGCTGATAGGCGGCATTGGCCGATTGCACGGCCTCCGTCACGGCCTTGAGGAAGGAGACGAAGCCCTTCTCGGCAGTGCCCGACTCGGCCAGCTTGTAGAGCGCACCTTCGGTCTGAACGATCAGCTGTTCGGCCTCTTGGCCGACATCGAGCTTGGAGGCATTGGCCGACAGCTCGCGCCCGACATTGATCAGTTCACGCCGGAGCGCCAGATCATGGATCATCTGCGCGTAATCGCGGGCTGCATAGGCCGAGATGGCTGCGCCCGCGAGACGCGCCAGATAGGCTGGCCCGCCAAGCTCCTTCAGGCCGCTGTCATCCTCCAGATAGCCCTTCAGCGTCACCGGCGAGGCCAGCGCGTTCTTCTGGATGCGGGCCACGGCGGTCTCGTAGATGCGGCGGTGGACGGGCTCGTAGAAATGATCGGCCTTCACCACTTGGGCGATGCGGTCATAGATATCGTTATTGGTCAGGATCGCGCCCAGAAGCTGCTGTTCCGCTTCGATATTATGCGGAACCGGATCGGCCTCCTGAGCCCCGTGCTGGTCGATATGATCGTTTCGAACTGCGCTGATCTCGTTCATCTCATGCCTCGATACCCGTGAGCGGGTCTCTTACCTTATCCTTCCCGCAAAACTCAATGTGGAAAACCCACGGCACTTCAGCCGCGAACAGGCTCCGCAAGGGGCGGGTATTGTGGTGGTTTGATCCCGTTCTACCATATCCGGCGTGAGGGCGCGAAAGAAAATGCGAAAGGGCGGGCCTGTGCACATTTTGCGCACAGGCCCGCCCACAGCCTTATCCACAGGAATCTCGCGTCAGGCGAGACAGCTGACCGGGGTCAGTCTTTTTTATTGGCGTCTTGCCACGCACGGGGCGCTTTGAGGAAGGCTTCGACCTCGTCGAGCGTCTCGGCATCAAACGCGCCCTGGGCGCGCGCCTCGGCCAGAACATCCCACCATGTGCACAGATACGACAGCTCCACACCATGCTCGCGCAGGTTCGGGATCGTCTCGTCAAAAATGCCGTAATAGAAGATCACAGTGGTATGGGCACAGGTCGCACCGGTCTCGCGGATCGCATCGACGAAGGACAGTTTCGAGCCGCCATCGGTGGTCAGGTCCTCGACCAGCAGCACGCGCTCGCCTTCGGACATTGCACCCTCGATACGGGCATTGCGGCCATAGCCCTTGGGCTTCTTGCGCACATAGGTCATCGGCAGGGCGAGACGCTCGGCCACCATCGCGGCAAAGGGAATACCCGCGGTCTCGCCACCGGCCACGTTGTCGAACGCCTCAAAACCTGCCTCGCGCATCACAGTCACGGCCATGAAATCCATGAGCGTCGAGCGGATGCGCGGGAAGCTGATCAGCTTGCGGCAGTCGATATAGGTGGGCGACGGCAGGCCCGAGGCCAGCGTGAAGGGCTCGCGGGCATTGAAATGCACGGCCTTGATTTCCAGCAGCATACGCGCGGTCAGGCGGGCGATCTCTTCTTTCGGGGGGAAGCTTGCGGGGATCATGAGGGAAACCTTCTTGTGGAAAACCGCGCCGGCGGACCGGCGCGGGGAATATCAGTCCTGGACGTGCCAGAAGCAGGGGAAGCCCGGATCGAAGACGGTCACGGGGCTGTCCTCCACCGCGATCTTGGCGGGCCACTGGGCGGCTTCAGCGGTCTTGCTCAGCGTAAGCGTGGCCGTGTTCACCGGCAGGCGGTAGAAGGCCGGGCCATTCTCGCTTGCGAATTTCGCAAGGTTATCCAGCTTGCCCTCGGCCTCGAACACATGCGCCAGAAGCGCCATCGTGTTGGTTGCGGTGAAACAGCCCGCGCAGCCACAGGGGTTTTCCTTGGCATGATCGGTATGCGGAGCCGAGTCGGTGCCGAGGAAGAAATGCGGATTACCAGAGGTTGCCGCCTCGACCAGCGCCAGACGATGCACTTCGCGTTTGGCCACCGGCAGGCAGTAATAATGCGGCTTGATCCCGCCCACGAGGATGTGGTTGCGGTTGATGATCAGATGGTGCGTGGTGATCGTGGCGCCCATATCGTCGCCCTGCGATTTCACATAGTCCACACCGTCCTTGGTGGTGACATGTTCCATCACCACGCGCAGCCCCTTGACCGAGCGCAGAACCGGATCGAGGATCCGGTCGATGAAGACTGCCTCGCGGTCGAAGATATCGATCTCGGGCGAGGTCACCTCGCCATGCACGCAGAGCGGCAGGCCGATCTCGGCCATCTTCTCGAGCACGGGGCGGACCTTGTCGAAATCCTTCACGCCCGAGGCCGAATTGGTCGTGGCGCCTGCGGGGTAAAGTTTCACGGCTTTCACGAGACCCGAGGCATGGGCTGCCGCCACATCCTCGGGGTCGGTCTCCTCGGTCAGATACAGCACCATCAGCGGCTCGAAGCTCGCCCCTTCGGGCAGCGCCTTGAGGATACGGTCACGATAGGCGGAAGCCTGAGCGCCGGTCACAACCGGCGGCACCAGATTGGGCATGATGATCGCGCGGCCGAAATGGCGGGCGCTTTCGGGGGCGATGGCCTTCAGCATCGCGCCATCACGCAGATGCAGGTGCCAGTCATCGGGGCGGGGAATGGTGATCTGGGTCATGGGTTCCGCTTACCCCGAGCGCGCGCGCAAATCCAGCGCGAAGAGCGGCGCGGCTGTGGGAAAAAGACCGCCTTCCTGTGGCGGGAACGGTTGCGCCGCTTGCATGGCGGGGCTGCAATAAATGGGCGTAGTCGTGGCAGGACATCTTCCCTATCTGGGTAGGCAGGGAGGAAAAGTCCTGAAAGCACGAAACAGGAGTTTTCCAAATGGCAAGTTTTGTAAATACTGCCCATAAGTCTTCTTTGGGCTCCGTGATCGCCCGCATGTTCCAGAAAGCGGGCCGCGCTCTGGTTCTGGCAACCGAAGCGAAATCGCGCCAGTCGGAAATCGTTCGCCTGAACGCCATGTCCGATGCGCAATTGGCGATGAAGGGCATCGCGCGCGACGAGATCGTCGCCCATGTCTATCGCGACCGTCTCTACGCCTGAGTGTAGAAGCTGCTCCCGTTGGTCCCATTTGCCTGAGGCATGCCGTTCGTATGTCTCTTCCGGGCCACCGGCGACAGGCCAAGAGTTTGTAACACGTTGAATGGTAAAAAGTTGAAAGGCGACCCGAACCATATGGTTCGGGTCGCCTTTTGCATTACGGGGCGTCGGGGCAGCCCTTCAGGCCTGTTCGAGAATGATACCTTTCTTGGCCAGCTCGCCCACAAGTTTGTTGTAGCGTTTGCGCAGCCGTGGTGCTTTCAGCCGCACGGCCGCATGATGGCAGACCAGTGCCTCCATATAGGGGCGGTCCATCGCATCGACCGCACGCAGAAGATTGCGGGTATAGGAGATGTTCTTGCGGCAGTCGCGATATATATGGCGCAGCACGCGCGGCGTTAGTTTGCCCTCGCAGGCCCGCGCGATCATCAGTTCCAGTTGGCCGCAACGCGCGATCAGCGAGGCGATTCGTCCACCCGCCAGAATGCAGGGCATCAGCTTGATATTGGGGCGGTAGAACAGGGCCGCATGCATCGCGTCGAGCCGCTCGAGCGGATCATAGATGATATAGCCCTGCTCGGCGCCCTCCATCATATCGGGGGCAAAGCCGTAACGGTCATCGAAACTGACCTGACGCATTTCTGGGAAACGGTCGTCCCATCCTGCCAGCAGCGGCTCCAGCGTCGCCTGCGGCTGGATGGCCAGCACCGTGGCTCCCGGGGCGGCCACCGAGAAGGCACAGGCAGCATAGCCGCATGATCCCGCACCATAGAAAACGACGCGGTCAAAATCCTCGAAGAAACCGTCATCCACCAGACGGTCGAAATAGGCATAAACCTCGGGCGAGCGGAACCATGTCGCATCCTCGGCAATCAGCGTCAGGCTTGACCAGCCGCCTTCCTGCGCGATCCGGTATCCCAGCGGCAGACCTTCCTCATCGGAATCGATGAGCGGGTTACGTAGCTCGAAAGTGACCAGAAGGACCGGCGCATCCTGACTGAAGAGCGCGGCATGGGCACGGCCAAGCTCTTCGTAATGGCCGAACTCCTCGCCAAGCGCGGCCATGCGGCTTTGCCAGTCCGTCACGCTCATATCCTGCATCTGTTCCACCCCTCGATCCTCAAACCGGCCCGCATGACAGCCACGGGTCATCGCTCATCCTCGACCCCGACTATCCCCTATCTTCCGTTAACCTTTCACTATCCGAAAGTGACGAAAACAAGGTGAACGAAAGAAAATGCAATGGCTGCAAAGTTTTACGTCAACAATCTCGTGAGGATGGCGCGATTGTTCACAATTCGTCATCAGGTTGCGTCCGATGCGCCAATTGTCCCAGCCTCAGCATGCGCCGTGCATCGGATTCGGACAAGGGGCGTGTGGGCGGTGTCAGCAGCAGACGTCCGAACATCGCGCGTGGCGCCTCCTCCAGAAGGAGCGCATCGATCCGCGCCCGCCGCCACGCGACCGCCTGCGCATGCAGCGGACCCAGCACGGGGTCGCCCAGCAGTTCCTGCCGGATCTCCTCGCGCCGGAGGCGGGTGCGCTCAATGCTCACATCGGTTTCGCTGCAGAAATTCCGCTCGACCCAGTAGGAGAGATCGAAGCCGCCCACATCACGATTGGCCCGCCCGCGATCGCATTTGACCACATAATTCTCCATCGAGCCCAGCGCGTAATGGTTGAGCTGAACCAGCCTCCGGCACTCTCTGTCGGGCGGGGTGAAAAGGCGGTTCTTATGATAGAGCGGGGGCAGGACATTGCCCGATCCGTCATGCCAGCGCGGGGTTGCCCTGTCCTTTAGTCCGCGCGGGCGGTGCACGCCCAGCTTGCGATACTGTCCGCGATTGCGCAGCAGTGTCTTGAAGATCGAGGCCCGCCACGGCCAGAGCATTTGCGTGGGGGCGGCACGCCGGAACTGCTCGGTCACAGGTAGGTCTGCAAACTCCACCACCCCGTCATTACCGAAAAAACGCCATGTCAGCGCAATCGCATCGGCCTCGGGCAGGGCGGTGATCAGATCTCCGAACTGGCCCGTCCCGATATGGATATTCACGAACTCATCCACATCGAACACAAGCGTCCAGTCGGCACGAGCCTGTGCGGGATGCTTGTCGGCACGCAAGAGTGCTTCCCATTGCGGGCCGCGCTTCCAGGGGCCGGGGTTACACTCGTGATGCAGCCCGCCCATCGCGGCGAGCCGGTCGAGCATGAGATCCGTCCCGTCCTCGCAATCATTGGAATAGATCAGGAAGTCGCTCATGCCGATGGCACGGTGATGGGCGATCCATTCCAGCAGAAAGGCGCCTTCGTTCTTCATGCAGCTGATGCCGAGGATGCAGGGATCAGCCATCGGCGCCCGTCCTGCCGGGTAAGGGAGCGCATTTCCAGCGTCTATAAATATCCCTGCCGGAGGCATCCGCCGCCAGCCAGAGGCGCAACGCGCCCCTCAATGCTCTGCCTCGCCCGCATGTTCGACCGTAAAAAAGAAATCGGGCGCCACTTCGCGCAGATGCATGTCCTCGGGCAGGCAGTCTGGACCGGCATTGAACACAGCCGAGCCGAAATGCTGGAGCATGCGCGAGAGGCGCTCGTATTTCGCACTTGTCAGATCGCCGTAGAAATTCTCGTAATTCTCGGTGGCACGCAGTTCGGCGATCTTGGCGCGGTGGGCGCTCACCGCCGCCTCATGGGCCGCGCGGATCTCGGGGTCGGCCATCAGCCGGTCATATTCGGCCTGTAGCGCAGGGATCATCCGCTGGATCGAGGTCTCGGTCTCGAGATTGTGGTTCATCCGGAACCAGTAATTGAGCCCCTGATCGCGGTCCACATGGTTCACCCGCCCGCGGTCGCGTTTGACCAGAAAGCTTTCCGCCGAGCGCACGGCATAGTGGTTGAGCTGCACCCAGTCATAGCCATAGGTCTCGAGCGTCGAGCGCCAGCCATTGCGGAACATCTCGCGCGGCATGGGCTGGCCCGAGCCGTTGAGCCATTTCACCTGATCCCAGAGATCGGGCACCAGACCTTTGGGGCGGTGCACCCCCATCTTCTTGTAGATATCCATATTGCGGAATAGCGTCTTGAACCCCCAGGCCTGATGCGGCTTGCGCACGACCTCGGGGGCGCAGGTGGTGAACTGGTCCAGAAGGAAGCGATCCTCATATTCATGGACATCGGCATTACCGAAGAGCCGCCATGTGAGAGAGATCATATTGGCCTCGCCCATGGCCTTGTAGAGATCGGTC